>NZ_LFIQ01000057.1:143037-179661 GCF_001189245.1 Bradyrhizobium pachyrhizi | reverse complement strand
CTCTCCCCGTAAGAACGGGGAGAGGGAGCACAGCGCCGTCGTTATTCGATCGAATCTCAGCATGCACTCGGCCCGACTAGGCTCGATCTTCCCCATCGGTCCGTCGGCGTCAGATGCGGCGCGCAGGACGCTTGAGATCAGCGCTCCGCTCCTGCACCATGCGATCAAGCCGCGGCTCTGACCGCGGCATCGCGATCGGCTGCGATCGCCAAAAAATGATTGGGGAGAAACTCTCGATGAATCGCCGCGAACTCCTGCGCGCCGCTGCCGCATTGCCGCTTGCGCAGGCTGCGCTCGCCAAGCCAGCGTTTGCGCAAGGCGCCTATCCCAACCGCAACATCACGATGATCGTGCCGTTTCCGGCCGGCGGCCAGGCCGACCTTGCGGCGCGGCCGGTGGCGCTTGCGCTGGAGCGTATCCTCGGCAAGCCTGTGATCGTCGACAATCGCGCCGGCGGAGCAGGCGGATCGATCGGCAATGCGCAGGCCGCGCGCGCCGAGCCCGACGGCTACACGCTGCTGATGACGCTGTCCTCGCTCGCAGTGCTGCCGGAGGCCGACCGGCTGTTCGATCGTCCGGTGGCTTATGAGGTGTCGCAGTTCGCGCCGATCGCGCGTGTGCTTGCCGACCCGACGCTGCTGGCGGTGCCGGCCTCGGCGCCGTGGAAGACGCTGCAGGAATTCGTCGACGACGCGAAGAAACGCCCGGGACAGATCCCCTACGGCTCGTCCGGTCCGTACGGCACGCTGCATGTCGCGATGGAGATGTTCGCGGCGAGCGCAGGAATAAAGCTGCTGCACGTGCCGTTCCGTGGCGCAGGCCCGGCGCTCACCGCGCTGCTCTCCGGGACCGTGCAGGCATTGGCGTCGGCGCCGGGCACGCTCAAGCAGCAGGTCGAGGACGGCAAGATGCGCGTGCTCGCCAATTGGGGCGCCGAGCGGATCGCGAGCTTCCCCGATCTGCCGACCTTCAAGGAACTCGGCTACAAGGACGTCGAGTTCTACATCTGGGCGGGACTGTTCGCGCAGTCAGCGCTGCCGATGCCGATCATGGACCGGTTGCGCGCGGCGATGGCCGATGCCGTGAAGGCGCCGCAGGTAATCAAGACCTTCGAAACCGCGGGCAGTCCTGTCGCTTATATGGACGCGCCGGCGTTCTCAAAATTTGTTGCAGAGGACAGCGCGCGGTTGATCGCGGCGGTGAAGAAGATCGGCAAGGTCGAATAGGGAACTCGCGGGACAAACTCTCTTCACTTTTAGTTGTCTGCACTTTTAGTTGTCTGCGCGAACGATCCTTGGCCGCATTCATTGGGCAGCTTTGGAGCAAATCGCGGCGCGGGAACATGCGCGCGCGGGCCAGTATCTGGAACAACGGGAGCCCGACATGCGATCGCAGCGGATCGTCCTGAGCCTTGCCATAGCGATCGGCGGAGCTGTCACGGCAACGGCCGCCGTCGCCGAGGAGTATCGGGGAACCTGGGAACAGCAGATGGCGTGCACACCGGACGTGTGGCGGCTCTGCAGCGACCAGGTGCCCGACGTGCAGCGCATCGTGGCTTGCCTGCGGCAGAACACGCCGCAACTTTCCAACAGTTGTCGTGCCGTGTTCGAATCAAACGCGCAACAGTCGCAGACACAGGGGCGAGCCCAACAGCCGCAAGCGCAGGGCCGCGCGCCGCAGCAGCCGCAGATGCAGCAGCGGCCGCGCGCACCACAGCCGATGCAGCCGGCGCCATCGCGGCCGCCGTTCGACGATGAAGACTAGTCCCCAGGTCTGACTTCGCAGACGTCGACCCATTCGGCCGCAGTCAGCTCCGCCATCCTGTCGGGCGTGATGCGGACCGCGCTGTGGGTCGAGCCTGCGGCCGGCACCACGACATCGAATGCCTTCAGCGATACGTCGCAATAGACCGGCAGCGGCGTCTTCAGCCCGAACGGGCAGACGCCGCCGACCTCGTGGCCGGTGATGTCGGCGACCTCGTCGAGGCCGAGCATCTTCGGCTTGCCGCCGAACGCCGCCTTCACCTTCTTGTTGTCCATTCGCGACGTCCCGGCGGCGACGATCAGCACCACGCGGTCGCCGACCCGCAGGCTCAGCGTCTTGGCGATCCGCGCCGGCTCGACGCCATAGGCCTCCGCCGCCAGCACGACGGTCGCGGAGCTCGTGGTGGATTCGATCACGGAGATTTCGGGCGCCTTCTCGGCGAAGAAGGCGCGGACGGACTCGAGGCTCATGTCGTTCAGGACCTTGCAGACACCAGGGCGGGAAGTTCGGAGAGACCGTGGATCCGGTGATCGGGCACGACGCCGAGCTCGTCCATCTGGGTACGTAGCGTCTTGAACATCGTCAATGGGGCGACCGTCTCGCTTTCGACGCAGGCCAGCGCCATCGCCTGCGGCGTCACCCGCTCGATCCATGCGACGTTGAGGCCGAACGACTTGGCACCGCAGGCGTCCCACGGATTGGAGGAGATGAACAGCACCTCCGCCGGCGGTACTTTCAGCACCTCCTCGATCAGCGTGTAGGCCTCGGGCGCCGGCTTGAACACCTTGTGGGCATCGACGCTGATGGTCGCGTCGAGCACGCGGTCGAGCCCTGAATTGCGCACCAGCGCATTCAGCATGTCAGGGCTGCCGTTGGACAGGATCGCGAGCTTCTTGTCCTTCATCGCCTCGAGCGCGCCGACCGCGTCCGGATACAGCGCCAGATGCTGATATTTGTCGATGATGCGGGCGAAGGTCGCCGCGTCACATTGCAGGCCGAGGCAGCGCAGCGTGTAGGCGAGGGAGTCGCGGGTTACGACGGCGAAATCCTGGTAGCGCCGCATCAGCGAACGCAGCCAGGAGTATTCGAGCTGCTTGATGCGCCAGATCTGCGTGATGATGTCGCCGTAGCCGGGAAACGCATCCTCGGTGACGTCGGCCACCGACTGGACGTCGTAGAGTGTGCCGTAGGCGTCGAAGACGATTGCCTTGATGGTCATTGTGATCTCTCTTGCCCGCCGATTGTCGCATACAGGAATTTCCTGATTGCGTCGATGGATTGATCCCTGGCCACCTCGTTGAATTCGAGGTGATGACCCAGCATCTGCACCGGCGTGCTGTAATGCGGCACGTCGAAACCGTGATAGGCGCCGGGATAGACAATCAGCTCGATCGGGTGTCCCGCACTATTCTGCCGGGAGATGCCGTAGTCGTCGCGGCCCTCGGCCAGGGTCCGGCACTCCTTGGCCGGCGTCCAGTCGTCGAGCTCGCCGACCATGATCAGCGTCGGCACCGTCATGTCGCCCTTGATGCTGAGGCAGGGTGGGTAGAACGCGACGGCCGCGCGGAATTTCTCTGCCGCGTTATGTTCGATCGCGCCACGCTCGACCGAGAGCAGGGCGAGCCAGGCGCCTTGCGAGAACCCGACCACCGCGACGCGATCGGGATCGACCGCCGATTGCCGCGCGAGATAGCTCAGCGCACGATAGGCGTCATGGACGGTTGCGGCCGGCGCGCCGTTCGTGCAGGCGCTGGTGATGCCGCGCGGCCCGAACCGGTCGACCGTGAGCGTGACATAACCCCAGGCCGCCAGCCGCTTGCCCCAGCGCTCGTCGAGTTGCTTGAAGAAGCCGGCGCAGCCGTGCAGCAGCACCACGGCGGGTGAGGGGCCCGGTCCATCGGGTGTTCGCAGATAGCCTTGCAGCGGCTGCGCACTTGCAAGCGGGCTCTCGAATTCGACGAACGCGGGCGGCTGCCCGCCGCGTGCCGCGCAGCATAGCCCTGCGCTTCCGATCAGGAGTGCGGAGAGGGTGGCAAGTCCGGTGAAGTTCGTCATGAACCACCTCCGAAGCTTGCCGCCGACAATACTCCCTCAGATCCCCAAAATCTTCCGCGCGTTGGCCTTCATGACCTTCGGCCGGATCTCCTCGCGGATGTCGAGCTTGGCGAAGTCGGCGAGCCAGCGGTCCGGCGTGATCACCGGCCAGTCGGAGCCGAACAGCATCTTGTCCTGCAGGATCGAGTTGATGTAGCGCACCAGGATCGGCGGGAAGTATTTCGGCGACCAGCCGGACAGGTCGATATAGACGTTCGGCTTGTGGGTCGCGACCGACAGCGCCTCTTCCTGCCATGGGAAAGAAGGATGCGCGAGGATGATCTTGAGGTCGGGGAAATCGGCCGCGACGTCGTCCATGTACATCGGGTTGGAATATTTCAGCCGCATCCCCATGCCGCCCGGCATGCCGGAGCCGACGCCGGTCTGGCCGGTGTGGAACAGCGCGATCGCGCCGCCGTCGTTGATGGCTTCATAGAGCGGATAGGCCATGCGGTCGTTGGCGTAGAAGCCCTGCATGGTCGGGTGGAATTTGAAGCCGCGGACGCCGTATTCCTCGATCAGCTTGCGTGCCTCGCGGACGCCGAGCTTGCCCTTGTGCGGGTCGATCGAGACGAACGGGATCAGCACGTCGAGATGGTCGGAGGCGACCTCGAGCATTTCGTAATTGTTGTAGCGGCGGAAGCCGGTCTCGCGCTCGGCGTCGACCGGGAAGATCACGGCGGCGATGTTCTTGGCGCGGTAGTAGGCGGCGGTCTCCGGCACGGTCGGCGGATGCTTGTGCGGCGACTTGAAGTAGTCGGCCATCTGCGCCTGGAAGTCGTCATAGCCGTCGTCGCCATGCATGCCGCACGGCTCCTCGGCATGGGTGTGGATGTCGATCGCTGTGACCTTTTCGATATCGGGCAGTTTGAGCTTGGGCATTCGGCTTCCCCGGCGGGCGTGTTCATTGGTGATGGAAAATAATTATATGATATAACGATTTTCGCAAGCGCCGAGAGGATATGGTCGTGGGCCGAGCTCAATCCGACACGAGGTCCGGTCGTGGGCGGGCGCGAGGAGGACGAAAACGCGATTCGGCGGCCGTGACGCCATGGTCAAAGAGAGATGGCGGGTCGCGTCGTTGCTCCGGACAATTGTGGTCGTCGCCGTTTCCAAAGCGATCTCAATGGCGTGGCGCGGTGCCTTGGGCGGGTTCCCGGCCAGGACAGGCCCGAAAATCGGCCCGTCTCGGTTGACATTTAACGGTCCGATGGCTTAGAACGCGGCCGTCCCGGGCGGCAGGCCGCTTATCGGGATAAATCCCATTTTGCCAAATATTGGCATTGATCAGGTACGGCCTCCAACACGGGCCTTTCGAAGTAACAGGATTGTCCCATGAAGGTCCGTAACTCGCTCAAGTCGCTGCGCGGCCGCCATCGCAACAACCGTCTGGTTCGCCGCAAGGGCCGCGTCTACGTGATCAACAAGGTCCAGCGCCGCTTCAAGGCGCGCCAGGGTTGATCCGACAAATCTGATCGACAAGGCTGATCCCGCCCGGATCGCCGGCCGATTCCGATCACTCCTTCACAGGTCTTTGACGCCGCGCTGCTTTGCAGTGCGGCGTTGTGCGTCTAGACTTCCGCTATGGGATTAAAGCTCGGATTCAAGTTCCTGGGATCCACCAACCGCTGGCTGGCGATCCTGATCGCCGCGCTTCTGGCCATGCCTGTTGCAGCCGTCGCGCAGGACGATCCGCGGGTGGTCCCGCCGCCCAGGGCCCAGAAAAAACTACCTGAGGCTCCGACCAAGCTGCCGAAGGTGCCGGCCGACCGGACCCGCGGGCTGGATTTCCTGTTCGGCGCGCTGAAGGCCGCGCCCGACGAGGACAGTGCCCGCCATGTCGAGGCGCGGATCTGGGCGCTGTGGCTGCAAACCCCGAGCGATACCGCGGCGCTGTTGATGGTGCGTGCCAAGGCGGCGATCGACGCCCAGAATGTCGATGTCGCGCTGAAGCTGTTGGACGCGGTGATCAAGCTCCGCCCCGACTATGTCGAGGCCTGGAACCGGCGTGCGACGATCTACTACTTGAAGAACGATTACGTTCGTTCGCTGGGAGACCTGCAGCAGGTGCTGACCCGTGAACCCCGCCATTTCGGCGCGCTGGCGGGCGTCGGCATGATCATGCAGGACATGGGCGACGACAAGCGTGCGCTCGACGCCTTCCGCAAGGCGCTGGCTGTCGATCCCTACCTCGAGAAGGTGCCGCAGATCGTCAAGCAGCTGACCGAAAAGGTCGAAGGCCGCGATATCTGATTGCGTGCGATTGATCGCGATCGTGGGGCGATGGCCGCGAATGGGCACGTTGCGCGCGAGCCTGATGCTTGCTCGCGGTACGGTCCGGCGCAGGAGGCTAGTGCAAGAACTTGCCGCGGGACGCGGTGTCCTGGGCTACGGCAGCATAGAATTGCTGAAGCTCCGCCTCCAGGTGCTCATTCACCAGCAACAGTGCCTTCAGGGCGCCGCGCAGGTCGCCATTGCAGCTCGCCACGATCTGATCGATGGCCGCATCGCTAGGGTCGGAAATCATGGTACTCCTCCGATTACTTCCCGTTGAACTCGTCATGCGGACGCCGGTTCCTGTGGATACTGTGTACAAACCAGGAAGCGTTCCAGGGGCGTCCCGGTTTCGATGAAGCCTCGCGTCTGATGGCGAAATTGCCACCGCCAATCTATGAAATAACTAATGACGCAGGTATGAACCCGCTATCCACAGGCTGGGCGCATTGTGGACAACTCCGCGCCGGGACGCGAGCCGGAAAATCGACAATTGGCTTTCCATACAAGAGCATGCCCGGGCAGGGGGCACATCCGCGCGAAACCTGATTTCGGCTTCGTCGTAATTGTCAGGTGCCCAATCAGGTGCCTAAGACCCTTCGGATCTCCTCGATGTTGACCGCAATCATTGCGCTGGCGGCCGCAGGGCTCGCCCTTGCGCTGGCGACGCAAATCGGCACCCTGCTGATCCAGCGCGCCTTCCCGCCTCGGGGGCGAATGATCGACGTGGCCGGGGCGCGGCTGCATGTGGTCGAACTCGGCTCGCACGACGCGGTCGGGCCGCCGGTCGTGATGCTGCATGGTGCAAGCTCCAATCTCCGCGCGATGCAGCCGCTCGGCGATCGCGTTGCCGAAGCGCGCCGGGTGATCCTGATCGACCGGCCGGGTCACGGCTGGAGCACGCGCGAGCGCGTCGCGGATTCGACACCCGCGATCCAGGCCCGGATGATCGTGGAGGCGCTGACCAGGCTCGGCGTCGAGCGGGCGATCGTCGTGGCGCATTCCTGGGCCGGCGCGCTCGCTTTGCGCATTGCACTGGATCATCCGGACCGCGTCGCCGGCCTCGTGCTGCTCGCGCCCGTCGCCTATCCGTGGCGCGGCGGCGCCGGACGCTACAATGATGTGATCTCGACACCACTGATCGGGCCGTTGCTCGCGCATACGATCACGCTGCCGCTCGGTCTCCTCATTGCCAGTTCGGCTGCGCGCGGCGTGTTCGCGCCGCAGCCGGTGCCGGCCGATTTCGTCCGCGACAGCGAGTCATTGCTCCTGCTGCGCCCGCGCGAGTTCATCGCCAATGCGCGCGACCTCGTCACGCTGAAGGCCGCCGTCATCGAGCAGGCGCCGCGCTATGCCGAGATCAGGGCACCGCTGTCAATCATTTCGGACGACGTCGACAAGACGGTCTCGACCGGCATCCACTCGCGGCCGCTCGCCGCCACGGCACCGAACGCCAAGCTCATCGTGCTGCCGGGCACTGGTCACATGGTGCAGTACGTCGTGCCCGACCTCGTGGCGTCCGAGATCGAGACGATGGCCGACCTGATGGTGCCGGACGTGGTGACGGCGCAATAGCTGCCGCGCGTTTGCGCCGCGCGAATGTGATCCGGCAAGGCTTGCGCCGCCGCGTGGCGCCGAACATCATGCGGACCACGCGGTTTCGGATTGCATTAAAGGACACATCTCATGCGGATCGACAACATTGCCGACCTCATCGCTGAAACCCTTGCCCAGGCCGGCGTCAAACGCATCTACGGTGTCGTCGGCGACAGCCTCAACGGCCTGACCGAGGCGTTGCGCAAGCGCGGCACGATCGATTGGCTGCATGTGCGTCACGAGGAGGTGGCCGCGTTCGCCGCCGCCGCCGAATCCCAGATCACGGGAGCGCTCGCGGTGTGCGCGGGCTCCTGCGGTCCCGGCAACCTCCACCTCATCAACGGCCTGTTCGATGCGCATCGCAGCCGCACGCCGGTGCTGGCGCTGGCGGCGCAGATCCCGTCGGCCGAGATCGGCGGCGGCTATTTTCAGGAAACCCATCCGCAGGACCTGTTCCGCGAATGCAGCCATTATTGCGAACTGGTGTCGGATCCGGCGCAGCTGCCCTACATGCTGGAGAACGCGATCCGCGCCGCGGTCGGCAAGCGCGGCGTCGCCGTATTGGTGCTGCCGGGCGACGTCGCGATGCGGACGGCGCCGAAGCGCGATATCGCGCCGAATGCCGGCCTGCTGCCGCCGGCGCCGGTCGTGCGTCCGGCCGATAACGAGTTGAATGCGCTGGCGGCGCTACTCAATGGCGCGCGGCGCGTCACGCTGTTCTGCGGCCGCGGCTGCGCCGGCGCGCATGACGGCTTGACCAAGCTTGCCGAGACGCTGAAGAGCCCGATCGTGCACGCACTCGGCGGCAAGGAATATGTCGAATACGACAACCCCTACGACGTCGGCATGACCGGCTTCATCGGCTTCTCGTCCGGCTATGCCGCCATGCATGGCTGCGACGTGCTGCTGATGCTGGGCACCGATTTTCCCTACAAGCAGTTCTTCCCGACCGGCATCAACATCGCGCAGGTAGATATCCGCCCCGAAAATCTCGGCCGCCGCTGCAAGCTCGATCTCGGCATCGTCGGCGACGTCGGCGAGACCATCGCCGCGCTGCTGCCGAAGCTCCATGTGAAGACCGACCGCAAGCATCTCGATGCCAGCCTCGCGCATTACAAGGACGCCCGCGCCGGGCTCGACGATCTCGCTCGCGGCAAGCCGGGCCAGAAGCCGATCCATCCGCAATATCTGGCCCGTCTGCTCAGCGAGCAGGCGAGCGACGACGCGGTGTTCACCGCCGATGTCGGCACGCCGACGATCTGGGCCGCGCGTTATCTGAAAATGAACGGCCGCCGCCGTCTGGTTGGCTCCTGGGTGCACGGCTCGATGGCCAATGCAATGGCGCATGCGATCGGGGCGCAGGCGGCGCAACCCGGCCGGCAGGTGGTGTCGATGTCCGGCGACGGCGGCTTTGCCATGCTGATGGGCGATTTGATCACGCTGACGCAGGCCAAGCTGCCGGCGAAAGTCGTGATCTTCAACAACAGCGTGCTCGGCTTCGTCGCGCTGGAGATGAAGGCCGCCGGCTTCATCGAGACCGGGGTCGATCTGAAGAATCCGGATTTCGCGGCGATGGCCCGCGCCATGGGCATTCACGGCGTCAGGGTGGAGGATCCCGGCGAGCTCGAGGGCGCGATCCGCGACGTGCTCGCGCATGACGGCCCGGCGGTGCTCGACGTCGTGACCGCGACGCAGGAGCTGTCGATGCCGCCGACCATTACGCTGGAGCAGGTGAAGGGATTCAGCCTGTGGGTGCTGCGCGCGGTGATGAGCGGCCGCGGCGACGAGGTGGTCGATCTCGCCAAGACCAATCTGTTGCCGCGCTGATCGCGGTGGCGGGCATGATCCGGAAAAGTGCGTAGCGGTTTTCCTTCGCGACAAACGCGGAACGCGTTTGCGCGGAGATCATGCTTAAATCAAAGAGCCCGAAGGGGATGGCATTCGAAGAAAGGCCATCCCCTTCTGGCGTCCGCCCTGGCTTGCGCGCAGGACGGACGACGTCCGATACCGCCGATTACTGCTTCTGCTTGCCGTCCTTGTCGAACGACGAGACGTAGGCCCAGAGATTGTTGGCTTCGTTCTCGTTCTTGATCCCGGCGAAGGCCATCTTGGTCCCGGGGATCTTGGCCTTCGGATCCTTGATGTATTCGAGGAAGGTGGCCTTGTTCCAGGTGATGCCGGAATTCTTGTTGGCATCGGAATAATTGTAGTCCGGCGCGGAGCCGGAATGGCGGCCGTCGAGGCCGTTGAGCTCGGGGCCGACCTTGTTCTTGGCGCCTTCGCCGATTGCGTGGCAGGCGAGGCATTTATTGAACGAGGTCTTGCCGGCGGCGGCATCCTGCGCCAGCGCGGAGGATGCGGAAGCCAGCGATGTGACGACCGCCAGCGCGCTCAAGGTCTTTAGGTTCATGGGGTTCTCTTCGTTTCGTCCCGGGAGGTAGTGATCGTTTGTGGCATGTCCGGCTTGGACAGGACAAGCCACGAAACTTTGACAGGTTTCGCGGCCGCCCGCTTGTCCGAGAGAGAACTCGCCATTACGGGGTGGGGCAATCCGACCTTCGGCCGGTTCACTGAAACAGGTGCAGACGTGATTGATTTGTCGTAACAAATCGGCGAAGGGCAAAAAGCCCACCGAGGGAACAACGATGTCCATCATGATGCCGGCGGCCGACCAGGCCGTCCTCGCTCGCCGCGCCGAAATCGTGGCCGCCTTGCGCGCGATCGTCCCTGGTGAGGGCGTGATCGACAGTGCCGCTGAGATGCTGGCCTATGAATCCGACGGCCTGACCGCCTATCGGCAGCCGCCGATGGTCGTGGTGCTGCCCGATACCACCGAGCAGGTGTCGAAGGTCCTCAAATATTGCCAGGGCCAGGGCATCAAGGTGGTGCCGCGCGGCTCCGGCACCTCGCTGTCCGGCGGCGCGCTGCCGCTTGCCGACGGCGTGCTGCTCGGGCTAGGCAAGTTCAAGCGGATTCGCGAGATCGACTTCGACAACCGCGTCGTGGTCACCGAGCCCGGCGTCACCAACCTCGCGATCAGCCAGGCGGTCGCCCATGCCGGCTTCTACTACGCGCCCGATCCGTCGTCGCAGATCGCCTGCTCGATCGGCGGCAATGTCGCGGAAAATTCCGGCGGCGTGCACTGCCTCAAATACGGCATGACCACCAACAACGTGCTCGGCTGCGAGATCGTGCTGATGAGTGGCGAGATCCTGCGCATCGGCGGCAAGTCGGCCGAGAATGCCGGCTATGATTTGATGGGAATCATCACCGGCTCGGAAGGGCTGCTCGGCGTCATCACCGAGATCACGGTGCGCATCCTGCAGAAGCCGGAGACGGCGCGTGCGCTGATGGTCGGCTTCGCCGAGGTCGAGGCGGCCGGCGAATGCGTCGCCCGGATCATCGGCGCCGGCATCATCCCGGGCGGTATGGAGATGATGGACAAGCCCGCGATCCACGCCGCGGAGGCGTTCGTTCACGCCGGTTATCCGCTGGACGTCGAGGCGCTGTTGATCATCGAGTTCGACGGCCCCCAGGTCGAGGTCGACGAGCTGATCAAGCGGGTCGAGGCGATCGCGCAAGGCTGCGGCTCGACCTCCTGCCAGATCTCGACCTCGGAGGCCGAGCGCAATCTGTTCTGGGCCGGCCGCAAGGCGGCGTTCCCCGCGGTCGGGCGGATCTCACCGGACTATCTTTGCATGGACGGCACCATCCCGCGCGGCGCCTTGCCGAAGGCCCTGGCGCGGATCCGCGACCTCTCGGAGAAATACGGCCTCGGCGTCGCCAACGTGTTCCACGCCGGCGACGGCAATCTGCACCCCTTGATCCTCTACGATGCCAACAAGCCGGGCGAGATCGAGAAGGCGGAGGCGTTCGGCGCCGACATCCTGCGCTGCTGCGTCGAGCTCGGCGGCGTGCTCACCGGCGAGCACGGCGTCGGCATCGAGAAGCGCGACCTGATGCCGGACATGTTCACCGAGATCGACCTCAACCAGCAGCAGCGGCTGAAATGCGCCTTCGATGCCGAGGGCCTGCTCAACCCCGGCAAGGTGTTTCCGACCCTGCACCGCTGCGCCGAGCTCGGCCGCGTGCATGTCCACGCCGGCAAGCTGGCGTTCCCGGATATCCCGCGGTTCTAGTACCGTCTGAGCAGCCCCGACGCCGCGCCGCTATCGCCATAGGCGGCGCAGGCCCCTTCCGGGTCTGTGATCAACGCCTCGCGGACGCGCTTGAAGGTCTTGCCGGCCGCTTCGGACACCTCGAGGCGGAATTTGCGCGGATCGTAGTCATTGCCGTCGTGAGCCTTGATGGCCGCGTCGAACGCATTGATCATCGCCATCGCGGCGTCGGGGCTGCCGAGAAGTCTGGCGCCCGTTTGAACGCCGCCGGCACCATTGGCCTCAAAGCCGGTGCATCGTTGTTCGAGCACCGCGGCTGCGGTAGCGAGCTGGTCGAGGAACGACGCCTCGGCGTCGCTGAGCATGGCGGCACCCGCCTGTCCCGGCGCGATCACGGCGAGCAGCGCGATGGCTGTCAGTTTGATGTGCATCGTGGTGGTTTCCTCCTGGCGGAGCCGGGATCAAAGCAACGGTTGCCGAATGACGATACCAAGTCTGCTTCTAGGGCATCAGGAGCCACGCCAGCTATCGGCCCCGAGGCCAGGCCAACATACGTGAGCGTGCGCCCAGGGCCACCAACGCGCGAGGACCAGTCGATACAATTCGACGCATCGCCCTAGCCGGCCGATAACCTTAACCGATCGTTGCGCGGTGGCCGCCGTCGCGCGTCGCTGCAATTACAGCGTGGACCCATTTACACGGCCTTAGACTGTTGCTCGGTATTTTCCGCAGATGCATGTCTTCGGGAGCACATCGATGCCCAGCCTGGCCGATCAGCTGGCGCTTTCGCGCAATCGGCCCGCGGGTTTCGACTACATGCGGATCGCGCTGGCGGCGTCGATCATTGGCCTGCACAGCACGAACGTGACGCTCGGGCTCGGCCGCGCGCTGGAAATCCAGAGCACGCTGCGCATCGGCGTCGCGATGATCCTTGCGCTGTTCTTTGCCCTGAGCGGCTTTTTGGTGACCGCAAGCCTGCTCCGGTGCAAGAGCCTGATTTCCTTCCTCGGCCTGCGCGTGCTGCGGATCGGGCCGGCGCTCGCGGTCGAAACCACGCTATCGGCAATCATCGTCGGCTCGGTCTTCACCGAGCTGCCGTTGGCGCAATATGTCGCCGATCCGAAATTCCACGCCTATTTTCTCAATATCGTCGGCGACATCCATTACGAGCTGCCGGGCGTGTTCCTGCACAATCCGCTGCCGGATCTGGTGAACGCCCAGCTCTGGACCGTGCCGTATGAGCTGTGGTGCTACGTCATCCTGGCGCTGCTCGCCGTGCTCACGATTTGCTTCAACCGGGTGGCGTTCCTGGGCTTCATGGTGATCGCCCAGATCGGGCTCATCGCCTACGACATCTGGCGCTGGGACGAGGTACCGATCCAGCTTCGCCCGCACCTTCTGGTGTTCTGCTTCCTTGCCGGCGTCGGCTTCTACCTCTGGCGCGACAGGGTGCCGTTCAACCGCACTGTGTGCCTGCTGGCGCTGGTGCTGTGCGCCGCCGGCATGGCGACCGGACGCGGCGACGCGCTGGCTCCCGTGCCGGCCGCCTATGTCGCCTGCTATCTCGGCTTGATGAACCCGCGGCGGAGCTGGATTGTCTCGTCAGGCGATTACTCCTACGGGTTATATCTCTACGGCTTCGTCATCCAGCAATGCGTCGCCACCTTCGGCCCGCCGGTTCAGCACTGGTATCTGAACCTCCTGATCAGCCTGCCGCTCGCCTTCGGCGTCGCCGTCGCATCCTGGCATCTCGTCGAGAAACGCGCGCTTCGGCTCCGAACCCGGGTCGAGAGCCTCGAGGCGGCGGTGCTGTCGCGGATCTCGATCGTCGGGTTCTGGCGCAGGCCGCCCGAGCGGGCCGGCTTGCGCGCAACGCTCGGCAACAGCGGCGCGTCGATCTGACCCGCGCCGGCGGGAAGGATTTGCATCCTCCCCGCCGCGCTTTTCTTCACAGCAGCGCGTATTGCGACCGCTCGCGCTTGGCGAGCAGCGGCAGCGCTTGCTCCGCGATGTAGGTCTTGAAAGCCGCGCTGTCCTGATGTGCCTTGAACGCGGCTTCGTCCTGGAACAATTCGTAGAACAGGAATTGCGCCGGATTGTCCTTGCCGCGGCCGATCAGGAACAGCTTGGTGCCGGGGTCCTTCTGCGCCTCTGGCAGGAAGCCGTCGAGGATTTCCGCGACCTTGTCGGCCTGTCCCTCCTTGGCTTCCCATTGCGCCACAACCAGAAGGCCTGATGTGTTGATCGCGTCGCTGATGGTTCTCGTGCTCATCGCATAGTGCTTCATTGGCATTCCTCCGTTGCTGTGCTCCGATCGAGCTTGCGATCCGGCCCAGGGCGAGACGCCGGCGATCGCCATGATCGCGAACGAGCCGATGGCCGATCGTCGGGTGAGGATCATCGTCGTGGTCGAAACTTCCGAACGTTTCATGTTCGCCTCCAGATGATTCGCGCCAACCGTCCTGCCGGCCGAACCGCAACGCGAGAGATAATGGATCGTTCGGCGAACCGAGTTCGGTGATGATCGAAATGTCGATGTCGTGAACATTTCGATCATGATCGAAGCGTTGCAGCGGCGTGACGTGCGACAAGCGCAAGGGGCATATTTCGATCGATAGCGGAGCCGGCCATGCAGACCATCGCACCGGAGCTTGCCGAACTCGCCGGGCTGATCGCCGATCCCGGCCGCGCCAGCATCCTGTCGCGGCTGATGGACGGGCGGGCGCAGACTGCGAGCGAGCTGGCGCTGGTCGCGGGCGTGACGCCGCAGACGGCGAGCTGGCACCTTTCGCGGCTTGTCGAACGGGCGCTGCTCAAGGTCGAGCGGCGCGGCCCGCGGCGCTTCTACCGGCTGGCCACCCCGCTGGTTGCGCAGATGCTCGAGGGCATGATGACGGTTGCCGCGATCGATCCGGACCCGTCCCGGCCACCGCCGCGCATCGATCCCGAGATGCGCCGGGCCCGGACCTGCTACGACCACCTTGCCGGCGAGCTCGGCGTCGCCGTCACCGACGCGATGCTGGACCGCGGCCATCTCAATCTCGACCAGGAGGCCGGCGAGCTGACTGCTTCCGGCCGTGCTTTTCTCGGCGATCTCGGCATCGACCTGCGTTCGCCGGCGCGGAGCCGGCGGGTCCTGTGCCGGCCGTGTCTCGACTGGAGCGAGCGGCGTCCGCATCTGGCCGGGCGGGCAGGGGCAGCGGTTGCCGACCTTGCATTGCAACGGGACTGGATCCGGCGCCGGCCGCAGGGCCGCTCCGTCGAAATCACCGACGCCGGACTCCTCGCATTCAGAAATTTGTTCGGCGCGCGCATTTGATTTCGGAGCCGAATTTGGCTACCGGCTAGGGCGTGGATACGCTCAAGGTCAGAGACGCAAAAGACGTCGAGGAAGTGGTGCGCGCGGCGGTCGCCGGCGAGCAGCCGCTTGAGGTCATTGGACATGGATCGAAGCGCGCCATCGGCCATCCGATGGCAACCAATGCGCTGCTCGACGTCTCGGCGCTGAATGCGGTCACCTCCTATGAGCCGAACGAGCTGATCATCACCGTACAGGCCGGCGCGCCGCTCGCCGACGTGCAATCCCTGATCGATGCCAAGAACCAGCAATTCGCCTTCGAGCCGATGGACACGTCTGTGCTGTTCGGCACCGCGGGTGCCGGCACGATCGGCGGCATGATCGGCGCCGGACTGGCCGGTCCCCGCCGCATCAAGGCCGGCGGTATCAGGGATCATCTGCTCGGGGCGCACGCAGTGTCCGGGTTCGGCGACAGCTTCAAGACCGGCGGGCGGGTGGTGAAGAACGTCACCGGCTACGATCTCTGCAAGCTGCTGACGGGTTCCTGGGGCACGCTCGCGGTCATGACCGAGGTCACGCTTAAGGTCATGCCGAAGCCGGAAGCAGAGCGGACGCTGCTGCTGCGCGGGCTCGACGACGTCACCGCCAACAAGGCGATGACGGCGGCGCTGGGTTCGCCCTTCGACGTCTCCGGCGCCGCGCATCTGCCGGGTTCGGCGTTGCGGTCCGGGGGCGGTGCGCTGGCCGGCCTCGCAGCCTCAGGCCAGCCGGTCACGCTGGTGCGGCTCGAGGGGATTTCGGCGTCGGCGGCACATCGGGCGGCCTCGCTGAGCCAGACGCTCTCGTCCTATGGCACGGTCGACAGCCTCGCCGACGATGCGTCGGCCGCAATCTGGAGCGCGCTGCGCGACGTGGTGCCGTTCGCGGCGAACGGCGCGCTCGGGGCCTGGCCGGTGTGGCGTATCGTTTGCCCGCCGGCCTCTGGCGGCACGCTGGGCCAGGCGTTGTCGCGCGCCACCGGTGGCGACGTGATCTACGATTGGGGCGGGGGGCTGATCTGGGCCGCGGTGCCGCCGGGCGCCGACGCCCAGGCCACGCTGGTCCGCGGCCAGGTCGAGGCGATCGGCGGGCACGCTACCCTGATCCGCGCCACCGAGGATGTGCGCCGGGCGGTCGATGTGTTCCAGCCGCAGGCGGCCGGGCTTGCCGCGCTCGGTGAACGGGTCCGGGCGAGCTTCGATCCGAGGTCCGTCCTCAACCGCGGCCGGATGATGCGAGGCGGGGCTGCATGAAGACCGAGTTTTCCCTGGCGCAGCTCGCCGATCCCGACATCAAGGAAGCCGACAAGATCCTGCGCGCCTGCGTGCATTGCGGCTTCTGCACCGCGACCTGCCCGACCTATGTGCTGCTCGGCGACGAGCTCGATAGCCCGCGCGGCCGCATCTACCTGATCAAGGAGATGCTGGAGAAGGACAAGCCGCCGACGGCCGACGTGGTCAAGCATATCGACCGCTGCCTGTCGTGCCTTGCCTGCATGACCACCTGTCCGTCGGGCGTGAACTACATGCACCTCGTCGACCAGGCCCGGGTCCGGATCGAGCGGGATTACCGGAGACCGCTGACCGAGCGGCTGCTGCGGTCGGTTCTCGCCCTTGTGCTGCCGCGGCCGGGCCTGTTCCGAATCAGCATGATCCTGGCCGGGCTCGCACGTCCGTTCGCCGCACTGCTGCCGACGCCGTCGGTCGGAGCGTCGAGTCCGGGTCTGCTGCGGCGGATCAAGGCGATGCTGGCGCTCGCGCCGCGCGGCCTGCCGCAGCCGGGGCCGGCTGCGGGAACCGTGTTTGCGCCGATCGGCCGGCGGCGCGGCAGGGTCGCGCTGCTGCAGGGCTGCGCCCAGCAGGTGCTGGCGCCACGCATCAATCAGGCCGCGATCAATGTCCTGACCAGGCACGGCGTCGAGGTGGTGCTGGTCAAGGACGAGCAATGCTGCGGCGCGTTGACCCATCACATGGGACAGGACGGCGACGCGCTGGCGCGCGCGCGGGCCAACATCACGGTGTGGCAAAGGGAAGCGGACAGAGAAGGGCTCGACGCCATCCTGGTGACGACCTCGGGCTGTGGGACAGTTGTCAAAGACTACGGCTACCTGCTGCGCGAGGACAAAACATTCGCGGAGCCGGCCAAGCGAATCTCGGCGCTGGCAAAGGATATCACCGAGTATCTTGCTGGCCTCGAGCTCGCGCCTTCAACGCAGAAAGGCGACATCACCGTCGCCTATCACTCCGCTTGTTCGTTGCAGCATGGACAGAAAATCACTCAACTTCCGAAAGAATTGCTTTCCAAGAATGGATTCGTGGTGAAAGATGTGCCCGAGAGCCATTTGTGTTGCGGTTCGGCGGGGACCTACAACATTCTCCAGCCCGACATTGCGAGCAGATTGCGCGATCGCAAGGTCGCCAATATTGCGCTTGTCAAACCGGACATGATCGCTGCGGGCAATATTGGCTGCATGGTTCAGATTGCCGGCGGTACGTCAGTTCCTGTGGTGCACACGATTGAGCTTCTCGATTGGGCGACAGGAGGTCCCCGGCCAGGATTGAATTGATCGACTGCCACTCGAGCATGATCCGGACCTCAGCCTTGCCCTGACGCAACGTGAAAGGACCGGCGCTTCCTTGCCACAGACGCGAAGCGATCGCGCGGCCATCATGCCCGACAAGCGAAGTGGAGAGTGCCTCTCCTCGAGGTGCAGCCAACGTCCGGCAAGCGATCAGTTCAATACGCCCGGTGGACTCAGATAGCGGCAACAGGAGGACCACGATGGCGAAGTCGAAGAAGGCGAAGAAAAGCAAGAAGGCCAAAAAGGCCAAGAAGGTGGTAGCGGCGAAGAAGAGGTCCGCGAAGAAGTCGGCCAAGAAGGCTGCGAAGAAATCCGCCAGGAAGACTGCAAAGAAATCGGCGAAGAAGTCGGCCAAGAAAGCTGCAAAGAAAACGGCAAAGAAAGCTGCCAAGAAGGCTGCACCGAAGAAGGCCGCCAAGAGGGCTGCCAAGAAAGCCGCCGCCAAGAAGAGCGCGCCGAAGAAGGCCGCTGCTCCGAAGAAGGCTGCTGCGTCGAAGCCGGCTGCCCCGGTCGCGGCACCCCCGGCGCCCGAGCCCGAGCCGCAGCCGGCTCCGAGCTGGGCCACACCGAGCCACGAACCGGCGCCGGGCTGGATTGCCGGGTCGGCCGACGGGGGCGAGCACCACTAAGCCGCTGCCACATTGCCGAGGTTCAACTGATCGAAGCCGCAGCGCGCCACGCTGCGGCTTCTTCCGTAGATGCGATGACCATCCGTGCTTTTGCGGGCACGGCGATTCGCGCCGATGCTCTTCCGCCGAGCCGACTGTTGCTGTTTCCCTGTCCTGGTGACCCATTCAACCGGTGCGGGAGCAGAGGTCTTGTGGTGCAAATGCAACACCCGCAAATCAACATGCGGCAATATGGCTAGAACGCCTAAAAAGGCGGCACATGCATGTCTTTTTGGCTTCACGGTACCGTGCACGAGCCTCAGATTGGCCACACGCGATTTAGTTGCAGTCCGTTATCGCGCCGCCCTGGGGGCCACCGGAGCCGGGCTGTCTGAACAAGTAGATGGGGATCGTCATGAAGAAACTGGCTTTGTTAGCAACGGCGCTAGCAATGATTTCGAGCTCGGCAATGGCAGCTGACATGGCGGTGAAGGCCGTCAAGGCGCCGCCGCCGGCTCCCTTCGATCCCTGGGATGTCGCCTTCGGCAGCGCCATCATGAGCGACTACATCTTCCGCGGCGTCACCCAGTCCAACCACAATCCTTCGGTCTCGGCCTATTTCGAGCCGCGCTACAACGTCAACAAGGACCTGCAGCTCTATGTCGGCGTGGCCGGCGAGAGCATTTCGTTCCCGAACCGCGCCGCGGCCGAAATCGACGTCTACGGCGGTATCCGCCCGACCTTCGGCGCGTTCGCCTTCGACATCGGTGTCTGGGGCTACCTGTATCCGGGCGGAACCTGCTACTACGGCGGCGGTGCGGTGGCCGACTTCGCCGGCAATCCGCTGAGCCCGGACTGCCAGGCCAACACCCTGACCAACCTCAACGTGATGAAGAAGGACGTCTCGTTCTTCGAAGTCTACGGCAAGGTGACCTACACCGTGAACGACAACTGGGCGTTCACGCTGAACGAGTACTACTCGCCGAACTTCCTCAACACCGGCGCCTGGGGCAACTACTCCTCGATCATCGGCAAGTACACCGCGCCGAGCACCGTGTTCGGCACCAGCGGCGTCGGCATGTACGTGTCGGGCGAGTTCGGCCGGCAGTGGTTCGGCACCTCGGACAGCTTCTACGGCGTTCCGGCATTCCCGGGCGGCATCAAATATGCCGACTACAACACCTGGAACATCGGCATCGGCTTCACCTACAAGGTGTTCACGCTCGATCTGCGCTACTCCGACACGGATATGTCGAAGGGTGATTGCAACGCCTTCACCAGCGACTACACCGCGGGCGGGACCGCCAATGTCACCCCGATCAATCCGTCGGGCCTCGGCTCCAACTGGTGCGGCGCGGCCGGCATCGCCAAGCTCTCGGTCGACCTGACCGCGATGTCCAACCTGAAGTAATCTCTCCTTCCGGGGATCGAGGGGCGGTAGAGCAATCTGCCGCCCCTTTTGTTTTTGCGGATAGGTCTGATCGGCGCAGAGCAGACAATAGCGAAAGGCGTTCGCGAAACCTGTGCCCCCGCCGGGGTCAGCCGCAAGCCGTGGCGGCTGACCTGTCATGCTGCTTACGACGCGGCGACCTTGGCCGCGTCGCGCAGGGTGAAGCGGTCGCCGTCGCGGACCAGCGTGACATTGCGCTGATGGAAGGTGTCGAGCGTCGAGCGGTGGCCGATCGAAACCACCGTGGTGCCGGGCAGCTTCTCGGCAATCAGCCTGTACAGCGCGGCTTCCGACGGCTCGTCGAGCGAGGCCGTCGCCTCGTCCAGAAACAGGAACTGCGGCGCATGCAGCAGCGCCCGCGCGATGCCGAGCCGCTGCTGCTCGCCGAGCGACAGCATCCGGTTCCAATGCGCCTGCTCCTCGAGCCGCGACGCAAGCTGCGGCAATCCGACGGCGGTGAGAACCTCGCGGACCCGTCCCGCATCGAATTGCGTGGCCTCGCCCGGATAGACGACGGCGTCATGCAGCGAGCCGATCGGCAGATAGGGACGTTGCGGCAGCATCATCAGGCTGGCATTGGCCGGGATATCGACCGCGCCGTCGCCGAACGGCCAGATGCCGGCGATCGCGCGGAATAGCGTCGACTTGCCGGCGCCGGAGGGGCCGGTCATCAGCGTGCGCTCGCCCTTGCGGAAGCCGAACCGGTCCGCGTTCAGCAGCGGCGTGCCGTCCGGCAGCCGCAGCACCAGATCCTGCAGGCTGACGGCGCCGTCGCCCGGCGTCGCCGTGACATGAATTCGGTCGTCGCGTTTGGCGAGCTTTGATGCCGCCGCGATCCCTGCCTCGAATCCATCGAGCCGGTTCACCACCGCCTGCCATTCGGCCAGTTGACGATAGATGGTGACGAAGTACGAGAACGCGCCCTGGACGTTCGAAAACGCCGATGCGGTCTGCATCATGCCGCCGAGCTGGATCTTTTGCGCAAAGTAGGCCGGCGCCACCAGCACATAGGGGAAGATCACCGAGGCCTGATTATAGCTCGCCGTGAACGCCGTGATCTTCTTGGTCCGGTTCATGAGGGCGATCCAGTTCTCCACCACGCGTCCGAAGCGAACGCGCAGGCGCTCGCGCTCGGCCGGTTCGCCCTGCAGCAGCGCGATCTGCTCGGAGTTTTCCCGCACGCGCACCAGGTTGAAGCGGAAATCGGCCTCGTATTGCTGCTGCTTGAAATCGATGCCGACCAGCGGCCAGCCGATCAGATGGGTCAGCACGGTGCCGAGCACCGAGTAGATCAGCGCGCACCAGACAAGGTAGCCGGGAATTGAATATTCCGTGCCGAACAAATGCAGCGGTGCCTCATTGGAAAGGCCCCACAACAGGGTGAGAAAAGACGCCAGCGTGACGACCGAGCTCAACAGGCCGAGGCCGAGCGTGAGCGTGCGATCGACGAACAGCTTGACGTCGTCGGTCATGCGCTGGTCGGGGTTGTCGGCAGCGTCGCCCTGGAGCTGCATCCTGTAGTGATTGGCCTGATGCAGCCAGTCCCCGAGATAGTGTGTCGTCATCCATTGCCGCCAGCGGATCTGCAGCCATTGATTGAGGTAGAGCTGGTAGACCGCCAGCAGGATGAAGAACGCGACGACGACGCAGAAATAGATGATCTCGCTGACGAAGGAGTTCCAATTGCGTTCCTGCAGCGCGTTGTAGAAGCGGTTGTTCCACTGCGTGATCAGAACGTTGATGCCCACGATCGCCAGTTCGATCGCGATGACCGCCGCAAGCAGCCCGCGGCCCGCCCATTTGTCCTCGGAGTTGAAGTAAGGCGAGGCGATGCGCCACACCGTCGCGAGCGTCGAGCGAATGTTGTTCACAGATTATCGTCTCCGGGGAAGGGGCCGCAAAGGCCTGAAGAATCGGGACAATCGGGGTAATCCTCGACTAAAGTCGTAGGTCTGGCATGCAAGCGTTGGCTTGTCCCGGCAATCGAGTCAACCCTAGCATGAGGACAACGGCGAGGGGCGGGGGACCTTCGATTTTTCGCGAGGATGTGAGCGATCCTTACCGATCGTTCATTCGCGAGCCGGGGCTGCAGCTTTTCCGACGGACTCCCGCAATCGCACCAGTCGCGCCTGCCCGCATGCAGGCCGGCGCGCTGCATAAAAATGTGGGAAGGATCCCGAGATGAACACCTGGAATCAAATCTACAACCCGCTGGGCAATGCGGCGCTGTCGACCGTCGCGGCCGCCATTCCCGTGGTCACGCTGCTGGTGCTGATCGCCAGCGGCAAGGTGAAGGCGCACATTGCGGCCATCATCGCCGTGATCGTAACCAACCTGATCACAATCTTCGTCTTCACCATGCCGGCCAACATGTCGATCCGCGCCACCCTGCTCGGCGTGATCACCGGGTTCTTCCCGATCGGCTGGATCGTGCTCAACGTCATCTTCCTCTACCAGGTCACGGTGAGGTGCGGGAAGTTCGAGCTGCTCAAGCGCGCGGTCGGCGGCGTCACCGAGGACCGGCGGTTGCAGCTGCTGTTGATCGCGTTCTCGTTCGGCGCCTTCTTCGAGGGCGCCTCGGGCTTCGGCACGCCGGTCGCAATCACCGGCGCGGTGCTGATCGGGCTCGGCTTCTCGCCGCTCGCCGCGTCCGGCCTGTCGCTGATCGCCAACACGGCACCCGTCGCCTACGGTGCGCTCGGCACGCCGATCCAGGGCCTCGCCTCGGTCACCGGGCTCGACCCCTATATCCTCGGCGCGATGGTCGGCCGGCAGCTGCCGCTGTTCTCGCTGATCGTGCCGTTCTGGGTGGTGTGGGCGTTTGCCGGCTGGCGCGGCATGAAGGAGGTGTGGCCGGCGATCCTGGTCACCGGCGTGTCGTTTGCGGTCCCGCAATTCGTGATCTCGAACTACATCAACCCCTGGATCGTCGACATCGGCGCCTCGCTGATCTCGATGGGCGCGCTGATCCTGTTCCTGAAGGTCTGGCAGCCGCGACAGCTCTGGCTGTCGCCGGCGCTGCGCGGCCGCGATGAATCGGCGGCGACGATGGCCGCCGCACCGCCGCTCGACAAGACGCCGCTGACCCAGGGCGAAATGTGGAGCGCGTTGCTGCCGTGGATCATCGTCTGCATTCTGATGCTGATCTGGGGCAACGGTGCCTTCAAGGCCTGGGCGAACGCCAACTTCGTCTGGAACTATCCGGTCCCCGAACTCGACAAGCTGATCTTCAAGGTGCCGCCGGTGGCCGCCAAGCCGACGCCGGAAGGCGCCGTGTTCGGCTTCACCTATCTGTCGTTCACCGGCACCGGCATGCTGATCGCCGCGATCATCTCGGGTTTGTTGATGGGCTTCTCGCCGCTCAAGCTGATCGCCGAGTATGGCCGCACCATCCGCATCTGCGCGATCTCGCTGATCACGATCTCGGCGATGCTGGCGATCGGCACGCTGACCCGGCTGTCCGGCGTCGACGCCACGCTCGGCCTCGCCTTCGCGGCGACCGGCGTGCTCTATCCGTTCTTCGGCACCTTGCTCGGTTGGCTGGGCGTGGCGCTGACCGGATCGGATACCGCATCGAACGTGCTGTTCGGCAATCTGCAGAAGATCACCTCCGAGCAGCTCGGCCTGTCGCCGATCCTGATGGCGGCGGCGAACTCCTCGGGCGGCGTGATGGGCAAGATGATCGACGCGCAATCGATCGTGGTCGCCTCGACCGCGACCAACTGGTACGGCCACGAGGGCTCGATCCTGCGCTACGTGTTCCTGCACTCGATCGTGCTGGCGTGTCTGGTCGGCCTGTTCGTGACCCTGCAGGCCTATGTCTATCCGTTCACGATGCTGGTGCTGAAATAGCGCCACGACGCGTCCGTCGAACCAGGGATCCCCGCGGGCGAACGGCTCGCGGGGATTTGCGTTTCAAGCACATTTTCTGGCGTTGCCAATCTGGCCAATCGAGTTCTGCTCCCATAGAAGGGGCGCGCAGTTGCGCGTCGCATTTCGAGGATTGGCATGATTTCGATGAGGCGAAATTTGAACGGCGGCATCGCCGCGTTGGCGCTGGTTGCCGCGACTCTCGGCGCGGATGCGGCGCGGGCCCAGGAGGAGTTCCCGTTCGGCTTCGTGATGACGCTCGATGCCGCGCGCATGCCGGGCTCCAAGCGGATTCCCTCGATCGAGGTCGGCGACAATGGCGAGGTGATCCTCGAGCTGTGGTGCGACGGCGGCAAGGGCCAGTTCTCGGTGGCCGGCAACACCATCGTCTTCGTTCCCGGCGCGATGGAGAACCGCACCTGCACGCCGGAGCGGGCGCAGGCGGACAAGGATCTGCTGGCTGTGCTGGGCGACATGACGAGCTGGCGCCGGCACGGTGACGAGGTGACCTTCACCGGCGGCAAGTCGCTGCATTTCGTGATCAACAGCAACTAAAGCGTTATCGAGCGAAGCGGACGGCGGTTCGCGTCAAGGAAACGCGTCAAGACAAAACGCTCAGGGCGTTGCGATCAGTCCGCTTGCGGTGGCGACGATCCAGCGGTTGCCCCAGCGCACGATGGAATCGACCCGTCCGAGGCCGGGCACGACGTCGCCGCGCGCGGCCATCTTGACGCCCTCGGGCCCCTCGAGCACGGCGGTGCCGTCGCGGACTTCGACCACCGACCATCCCGGGATGGTGCTCGGCCGCGTTTCCGGCGCCGCCGCCGGCGGCTGCTTCGGCCCCAATGCGGCGGCCTGTGCATTCAAGGTCGTCGGCGCGGCGCCCAGGGCGAGCGGGCGCGGGCTGGCCGGCGCGGTCCTCGGAATGCTGCCGGTGACGAGGGGGTCGGCGTTGGACGCGGCCCGGCGCGGGCTCTCCTTTCGGCTCGGCGCCACCTCCGCAATGTGCGGGGCCGGCGCTTCCTTCTGGGCCACCGGGACCGGGGCGGGAGCTGCAAGGTCGTGCCAGTTGGCTCCGCCGGTCCATCCCAGCACGAAGCTTGCGGCGAGTGCGGTCGCTGCCAAGAGCGCGGTGCCGATGCGGTCGGCAAACGGCTCCCGCAGCAGCAGGGCGGCGTCGTGGTTCTCGCCGGTGACATCCCAGAGGTCCGCCGTCTGTGCCGGCGAATGACCCTCCGTCACATCTGTCGGCCAGATGCTCGCAGCGTTGATCGGCTCGCGGTCTTGCATGGCGTGACCTGTGTTCGATGGCGCGAAGCATGATCCTCGAAACTAAATCGAGCCTTAATTTTCGGTGACCGAACTGCGGCGGCACGAAGTCTTTTGGTCGCAGGCCCCCGTAGATGCCCGGGTATCTTCCGCATGCAGCGGTCGTTTCCGGACGTCGTCTCCGCAAAGCGGGTCGTCGCGGCGCGCGGGCGGGGCTATAGCGGTCCCATGCTCGATTTCGCCGCACAATATGCAGCCTTTCAGCGCCGCGACCCGGCCTGGGACGGCGTCGTGTTCGTCGCGGTCAAGACCACCGGCGTGTATTGCCGCCCGGTCTGCCGGGCGCGCACGCCGCTCGCGCGCAATGTGCGGTTCTATGGCAGCGCGGCGTCGGCCGAGCGTGCTGGCTTCAGGCCCTGCCTGCGCTGCCGTCCCGAGGCGGCGCCGTTCTGCCCGGCCTGGAAAGGCACCAGGACGACCGTCGAGCGCGCCCTGGCGCTGATCGAGGAAGGCGCGCTCGACCGCGGCAATGTCGAAGCGTTGGCGGTGCGGCTCGGCGTCGGCGCGCGGCATCTGTCGCGTCTGTTCGCTGAGCATCTCGATGCCTCGCCGCTCCAGGTCGCGCTGTCGCTGCGCGTGCAGCGCGCCAAGCGCCTGATCGACGGCAGCGAGTTGCCGCTTGCGTTGGTGGCGCGGCACGCCGGCTTCTCCAGCGCGCGGCGCATGAATGCCGCATTCGCAAAACTCTACGGTCGCTCCGCCGCGTCGCTGCGGCGCAAGCGGCCAACCGTCGCGATGCAATAAACCCCGATGGAGATCGGCAATGGCCAAGAGCTACGGCACCGTCAGTGCGGAACAGAAGCTTAAGATGAGCGGCCTCGCATTCGTGCAGGGCCTCGCCAGCGGCGCATTGCCGCTCAACACGATCGCGCGGACACTCGGTTATGACGTCACCGAAGCCGAGCGCGGCCGCGTCGTCGTCACGCTGGTGCCGACCGACGCGCATCTCAATCCGGCAGGCACCGTGCATGGCGGCCTCACCGCGACGCTGCTCGATAGCTGCATGGGGCTTGCGGTGCAGTCGACGCTCGATGCCGGCACCAGCCAGACAACTCTCGAGTTCAAGATCTCGCTGGTGCGTCCGATCACGCCCGACACGGGTCCGATCAGGGCCGAGGGCCAGGTGCTCAATTGCGGCCGCCGCATCGGCACCGCCGAAGGCAGGGTCACCGACGGGAAGGGAAGATTGCTCGCGCACGGCACGACGACGTGCCTGATCTTTCCGGCTTGATACTGAGTTGCTGTGGAGAGAATCCGCCGGCACCGCCTCGCGAGATGCCGTGCGGGCGCGGCTACATTGGAATCTGTCCAGCGAGCCTGCGCGTTAGAGAGCTTCGATTTCACTGAGCTGTTCGATTGCGTTACCCGAACGCACGAAACGTGCGTTCGGGTAGCCGTGATGCGATCGTCGATGAAGCCGCCGGTCAACCGGCGTAGCCGCTCTGTTCAGGCAAGCGAATGAGGCCGAGCTGAAACATGGCGGTCAGCGCATCTTCCTGGCCGAGCTCCTCGGCGATCCGTCCGTCCCGCACGCGTAGCACGGTGGTGCCGGCGAACGTCATCTTGCGTCCGGAGGCCGCCGGCAGCGAGCCGAGCCGGAAGTCGCTGAACGCAGGCCCGGTGTGGGTGCCGCCGCCTTCCCAGCGGCCGACCACGAGGTCGCCTTCCGCGACGAGATCGCCGACGCCCCAGAAATTCAGATCCGGAAACGCCTCGCGAAACTCGGTGATGAATTGCGTGACCGCGGCGCGGCCCTTCTTCGGTTCATGCATCGGGTAGTGCACGACAATGTCTGGCGTCGCGAGCTCTTCGATGATGCGCGGATTCCACGGGTTTCCCCAAAAGCCCTCGAACCAGCGGCCTACAACCTTCTTGTTTTCCTCTGACATCTCTTCGTCTCCATTTGCATGTTGCCGGCATCGCGACCGGCGTTGTGTCGATGCGCGCATTAGGCATTTTGAGACGCGTGTCGGACCACCCGATTCCAGATCGGGCGTGCAGCCGGCTTTCGGACGAGATTCCGCTTTGTCGATATGGCGCTTAGCGCCGCTTCTCGAACGTCGTCGCGCTATCGGGAAGCGGGTGGCCCGCACAACACGCGCGCGAAAACCTGTTCGCGATCACACAGGAGACCATCATGCGTCACTTCGATGCGATCGCCGCGCTGCGCGGCGATGGACTTCGTCCCGAGCTGCGGGCACTGCTCGATCGCGTTGCGATCGAGCCTCGTTGTGAATTGTTCGTCAGAAGCGACGGGATGCTTCAGTCCGGTCCGGACACAGCTCCTGCGGCGGAATGCAACTATGTGGTGCCGCTGAGGACGAGGGCGGCCTGAAGCGTGCCGGTTTAGGCGTTACCGCCACACCGACTTGTCGGCGTCCCAGCGCTGGCCCTTGAATTCCTTGAGCAGCGCGTCGATCGCGCCATTGTCGTCCCTGGTCTCGCTGCCTTCCTCGTCGCTGCTGGAATCGTCGGACAGATTCAGCCTGGCGCCGGCGCTGTCGTCCGATGTCGAGACGGTGGGGCTCGAGACCCACAGCAACAGCCGGTCAGAGCTTCCGGGCTTGTCGGGGGAGACCAGGGCCGTGACCTCGTAGTTCTGGGTGAGGCCGAGTGCCGGGTAAGTCGTGCTGGGCCGCTTCAGCACCAGCTTGAGCTTGCCGGTGTTCGCGTTCCATGTCGCCGAGGCGGGCTTTGCGGCAAGCGTCTTCGCCAGCACGCCCGCGATCGTCGATGCCAGCTTGTCCTTGTTGATCTTGTCGCCCTCGCGCCAATCGGCGGCGGCAAAGCGGATGGTGCGATCCATCTCGACCACGCCGCTGGTCCAGCCGGCCGCGGTCACGCCGGGCGCGGATTTCGCCTTGGCGAGCAGCGCGCCGGCGTGCTCGGGGTCGACGGTGAGGTTGATGGTCTGCTCGCCGGAGCGCATCGCATCGCAGGTCACCGCGAGGCTGGAGGTGCCGATCTCGACGGCCTCGCCCTTCAGGGTCTTGAGGAAATCCGCCGCCGCATCGAGCTTCACCCGCACACCGATCGATTCCGGCGAAACGTCGGTGAAATCCTTCGGCTGCGGCGTGATGCCGTCCTCGGTGGCCTGGTTGTCCTGGAATTCCTTCTCGCTGAGATCGGAATTGTCCGTCGAGGCGACCTCGGTCACGGTCTGGCCGATCGTGATCTGGCCGCGGAACTCAAAACCGTCGCCGGTTTGCTTGCGGTTCAGTTTGATGGTGACCGGCTGCTTGTCGGCGACGCTCTGGGCGGTGCCGGAAAGCGTCTGGCCGCTGACGGTCAGGTTGGCGACGAAGCGGTCCTTGCGGTCGGAGCTCTTGTCGGCGGGATAGCAGACGTCGAGCACGGCCGCGGTCACGGTCTTGCCCTGGCGGGTTTCCTTCAGGACGACGTCGGCATTGCCGTCCATCAGGCCGTCGATGGAGGTGAAATAGCGCGTCTCGGGGCCGCCGGCGGGCGCCGCCTTCGATTGCAGTTTCATCTGGGCGAAAGCAGGCGCCGAGGCGACGGCAAGACCGAGCAGCAGGAGCGGGAGCGCGCGCATACGATAAGTCCTCGAAGGGCAGAATCGGTTCCGTCGTAACTAGCAAACCTCCATGTCATTGGCCAAAAAAGAAGGCCGCCTAACGGCGGCCTCGCGCCGCGATCGCAGTCATGTGCGTTCGTCAGGTTCCTCGCCGCTCTCCAGCCGGCCGCGCAGCACCGTCGCGACGCGGCTCACGGTTTCGAGGTCCTTCATCGACAGCCCGTCGGCGAGGCCGTTCACCCAGGGCAGCTGCAGGCGCATGGCCGCGTCGAAGCTTTGCCGCCCCTTGGCGGTCAGTACGACGAGCTGGGCACGGCGGTGATGCGGGTTGGTTTCGAAGGCGACAAGCCCGTCCCGTTCGAGGTCGTTGACGATCCGCTGCACGTTCTGTCTGGCGGCGCCGAGGTCGCGCGCCAGCCATGCGACCGGTTGCGGGCGCTCGGCGGCAACGATTGCGCCGAGGATCTGCCAGCGCGCGCTGGTCAGCCCGAGCCCGGCCACCAGCCGGTCGCCTGATGTGAACAGCAGGCTGTTGAGCCTGAACAGGTCCGGAATCAGGGTGCTCAGGGCTTCGCCCGCCGGCGTTCGCTTTGCATTCGGCATTTGTCACCATACAATCGTATTGACATCATGATGTCAATTTCTATATGTATTCATCAGAACGAAATGACATCATAACACCATATCGAACGGAGCTAACCATGCCGCAGATGCGCCCCCTGGACCCCGCTTTCCCGATCGACCGCCAGCTCGCGGTCGACGCCAGCAACGTCGTGCTTGTCAACCTCTTCACGCTCGAAGCGGCCGATGAGAACAGCTTTCTCAAGGCCTGGCAGGACGATGCCGCCATCATGAAGCGGCAGCCGGGCTTCATCTCGACCCAGCTGCACCGCGCGATCGGCGACAGCCCGGCCTATCTGAACTACGCGGTCTGGGAATCCACCGCCGCCTTCCGCGCCGCGTTCACGAACCCGGAGTTCAGGGCCAAGCTCTCGGCCTATCCCGCCTCGGCGGTGGCCTCGCCGCACTTGTTCCAGAAGGTCGCGGTCCCGGGTGTGTGCGTGGGGTAACGGACTGTCAGGCCGTCGCGTCAAGGATCGCTCAGCTGTGCACCAGCATGCCGACCCCGAGCGTGGCGGCAGCGGCCAGAAACGAGATGTCCAGAAATCGCAGCGGCGCTTTCGGACGATGACCGGCAGAACCGGAAATGACGTAATAGACGCCATAACCCGCGCCGAGGACGACAAACGTCAGCGTTTGCTTGAACCAGAACGTCAAGACGATCGCAAAATCATCGATGCTGTCCAAAGCATAAGCGCCGAGCGCAAGCAACGCGCCGATCGCGTAGAACAGCACGAGCGTCAACGTCAGTGATTTGGCGTCGCGGGACATGCGATGATCCTTGCACCCCGATCGTAATCAAACTGCAAAAAAGAAGGCCGCCCGGAGGCGGCCTTCGATTGCGATGCGGATTGCGCGGGTAAGGCTTAGAAGCCGCCCATGCCGCCCATTCCACCCATGCCGCCGCCGCCCGGCATCGCCGGCGCCGCGTCCTTCGGCAGTTCGGCGACCATGGCTTCGGTGGTCACGAGCAGACCGGCCACAGAGGAGGCGTCCTGCAAGGCGGTGCGCACCACCTTGGCGGGGTCGATGATGCCCTTGTCGACCATGTCGACATAGTCCTCGGTCTGCGCGTCGAAGCCGAAGGTCTCCGACTTGTTTTCGAGGATCTTGCCGACCACGATCGAGCCCTCGACACCGGCGTTCTCCGAGATCTGGCGGACCGGAGCTTCGAGCGCCTTGAGCACGATGTTGATGCCGGCCTGGACGTCGGCATTCGGGTTGGTGAGCCGGCCGACCGCCTTCTTGGCGCGCAGCAGCGCGACGCCGCCGCCGGGCACGATGCCTTCCTGCACCGCGGCGCGGGTCGCGTTCAGCGCGTCCTCGACACGGTCCTTCTTCTCCTTGACCTCGACCTCGGTCGCACCGCCGACCTTGATCACCGCAACGCCGCCCGCGAGCTTGGCAAGGCGCTCCTGCAGCTTCTCGCGGTCGTAGTCCGAGGTGGTCTCCTCGATCTGCGCCTTGATCTGGCCAACGCGGGCGTCGATGTCCTTCTTCTTGCCGGCGCCCTTGACGATCGTGGTGTTCTCCTTGTCGATCACGATCTTGCCGGCGCGGCCGAGCATGTTCACCGTGACGTTCTCGAGCTTCATGCCGAGGTCGTCGGAGATCAGCTGACCGCCGGTCAGGATCGCGATGTCCTCCAGCATCGCCTTGCGGCGATCGCCGAAGCCCGGCGCCTTGACGGCGGCGACCTTGAGCCCGCCGCGCAGGCGGTTGACGACCAAGGTCGCCAGCGCCTCGCCCTCGACGTCCTCGGCGAGGATCAAGAGCGGACGGCCCGACTGCACCACGGCTTCCAGCACCGGCAGCATGGCCTGCAGACCGGACAGCTTCTTCTCGTGCAGCAGGATGTAGGCATCCTCGAGTTCGGCGGTCATCTTCTCGGCGTTGGTGATGAAGTAGGGGCTGAGGTAGCCGCGGTCGAACTTCATGCCCTCGACGATATCGACCTCGGTCTCGAGCGACTTGTTCTCCTCGACGGTGATCACGCCCTCGTTGCCGACCTTCTGCATTGCCTGCGCGATCATCTTGCCGATCGCGGCATCGCCATTGGCCGAGATGGTGCCGACCTGGGCGACTTCGGACGAGGAGGCGACCGGCTTGGCGCGCTTCTCGATGTCCTTGATCACGGCCGATACTGCCGTGTCGATGCCGCGCTTGAGGTCCATCGGGTTCATGCCGGCGGCGACCGACTTGGCGCCCTCGCGGACGATGGCCTGCGCCAGCACGGTCGCGGTGGTGGTGCCGTCACCGGCGGTGTCGTTGGTCTTGGAAGCAACCTCGCGCAGCATCTGCGCGCCCATGTTCTCGAACTTGTCGTCGAGCTCGATCTCCTTGGCGACGGTGACGCCGTCCTTGGTGATGCGGGGAGCGCCGAAGCTCTTCTCGATGACGACGTTGCGGCCCTTGGGGCCGAGCGTCACCTTCACGGCGTTGGCGAGCACGTCGACACCGCGCAGCATGCGGTCGCGGGCGTCTCCGGCGAATTTTACGTCCTTGGCAGCCATTGATTTGAACTCCTGGAATGTTTCGGTGCGGGCGCCGGCATCTGCGCTCGTCGTTGCCGGGCTTGATCCGGCAATCCATCGTCCTTGCGAGAATCTTGCGAAGATTGATGGATGCCCGGGTCAGGCCCGGGCATGAGAGCTAGAGGGTGCGGCGGGTTCTGGAATTGCCGGCCTTATTACGCCAGCACGCCCATGATGTCGGACTCCTTCATGATCAGGAGCTCCTGGTTGTCGAGCTTGACCTCGGTGCCCGACCATTTGCCGAACAGCACGCGGTCGCCGACCTTGAGGTCGATCGGGATCAGCTTGCCGGCCTCGTCGCGGCCACCCGGGCCGACGGCGACGATCTCGCCCTGGGACGGCTTCTCCTTCGCCGAGTCCGGAATGATGATGCCGCCCTTGGATTTCTCCTCGGCATCGATACGCTTGACCACGACGCGGTCGTGCAGGGGGCGGAAGGTGGATTTAGCCATGACGTTCCCTCTTGGAGGCTCGGTTTCAGGTCCGGTTCATCGGGACCGGCGTTGGATGCCGGCCCGGTCGGCGCTGGGCAGGACGCCCGACGCTTTTAGCAATCGTGGTGCAAGAGTGCTAATTGTGGGCCGGGAAATATGGCTTGGCGCAGTTTCTGTCAAGCAAACGGGTTAAGGCCTTGGTGAGGCCAATATAGGATGGTGGACCAGAAACCAAATCGTAGCGATGACGTAATTTTGTCAGACGTCATTGCTCCGTCTTAAGTTTTACGCTTGGCTGCGGGACGGGTGCGGCCGGGACATAGTCGGGGGATGCATATGATCAGGTCATTCAACGCGCGATTGGTCGCACGGTTCGCGGCTGTTTCGGCGCTGACGACACTCTTGGGGGCGTGCGGCAGCATGAGCCTGCCGTCGTTGTCGTCGAACCCTGAGCCGGCGCCAGCCGAGCCGGGGGTCGCCCCCGAAATGCCCGCGAGCATCCGCGCCGACGAGATCGTCGGCCGCTGGGGTCTCGCCTCGTTCCAGAATCCCGCCGATCGCGCCCGCACCGAGGCCGCCGCGCGCGGCCAGTGCAAGCAGCCTTACGTGATCGGCGCCGGCCAGAACGGCGGCGTGATCATGCATCTGGCCGACCAGGCCACCCCGCAGGAACTGCGGCTGAAGGGTTCCCCGAGCGGCAAGAACTATATCGGCCCGCCAGGACCGACGCCCGGCGAGCAGGACCGCGAGATCGTCTCGTTCGACGGCCGCGTCATGATCACCCGCTTCGTCGACAAGGACGCCGGGGTCCGCTACGGCAACATGGTCTATGTCCGCTGCGCCCCGAGGGCGTAAAAGCGAGTGATCCGTTTTTCGACCGATCTACGGCCGCACAGCCGGTTCGCCTCTTCCCTTGTGGGAGAGGCCGGATCGCATCGCCAGATGCAGAGCGGGTGAGGGGTCTCCCTCCGCGCGTGACCCTCTCTCGTTTCCTGACTCGCGGATAGAACCCCTCATCCGGCGCGGATTGCGTCCGCGCCACCTTCTCCCACAAGGGGAGAAGGCAAGGAGACCCGCAAACACGGCCTTATCGCCGCACGCCAACCCGATTGACGCCGCCATTCAAATTGCCGCCCGCATTGTGGCGGACCGCAGCGCGCGCCACCGGACGAGGCCTGAGCACAACGCCTGCCCGCGCCACGCAGCCTGCCGGATAACCGACATACGTGCAGTAGATCACCGCGTTGGCCGGTGCCGGAGTGAGAGCGGCGCCTGCAAACCCCAACATCAGGCTCGCTGCTATTCCCGCAAACGTCACTGACTTGGTCGAAACAATGTTCGTCCGACGCATGGTGATCCTCCTCATCGCAAGTGAACCGAAGGTGATGGAGCCCGCTTCAGATGCGGCCCAAGGTATCGTCAGTGGCAAGGGGGAGGCGATGTTGACGTAGATCAACGCCGCGCGCGACCCGTCGCCGCGTGAGGTCGATCTGCTTCATCGTGAAAGAGGGCGGCTCGTTGAGCCGCCCTCTTGCGGTGGCGTTGCGCCGGTTTCACTGACAGACGTACATGCGGCCGTCAGCCATCTTGGTCATCGTGCCAGGCTCGCAGCCGATACCATTGGCTGCCTTGTACTCCGTCCATCCGGCATAGCCGTAATACGGGCTGATCCTTTGGTAGGCTCGTGCCGGATAGTAGGGCTGGCCAAAGTAGGGATCCGTCTGGGCGGCATACGAATTGGTCCAATCGTTTGTGCCCCAGCCGGAATAGGCCGGCGCAGTAGCGGCAGCCGCAGCGACAGCTGCCGTAGCGGCGACGCCCGCGCCAACCCCGTATCCGTAGGCGGCGCGCCGGGTTTGACGACGCGCAACGCCCGCGACGCTCACGGGCGTCAGCGGTCGGCCCACACGCGCCTGGGCGCTTTCGACCGAAGCCGAAATGCCGCCCTGCTCAGACCAGGTGACGGAGAACAGTGTCGCACAAACGAAAGTCGAGAGCGCAATTGCAGTATTCCTGACAATTCCTTGCGTCATGTTCAATCTCCGGTGTTGAGTACTCCAGTGGCTCCCCCCAAAATCAGTGATCTGATAACAAGGCGTACGCGATCAGCGCGAATGAAAGAGATCCGCCGCTGATCGTCACAGCTGCAAAAGGCGGCCTCGCGCTTCGGCAGCGTGCGAAAGATGGCAGTCCGCCCTCGTTGGATACGCACGGCGAATGGCTGCGAACCTGCGATTGTGTGATGAGTGGACGTGCAAGCCCCGCGCGGGGACGACCGGATTTACTCCGGAAGTCCCATGCAACCGGCACCCAGTGTTGGCCCCCGGCATACGCATGACAATTTCCCCTCACGCACAGTATGCGTCAGCGATGCCAAAGCTGCCAGTAACTTTCCAATTGTCGCAATTGGCACAAACTGCATGTGGTGGCCGCAATTTGGTTGGTTCGTCTATCTCTGGTGACTCGCTGCGAGCGCTGGCCCATGGCTCAAACAAAAACGCCGGCCTGAGGGCCGGCGTTTTGTATTCTGCCGATGCGATCGCTCAGTTGAACATCGCGTCGATGTCGTCCTGCGAGGCGTGGCCGGCGTCGCCGTCGAGCTTCGGACCGTTGAGCAGGCGGGCATCGCCCTCGCGGGTGTCGACGATCGCCGGGACGTGCGACTTGATCGCGTCGACGCCGCCCCAGATGTTCATCATCTCGTTGATGTGCTGTTCGATGAACTTCATCGTCTGCATCACCTTGCTGATGCGCTGGCCGGTGAGGTCCTGGAAGTTGCAGGCCTCGAAGATCGAGACCACGCGCTCCTGAATATCTTCGCTGAGCCGCTTTTGCTGGTCGGGCGTGACGTTGTTGGCCAGCGCGGTTGCGGCCTGGTCGATCGCCTCCACCGCCTCGAGGATCTGCTGGGTGGCCTGTTCGGTGCCGCCGACCACGGCGCCGAGCTCGCCATTGACCTTGGCCATCTCCTCACCGTTGAAGCTCTTGCCGTGCAGCACGGCGATCTCGCGCTTGGTGCGGCTGATCGCGTCGTGGATCAGGTCGAGCTCGACCTTGAGCTTCTCGCACTGTTCGACCTGCGCACGGTAGGTCTCGAGCAGTGCGTGGGTCTCGGCGACTTCGCGGGCGACCGCGGCATCGACGCTGTCGCCGGTGCGCTGTGCCGGTGCGGCGGCCATCTGGGCGCGGATCGAGCGAAGCTCGGCCATGATCTCGCGATGCATCGGACCGAGATCGGCGCCGCTGGAAACATCCGGCTCCGGCATCACCACCTCGCCCATCGCCTGCTCGACACGAAAACGCTTGCGCTTCACTGACATGATTTCATTCCCGCCCCTTCACTGAAGTCCGTTCTAGACAGAGCGGATTTAACGTCAGGTTCACGCCGGAACTGTTGGCGCGGATAGCGCGCAAACGCGGCGATACCGGCGATTAACCATGTCGCCGCGCCGTTCACGCAAAATAAACGCTGTCGGGGAAAACCGCGCTCCATTGCCGATGTGGTGAATCGAAACGGCCGCTCCGTTTACCAAACCGATGCGGTTTTCATTGCTTATTGACCACGTGCAACGGCGCAAAGTCGGCGCCGCGCGCATCACGTCACGACGAAACCAGTACAGAGTACGTCGATGTTCAGGAAAACCACGCTTGCGCTGCTCGCCGGCGCGTCTTCTCTTATTGCCGTTCCCCATCACGCCATGGCGATCGACGCGGCAGCGCCCGCCGGGCCCGCCGTCATCTATGCCAATCAGGGCGCTCCGCAGCCGCCGATGCGCACCGCCTACGTGCAGCCGCAGCGCCCCAACATGGGCGGCGGCTTCATCGAATTCCTGTTCGGCGATGCGCCGTCGTCGCAGGGTTATTCGCCGCAGCCGATGTATCAGCAGCAGCCGGGCTATTACGGCAACCGTCAGCTGCCGCCGATGGATCCGCAGCAGCAGATGCTCCGGCAGCAGGAAGAGGCCGCGGGCGATCCGGCGCAGCGTCCGTTCGATCCGAGATACGAGAAGCAACTGGTCGACTATAGCGGCAAGGAAAGCGCCGGCACCATCGTCGTCGATACGCCGAACAAGTTTCTCTATCTGGTGCAGGGCGACGGCCGCGCGCTGCGCTACGGCATCGGCGTCGGACGGCCCGGCTTCACCTGGGCGGGCGTGAAGACGATCTCGGCCAAGAAGGAGTGGCCGGCCTGGACGCCGCCGCCGGAAATGCTGGCGCGCCGTCCCGACCTGCCGCGGCACATGGAAGGCGGTCCGGAAAATCCGCTCGGCGCCCGCGCGATGTATCTCGGCTCCTCGCTCTACCGCATCCACGGCTCCAACGAGCCCTGGACGATCGGCACCAACGTCTCGTCCGGCTGCATCCGGATGCGCAACGAGGACGTCATCGACCTCTACGGCCGCGTCAATGTCGGCGCCAGGGTCGTCGTGATGTGAAGTTGTAGCCGAGCGCGAAGCGGGTACGACGATTACGAAATCT
>NZ_LFIQ01000057.1:106614-143027 GCF_001189245.1 Bradyrhizobium pachyrhizi | reverse complement strand
TCCCGGCGCAGGCCGGGACCCATACGCCGCGGCTTCTCGGCTCGAGGCGGTGTGGGTTGCCGATCGTGCGCAACAATCGAGATCGGTGGTTATGGGTCCCGGCCGGCGCCGGGACGACGTCGGAATCAAAACGGCTGCTCGATGAGAGCGGCCGTCTGTGTTTCAGGTGGGACGCTTACGCGTAATTGCTGTCGTCTCCGCCGCCGTCGAAGCCGCCGTCATCGTCATCATTATCGAAGTCGTCGGAATCGTGGTCGTTGTCGTTGTTGTTGTCGTTGTTGTTGTTCTCATTGTTGTTGTTCGACGCCTGGTCGAACAGGCCGGAGCGCGAGCCGCTATCGCGGTTGGAGCCGATGTCGTTGACCCCGGCGTCACGCGCGAGGTCGCTTGACGACTGGTCGCCGCCCCAAGGACGCGACCCGCCACCGAGGCCGCCGGAATCGGCCAGCGACTGGTGGCTGCCGCCACCCATCATGCCGCGGATGCTGGAGAGCAACAGTCCGCCGCCGACCACGCCGGCGGCGGCCGCCGCCGCGGTGCCGAGGAACGAGCCGCCACCGCCGCCCGGCGCGCCGCCGAACGCCGGCGGCTGCGGGCCGCCATAGCCCTGGCCGTAGGGTTGCGCGGGCTGGCCGTAAGGCTGGCCATAGCCGCCGCCGGCCTGCTGCATCGCCTGGCCCGAGTTCCAGACCGGGCGGCTGCCCGGATCGCGGCCGCCCATATCGGGCGCCCGCACCGGCGGCACCGAGCCGTGCTGCTGGCCCTGTCCGCCGAAGATCGCATCGCGCATCGAATCGAGGAAACCGCCGCCCTGCTGCTGGGCTCCCTGCTGCTGGCCGACCGCGGCCTCGAGTTCCTGGATCCGGTCATGGGCGCGCTTCAGCGCCTCGTCCTGCACCAGCGCGGTCTGCACCAGCGCGTAGACCGCATTCGGCGCGCTGCGCAGGCCCTGCATGATCGCGGACATGGCCTCGCCGTCGCGCGGGGCATTCTCCAGCTTGGCGAGCCGGTCGAAGAGATCGTCGATCAGTTGGCGTTCTTGCGGTGTCATGGCGTTCTCCATCGCGTCGATCGAATCGGCGCGTCCGAGATGTAGGACGGGGTTTGTGGCGCAAGGAGTGGGGGCCAGAATTAAATTTATGTATGCGACAATACGACCGGCGGCTTTTCGTGAACCTTGAGGGTTTTCGAGCGAAGCGGGGGGCCGGTTCGCGTGAAGAAAACGCGTCAAAAACAAGGGTCAGGCAAGTGTAACTTTATTCGAGTGTAACTTTATTCAGGGCCAGCAGCGCGGGGAAATCGTCGCCTGCAAGATAGGCATGCTCGGTCTCGCGCTGCGTCGTCAGCGGGTCGAGGCTCTTCAGCGTTTCATCGACGAAACCGGGATGGCACATCACAAGCCCGTCCTCCGGCATGCCGTCGAGGAAGCCCTGCATCAGCGCCGCGAAATCATTGCCGCGCGTAAAATCATAGGCGCCGGCGAAGGCCGGATTGAATCGCAGGCTTGCTCGCTGCGCCTTGATCCGGAACTGCGTGCTGAGCACGTTCAGCACCAGCGCCTTCGGCGCCGCCGCCAGCTGGCGCGCCAGCGGGCCTTCGCGGCCGCACTGCCGCACCCAGGCGTTGGGCGCGCGCTCCTTCACGGCGCGCAGGAAGCCGTCGCGCACCTGCGGGAACAGCTGCGCGTGCTGATGACCGTCGACGAAGTCGGGTGCGCGGCCGAACAGATCGTGGAAGGCGTCGAGCTGCGCCAGCACCTCGGCATGGACCAGTTCGGCGTCGAGCCGATGCATCAGGCCGGCGCGCAGCAGCCGCGGGAAGGGCAGGAACATGTCGCCGTCGAGCGGGCGGAAATGCATCGTCAGCGGCCGGAACGGTGCGGTCAACGTCACATGCAGCCCGATCGCGCAACGCGGGCTGCTCGCCACCGATGCCGTGAGTGCGCTGGCCGCATCGCGGCCGATCGCCGGCGTCACGGTCATCACCGACGTCGCATTGAGGCGGCCGCGCTCGATCAGGTCGCGGATCGCGCGGTTGACGCCGTCGCTCAAGCCATAATCGTCAGCACACAGCCAGATCCGGCGCGGCGTATCGGTGTTCATTCCGCGGCGGTCCGCTCGGAGGCATTTTGCGCCGCGCCGCCGTCGGCGTGCTTCTCGGTGTGCTCGGCGACGAAGTAGATCGGCCGCGCCTTCAGCTCGGAGAGGATCTTGCCGATATATTCGCCGACGATGCCGATCATGATCAGCTGCACGCCGCCGATCGTCATCATGCCGATCATCAGCGACGGATAGCCGGGGACCTGCTTGCCGGTGGTCAGCACTTCCCACAGAATCGAGAGGCCGAACAGGAACGCCGCGCCGGCGAGCAGCGCGCCGAGCAGGCTGGCAAAGCGCAGCGGCGCCACCGAGAACGAGGTCAGGCCCTCGATCGACAGGCCGATCAGCCGGCCGGCGTTGAAGGTGGTGACGCCGTGCGCGCGCGGCGCCGGCTCGTAGTCGACGCGGATCTGCCTGAAGCCGATCCAGCTGGCGAGGCCCTTGAAGAAGCGGTTGCGCTCCGGCAATTGCCGGAGGGCCGCGGCCGCGCGCGGCGACAGCAGGCGGAAGTCGCCGGCGTCCTCCGGGATCTGCTGCCGGGCGCCCCAGTTGATCAGCGCGTAGAAGCCGCGCACGGCCAGCCGCCGCGCGGCCGATTCATTGTCGCGATGCGCCTTCGCCGTATAGACCACGTCGTAGCCGTCATCGATCCAGTGTGCGACCAGTTGCTCGACCAGCGTCGGCGGATGCTGGCCGTCGCCATCCATGAACAGCACTGCGCCGCGGCGGGCGTGGTCGAGGCCGGCCATCAGCGCCGCCTCCTTGCCGAAATTGCGCGACAGCGACACCACCTGCAGGTCGAGCCCGTCGGCGGGCAGGCTGCGCGCGATCATCAGCGTGTTGTCGGCGCTGCCGTCATCGACATAGATCACCTCGCAGGCGAGGCCGTAGCGGGCGCGCAGCGTCTTGGCGAGGTTGATCAGCCGCTCGTGCAGCGCCGCAAGCCCGGCCGCCTCGTTGTAGACGGGCACGACGATCGACAGACCCTGCCCGGCGGCGGTCTTGGCGGTCGTGGTCAGGCTGGAAACGTCAGAGCCCAGCATCATCGGTCAGGTTCCAGAACTAGAGCGTTTTCGAGCGATGTGGCCTTCCGCCTCGCACGAAGACACCGCGTCAAAACGAGAGATCCCTCGAACACAATATGGTACCGCAGGGTAGCTGTCGCCAACATGAACGGCGTGGCCGCCTCATTGTCGCAGGAACGCCTCGAGCCTGGCGAACAGCGGGTTCTCGCGGTCGAACACGTAGTCCAGCGACACCACCGACACGGTTTCGGCGCCGTGCTCGCGCAGGAAGCTGCCGAGCGCGTAGAGCTTGCCCGGTGGGCAGTGCAGCGTAAGCATGCCCGACGAGGTCGGGCCGCCGAACGGGGCAACCACGCCGAAACGGTTATGCGCCTCGGAGAGCAGCGCATCATTGCAGCCGGCGAAGCGGGTGCGGACCTCGCGATACTTGCTGGCACGGGCGCGCGCCGCGATATGGTCGAGGATCACGCGCGCGGTCTCGCGGGCGCCCTTCGACCAGTCGGCATCCTTCGACGCCACCAGATTGGCCTGGCTGCGCAGCATGACGCCGTCGTCGAGCACCTTGAGCCCGTTGGCGGTGAGCGTCGCCCCGGTGGTCGTGATATCGACGATCAGTTCGGCGGTTCCAGCGGCGGGCGCGCCCTCGGTGGCGCCGGCGCTTTCGACGATGCGGTAGTCGCCGACGCCGTGTTTGGCGAAGAAGCCGCGCGTCAGATTGATGTATTTGGTCGCCACCCGCATGCGGTGATTGTGCTGCTCGCGGAAGCCCGATGCGACGTCATCGAGGTCGGCCATGGTGCGGACGTCGATCCAGGCCTGCGGCACCGCGACCACGACATTGGCATAGCCGAAGCCGAGGCCTTCGATCATCAGCACGCGCTTGTCGGCATCGGGAATGCTCTCGCGCACCAGGTCCTCGCCGGTGACACCGAGATGCACCGAGCCGCGGGCCAGATTGGCTGCGATCTCGCTCGCCGAGAGATAGGCGATCTCGACATTGTCGACGCCGGCGATGGTGCCGCGATAGTCGCGGGCGCCGCCGGCCTTCGACAAGGTCAGCCCGGCGCGGGCGAAGAAGCTTTCGGCGTTTTCCTGCAGCCGCCCCTTGGAGGGAACGGCGACGACGAAGGGCGTGCTCATTGGGCGGCTCCGAAGGAGGTGGCCTGGCCATGCCGGGTCATCGCCTCGATCCAGACCGAGAAGCCGACCGCAGGGATCGGGGCCGCCGAGCCGAGCTGCGTCATCAGCCCGTCATAGCGCCCGCCGGCGACCAGCGGTTCGGCGCCGTTGCCCTTGGCGTGCAGCTCGAACTCGAAGCCGGTGTAGTAGTCGAGGCCGCGGCCGAACGCGGTGGAGAACCGGGTCTTTCGGATGTCGATGCCGCGCGCGGCCATGAAGCCGATCCGGCTCTCGAGCTGGTCGATCGCGGCGGCAAGGTTCAGCTTGGCGTCGGCGGCGAGCGCGCGCAGCTGCGCGACCGCGTCGTCGGGATCGCCCGCGATCGCCAGGAAGCGCTTGATGGTCGCGACCGCATCGCGCGGCAGCGCGCCGCCCTTCAGCGTCGATTGCTCGAGGAAACGGTCGGCGATCTCGGCGACCGTGCGGCCGCCGACATTGGTGGTGCCGGCGATCGACATCAGATCGGTGACCAGCGCCAGCGCCGCCTTGCGGTCGGAGCCGGCCAGCGCAGCGAGCACGCCCTCATATTCGTTGCGGCCCGGTGCGGTCTTGAGCGTCAGCTGCTCGATGTCGTCGGTCAGCGAGACCTTGCGGTTGAAGTCCTTGATCAACCGGCGCCGCCACACCGGATAGAGGTCGAGCGCCTCGATCAGCGCGTTGAACAGCGCGACGTCGCCGGTGCGGATCTCGACGTCCTTCAACCCGAACGCCGTGGTTGCCTCCAGCGCCAGCGCCAGCATCTCGGCATCGGCCGCGGCGCGGTCCTGCCGCCCGAACGATTCGATGCCGGCCTGCAGGAACTGGCTCGGCGCACCGCCGCGATAACGGAACACGGGTCCGAGATAGCTGAAGCCGGCCGGCTGGCCGGCGCGGGCAGAGGCGAGGTAGTCGCGCGCCACCGGGATCGTGAGGTCCGGGCGCAGGCAGAGCTCCTCGCCGCTCGGGTCCGTCGTCAGGTAAAGGCTCTTGCGGATGTCCTCGCCGGAGAGATCAAGGAACGGCTCGGCCGGCTGCAGGATCGTCGGCTCGGACCTTTGATAGCCGGCCTGCGCGAACGAGGCCAGCAGCGCATCCGCCCAAACGGCGGATCCGGCGGCGGATCGTGGTGCGGCAGCTTCGGTCATCTCGACGTCCAACTAGGTCCGGACCAGGTTCCGGCGCGGGTTCCAAGGGTGGTTCGGGGCAGCCCTTACCATGGCCGGATCGGGGTTTCGACCGCGATCGGCCAAGTGGCTTAATGATTGCGTGCGTTAACGATTTTACGACGGCTTGGCTAGGCGAAACCGGAACGTTCGATGCTGATGGCAAATATTGCTAAAGTCTGTGGTCGCTCCCATAATTGGGGTAGGGAGAGTTCCACCATGAACATGAACGTCTCATTGACCGATGAGCTGAGCGAGTTCGTCAAAACCAAGGTTGCGAGCGGCCGCTACACCTCGGCAAGCGAGGTCGTGCGGGAGGCGCTGCGGATCATGGAGCAGACGGAAGAGGCGCGATTGGCGTTCCTTCGCAATGCCTGGGCGGCGGGACAGGCAAGTGGCGACGCTGGACCGGCTGATTTTGCCGAGATCAAGGCGCAGGGGCGAGCCCGGTTGAAGGCAGCGGGCAAGTAAATTGGGAGAGGTTCGCCTTTCCCGGCTCGCGCAGAGCGATCTCGCCGAAATCTGGCTTCTCATCGCATCCGACAAGGGGCCCGCGACGGCAGACCATTGGATCGATCGTATTGAAGCGCGGTGTGGTCAGTTGGCGCAATTCCCTGAATCGGGGCCGGCGCGTCCCGACATCGCCGATGGTGCGAGGATGCTGGTGATTTCGCGCTGGCTGGTGCTGTACGAGATGATGCCAGGCGGCGTGCGCATCATGCGCGTCATCGATGCCGCGCGGTCTCTTGGGGAGCTGGATTTGTCCGGCGAATAGACGGATTGCGGACCGCCATTCCGGCTAAAGCGCGATGAGATTAGGTTGAATCGTCATCGCGCTTTGGCCTTTTGTTTGAGCATGATCTTTTCGGAAAACCGCTTCGCACTTTTCCGGATCATGCTTTAGCCGTTACCTCTCCAGTCCCCCAGTGCGGCCTGCACCAGCGCAAGCGCGGCGACCGCGGCGGTGTCGGCGCGCAGGATGCGCGGGCCGAGGGCGAGGCGGAGGATCGCGGGCTGGCGCAGCAGCAGCGTGCGCTCTTCCTCGGCGAAGCCGCCTTCCGGGCCGATGAGGACATCGATCCCGGCATTCGCAGCCGTTGCCGCCGCCAGCGCCTGCACCGGGCTTTCGACTTCGGCCGCCTCGTCGCAAAACACCAGCAGCCGCGCCGGGTCGCGGCCTGCCAGGAAACGTTCGAGGGGCAGGGGGTCGGCGACCTCGGCAAGCGAGATGATCCCGCATTGCTCGGCGGCCTCGACCACATTGGCGCGCATCCGCTCGCCGTTGACCCGCGACACCTGGGTGAAGCGTGTCAGCACCGGCACCAGCCGCGCGGCGCCCATCTCGACCGCCTTCTGCACCATGTAATCGAGCCGCGCATGCTTCAGCGGCGCGAACACATAGGTGACGTCGGGCAGACGGTCCTGTGCGCGGGTCTGTGCCGCGACCGTCAGCGTGTCGGGGCGCTTGCGGCCGGAAATCCCGGCGCGCCATTCGCCGTCACGCCCGTTGAACACCAGCACGCTGTCGCCGGCGCCGAGCCGCAGCACGTTGCCGAGATAGTTGCTCTGATCGCGTTCGAGCGGAACGGTTGCGCCGGCGCCGAGTGGGGCGTCGACAAACAGGCGGGGGCTGCGGAAATCGAGTCCAGGCATGTCCGGCGGCTTCATTGCGGTGTGGCAAGTTTACCAAACTGCGCGACACCGTAATCCCGCGGACTCCTCAGGAACTCGCCAGCCAGGTAATATTGAGCGTCGATATATTGCTTCTGTCACCAAGTCATTTCTTTAGTCCAAGGGGCCGCTTGCACGCGGTCCCTTTTGCATTTCGGTCGCCCGCGGCGTGGGCCCATAAATCCAAACCGGGGCCTTGCCGAAAATCCTGTTCAGGCAAATTTGATGGTCCATTTTACCGCCGTTCGTAGCCTAAAGGCTTAGAATCGGGGAACAATTTAATGTGGCCGGTGTGGCCCTACGCCGCGCTGTCGCCCAAATCCACGGGTTGTTAAGGCCTCACAGGAATCGTAAAACGCCCCCAAAATTCGTTGCTTCGTTTTTGTTGCGCTGGGGTTGCCTGGACCTTTTGCCGGAGAAACACCCTCGATGATCCGCCGACTGATCGTGCTGACCGTTGCCGCGACCGCCCTGTCCGTGGGGCAGGCCGCCGCCCAGAGCGCCTTTCCGGCCCCGCTGCCCAATCAGCAAGGGAAGGCCGGCACCGCCTCGGATCCCGCGTTTCCGCCGGTCAATGGCATGCGTCCAAGCCAGGCCGGCACCGCCTCCGATTCCGCATTCCCGCCGGTCAACGGCGCGCCGGCGGCCAGGGTCGGTGCCACGCCCTCGGCATTTCCGAGCAATGGCGCGGCCCCCATCGCCGGTGGCGGGCTGTCGTCGCCGCCCCCGCCGGGTGCAGCTGGTGGTGCCGGCGACGCCTGCATGAAGAATTTCACTCCGCTGCGTGAGGATGCGGAGAAGCGCGGCAAGGCGATCAAGGCGGCGAGCGATCGCCACGCCAGCCCCCAGGAGGCCTGCAAGCTGATCGGCAATTACAGCCAGGCCGAGATCAAGATGATCAAATATGTCGACACCAACGCGGCGAAGTGCGGAATTCCGCCGCAGATCGCCGACCAGCTCAAGGCAGGGCACAAGAATACCGAAGCGCTGCTGAAGAAGGTCTGCAACGTCGCGGAGCAGGCGGCGGCGCAGCCGCGTGGGCCTGCTGGGCCGACCTTGAGCGACGTGCTCGGTTCGTCCGCCTCGCTGCCGGAAGCGACGCCGACCAAGAAGGGCGGCAGCACCTTCGATACGCTGAACGGCAACGTCCTCACCCGTTGATGGATCACCCATGAGCGATGTCTCCACCCGCGTTGCCGACTCCACAGGCAACTGGGTGGATACCCATGCGCCGGTCTGGACGCGGCCCTATCTGCGGCTTGCGCGCTACGACCGGCCGATCGGCTCCTGGCTGCTGTTGATGCCGTGCTGGTGGTCGGCGGCGCTTGCCGCCGGCGTCGCGCATGATGTGCGCTCGCTGCCGCTCGTGGTCCTGCTGTTCTTCATCGGCGCCTTTGTGATGCGCGGCGCCGGCTGCACCTGGAACGACATCACCGATCGCGATCTCGACGCCAAGGTCGAACGCACGCGGTCGCGGCCGATCCCCGCCGGGCAGGTCACGGTGACGCAGGCGGTGGTCTTCATGGTCCTGCAGGCGCTGATCGGGCTTCTCGTGCTGCTGCAGTTCAACCGCTTCGCGGTGTTGACCGGCATCGCCTCGCTTCTGATCGTCGCGATCTACCCGTTCATGAAGCGGATCACCTGGTGGCCGCAGGTCGTGCTCGGCCTTGCCTTCTCCTACGGCGCGCTGATGGGATTTGCGGTGACGCTCGAGCGCATCGATGCGACCGCGATTGCGCTCTACGCCGGATCGATCGCCTGGGTGATCGCCTACGACACCATCTACGCCCATCAGGACGCCGAGGATGATGCGCTGATCGGCGTCAAATCCACCGCGCGCCTGTTCGGTGCACGCACCCATCGTGCGCTCGTGATCTTCTATGGTCTCGCCGTGCTCTTGATCGGCGTGGCGTTCGCACTCGCGGGGGCGCGGTGGCCGGCCTGGATCGGGCTAGCGGCGTTCGCGTTGCATCTCGCCTGGCAGGTCCGGCGGCTCGACATCGGCGATGGCGCGCTCTGCCTGCGCATCTTCAAGTCCAACCGCGACGCCGGCTTGATCCTGTTCGCGAGCCTGGTCGTCGACGCGGTGCTGCGCGCGGCGTGATGACTTCGCAGGATGGGTGGAGCGAAGCGATACCCATCATTCTCGCCGCAGGACAAGAGATGGGTTTCGCTTCGCTCTACCCATCCTACGCAGCTCGAAATGACGGCGAGAGGTGCGACAAATCACGCATGCGCGGGTGATGACACCGCGTGGTGTGAGACGATGAATCGAGACCCATCCTCATCGTCGTCCCTGCGAAAGCAGGGACCCATAACCACAAATGGTTATTGGTTGACGATGCCGGAGCGACGAGTCCCTTCAACAACGAAAGCCGCGGCGTATGGGTCCCTGCTTTCGCAGGGACGACAACCGTTGTGAGGCAAGCTGCGTGCGAAGAAACGCCGAACTCAATCCCGCGCGATGATCTCGCGTTCGCCGCGATGTACGCTGGTGCCGTTACGGCTGACACCGGCGCGGCGGCGGACCAGGAATTTGGGTCTCCGCGCGCGGATCGCGTTGCGGCGACGGCGGCGCGGCGAGGGCGTCCGCGGCGCCGGCTCGGTCAGTTGCGGGAGACGGAAGATGTCGCTCCACATCTGCCAGGCGGAGCTGATCTCCTCGGCGTCCGAACTGGAGCCGAGCGGAATGCTGAGCGCGGGATCGCGGTGAACCAGCACCAGCATCTGCGCGTCGTCGATGCCGCGCACCGCGACGCCGAGAAAGTCGCTGACGCGAACATTGACCGCCATCCGCATGCCGAGAACGGCACGGCGCAGCACGACATGTTCGCGATGAAGCTCAACCTGCCGCATGCCGCCATCCGCACGCGCGTCCTGCGCGTGGAAGCTGAGCGGAAGGGAAAGAGGGTCGAGCCGCAATGCGCAGCTCGACCCGGCGGAATTGATTCCGCTTGTTGGTGTTTGACGCCTCAAAGCTCTGTCTCCCCGCCGGGATTTTGTTCCCGGTCGTTGGGTGAGAGCCTAGCCGAGCGATGTCCGTTCCCCCTTAAAAAGCCTGGTTAATCCCTCCTCACCTCGTGCCATGATTGACAAGAGGTTGGCCCGCATGATTGACGAAGCCTTGCCCCGATCACTCAAATCTTTGTTGCCTGCCGGCGCAAAGTGCTTGAAATCCCTGTGAAACCGGCACATCTGGTGGATCTGTCGACCTCGTTCCGGGCCCCCCTCAATCCGCAGGAATTCGTTCGTGAACTCTTCACCATCTGCATCGCGACACGGCGATAGCTCCGATCTGTTCGACCAATCGGGCCTGAGCGACCTTGCACAGCGCCTGGTCGATGCCGCAAAGCGCGCGGGGGCCGATGCGGCCGATGCCATCGCGGTGCGCGGCGTCTCGCAGGGCGTCGAGGTGCGCGACGGCCGCGTCGAGGAAACCGAGCGCTCGGAAGGCGATGACGTCGGCCTGCGGGTGTTCGTCGGACACCGCCAGGCGGTGGTGTCGACCAATGACGTCAGCGGCGACGGGGTCGCCAAGCTTGCCGAGCGTGCGGTCGCGATGGCGCGCGTGGCGCCGGACGACAAATATGTCGGTCTTGCCGATCCGGCGCTCCACGCCCACGATTTCCCTGATCTCGATCTGCTCGATCGCAAGGTTCCGAGCACGGCCGAACTGGAGCAGCGCGCGATCGAAGCGGAGGCTGCGGCGCTCGCGGTCAAGGGTGTCACGAAGTCCGGCGGCGCGTCGGCCTCGACCGGGATCGGCGGCATGGTGCTGGTGACGTCGACCGGCTTCCACGGTTCTTATCTGCGCTCCAGCCACGGCATCTCGACGACGGCGATTTCCGGTGAGGGCACCGGCATGGAGCGCGACTATGATTTCACCAGCGCGCCGCATGCCTCCGACCTCGATTCACCTGCTACCGTTGGTCGCAAGGCCGGGGAGCGCGCGGTGGCGCGGTCGAATCCGCGCAAGGTCGAGACCTGCAAGGTGCCGGTGGTGTTCGATCCGCGGGTCGCCGGCTCGATCGTCGGCCATCTGGTCGGCGCCATCAACGGCGCCTCGATCGCGCGCAAGACCAGTTTCCTGAAGGACAAGCTCGGCGAGCAGCTGTTCTCCAGGGACATCCGCATCATCGACGATCCCTTGCGCGTGCGCGGCCTGCGCTCGCAGACCTTCGATGCCGAGGGCGTCAGGGTGAAGAAGACGGCGCTGATCGATGCGGGCGTGCTTACCACCTGGGTGCTGGATTCGGCGACCGCGCGCGAGCTCGGCCTGGTGACGACGGGGCATGCGCATCGCGGCGTGTCGTCCTCGCCGTCGCCCGGAACGTATAATCTGCATCTCGAGCCGGGTGCGGTGACGCCGAAGGAGCTGATCTCCGACATCAAGCAGGGCTTCTATGTCACCGACCTGATCGGCTCCGGCGTCAACGGCGTGACCGGCGATTACAGCCGCGGCGCGTCCGGCTTCTGGATCGAGAACGGCGAGATCACCTATCCGGTCAGCGAAGTGACCATCGCCGGCCATCTGCTGCCGATGTTCAAGTCGCTGGTCGCCGCCAACGATCTGGAATTCCGCTACGGCGTCAATTCGCCGACCTTGCGCATCGAGGGCCTGACGCTTGGCGGACGCTGATACGGACGACTGGACCAAGGCGCGCGATGCCGCCTTGCTGACCAGATCGGTGCAGGAAGCGGGCCGGCTCGCATCGTCGCTGTTCCGCACCGAATTGAAGAACTGGATCAAGGGTGCGTCCTCGCCGGTCTCCGAGGCCGACATCGCGGTCAACGACCTGCTGGAGCAGCAGCTGCGTTCGGCAACGCCTGGCTACGGCTGGCTGTCGGAAGAGAGCGCCGACAACGACGCCCGCCTCGGCAGGCGCTTCACCTGGATCGTCGATCCGATCGATGGCACCCGCGCCTATCTCGCCGGCCGCGAGGACTGGTGCGTCAGTGTGGCGCTGGTTGAAAATGCAACGCCGGTGCTCGCGGCGGTGTATGCGCCGGTCAGCGAGGAATTCTTCTTCGCCGCCCGCGGACAGGGCGCCACCCTGAACGACGGCGCGGTGCATGCAACCGCAGGCACCGATTTCAACTTTCCGCGGATGGCGGGACCGAAGCCGCTGGTGCAGCGGCTCAGCCCGACGCCGGACGAGATCACGCTCTATCCGCGGATCGGATCGCTGGCGCTACGGCTGTGCCGTGTAGCACAAGGTCGACTTGACGCGGCCTTTGCAGGCGGGCAAAGCCGCGACTGGGATCTTGCCGCCGCGAATTTGATCGTGCAGGAAGCGGGTGGTAAGATGACCGCGCTCTCGGGGGACGCGATTGAGTACAATCGCCGGGAGGTGACGCATGGGGTGCTGGTGGCAGCAGGACGCGAACGTCATGCACGCATTGTCGAGCATTTTCGCAGCCGTCCTTTGCCGTGAGGCCTCGCCGATCCGTGCCGCGTTTCCGATTGTGACGACCAGACCTGTTGCGACAGCCTTGTGACGACCAGCCTTGTGACGACCAGACCTGTGACGACCACGACTTCATTTGTTTGCCGGGCATCTCGTTAGGAAAAGCACCATCATGTCAGACAATGCCCAGCCCCAGCTGCTTCACCTCGTGATCGGCGGCGAGTTGACCGATCTTGAGCACAACACCTTCAAGAATCTGGACGAAGTCGAGATCGTCGGCGTCTACCCGAACTATGCGACCGCCTATGCAGCCTGGAAGGCGAAGGCGCAGCAGACCGTGGACAACGCCCAGATGCGCTATTTCGTCGTTCATCTCCACCGGTTGCTCGATCCTGAGCAGGACACAAAGCATTCCCATTGAAACGACTTTTTCGCGATCTGCTGCGCAGCGGCTTCGTGCAGCGCGCGCTGGGTGTGCTTGCGGCCGAGTATCTGCGGCTGGTGTGGTACACCAACCGCTTCAGCTACCAGCCGCATGACGTGTACGGGATCGTCGAGCCACTGATGCCGGCGATCTTCGTGTTCTGGCACGGCCAGCACTTCATGACGCCGTTCATCAAGACCAAGGAGAGCTACCGCGCCAAGGTGCTGATCTCCCGCCACCGCGACGGCGAGTTCAACGCCCTCGCGGTGGAGCGGCTCGGTATCGGCACCATCAGAGGTTCCGGCGATCATTCCGGCGCGTTCCATCGCAAGGGCGGTGTCGGCGCCTTCCTGGAGATGGTTCGGGCGCTGGAAGACGGCTGCAACATGGCCACGACGGCCGACGTGCCGAAGCGGGCGCGGGTGGCGGGCCTCGGGGCCATCATGCTGGCGCGGGAGACCGGCCGGCCGATCATCCCCTTTGCGATGGTCACCAGCCGATTCATCCGGTTGAAAAACTGGGATTCGACCACCATCAATTTGCCATTCGGGCGCGGCGCAGTGGTAGGTATTGAGCCGGTCTATGTGCCGCCCGACGCCGACGCCGCGACGATGGAAAAGCTTCGGCAGCACGTGGAGGAACTTCTCAACGAAGCGACCCGACGTGCCTATGCAGCGGTCGGGCGGCCGGAGGCAGCGCTTGGCTAGCTCGCTACCGATGACGTTGCGTGTGTACCGCAAGCTGTCGTCCGCGATGGTGCCGCTCGCGCCTGCCCTGATCAAGCGGCGGCTCAAGCTCGGCAAGGAAGATCCCGAACGCGTCGGCGAGCGGCGCGGCGTGAGCGCCGATACCAGGCCGCAGGGCCCGCTGGTGTGGATTCACGGCGCCAGCGTCGGCGAGGTGCTGGCGGCGGCCGGGCTGATCGAGCGGCTGCGCGCGCTCAATTTGCGCATCCTGCTCACCTCGGGCACGGTGACCTCGGCGGCGATCGTCGCCAAGCGCTTCCCGCCCGACGTCATCCATCAATACGTGCCGTACGATTCGCCGCGTTATGTGACGCGCTTCCTCGATCACTGGCATCCGTCGCTGGCGCTGTTCATCGAATCCGATTTGTGGCCGAACCTGATCCTGTCGAGCGCCGCGCGGCGGCTGCCGATGGTGCTGATCAACGGGCGGATGTCGCAGCGCTCCTTCCCGCGCTGGCGCCGGGTCTCCAACACCATCGGCGCGTTGCTCGGCCGGTTCGACATCTGCCTCGCGCAGTCGAATACCGACGCCGAACGCTTTGCCGCGCTCGGCAGCCACAACGTCGTCGTCACCGGCAACCTCAAGCTCGACGTCGCGGCGCCGCCGGCCGATCCGGCCAAGCTGGAGCGTCTGATGTCGGTGACGCGCGGCCGCGCCATCGTGGTGGCCGCGTCGACCCATCCCGGCGAGGAAGAGATCCTGATCGAGGCGCACAAGTCGCTCGCGGGATTCTTCCCCGGCCTGCTGACGGTGATCGTGCCGCGGCATGCCGCGCGCGGCGAGGCGGTGGCGCGGCTGGTGACGGAGGCCGGCCTGCGCCCCGGCCTGCGCTCGCACGAGGATCTGCCGGTCGCGACAACAGATATCTATGTCGCCGATACGATGGGCGAACTCGGCCTGTTCTATCGCCTCGCGCCGATCGTGTTCATGGGCGGCTCGCTGGTTGCGCATGGTGGCCAGAATCCGATCGAGGCGATCAAGCTTGGCGCGGCCATCGTGCACGGCCCGCACGTGTTCAACTTCACCGATGTCTATGAGGCGCTCGATCGCGCCGGCGGCGCGCGCCGCGCCGATGACCGGGAGGCGCTGGTCAAGCAGCTCGGCCAGTTCCTCGCGGATTCCGCGGCACGCGACACGTCGCTGGCGGCCTCCGAGCGCGTCGTCGAACAGCTCGGTGGCGCGCTGGAGCGCACGGTGACCGCTCTCGAGCCCTATCTGTTGCAATTGCGGCTCGAGATGGGAGCCGCCAATGCGTGAGCCGGCCTTCTGGCACCGGCCGTCGTCTTGGACATCGCAACTGCTCCAACCGCTTGCCGCGCTTTACGGCGCGGTCGCCGCACGGCGGATGCGGCAATCCGGCGTCGACGCCGGCATTCCCGTGATCTGCGTCGGCAATTACCATGTCGGCGGCGCCGGCAAGACGCCAACGGTGCTGGCGCTGGCAAAATTGCTGCGCGAAATTGACGAGCGGCCGGTGGTGCTCAGCCGCGGCTATGGCGGCAGGCTCGCTGGCCCGGTCAAGGTCGATCGCGACAGCCACACGGCGGCCGATGTCGGCGACGAGCCGCTGATGATGGCGGCGTGCTTGCCGGTCGTGGTGTCGCGCGACCGCGCCGCAGGCCTGGCGCTGGCGCGCGCGCAGGACGCAAGCGTGATCCTGATGGATGACGGCTTCCAGAATCCCTCGGTGGCGAAGGATGCTTGCCTGATCGTGATCGACGGCACGCGCGGCGTCGGCAGTGGCCGCGTGATTCCGGCGGGACCGTTGCGCGCGCCGCTGGTGCCGCAGCTGGAACGGACCGACGCGCTGATCGTGGTCGGCGAGGGGAGCGCGGCGCAAAGGATTGCGGCCGATCTGGCGTCCCGCGGCAAGCCGGTGCTGTCGGCGCATCTGAAGCCGGACCAGGCTTCGCTGGCGGCGCTGAGCGGAACGCGTGCGCTCGCCTTTGCCGGCATCGGCGATCCCGCGCGCTTCTTCAACACGTTGCGCTCAAGCGGCGTCGACGTCGTGTGCAGCAAGGCTTTCGCCGATCATCACGCCTTCACCAAGGAGGAGATCGAAGCGCTCGTTGCCGAGGCGCGTGGCGACGGACTGACGCTGGTGACGACGGAAAAGGATCTCGCGCGGTTGCGTGGTCCGGACGGGATGCCGGCCTGGGCGCAGGCGATCGTGCCGTTCGCGGTGACGCTGCAATTCGACGATGGCGACGCGCTGCGGCGCCTGGTGGCCGATCAGCTGTTCAGGGCGCGGGACAGGAGGCTGCGCAAATGAACCCGGCGTCGAGCCTAGGCCTGCGGCTTGAGGACGCCGGGATGGTGGCGCTGCAGCACGGCCGTCGGGGTGGCGTAGGCTTCCTGCAGATCGACGCTCCAGTACTTCAGCTCGTCGAGCGGAATCCGGACGTCGGTGATGGCACAACGCACAAAGGTGCCGGGCGAGATCACGCGGAAATCGCCGTCGAGATATTGCACCTGCGCTTCGCCATGGCCCGAGGGACCGAACTTGTTCAGCACGATTGAGCTCTCCGCCTTGCCTCCGACGAGGCCATCTGGATGTCGATGGAACCGTCTATCACAGATAGGGTGTCATGTCCGCCCGTTAAACCACCGACTTGTGATGATTTGGCGGCAGACGCGCATGGTAGCCTTGCGGCCGTGGTCCGCTATGTTTGCGGCGCCATAACGAGCCGGCCGGATCGGATGCGCCTCAAGCCAGTTTTCATGTGCCTCGCCATGCTTGCCGTGCCGGCCGCGGCCGCTTCGCCACTCCCGGCCCCGCATCAGGTCGAGATCCCCGAAGGCAATATCACGCTGCACGCGCAGCTCTACCGGCCCGATGGCGACGGCCCGTTCCCGACCGTCATCGCGCTGCATGGCTGCGGCGGTCTCGCCGGCCGGTCCGAACCGGTCCTGCCGCGCTATCGCGACTGGGCCGAGCAATTGCTGACCACCGGCCATGCGGTGCTGCTGCCGGACAGCTACGGCTCGCGCGAGCTGAGCCCGCAGTGCCGCATCAGGGAGCATCAGGTCCAGACCCGCCGCGCGCGGGTCGCCGACATCAACGCGGCGCGGCAGTGGCTGGTGCAGCAGAAATGGGTGGCGAAGCGCCGCATCAGCCTGATCGGCTGGGGCAACGGCGCCGCCGCTTTGCTGTGGGCGGTGCGGCCGCAGATGTGGTCGCGCAACGTCAAGCCGGATTTTCGCTCGGCGGTCGCATTCTATCCGGATTGCCGCGCCTCGTTCGGCCTCGGCTGGAGCGCGCGGGTGCCGACGTTGGTCCTGATCGGCGCGCGCGACGACGTGACATCGTCATCGGCCTGCCACCAGATGGTCGACGGCGCCCGCGGCCGCAGCGCGCTGGCGCGGATCGTGGTCTATCCCGAGGCCTATCACGACTTCGACCGGCCCAACCTGCCGCTGCACGCGGTCGCGGCCTCCGATGCCGAGATCGCCGAGCGTGGTCACATCGGCACCGATACCGGCGCGCGCAAGGATGCGCAAAAGCAAGTCGCCGAGTGGCTGTCGCGCTAGAACAGACTGCCTTGGTCCACCGGCTTGGTGACGCGCTTCGGCGCCGCCGGTTTCGCCTCGCGCGGCTGAGGCTTCGGCTGGCTCTCGGGCGTTACCGTTGCCGGAGGCTGATTGGCGTCAGCGGTGGCGGCGACGCGGCCATCGGCGAACTCGATCGACAGGCCGGCATTCGGGCCGACCGCCGCGGCGGAGTGCAGGGCGTGGCCGTGCGCGTCGCGCACCAGCGCAAAGCCGCGCGCCAGCACGCCGCGATAGGACAGCGCCGACAGCAGCTGGCCGCTATGGGCGACGCGCGCCTCGAGCCGCTGCATCGTCGTCACCAGCGCACGGCGGGCGCGCTCGGCGAGGCGGTGGGTGCGTTCGAGATCGCGGGCGATGGCGTTGCGCTGGGCCTTGGCGTTGGCGAGCTTCGAGGCCTTGAGCCGGATCTCGAGCCCGCTGAAGCGCTCGCGGCGGCGATGCAGCAGCGCGCGCGCCGATAGCGTGATGCGCTCGCCGGATGCGGTGAGCCGCTGCCGCGCATGCGCGATCTGGCCGCGGAGCACGCCGATGGTGAGGCGCGAACTGCTGGCGGCAAAGCGGCGGAAATGTGCGTGCGTATTGGCCTTCAGCCCGCGCGGCAATCCCGCTGCGAGATGATCGAGCCGCTGCCGCGGGATCGCCAGCAGCTCGTGCGCCGCCGGCAGCGCCCGCGCCGCGGCACGCAGCTCGTTGCGGCGGGCCTCCTGGGCGCGCTGCCAGCACACCATGGTGCGGCGGGCGAGCGCCTGAACCTCGACGAACAGCTCGCTGCGCACCGGCACCGCCATCTCGGCGGCAGCGGTCGGCGTCGGTGCGCGCTTGTCGGCGACGAAGTCGATCAGCGTGATGTCGGTCTCATGGCCGACCGCCGAGATCAGCGGGATATGGCTCTCGGCCGCGGCGCGGACCACGATCTCCTCGTTGAACGACCACAGGTCCTCCAGCGAACCGCCGCCGCGCGCGACGATCAAGAGATCAGGCCGCGGGATCCGGCCGCCCTCCGGCAGCGCGTTGAAGCCGCGGATCGCGGCCGCCACCTGTTCGGCCGAACCGTCGCCCTGCACCTTGACCGGCCAGACCAGCACGCGGCGGGGGAAGCGGTCCTCCAGCCGGTGCAGAATGTCGCGGATCACGGCGCCGGTCGGCGAGGTGACGACGCCGATCACCTCGGGCAGCCAGGGCAAAAGCTGCTTGCGGGCCTCGTCGAACAGGCCCTCGGCGGCGAGCTTCTTCTTGCGCTCCTCCATCAGCGCCATCAGCGCGCCGACGCCGGCGGGCTCCAGCGAATCGATGACGATCTGGTACTTCGAGGAGTTCGGATAGGTGGTCAGCTTGCCGGTGGCGATGACCTCGAGGCCCTCTTGCGGCTTGAAGCGCATCCGGGCGTGGGCGAACTTCCAGATCACGGCCTCGATCTTGGCGCTCTCGTCCTTCAGGGCGAAATAGCAGTGGCCGGAGGAATGCGGGCCGCGAAAGCCGGAAATCTCGCCGCGGACACGGACATGGCCGAAGCGGTCCTCCACCGTCCGCCTCAGGGCGGAAGAGAGTTCCGAGACGGTGAATTCAGGCGCGTTGACGAGATTCGGAGCAGCGGTCATCTGATCTATAGAATCGGGGTTTTCGACCCCGTGTGCAAGGTCCGGACGCCGCGTTTCAGGCGTCGAATCACATATCCACATCTGATCGAACCGCGTGTTGCTGCGGTTCGGGAGCGTGCTAAACCGGACGAAATGGCGTTACAACCCCTCTGATCGGCGACACAGATGAACATCCTCCTGCTCGGTTCCGGTGGCCGCGAACATGCGCTGGCGTGGAAGATCGCCGCATCCCCGCTGGTGACGAAACTCTGGTGCGCGCCGGGCAATGCCGGGATCGCGCGCGAGGCCGAATGCGTTGCGCTCGATGTCGCCGACCATGCCGCGGTGATCGAATTCTGCCGGGGCAATGCGGTCGAACTGGTGGTGGTCGGTCCGGAGACGCCGCTCGCCGCCGGGATCGTCGACGACCTCGTCGCGGTCGGCATCAAGGCGTTCGGGCCGAGCAGGCAGGCCGCCCAGCTCGAGGGCTCCAAGGGCTTCACCAAGGACCTCTGCAGCGAGTTCGACATTCCGACCGGCGCCTATCGCCGCTTCGACAATGCGAAGGACGCGGTGGCCTATGTCCGCGCCCAGGGCGCACCGATCGTGGTCAAGGCCGACGGGCTTGCGGCCGGCAAGGGCGTCGTGGTGGCGCAGACGCTGCCCGAGGCCGAGGCCGCGATTGCGATGATGTTCGAGGGTGCGTTCGGCTCGGCCGGCGCCGAGGTCGTGATCGAGGAATTTTTGTCGGGCCGCGAGATCAGCTTCTTCGCGCTGTGTGACGGCGAGACCGCAATTCCGCTGGCCTCGGCGCAGGACCACAAGCGGGTGTTCGATCACGACAAGGGGCCGAACACCGGTGGCATGGGCGCCTATTCGCCGACGCCGTTCGTGACGCCTGAGGTGCACGACCAGATCATGGCGCGGATCATCCTGCCGACGGTTGCCGGGATGAAGAGCCGCGGCACGCCGTTCAAGGGAGTGCTCTATGCCGGCGTGATGCTGACCGCGCAGGGCCCAAAACTGTTCGAATACAATGTTCGCTTCGGCGATCCCGAGTGCCAGGTGCTGATGCTGCGGATGATGTCGGACATCGTGCCGGCCTTCCTCGCCTCGATCGACGGGCAGTTGAAGAATTTCGACCTGCGCTGGTATCCGGACCCGGCGCTGACGGTGGTGATGGCGGCGAAGGGCTATCCCGGCGACTACATCAAGGGCACGCGGATCGGCGGCCTCGATGACGCGGCCAAGGTCGAGGGCGTCGAGATCTTCCACGCCGGCACGGTGGCGAAGGATGGCGCAATCATCGCCAATGGCGGCCGGGTGCTGAACGTGTGTGCGATGGGCAAGACGGTCACCGAGGCGCGCGACCGCGCCTATCAGGCGATCGATCGCATCAAATGGCCGGACGGATTCTGCCGTCGCGACATCGCCTGGCAGGCGGTCGAGGTGGAGAAGGGTTGATCAATCCGGCCTCAGCGGCGACAATGGCGCGCCCCGGGGCCTTCGAATGACCGATTTCAGACTGCCCGAGACGCACTACGCGCAAAGCGCCGACGCGAGCATCGCCTATCAGGTGATGGGCGATGGCCCTGTCGACATCATCCTTGTCCCCGGCCTGTTCTCGCACATCGAGTTCATGCACGAGATGCCCGGCTACACCGCCGTACTGCGCCGCCTGTCGCGTTTCGCCCGGGTCGTGACCTTCGACAAACGCGGACAGGGATTGTCGGATCGGATGACCGGCGCGCCCTCCCTCGAGCAGCGCATGGACGACGTCCGGGCCATCATGGATGCCATAGGCTCCGCGAAGGCGGTGTTGTTCGGCTTCTCCGAGGGCTGTCCGATGAGTGTGCTGTTTGCAGCAACCTATCCGGACCGCGTTTCGCATCTCGTTCTGCTCGGCAGTTTTGCCCGCTCGAAGGACCGCCAGCCGGACGACGTGTGGCAGCAGCGCTGCGACGAGATCGTGCAGAACTGGGGTTCTGGCGACACGGTCAAGACTGTCGCGCCGAGCCAGGCAACGAATGCAGAAGTGATCGCGCAGATCGCGAAATTCGAGCGGCTGTCGAGCAGTCCGGGAGCGTTGCGGACGCTGCTCGTTCTCAATCGCGCGATCGACGTCACGACGATCCTGCCGATGCTCCAGACTCCGACGCTTGTCCTGCATCGGACCGGCGATGCCCGCGTTCCCGTGGCGCTCGGCCGTGCCGTCGCGCGCTCGATCCCCGGCGCGAAATACGTGGAATATCCCGGCTGCGATCACTACTACTGGGTCGGCGAGACCGAGGCGATGCTCGGCGATGTCGAGGAATTCGTCACCGGCCATCGCGATGGTGGTGATGCCGAACTCGACCGAGTGCTTGCGACCGTGCTGTTCACCGATATCGTCGATTCGACCCGCAGCGCCGCGACGATGGGAGATCATCGTTGGCGACGTCTGCTCGACGATCACGATCAACTCGCGCAGCAGATGGTCGGCCGCCATCGCGGCCATCTGGTGAAGAGCACCGGCGACGGCATTCTGGCGACCTTCGACGGTCCCGGCCGCGCCGTACGCTGTGCGCTGGCGTTCGGCTCGGCCGCGCGGCAGATCGGCCTGCCGGTGCGAGCGGGCCTGCACACCGGCGAGATCGAGGTGAGGGGGGCGGATATCGGCGGCATAGCGGTCCACGCCGCGGCGCGCGTGATGTCGCAGTGCGGCTCGAACGAGGTGCTGGTGTCGCGCGTGGTGACCGATCTGGTCGCGGGCGCCGGGTTGAAATTCGCCGAGCGCGGCGCGTTCGAGCTGAAGGGACTGCCCGGGACATGGGAGCTGTTTGCGGCGAGCGGCTAAAGCATGATCCGGAAAAGTGCGAAGCGGTTTTCCGAAAAGATCATGCTCAAACAAGGAGCTAAAGCGCGACGACGATTCAACCTAATCTCATCGCGCTTTAGGCCTCGCCTTACGCGGTCATTCCGGATGACGCGCATCGCGCGTCGATCCGGAATCTCGATGTTGTGGGCGCCTTCTCACCTCATCTCGAGATTCCGGGTTCGGCGCGTTGCGCCGCCCCGGAATGACGAAGTGGGTCAGAGCAGATCCCCGCCCGCCGCTGACGCCGTGGTGCCGTGCTCGCGGAACGCCTTGATGACGTTCTTGCCGATCTTCCACTTGTGCACCTCGTCGGGCCCGTCGACCAAGCGCTGCGAGCGCACCTGGGTGTACCATTTCGCCAGCGGCGTATCCTGGCTGAAGCCGAGCGCGCCGTGCACCTGGATCGCGGTGTCGATCACCTTGTGCACCATGTGGGCGTGGAAGATCTTGGCGATCGAGTTCTCCTGGCGGATGTCGAGGCCCTTCTCGGCCTTGTAGGCGATGTGCAGCAGCATCAGCCGGCCGATATAGAGCTCGCTCGCGCAGTCGGCGAGCATGAACTGCACCGCCTGGCGGTCGGCCAGCAACTGGCCGAAGGTCGAGCGTTTTGTCACATGGGCGGCCGCCATGTCGAGCGCGCGCTGCGCCTTGGCGACGTTGTGCATGCCGTGGCGCAGCCGGCCGTAGGCGAGGCGGTGCTGGCCCATGTTGAAGCCGTTGCCTTCGCCACCGAGCAGATTGTCGGCCGGCACCTTCAGGTCCTTGATCTCGATCTCGGAGTGGCCGCCGTGGATCACGTCGTCATGCGGACCCTCGATCGCCATGTTGGCGACGTTGCGCTTGATGCGGTAGCCGGGGTTGGGCAGCTCGACGATGAAGGTCGAGTATTGCTTGTGGCGCGGCGCGTTCGGATCGGTCTTCGCCATGACCAGCGCGAGGTCGGCGACGCTCGCCGACGAGGAGAACCATTTCTCGCCGTTGAGGATGTAGTTCTCGTTGCCGTCCTTCACCGCCGTGGTCTGCATGCCGGTGGCATCGGCGCCGGCGGCCTTTTCCGTCATTGAAAAGCAGATGCGCTTTTCGCCGTTCAGCAGGGGCTTGAGGAATTTTTCCTTCTGGTACTCGGTGCCATGCGCCAGGATCGTCATCATCGAGGCGTCGTCCGGCCCCTGCGTGTTCATCGAAAGCGCGCCGAGCATGCTCTCGCCCAGCTCCATCTGCACCAGGGCGTTGGCGAGCGGGCCGAGGCCCATACCGCCATACTCCTTCGGCACGAACGGGCACCACAGGCCCTGCGCGCGGGCCTTCTTCCGCAGCGGTCCCAGCACCTCGGCAAGCGGCTTGGTGTCGAGTTCCTTTTCCGCCGGAATGCATTCGTCGTGGACGAATTTGCGAACCTTCTCGCGGATCGCCTTGGCTTCGGCGGGAATTTCGAAATCGATCGACATGGCACTTCCTCGTTTCATGTTGTTGTTGGCAGGACTTGAGGATGGCATAAACCTGGCCTGAGCCAGCAGCAACGCCGAACAAAGTTTGAAGCAGCGCGGCCGCGACAGGGAAGGAGCTACCGATGCCTGATCTCGCCGATCTTTTTCCCGGCTATGCGTCCGAATGGATCAACACCTCGCAGGGCCGCATCTTCGCCCGCGTCGGCGGCAAGGGCCCGCCCTTGCTGCTGCTGCACGGCTTCTCCTCGACGCATGTGATGTGGCACACGGTCGCGCCGAAACTCGACGACAGCTTCACGCTGATCATCGCCGACCTGCCGGGCTACGGCTGGTCCGATATGCCCGACAGCGACAAGGACCATACGCCCTACACCAAGCGGGCGTGGGCGAAGACCATGGTCGAGGTGATGGAGCAGCTCGGGCACGTTCATTTCGCGCTCGCCGGCCACGATCGCGGCGGCCGGGTGTCGTACCGGCTTGCGCTCGATCATCCCGGCCGGCTGTCGAAGCTTGCGGTGCTCGATATCGCACCGACCTATGATTACTGGCAGAAGCTCAATCGCCTGTCGGCGCTGAAGATCTACCACTGGGCGTTCCTGGCGCAGCCCTATCCGCTGCCGGAGACGCTGATCTCCAACAATGGTGAATTCTTCCTCAAGGAAAAGATGGCGAGCCAGACCAGGAGCAAGACGCTGGAGGCGATCGATCCGCGCGCGTTCGAACACTACCTGGCGCCATTCCGCGATCCCGCGCGCATCCACGCGATGTGCGAGGACTATCGCGCCGGCGCCTATGCCGATTACGAGATCGACAAGGCCGATGTCGACGCCGGCAAGAAGATCACGATCCCGATGCTGGCGTTGTGGGGCGATGCCGGGGTTGCCAGCGCGGCAACGACACCGCTCGACACCTGGAAGACCTGGGCCACCAATGTCAGCGGCGCGCCGGTGGCGTCGGGGCATTTCCTGCCCGAGGAGGCCCCGGAGGCGACCGCGAAGCTGCTGCGGGAGTTTTTCCTGGCGGGGTAGTCACAAGAGAAACTCGTCTTACCCGCGAATGCGGGTATCCAGTACGCCGCGTCCTATCGAGCGATCATGGCCGTCTCTGGAATACTGGATCATCCGCTTTCGCGGACGATGACAGCGGTGGGGTCCGCGATCGCGTCACTTACCGTCGCTCCCTGAAGAACTCGCGCAGCAGGCGCGCGGACTCGGTCTCGCCGACCGCGCCATAGACCTCCGGCACATGGTGGCAGGTCGGCTGCGCGAAGAATCGCACGCCGGACTCGACCGCGCCGCCCTTGGGGTCGGCGGCGCCGTAATAGAGCCGGCGGATGCGGGCAAAGGAGATTGCCCCGGCGCACATGGTGCAGGGCTCCAGCGTCACGTAGAGGTCGCAATCGACCAGTCGCTCGGTGCCGATGGCCTCGGCGGCCTGCTGGATCGCCAGGATCTCCGCATGGGCCGTCGGATCGCGGTCGGTCAGGGTACGGTTGCCGGCGGTCGCGATCACCTCGTAGCCCCGCACGATCACGCATCCGATCGGAACCTCGCCAGCTTTTCCGGCATTTTCCGCGGTTTTTAGCGCCAAATCCATGAAAGAAGGGGCAGACATGCCTCGTATCATCGGAAGAAACCTGCTAGTAGCGTCGCCTTCAGCAGAAGTGGATGCCGGTTTTGCGCCAGTCGCGCCCAGATGGCGCGCGTATCGCCGGTTGCCCTGCGCCCCAATTGAACCTCCAGGCGAGAACATTCATGCCCCGCGACAGCGACAAAAACAACGATTCCCCGCGCGGCCGGCGGGACCGGGGGGCGCCCGGGAAGGGCCGTTCCGGCGGCTCCCGCGGATCGGACAAGCCGTTCGGCAAGCGCAGCTTCGGCGGCAAAGGTGGTGATCGCGACAAGCGCTCGTTCGGCGACAAGGGCGAGGGCCGCTCGTTCCGCCGCCGCGAGGACGGCGATGCGCCGCGCCGCGATTACGGCGACCGGCCGCGCTTCAAGCGCGACGACCGCGGCGGCGAGGGGGGCGGAAAGCGCCCGTTCAAACCGCGCGGCGAGCGCCGGGACTTTGATGCGGGCGATCGTCCGCAGCGGAGTGGCGCGCGTTCGGAGGGCCGGTCATCCGACCGCAAATTCGGCGAGAAGCGCCCCTACACGCCGCGTGGCGAGCGTGACGGCGAGAAGCGGACCTTTGCGCCGCGCGGCGAGCGCGCCGAGCGCAAATTCGACGACCGGAAGTTTTCGCGCGGCGATCGCGACAAGGGTTCGTTCCGCGACAAGGGCGAAGGCCGCCCGTTCCGCCGCCGCGAAGACGGCGATGCGCCGCGCCGCGATTTCGGCGATCGGCCGCGCTTCAAGCGCGACCGCGACTTCGAAGGCCGCGACCGCAGCGACGAGAAGCCCTGGCAAAAGCGGGATCGCAAACCGCGCGACGACCGCGGCGGCGATGAGCGCCCGCGCTTTTCGCGGTCGCGCGACGATCGCGGTGGTAGCGAACGTCCGCGATTCTCCAGGTCCCGCGACGACCGCGAGCAGGGTGATCGTCCGAAGTTCGGCCGGCCGCGCTGGGATCGTCATGATGAAGATGGTGGCCGCGACAGCCGGCGCCGCGAACGGCCCGAAGGTCGCACCGACTGGCAGGGGCACCCGCGCAGCGAGGGCCGCTTCTCCGACCGGCCGCGCCGCGACAATGAGGACGACAGCAGGATCTTTGCGAAGCGCCCGGCCTTCGGCGGCCGCGGCGCCTATCGCGAACGCGCCACCGACGATCGGCGCGAGCGTCCCGAGCCGAAGCCGAAGACAGGTGAACGCATCGCCAAAGTATTGGCGCGCGCCGGTCTCGCCTCGCGCCGCGATGCCGAGGAGATCGTCACGCAAGGGCGCGTCACCGTCAACGGACGCGTGATCAACTCGCCGGCGCTCGATATCACCGACAATGATGTCGTGGCGGTCGACGGCAAGCCGTTGCCGCCGCGCGAGCGGACGCGGCTGTTCATGTATCACAAGCCGCGCGGGCTGATGACGACGCATGCCGATCCCGAGGGGCGACCGACCGTGTTCGACAATCTGCCCGAGGGCCTGCCGCGGCTGATCTCGATCGGCCGGCTGGATTTCAACACCGAAGGCCTGTTGCTGCTGACCAATGACGGCGGCCTGGCGCGGACGCTGGAGCATCCCGACACCGGATGGCTGCGCCGTTACCGCGTGCGCGCGCATGGCGAGGTGACGCAGGGCCAGCTCGATCAGCTCAAGGGTGGCGTCGAGGTCGATGGCGTCAAGTACGGACCGATCGACGCGACGCTGGAACGCGACCAGAGCGCCAATGTGTGGGTGGTGTTCGCGATCCGCGAGGGCAAGAACCGCGAGGTGCGCAACGTGATGGCGCATCTCGGGCTCGAGGTGAACCGGCTGATCCGGATTTCCTACGGCCCGTTCCAGCTCGGCGAGCTCGAGGAAGGCAAGGTCGAGGAAGTCAAGACGCGGGTACTGCGCGAGCAGCTCGGCGAGAAGATCGCCAGGATCGCGGGTGCCGACTTCACGCGGCCGGAGCAGCGTGACGCAGCCGACGGAGACGATGCGCCGGCCAGGAAGCCGAAGCCGAGCAAGCGCGAAACCATCAACGACCGCAAGGGCCGCCGCGTGCTGGTGCAGCGCACCGGCAGCGAGGAAGCGCGCGCCCGCAATGAAGACGAAGCGAACGGCTACGGCCCGCCGCGCCGTCCCAAGCGCGGCTATCACGGCAAGCGCGATCTCAAGCCGCGGGACGAGTAACGGTCGATGCGCGTCGTCGGGGGCAGGCTGAAGGGCCGCAATCTCGCTTCGCCTGCGGGCCGCGAGATTCGTCCGACCGCGGACCGCCTGCGCGAGTCCGTGTTCAACATTCTGATCCATGCCTACGACAATCCGGTTGAGGACGCGCGCGTGCTCGATCTGTTTGCCGGCACCGGCGCGCTCGGCATCGAGGCGGTCTCGCGCGGCGCCAAGTTCACGCTGTTCGTCGACAATGGCGCCGAGGCGCGGGCGCTGCTGCGCAACAATGTCGAGTCGCTCGGCCTCGGCGGCACGACCAAGGTCTATCGCCGCGATGCCACCGATCTTGGACCGGCGCATCCGGTCGAGCCGTTCTCGCTGGTGTTTCTCGATCCGCCCTATGGCAAGGGGCTGGCCGACAAGGCGCTCGCCTCGCTGCGCGACGGCGGCTGGCTGACACCAGGCGCGCTGCTCGTGGTGGAGGAGGCAAAGGCCGCGGCGTTCACGGCACCCGAGGGCTTCGAGGAGCTCGAGCGGCGCGCCTATGACGACACGGAGTTCGTGTTTTTGCGAGCTGTCGCCGCAATCTAGTCTGTCGTCCCTGCGAAAGCAGGGACCCATAGCCACGAAAGTGTGTTGTGAAGGCACGCTGGGGCCCCGGCCTTCGTCAACGGAGGCATTTGTGGTTATGGTCCCGGGTCGCGCGGAGCCTGTCATCGGGCGGCGCTTTGCGCCGACCCGTTGGCTTGCCCGGGACGACGGAATGTGTGGCCACTACCGCCGCCCGAACAGCTTCTCGATATCGCTCAGCTTCAATTCGACATAGGTCGGGCGGCCGTGGTTGCACTGGCCGGAGTTCGGCGTGTCTTCCATCTCGCGGAGCAGCGCGTTCATCTCTTCCGGCTTGAGGCGGCGGCCGGCGCGGACCGAGCCGTGGCAGGCCATGGTGGCGGCGACGTGCATCAGCCGGCGCTCCAGCGGCAGCGCCTCGTCCCACTCCGCCATGTGCTCGGCAAGGTCGCGCAACAGGCCCGCCGCATTGGCCTTGCCGAGCAGCGAGGGCGTCTCGCGCACGGCGACGGCGCCGGGGCCGAAGGATTCGATCGCGAGCCCGAATGACGCCAGCTCCTCGGCGCGATCGAGCAGCTTCTCGACGGTCGCTTCATCGAGCTCGACGATCTCGGGGATCAAGAGGATCTGCCGCTGCACGCCGTTCTTCGCCAGCGAGGCCTTCAGCTTCTCATAGACGATGCGCTCATGCGCCGCGTGCTGGTCGACCACGATGAGGCCGTCGCGGGTCTGCGAGACGATGTAGGTCTCGTGGATCTGGGTGCGCGCGGCGCCGAGCGGCCGGTCGAGCAGGTCGGGCGCGCGCGCGGCCTCGAAGCGCACATCGGCGGTCGGCGTGCCGACGTCGAAGGCGGCCTGTCCGGGCTCGGCGAAGGCGGCCGCCGCCGCGCCGTCGAACGCGCGCATCGGGCCAGCCGGATAGGACGGCGAGCCGCGCCAGTCCCAATTGCCCGGGGGGGGCGGCGTGAAGGCCGGGCGGAAGGCCGAGAGCGCGGCGCCGTCGGCGGTATTGGCCGCGGTGCGCCTGCCTTCGCGCGCGAGGCCTTCCTTCAAGGCGTGCACGATGAGCGCGCGGACCAGGCCGGCATTGCGGAAGCGCACCTCGGTCTTGGCCGGATGCACATTGGCATCGACCTCCTGCGGGTCGCAGGTCACGAACAGCGCCACGACGGGATGGCGGTCGCGTGGCAGGTAGTCGGAATAGGCCGCGCGCACGGCACCGAGGATCAGCTTGTCGCGCACCGGGCGGCCGTTGACGAACAGATATTGCCCGAGCGCATTGGCGCGGGTCAGCGACGGCGCGGCGGCAAAGCCTTCCACCACGACGCCCTCGCGCTCGGCGCGCACCTCGATCGCACAGCTACGAAAATCCGCACCCAGGATATCGCCGAGCCGGGTCAGCCGGCCCGCGGCGCCGGGCAGCGCTGCGGCCCAGGTGACCGGCGCGCGCTCTTCGCCGGCCAGCGTAAAGGCGATGTCCGGGCGCGCCATGCCGAGGCGGCGCACCACCTCGCGGATCGCCTCGGCCTCGGTGCGGTCGGTCTTGAGGAATTTCAGCCGCGCCGGCGTGGCGTAGAAGAGTTCGTTGACCTCGACGCGGGTGCCCTGGCCGAGCGCGGCCGGCATGACCTCCGACTTCTCGCCGCCTTCGACCGATAGCGACCAGGCATGCGGCTCGCTGGCATGGCGCGTGGTGATGCCGAGCTTTGCGACCGCGCCGATCGAGGGCAGCGCCTCGCCGCGGAACCCGAGCGTGCGGATGCGCAGCAGGTCTTCGTCGTCGAGCTTGGATGTGGCGTGACGGTCGACCGCAAGCGCGAGGTCGGCGCGGGTCATGCCGCCGCCGTCGTCGGTGATGCCGATCCGGCGCCGCCCGCCGCCATCGGTGAAAACGTCGATCCGGCTGGCGCCGGCGTCGATCGCGTTCTCGACCAGTTCCTTGACCACGCTCGCGGGGCGCTCGACCACTTCGCCGGCGGCGATGCGGTTGACGAGCTGTTCGGGAAGCTGGCGGACGGGCATGGATTGGACGTTCGGAGAGCGATTCGAGGCTGGCCGTTACTATAAGTCGCCGCGCCGGCAAATGCATGGGACCGATCTGGCGGCCGCAAGCAGGTTGGGGATGATTCCAGCCTATCGCCTTGAAGACGCTTGGCTTCGGCGGCCGGCGCGTTACGCCCTACGTCCCGATTGTGGGGCCGCGCACACAGGTATATCGTTTAGAAAAATTATAAGTTCTCGCCGGAGGAACGCCATGTGCCATCTTTTCGCGCATCAGCCGCAACGCGACTATGAATCGCAGACCCGATCGTTGCGGATCGACGGCCATTGCACCTCGATCCGGCTGGAGATGTCGTTCTGGGATACGCTGGAGGAGATCGCGGCCAAGGAAGGCATGACGCTGGCCAAGTTCCTCACCACCCTGCACAACGAGGTGCTCGATCATCACGGCGAGGTGAACAATTTCGCGTCGCTGCTGCGCTGCTCCTGCCTGATCTACCGCGCCAAGGCGAATGCGCCGGCGGTCGTTCCCGACTATCGCGGGGCGGCGGCGATCATGGATGCCGCGGAATAGGCTTCGCGCAAGTACATCACGCAAAAGAAGAGCGGCCTTGTCGTGTTAGGCAAGGCCGCTTCAGTGAGAGGGAATCCGGAACACACTCCGCTTCACCTCGCCCCGCTTGCGGGGAGAGGTCGGAACGCATCGTTAGATGCGTTCCGGGTGAGGGGGAGTCTCCGCAAACGCAGCTACCGCTGAATACGCGGAGACGGCCCCTCACCCCAGCCCTCTCCCCGCAGGAACGGGGAGAGGGAGCGCAGGGTCGTCGCGGCCGCTATTCGACCGAATCTCGCTTCAGATCTCCTTGCGCTGCATCGCGCCGGCGATGTGGTCGGCCTGCCGGATCGCCAGCGACACGATCGTCAGCGTCGGGTTGCAGGCCGCACCGCTCGTGAACTGGCTGCCGTCGGAGACGAACAGGTTCTTGATGTCGTGGGTCTGGCCGAACTTGTTGACCACGCCGTCGCGCGGCTTCTCGCTCATCCGGTTGGTGCCCATGTTGTGGGTCGAGGGATAGGGCGGCGTCGGGTAGGTGACGGTGGCGCCGACCGCCTCATAGACCGCGGAGCCCTGCTTGTAGGCGTGATCGCGCATCGCGACGTCGTTCGGATGATCGTCGAAATGCACGCTGGCGACCGGCATGCCGAACTTGTCCTTGATCTTCGGATCCAGCGTGATGCGGTTGGTCTCCTGCGGCATGTCCTCGCCGACCAGCCACATGCCGGCCATCCGCGGATAGCCCTCGATCGCGCTGGTGAAGCTGCGTCCCCAGGCGCCGGGATTGAGGAACGCGGCCATGAAGGGCAGGCCGAGCGACAGCGTTTCCATCTCGTAGCCGCCGACGAAGCCGCGCTTCGGATCATTCTTGGCCTCGTCGCGGATGATGCCGGCCATCGTGGTGCCGCGATACATGTGCACCGATTTCTCGAAGCTCGCATACACGCTGCCGGTCATGTGCCGCATGTAGTTGCGGCCGACCTGGCCGGATGAATTGGCGAGCCCGTCCGGGAACATGCTGGAGGCGCTGTTGAGCAGCAGTCGCGGGCTCTCGATCGAGTTACCGGCGACCGCGACGACGCGGGCCTTCTGGCGCTGCATCGCGCCGGTCGCATCGGCATAGACCACGCCGGTGACCTTGCCGGACTGGTCGTGCTCGACCTTGATCACCATGCTGCCGGGGCGCACTTCGAGATTGCCGGTGGCTTCGCCCTTCGGGATCTCGGTGTAGAGCGTCGACCATTTGGCGCCCGACTTGCAGCCCTGGAAGCAGAAGCCGATCTGCTGGCAGGAGCCGCGGCCGTCACGCGGCTCGCTGTTGATCGCCATCCGCCCGGTGTGCACTTCCTTGTAGCCGAGCTTCCTGGCGCCGGCTTCCATTACCTTGAAGTTGTTGTTGCCGGGCAGTCCGGGAATGCCGTTGGTGCGGGTGACGCCCATCTTGTCCTCGGCCTTGGCGTACCATGGCTCCATCTCGGCGAGCGTGATCGGCCAGTCCAGCAGGTTGGCGCCGGGCATGTTGCCATAGGCCGACTTGATCTTGAACTCGTGCTCGTCGAAGCGCAGCGAGGCGCCGGCCCAATGCGTGGTCGAGCCGCCGACTGCCTTCACGATCCAGGCCGGCAGGCCCGGAAAGTCCTGGTGGACACGCCAGCTGCCCGACGTCGAGCGCGCGTCGGACCAGGCGAGCTGGGTGAAGCTGTCCCATTCATCGTTGATGAAGTCCTGGTTCTCGATGCGCGGGCCGGCTTCGAGGATCACGACCTTGACGCCCTTCTGCGCCAGTTCATTGCCGAGCGTTCCGCCGCCGGCACCGGAGCCGACGATCACCACAACGCCGCTGTCATTCAGATCGAATTTTGCCATTGTTTCCTCCCGACCCGTTCAGACCTTCGGCAGCCAGTCGATATCGGCGAAGCCGCGCTTGATGTAGCCGCCATGCTCGGCCGAGGAGCCCTCGTAGCCGAACCGCGGCCACACCTCCTTGTTGTTGTAGATGGAGACGATGAGATCGCCGCGGATCTTCTGGAAGAAGGCGCTCTGCTCGATCTGTTGCAGCAGCGCGACGCGATCGTTTTCCCAGGCGACCTGGACATAAGGCATCTTGTGGCGGTCGTTGGCCGCCTGATCGAGCCTCGTGACGCCGTCATTGATCAGCGACTTGACCGCCGGATCCTTCGCGGCCTTCTCATCATACGGCTTGACCGCTGCTATGTAGTAGCTGTCGCCGAGGAAATCGTGCGGATAGATGTCGCGCGCCATCTTGAGCAGCGTCTTCAGCGTGGCCGGCGTCAGCGTCGAGGCGCCTTCGGCCCACGCATCGGTGATGCCGAGCCCCGTCGAGGTCGCGATCGCGACTGCGGGTGCGGTAACGGCCGCGCCTTTGAGAAAGACACGCCGGTCATATTTGCTGCGTCGATCGATTTCTCTCATGGGTTCCTCCGTCAATTTTTGTTTGTGCAATTGCCTTGTTGTTCGAGCATGCTCTAGCCGAAGCGCCCGCCGCGCTGGATCACCTCGATCTTGTAGCCGTCGGGATCGGAGACGAAGAAGAAGCGCGCCAGCGTCTTGCCGTCATGCTTGAAGTCGCGCAGCGGCCCGGGCGACAGTTTCTCCTTTTCGAAGCGCGCGTGCTCGGCATCGACGTCATCGACGATGACGGCGAGATGGCCGTAGCCGTCGCCGAGCGTGTAGGGTTCCTTGCGATCGAAATTGACCGTGAGCTCGACCTCGAAGGGCGAGGAGGGATGGCGCAGATAGATCAGCGCGAAATCGGGAAATCTCAGATTGTCCGTGATCTCGAGGCCGAACGCGCGCTGGTAGAAGTCGAGCGCTCTGGCTTCGTCGAGCACGCGGATCATCGAATGCACGGGTTTCGCCATTCAGTTCAGCTCCTTCAGATAGGCGATGATCATGGCGCGGGTTTCCGGCTTGGCCTGCCGGTAGGCCATCACGGCGCCGGGGATCACCTCCTGCGGATTGGTCAGCCAGGCATCGAGCCTGGCGTCGTCCCAGACGAAGTCGGCCTTGCTGAAGCCCGCGGAATATTTGAAGCCGTCGGCCTTGCCGGCGTGGCGGCCGACGATCCTGTAGAGCGACGGGCCTTGCCGGACGGCATCCGACGTGTTTGACGTGTGGCAGGTCGCGCATTGCTGCTTGAACAGCGTCGCCCCATCGGGCGGCCTGGCGGCAGGCAGGGGCATCTGCGCAGCCGTCATTTGCACTGCAAGCATTGCGCTGCAAAATCCCAGCCCCAACGACCACCCTGCGCGCAGCTTTGCCATCTACATCACCGCCTCTGTGCGGTGACTGTAGGAGGCTGAAATCCGCCGTTGGTAGTAGCGGGCTGTTTCACAGCAGAACAAAGCTGGGCGGTGATCTGGCGCGGAACCGTTGGTTGCCGCATATGCGGACGACAATTTCGCAAAATGACCGCGAAATCCCTGCACGATCACCACACGACGCAGCTTGCATCTCGCGTGCGCCGTTTGCGGAAAATTCAGTCTTGCGCGATGGGGTTCAGGGTCGGCGCTGCAAACGGCGCACCACCTGCGCCGCTCCTCCATCGTCAATTAAAGTCCCAGGAGAAATGGATGACGTTTGCAAAAACCAGCGTGCTCGCCCTTGCCATCTCGGCCGCGATGGCCGGCCCCGTCCTGGCACAGGGAACGACTGCACCGGATACCCAGCTTCGCGGCGGTGCGCAGGGCAGAGGTACCATGCAGCAGGGCGGCGGCATGTCCGGCAGCGGCGATGAAGAAATGGCGGCGCAACCTGGCGCGACGACGCAGAAGAGCGGTGCCGCCGCCAAGTCAGGCAGCAAGGGAACGGTCGGCAGCGGACGCACGGCACCGAAGTCGGGTGGTTCCGAGATGGCGCCCGCAACCAAGAAGTACTGAAGTACGAGAGCCTTCGCGGTTCTGATCAATCGGAACCAAGGCTCAGGCTTCTTGTTCTGACGCGTTCCTTCGCGCGAACCGACATCCGCTTCGCGCGAAAACGCTTCTGGTGACGCTGACCGGATCCCGGATGCAGTGCCGCGTGCGCTGCGTCCGGCGTTCCCTAAAGCGCGATGAGATTAGGTTGAATCGTCATCGCGCTTTGGCCTTTTGTTTGAGCATGATCTTTTCGGAAAACCGCTTCGCACTTTTCCCGATCATGCTTTAATCGTCGAAACGGCGCGCGCCGCGCCCCGCCTTGATGTCGCTGCGGCGCTTCTTGCCCTCGAGCCGGCGCTGCTTGGAGCCGAGCGTCGGCTTGGTCGGCCGCCGCGGTGTCGGCCGCACCATCGCCTCCCTCAACATCTCGAGCAGCCGGTCGATCGCATCGGTGCGATTGCGTTCCTGGGTGCGAAAGCGGAAGGCGTGGATCACGATCACGCCGTCCTTGGTCATACGGCTGCCGGCGAGCCGTGCCAGCCGCTGCGCGGCGTCCGCCGGCAATGCAATCTTGTTGGTATCGAAGCGAAGCTGCGCCGCGGTCGAGACCTTGTTGACATTCTGTCCGCCCGGGCCGGAGGCGCGGACAAAGACGACCTCAATGTCGTTCTCGTCGATCGTAAGGTCGCGGGACACCCGCAGCATGACATCACCCATGGAGGCAAGAATCGGCCGCCGCAGAATAGCGGGTTTGATCGTGCTTGGGTGGTGCTGATGCAGTGGTCGCGGACCCCCACACGGGGGGTGGAGAGAGGTGTGGCCACAACGGTGGTGCGTATGAAGGGAAGGTGGCGCGCCGGAACGCGTCAGTTCGCCTTCGGCGGCGCCGACACCGGCTGCGCCGCGGCTTGCGGGGCGCGGCCGACGATTGCGGTGAGCAGGCCGTTGCCCCAGAGCTTTTTGGCGACCCGCTTGGCATCGTCGAGCGTCACCGCGTCGACGATGGCGTTGCGCTTCTCGATGTAATCGATCGGCAGCTTGTCGAGCTGGTATTGCAGCATCGCCTGCGCGAGCTTGGAGGAGGTGTCGAGCGCCAGCATCTGCGAGCCCTTCAGGTAGGACTTCGCCTCGTCGAGCTCCTTCTGCGTCGGACCTTCCTCGGCGATGCGGCGGACTTCCGCTTCGATCGCATCGACGGTCTCGCCGGCGCGGTCGGCGCGGGTGCCGGTGTTGCCGATGAACAGCGCGGAGTGATCCATCCAGACCAGCGCTTCATAGATCGAGTAGGCCAGCCCGCGCTTCTCGCGCACTTCCTTGTAGAGCCGCGACGACAGCCCGCCGCCGCCGAGAATGTGGTTCACCACATAGGCCGCCATGAAGTCCGGGTCGTGCCTGGCGATGCCGGGGCCGCCGAAGGTGACGACGGTCTGCGGCACGTCGAGCGGGACGAAGGCGCGCTGCGGCGGCCTGGTCGCCACGACGTCGGGGACCGCCGTCAATTCGGCCTTCGCCGGCAGGGCGCCAAAGGTCTTGTCCAGCAGCTTGCCGAGCGTATCGGGATCGACGTCGCCGACCACGGCAACGCGCAGCGTATCCTTGGCGATGATGCGGCGGGTGTAGTCCTTGAGGTCGGAGATCTGGATGGTCGGCACGCTTTCCAGCGTGCCGGTGGCCGTCCTGGCATAGGGATGATCGCCGAAGGCGAGCTCGAGGAACTTGCGGCCGGCGAGCGAGGACGGATTGGTCGATTCGCGGCGCAGATTGGCGATCACCTGGGCACGGATCCGTTCGACGTCCTTCGGCTCGAAATGCGGCGAGGTCAGCGCCATCCGCAGCAGGTCGTAGGCTTCGTCCTTGTTGTCCTTGAGCATGCGCAGCGAGCCGCGGAACTGATCGCGGTTCGACTGGAAGCTCAGCTCGATGGCGCGGCGCTCGAGCCGCTCATGATAGGTTTTGGAATCGAGATCGCCGGAGCCCTCGTCGAGCAGGTCGGCGACCAGATTGCCGACGCCGGGCTTGCCGGGCGGGTCCTGGCTGGCGCCGCCGCTGAAGGCATATTCCATCGCGATCAGCGGCACGGTCGCGTCCTGCACGAACCACGCCTCGATGCCGCCGGGCGATACCAGCCGCTGGATCTTGGCCGCGGCCTGCGAGGGCGCCGACGTCAGCGTCAGCAGCGCGGCGCAGGCGCCGCCGATCAGGGCCGCACGGCGGGTGAGGAAATAGATCACGAGCGCTTCTCCTCGCGTTTCGGCGCAGTATCCTTGATCAGGTAGCCGGTCACCGACCGCTTCTTGTCGAGCCAGCTGGCGGCAGCAGTGCGCACCTGCTCGGCGGTGACGGCGCGGATGCGGTCCGGCCAGCTGCGGATATCCTCGATGCTGAGCCCGGTGGTCAGCGCGCCGCCATACCAGCGCGCCAGCGTCGCCTGGTTGTCCTGGGCGTAGATCGCCTCCGCGATGAGCTGGGTCTTGACCCGTTCGAGATCCTCGGCGCGCGCCGGGTTCTGCGCGAGGTCGGCGATCACCTT
>NZ_LFIQ01000057.1:98343-106604 GCF_001189245.1 Bradyrhizobium pachyrhizi | reverse complement strand
ACGCCGGGTTTCGGCGTCACCGAGATCGAGAATTGCGACGGATCGAGCGAGGTGCCCTGGTAGCCGGCGCCGGCCGAGATCGCGAGGCCCTTGTCGATCACCAGCGAGCGATAGAGATAGGAGTTGGCGCCGCCGCCCATCAACTGCGCGAGCACATCGAGCGCCTGGCTCTCGCCTGCAGCGGCGGTTGTCGCCGAGGGCACCAGGTAATAGCGACGCAGGCTGGGTTGTTCGACGCGCGGATCCGACAGCGTCACGGTGCGCGGCGCGGCAGGTGTCGGCTCCTGCGGCCTGACCCGCTTCTCGGGGATCGCATGCTGCGCCGGGATCGGGCCGAAGTTCTTCTCGACCAGCGGGCGGATATCCTTGACGTCGACGTCGCCGGCGATGACCAGGATCGCATTGTTCGGTGCGTAGAAGCGACGGTAGAAGGCGAGCGCATCCTCGCGGTCGAGCTTCTCGATCTCCTGGTGCCAGCCGATCACCGGTCGGCCATAGGGATGGTTGAGATAAAGCGCGGCCATGATCTGCTCGCTCAGCCTTGCATCCGGGTTGTTGGCAACCCGCATGTTGAACTCCTCGAGGACGACGTCGCGCTCGGGCAGCACGTTCTCGTCCTTGAGGATCAGGCCGGTCATGCGGTCGGCCTCAAACTCCATCATGGTGGGCAGCTGCTCGCGCGGCACGCGCTGGAAGTAGCCGGTGTAGTCAACCGAGGTGAAGGCGTTCTCATTGCCGCCGACGCGCAGCACGGTCTGCGAGAACTCGCCGGCCGGATGCTTGGCGGTGCCCTTGAACATCAGATGCTCGAGGAAATGCGCGAGACCCGATTTGCCGGGCGTCTCGTCGGCCGAGCCGACCTTGTACCAGATCATCTGCGTGACCACCGGCGTGCGGTGGTCGGGGATCACCACGACCTGCAAGCCGTTGTCGAGCGTGAAACTGGCGGGGCGTTCCGAGGTGACGGTGGTCTGGGCGCGGAGGCTGGCACCCGGCAGCGGGATGGTGGAAACGAATGCGGCAGCGAACAGGGCGATCGATCGGCGAGAGCGCATCATGGTCCTTATGAAAGCCCGGACCCACGGCCGGGGCGCGAAAGCAAGCTATCGTACACGGTCGTTCCCGTGCCGACGGTCACGAAGCGGAGAGACACCCGCCGCCCCGCATTAAGCTTTGCTCATGTCAGCCTTCGCGCGAGCAGGCCAAGCGTCACTGTACCGGTTTTCCGGACATGACGTCGTACTGGCCCTCGTTCACCTTCGGCGCCTGCGGCCCTGTGCCATAGGCATAGCCCGAGGACGGGGTCTGGTAGCCCGGCGGCGGCTCGGTCAGGGATTCGCGCGTCGGCTCACCCTTGAACGGTTTGGACTCGCTGCTGTTCCCCTTGAACATGCCGAGCAGGCCGCCGGTGTAACCGAGCTGGCTCGGCATCAGCGATGGATTGGTGCTCACGCCGGGCTCCAGCGGCTCCTTGCGGCCATCGGTGGCCGTCTGCTGCTTGCGGCCGGCCTCGATCTCGGCCGGCGTCAACGCCACCGCGGACTGCCACGGCTCCTTCTTGACATCCTTCTTGCGCGCCGCGATCGCAGCCTTGCGCGCGGCGATATCAGGGTCCTTCGGCCAGTTCGGCGCGTTGACCTGGGCGGTCGATGCCGGCGGGGGCAAATCGAGCTTCGGCGGCACCACCAGCGGCGAGCGCTCGCGGTAGTCGATGCCCTTGCTGGCCGCGCTCTTGGCGCCGAGCCCGGTCATCAGATTGTCGACGATCCGCTCTTCGAAGGTCAGGCCATCGTCGCCGTCATCCTCATCGTCGCCGGCGCGCACCGGGCCGGCCGTCATGACAAGGCCGATCCCGGCTGCGACGAACGCCAGGCGCAGGCCGCGCATCAGCGGCAGCCGGGACGTCTCGATCAGGTAACCGCGGGCTTTGGTGTTGCGCATTGCGCCATTCCCATCTCAAATTTCGCCAAAGCGATCACTGGCTTAGGCACAGTTCCGCTTGATACAGGTGTGGGCCGCTGACCGGCTCGTATCGGCCGGGATCAGGGCGCTTTTACGGCGGGGGTCCCCACCACGGAATCATACAATAGGGCTGCCACGCCAGCAACGATCGCTACGTCGGCGAGGTTGAAGATGTACCAATTGAAGGTTTTTCCCCCGATCTCGGCATGAAGCAGGGCAAAATCGACCACCGCGCCATAGGCGAAGCGGTCGATGCCGTTCCCGATGGCGCCGCCGATGATCAGGCCGAGCGACACCGTCGCGAGCCAGGTCCGCGACCGCGCCATCCAGATCGCCAGCGCGATCACGGCCGCTGCCTTGATCACCATCAGCAGAATCTGGGCCGCCGGGGTCTCGCTCTGGAACCAGCCGAAACTGATCCCCGGATTCCAGGCCAGCACCAGGTCGAAGAACGGCGTCACCCGCACCGGGGCGTGATGCACGATGTCGAGGACATGGAGCAGCCAGAGCTTCGAGGCCTGGTCGGCGATCAGGGTGATCACCGCCGCAAGCACACCGGCGCGAACAGCAGAGGTCATCGGCTTGCCGCCCAAGGCGTCGTCCCGGCCGAGTGCGCTGTTGCGCACGGAGCCGGGACCCATACGCCGTGCCGGGTATTGTTTGAATGACTCGGGGTCATCAGCCTTCGCCCATTCGAGACAGCGGTGGTTATGGGTCCCTGCTTTCGCAGGGACGACGGTTAGGCCGTGCCCCCCAGCGCCTTCCATTCGCGCAGCGCTTGCGCGTCGCGCGGCGACACGTCGGGATATTCGGGGTCCTCGCCCACATCAGGCAGGATCTTCCACGAACGGGCGCATTTGGTGCCGACCGCCTTCTCGACCACGACCGCAACGCCGGGCACGGCGTCGAGGCGGAAGGCTGTGGCCGGCGCCTCGCCCTCGCGCACCTCATAGTTCGAAGTGATGCAGACTTCGGCGAGATCGATGTCGAACAGTGTGGCCAGCATCTCGCGGTCGGCGATGTAGATCACCGGCGATGCCTCGAGCGACGAGCCGATCCGCTTGGCGGCGCGTTCGAGCTCGAGCGCGCCGGTGACGACGCGGCGGACGTTGCGGATCGTCTCCCACTTCGCGGCAAGCGCGTCGTCGCGGAATTGCTCGAGACCTTCGGGGAACAACGTGAGATGCACCGAAGGCTCGGCGTTCGGCCGATACATCCGCCATGCTTCGTCGGTGGTGAAGCTGAGGATCGGCGCCAGCCATTTCAGGATCGCGTCGCAGAGCAGGTCGATCGTGGTCAGCGCCGCCTTGCGCGCCACCGAGGACGGCGGATCGCAATACAGCGTGTCCTTGCGGATATCGAAGTAGAACGCCGACAGCTCGGAGTTCATGAAGGCGGCAAGGCTTGCGACCACGGTCTTGTAGTCGAAGTCGGCATAGGCCTTGCGGATGGTCTCGGTGTGGCCGGCGAGCTCGTGCAGCATCAGCCGCTCGAGCTCGGGCATCTCGGCAAAGGCGACCTTCTCGCTCGGCTTGAAATGATGCAGCGTGCCGAGCATCCAGCGGATCGAGTTGCGCAGCTTGCGGTAGGTCTCGATGGTGTTCTTGAGGATCTCCGGGCCGATGCGCTGGTCGTCGGCATAGTCGGTGGCGCACACCCACAGGCGCAGGATATCCGCGCCGGAATCCTTGATCACCTTCTGCGGCTCGACGGTGTTGCCGAGCGACTTCGACATCTTGCGGCCGTTCTCGTCGAGCGTGAAGCCGTGGGTCAGCACGATGTCGTACGGCGCGCGGCCGCGCGTGCCGGCGCTTTCCAGCAGCGACGAGTGGAACCAGCCGCGATGCTGGTCGCTGCCTTCGAGATACATCACGGTGTCGTTGCCGCCATCGACCTTGCGCACGATGTTGCCGAGCTGCGGGAAGTTCTGGCGGTCTTCCAGCACGAAGGCGTGCGTGGAGCCGGAATCGAACCAGACGTCGCAGATGTCGTCGACCTTCTTCCAGTTCTCCGACGCGCGTGACCCGAGGAAGCGCTCGCGGGCGCCGTCCATGTACCAGGCGTCGGCGCCTTCCTCCATGAACGCCTCGGTGATGCGCTGGTTGACCACCTCGTCCTGCAGGATCTCGGCCGAGCCGTCGCTATTCTCGCGCACGAACACGGCGATCGGCACGCCCCAGGCGCGCTGGCGCGAGATCACCCAGTCGGGACGGTTGGCGATCATGCCGTTGATGCGATTCTCGCCGGCCGGCGGCACCCATTGCGTGACCGAGATCGCGTGCAGCGCGCGGGCGCGCAGCGTGTCGCCCTTCTTCGCATGGCCATTCTCGGCGATGGGCTTGTCCATCGCGATGAACCATTGCGGGGTGTTGCGGAAGATCACCGGCTTCTTGGAGCGCCAGGAGTGCGGATACTGGTGCTTGAGGCGGCCGCGCGCGAGCAGCTTGCCGGCCTCGATCAGCGCCTTGATCACGGCCTCGTTGGCATCGCCCTTCTCGCCCTTGTCGTTGAGCACGCGCTTGCCGGTGAAGCCCGGAGCCTGCGCGGTGTAGGCGCCGTTCTCGTCGACCGTATAGGGGATCGCGGTCGGGACGCCGCGCGCGTCGAGTTCGCGGGTGTTGGCCGTCCAGACGTCGAAGTCCTCGCGGCCGTGGCTCGGCGCGGTGTGCACGAAGCCGGTGCCGGTGTCGTCGGTGACATGCTCGCCGGCGAGCAGCGGCACGATGAATTCGTAGCCGCCACCGAAGCCGCGCAGCGGATGGGCGCATTCCACGGCGTCCAGCGTGTCGCCGGGAATATCGCGGACCTTCTCATAGGACGTGACGCGCGCCTGCTTGAACACCTCGGCGGCAAGCGCGTCGGCCAGGATCAACAGATCGCCGGTCTTCGCCCAATTGTCCGCCGGCGCGTCCGTTACCTTGTAGAGGCCATAGGCGATCTTCGGCGAGAACGAGATGGCGCGGTTGCCGGGCAGCGTCCACGGCGTGGTGGTCCAGATCACGACCGAGGCATTGGCCAGCGCGCCATGCGCCGGCGAGGTGACCGGGAATTTCACCCACACCATGTCGGAGGTGTAGTCCTCGTATTCGACCTCGGCTTCGGCAAGCGCGGTCTTCTCGACCACGCTCCACATCACCGGCTTCGAGCCGCGATAGAGCGTGCCGTTGGCGGCGAACTTCATCAGCTCGCGGGCAATCTGGGCTTCGGCCGGGTAGCTCATCGTCTGGTAGGGATGATCCCAGTCGCCGATGATGCCGAGCCGCTTGAACTCCTCGCGCTGCACGTTGATCCAGTGCGTCGCATAGGCACGGCATTCCTTGCGGAACGCGACCATCGCCGCGGAGTCGCGGAAGTCCGGCTTCTGCTTGCCCTTGGAGCGGTAATTCTCCTCCTCGATCTTCCATTCGATCGGCAGGCCGTGGCAGTCCCAGCCCGGCACGTAGTTGGAGTCGAAGCCGAGCATCTGCTGGCTCTTGGTCACGACGTCCTTGAGGATCTTGTTCAGCGCGTGCCCGATATGGATGTTGCCGTTGGCGTAGGGCGGGCCGTCATGCAGCACGAATTTGGCGCGGCCCTCGGCTTCCTGGCGGAGCTTGGTGTAGAGGCCGATCTCGTTCCAGTATTTCAGGATTTCCGGCTCGCGCTGGGGCAGGCCGGCGCGCATCGGGAATTCCGTCTGCGGCAGGTAAAGGGTCTTGGAATAGTCCCTAACGTCAGTCTTTTGGGCGTCGGTCTTTTGCGGCTTGTCGGACATGAAAGCTCTGATTTGGCAGGTGCGGGCGCGGATACGCGATCAATCGCGGGTGAAACGGCGAAGTCCCGGTCTTGCGCCGAGCCTTCAGGCTCAGGCGGAAGCCGGGCCGCTAATCCGTATGATGCGCCGCGAAAACATGGGGTTTCCATAGCAGCCGGACGGGGAAATCGCAAAGCCCCCCGGTGGCCCGCAGGGCCGCGCATGGGCGGCTCAGGCCGGCCGTGCCCGGGCCGGATTTCCCGCCACGATCGCGCCGGGGGCGACGTTCCGTGTGACCACGCTGCCGGCCCCGACCAGGGCGCCGTCGCCGATCGTGATGCCGGGCAGGATGATGGCACCTCCGCCGATCCAGACGTCGCTGCCGATCCGGATCGGGCGGCCGAATTCCAGCCCGGCGCGGCGGGTTTCGGCATCGCGCGGGTGGTCGGCGGTATAGATCTGCACCGCTGGGCCGATCTGGGTCCGATCGCCGATCACGACCTCGACGACGTCGAGGATCACGCAATTGAAGTTGAGGAACACGCCGTCGCCGAGGCTGATATTGCTGCCGTAGTCGCAGAAGAACGGCGGGCGGATCACGGCATCCCTGCCGACCTTGCGGAAGCGCTCACCGAGCAGCGCGTGCAGTTCGGCCGCGGACGATGCGCCCGACGCGTTGTAGCGCGCCATCCATTGTTCGCCGCGGTATGGTCGGCGGCGAGCTCTGCATCCGGGCGATACAGCTCGCCCGCCAGCATTTTTTGCTTTTCAGTCCTGTTCAACCAATCACTCCGAGCTGCGGGAACGCGTCGGGCGCCGCGGCCAGCACCGCGCGCGCCTTGGCGCTGTCGTCATCCATCTGGCGTATCAACGCCTCGATGGTGTCGAATTTCAGCTCTTCGCGAATGAAACCGATGAATGCGACATCAAGGACCGCGTCGTACAGATCGCCCTTGAAGTCGAACAGGAACACCTCGAGCAGCGGCGCGCCGTTGTCGAAGGTCGGCCGGCGCCCGAAGCTTGCGACACCGTCGAACCGTTGCGAGCCCTTGCCAACCCGCACCGCGTAGATGCCGTGCTTCAGGCCGCAATGCTTGTCGAGGCGGACATTGGCGGTGGGGTAACCGAGATCGCGGCCGCGCTTCTCGCCGTGGATCACCTTGCCGGTGACGAACCACGGTCCGCCCAGCATCGTGGTTGCATCCGCGATCTCGCCCTCCGCGAGCGCCATGCGGATGGCACTGGAGGAAACCGGGCGCTCCTCGATGTCGACATGGGCTTGCACATCGACCTCGATGCCGAGCCGCGGTGCTTCGCTGACCAGCAGGCTCGGCGAGCCGACCCGGCCCTTGCCGAAATGGAAGTCGTAACCGACTGCGATCCCGCTGATGCCGAGCCGGCCGATCAGGTCATGGTGAATGAAATCCTGTGCCGAGGTCCCGGCGCGCGCCTTGTCGAAGGTCATCACGACGGCACCGGCGAGCCCGGTGGCCGCGAGCAGCCGCAGCTTGTTGGTCTCGTCCGTGAGACGGAATTGCGGGGTGTTCGGGCTGAAGAAGCTGCGCGGATGCGGCTCGAAGGTCACGGCGAGCGCGGGCACGCCGCGCGCTCTGCCCATCGCAAGCGCCGCGCCGATCACGGCGCGGTGACCGAGGTGGACGCCATCGAAATTCCCCATCGCGACCACGGCGCCCTTCGGAATGGCGCTTGCGGGGGTGTTGTCGCGGATAACAGTAAAGCCGGTGCTCATGAGTGGTATTCTTCAAGGATTCTTAAGCATGATGGTGCGCGCCGGACCGTGACGCGGCGGCGGCGTGGAAGTCAAGGCTAACGAAAATCGCGTCAAATCCGTAACAATCCGGATTCAGCCGGTTAACGCGCTGTTTAACGCCTGCTGTTAGTCGTTGGCGGAAAGCTGCGTTTGTGCAGAAGCCAAGTTGCGTTTGTGGTTTTGGGGGGAAAGATGGCGGTTGATTTGTCCATGCCGGTTCTGGTGGTTGATGATTACAGCACCATGATCCGCATCATCCGGAATCTTCTCAAGCAGCTTGGATTTGAAAATATCGACGATGCCTCCGACGGCTCCGCAGCGCTGAACAAGATGCGCGGCAAGAAGTACGGCCTGGTGATTTCCGACTGGAACATGGAGCCGATGACCGGCTACGACCTGCTCAAGGAAGTCCGCGCCGATCCCAACCTTGCGACCACGCCCTTCATCATGATCACGGCGGAATCCAAGACCGAGAACGTGATCGCGGCCAAGAAGGCCGGCGTGAACAACTACATCGTCAAGCCGTTCAATGCGGCCACGCTGAAGACCAAGATCGAGGCGGTGTTCCCGGATATGGCGACGGCGTAACCGCCCACATCGATCGCATCAACTGAAATTCACGTCATGCCCGGGCAAAAGCGCGTCTTCGCGCTAGATGTCCCGGGCATTTGCATTTGATCAGGCTTCCCTTCACCCCGCCCCGCTTGCAGGACGAGGGGAGGGTGGTTGCGCGATTTCGGAATACTAGAAGAATATCGGTGAGTTGCCCGACGTGTCAAGTCGGCTGTCGAAGTT
>NZ_LFIQ01000057.1:77022-98330 GCF_001189245.1 Bradyrhizobium pachyrhizi | reverse complement strand
CCGCTTGCGGGGAGAGGTCGGATTGCATCGAGAGATGCAATCCGGGTGAGGGGGACGGGTCTCTCGGCATCCAGCGCTTGGGGAGGCAGCCGCTCACCCAACCCTCCAAGAGGGAGCTTCGCTCGTCTCGACCCCGCACAAGAGCGGGGCGAGGGAGTCCGATGACCTTTTGGCTACCACTTCAGCTCGCGCATCAGCGCGCGCGGCGGGTGGCCGAACAATTCCTTGATCGAGGCCGCATCGAGCTGCTCGATGCCCTCAAACTGCTCGGAATGGATGCCGCGCGTGACGAACAACAGATCGATGCCGAAGCCAAGGGCGCCGGTGAGATCGGTGCGCACGGAATCGCCGATCGCGAGCACCCGGCTGAGCTCGGTCGGACGCCCGCGGCGCTCGGTGGCCAGTGCCATGGCGCGCTCATAGATCGGCCGGTGCGGCTTGCCGTAGAAGATCACCTCGCCGCCGAGCTCGCGATAGAGTTCGGCGACCGCCCCGGCGCAATAGATCAGCCGGTCGCCGCGCTCGACCACGATATCGGGATTGGCGCAGACCAGCGTGAGCTTGCGCTCGAGCGCCTTCAGCAGCGTGTCGCGATAATCTTCGGCCGACTCGGTCTCGTCGTCGAACAGGCCGGTGCAGATGATGTAGTCGGCCTGCTCCAGCGGCACCAGCGTGGCGTCGAGGCCGCGGTGGATCGAGCTGTCGCGCTCAGGGCCGATCCAGAAGATCTTCTGGCCGGGATGATCGGCCACGAAGTGGCGCGTCAGGTCACCTGAGGAGACGATCGCATCATAGGTCTCGTCGGCGACGCCGAGCTTGCGCAGTTGTCGCTGCACGGAATCGGCCGGTCGCGGCGCGTTGGTGATCAGGATGACCGTGCCGCCTCTCTGGCGGAACGTATGCAGCGCCTCGCAGGCCTCGGGAAAGGACTCGAGCCCGTTGTGCACGACGCCCCAGATGTCCGACAGCACCACATCGACGCCGCCGACGAGGTCGCGCAGCTGTTCCACGAAACGCAGTGAGGTCATGATGCGAATTGCCGGCTAATTTGGACCAAGGGCGCGGCGCGCCAGCGCGGCGCTGCCGGTTGCGCGCGGCGGAGCTGCGGGGCTGGAGACAGGGGCTGAAGTGCTGGCGCCATTAAGATCCTGGGGGTTGGTCTGCGGAGCCTCGGCGGTAGCAGATGCCCCCTCCGGCCGCAACGGCCGCGGCGGCGCGAACAGGAACCCCTGGCCGAACCGGACATCGTAATCGAGCAGGTCGACCACCGAGCGTTCGCCCTCGATCCGTTCGGCGATCAGGTCGATGCCGTAGCGGCCGAGCAGGTCGGACAGATCGGAAGGATGGATATCGGTGCTCGCGATCTGCTTGGCGTCGAGCAGCAGCGCCGCCGGCACCTTGATGAAGCGGACGCCGCGATCGGCGAGCTCGCGCGGCTCGAGGCGGAGGTCGCTGACATGGTCGATCGAGAACCGGTAGCCGCGCTGTGCCAGCGCCGCGAGGTTTTCGCTCTCGGTCGGGCCGAGATGGCGGAAGGTCGCCTGCTTGAACTCGAGCACGAAGGACGGCGCCAGCGCGCGGTTGGCCTCCAGGAAGTCGAGACATTGGGTGAAGTGCGCCGGGCTCGACAGCGTCGCCGCCGAGACGTTGCAGAACACGCCGACATCCTTGCTGCGGATCATCAGGCGGCGCAGCACCTGAACGCAGCGAAGCATCACCATGTGATCGATGCGGCCGATCAGGCCGCCGGCCTCGGCCGCCTCGATGAAATCCTCGGCGGCCAGCACCTGGTCGCGCTCGTCGCGCAGCCGCGTCACCGCCTCGTAGTAGCGCACCTTGCGCTGCGGCAGCGTCACCATCGGCTGCAGGTAGATGTCGAGGCGGTTCTCGTCGATGGCCTGCTTGATCGCGCCGATCAGCTGGGTCTGGCTGCGCGAGACCTCCGGCGGAGCCGCAGGTGTCGGCTGAGGCGCAACCACGACCGTCGGCGCCGGCGCAACCCGTTGCAGCACATCGTCGCGCGGGGAGGTGACCGGCTGCATCGCCGGAGCCGCTGCCAGCAGATCCTCATGATGGGCGACGGATGCCGCAAGCTGCCGCACCAGTCCGCCGAGCTCGCTGATCTCGCCGGCCATGCCCTGCATCCGGTCGGCGCCGGTGGAGTTGGCCGAGGCGACGCGGCCTTCGACTGCGGCCAGCCGGCGGCCGAATTCGGCGACCTGGCGGGCAAGGTCGGCGGTGCCGCGCGACAGATCCGCGATCTGGCCGCCGACGTCGCTGCGGTCGCGCAGCCGCATCGAGACGGCGTTGTAGAGGATCAGGCAGGTGAGGGCGGCGAGCGCCACGATCGCCGATTCCGATCCGCTGATGCCCGCCACCGAATACAGCACGAAGCCGAGCGAGGCTGCGACCAGCACCATGCAGATGGCGATGAAGATCGTCGAAATGCGAATCATGTCGCGCGCCCGCGCCCTCTGTCCGAACGTCCCCAGACTGCGACCTTAGCACCATTGTTGATTCGACGGGCCAGCGATCTTCGGAACCGGCTGGAACTACGCACGATTTTCGTTTCGGCCAGATCGGGCTCCGTAAATCGCCTGAGCCGGCGGCGGCACGCCGGTCAGAGGTCGGCGGCGGCAATCCAGAACACCTCGCCCTCGGAGTCCTCGGTGTCGAGCCAGAGCAGCGGCAGGTTCGGATAGGCGGCCTCGAGATTGTCGCGGCCGCGGCCGATCTCGCAAAGCAGCCCGCCCTGCGGGGTCAGATGTTGCCTCGCCTCATCGAGCAGGCGGCGGACGATGTCGAGCCCGTCGGCGCCGCCGTCGAACGCGATCTTCGGCTCGGCACGGCACTCGCGCGGCAGCGCCGCCATGCCTTCGGCGTCGACATAGGGCGGGTTCGAGATGATGAAATCGTATCTGTTGTCGCCGAGCGGCCTGAACAGGTCGCCGCGATGGAGCGTCAGGCGATCGTCGAGGCCGTGGTCGGCGACGTTGCGCGCGGCGACCTCCAGCGCGTCCTTTGAAATATCGACGGCATCGACCGCGGCGTTGGGGAAATGCCGGGCCGCCAGGATCGCGAGGCAGCCGGAGCCGGTGCAGAGATCGAGCACGCGTTCGACCTCGTCGGGATCGCCGATCAGCGAGGTGCCCTCCTCGTCACCGCCGAAATGCGAATCCAGCAATTCGCCGATGAAGGAGCGCGGCACGATGGTGCGCTCATCGACATAGAACGGCAGGCCGCGCATATAGACCTTGTTGACGAGATAGGCGGCCGGCTTCCGCGTCGCGATCCGGCGCTCGATCAGGTCGAGGATCTGCTTGCCCTCGGCAATCGTGACGCGCGCGGTGGCAAAGTTCTCGAACTGGTCGGGATGCAGGTGCAGCGTTTCGCAGATCAGGAACGCGGCCTCGGCCACCGGATCGGTGGTGCCGTGCGCGAGCACGAGCTTGGCCGCGTTGAAGCGGCTTGTCGCATAGCGCAGGAAATCGAACAGGGTGTGCAGCTCGCCGGCGCCGACTTTCGGCGCTTTCGGCACGGCGGGGCTGCGCTTGGTGGGCACTTTGCTGCGCTTGGCCATCAGGATTTGGTCCAGCGCGCGGCGGCCGCGTCGTCATGGCCCTGCGCCTCGATCCAGCTCGTGCCGCGCGCGCTTTCCTCGCGCTTCCAGAACGGTGCGTTGGTCTTCAGATAGTCCATCAGAAACTCGGCGGCTTCGAACGCGGCCTGCCGGTGCGCCGAGGCGGTCACGACCAGCACGATGTTCTCGCCCGGCGTGATACGGCCGAAGCGATGGATGATGGTGAGGCCCTGCAACGGCCAGCGCGACAGCGCCTCGTCGGCGTGGCGTCCAATCTCGGCTTCCGCCATTTCAGGATAATGTTCGAGCGTCAGCGCCGCGATCGGCTCGCCCTGCTCGCTGCCGCGGCAGATGCCGCTGAAGCTGACGACCGCGCCGACATCGGTGCGGCCTCGGCTTAAGGCCGCGATCTCCTGCGCGACGTCGAAGTCGGCTTGCTGGATACGGATGGTCGCTGCGACGGTCATGTTAGGATTTAGCCGCCGGTCATCGGCGGAAAGAACGCGATCTCACGGGCGCCGGAGATCGCCGCGTCTGATTTGACATGGGCGTGGTCGATCGCGGCGCGGATCACTGTCGGCTTCTCGAAGGCATAGGCATAGGCATCGTCGCGCGCGGCAAGCCAGCCGATCAGGTCGCCGACGGTGCGCACCTCGGCCGGCGGCTCGACGATCTCTTCAGCCTTGCCGACGCGTTCACGCACCCAGGCGAAATATTTCAGCTTCATCCCTCATCCTCCTTGATGAGGTGATGGATGCCGGCACGGAAGTAATCCCAGCCGGTGTAGATCGTGAAGATCGCCGACATCCAGAGCAACACGATGCCGATCAGGGTGGTGGCCGGGAAGACCTGCTCGCCCGCTTCGCCGGCGATCAGAAAGCCGATCGCCACCAGCTGGATCGTCGTCTTCCATTTCGCCAGCTTGGTGACGGGAACGCTGACCCTGAGCCCGGCGAGATATTCGCGCAGGCCCGAGACCAGGATCTCGCGGCACAGGATCACGATCGCCGCCCACAGCGTCCAGCCATGGATCGAATTGTCGGCGGCCAGCATCAAGAGGCTGGAGGCGACCAGCAGCTTGTCGGCGATCGGATCAAGCATCCGGCCGAAGGCGGACTGCTGGTCCCAGATCCGGGCATAATAGCCGTCGAGATAGTCGGTGACCCCCGCCGCAATGAACACGGCCAGCGCCACCCAGCGCAGCCACAGCGGGCCGTCCAGGATCGATTGCCAATAGACGCAGCCGATCACCACCGGGATCGCGGCGATCCGGGCGTAGGTCAGGATATTCGGGAGGGACATGGTCTTGGTCTGTCCCCGGGTCGTGGCGATGTTCATCCGTTCTACCAATACCGCTGAAGCGAGAAGGTCAACCGTGCGGACGCGTAAAGCGCGACCAGATTGCGCTGCATCGTCATAGCGCCTTAGCTCGTTGTTTAAGCATGATCTTTTCGGATAACTGCCTCACACTTTTCCGCATCATGCCCTAGATGCCCTGTCGCAGGCGACGCCCTGATGACTCGCCTTTGGTTTAACCCGGCTGGGCGTGGAAAAACTCGAAAATCTTGCGGGCACTCTCGGCGCTGACGCCGGGAACCTTGCCGAGGTCGGCGATCGAGGCCCGCTCGATCTCCTTGAGCGTTCCGAAGTGGTGCAGCAAGGCCCGCTTGCGGGACGGGCCGATGCCCGGGATCTCCTGCAGGCCGGCCTCGCGGATGTCTTTTTTGCGCAGCTTGCGGTGCGAGCCGATCACGAAGCGATGGGCCTCGTCGCGCAGCCGCTGGATGAAATAGAGCACCGGGTCGCGCGGCTCCAGCTTGATGGCCTCGCGGTCGGGCATGAACAGGGTTTCGCGCCCGGCATCGCGCTCCGGACCCTTGGCCACCGCCATCAGCGAGACCTCGGTCAGTCCGAGATTCTGGAAAATCTCCCGGACCGCGTTGAGCTGGCCGCGGCCGCCGTCGATGATGACGAGATCGGGCCATTGCGGAAACGAATCGTCATCCGCTTTCGTCTTGGCAGCGGCCTCGCCCTCCGGCGGCTTCAGCAGCCGCTTGAAGCGGCGTTCCAGCACCTCGCGCATCATTCCGTAATCGTCGCCGGGCGTCAGCCCTTCCGACTTGATGTTGAATTTGCGGTACTGGTTTTTCATGAACCCGTCGGGTCCCGCCACGATCATCGCGCCGACCGCGTTGGTGCCCTGGATGTGGCTGTTGTCGTAGACCTCGATCCGCTTGGGCGTGTGCGGCAGGCCGAGCCTCGAGACCATGCCCTCCAGCAGCCGGCTTTGCGTCGCGGTATCGGCGAGCTTGCGGCCGAGCGCCTCGCGCGCGTTGGTGAGCGCGTGGCCGATCAGCTCCTTCTTCTCGCCGCGCTTCGGCACGGAGACCTCGACCTTGGATCCGGCCTTGACCGACAGCGCATCGGCGAGCAACGCGCTTTCCTCGATCTCGTGCGACAGCAGGATCAGCTTCGGCGGCGGCTTGTCGTCGTAGAATTGCGCGAGGAACGAGGACAGCACCTCCTCGGGCGTGAAGCTCTTCTCGGCCTTCGGGAAATAGGCGCGGTTGCCCCAGTTCTGGCCGGTGCGGAAGAAGAACACCTCGACGCAGGAATAGCCGCCCTCCTGGTGGATCGCGAACACATCGGCCTCTTCGACCGTGCGCGGATTGATGCCCTGCTGCGACTGGATCGCCGACAGCGCCGCGAGACGATCGCGGTACAGCGCCGCGGTTTCGAACTCGAGCTCGCCGGAGGCCTTCTCCATCTCGGCCGCGAGCAGCTCCTTCACGGCGTGGCTGCGGCCGGAGAGAAATTCGGTCGCCTCGTGCACCAGTTCGCTATAGCCGGGGAAGTCGATCTCGCGCGTGCAGGGACCGGCGCAGCGCTTGATCTGATAGAGCAGGCAGGGCCGGCTGCGGCTTTCGAAGAAGCCGTCGGTGCAGGAGCGGATCAGGAACGCGCGCTGCAGCGCCGTGATGGTGCGGTTGACCGCGCCCGCGTTGGCGAACGGGCCGAAATAGCGCCCGGGCCGCGACTGCGCGCCGCGATGCTTGAGGATCTGCGGCGCCCAATGGTCGCCGGTGATCAGAATATAGGGAAACGACTTGTCGTCGCGCAGCTGCACATTGAAGCGCGGACGGAGCTGCTTGATCAGATTGGCTTCGAGCAGCAGCGCCTCGGTCTCGGTCATGGTCGAGACGATCTCGACATGCGTGGTCGCCGCGATCATGCGCAGGATGCGCGCCGGCAGCGGCGCGTTGGCCCGCGCATAGGACGACAGCCGCTTTTTGACGTTCTTCGCCTTGCCGACATAGAGCACGTCGTTGGCGGCGTTGAGCATGCGGTAGACGCCGGGCGAGGTCGGGGCGAGGCGGACCGCGTTCTCGATCGCGGCATGTCCGACCGAGAGCGTGCCCTCGGCGACCGCCTCGGCGGCGTCCTCCGAAGCCTCGGGCAGGCGTGCCTCGTCCTCCTCCTCGGCGGCGGAGGTTTCGGGATCGACGTCGCTTGTATCGAGCGCCAGATCGTCCTGTGGCAGGTCGGACTTTGAACCGCGCCGTGGCTTGGGGTCAGCCTTGGAGTCAACCTTGGGGGCCGGCGTCGGGCGCTCGGGAGAATCGTGAACCATGGGCCGTAAACTAAGTGCTTGGGCGACCGGTCGCCAGCGCTGACGGCACCAACAAAAAGCACCTCGATTGCAGGAGGTTACCGGCCCCGCGCGGGCGCCGGGAGGGGTTGCGTAACACCTTGTTAAGACTGATGAGCGGGCCGGTAACCGGGCTTAACAGCCCTTTAACTTAAAACTCTCGATAAATCTTAGCGAAAAGTGGAATTCCGTAACCACGCCGGCCCTGGCCGGCGGGCTGCGGCAGTTGCGTTGTGGAGAGTACCAATGACCCGGTTTGTTGCGCGTGCGCTGGCACTGATCGTTGCAGGCTGGACGACCTCGGCGGCGTCGGCCGATCTCAACTACGGTTCGCCCTATACCGTCTATCAGCCGCTCAATGCCTATAGCTGGGCCGGCCCTTATCTGGGCGGCAATGTCGGCTATGGCTGGGGCTCGGTCGAGAACAACCCGACCAAGCCGTCCGGTTTCGTCGGCGGTGTGCAGGCCGGCTACAACTTCCAGGACGGCTCCCCCTGGGTGTTCGGTATCGAGGCCGATATCCAGGGCACCACTGCCGACGACCGCTTCGCGCCGTGGAAGTTCTCCAACCCGTGGTTCGGCACGGTGCGCGGCCGCGCCGGCTATGCGGTCAACAACGTGCTGTTCTACGCGACCGGCGGTCTCGCCTTCGGCGAACTGCGCGGCGAGACGTTCGGCATCACGGAGAGCCACACCAATGCGGGCTTCACCGTCGGTGCCGGCGCCGAAATGGGCTTTGCCCCGCACTGGAGCGCCAAGATCGAGTATCTCTACGTCGATCTTGCCAACAGCAATTTCACGATCACCGGCGGCGTGTCGAACGGCTACAGCTTCAGCCTGGTTCGCGCCGGCATCAACTATCACTTCTGAGAACAAGAAAACGTCGACCATTAACTCCCGGCCGCGCCTCGCGCGGCCGGGTTTTCTTTGTGTTGATGATCTCAACGTCGCGCACGGCCGTATACACGCCGCGGCGTCCGCGAATCCAATCGGTGGGCCGCACGTATGGGATATGCGGCACCGCCAGTCGCGTCCGCATCATGCAGGTGGTCATCCAGCGAGCGCCAGCCGCGCTCGGCAGTCAGCTCACACGCAACGCCTCATTCGGTGTTCATCCCGAGCCCGCGCATCGCGAGCGCTCGTCATGAGACCACCAGGTTGACCGCCTTCGGGCCCTTGCCCTTCTTGTCGGGCTCAACCTCGAACGTAATGCGTTGTCCTTCAGTCAGGTCCTTCAATCCTGCACGCTCGACAGCTGTGATGTGAACGAACACATCGCGGCCGCCATCATCAGGCTTGATGAAGCCGTAGCCACGCTCTCCGTTGAAGAACTTGACTGTCCCAGTCATGGCCATCGGGAAACTCCTCCCCCGTATTGCTCCACCGCCACGCGCACGCCGCGTAGCGGTTGACCGACATTCGCTTGTCGGAAGCTTGGCCACCTGAACAGCCCGGCGTCACGCCGCCGGTCTGCCTGGATTTTATTTCGGCCTTGTCACTCCGCCGCAACCATTCGCGGAAGCGGAACGTAAAGCCAGTCGTAACAGGATGAGCATAATACGGTTCCGCGCAAATTGCCTATGCTCAAAATTGAACTTTTCAGTAGGAGGTGTCGATCATGGCTTAGGCGTCTCGAGTCTGAAGCGTCCCGCGCCGCCTTGACCGAGCGGCTTCTCGAGTTCGGGCAGGATGATCTTCAACTCATTCGCCAGCGTCCACGGCGGATTCACCAGCAAAAGACCTGTGGAAACGAGGCCTGCGCCTGCTTCTTGCGGTGCCACACTGAATTCCAATCGCAGGCATTTGCCGGCGGGCCGGCTGCTTGCTGCTGCAGCAGCCACACTGCGCGTTAGCTCATCGGTGGCTCTCCGGGTTTTTACGGGGTACCACAAAAGATACGAGCCGGTTGGCCACTTCGCGTACGCTTCCGTGAAAGCACTGGCCAGCCGCTCAAACTCGTCCTTCGCTTCGAACGGCGGATCGATCAGCACCAGGCCGCGCCGTTCGTTCGGCGGCACGAATGCGGGCAGCGCCATCCAGCCGTCGAGATCGACGACGCGCGCTTGCGCGTCGCGTCGCAAGGCGTCGATCAGTTGTTTGCGCGCCGTCGGTTCGATCTCGCAGGCGGTGAGGCGATCTTGCGGACGCAGCAGCGCCCGCGCGATCAACGGCGAACCGGGATAGGCTTTCAGCTCGCCTTTCGGATTGAATGCTCTGACGATGTCGAGATAGGGCGCGATCAGCGGCAATGCCTTGTCGGAGAGCCGCGCCTGCATCAGCCGCGCGATGCCGGTGAGCCATTCGCCGCCGCGCTGCGCTTCGCTCGACGTCAAATCATAGAGACCGGCGCCGGCATGGGTGTCGATGACGCGGAACGGCGCCGGCTTGTCCTGCAGATAGGCGAGCATGCGCACCAGCACGATGTGCTTGATGACGTCGGCAAAGCTGCCGGCATGAAAGGCGTGACGGTAGTTCATGTGATGATCGTGCTACGCTCCCAAAGGGTGCGCATGTTGTACTCGTCATGCCCGGGCTTGTCCCGGCCTTCGCTAAAGCGTCGGCGGGGTTGACATCCGAGCTCGGCGAAGCCGGCTCCCGGGCATCTGCGCCTTATCTGGCTTGTTTCGCGACGGCGCAGGTGGCGGGGACGTTCTGCGCGGCGACGCGCGGCGCGGGTCTGCCGGCCATGACGCAGAGCGTCAGCCGCCGCGAACCGGCGGCATCAGCACCTGATCGCGGCGGCAGGCGCGGCGATCGATTTCCTCGCAGGAGCGGAATTGCAGATCCTTGCTGAGGCAGATCCGCACCTCGCTGAGCCGCTTGCTGTCGCAGGTCACCGAGATCGCGGAGTTGCTGAGGCCCGGATTGACCTTGATGAACGCCGTCTCCAGCTCGTCGGGCGCGACCGTCTTCGGCTCCGACAATTGCAGGAATTCCTCGGGGATCTTCACCGTGGCGCGAGCCTTGCGGATGGCTTCGAAATAGGCGCGCTCGCCGAGACCGGAGCAGGTGCCGTGCTTGTCCCACTCGTTGTAGATCAGCCCGGGCGCCGGCATCAGGTCGAGCATCGAGCTCATGATGCTGCGGGCGAGTCGCGGCGAGGGCCGCTGGCAGTATTCCGGAAAGCCCCGCTCATATTGCGGCCACAGGCCGTGCACCACGAAGGAATAGGGCCGTCCGCCGCACTGTGCCTGCGTGCCGCGGCCGTTGTTGCCGCGCTCGCTCGCCGCCTCGCAGAACGAGGGCGACCACGACAGCGACAGCACATAGAAATCGAACTCACCGGGCGCATTCTGGCGGCGATCCTGGGCCGAGGCTCCAACCGCACTGCACAGAATAATGGCAACCGAAATCAAAAATCGGGAAATTGTGTCCAACCGAGGCATCAACCCGCTCCCTCACTCGACCGCCCGGAGCCTAGCAGGTCGCGAGAACATTTCAAGAACAAAAAGCCGCCGTCCAAATGGCGGCGGCTCCTGCATTAGCAATCTGGTCGGAGATCAGGGCCGCGCGGCCTTGCAGGACGGGTTATAGGCCCAGTTGCGGTCGAGCCCCGCGACGCACCATTCGACGCCCTGATTGATGCTGGCAAAGCCGCCGTCCTCGATGATCGAATAGTGCACCTTGCGCACCTTGCCGTCGCTCAGCATCGCCTCGCCCGTGCAATAACGGCGCGGAATATTGTCGGACTGCCAGGGACGGAAGGCGGTTTCGTGAATCCCGTTGAAGCCGGTGATCACGAGCGGCGAATTCCAGAAGGTGGCCTCCTTTTCCTGGAATTGCGTGCTGATGACCGTCAGGGCCTTCTCGCATGGGGCCACATTGCCGTCATAGCGCGGGCCGGACAGCCAGAAGTTCATTTCGAGCGGATTGGCGGCCTGGGCCGTACCCCCGAAAGCCAGCAGGCTGACCACGAGTGCGGCGCCGAGGCCGAGCTTGCGGCCGAGTTTATTGCGGGAGTTGAACAGGTTGCGCATGGGAATCCACCCGATTATCCGATGCCGCGGACGGTGCCGTGAAGCCCCGGCTAGGTCAAGTGCAGGGCGGCAACACCTGCGGAGAAGTCCACTTTGGGGAGCCGGCTCGTTCTTTTCACGGTCGCCGGCGCACTCTATGTTGGCTCGAAGCGAAATGGAGTCTGCGATGCGAAGGAAATTGGCCGCGTGCCTGGTTGCCGTTTGCGGGATGCTGGCCGTTGTGCCGGCGCGAGCGGATTGGATGCAGCCGGTGCCGCCGTTCAAGGGCAACGATACCGGCGGTATCATCGCCTATACGCTGGCGACCCAGAGCGACGCCCGGCAGCTCGCCGTCGATCATTGCGCCTCCTACGGCAAGGTGGCCAAGTTCCTTGCGATGCAGAACTATCCGGGCGGCTACATCTCTTTCGCCTGTCGCTGGGTGCCCTATGGCGCGGCCCAGAGGCCGCTGCGCACGCTCTACTGAGCGCGTACCAGATCTTTCGATCGTTCAGCCGGGAGCCGACCGCATGACCCGACAGCTTGCCTTGTTTGGTTCGGCTGTGTGCCTTGTCCTGTCCGCTGGCGCCGCAAGTGCCGTCGACCTGCCGATCCGCAAGGCCGGTCTGTGGGAGATGAAGATGGTGCGCACCGGCGGGCCGATGCCGGAAATCACCATGCAGCACTGCACCGACGAGACCACCGACAAGGAGATGAGCGCGGCGGCCTCGCCGATGGCCAAGGAAGTCTGCTCCAAGCAGGATATCCAGAAGACCGCGACCGGCTATGTCAGCGACAGCGTCTGCAGCGTCGCCGGCATGACGATGCAGAGCCATGCCGAGATCGTCGGCGATTTCAATTCCGCCTACACGGTGAAGAGCACCTCGCATGCCGAGGGCGGCGCGGCCGGCTCGCGCGATACCACGATGACCATCGAGGCGAAATGGCTCGGCGCCTGCAAGAGCGACCAGAAGGCCGGTGACATCATCATGCCCGGCGGCATGAAGATGAACGTCAAGGACATGGAAAAGCTGAAGGGCCTCCTGCCCAAGCAGAAGTAGCGCGCAGCGCATTCGGCCGTTGCGGCGCGCCTGAATGCATCGCCTCTCATGCTGAGAGGCTGTGACACTTCGCATCACCGTCATTGCGAGCAGTTCGCGACGAAAATGCGGAGCAATCTTGCGCCGAGGCGATGTGCAATACATCCGATCCCTCCGCGTCACTGCGTTCGTGTGCTCCTCGGCGCGCGATGACGTCGACGGGATGCAACATCACTGAATGATCGCCGCGTGCCTCGCGTTCGAGACTCTCTGGAGAGACGACGCGCATCGCCTTCGTCGTGTCGAACGCCTGACGCGCCAACATGTCGTTTTGAATCGTTCCAGCGTTGCGCATCTTGAATCACTCCAGTGTTGCGCTTCGTTGCTGCTTCCATCGATTCTATTTTGCGCGTGTGGAATTTCGATCATCCCGCCGATAGAAGTCCGCCCCAATCGATGTCGGCCTTGTCGCAAACGCGGCTCGATCGATGTCGGCGCAAGGCAATGCGGGGATTTGTTCGGTGGGAATGGCTTCGTTGCGGAGCAAGCGCGGCTTGCTTGCATCAACGGCTGCGATCAACGCAGCGCTACTCGGTTCGGTCATACTTGTGCCAATGGGCACAGACGTCGCCTACGCTCAGGCGCAGACAAGTCCTCCGCAGAACAATGTCAGCGAACTTCCCGCAGTGACGGTGGATGAACCTGGCGCCGCAAAGAAGCGCGGTGCCGTCGTTTCAACTCAGAACACCAGGACTTCGCGCGCGGTCGCGGCGAACCGGCGCCGCAATGCGACTGCGCCCGCCCAGAGTCAGGCTCCGCGGTCGCAAGGCACAGGTGGCGCGATCGGTATGACGACCGGTTACGTCGCGACCGCCAGCACTGCCGGCACCAAGACCAGCACAGCGCTGATCGAAACGCCGCAGTCGCTTTCGGTCGTCACGCAAAAGGAGCTAAGGGATCGCAACGTTCAGACGCTCAAGGACGCCGTCAGCTATACGCCGGGCGTGACGACCACGGCGTTCGGCTATGATCCAAGGTTCGACAGTTTCTATATCCGCGGCTTCGATGCGACCTATACAGGCATCTATCGCGACGGCCTGCGTCAGGGCGGCGGCAACTTCGCAATTCCCAAGATCGAACCCTACGGTCTCGACAGCGTGTCGATCCTGCGCGGACCAGCCTCGGGCCTCTATGGCCTCGGCTCTCCGGGAGGGATCGTGGATGTCACGACCAAGCGGCCGCCGTTGACGGCATTCGGTGAGGTGCAGCTACAGGGCGGCACCTACGACCGTTACCAGGGCAGTTTCGATGTCGGTGGTCCGGTGCCCGGCAGCGATCAGCTGTACTACCGGCTGACGGGTCTGCTTCGTGACGCAAAGACCTGGTATCCCGGCAACGACGACGATCGCGCCTACATCGCGCCGGCGCTGACCTGGCGGCCGGACGCCGACACGTCCTTCACCATCCTGAGCGAATATCAAAGCAGCCGAACCGCCGCGAGCATCGGCAATTTCCGCACGCCCGACGGACAATTGACCAACATCTACTCGAATGATCCGGCGTTCAGCGCCATGGATCAGAAGCAATATCGCATCGGCTACGCGTTCGAGCACAATGTCGACGATGTGTGGACGGTGCGGCAGAACTTCCGCTTCTACCAGGTCGACGTCGACGCGAAATACACCCAGATCGATTCGATCGACAGCAGCACCAATCTGGCGTCGCGGTCCGCCTGGCGGATCCTGGACAGCTTCAACACGGTGACGCTCGACAATCAGGCCGAGGCCAAGTTCATGCTCGGCGCGATCAAGAATACCGTGCTGCTCGGCGTCGACTACGGCCACTCCTACTACAACGACAAGATCGGCTACGGGCCGGCGCCCGATCTCAATCTCCAGACCATGAACTACGGCGCCCAGGCGATCGCGACGCCGGCATTCTCGATCTTCAACAAGCAGTCGACCGACGAGGTCGGTGTCTATGCGCAGGACCAGGCCAAGCTCGGCGGCTTCATTCTGACGCTCAACGGCCGCCAGAGCTGGGTGTCGCAGACGACGACCGCGGGTCTCGACGGCGTGCCGTCAACGCAGAAAGCGACTGCCTTCACGGGCCGTGCGGGCCTGAGCTACGTCTTCGACAACGGCATTGCACCCTATATCAGCTACGCGACGGCATTCGCCCCGCAGGTCGGCGTCGACGCATCCGGACTGCCGTTCAAGCCGACCACCGGCGAGCAGAAGGAAGTGGGCATCAAGTACCAGATGCCGAACGTTCCGGTGCTGTTGACCGCCGCGGTGTTCGACATCACGCAGGACAACGTGCTGCGTACCGATCCGAACAACATGGCGTTCCAGGCAGCGACCGGGCAGGTCGAATCCAAGGGCGTGGAGCTCGAGGCGAAGCTGGCGCTCAAGCAGGGATTTGATCTCACCGCCGCCTACACCCATCTCAACGTCGTGATCACGCAGGGCAATCCCGATACGACCGGCAATGAGCTCTCCGGCATTCCGAGGAATTCCTTCGCCGCCTTCGGCAAATATACGTTCCAGTCCGGCGTGCCCGTCGAGGGCCTCGGGCTTGGTCTCGGCGTGCGTTATATCGGCACGAACTTCGGCAACGACCAGAACACGTTCCAGAACGCGGCGACGACGTTGTTCGATGCGGTGATCGATTACGATCTGGGCAAGCTGGACCGGCGCTTCCTCGGCGCCACCGCGCGCCTGAACGCGACCAATCTGTTCGACACGCACTACCAGACCTGCCAGTCCGGCTATTGCTACGCCGGCGAGCGGCGGCAGGTCATCGGGACCTTGTCCTATCGCTGGTAGCTCGAATTTGTTGTTTAAAGCATGATCCGGAAAAGTGCGAAGCGGTTTTCCGAAAAGATCATGCTCAAACAAGGAGCTAAAGCGCGACGACGATTCAACCTAATCTCATCGCGCTTTAGACGCGTTTTTTTCACGCGAACCGGCGTCCATTTCGCTCGAAAACGCTACGTTACACCGGCACCCGCACGACGGCGCGCAGGCCGCCCATCGGGCTTTCGCTGAGCATGATGTCGCCGCCATGCGAGCGGGCGATGTCGCGGGCGATCGCAAGCCCGAGCCCGGTGCCGCCTTCGTCCTGGTTGCGGGCATCGTCGAGTCGCAGGAACGGCTTGAACACTTCCTCGCGCATGTCGGCGGGGATGCCCGGCCCGTCGTCGTCGACCGTGACGTTGAGATAGCGGTGATCGCGATGGCCGGTGATCGAGATCGTGTTGGCGTGGCGCGCCGCGTTGGAGACGAGGTTGGCGAGGCAGCGCTTGAACGAGGCCGGCTTCACCGTGACGACGGGCAGGCCGTGGAACGCAACGGTCGCGGTATGGCCGTGGCGTTCGGCGTCGCTGCGCAATTCCTCGAGCGCCAACGCCATGTCGGTCGGCTGCGCGACCTCGCCGGAATCGCCGCGCGCGAAGGCGAGATAATCCTCCAGCATCATCGACATCTCGTCGACGTCCTTGCGCATCGCGTCGATCTCGGGGCCTTCGCCGATCAGGGCAAGCTCGAGCTTGAACCGCGTCAGGATGGTGCGCAGATCATGCGACACGCCGGCGAGCATCGCGGTGCGCTGCTCGATCGAACGTTCGACGCGCGCCTTCATCTCGATGAAGGCCTGCGCCGCGCGCCGCACCTCGCGCGCGCCGCGCGGCCGGAAGTTCGGCGCCTCGCGGCCCTTGCCGAAACTTTCGGCGGCGTCGGCCAGCCGCAGGATCGGCTTGATCTGGTTGCGCAGGAACAGCACGGCGACGATCAGGAGGATTGTCGAGGTGCCGAGCATCCAGAAGATGAAGATCTCCGAATTGGAGGCGTAGGCCGCGCTGCGCTGGGCGAAGATCCGCATCACCGAATCGTCGAGCTGCACGCGGATCTCGACCAGATTGGATTTGCCGACGGTGTCGATCCAGAACGGACGGCTGATCTGGCGGCCGAGCTGCACCGACAGGGTCTGGTCGAGCAGCGAGAAGAACGGCTTCGGCCCCGGCGGCGGCATGTCGCCGGCGGGAAGGAAGTCGACCACCAGCTGCAGTTTCTGGGCGATGCGGCGAAGCTGCGCGCGGTCCTTGTCCTGCGGGTAGCTCTTGTAGACGTCGATCAGCGCGGCGATATCGGACACCACCGCGGCCGACAGGCGCCGCGTCACTGTGTTCCAGTGCCGCTCCATGAACACGAACGCCACCACGGTCTGCAGGATCACCATCGGCACGATCATGATCAGCAGCGCGCGGGCATAGAGGCCGGTCGGCATCCAGCTCTTGAACGCATTGCCCATCCAGCCGTTCGCCTTCGAGACGCGTTGCGAGGCGTTGCGGATCAGGGTCAGGCCGGAGTCGAGCGTGCTCATGGCAGCATCTTATGGCGAGGCGACCAGGCGATAGCCGATGCCGCGCACCGCCTGCAGGAACAGCGGATTGGCGGGATCGTGCTCGATCTTGCGGCGCAGGCGGTTGATCTGCACGTCGACCGCACGTTCGTTGACGGTGCCGCCGGAAGTCAGCTCGGCGCGCGGCACGGTCTCGCCGGGCGCGCTGGCGAGGATGCGCAGCATCTCGCGCTCGCGGTCGGTGAGATGGATGATCTCCTCGCCCTGACGCAGTTCGCTGCGCTCGATGTGGAAAATATAGGGGCCGAACGCGATCTGCTCGACGACCGCGACCTGCGGCGGCGCAGTGCGCTTGAGGATATTGCCGATCCGGAGCACCAGCTCGCGCGGCTCGAACGGCTTGGCGACATAATCGTCGGCGCCGATCTGCAGGCCCTCGATGCGGGCTTCCGCCTCGTGGCGGGCGGTCAGCATGATGATCGGCACCGTCGAGGAGCTGCGGATGAAGCGGGCGAGGTCGAAGCCGTTCTCGCCGGGCATCATCACGTCGAGGATCAGCAGGTCGAAATGCAGCCCGAGCAGCTTGGCGCGCGCATCGGTGGCGCTCATTGCCGTCGTGACCCGGTAGCCTTCGCCGGAGAGAAAGCGCGACAGCAGGTCGCGAATACGGCGGTCGTCGTCGACCAGCAGAAGATGCGGCGCGTCGTCGGCCGGCTCGACCGGCGCGCGCATCATGGTTGCAGCCTGCACCGGTTCACTCCCTCGTTTTTCTGCCGCCGCCGAAGATCGCTTCGAGCACCTTGTCGGGATCGTCGCGGTCGATCATCGCGCGGAGGAATTGGCGAACCGTCTCGACGCCGGCCGGATCGATGCCGGCGACCGCCCGGTTGATGCGGTCGGTCTGCAGCCCCGCGAGCTTGGCGACCAGCGCCTCGCCCTTCGGGGTGGCGTAGAGCAGGCGCTGCCGGCGGTCGTTGTTGCCGGTCTTCTGCACGATGTAGCCCTCGTCCAAGAGCTGCTTGAGAACGCGCCCGAGCGACTGCTTGGTGATGCGCAGGACGTCGAGCAGATCGGCGACCTTCAGCCCCGGATAGCGGGTGACGAAGTGGATGACGCGGTGGTGGGCGCGGCCGAAGCCGAACGCCTCCAGCTCCTGGTCGGCGTCGCCGACAAAGTCGCGGTAGGCGAAGAACAACAGCTCGATGATGTCCCAGCGCAGGTCGCGCCCCGCCGCCGGAGCGTGGTCGTCTCCCTGCGAATCGGGGTTGGCAGCCATGCCTGAGAAATTTATGTCAGTCATATTGACGTATCTTGGGTTCAATGTTACAAAACTGCCTGTCACGACGAAACATTAGGTCGTTTTGTCCTCGACAGCGTTTAAGGCGGCCTGAACGAGCCTGTGAGGCGGTTTGGGCCGCAAATTGGACTACCGTGCGATTGTCGAGCGGCATTTCGGCAAACATACTGGACTTCAGCATTCCGCAAAAGCATGTCTAAACGGCATGTTGGCGATGGAAGCCGGCGGCGCGGCCGGCGGTGGTGAAGTTCGGGCCAGCCGAGCCGGAAGGCTCCGGGGGAAACAGGCCGGCGCCGGGTATCGCGCCGGTTCCGACAGCGGAAAGCAAGAAAAATGACTTTGAAGTTTGACATCCAGCCTTCGCCGAATGCGACGTCCGACAAGGATCGCGCGGCGAAGCTCGTGGACCCCGGCTTCGGCCGGGTCTTTACCGATCACATGGCGATCGTCCGCTACAGCCAGGGCAAGGGCTGGCACAGCGCCCGCGTCGAGGCCCGCGCGAATTTTCCGCTCGATCCGGCAGGGGCGGTGCTGCACTACGCCCAGGAAATTTTCGAAGGTCTCAAGGCCTACAAGCGCGACGACGGCGGCGTGAACCTGTTTCGGCCGGACGCCAATGCCCGCCGCTTCCATGATTCGGCCGAGCGCATGGCGATGGCGCCGTTGCCCGAGGATTTGTTCATCGACGCGGTCGAGCAGCTGGTGCGGATCGATCGCGCCTGGATCCCGGGCGGCGAGGGCAGTCTCTATCTGCGGCCCTTCATGATCGCGAGCGAGATCTTCCTCGGCGTGAAGCCGTCGGCCGAATACATCTTCTCGGTCATCGCCTCGCCGGTCGGTTCCTATTTCAAGGGCGGCCCTGCGCCGGTGTCGATCTGGGTGTCGGAGAATTACACGCGCGCCGCGATCGGCGGCACCGGCGCCGTCAAGTGCGGCGGCAACTACGCCGCCAGCCTGCGCGCGCAGGCCGAGGCCATCGAACGGGGTTGCGACCAGGTCGTGTTCCTCGATGCGGTCGAGCGCCGCTACATCGAGGAGCTCGGCGGCATGAACGTGTTCTTCGCGTTCGACGACGGCTCGCTGCTGACGCCGCCGCTCGGCACCATCCTGCCCGGCATCACCCGCGACTCGATCATCGCGCTTGCCAAGGATGCCGGCACGCGCGTGCGCGAGGAGCCCTATACGATCCAGCAATGGCGCGCTGACGCCGCCAGCGGCAAGCTGAAAGAGGCGTTCGCCTGCGGCACCGCGGCCGTCATCTCGCCGATCGGCAAGGTGTGCTCGGCGAGCGGCGATTTCCAGATCAGCGGCGGCGTGGCCGGCCCGGTCGCCATGGGCCTGCGCAAGAAGCTGGTCGACATCCAGTACGGTCGCACCAACGATCCGCATAACTGGATTAGGAACGTCGAGTGACGGACGCAACGTGATTCCGGGTTCGCGTCGTCGACGCGCCCCGGAATGACAGCCGGAAGCCGATGGCGGCGGTTGCCGCCTTGCGCGTCCACTGGTAAACGCCGCCAATGGCCGAGAAACCCAAAAAACCCCAGAAACTGAAGGCGCGCCTGCCGCGCGGGCTGGAAGATCGCGGCCGGGCCGCGATCAATGCCACGCGGGCGATGGTCGAGAAGATCCGCGCCGTCTACGAGCTCTACGGCTTCGAGCCGGTGGAGACGCCGGCGATGGAATACACCGACGCGCTCGGCAAGTTCCTGCCCGACCAGGACCGTCCCAACGAGGGCGTGTTCTCGTTCCAGGACGATGACGAGCAGTGGATCTCGCTGCGCTACGACCTCACCGCGCCGCTGGCGCGCTACGTCGCGGAAAACTTCGACGCGCTGCCGAAGCCGTATCGGTCCTATCGCTTCGGTTACGTCTTCCGCAACGAGAAGCCGGGTCCCGGCCGCTTCCGCCAGTTCATGCAGTTCGACGCCGACACGGTCGGCTCGGCGACGCCGGCGGCCGACGCCGAGATCTGCATGATGGCGGCCGATACGATGGAAGCACTCGGCATTCCGCGCGGCTCCTATGTCGTGAAGGTGAACAACCGCAAGGTGCTCGACGGCGTGCTCGAGGCGATCGGCCTCGGCGGCGACGACAATGCTGGCCGCCGCCTCACCGTGCTGCGCGCGATCGACAAGCTCGACAAATTTCCAGCCGATGAGGTTCGCAAGCTGCTTGGTCCCGGACGATGGGATGGCGGCGAAGAGGGCAAGGGCGACTTTACCAAGGGCGCCGACCTGAGCCCCGCGGATGCCGATATCGTCCTGGCCGTCACGCGGCAGCGCGACGATTGGCGAGAGGCGATTGCTGCGGCGGAGACCTATCTGGCGAAGAGCGAAGTTGGTCAGGCCGGCGTGAGCGAGCTCGAGGAGATCGCCAAGCTGGTCGCGGCGTCCGGCTATGGCGCGGATCGCATCCGCATCGATCCCACCGTTGTTCGCGGCCTCGAATATTACACCGGCCCGGTCTACGAGGTTGAGCTGCTGCTCGACACCAAGGACGAGAAAGGCCGCCCGGTGCGGTTCGGCTCGGTCGGTGGCGGCGGCCGCTATGACGGCCTCGTCTCGCGCTTCCGCGGCGAGCCGGTGCCGGCAACGGGCTTCTCGATCGGGGTGTCGCGCCTGCAGGCGGCGCTGACGATGCTCGGCCAGCTCGACACGCAGGCCGAGTTCGGTCCCGTCGTCGTCACCGTGTTCGACCGCGACCGTGTCGCCGACTACCAGAAGATGGTCGCGCAGTTGCGCCAGGCCGGCATCCGGGCCGAGCTCTATCTCGGCAATCCGAAGAACATGGGCAATCAGCTCAAATATGCCGACCGCCGCAACTCGCCCTGCGTGATCATCCAGGGCTCGGACGAGAAGGCGCGCGGCGAGGTGCAGATCAAGGATTTGATCGAGGGCGCCAAGGCCGCCGCTGCGATCGCCTCCAACCAGGAATGGCGTGAGACGCGTCCGGCGCAGTTCTCCTGCGCAGAGGCCGATCTCGTCGCCAAGGTCCGCGAGGTCCTGGCGCGGCATGACGTGGCGTGGGGATAGCCATTCGCTTGTGACGTCATGCCCGGCCTTGTGCCGGGCATCCACCTCTTGTTTGATGCGCGGCGACGTGAATGGCCGGGAGGAGCCCGGCCATGGCGACAACAAGAGGGAGAGCAACGATGCCTGAGATCACCGTGAGCATGGCCGCCGGCCGCACCGACGAGCAGAAGCTCGGCATGATGCGCGACATCACCCAGGCGCTGGTGAAGAATCTCGGCGTCGATGCCGACGCGGTCGTGATCCAGATCAATGAGGCGCCGCTGCATCACAAGATGAAGGGCGGCAAGTCGTTCGTCGAGCGCGCGGCCGCCGCGAAGAAGTGACGCGCGAAAGCGCGTCATCCCGGGGCGCGCATTAGCGCGAACCCGGGATCTCGATGAGCAATCTCC
>NZ_LFIQ01000057.1:64777-77012 GCF_001189245.1 Bradyrhizobium pachyrhizi | reverse complement strand
GTTCACGCTTCGCGTGCCCCGGAATGACGAGCAAGGCGCCAATGGACGCACGCGACTTCATCAGGATCGGCATGAGCGCCGAGCGCATGCTCGTGGTGCCGCCGGAGCGCACCGTCGGGCATTTCGTGCCCGGCATGCCGATGGTCTATGCGACGCCGATGATGATCCTCGAAATGGAGATAGCGTCGGGCGATGCCATCCGCGCCGCACTGCAGCCCGGCTGGGTCACGGTCGGGACCGAGGTCGATATCCGCCATCTCGCCGCCGCGCTGGTCGGCGCCACCGTGCGGACGACCTCAAAAGTGATCGCGGTCGAGCGCCGCGTGATCCGCTTCGAGGTCGAGGCCTTTGAGGGCACGCGCAAGCTCGGCGAAGGCCGCCACGCCCGCGGTCTGATCAATGTCGAAAGCTTCAACAAGCGCCTGGCCGGGACGTCGGGTTCGGCGCAGTAGGCGGCCTGTGTCGTTGGTCCGGCGAACTCGTCATGCGCGGGCCTGACCCGCGCATCCATCAAGGAAGAAAGCGTCCTTGTTCGATGGATTGCCGGGTCAAGCCCGGCAATGAGTGTGCATGCGCTATTTCGCCAATTCCCTTGAGCGCCTTGTCGCAGCGGCGATCGCGCGGGTCATCAGCGGCTGCATGCCGTCATTCGCCATCAGCACCTCGAGCGCGGCAGCGGTGGTGCCGCCGGGCGAGGTGACGTTCTGCCGCAGGGTTGCCGACGGCAGATCCGAGCGATGCAGCAATTCGCCGGAGCCGGCGACGGTCGCCCGCGCCAGCGTGGTCGCGAGCTGCTCGGGCAGGCCGGCCGCAACGCCGGCGCGGGCCAGCTCCTCGGCGAGCAGGAACACATAGGCCGGACCGGAGCCGGAGACCGCCGTCACCGCGTCCATCAGGCTCTCATCATCGACCCATTCGACGAGCCCGGTCGCTTTCAGCAGCGCATCGGTCATCGCGCGCTGCGCGGCGGTGACGCGCTTCGACGGCACCGCGACCGTGATGCCGCGGCCGATCGCCGCCGGCGTGTTCGGCATCGCGCGCACCACCGCGCCGCCGACAACCTCTTCCAGCGCTGACATGGTCGTGCCGGCCATGATCGAGACGACGAGCGTCGAGGGACCGACGAAGGATTTCAGCGCGGCGCCGGCATCGCGGAACGATTGCGGCTTCACCGCGACGACTAGCGTGTCGACCGTGCCGAGATCCTTGGCTTGCGGATTGAGTCGCACGCCCTTTGCGGCAAGCGCGGAGATTTCCGGCGAGAGATGCGGATCGATCACCGCGACGCGCTCGGGGGCAAGGCCCTGCGCGAGCCAGCCGGTCAGCATGGCGCCGCCCATCTTGCCCGCGCCCGCGAGCGCGATGGTGCCGGAAGTATTCGTCAATGCGCTGCTGGATGTGCTCACAGGTGGCTCCGCAAACTCTGTGTCGTCCCTGCGAAAGCAGGGACCCATAACCACAAGCGGTTCTAGTGAAGCGAGAAGCGAGCCACAAGCAGTTTGCTCAACCACTGGGGCCGCGGAGTATGGGTCCCTGCTTTCGCAGGGACGACGCTGAGGGCGGGGATGGACCGAAACGAAACCCTTACGCCTCGCCCTCGGTGTCGAACATCGCCGCGGCCATCGCCTCGGCGGTCGACTTGCCGGCCCACACCACGAACTGGAACGCCGGGTAGTAGCGCTCGCAGGCGTGGATCGCGTTGACCACCATGGCCTCGCACTGCGCGGTGGAGGCGGTGAGACCGCCGGGCAGCACCAGCGCCTGACGATGCATCACCATGCCGGTGTGGGTCCACAGATCGAAATGGCCGACCCACAATTGTTCGTTGATCGCGGCGACCAGCCGCTGCACCTCGGCGCGGCGCGCCTGCGGCATCTTCATGTCGAAGGCGCAGGCGAGATGCAGCGCCTCGATCTCGCCCATCCAGGTGAACGAGAGCTGATAGTCGATCCAGTCTCCCTTGGAGACGATCGTCACCTCGTCTTCGCCGGAACGCTCGAACGCCCAGTTGTTGTCGGTGGCGATATCTTCGACCACCGCAAGCGGGTTGTTCCGGGAATCGATAATGCTTTCGACGAGGGACATGCCGTCTCGGACCTTGTTCTTATGATCGCTTGATACGCACACGGAAGCCGGCACTTGCGACATACTGCGTCGTGGCCGAGTGCAGTTCCTTGACCGGGCTTCCGGATGCCCCTGGACCTGACGCCGATGAAGTGATGTGATTTGCGGAATCCGCGCAACCGCACGCCGAGTCCGTCCACAGCCAAAGCGCGCATCGTCCACAGCTGATCTCCGCCACATCTGTGATTTTGAGAACAAATCGGAATCTAAGCGTTCGCGTAACGCTTTGTTAACCATTTGCCGGCGCTTCGCCGCGCCTGTGAATCAGCCTCCGGGCGCTCACATCAACCTCGCAGAGCCGCAACGCGCTCATGGGGACATGCCGTTTCCCCATGCCAAAGGCCTTGCCCGGCTGTCGCGCTTTGGTCATATTTCGCCTCAGGTACGTCCATTCCGGGCGTGCCGAGTTCTCAGGGCGGGGTGAAAATCCCCACCGGCGGTAAGGGTGATGAGCCCAAGCCCGCGAGCGCCTTCCTTCGCGAAGCCGGCGGAAGGGTCAGCAGATTCGGTGCAATTCCGAAGCCGACGGTTACAGTCCGGATGAAAGAGAACGGTTGCGGCGGCCAACGCGATTTTCGCGTGGGCTCGTGTCGTTGTCCGTGTGCCCTGATTCTGGTCCTGAAAGAGGAAAGCCATGAATCAGATGTTGCAAGACCAAGACGTTCAAGCTTCTCAAATCCAAACCTCCCAAGCAGAAAGCGCTCCCGATACGCCGGCCGTTCCGCCGACGCCGGAGCATCCGCACTTCGCAAAGCCGCAGCGCGTTGCCTTTGTGCAGTCGTCCTGGCACCGCGAGGTGGTGGAAGAGTGCCGCATCTCCTTCCTGAAGGAGATCGAGGCGAGGCACATCACCAATGTCGACGTGTTCGAGGTGCCGGGCTCGTTCGAGATCCCGCTGCATGCGCAGCTGTTGGCGAAGACCCGCCGCTACACCGCGATCGTCGCGGCCGGGCTCGTTGTCGATGGCGGCATCTACCGCCACGAATTCGTCGCCGACACCGTGATCAAGGCGCTGATGGATGTGCAATTGCGCACCGAGGTGCCGGTGTTCTCGGCGGTGCTGACGCCGCAGCAATTCCACGAGACGGAGGTGCATTACGAGTTCTTCCGCAAGCACTTCGTCATCAAGGGGACCGAGGTTGCGGAAGCCTGCGCCAACACGCTGCTCAGCCTCGAGCGTCTGCGCGGCCAGGTCGCGGCGGGAATCCCGGGCTAGCATCGGCGGAAAAGCGATTCCGGCATGCGTGCCGGGATCGCTCTCGCCTGCGGCGCGTTCGGTTATGCTTGCGGCATAAAACCAAAACGCGCGGGAGGCACCCCATGACCGAACAACATTCCTCCGACTGGCTCGGCCTGTCAGGCCGCGTTGCCGTCGTCACCGGCGGAGGCGGCGGTATCGGCCGCGCCACCGCGGTCAGTTTCGCGCGGTCCGGCGCCAGGGTCGCCGCACTCGATCGCGACGAGCGCTCCCTTGCGGAGACCAAGGCAGAGCTTCGCGAATTCGGCGACGGTCATCTCGTCGCGACCTGCGATACGACCAGCGAGGACAATGTCGCGGCAGCCGCCGATGCCGTCGCGCGCAGGCTCGGCGCTTGCGACATCCTCGTCAACACAGCGGCGGTGCTGCGCCCGGGCGGGCTCGACACGCTGCCGCTCGCGGAATGGAATGCGGTGCTGGCGGTCAATCTCACCGGCTATTTCATCTGCGCCCAGGCGTTCGGCCGCCAGATGCGCAAGGCTGGACGCGGCAGCCTTATCCACGTCGCCTCGATCGCCGCCAGCAATGCGCAGGGGCAGAGCGGCGCCTACAGCGTCAGCAAGGCTGGCGTCGTGATGCTCTCGCAGCAACTCGCAGCCGAATGGGGACCGCATGGCATCCGCAGCAATGTGGTGAGCCCCGGCCTTGTCGTGACGCCGATGAGCCAGGCTTTCTACGACACGCCTGGGGTCACCGAGCGGCGCACCGCCGTGGTGCCGATGCGCCGGATCGGCGCATCGCAGGACATGGCGAACGCGACTCTGTTCCTGGCCAGCGATCGCTCGTCATACGTCAATGGTGAGGAGATCATCGTCGATGGCGGCTATGCGCGGACGCTGATGAGCCACGTGCCACGGCCGGGGTTTTAGCGGGGTGGCTGCAGCATATTCGGTGTCGTCCCGGCCTTGAGCCGGGACCCATAACCACCAATGCGAATTGATTGACAACGCCGGAGCCACAGCCTTCGCAATAACAAGGCCTGTGGGTATGGGTCCCTGCTTTCGCAGGGACGCCAGCAAATATCGATTTAATCGAACAGGCTGGAAACCGACTCTTCCGCCGCGGTGCGGCCGATCGCTTCGGCGATCAGGCCGGCGATCGAGATCTGGCGGATGTTCGGCGCCTTGTTGACGGCTTCGGTCGGCAGGATCGAGTCGGTGATGACCAGTTCCTTCAGCCGCGACGAGGCGATGCGCGCGGCGGCGCCGCCGGACAGCACGCCGTGGGTGATATAGGCCGAGACTTCCTTGGCGCCGTGCGCGATCAGCGCCTCGGCCGCATTCACCAGCGTGCCGCCGGAATCGACGATGTCGTCGACCAGGATGCAGTTATAGCCGGCGACGTCGCCGATCACGTTCATCACCTCGGACTCGCCGGGGCGCTCGCGGCGCTTGTCGACGATCGCAAGCGGCGTGTTGATGCGCTTGGCGAGGCCGCGGGCACGCGCCACGCCGCCGACGTCGGGCGATACCACCATCACCTTGGCGAGGTCGAATTTCTCTTTGATGTCGCGCACCATCAGGGGTGCCGCGAACAGGTTGTCGGTCGGGATGTCGAAGAAGCCCTGGATCTGGCCGGCATGCAGGTCGAGCGTCATGACGCGGTCGACGCCGGCATGCGAGATCAGGTTGGCGACGAGCTTGGCCGAGATCGGCGTACGCGAGCCGGACCTGCGATCCTGCCTGGCGTAGCCGAAATAGGGCACCACCGCGGTGATGCGGCGCGCCGATGAACGGCGCAGCGCGTCGGTGATGATCAACAGTTCCATCAGATTGTCGTTGGCCGGAAACGACGTCGACTGCAGGATGAACATGTCCGAGCCGCGGACGTTCTCCTGGATCTCGACGAAGATCTCCATGTCGGCGAAGCGCCGGACCACGGCCTTGGTCAATTCGATGCCAAGTCCCTTGGCGATGTCCTGCGCCAGCGCAGGATTAGAGTTGCCGGCGACGAGTTTGATTGATCCGTTCTTTGCCGACATCGATGCTTCCCCCCGCGCCTTGCTGGATACGACGTTCAGCATCTCAAGTCCTTACAGAACCGGCGGGTTTTCGGTGCGCGAGGGAATATCAGGCAGGCGCATCCGATGGCAACCCATTAGCCGGCTTTGGCCGCCGTTTTCCTGGGCAAAAAACGCATTTCCCCGGGCGATAACGGGGTTTAGTCGGCGGAATAGCCGAGCGCCACGGTCTCGGGCGCGACGGGGGCCGGGGCACTTGCCACCGTGGGCCCGCGGAGGTCCGGTGCCGGGGCGGTCGCGGGGCTGTCCGCCGCGCCGCCATTGATCATGCCGGACAGGCCGCTGAGGCCGGCCTGGGCGATCTTGCGCAGCACCAGGTCGTCGGCGGCGGCCCAGGCGTCGCGGCCGGCCTTGCCGGCGGGCTCCTCGCCGGAGAGCCGCAGCGCGCGTTGCTGGTTGCTGTCGTAGACGTCCCACACCCACGCGATCATGGTGCGGCCGCGCACCACCTGTGCCGACAGATAGCTGCGCACGCGATAGGCGGCCGCGCCCTGGCGCGACACGATCGACAGGCTGCGCAGCTTGGACTCGCTGTCGAGCACGCCGACCATGCGGTCGAACACCTGGGGAGGAGGGCCATCGATCGATTCGAACGCAACGGTTGCGCCGCTGCTTGCCGGCGTGGCCATGGCATAGGAGTCTGCCACGTTGCCGCCGGCCGCGCAGCCGCCAAGCGCGCACGCGATCGCAAGCCACGAGCATGCGATCGCGGCACGCACGGCTGTCCCAGTTTGAAACTGGCGGTTCGACGCTTCCCTCATTGCGTCCTGCGATATCGTTAAAACGGCTTAACGTCTAGGGCAGGACGGCCACAGCACTTAACCGATCCGGGCGGCGCGCCGCGAGGTTTCGGATTTCCCTGCTCAGTCAGAGAGATGGTGCCGCATGGCTGCAGTGATCCAGGCCCATTCGCGGTTCGGGCTCGCGTCCGGCGATTGCCCGCGCATGATGGCGACGAGCTCCCAATAGCGCGCCGCACGGGCGTCGTGCAGGGCATATTTGCCGCGGATCCAGTTACGGAATTCCAGATCAGGTTTTCGCTTCAGCAATCGCGCCGATGTTTCCAGCCAGTCGCGCGCCAGCGCCTGGCCGGCCTCCGACGTCGGGCCGAGGTCGCGCGCGATGATCTCCCTGGCTCTCGCCAGCACGGTTTGGTTGGCCGCCTGCCAGGCGGCGAGATCCAGCACGTGGTGATTCCAGACGTCCTCCGCGTTGGCGCGGATGTTGGCGACGAGGGAAGGGTCGTTGAGCATCTCCGAAAGCTCGATCCAGGCATCGCACTGCTCCGGCGTCGGCTCGTCCGGCAATTCGGGCACGCTGGTCTCGATCATCTGCCGGATCCATTTCCGGTCGATGTTGATGCCGTCGGACACCTTCTCGAAAAAGCGTTCGACGACGTTGCGGCGCTCGGCGCGGGACAGCTGCGTCATGGTCAGGAATCTCCTCAAATCTGCTTCGGTGAGTTGCGGTGAACGCAACGCAGCCCGCAGGGCCGAGGCGACGCGGCGCTGTGCCGCGATCTCCGCTTCCAGCGTCTCGAGGCGAAGCTGCAGCGCCTCGACCAGCGAGAGTTGCTTGGTCAGGACCTCGCGGATGGCGTCGAGACCGAGGCCCGCATCGCGCAGGCAGCGGATCAGGTCGAGGCGAACCAGTTCGTCGTCGGTGAAGACGCGATAGCCGCTCGCGGTGCGGCCGGCCGGCGGCAGCAACCCCTGGTCCGAATAGAAGCGGAGCTTGCGGACGGAAATTCCGCTGAGCCGCGCCGCCTCGCCGATGCTGTAGGTGCGTTGTGTCATGCGCCGCTTGTCCGGTCTCCAGCAGGTGGAGAGTCAAGACGCTTGTCGCACAAGAATCGCCCGATTTTATTCTGACGCGTTTCCCTCACCGCGAACCGGTATCCACTTCGCGGGAAAACGCTCTGGATGCCCGGCGTCAGCCTTCCAGTGCGATGGCGTGAACGAGCCGGCCGTAATCGGCTTCCTTGCGGTGCACGGAGCGGCGGTAGCTGAAGCAGCGCTCGTCGGAATAGGTGTCTATGCCGAGATCGTCGATCATCAGCACGCCGGCATTTTCCAGCCGCATGCGGATGAAGCCGGCAAGATCGAACATCGCGTGTCCGTCGCGTTCGGCGGGCATGAAGAACATGCCGTTCTCCGCATCGGCCTCGATGAAGCGTTCGACGAATTCGTTGCCGACCTCGTAGGACTCCTTGCGGATCAGCGGGCCGATGGCGGCGACGATGCCGCCGCGCTCCGCACCGAGCTTCTCCATCGCGTCGATGGTCGATTCCAGCACGCCGGTCAGCGCGCCCTTCCAGCCGGCATGCGCCGCGCCGATCACGCGCGCATTGGGATCGACGAACAGGATCGGGCCGCAGTCGGCCGTCGTGACCGATATCGCAAGGCCTTCGGTGCGGGTGACGAGCGCGTCCGCCTTCGGGCGCGCGCCGCCATTCCATGGACCGGTCACGGCCACGACGTCAGGCGAGTGAATCTGGTGCACGCTGACGAGGTGATCGAGCGGCACGCCGAGCTGCGCCGCCATCCGCCGCCGGTTCTCCGCGACCTTGGCCGGATCGTCGCGCGAGCCGAGCCCGCCATTGAGGGCGGCATAGATGCCCTCCGACACGCCGCCTTCACGCGAGAAGAAGGCATGGCGCAGGCCCGGAATGGCCGACAGCAGCGGTGATCCCAATGTCATTGTTCGGTCTCGTCAGGCTGATCGCTCAATCCGGCGATCGAGGTGAGGCGTGGGTCGGAGATGGCCATGACCTTGAACATCGAGCCCATCCCGCCGCGTCCGGAATCGGTCAGCCGCTTCAGCGCACCGGCAACGTCGGCGGAGACCTCGGGGCTTGCTTTCGCCATCAGCCCGGCCGCACGGGCCTCGACGCCGAGACGCTTGAGGAAGTCGCCCTGCGTCACCGGTCCGTGGACGAGCGCGCCGACATCCTCGGCGGCCCGCGCCATGGCCTGGAAATCGACATGTGCGGTCACATCGGCCTGTCCCGGGTTCTTCAGCGGGTCGGCGAAGCTGTGGCGTGCGATCGCCTGGAAAGTGTCGCCGGCGTCGCTGCGCAGATGGCCGTAATCGATGATCAGCGCGGCGCCGTCCTGGTCGCGCAGCCGCGTAGCGAGCTTCATGATCTCGTTGTCGGGCCGCCATTCGAACACCGCGCCGAGCGGCGCGGCGCGCACCAGCGGCGGCAGCAGCACCTCGAAATGCGGCACAGGCTCGGGCGCGGGAGCGAAATACAGATTGCCATTGGCATCCATCCCGACCGTCCGCTCGTGCCAGCCGGTCTCGCGCCGGACCATCTGGTGGATCGGCAGCACGTCGAAATATTCGTTGGCGAGGATCACCGCCGGTCCCTCGGGCACGTCGTCGATGCTGTCGTGCCAGGTGACGTTGCGCACGCCCGCCAGCGTGGCGTACTGCTTCTCGCGCAGCACCGGGTTGACCTCGACGAGGTGGATGCTGAGCGACTGGTAGAGCGGCGGCAGCACGCGTAGCGCACGCAGCGCGTCGGACATCATGGTGCCGCGGCCCGGGCCGAGCTCGATCAGGCGAAGCGTCGCCGGCGAGCCGATCGCGCGCCAGATCGAGGCGCTCCACAGCCCGAGCAGCTCGCCGAACATCTGGCTGACCTCGGGCGCCGTGGTGAAATCGCCCTCGCGGCCGAGCGGATCGCGCGACAAATAGTAGCCGTACCGCGGATGCATCAGGCACAATTCCATGTAGCGCCAGACCGGCATCGGCCCGGACAGCTTGATCAGCTTCCTGATCTCATCCAGCAGCGGGGAGGGTTCGTTCACGGCCTTCCTTGGATTGCACTTGCTTTGGATTGAACTTGTTCAGGTTGAACTCGGCGCCGGGCCGTTCGCCCGGCGGCGAACGGCGGCCGTGATGATGATAACGCCCACAATGATCATTGGCACCGACAGCAGCATGCCCATGGTTAGTCCGCCCCACAGGAATCCGAGTTGCGGGTCGGGCTCCCTGAAGTGCTCGCCGATGATTCGGGCAACGCCGTAGATCGTGATGAAGCTGCCGAGGATCAGGCCGGGACGCTTCAGCGCGCCCATCCGGATCATGATCGCCAGCGCTGCAAACAGCACGATGCCCTCGAGCCCGGCCTCGTAGAGCTGGCTCGGATGCCGCGGCAGCGGCCCGCCATTGGGGAAGATCATGGCCCAGGGCAGGTCCGGATCGGCGTGACGGCCCCACAATTCGCTGTTGATGAAATTGGCGAGCCGGCCGAGGAACAGCCCGATCGGCGCGACCGCGGTGGTGATGTCGCCGAGCGACAGGATCGGGATGTTGTTGCGGCGGGCAAACAGCATCACCGCTGCGACGCAGCCGAGGAAGCCGCCGTGGAACGACATGCCGCCCTTCCACAATTCCAGGATTTCACCCGGATGCGCGATGAAGAAGGGCAAATTGTAGAACAGCACGTAGCCGGTGCGGCCGCCGACGATGATGCCGATGGTGACCCAGAGGATGAAATCGTCGAGCTGCGGCAGCGTGATCGGCGCCGGGCCGCCCCACAGCCGCTCCTTCTTGATCAGCGAGCGGGCGTAGATCCAGCCCAGCACGATGCCGACGATATAGGCCAGCGCATACCAGCGGATCACGATCGGCCCGAGCGAGAGCGCTACGGGATTGAACACCGGAAAGTCGATCAGCAGGAACGGCATCGTTCGTCTTGAGACTCAGCTCACGAGGTTGCGCCGGTAAAGCGCGAGTAGCCGCTCCCAATGGCGTTCGGCGGCGTCGCGGTCATAGACCGGACGCTTGGGGAACGCAAAGCCGTGATGTGTGCCGGGATAGATCTCGACCTCGTTGTTCGATCCCTTCATGCCGGCCTTCACCTGCTCGATGATGTCCTGGGGCGCGTAGATATCGGTCTCGGCGCAGGCGAAATAGAGTTCGGCCTTTGTCTTTTGCGCGGCAAGATGCGGACTGTCGGGCTGGTCGGTCGCCAGATGCGTGCCGTAGACCGAGGCGGCGGCCTTGACGCGATCGCCGAAATGCGTCGCCGCGTTCACCGCATAGCGGCCGCTCATGCAATAGCCGACGGTGCCGATGATCGTGGTGTTGGCCGCCTTCTGCGTCTCGGCATAGGCGAGCAGGCCTTTGGTGTCCTCCATGACCAGCGGAATGTTGAGCGAGTGCATCAGCTCGAACATGCGCTTGCGTTCGGGCGATTCCGGATCGGGATTGATCGGGCCGAGCTCCATCACGCCGGCGCGGTAATACATGTTGGGCAGCATCACATAATAACCTGACGTGCCGAGCCGGCGCGCCATGTCGCGCAACTCCTCGCGGATCGCCGGCGCGTCCATGTAGAAGATGACGACGGGGAAGGGGCCGCCGCGCTCGGGATGGGTGATGAAGGTGGTGGTCTTGCCGTCCTTGGTCGGGATCTCGACGGTCTGGTCGATCATGGCGTTTCTGCTCGCGTTATGTGTGCGATTTCTGTTGTGAGTTCATACGATTGCAAGGAAACCGGAGCATGACAAGGCAAGCCTCGGGAGGCCTGCCATTCGCGGCGGACTTGAACCGGATGGCTGAGATCGCCATTGTCTTTGGCGCGAGGCAGGAACGCGGAGAGTTTTGCGAGATGACCCAGACCAGCAACCGGTTTTTCGATGAGATCGGCCGTCTGATGAACGATGCCGCCGGCGCCGCCCAAGGCGTCAAGCGCGAGGTCGACACGGTCATGCGCAACCAGGCGGAACGGATCCTGCGCGACCTCGACGTGGTCAAGCGCGAGGAATTCGACGCGGTCAAGGACATGGCCCGCCTGGCGCGCGAGGAGAACGAGGCGCTGAAGGCGAGGATCGCGGCGCTGGAAGCCAAGCTCGGCGGTACGGCCGGCTGATCTTCCACCCTCCCTGGAGGGGGAGGGCCGGCTCATATGGAGCGCAGCGAAATGTGAGCCGGGGTGGGGTGAAGGTCCGTCCACCTGAACGGTGCCCGTGTTGAGAGATCACCCCACCCCGACCCGCATTCCGCTTCGCTGCATGCGGTCCGACCCTCCCCCTCCAGGGGAGGGTGAAGCAAGAAAATTTCCTTCATTTCCTTGTCATTTCGGCCCTTTGGGGCTAAAAGCCCGCCACGTCCGCGGCCCCCGCACCCCTGGAGGCTTGCTGTGGACCTGAGCATGGGCCGCGCTGCGGCCTTTAACTTTTTAAATACAAGGACTTAACGTTATGGCGACCGTCAAGGAATTGAAGGCGACCGTGCGTCCGAAGAGCGGCAAGGGGGCCGCCCGGGCAGAGCGTCGCGCCGGGAGAGTTCCCGGAGTGATCTACGGAGACAACCAGCCCCCGGTGACCATCTCGGTCGACGATCGTGAACTGCGCCAGCGCATCCTGGCGGGCCGGTTCCTCACCACGCTGTTCGACATCGATCTCGAGGGCAAGAAGCATCGCGTGATTCCGCGCGACTACCACCTCGACCCGGTGAAGGACTTCCCGCTCCATGTCGACTTCATGCGGCTTGGCGAAGGCGCCACCATCCGCGTCAGCGTGCCGCTGCACATCGTGAACGGCGAAACCTCGCCTGGCGTCAAGCGCGGCGGCACCGTGAACATCGTCACCCACACCCTCGAGCTCGAATGCGCGGTCGACAACATCCCGCAATATATCGAAGCCGACGTGGGCAGCCTCGAGATCAGCTATTCGCTGCATCTCTCCGACGTCAAGTTGCCGAAGGGCGTGAAGTCGCTGACCCGCGAGGACGCGACCCTGGTCACCATCGTGCCGCCGTCCGGCTACGCCGAAGAGCAGAAGGCCGCGGCTGCGGCTGCTGCCGGTGGCGCTGCTCCG
>NZ_LFIQ01000057.1:60460-64767 GCF_001189245.1 Bradyrhizobium pachyrhizi | reverse complement strand
CCGCGGCGGCTCCGGCTGCGGGTGCTGCGGCTCCGGCCGCGGGTGCCAAGGCTCCCGCCGGTGGCGACAAGAAGAAGTAATCGATCAGGTCGGCGCGCGATCGTCTGATGGCGCGCCGACGCGGGATGCCGCGCCATGCGCCTTTTTGTCGGTCTCGGTAATCCCGGCGCGAAATACGCCGGCAACCGGCACAATATCGGTTTCCTGGCGGTCGATGAGATTGCACGGCGTCATGGTTTCGCACCATGGCGCCGTCGCTTTCAGGGCGAGACCTCCGAGGGCGTCGTCGATCGCGAGAAGGTCGTGCTGCTGAAGCCGACCACCTACATGAACGAGTCCGGGCGCGCGGTGCAGGAAGCGGCGAACTTCTTCAAGCTCACGCCCTCCGACGTCACCGTGTTCCAGGACGAGCTCGAACTGCCGCCCGCCAAGGTGCGGGTCAAGATCGGCGGCGGGATCGCCGGCCACAACGGCCTGCGCTCGATCTCCGCGCATATCGGCAACGAGTATCGGCGGGTGCGGCTCGGGATCGGTCATCCCGGCGTCAAGGAGCTCGTGCACAGCCACGTGCTGTCGGACTTCGCCAAGAGCGACCGGGCGTGGGTGGAGGCCCTGTGCCAGGCCGTCGCCGACAGTGCCGGCCTGTTGGCGACGGGCCACGACGCGTCGTTCGCCAACAAGGTGCATCTGACGATGCAGGCCAAGGGGTTCGACAAGGGTGAGAACGGCGGCGAGAAGCCGGCCTGACCTCCTTTGTCGTCATGCCCGGCCTTGTGCCGGGCATCCACGTCTTACCTGCCGCGTGCACCGTAAGACGTGGATGGCCGGGACGAGCCCGGCCATGACAGATCAGAGAATGTTGAGGAAGACATGGGATTCAAATGCGGGATCGTCGGGCTGCCTAACGTCGGCAAGTCGACGCTGTTCAATGCGCTGACCGAAACGGCGGCCGCCCAGGCGGCGAACTATCCGTTCTGCACCATCGAGCCGAATGTCGGCGAGGTCGCGGTGCCCGATCCGCGGCTGGAGAAGCTCGCGGCTGTCGCGAAGTCCGCGCAGATCATTCCGACCCGGCTGACCTTCGTCGACATCGCGGGCCTCGTCCGCGGCGCGTCGCAGGGCGAAGGTCTCGGTAACCAGTTCCTCGCCAACATCCGCGAGGTCGACGCCATCGCCCACGTGGTGCGCTGCTTCGAGGATTCCGACATCACCCATGTCGAGGGCAAGATCGCGCCGCTCGCCGACATCGAGACCATCGAGACCGAGTTGATGCTGTCCGACCTCGACAGCCTGGAGAAGCGCGTCGACAACCTCTCGAAGAAGGCCAAGGGTAACGACAAGGAAGCCAAGGAGCAGCTCGAGCTCGTCAACCGCGCCCTGGTGCTGCTGCGCGACGGCAAGCCGGCGCGTGCGCTGGAGCGCAAGCCGGAGGAGGAGCGCGCGTTCCGCATGCTCGGGCTCCTGACCTCGAAGCCCGTGCTCTATGTCTGCAACGTCGAGGAAGCCTCGGCCAAGGACGGCAACAATTTTTCCAAGGCGGTGTTCGAGCGCGCCAAGGAGGAGGGCGCGGTCGCGGTCGTGATCTCCGCCAAGATCGAATCCGAAATCGCGACGCTGTCGCGTGAGGAACGCACTGACTTCCTGGAGACACTGGGTCTGGAAGAGGCCGGGCTCGATCGGCTGATCCGCGCCGGCTACCGGCTGCTCGATCTCATCACCTATTTCACCGTCGGCCCGAAGGAAGCACGCGCCTGGACCATCGACCGCGGCACCAAGGCGCCTGCCGCCGCCGGCGTGATCCATACCGATTTCGAGAAGGGCTTCATCCGCGCCGAGACCATCGCCTATGCCGATTACATCGCCGGCAACGGCGAGGCCGGCGCGCGCGATGCCGGCAAGCTGCGGCTTGAAGGCAAGGAGTACGTCGTCGCCGACGGCGACGTGATGCATTTCAGATTCAATACCTGAGCAGGCGATCGCGAGCTGCGCGCAACGGCGCCGGCAAACTGAGCCTCGATTTCTCCCCACGTCGTCCCGGGCAAGCGAAGCGCGACCCGGGACCCATAACCACAGGGTCGCGTTGTTGAAACGAGCTGTGGCCCCAGCTCGCTCCATCCCCACGTCCTGTGGTTATGGGTCCCTGCTTCTGCAGGGACGACATCGAGTATGGGGCGGCGCTCGCCTCACCGATCCGCACGCCCGATCACGTCCATCAGCTCGGCGATCTTGCGCCGCTGGTCGGCCTTGTCGCCGGACGAGATCGCATGCTCGACGCAATGCGCCACATGATCGCGCAGCACCTCTTCCTCGACGCGGCGCAGCGCCGCGCGCGCGGCCGCGATCTGCGTCACCACGTCGATGCAATAGCGGTCGTCCTCGACCATGGCGGCCAACCCGCGGATCTGACCTTCGATCCGTTTGAGCCGTTTTAAGCAGGATGTCTTGACCTCGTCTCTCATAGGCCTCATATACCCCCCTAGGGTATACAAATCAAGAGGCCGGGTTACCGGCCGGGAAGAGTTTCGTGGCACACGCAAAGCACGACCATTCGCACGCGGATCATCACCACAATGGCGCGGCCGCGCATTCCTGCTGCGGCGGCAAGCATGGTCACGACACGCCGCCGGCCGAGGCGGCGTTCGCGATCGATCCGGTCTGCGGCATGAAGGTCAACCCGGCGACCGCCAAGCACCGCTTCAGCTACCAGGGCGAGGAGTACCTGTTCTGCAGCAGCCGCTGCCGCGAGCGTTTCGAGACCGACCCTGAGAAGTATCTCAAGCCGCGTGAACCCGAGCCGCCGGCGCCCGCGGGCACCATCTACACCTGCCCGATGCATCCCGAGGTGCGCCAGGTCGGTCCGGGCAGCTGCCCGATCTGCGGCATGGCGCTGGAGCCCGAGCAGATCTCGCTCGACGACGGTCCCGATCCCGAACTGATCGACATGACGCGGCGGTTCTGGATCGGCCTCGCGCTGACCGTGCCGGTGTTCGTGCTCGAGATGGGCAGCCATCTTGGGCTGATGCAGCTGGTGCCGCAGCACTGGTCGAACTGGGTCTCACTCGTGCTGGCGACGCCGGTCGTGCTGTGGGCCGGCGCGCCGTTCTTCGTGCGCGGCTGGCAGTCGCTGGTCACCCGCAATCTCAACATGTTCACGTTGATCGCGATGGGCACCGGCGTCGCCTATGTCTACAGCGTGGTCGCGACGCTGGCGCCGCAGCTGTTCCCGCCCGCGTTCCGCGACATGCATGGCGCGGTCGCGGTGTATTTCGAGGCGGCGGCCGTGATCACGGTGCTGGTGCTGCTCGGCCAGGTGCTGGAATTGCGCGCCCGCGCGCAGACCTCGGGCGCGATCCGCGCGCTGCTCGGCCTCGCGCCGAAGACCGCGCGGCGCATCACCGAACATGGCGACGAGGACATCGACATCGACGCGATCAAGGTCGGCGACCGCCTGCGCGTGCGGCCGGGCGAGAAGGTGCCGGTCGACGGCGTCGTCGTCGAGGGCAGTGCGGTCATTGACGAGTCCATGGTCACAGGCGAGTCGATGCCGGTCACGAAGGCCGAAGGCCAGAACGTGATCGGCGGCACCGTCAACCAGAGCGGCGGCCTCGTGATGCGCGCCGAGAAGATCGGCCGCGACACCATGCTGTCGCGGATCGTCGACATGGTGGCGAAGGCGCAGCGCTCACGCGCGCCGATCCAGCGGCTCGCCGATCGCGTCGCCGGCTGGTTCGTGCCGGCGGTGATCGCCGCCGCCGTGCTCGCCTTTATCGCCTGGACGGTGTTCGGCCCCGAGCCGCGCCTGACCTTCGCGCTGGTCGCCGCCGTCACGGTGCTGATCATCGCCTGCCCGTGCGCGCTGGGATTGGCGACGCCGATGTCGATCATGGTCGGCGTCGGCCGCGGCGCGCATTCCGGCATCCTGATCCGCGACGCGCAGGCGCTGGAGCGGATGGAGGCGATCGACACGCTGGTCATCGACAAGACCGGTACGCTCACCGAGGGCAAGCCGAAGGTCGTGCACGTCATTGCCGCCGAAGGACTCGACGAGAGCGATCTGCTGCGCCTGGCGGCCAGTGTCGAGCAGGGCAGCGAGCACCCGCTGGCACAGGCGATTATCGCCGCTGCCAGGGAGCGCAAGCTCGCATCCGCCGCCGTCAGCAATTTCGCCTCGCCTTCCGGCAAGGGCGCGACCGGCACCGTCGAGGGCAGGCAAGTTGCGCTCGGCAATGCGGTGCTGATGGCCGAGCTGAAGATCGCGACGGCAGCGCTCGACGAGGCGGCCGAGGCGGCGCGGCGGGACGGCGCGA
>NZ_LFIQ01000057.1:41633-60450 GCF_001189245.1 Bradyrhizobium pachyrhizi | reverse complement strand
GATGGCCGCGTCGTCGGGGTGATCGCGATAGCCGATCCGGTCAAGCCGTCTGCGACGAGCGCGCTGCAGGCGCTGCGCGCCGAGGGCCTGCGCATCGTGATGCTGACCGGCGACAACGAGACCACCGCGCGGGCGGTGGCGAAGACGCTCGGCATCGACGAGGTCGAGGCCGGCGTTCTGCCGGAGCGCAAGAGCGAGGTGGTTCAGCGGCTGCGCGGCGAGGGGCGCACCGTCGCGATGGCCGGCGACGGCGTCAATGACGCGCCGGCGCTCGCCGCTGCCGATGTCGGCATCGCGATGGGCGGCGGCACCGACGTCGCGATCGAGAGCGCCGGCGTCACGCTGCTCACGGGCGATCTGATGGGCCTCGTGCGCGCGCGGCGGCTGTCGGTCGCGACCATGCGCAACATCCGCCAGAACCTGGCGTTCGCGTTCGTCTACAACGCCGCCGGGGTGCCGATCGCAGCCGGCGTGCTGTATCCGCTGTTCGGCATCCTGCTGTCGCCGATGGTCGGCGCCGCCGCGATGGCGCTTTCCTCGGTCAGCGTGATCGGCAATGCGCTTAGGCTCGGCAGGGTGAAGCTGGACTAGACGTTTCCTACCTCGCCCCGCGTGTGGGGAGAGGTCGGATTGCATCGCAAGATGCGATCCGGGTGAGGGGGACGCTCCACGAGTCTGTCTCTCGCCTTTTTGTGCGGAAGCAGCCCATCACCCAGCCCTCTCCCCGTAAGAACGGGGAGAAAACGCGATCACGCCGGCAACAGCAGCTGTTCGCGGCGCTCCATCTCGGCATCGAGCCAGGTTGCGAGATCCTCGCTGATCTCGACCATCGGCAGCCGCACCTCGGGGCTGTCGATCAGCCCCTGCCGCCACAGCCAGTGCTTGGCCGGCGCGGGGCTTGGTTCGGCGAACAACAGCCTCGTCAGGCCGACGACGCTCTGCCAGGCGGCCAGCGCCGTGTCGCGCTGGCCCTGCTGCAGCAGCGTGCGGATCGCAGCGAAGGTGTTTGTTTCCAGATGTGCGGACAGCAGGATCGCCCCGTCGGCGCCGTCCGAGAGCGCATCGAAGGTTTGCGCATCCTCGCCGGTCAGCACGCGGAAGCCGGCCGGCCGGCGGTTGAGGAAGTCGATCGACTGCGCGCGGTCGGCGCAGCAATCCTTCATGCCGGCGATGTTCGGATGGTCCGCGAGCGCCAGCAGCGTTTCGTTGGTCAGGTTCACCGCCGTGCGATAGGGGATGTTGTAAAGCACGATCGGCCACGACGCGTGATCGGCGAGCGCGTTGAAGTGCTGCACGAGCCCGCGTTGCGAGGGCCTGATGTAATAGGGGCTGGCGATCAGATAGCCGTTGATCGGCCAGTCGGCCGTATCATCCAGCGCTTCCTTCATCCGGGCGGTCGAGGCGCCGGAGAGCCCGAGACAGACCGGCAAATGGCGGGAGCTGGCACTGAGCTCGTCGAGCACGACGCTCACCAGCCCCTCCAGTTCGTCCACGCTGAGCGCCATGCCCTCGCCGGAGGTTGCGCCGAGAATGAACCCGTCGACGGGGCCGCTGGCGTAGTGCCGTACGAGACGCCGCAGCGACGTGACGTCGAGTTCGCCGTTACGGAATGGCGTGATCAGAGGCAGCCAGAGGCCCTGCAATTGCTGGTGTAGATCGGTCATGTTCCATCTCCTGGGGAAGGCAAAGCCGGAGACGGGACCAACAAAAAACCCCGTCCAGGCGGCGGGGTTTCGGGATCGGTTTGAATGCGAAGGTGATCTTATCGCGCGCGATCTCGTGTCCCCGGGAGGGGAGCTTTTTTCGACGACAGAACGGCGCACGAAGTCGTGATCATGGGACAATGATGCTGCGCTGCGAGGTTGTTGTCAATGCACATGCTGATCGGCGCGTGCGGCGCGTTTTGCGCATGACGTGGAGGTGAAAGGGCACGGCGATGAAAAAAAGCCGGGCTCAAGTGAGCCCGGCTTAAGGTATTGGCCACGTGAGGCCGACACAATCACCTTCCAAGAGGGATTACTGAACTTCCGCGCCACTGGAGGAGGGGGACATATGCGCGACGCGAACGCTCAGCGTGTAAGCAATATGATCCCCATCGACGGCCTGCAGCAACTATCCAGGTCGCATGTCAGTCATGCGGAGACCGGGGGCAGCACGGATATCCCTATAAACCAGCCCTATAAGGGCGGCTTAATCACGACGGCCAGCGCTGCGCCTTGCTGACCACGAAGTCGCGGAACACCTGCACCCGAGCCACCGTCTTCAGCTCTTCCGGATAGACGAAGTAGGTGTCGAGCGCGATCGAGTCGGACTCGCCGAACAGCTGCACGAGGTTGTTCTGTTCGACCAGATAGTCCGGCAGCGCGGCGATGCCGAGGCCCTGCTGGCAGGCGCGCACGAGGCCAAGGATGTTGTTGACCTTGAAGTAGGGCTCGCGCGGACCGGAGCCGTTGCGGCCGGCATCGATCAGCCAGCTGCGGTTCTGCAGATGCGCCGGCACCTGCGAGTCGCCGAGCATGATGATGCGGTGCGAGTCGAGATCATCGAGCGTGCGCGGCGTGCCGAAGCGCTTGATGTATTCCGGCGAGCAATAGGCATGGAAGCCGATCGAGAACAGCTTGCGCTGGATCAGGTCCGGCTGGGTCGGCTTGCGGGTGCGGATCGCGACGTCGGCCTCGCGCATCGAGAGGTCGAGATCCTCGTCGGTGACGATCAGCGAGATCCGGATGTCGGGATAGAGCGCGGTGAACTCGTCGAGCCGCGGGATCAGCCAGTTGATGCCGAGCGCCGGCGGCGTCGTGATCTTGAGGTCGCCGCTCGGCCGCTCGCGGCTGTCGGTGAGCTTTGCGCGGGCCGCCTGCAGCTGCATGAACACGTCATGCGCGGTGCGGAACAGAAGGTCGCCCTGTTCGGTGAGGATCAGGCCGCGGGCGTGGCGGTGAAACAGCGACACCGAGAGCTCCTGCTCCAGCGCGCTGACCTGGCGGGAGACCGCCGATTGCGACAGGCCAAGCTGTTCGCCGGCATGCGTGAAGCTGCCGGCCTCCGCCGCTGCGTGAAAGACCTTCAGCTTGTCCCAATCCATATCCGTAAATCCGTCGCGAGATCGTGCCATGATTATTCCGCCGCTGCGCGATCGCTCGCGCGAAGAGCCAGGAAGCGTTCCGCCTCGAGCGCAGCCATGCAGCCGAGGCCGGCGGCGGTGACCGCCTGCCGGAAGGTTTCATCCGCCACGTCGCCCGCGGCGAACAGGCCGGGCATCGAGGTCGCGGTGGAGTTCGGCGCCACCTCGACATAGCCCGACGGTTTCAATTTGATCTGGCCTTTGACGAGCTCCGTCGCCGGCGCATGGCCGATCGCGATGAAGACGCCGTCGGTTTTGAGGTTCGTGTGCGAGCCGGTCTTGACGTTCTTCAGCCGCACATGGGTGACCTTGTTCGGGTTCTCCGATCCGCAGATCTCGTCGATCGCCGAGTCCCACACCACCTTGATCTTGGGATGCTTGAACAGCCGTTCCTGCAGGATGCGCTCGGCGCGGAAATGATCGCGGCGATGCACGATGGTGACCTGGGAGGCGTGATTGGTCAGGTACAGCGCCTCCTCGACCGCGGTGTTGCCGCCGCCGACCACCACGACTTCCTTGCCGCGGTAGAAGAAGCCATCGCAGGTCGCGCAGGCCGACACGCCGCCGCCCTGGAACTTCTCTTCCGAGGGCAGGCCGAGCCAGCGCGCCTGGGCGCCGGTGGCGAGGATCACGGTCTCGGCGAGATAGATGTCGCCGGAATCGCAGGTCAGGCGAAAGGGGCGCTGGCCGAGTTCCAGCTTGTTGACGAGATCGGTGACGATCTTGGTGCCGACATGGGCCGCCTGCTTCTCCATCTGCTCCATCAGCCAGGGGCCCTGGATCACATCGGCGAAGCCGGGATAGTTCTCGACGTCGGTGGTGATGGTGAGCTGCCCGCCCGGCTGGATGCCCTGGATCAGCACCGGCTCGAGCATCGCGCGTGCCGCGTAGATCGCTGCGGTGTAGCCGGCGGGGCCGGACCCGATGATGACGACCTTGGCGTGGACAGGCGCGGGCATTAGCTGATCCCTCTCTTCTGGGGACTTTGACGGGGACTTGTGTGGGAAGCACCCCGGAAGCAGGTCACGGCGGTGCTAAAAGTGTCAAATCCAAGTCTAGGATATCTGGGAAGCTATGCAAGATTTGCAATCCATGGCAGCGATTTTTCCCCGGAACTGAAGTCACATTCGCGAAATCGTGCGCTGCACGCGCAATAAAATTGCGCAACGCCGGTTGGCTGCGCTATGAGAGTTGCCGGCGGACCCGCCAAGCCTTCCAAACCCCTAGGGAACTGTAGTCGCGTGTCGAAGAACCTTGACGAGATCGACCTCAAAATCCTCGCCGAGATCCAGGCCGATGGCCGAATCACCAATGTGGAACTGGCCAAACGCGTCGGTATCTCGCCGCCGCCCTGCCTGCGCAGGGTCCGGGCGCTGGAGGAGGAAGGCTACATCCAGGGATACCGCGGCCTGCTCGATCCGCGCCGCCTCGGCTACGACGTCACGGTGTTCGCCTCGGTGCATCTGTCGAGCCAGGCCGACGCCGACCTCCGCGCCTTCGAGAATTTCGTGCGCGCCGAGCCGCTGGTGCGGGAATGCTGGATGCTGTCGGGTGAAGTCGATTTCATCCTCAAATGCGTCGCCCCCGACATGGCGACGTTCCAGGATTTCGTCACCCACCTGACGGCGGCGCCGCACGTGCGCAACGTCAGGACGTCACTGGTGCTGCACAATTCGAAATACGAAGCCGCGGTGCCGCTGGGCGTGAAGGTGGCGGGCTGAGGTTTGCGCTATTCCGCAGCTTGTCTGAAGTGCGGCTCCTCATCGCGCGAAGCGCGCCAGATCGCCGTGTCTACGCTCACCGGCCCACCGCCTGCCGTTGCGAGGTAAAGACAGGCAAAGCAGAACAGGATTGCAGCTGTTCCGCCGTTGTTGAGCGGCAGAAGTACCGGCTCGCCGGTCTTCAGCATATGGCCGAGGAAGTAGGCGAAGGCCATTTCACCCGAAAGGATGAAGGCAGATATCCGCGAGAGCAGTCCGATCATCAAGAGCGCGCCGAGCACCAGTTCAAGCCAGCCCGCAGCCTGGATCAACGGCGGGATGTTAGCGAAGTACGCGAGCGCCGGAAACTTGAAGATTTTTGCAACGCCGTACTGGAACAGTAGCAGGCCGGTGATGAACCGGAACAGGCTCAAGAGATACGGCTGAAAGCTCGCCGCAAGTCGGTCCACATTCATTGCGCTCTCCACCATTAGTCCCCAGCGTCAACAATGGCGGAGCTGTTTGGTTCAAGGGGTTGCGAGATCGCGAGACCGCAACCTCCTCACAATTTCGTGGATACATGCGCGGGGCGCATCTTCGCCCTCTTCGTTGCGCGCCGGCGGAATGGAACTCGCGCTGCCTGCTGCAGGTCCGTCATGTCAGCACGCTTCTGCCGTTGGCGTGCTATGGCCTGCGCTTTCGCAAGGCCTCGAGGCCGAGCGGTCCGCCGCCTGCCGCGGCGAGGTAGAGGCAGACGAAGCAGAACAGTATCGCAAGCGTGCCGTCGCTAAGCAGCGGAAAGAAGCTGACAGGCGCGTGCTCGATGAAATAGGCGAATGCCATCTCGCCGGAGAGGATGAAGGCAACGATCCGGGTGAACAGGCCCAGCATCAGCATCCCGCCGAGCACCAGTTCGAACATGCCGGCGATACCGAACAGCGAGAACGGCGTCACCTGCGCGAACATCTCGACATGCGGAAACTTGAACAACTTGGCGACACCGAACTGGAAGAGCAACAGCCCGGTGATGAAACGGAGAATGCTCAGCAAAACGGGCTGAGCGGTTGCGCTGAGGCGGTCCAGGTCCATGCTATCCTCCAAAATGATAATGCGCGCCGTTGCCGGCGCGCATTATGGAGAACGAGGCGACGCTGTCACGCCCTCCGCGTGCAATTCATTCGGAGCGCTATGCGGTCTTGCCTTCGCGGATCGTGTCCAGGCTCAACGGGCCGGGGCCGGCGAACATGAAATAGAGGAAGACGAAGCAGTAGACCGCGGCGAGCTCGCCTCCGTTCAGGATCGGATAGAAGCTCTTGCCCGCGTGCGCCATGAAATAGGCGACTGCCGTGAAGCCCGAGAGGATGAACGCAACCGGACGCGTAAACAGACCAAGGATGAACAGCGCGCCGCCGACAAGCTCGATCAGTCCGCCGACGCCCATCAGCGAACCGATTTCGACGTTGGCAAACATCGGAACGGTCGGAAAGTGGAGAATCTTCGCGGTGCCGTGCTGCAGCAGGCTGAGCCCGACGTAGATGCGAAGGATGCTGAGAAGGCTTGGCGAATATCGCGCAGCCAAAGTGCTGATCATGTTGCTGGGTCCCCAGATAGTTATGCTCTATAACCATTCCGGGGCCGATTCATTAACAAGTTAATCAGCGTTGCCAAGTCACAATCGTGTCAGCGACCGTGAAGAGATGTCGCATATCCCATGCAGCAAAAAAGCCGCGTTGGAAAACGCGGCTCCTTTGTAGCTCCGGCTTAGGCTAAAACTACCGCCACTCGACCTTGGTGATCTCGTAGGCCTTGGCGCCGCCCGGCGCCATCACCTCGACGGTGGTGCCCTTCTTCTTGCCGATCAGCGCGCGCGCGAGCGGCGAGGTAATGGAGATGCGGCCCTTCTTGGCGTCGGCCTCGACTTCGCCGACGATCTGCCACACCGCCTTCTTCTCGGTGTCCTCATCGATCAGCGTCACGGTCGCGCCGAACTTGATGGTGTCGCCCGACAGTTTCGAAATGTCGATGATGTCGGCGCGCGCGAGCTTGTCCTCGAGCTCGGCGATGCGGCCCTCGTTGTGCGATTGCTCTTCCTTGGCGGCGTGATACTCGGCGTTCTCCGAGAGATCGCCGTGCGAGCGCGCTTCCGCGATGTGTTCGATGATGCGCGGACGATCCACCGATTGGCGATGCTTCAACTCGTCCGTCAGCGCGGCGTATCCGCCCGCGGTCATCGGAACCTTATCCATCATCTTCGTCCTTCATCGCGCGCGCCCGGCGGCCGTGCACGAATATCCAGTTCAGCTAACGCAGGAATCAGGGCGCCAACGCGCCCGGAAGCCCAGTGATATTCGGCCCCGCTAAGGGCCGTGACAACATCCAATCGCGCGGTGAGTTCCAGCCATTCGGCTAATTGACCGCTTCGGGTCTTCAGCCCGGGCAGCGGTCAGCTTTCGGAAAAGTAACTCTGAAGCGTGCGGACCTCAAGGTCCCCGGCCCGATAGGCCCGGATTCCCCGTGCGGCCGCCACCGCGCCCGAAAGAGTGGTGTAATATGGCACTTTATGCAAGAGGGCAGCCCGCCGCAGCGAGCGGCTGTCGGCCAGCGCCTGCGGACCTTCGGTGGTATTGAAGACCAGCTGGACGTCGCCATTGGTGATGGCGTCGACGATGTGCGGACGGCCTTCGAGCACCTTGTTCACCTTTTCCGTCGGCACGCCGTTGTCGCTGAGGTAGCGCTGCGTGCCCGAAGTTGCCATCACCTTGAAGCCGAGCGAATGCAACAGCCGCACCGCATCCGCGATGCGCATCTTGTCGTCACCGCGCACCGAGACGAACACCGTGCCCTGCCGCGGCACGCGCGTGCCGCCGCCGAGCTGGCTCTTCGCGAACGCGACCTCGAAGGAGCGGTCGATGCCCATCACTTCGCCGGTCGAACGCATCTCCGGTCCGAGCACGGTATCGACGCCGGGGAAACGCGCGAACGGGAATACCGACTCCTTCACGCCGACATGGCCGAGCTTCTTCTTCTTCAGCTTGAAGTCGGCGAGCTTTTCGCCGGCCATGATCCGCGCCGCGATCTTGGCGACCGGCGTGCCGATCACCTTGGCGACGAACGGCACGGTGCGGGATGCGCGCGGGTTGACCTCGAGCACGTAGATCTCGCCGTCCTTGATGGCGTATTGCACGTTCATCAGGCCGACGACGTCGAGCCCGAGCGCGAGCTCGCGGGTCTGCCGCTCCAGCTCCTCGATGGTCTTGGCGTCGAGCGAATGCGGCGGCAGCGAGCAGGCGGAGTCGCCGGAATGGATGCCGGCTTCCTCGATGTGCTCCATGATGCCGACGATGAAGGTGTCCTTGCCGTCGCAGAGGCAGTCGACATCGACTTCGGTCGCGTCGGACAGATAGCGGTCGAACAGCAGCGGGTTCTTGCCGAGCACGGTGTTGATCTGCCCGGTCTTGTCATTCGGGTAGCGCGCCTTGATGTCGGCGGGCACCAGCTCGGGCAGCGTTCCCAGCAGGTAGTCATTGAGCTGGTTCTCCTCGCGGATGATCTGCATCGCGCGGCCGCCGAGCACGTAGGACGGACGCACCACCAGCGGCAGGTCGAGATCGGCGGCGACCAGGCGGGCCTGCTCGACCGAATAGGCGATGCCGTTCTTCGGCTGCTTGAGACGAAGCTTGTCGAGCACGCGCTTGAAGCGGTCGCGGTCCTCGGCGAGGTCGATCGCGTCGGGCGAGGTGCCGAGGATCGGCACTTCGGCGGCTTCGAGCGCGCGGGCAAGCTTCAGCGGGGTCTGGCCGCCGAACTGCACGATCACGCCGTGCAGCGTGCCGTTCTTGCGCTCGGTCGCGATGATCTCCAGCACGTCCTCGGCGGTCAGCGGCTCGAAATACAGCCGGTCGGCGGTGTCGTAGTCGGTCGATACCGTTTCCGGGTTGCAGTTGACCATGATGGTCTCGTAGCCGGCGTCCTCGAGCGCGAAGCAGGCGTGGCAGCAGCAATAGTCGAACTCGATGCCCTGGCCGATGCGGTTCGGCCCGCCGCCGAGGATGATCACCTTCTTGCGGTCCGACGGCGCGCTTTCGTCGGCAAATTCGCCGGCGAACGGCCGCTCATAGGTCGAATACATGTAGGCGGTCGGCGAAGCGAACTCCGCCGCGCAGGTATCGATGCGCTTGAACACCGGGCGCACCCCGAGCGCGTGGCGCTTGGCGGTAACGTCGGCCTCAGTGGCCTCCGTGAGCACGGCGAGCCGCGCGTCCGAGAAGCCCATCGCCTTCAGCATCCGCATCGCGAACGCATTGGTCGGCAGGCCGCTGCTGCGGACCTTGCCTTCCATCTCGACGATGGCGCGCAGCTCGGCGAGGAACCAGGGATCGATCTTGCAGGAATTGAAGATATCCTCGTTGGACCAGCCGAGCCGCATCGCCTGCGCGACCTGCAGCAGGCGGTTCGGCGTCGGCGTGCCGAGCGCCGCGCGGATCGCGTTCTTGTCGTCGCTGCGGCCGAGGCCCTCGATGTCGATCTCGTCGAGGCCGGTCAGCCCGGTCTCGAGCCCGCGCAGGGCCTTCTGCAGGCTCTCCTGGAAGGTGCGGCCGATCGCCATCACCTCGCCGACCGACTTCATCGAGGTGGTCAGGGTGGAGGAGGCGCCGGGGAATTTCTCGAACGCAAAGCGCGGAATCTTGGTGACGACGTAGTCGATCGTCGGCTCGAACGAGGCCGGCGTCGCGCCGCCGGTGATGTCGTTGGCGATCTCGTCGAGCGTGTAGCCGATCGCAAGTTTGGCGGCGACCTTGGCGATCGGGAAGCCGGTGGCCTTGGAGGCCAGCGCCGACGAGCGCGACACGCGGGGATTCATCTCGATCACGACCATGCGGCCGTCGTCCGGATTGATGCCGAACTGCACGTTGGAGCCGCCGGTCTCGACCCCGATCTCGCGCAGCACCGCAATCGATGCGTCGCGCATGATCTGGTATTCCTTGTCGGTGAGCGTCAGCGCCGGCGCGACCGTGATCGAATCGCCGGTGTGAACGCCCATCGGATCGACGTTCTCGATCGAGCAGATGATGATGCAATTGTCCTTCTTGTCGCGCACCACCTCCATCTCGAACTCTTTCCAGCCGAGAACGGATTCCTCGATCAGCACCTCGTTGGTCGGCGAGGCATCGAGGCCGCGCTCGATGATGTCGAGATATTCTTCCTTGTTGTAGGCGATGCCGCCGCCGGTGCCGCCGAGCGTGAAGGAGGGGCGGATGATCGCGGGCAGGCCGATGTCGGACAGCGCCATCAGCGCTTCGGCCAAGGCCTGCTGCTGGTAGCGCTTGCGCCGCTCGTTCTCGCCGCCTTCCCACTGCCGTTCGAAGGCTTCGAGTTCGGGGCCGGACAGCTTGGCCTGATCGGCGAGGTACTTGTCGCGGTCGGACTTCTTCAGCGCCGACGCATTGGCGAGCCGGGACCTCGGCGTCTGCAGCCCAATCTTCTCCATGGCGTCGCGAAACAGCTGGCGGTCTTCGGCCTTGTCGATGGCGTCGGCGGTGGCGCCGATCATCTCGACGTCGAACTTCTCCAGCGTACCCTGCTTGCGCAGCGACAGCGCGCAGTTCAGCGCGGTCTGGCCGCCCATGGTCGGCAGCAGCGCGAAGCCGCCGGGCACGACGTGGCGTTCCTTTTCGATGATCTTGGCGACGATTTCGGGCGTGATCGGCTCGACATAGGTCGCATCCGCCAGCTCCGGGTCGGTCATGATCGTCGCCGGGTTGGAATTGACCAGGACGATCCGATAGCCCTCTTCCTTGAGCGTCTTGCAGGCCTGCGTGCCGGAATAGTCGAACTCGCAGGCTTGGCCGATCACGATGGGACCGGCGCCGATGATCAGGATGGTGGAGATGTCGGTTCTTTTGGGCATCAGCTCTCGCGGACTGGAATTTAGGCACAAAAAAAGGGCGCGCTTCCCGCGCGTCCCTCGAGCCATGCGCTACATGTTGTAGCGCCGGAAGCGCGATCCCTCGCGCGCGGGTGGTCTTTAGACCAGTTTCCGCACCCGCGAAACCCCCAAAAACGCGCAATCAACCGCGATTCTGGGGGAAAATCCGCATTCGGCATATGCCCGGTTGGGGGTGCTCGGGATGTGGGGAGGGGCTACCGGCCCGGCTTCGCGCTGCGGGCTACGCCGCGGCAGCCTTCGCTACGAGAAGGCCTGCCGAGCCGAAGCTGCGTCAGCAGCGAAGGCTGGAGGCCCGGCCTGGATTTGAACCAGGATAAACAGTGTTGCACCACTGCCGCGTCGAAGCTTCCGCCACCGGGCCGAGCGGATCATTGCTGATTATTTCAGTGGCCGCCACGTTTACTGGTGGGTAACGTTAATGGCCGGCGCAACCCAGGATCAGTGGTGCGCCACGAACGTCATCCGCCACGGATTGTGCCCGATGTTGCGCGGCGCGCGCGTAGCGCTGAACCCGGCGGCGCCGAGCTTCGCGATCATCTCGTCCTCGCGGTAGCGCTGCAGTCCGATCCTGGTGCGCAGCTGGCGGTAGTCGGACAGTGCGGTCGAAGCCAGCCCGACCAGCGCATCGCGCAGGAAGCCGTGGGTCGCCGCAAAGCGCAGCAGGGCCACGACGTCCCTCGCCATGCCGACTTCGGGCCGCAGGATATCGCCGAGCACGAACCGGCCCGAGGGCTTCAGCAGGCGGTGGATCACGTCGAACGCGGAATCGAGCTCCTGCGGCGTCATGTATTGCGCCACCGAGTTCATCATCACGAGGTCGATCGAGTCCGCGTCCATGTGCTTCAGGTCATCGAGCGAGCGGACACGGATTCGGGTGTCGGGCGCAAAGCGCGCGACCAGACGGCCGCGTACGCCGGGCGCCGGCTCCGCCAGATAGAGCTGGGCGCAGGCATTGGCGACCTTCGCCGCCGACAGCGCCTCGCCGCAGGCATAGTCGAGCACCACGGCATCCGGCGAAGCGATGTAGCCGATGATGTCGTTTGCGATGATCTGGAAATGCAGGTCACGGTGCAGTCGGCTCGCATAGATCGTATGCGTGGAATCGTAATAATCGATCCATTCATCCATCGCGTTTGGTATCCGGCAGAACGGGTTCCTGGCCTCAGGAACGGGTGGGCTGATGATGCGTTAGCGGTCCGGCGGCCAATGTTCAATGCGCCGAAATACGGGTTCCTAACAGGAAGGTCCAACGTGAGCAAAGCCAAGACTGACAAGATCTCGCCCGATCTCGACACGCCGAGCGACCTGCCGCAGGCTGCGGTGGACACGATCTCGGTCTCGCTCAACACGCTTCTGGCTGACGCCTTCGCGCTCTACCTGAAGACCAAGAATTTCCATTGGCATGTCAGCGGCCGGCATTTCCATGATTACCATTTGTTGCTGGACGAGCAATCGGAGGCGATCTTTGCGACCACCGACCAGCTCGCCGAGCGGGTGCGCAAGCTTGGCGGCGCGACGCTGAAGTCGATCGGCGATATCGCCAAGCATCAGACCATCAAGGACAATGACGACGATTATGTGCCGCCGCGCGAAATGCTGCGCGAGTTGATGGAAGACAACAAGCACATGGCGGCTGCGATGCGCAAGGCGCACAAGCTGGCTGACGAGCAGGAGGACTCCGGCACCGCAGGCCTGCTCGAAACCTTCATCGACGAAACCGAGCGTCGTACCTGGTTCCTGTTCGAGGCCAGCCGCCAGGAAGGCAGCAACGCGGCGTAGGCGTCAGCGCTTCCACAGCCGCACCAGCGGCCCGTCCTTGCCCATCACCGGATCGGTCGCGGGGATCGCGACCTGTGGGATCGTCTTCAGCGCCATGGCGTGGTTCTCCGGCGTCGGCCGCTGCAGATCCATCGGCGGGCCCGGCGGATAGGCGCCGACCACGCAGAAATCGTCGCTCGCCGACAGGCATTGATGTCCGGTGCCGGCCGGCAGGATCGCGACGTCGCCTGCCGCGATCTCCAGCGCCCGCCCATGGTCGCCGCCGAACTGCACGCGCGCGCGGCCGCGCGCGACGCCCAGCACCTCGTGCACGGTGGCGTGGTAATGCGCGAAGTCGTAGACGCCGTTGCGCCACATCGCGCCCCAGCCGTTCTTGCCGAACAGCCGCTCGATGATGGCCTCGGGATTGCTGCTGACGTCGACGGTGGCCTTGTAGACCAGGAACGGCATCGGGTTGTTCGGCACCAGGCCGTCGTCCTGGAAGACGATGGTCAGGGGTTCGATATCGGTACGGACGACCGACATGGTGGCTCTCCAGCGCTGCGAGGTGCCGTGGTCTCCAGACCAACAAACCGTCGGTCCGCAAACCGTTCCAGCTAGATTTTGAACTTCAACACGTCTTCCTTGAATTTGAGCCCGTGCCCGGGCCGCTCCGGCGCGGTGATCATGCCGTTGGCGATCTCGGGCGGGTCGACCCAGAGATCGTCGATCAGCGCCATGTTCTCGCACCAGATGCCGTTCGGAATCGAAGCCAAGAGGTGCACATTGAGTTCGGGAAACAGATGCGGCGCGATGGTGATGCCGAACGTGTCCGCGAGCGCTGCGATCTTGCGCAGGTCGGTCATGCCGCCGCGCATCGGGTCGGGTTGCAGGATTGGCAGGCAGGGATTGAGAAAGAACGGCCGCAGATCGTAGCGCGTGAAATGCGTCTCGCCGCCGACGACGCGCATGTCGAGCGCCGCCGCGATCCGCTGATAGCCGGCGAAATCATCGGCCGGCACTGGCTCCTCGAGCCAGTAGATGTCGTACTTCTCGAACTTGCGTCCCATCTCGATGGCGACATCGGCGCTCCAGCCCATGTTGACGTCGATCATGATGTCGATGTCGGGCCCGAGCGCCTCGCGCATGCGGCGCACATTGTCGAGGTCCTGCGCCGGCGTGTGGACGTGCGCGACCTGCATCTTGATCGCCTTGTAGCCCTGCTTCACGAAATGCAGCGCCTTCTCGATCATCCCGTCGCCGCCGGCGCCCCGGAAGCAGCCGGAACCATAGATCGGGATTTCCGAGCGATAGTGCCCCCACAGCCGGTGCAGCGGCAGTCCGGCCCGTTTCCCCACCGCGTCCCACAGCGCGATGTCGAGCGCCGACATGGCCATCGCGGCGATGCCGCCGCGGCCGTAGGTCATCGTCGCCGTCCACAGATCGCGCCAGATCGCCTCGATCGCGGTGGCGTCCTTGCCGATGACGCGCGCGATGATGCATTCCTCGAGACAGGCCGCGATCGACTTCATCGCCGGCTTGAACACAAACAGATAGCCCATGCCGGTGACACCGCCGGACGTCTCGACGTCGCAGATCAGAATGTCGCGCGTCGCGCCGAGCGCCGCGCCTTTCAGCCAGGGATCGTCGGCCCAGGGCAGCCGCAGCATCGTCACGCGGATGTCGCGGATGGTCATGTCTGAATGGGCTGAAATCATCGGCGCTCCCTTTCCAGGCCGGATCATGTTTGCCTGATCTCGGACAGGGAAACTCAATCACAGAGCGCAGGCCGCGATCCAGCGCGCTTCGTCATGCCTCCAATGCGCGAAAACGCGATTGCCCTCAGGTATTCTTGGGCAGCTCGAACACCAGGCAGGTCGTGGTGGCATGCGCGAGCAACTTGCCCTTGCCGTCGGTAATCCGCGCTTCCGCGGTCGCAACCCGGCGCCCGGCGTTGAGCACGTGGCCCTCGGTGCGGATTTTGCCGGTGTCCTGGCTCATGCCGCGAACGAAGGAGATCTTGAACTCCAGCGTGGTGTAGCCAAAGCCCTGCGGCAGCATGGTCTGGACCGCAAGCCCTATCGCGGAATCCAAGAGAATCGCGGCGTAGCCGCCATGCACCGAGCCGATCGGGTTGTAGTGGCGCAGGCCCGGGATGCTGTGGATCACCACATGGCCGGTCTCGGCGGAGCAGTCGAACGGCTCGACATTCTCCATGATCGGCGGCTCCGGCAGGGTCCGGGCGAAGATGCCGCGCACGAAGTCGAGCCCGGACATCGATGCCATCACCGCCATCGAGGAGACGCCGTAGACGGGCTTCGGGGTGGCGGGGACGGTCATGTCGGCATTTCCCGTGATCTGATGCGAAGGCGCGTTGTCCATCGGTGCTCACAGCACAGTCCGTCATGCCCGGACTTGATCCGGGCATCCATCTTTCTTCGAGGGATGGAATGCCGGGTCAAGCCCGGCAATGACGATCGGGCTCTAAGCCGCGCGCTTGTTCTTCCGCATCAGATCGGCAAAGCGCTGGAACAGGTAGTGCGAGTCGCGCGGGCCGGGCGAGGCTTCCGGGTGATATTGCACCGAGAATACCGGCTTGCCCTCGAGTGCGATGCCGCAATTGGAGCCGTCGAACAGCGAGATATGGGTCTGAGTCGCACCTTTCGGCAGCGTCGCCTGGTCCACGGCAAAACCGTGGTTCATCGAGGTGATCTCGACCTTGCCGGTGGTCTCGTCCTTGACCGGATGGTTGGCGCCGTGATGGCCCTGATGCATCTTCATGGTCTTGGCCCCGACGGCAAGGCCAAGCATCTGATGGCCGAGGCAGATGCCGAAGGTCGGCGTCCCCGACGCGATCACCTTCTGGATGACGGGCACGGCATATTTGCCGGTGGCGGCCGGATCGCCGGGGCCGTTCGACAGGAACACGCCGTCCGGCTTCATCGCCAGGATGTCTTCGGCGGCCGTCGTCGCCGGCACCACGGTCACCTTGGCGCCGACGCCGGCGAGCAGGCGCAGGATGTTGCGCTTGATGCCGTAGTCGATCGCGACCACGTTGAATTCCGGCGCGGTTTGCTGGCCGAAACCGTTGCCCCACACCCAGGGCGTCTCGTCCCAGGTGAAGCGCTGGCCGGAGGTGACCATCGGCACCAGGTCCATGCCCTCGAGGCCGGGCCATTCGCGGGCTTCTTCCTTCAGGCCGTGCAGGTCGAACTCGCCGTTTCTGGCGTGCGCGATCACCGCATTGGGCATGCCCTTGGAGCGGATCAGCGCGGTCAGCGCGCGGGTGTCGATGCCGGAGAGGCCGATAATGCCGCGCGCCTTCAACCACTGGTCGAGGTGCTTGGTGGCCCGGTAATTCGAGGGATCCGTGATCGCCGAGCGCAGGATCACGCCGCGCGCGCCGGGCGTCGCCGCCATGTTCACCGTCTCGATGTCTTCCTCGTTGGTACCGACATTGCCGATATGCGGGAAGGTGAAGGTGATGATCTGGCCGGCATAGGACGGATCGGTGAGGATCTCCTCATAGCCGGTCATCGCGGTGTTGAAGCAGACCTCGCCGACGGCGTGGCCTTCCGCGCCGAGACCGAAGCCTTCCAGCACGGTACCATCGGCGAGCACAAGGAGCGCGGTCGGTTTATGGTCCGGCCAGGCGGGAGCGTTTTCGGATGTTGTCATGAGCCCTTTAAATAGACGCCGCACCCTGCGGCGTCAAAGCGAAAGGGCACGGATTCACACGGCAATACCGGCCGATTTGACAGGCCCGAACGGCCTTTTAATCTAAAGTTCCCTGAAGCAGCCGTTTGCTTGCCGAAAATGACCCGTCCGGAGCTCCCGCATGGATAATACGATGCCGATCCTGCTCGTCCCGGGCCTCATCTGCTCGCCGCGGATTTTCGCCCCGGTCATCCCGGCGCTGTGGCGATGCGGGCCGGTGACGGTCGCCAACCATGTCAGGGACGACAATATGGGGGCGATCGCCCGCCGGATCCTGGCCGAGGCGCCGCCGCGCTTTGCGCTCGCCGGGCACTCGATGGGCGGCTACATCGCCTTCGAGATCATGCGGCAGGCGCCGGACCGGGTTGCGAAGCTGGCGCTGATGAGCACCCAGGCGCGGGCCGATACGCCGGAAGCGACCGCGCGTCGCCGCGGCATGATCGAGCGTGCCAGAACCGGCCAATATCGCGGCGTGGTCGATGAGCTGTTTCCGGGCTTCGTGCATCCGTCGCGGCAGGGCGATGCAAGCCTGCGCCGGATCGTCGACGACATGAGCGAGGACGTTGGCGCCGAGGCCTTCATCCGCCAGCAGAACGCGGTGCTCAGCCGGCCGGATTCGCGGCCGAGCATGGCCTGGATCAAGTGCCCGACCTTGGTGCTGACGTCGGATACCGACAACACCGTGCCGAATTCGCTGTCGGACGAGATGGCTAACGGCATTCCCGGCGCAAAACTTGTGGTGCTCGCCAATTGCGGTCACCTGCCGCAGCTGGAACAGCCGCAGGCCTGCGCCGATGCGCTGGTCGAATGGCTGAGGAACTAAAGCGTTTTCAAGCGAAGTGGACACCCGGTTCGCGCCGGAAAACGCGGCAAACAAGAGTTGTTCTGCCGGTGCAAACTGCCTAGATGAGGGGATTGCTGGTTCAAGGACAACGAAATGCTGCGCGACGACATCAATACTGCGGTCAAGGAAGCGATGAAGGCAAAGGACGAGCGCAAGCTGTCCACGCTGCGCATGGTCAATTCGACCATCAAGAACGCCGACATCGACGCGCGCGGGCAGGGCAAGCCGCCTCTCTCCGATGCCGACCTGCTCGGCCTGCTGCAGAAGATGATCAAGCAGCGCCAGGAGTCGGTCGAGCTCTATGACAAGGGCGGCCGCGCCGAGCTCGCGGCCCAGGAGCGCGAGGAGATCGCCGTGATCTCGGCGTACCTGCCGAAGCAGATGTCCGATGACGACGTGAAGGCCGCGATCTCGGCGATCATCGCCGAGACGGGTGCCGCCGGCATCAAGGACATGGGCAAGGTGATCGGCGCGCTCAAGGCGAAATACGCCGGCCAGATGGATTTCGGCAAGGCCAGCGGCCTGGTCAAGGCGGCGCTGACGGGCTAGCCGTTCGTCCCGGCTGGCTTGCGGCGCAAAGTGCCGCGGGCCGAATTGCGGGAACCTTTCTGCTGACGGAGCATCTGACGGGCATGACCTCGCGATGACTCCGCAAAGGAAAGGCCCCGATGAACCCGATTGTGCATGCGCTGGATCGTGCAAGAGCCGCTCAAACCGAATCCGACAAGCCGACCCGGGCCGAAGTCGAGGCCGCAGTCCGCACCATCATCCGCTGGACCGGCGACGATCCGGAGCGGGATGGTCTGCTTGAAACTCCGGCGCGTGTGACGCGTTCGTTCGAGGAATTCTTTGCGGGTTACGACCAACGTCCAGCGGAGATCCTGGAAAAGACCTTCGAGGAGATCGAAGGCTACGACGAAATGATTGCCCTGCGGGGCATCCGCTTCGAGAGCCATTGCGAGCATCATATGGCGCCGATCATCGGTCAGGCCTGGGTTGCCTACATCCCGAACGGCCGCGTGGTCGGCATCAGCAAGCTGGCACGGGTGGTCGACATCTATGCCAGGCGTTTGCAGATCCAGGAGAAGATGACGGCGCAGATCGCCAACACCATCAACGACGTCTTGAAGCCTCAGGGCGTGGGCGTCATCATCAAAGCGTCGCATCACTGCATGACGACCCGCGGCGTGCACAAGCCGGATACCGATCTCGTGACCAGCCGCATGCTGGGTTGCTTTCGCGACAATGCGCTAACCCGCCAGGAATTCCTCGGCATAGCGGTTTAGAGCGTCACAGGGCGATGGAGGAATGATATGGCCGATCAGCAAGCTCCTTCCGGTCCGGATCTGACACAAGGCGTTGCCCTCTCCGACTTCTCTGGCGCGATGTTGCTCGGCCATGTCGGCGACGAGGACGTGCTGCTGGTGCGCTCGGGGGCGGATATCTTCGCCATCGACGCGCATTGCAGCCATTACCACGGTCCGCTCGCCGAAGGCCTCCTTGAGGGCGAGACCGTCCATTGCCCCTGGCATCACGCCTGCTTCGATATTCGCACCGGTGAAGCGACCGCCGCGCCCGCCTTCAACGCGCTCGCTGTCTGGAAGGTCGAGCGCGAGGGCGATCGCGTCGTCGTGCGCGAGAGGCGCGCGCAACCGAAACTCCGCGTCAAGGGCCCGGTCGATGCGCCCGGCAGGATCGTGATTGTCGGCGGCGGCGGGGCAGGGTTC
>NZ_LFIQ01000057.1:29596-41623 GCF_001189245.1 Bradyrhizobium pachyrhizi | reverse complement strand
GCGGCGGCAGGACTATCGCGGCAGCATCGTCATGTTGAGCGGCGAGGCCGCGGCGCCGGTGGATCGTCCGAACCTGTCGAAGGACTTCCTCGCCGGCAGCGCGCCGGAAGACTGGCTGCCGCTGAAACCGAACGATTTCTATCGTGATGCGGCGATCGATCTCAGGCTCAGGACCGAGGTCAAGTCGATCGATACCGGCCGCCGCAATGTCGTGCTCGCCGGCGGCGAAACGATTCCGTATGACCGGCTGCTGCTGGCGACCGGCGCGGAGCCGGTGCGGCTGCCGATCCCGGGCGCGGATCAGCCCCACGTTCACGTGTTGCGCACCGTCGACGATTGCCGGGCAATCATCGCCTCGGCCAGCGGAGCGCGCCGCGCGGTTGTGATCGGTGCGAGCTTCATCGGCCTCGAGGTGGCGGCCTCGCTCCGCGCGCGGGAAATCGAGGTCCACGTGGTCGGGCTGGAACAGCGGCCGATGGAGCGCGTACTCGGGCCTGAGATGGGCGATTTCGTCCGCGCGCTGCACGAAGAGCATGGTGTCGTATTCCACCTCGGCGACACGGTGACTGCGATCGAGGGCAAGCGCGCCCGCTTGAAGAGCGGGCCAGTGCTCGATGCCGATCTCGTCGTGGTCGGTGTCGGCGTGAAGCCGCGGCTGGCGCTGGCGGAAGCGGCCGGGCTCGCGATCGATCGCGGCGTGACAGTCGATGCCTATCTCGAGACCAGTGTTCCCGGCATTTATGCGGCCGGCGATATCGCGCGCTGGCCCGATCCGCACAGCGGCGAGACGATCCGGGTCGAGCATTGGGTGGTGGCGGAGCGCCAGGGCCAGACCGCCGCGCGGAATATGCTTGGGCAGCGCGAGGTGTTCGACGCGGTGCCGTTCTTCTGGAGTCAGCATTACGACGTGCCGATCAACTATGTCGGCCATGCCGAGCAGTGGGACGAGATCGCGGTGGATGGCAGCATTGCCGGCAGGGATTGCGTGCTGCGCTACAAGCGCGGCGGGCACGTGCTCGCGGTCGCATCGATCTATCGCGACCTCGATAGCCTCAAGGCCGAGGTCGCAATGGAGCGGGCGGCCGCCTGACGGCTTTCTCCTCAAGGAAGTTCGTAGCCCGGATGCAGCGAAGCGAAATCCGGGTGAGTCTGTCCACTCGATGAGAACCGCGGATTGCGCGGAGCCTGTCATCGGGCGCGCGTTCGCGCGACCGGTTGGCTCCATCCGGGCTACGCATTGTTCATCCGGGCATCACTTTCTTCGTCGGCCCGGGCTTGTCCCGGGCATCGACGTCTTTACAATCTGCCAAAGACGCGGATGGCAGGAAAAGCCCGGCCATGACGAGGGACGGAAGCAACACACACCATGCTCAAGGAAGCCGCTACTTACGACGAGCTCTATCGCAACTTCCGCTGGGACGTTCCCGCGCGCTTCAACATGGCGACCGCGTGCTGCGACCGCCATGCCGACGGCACCGGGCGGCTCGCCCTGGTCTATGTCGACGAGGATGGCGGCACCATGCGCACCTCGTTCGATGAGGTCGCGGAGGCCTCGCGCCGCTTCGCCAATGTGCTGACCGGCGACGGACTGGTGCGCGGCGACCGCGTCGCGGTGTTCCTGTCGCAATCGCTCGAACTGCCGGTCGCGCATCTCGCGGCGTTTCGCGCAGCGATGATCTCAATCCCGCTGTTTGCGCTGTTCGGCGAGGACGCGCTCGAATTCCGCCTGTCGAATTCTGCTGCCAAGGCCGTGATCACCGATGAAGCGGGCTGGGAGAAGATCGCGAAAATCCGCGATCGCCTGCCCGAGTTGAAGAGCATCTATATCGTCGGCGAAAAGACGCCGGCGGGGACGAGACCGTTCTGGAGCGCGATCAAGTCGGCGCCGCCTGAGTTCGCGACCGTCGACACCTCGGCCGACGATCCCGCGCTGATCATCTACACCTCGGGCACCACGGGCAATCCGAAGGGCGCGCTGCACGCGCATCGCGTCGTGCTCGGCCATCTGCCCAATGTCGAGATGTGCCACGACTTCCTGCCACGGCCCGGCGACCTGATGTGGACGCCGGCCGACTGGGCCTGGATCGGCGGCCTGATCAACGGCCTGTTCGCATTCTGGTACCACGGCATCCCGATGGTCGGTCACCGCGCCCGCAAGTTCGAGCCGCAGGCGGCGATGCAGATGATGGCCGAACTCGGCATCCGCAATGTGTTCCTGCCGCCGACCGCGCTGAAGCTGATGCGGCAGGCCAATGTGAAGAATTCCGGCGTCAGGCTGCGCAGCATCTTCACCGGCGGCGAGTCGCTCGGCGGCGAATTGCTGGATTGGGTGCGCGACACCTTCGGCATCGACGCCCATGAGGTGTTCGGTCAGACCGAATGCAATCTCGTGATCGGCAGCAATTCCAACCTGTTTCCGATCCGTCCGGGCTCGATGGGCCGCGCCACGCCGGGCTTCGACGTCCGCATCGTCAACGAGAAGGGCGAGGAGCTGTCGCGGGGCCAGCGCGGCATCATCGGCGTGCGCCAGCCGTGCCCCTGCACCATGATCGAGTACTGGCGCAATCCGGAAGCGACCGCGAAGAAATACGCCGGCGAATTCCTGCTGACCGGCGATCTCGGCGTGCAGGATAAGGACGGCTATTTCTGGTACGTCAGCCGCGAGGACGACGTCATCACCACGGCCGGCTATCGTGTCGGCCCGTCCGAGATCGAGCACACGCTGATGAAGCATCCGGCGGTCGCGATGTCGGCGGTGGTCGGCATCCCCGATCCGATCCGCACCGAATCGATCAAGGCCTGGATCGTGCTGCGGCCGGGCTACGCGCCGGGCGATGCCCTGGCGCGCGAGATTCAGGAGTTCGTCAAGGTTCAGCTCGCCGCCCACGAGTATCCGCGCTTCGTGCAGTTCGCCGACAGCCTGCCGATGACGGCGACGGGCAAGGTGCTGCGGCGGGAGCTGAGGGCGCTGGGCTAGATTCTCTCGGGCAAGTTCGTCACGATACGCACATGCAAAAGACTGCCTCGCAGGTCCCCGGCCTGCATCGCGCCTCGCTCAGGAAGCTCCACGAACTGGATACGGCGCTGGAGCTGATGTACTACGGCTGGCGCGGGATGACGCTGGCGGCTGACCAGTATCTTGCCACGGTTGGCCTCTCGCGCCCGCACCATCGCATTCTCTACGTGATTGCGCGGCGGCCCGACATCTCGATCGGCTCGCTGATCGAGGTGCTCGGCATTTCCAAGCAGGCCCTGAACCGGCCACTTGGCCTGTTGCTAGAGCGTAAGCTCGTGGCGGCGAAGCGGTCGCCCGAGCAGCATCGTTCCAAATTGCTGCACCTGACCGCAGCAGGGCGGCGCATCGAGCAGCGCGCGTCCGACCACGAGCGCGAGGTGCTCCGTGAGGCATTCGATCGTGTCGGCGCGCCCGGCGCCGCCGCATGGATGGCGGTGATGGGAGTGATCGCCGACAACAACTAGCCTCCTCAAGTCAACATAGTTGACGTGAAGATCTCGCCGTGCCAGTCTGCCCCGCAGTCACGCGGGGGGAGGGCAGTCGCATGGGCGAAGAGATCATGGACCGGGCGGCCGCCGGACGCTTTGTCGAGGCGTGGTGCGCGAACTGGTGCAGGGTCGATATCGACGCCGTCGTCGCGCACTTCGCCGACGGTGCCGAGATGCGCAGCCCGTTGGCGCTCAAACTGACGGACTCACCCGTGGTCACGGGGGCCGAGAATATCCGCGCCTACTGGCGCAAGGCCTATGGCAGCATCGCAAGCGCGGACCTCAAGATCCTGAACTGGAGCTGGGACGAAACGATCGTGCGCCTGACGGTGTGGTGGCAACTCGGCGATACGCGCGCCAGCGAGTTCATGGACTTCGATGGCGCCGGCCGTGTGGTGCGCAGCGAAGCATTCTACGGAAAATAGCCCATGCGATTTTTGGATGTCGTCCTGCTGCTCAACGCGCTGTGGTTTGGCGCCGCATTCGTCCAGTTCAGCATCGCCCAGCGCAACACGCTGAAGATCCTGGTCCCACGCGAGGAGCGTGGAAACCCGATTGCGCCGACCCTGTCGGCCAGCGTCGCGTTCCTCGGCGGCATCAATCTGCCGATCGGGCTGCTGTCGCTGTATTTCCTGGTCGCAAGGCCGCCGTTCTTTCAGGGCGCTGAGGCGCAGCTCGCATTGTTCCTGTTTTTCGCCGCGTGTCACTTCAGCCAGTTCGCCTACAATTTGCCTGTGCTGATGCGAGGCGGGCGCGTCGGGGTCGCTTACTGGCCGGTGCTGAAGGGCCCGATGCTCAGGATCTTCGCCATCGACGCAACCCTGTTCGTGGCGAATCTGATCGTTGCTCTGCTGCTTGTGGCGTGAGCTACGGGTGCTGGGCGCAACCCTCCCACCGTCGTTCCGGCGAAGGCCGGGACCCATAACCACGCCCGTTTATTGTTGCGCGACGCTGTGGCCCCAGCGAACTCTAGCCGCTGAGAGCGGTGGTAACGGGTCCCGGCTTTCGCCGGGACGACGGCGGAATCTGGGATGGCTGTATCGCCAACCTCACGTCGGCATCGGGATTCCCAATTCCTTCAGCGCGGCCATCATGCGCGCTGGCGGCTGCATCGGGATCACCATGGCCTTGCCGGTCTCCACGAGGCTCTTCAGGCTGGAGAGGATCGCCGGCCAGCCGGTGCGGCCGCCTGCGAGAATGTCGTCGCTGATCGGACGGTCATGCGATTGCAAGAGCGTCAGCTTCACGCCGTCGCCGGCCGGCTCGATCTCGTAGGTGACGAGCGTCGGCCCGAGCTTTTCGACCAGCTGCGGCCAGTTGACGTTGAAGGTCACGGTCAGCCGCTTGAGGGGATCGCACTCGATCACCTCGCCGGAGATGTGCAGCGCACCGTCGGGCGTCCGCACGACGTAGGCGCCGCCGATCCAAAGGTCGACCTCGACCGCGTTGCCGGAGAAATACTGCCGGCTGAATTCGGCAGTCGTCAAAGCCTGCCACACCTTCTCGGGCGTGGCGGCGATGTAGATCGCGTAGACGATTGCCGGTTTGAATTTCTCGATGTTCATGTCTGTACGCACCCGTCGATAGATTTTCATTGTCATTCGAAGCCGTCGATCCCGAGCGCGGCCGGCGGGATCGTGACCGCCTTGCCGGTCTCGAGCAGGCTCTTGAGTCCCGACAGGATCGCCGGCCAGCCCTTGGAAATGCCGTCGAGCAGCTTGCTGCCTGCACCGAAGCCCTCATGGATCACGGTCAGCTTCACGATCTTGCCATGGGCCTCCAGCGTGAAGACCACCTTGGTTGCCGGCTCCTTGCGCATGTCCTCGTCGAGCACGTGCTTGAAGGTGTAGGCGAGACGCCGCGGCCGGTCGGCCTCGAGGATCTCGCCGGTGTCGGTAGTCTTGCCGCCCATCACCAGCGCGAGCGGCGAGCCGACCTTCCAGTCCGATTGCAGCTCAGTGTCGAACCAGTATTGCCGCGTGAACGCGCTCTTGGTCAGCGCGTCCCACAGCTTGTCCGGCGTGGTCTCGATGTAGGTGACGTAGGCGAATTCGGGCTTAGGCATGGTAGGCCTCCCTGGCGCCGCTGGTGAGCAGGTCGGCCGGCAGTTCGCGTCCGGTCTCGAGGAAGCTCTTCATGCTTGCGATCACCATCGGCCAGCCGCCGGAGATGTCGCGCAGCGTCTTCGGGCCGAGATTGTCGTGCGTCACGGTCAGCTTGACGACCGTGCCGTGCGGTTCGATGTCGAAGGTCACGCGCGAGACCTGTTCGCGCTCGACGCCTTCCTTCACCACATCCCAGCTGTAGGCGAGCTTTTTCGAGGGATCGGCGATCAGCACCTCGCCCTGCACGCTGCGGCGGCCGTCCTTGGTGAGAGAATAAAGCGAGCCGATCTTCCAGTCGGAGCTGACGCGATAGCCGAACCAGAAGCGTTCGGTGAAGTCGCTCGATGTCAGCGCATGCCACAGCTTGTCGGCGGTGGTCTCGATATAGGTGACGTAGACGTAGTCCGGTTTACTCATCACGCTTCTCCAATTGTCTTTTCAACTCACTCAGCGCGGCGAGTTTCCCGCGCTCGAACTTCCTGATCCACCGCTCGCCGATCTGATGGATCGGAACCGGGTTGAGATAGTGCAACTTCTCGCGGCCATGCTTGATCGTGGTGACGAGGTTGGCCTCCTCGAGAATCACAAGGTGCTTGGTGACGGCTTGACGCGTCATGTCGAGGCCGTCGCAGAGCTCACCGAGCGTCTGCCCGTTCTGATCGTGAAGCCGGTCAAGCAGCGTTCGCCGTGAGGCATCCGCGAGGGCTTTGAAGACTTCATCCATGGGTTGGATAATAGGCAATCAAATGGTTGCATGTCAAGAGCGTGTGTTTTGGCATCGGCAGCGCCGTGCTAGCCTCGCCGGCAGCCAACGCAGATTGGCGTGGAACATTGGGTGGTGCGCATGGGCGGTCGCGTTACGGCAGTTTGCTGCACGTTGGTTCTTGTCCTGCTCGCGAATGGTGCGAGCGCCCAGCAGAAGATCGGCGATCCGCCCGAAGCCTCCAACATGAGGCTGGTTGGAACCAACGATTTGCAGGCGCGCAGCGCCTATCAGCCGACCATCCATCATCAGGGCGACAGATGGATCGCCTATATCGGTCATCACGGCGGCACCGACGACATTCCCGATCCCGTCAACCCGATGACCGGCAAGGCCGAGCCGAACGGCACCTCGATCGTCGACGTCACCGATCCCGCGCACCCGAAATATCTGCGGCACATTCCCGGACAGGAAGGCAAATACGAATCCGGCGGCGCACAGATGGTGCGGATCTGCGACGGCAAGGATTTGCCGAAGGGCGATCGCAACGCAGTCTACATGCTGCGCACCTTCGGCAGCGAGGCGCACGAGATCTGGAACGTCGCCGATCCCGCCAATCCGGCGTTCGTCACCCGGATCGGCGGGCTGAAGGACACGCACAAGAGTTTTTGGGAATGCGGCACCGGCATCGCCTTCCTGGTGTCGGGCGCGCCGGACTGGCGCACGCGGCGCATGACGCAGGTCTATGATCTCTCCGATCCCGCGAATCCCGTGAAGATCAGAGACTTCGGCCTGCCCGGGCAGGAGCCGGGCGCGACCGGCGCGGTGCCGACCGAACTGCACGGGCCGATCTCGACCGGGCCAACGGGCAACCGCGTCTATTTCGGCTATGGCACCAACAAGGGCGGCTTCCTGCAGATCGTCGACCGGGACAAGCTGTTGAACGGACCGAAGGAGCCGACCCCGGACAATCTGAAATTCCCGGAGATCGCGCGGATGCCGCTGTCCGCCATGAACGGCGCGCATACGGTGTTTCCGCTGCCCGGCATGCCGATCGCCGAATTCGCCCATGACAAGGACGGCAAGACCCGCGACATCGTGATGATCGTCGACGAGGCGATCCAGAACGAATGCGGCGAGGCGCGCCAGATGGTGTGGTTTGCCGACGTCACCACCGAGGCGCGGCCGATGCTGATCTCGAGCTATACGGTGCCCGAGGCCTCCGGGGCGTTCTGCGAGCGCGGCGGCCGGTTCGGCTCGCATTCGTCGAACGAGAGCATGGCGCCGGTCTACTATAAGAAGCTGGCCTTCATCGCCTTCTTCAACGCCGGCGTCCGCGCGATCGACATCCGCGATCCCTATCATCCGAAGGAAGTGGGGTACTTCATTCCCTCCATCACGGCGGCGACCGACAAGCGCTGTGTCACCATCGACGGCAAGGACCGCTGCAAGGTCGCGATCCAGACCAACAATGTCGAGACCGACGAGCGCGGCTACATCTATGCGGTCGACCGCGCCAACACCGGCCTGCATATTCTCGAACTGACCGGCGCGGCGGGCGCCATCGCCGGTCTGCCGTGAGCGCGCGATGATGCGCTCCTGGTCGGTCATCGCGGCGATGGTCCTCGTGCTCGGCGGGCTCTCCGCAGTTGCGGGCTACGAGATGGCGCCGCCGCGCGCGGCCGCGTGGCGCGAGATCGCCTGGCCGTTCCCGCGCGACGGCTGGCCTGCCGGCCGCGCCTTCCGTTGCGGCGCGGCGGAGTGCGGTGACGACGTCGAGGTTTATCTCAGGCCAAAACTCGGCTTCTGCAATTGCGACGGCGGCGTCGCCGATGACGACGAGGTCGACCGCGTCGCCGATGTCGACATGATCGGCCCGCGCTTCGTACCGCTGAAGGCGGGCGATGTCGTCGATGTCGCGGACATGCCGGGGCGGATCAGGGTCTATGATCTCGAGATGCCCAAGGGGAAGCGCATCGCGATCGGGATCGCGGTGTCACATCGCTGCGACCTGATGGCGGTCGCGGCGCAGGGCAGGGGAGATGCCTCAGGGGTGCAGCGGGCGACGTTGAAGTTTCTGGAATCGCGAGAGATTAGAGCATGGATGATTGTGGCAATGGAGGGACATTGAGGAGTCCGTCTCTCGCATGCGAAAAAGCGGGTGGCCCAGTATTCCAGAGACGCTGATGCTTGGCTGACAGGCCGCGGCGTACTGGATACCCCGCTTTCGCGGGGTATAACAGAGATGATCAGGAGCCGCTTCCTCTTCGCCCGTCCTATGTGCATAATTCAGTTTGAACGTCAGTGAGCTCCCCATGTCCCTGCAAGCCTATTTCGCCTTCGTCGCCGCCTGCATCGCGCTGGCGCTGCTGCCCGGTCCGATCGTCACGATGGTGATCGCCAACGGGCTGCGCTACGGCACGCGCGCCGCGCTCACCAACGTGCTGGGCGCGCAGGTCGGACTTGCGATTGTGATCGGCACCGTCGCGGTCGGGCTGACCTCGCTGATGGCGACGATGGGCTACTGGTTCGACTGGGTGCGCTTTGCCGGCGCCGCCTATCTGGTCTGGCTCGGCTTCAAGCTGATCCGCTCGCCGGTCGAGGGCGTTAGCACCGATGACACGCCGCCGCCGCCGCGCGGCGGCTTCTTCCTGCAGGGCTTTCTGGTCCTGCTTTCGAACCCGAAGGTGCTGGTGTTCTTCGGCGCCTTCATCCCGCAGTTCATGGATATGGACAAGCCGCACGTTCCGCAGGTGGCGCTGCTCGGCCTCACCTTCATGGTGACCGCCGTGCTGACCGACGCCGCCTACGCCTTGGCGGCCGGCCGCGCCCGCAAATTCTTCTCCAAGGAGCGGACCCGGCTGATGTCGCGCATATCAGGCGGCTTCATGATCGGCGGCGGCATCTGGCTGGCGCTGACCCGGGCGCGATAGACCCGCTGGGCGATAGCCTCAAGATCGTCGTTGACAAAGCCGCCGATCTCCAGCCTGGGCAAGCAGCGCAGACGTTTGCTCTAGCCCGGAGGCCGTCAGCCGTGCTTTGATCGGCGACGAAAATTAACCCCTCGTCTGGGGGCATGTCTTTGACCACCGATAGCTTGGATCGGCGTCTGGCAGCGGTTCTGGCGGCCGATATCGCCGGCTACAGCCGGCTGATGGGAATCGACGAGGAAGGCACTCTGGCCAAGCTGAAGTCGGTCAGGCGGGCGTTGCTGGATCCAGCGCTGGCGGCGCATCGCGGCCGCGTCGTCAAGACGACCGGCGACGGAATACTCGTTGAATTCGCCAGCGCCGTCGACGCGGTGCGCAGTGCCGTCGAAGTGCAGCGCCGAATGGCGGATCAGAATGCTGCCGTGCCAACGGAACAGCGGCTCGAATTCCGAATCGGAATCCACGTCGGCGACATCATCTTTGATGACAACGATATCTTTGGCGACGGCGTCAACATCGCAGCGCGCCTGGAGGGGATTGCCGAGCCGGGCGGCGTCTGCATTTCCGATGACGTGCAACGGCACATTCGCGGCAAGGTCGATGCGACCTTCGAGGATATGGGGCCGCAGGTCCTGAAGAATATTGCCGAGCCTATTCGTACATGGAGAGTTCGCGTCGGCGGCGCCTCCGCGGCCGCGGTCGCGAAGCACGCGTTTACTGCCCCGGCTTCCCCACCCGCGATTGCCGAGAAAGCCTCCATCGCGGTGCTGCCGTTCCAGAATATGAGCGGCGATCCGGAGCAGGAATACTTTGCCGACGGCGTCGTCGAGGACATCATCACCGCGCTGTCGCGCTTCAGATCGCTGTTTGTGATCGCGCGCAATTCAAGTTTCACCTACAAGGGAAAGTCCGTCGACATCAAGCAGGTCGGGCACGAGCTCGGTGTGCGATACGTGCTGGAGGGATCAGTGCGCAAGTCGAGCGGCCGCGTTCGGATCACCGCGCAACTGATCGAGGCCGGCAGCGGTACGCATCTCTGGGCGGATAGGTTCGACGGCGAACTGAGGGACGTGTTCGACCTGCAGGACCAGGTCACCGCGAACGTCGTCAGCATCATAGCTCCGAAGATCCAGCAGAGCGAAATCGAACGAACCCGAACCAAGCCGACCGACCGTCTCGATAGCTACGATCTCTTTCTGAGAGGCATTGCGGCCTATGCAGATCGCTCCAGGTGGGGCGACGCCGAACTCGGCGAGTGGTTCAACAAGGCCTGCGCGCTTGATCCCAACTATGCGGCCGCTCAGGTCATGCTGGCCTATTCGTCGCTGCTGAAACAGACCACGCGCGGCACGCCTCTCGGCGCGCAGGAGTTGGCGAAGGCGCTGCGGATCGCCGGGCTCGCCTGCGCGCTGGCCAGCGACGATCCGTTCGTGCTGGCGCGCGCGGCTCACATGTTTGCCTATCTCGGCCACGACTACGATCGCGCCGAGACCATGATCGAAGAGGCGATCTCGCTCAATTCGAACGATGCTGCGGCGTGGGGATATCGCGGCTGGATTTCGCTCATGTGCGTCGAGCCGGCACGCGCGATCGAAAGTTTTGAGCACAGACTCCGGCTCAGCCCGATCGATCCCGGGCGGGCGTCCATGTGGAACGGAATCAGTTTCGCGCATTTCATGCTCGGTCAGTATGAGCAGGGCCGTGCGGCCGCCGCCAAGGCGCTGGTGATCGGCGAAGACGCACACACGCTCAGCGCGTTGATCATGAACGAAGTCGGCTCGGGGCGCCTTGACGAGGCGCGCGTCATCGCTGGCCGCCTGCTCGAACTGCGGCCCGATTTCCGCGCGTCCTACGCGCGGCAGAATTTTCCGACCAGGGCAGTCGAATGGGGCGACCGCATCGTCGCCGTGCTGTGCGAGGCCGGCATTCCGGCGTAGGAATTCCTGGATCTATGCATTCCAGACGCGACGTTGCCTCGAGGCCGCGAATGGGCGATTGATCCTACGCCACAATCCGCTCGACCACGTCGCGCACCAGGCCCGTCAGCAGCTCGAGCTTGTATCCGGTCATCGGCAGCGGCCTGGCTCCCGAGATCGCCAGCTCGGTGGCTTGCGCGATGGTCGCCGCGTTAATCTGCTTACCCTGCAGCGCCGCCGCGGACGCGGTCAGACGCAGCGGGACCGGAGCGATGCCGCCGGCGGTGATGTGGACCTGCTGGAACGCGCCGCCGGAGATCACCGCACGCACGCAGATCTCGACCAGCGGCCATTCCGCATGCGTCCGGCTGATGGCGCGCTTGTACAGCGCGCGCTCGCCGGCCAGCGGAACGGGGAGCTCGATCCGCTCGATGCGTTCGCCCGGTGCAAGCAGATTGTCGGCCGCGCCGTTGCTGCCGTCGCCGAGCAGCTCGGAGATCGACAAGCCGCTGCGCCGGTCGGTGGTGATCTTCGCGTCATAGGCCAATAGCGCCATCGCCATCGTCGACGGATGCGGCGCGACGCATGGGCCGAGATCGAACGCGACGTGATAGAGATGGTTGCCGGATCGCGCCGGGCAGTCGGCGCCGCCCTTCTTGAAGCAGGCGATCTGCGGATTGCGGAAATACCAGCAGCGCGAGCGCTGCGCGAGGTTGCCGCCGAGCGTCGCCATGTGCCGGATCTGCGGCGTGGCGAGGCCCTGCGCGGCCGCGGTGATGCCGGGATAAGCCTCGGCGAGCCGCGGATCGGATGCGATCGCAGCGATCGTGGTCAGGGCGCCGATGCGGGCCGAACCGTCCGCATTCCAC
>NZ_LFIQ01000057.1:22403-29586 GCF_001189245.1 Bradyrhizobium pachyrhizi | reverse complement strand
GACTGGCGGCGAGATCGATGATGGCGCCGCACGACAGGCCGCTGCGGCGGCGCTCCGACAGATCGGTGCCGGCGGCGCGGAATTCGGGCGCGAATATGACGTCTGCAGTCGCGACACTCATGCGGCATCCCTCCCTTTCAGCGCGGCGACGATGCGATCGGGCCGGATCGGAATCTCGGTGAGGCGGACGCCGATCGCGTTGTGGATCGCGTTGGCGACGGCGGCCGAGGTCGGCACCGTCGACGCCTCGCCGATGCCGACGCTGTTGCCGAGCACATGGTCGAAGCCCGCTTCGTCGAAATGGACGTCGATCTCGGGCGTGTCGGCGATCCCAGGGATGCGGTAATCCTCCATCCCCGCGGTCAGGACGTCGCCGGTCTTCGGATCAAGCTCGCGCGCCTCATAGAGTGCGTAGCCGAGGCCCTGGATCACCGCGCCGCAGGCCTGGCTGCGCGCCAGCGCGGGCGCTGCGATCTTGCCGACCGCGATGCCGGTATGCACGTTGAGCACGCGGACATGGCCGAGCCAGGTGTCGACCTCCACCTCGATCACCTGCACCGAGCTCGGCACGCCGGCGCCGACCGCGATGTTCGAGAAGCGGCGCATCATCCAGCCGAAGACGAAGCCGATCAGGCCGACTTCGCGCAGCGGCGAGCGGATGCCGGGCGCGGTGTTCTTGCCGTCCTCGCCGCGCGTCTCCACCACCGCGATGTCGGGCGAGCGTGCGATCAGCTCGCGCCAGGGCGCGTTCGAGCCGGGCGCCGGCTTTCGCGTGGCCTGTTCGAGCATCGCGGCCTTCAGCTTCCGCACTGCCTGCAGCGTCGGCGGCATCACCGAGGCGGTGACGCGGCTGCCGCCGGAGCCGGGGCCTTCGGGCAGCGAGGAATCGCCGATCCGCACATCGATCTCACCGGGTTCGAGATCGAACTCGCGCGCGATCGCGTCGGCAAGCACGCTGCGGGTGCCTGTGCCGATGTCCTGGGTCGCCGTGCTGGCGACGATGCGGCCGCCCTTGACCGCGACCTCGACCTTCACCTTGGGCTGCCACAGATAGAGCCAGTAGCCCGTCGCGACTCCGATGCCGCGGCGATAGCGCCCGTTCTGCGTCGGCTTGCGGTTGCGCCAGATCTCGAGCGCGGATGCCCAGTCGTAGAGCCGCTGCCGGTTGGGATCGGGATCCCAGCGCTTGCGCAAGGCGATCGGATCGACGTTGAGCCGCAGCGCGGCCTCGTCGATCGCCTGTTCCACGGCGAACGCCATCGGCGGTCCGCCGGGGCCGCGGAAGGCGGCGCCGGGCGGCAGATTGCTGATGACGTCGAAATCCGAAAGATCCTTCGCCTCGGCCGGATAGATCAGCCGCGCCAGTCCCGCGATGGTCGAGTTGGTCGCGGCGCCGGTATCGGCATGCGCGGTGACCGAGAGCGCCTTCAGGCCGCCTTGCTCGGAAGGCAGCAGCGCGACCTTCAACTCCGCGGCCGGCCGATAACCGGCGACCGAGAGTTCTTCCTGGCGATCATAGGCGACCCGCACCGGCGCTTTCGCCATGCGCGCCAGCTCGATCGCGGCAATCGCCTCGGTCCCCAGGCTCGCCTTCGAGCCGAAGCCGCCGCCGACATGCTCGGCGATCACGCGGACCTTGTCGTGATCGAACTTGTAGCGTTTTGCGATCTGCTCCTTCAGGTGAAACACCTGCTGGGTCGAGGCGTGCAGGGTTAGCCGGTCGCCGTCGAAGCGCGCCACCGCGGCGTGGGGCTCGAGACAGGCATGCTGCTGCGTGGCGGTGCGGAAGGTGGCTTCGACGAGTAGCTTGTTGTTGGCCTGGCGCGCCTCGTCGACCCAGTTGCGGGCCTTTTTTGCGCGTGTCGAGAACACCGCGGTCGGCCCGCGGATGTTCTGCTTCCAGGGCGCCGGTCCGCCGGCCGCTTCCGAGACGTTACCGGCCCGCTTGCGGCTCGCCTTGTCGAACACCACGGGCGCGTCGTCCTTGCGTCCGGCGTCGAGCCCGACCACTGCGGGCAGGCGTTCGCTGATCAACCTGATCGCGGCCAGCGCGGCAAGCGCGCTCTTACGGTCCTTTGCGGCGACCGCCGCAATAGGCTCGCCGACATAACGCACAATCCGGTCGTCGCCGAGCAGCGACACCGCGGTAACGCCGGGGAGCGCGCGCGCCGGCGCGAGATCGAGCGTGGTGATGCGCGCATGCGCCTCGCGCGAGCGCAGGATCAGGCCTTCGAGCTGGCCGTCATGATGGATGTCGACGGTATATTTCGCCGCGCCCGTCACCTTGTCGCGCGCCTCGATGCGAGGCGCCGTGACGTGATCGCCGTCGAAGCGGCCGGCGCAGGCATCCGCCACCGCACGGAAGATCCCGTCATAGGCGCCGCAGCGGCAGAGATGGCCGGACAGCGCCGCGCCGATCTCCTCGCGCGACGGCACCGCCGTTCCCCTGGTCGAGCGCCAATGGTCGCAGAACGCGGTCGCTTCCACGATGAAGCCGGGCGTGCAGAAGCCGCATTGCAGGGCGTCATGCGCCATGAACGCCTTCTGCACCGGATGCAGACCGGACGCGCCGATGGCTTCGACCGTCGTCACCGATTTGCCGGCGGCGGCGTGTGCCGGCATCAGGCAGCTTGCTACCGGCGCGCCGTCGACCAGCACGGTGCAGGCGCCGCAGACGCCGGCGCCGCACACGAGCTTGGTGCCGGTGAGCTCGAACTGGTCGCGCACGATGTCGATCAAGAGCGCATCGGGATCATCGGGCAGGGATTCGACGCGGCCATTGACGGTCGTCGTGCTCATGGATGTCCTCCGCTTGTCCTGCGTGTCGGCCTCTTGGGGATTGCCGCCTTCTTGACAGGCGGTTTTTGCGATTTTGGCAAAGGTTTCGGCTTGGCGCCGGCGCAGAGCGTCCGCACCATGATCGCCATGTCCTTCAGGAACGCATCCGCCGGCTGCATCGCCGGATACTGCGACTTCGCTGCGTACATCGCCATCTCGACCAGCCGCGCGAATTCGGCCGGCGGGAGGTCCTGCGGCAGCGCGAACTGCTGCTTGCGCACGATCCGCGTGATCGTCGCGACCATGCGCTCCGCATATCGCGCGGCGTAGGTCTGGTAGAGGTCGCGCGCGTGCACGAGGTGCTCGGAATACAACTCCTCGAGATGCGGCGAGCCGTCCAGCGAGCCGATCATGGTCGACATCCGCGCGGTCATGCCCGCGGCGAGGATGTCGCCGAGATCACCGCCCGCGGTCTCCGCCGCGGCAACGGCGGTCTCCTCGGCCGCGATCGCGCTCTCATGCACGCGCTCGATCACGGCGCGGAACAGCGCTTCCTTGGATTCGAAGTGGTGATAGAGCGCCTGCCGCGTCAGGCCGGCCGCCTCGGCGACCTGCTCGATCGAGGAGCGGCGAAAGCCGTGCCGGCGGAACACCAGCATGGTGGCATCGAGAATGCGGGTTTTCGGTCCCATTTGACGATTTTGACAAATATAGAAGAACTGTCAAATCGCGATTTGGTGAGGAGGCTGTGCTGGGGGCTTGATCACCATTCCGCGAGGCCCGCGCCCATGTGAACCGCCTTGCGAATGGTCGCGTCGAAGAAACGTGGAGCTCCAAAGACGACCTTCTCGTCCGGAGCTTGCGAGGATACGCACATGACCCAGGTCTTCTTCCATTGCTCGACCACGCACGGGGTGCTGATGGATCGCCGCGGCACCTCGGTGACCAGCCTCTCGGAGGCATGCGAGGCGGCGACGTGCATGATGCGATCGCTGGTCGCAACGGTCAGCCTGGAAGACTGGCGCGACTGGGTCGTGCATGTCAGCGACGAGTCCGGCGAGGAGATCGTGATCCTGTCCTTCGCATCCGTGCTCGGCAAGCCGCACTGAGAGGGCGCCATGCTGTCACCGCACGCATCATTGCTCGCTCTGCGCGACAGCTGGAACGCGATCACGACGGGCTTGCAGAATCTGATCGCGCGAATTCGCGATCCCTACCGGCCCGAGCTGCACTACATGCGCGGACCGGGTCCCAAATGGCACGCCAAGCATGCCGTGCGAGCCGCGCCGGCCGGTTGAACGCGGCGCTGTTCAGCTCTCGCTTCTCGCCGGGCGGTGCATCTCGCGCCGCCACGCCGCCGGGCTGACGCCGACCACGGCGGAAAACACCCGCGTGAAGTGGCTTTGATTGGCAAAGCCGGCCGTAATCGCGATCTCGGACAGCGACAGGTCGCGCGCCGCCATCAGCTGCTTGGCCACCTTCAGGCGCTGCTGAAGCAACCATTGGTGCGGCGGCAGGCCGGTGGAGATGCGGAAGGCGCGCGAGAAATGGCCGACCGAGAGACCAAACTCGGCTGCGATCTGCTGCAACCGGATTTTCCCGCCGAGGTCGGACGCAAGCCTGTCGCAGGCCTGCTTCGCTTGCCATGCGGCAAGGCCTCCACGGGCCGGCGCGGTGATGCGCCGCAATCCGCCATAGGTCTGCGCGACATGCGCAGTGAAGGCGAGCATCATGTGATCGACGAAAAGCTGGTTCGTCTCCTCCGGCCGCTTTAACGCTTCAAGCAGCGAGGCACCGAGATGTCGGATGACGCCGTCGTCGTGGCCGATGCCGGGCTCATATGCGAGCTCATCGACGCGCGGTGCGCCGGCCTGCCTGGCGACGTCGTCCAGCGCCGAACGCGGCAGATAGAAGAAGATCGAATGGAACGGCTTGTCGATCACGTAGCGCGGATCGCGCTTCAGGTCGTACAGATAGGTCGCGCCGCGGCGGATGTTCGATTTGGTGACATACCGGCCCTGCTCCCAGCATTCGCAATCGTCGTAATCGCGAAACTTGAGGCTGACGAGGTAGGCGTCGTCGGCGGGCAGCGAGCCGGACATATCCCGCACCGGGCTGTCATTGCGGGTTTCGGTCACCGCGAGCTCGGCGCTGCGCAGCGTACGCGTGATCAGCGAGGGCGCGTCCTTCAGTTGCAAGGGCTCTCCGAGCCTTCGTCCGTAGACGCCCGCCTGTGCCATTCTCGAAAATTTCCGCCTGCGAACCCGACCGGGTCTGCCGTGACCGGCATCCTGCGCGGTGATAGCTCATTAGCGAAAATCGGCAAGGCGCCGTTCGGCGCATCACGCGATGATGAACGGCCGGCCGACTCCGCCGCGGCAATTATTTCAAAATGATTTCAAGGCGTTTTGACGGTTTGATCCGTCGGGGCCACGAAATGCCGCACCTCCGGCGCGGCGCAGAAACGGACAAAGCATGGTGGTTTCAGGAAAGACGCTCGAGCCGCGTCGCGTTTAGTACGCTCCGACAGTTCCGCGCCTCATCGGTCGACGGAGCGGCCCGCAGGGAGGGAGCGCATGAGCCTTCAAACGCGAGCACGCCTCATGAGCAAGCCTGTCCTGCACCATCCTTTGCGCGAGCCTCCGCCCGCCGCGACTGGCACTTACCAGAACACCGTCCCAGTTGCCGAAGGGCGTCCAGATGCGGAGATGGCCCGCGTGCTCGGCACCACGCCCTTTCGCATGGCTCTGGATTCATCCGGAGCGGGAATCGCCCATTGGAAGCACAAGCCGTTGCACGACGTCGTCGAGCCGATGACCCATCACGTCATCATGGCCTATAGCGGCGCGATGCAGCGGATCGAGCGGCGAACGGGACGATCGGTCGCGATCGGAACCTTCCGTCCCGGCGTCGTGATCATCATCCCCGAGGGATCAAGCTCCCGCTGGGATATCCCGAAGCCCGCTGATATCGTTGTTCTCTATCTTCCCCGCAAGACGATTCAGCGCGTGGCCGACCAAGCCGGCGGCGGCGCTCCGATCGATCTGCTGGAGCGGACGGCGCATCCCGATCCGATCACATCCCGCCTGCTGCTCAGCGCGGCCGACGTCCTGGATGGCAGTGCGGCGCTGGATACGCTATTCAGACAGCAACTGACGGACCTGCTCGCCACGCGTCTCCTGGCCGCGCATACCGGCTCTCCCACCCCGATCGGGCCGACCACGGGAGGGCTCTCGCCGACGGTGCTGCGCCGCGCCATCGAGCGGCTGCGCTCGGACAGCGACGCCGATGTCTCGCTCGCGGCGCTGGCGACCGACGCCGGCCTGTCGCGCTTTCACTTCTGCCGTGCATTCAAGGAAAGCACCGGGCTCTCGCCGCATGCCTGGCTGCGCCAGCACCGGCTCGAGCAGGCCATGAACATGCTGCGCGACACCGACGCATCCGTGGTCTCGATCGCGGCCGCGCTCGGCTACGGCTCGCAGACTGCGTTCGCCGCCGCGTTCAGGAAGCTGACCGGGGAGACCCCGAGCGACTGGCGGCGGCGTCTGCGGTAGCCGCAATCGCTCTTCAGGTCGCGCAATCGCTCTGGGGCACTCGCAAATCCAATTCGCTACATCACTGCCATCCAGAGGAGACATCATATGCGAATTGTCATCATCGGCGCCGGCTTTGCCGGCATGTATGCCGCGCTCTCCGCGGCCCGCCTGCGCGACATCAAGGGCGTCTCGCCCGAGGAGCTCGAGATCGCGCTGGTCGCGCCGGAGCCGACCCTGGTGGTGCGCCCGCGGCTCTACGAGCCGAAGCCGGAGACGCTGACCGCGCCGCTGCTCGACGTCTTCAACGCGATCGACGTCGTCTATGTGCAGGGCAGCGCCGAAGCCGTCGACACCAAGGCCCGCACCGTGCAGATCGTCACCGCCAAGGACGCGCGCAAAACGCTACCCTATGATCGCCTTGTGGTGGCAACCGGCAGCCGGCTTTTCCGTCCGAACGTGCCCGGCCTCGCCGAGCATGGCTTCAGTGTCGACAATCTTGCGGACGCGATCGCGCTCGACCGTCATCTGCACGACCTCGCCAGGCAGCCGGCATCAGCGGCGCGCGACACCGTGGTCGTTGCCGGCGGCGGCTTCACCGGCATCGAGGCGGCGACCGAGATGCCGGCGCGGCTCCGGGACATCCTCGGCAGCGACACCAAACCGCGCGTCATCATCGTCGATCGCAACGTGGCGATCGCGCCCGACATGGGCGAGGGCCCGCGCCCGATCATCGAGGACGCGATGCGCAAGCTCGGCGTCGAAGGCCGCTTCGGCGCCGGCGTCGCCGAGGTCAGCAAGTCCGGCGTCACGCTTTCCAACGGCGAGCATATCGAGGCCGCGACCGTGGTCTGGGCGGCGGGCATTCGCGC
>NZ_LFIQ01000057.1:19410-22393 GCF_001189245.1 Bradyrhizobium pachyrhizi | reverse complement strand
GCGGCGCGTGCCGCTTGCGACGATGTCGGCAATTACGCGCTGATGTCGTGCCAGCACGCGACGCGGATGGGCGCCTTTGCCGGTAACAACGCCGCGGCCGAGCTGCTCGGTGTCCCGACCAAGCCTTATCACCAGAAGGCCTATGTCACTTGCCTCGACCTCGGCGAGGCCGGCGCGCTGTTCACCCGCGGCTGGGAGCGCAAGGTCGAGATGGTCGGCGACGTCGCCAAGAAGACCAAGCGGGAGATCAACACCGTCTGGATCTATCCGCCGCGCGCCGAGCGTGCCGCGGCGCTCGCATCCGCCGATCCGGAGCACGTCACCGAAGTCTGAGGCTCGGCTCGGCGAGAGCACCGCAACTGCGATCATCGCTTCCGCGCGCGGCGTCGTTCGATCGCTGTGCGCGGAAGCGACTCGAAGTATCGCGGAGCGAAACGCAGTTTAGAATCGTCCTTAGAAGTGCTCGAAAAATCTGAGGCGCATTGACGCAGTATCGCTGCGTTCACGTTGCGAGTTCGCAACACCATCGGCGATAAGCCCAACACTGGACGTGTTCTAATCACCGATCGGCTGCATACGTCTTTCATCGTGTTAGTGACGGCGAAGATGAAGGCGATGTGAGTTGACGGGGGTCGGATGTTTCGTCGCACTGCGCTGGCGGCCGGGTACATGGCCGGCAGCGGTTTGTTCGTGCTGAGTGTGGTGATGCCGCGTGAAAGCGTTGCGCAATCGGCGCTGCCGCCGGTGACGGTCGAAGCGCCGAAACAACAGCAGCAGGCGCGACGAACGCAGCCGGCGCGACGCGCGGCGCGTCCTGCACGCACGACGCCGCGATCGATCGCGAACCGGGCGCCCGCGCAGAACGTTCCAGCACCGGGGGCGAGTGGCGGCGGAGAGCGCGGCAACGGGCCGGTCACCGGCTATCTCGCCAGCCAGAGCGTCACGGCAACCAAGACCGACAGCCCGGTGCTGACGACGCCGCAGTCGATCTCGATCGTCACCCAGGATCAGATCCAGGCACAGGGTGCGCAGAACATCACCGAAGCGCTGCGCTACACGCCCGGCGTGACGATCGAAAGTTTTGGCGCCAACGCGTTCTTCGACGAGTTCAAGTTGCGGGGCTTCACCGCGCCGCGTTATCTCGACGGGCTGCGGCTGCCGACCGACACCACGACCTTCGCGGTCCCGCGCATCGAGACCTATGGTCTCGAGCGGATCGAGGTCCTGAAGGGCCCGTCATCCGGCCTGTATGGACAGTCCGATCCGGGCGGCTTGTTGAACCTGGTCAGCAAGCGGCCCACCGAGACGCCGCATTACGAGTTCGAGGGCACGTTCGGCTCGTTCGATCGCTTCCAGGGCGCCTTCGATATCGGTGGTCCGGCCGACAAGGACGGCCGGTTCCTCTACCGCATCGTCGGCCTTGGCCGCGACAGCAACAGCCAGACCGACTTCGTTCAGGACAACAAGCTGTTCATCGCGCCGAGCTTCACCTGGCGGCCGACCTACGACACCAGCTTCACCGTGCTCTCGCAGTACCAGAAGGTCGACAACAAGGGTTACCAGCAATACGTCCCGGGACAGGTGTCCTTCCTGCCCAACCCCAACGGACATATTCCCTACAGTCGTTACCTCGGCGAGCCCGGGCTGGATGGCTATCATCTCGAGCAGTTCGCGGTTGGCTACGCGTTCGAGCATCGCTTCGACAACATCTTCCAGTTCCGGCAAAACCTGCGCTACACCCAGGTCAGCAACGACCTCGCATCGGTGCGGACCGAGGGCATGGTGACGGATCGTCTGGTCGCGCGCAGCTACAACTACGTCAAGGCCAATGCCGCCAATGTCGCGCTCGACAATCAGCTGCAGGCGGATTTCGCGACCGGGCCGCTGGTCCACAAGGTGCTGGCCGGTGTCGACTACTTCGATCTGTGGGCGAATACCGACTATCGCACCACGCCGATTGCGCCGATCGATGCCTATAGTCCGGTCTACGGCACCGCCGTTCCGTCAGCCAGCTCGCTGGTGCCGTTCATTCTTCGCGACGACAGGCAGTCGCAGCTCGGCGCCTATCTGCAGGATCAGATCAAGCTCGATCGCTGGACGTTGACCATGAGCGGGCGCCAGGACTGGGTCAGCTCCGGCTTCACCAGCATGGCGTTCTATCCGCCCGCCGGGCATTATTCGCGCGACGACTCGGCGCAAACCGGGCGCATCGGCCTGAGCTACCTGTTCGATATCGGCCTCGCGCCCTATGTCAGCTACGGGACCTCGTTCACACCGAATCTCGGCGCCGACAGCGCCGGCCGGTCGTTCAGGCCGACGACGGGCGAGGGCGCGGAGGTCGGCGTCAAGTTCAAGCCGAACGGCTCGAACTTCATGGCGACGGCGGCGGCGTTCGATATCCGTCAGCAGGACGTGCTGACGGCCGATCCCCTCAATCCGCTGTTCAACGTGCAGACCGATGCCGTGCGCGTCCGCGGCTTCGAGCTCGAGCTGAAGGGCAATCTCACGCGCGAGCTCGAGATCACGGCGGGATACACCCATCTCGATCCGCGGGTGACGACGAGCATTGCCGGCTATGCCGGCAAGTACATGATGAACACGGCGCAGGACCAGGTCGCGGTCTGGGGCAAGTATACCTGGTATGACGGCGCGCTCGCGGGCCTTGGGCTCGGCCTCGGCGTGCGCTATGTCGGCGAGACCTACGGCGACAACTTCAACACCTTTGTCATTCCCTCCTATTCCTTGCTCGATGCGTCGGTCAGCTACGACTTCGCCTATCTGCGGCCGGACCTGAAGGGATGGAAGGCACAGGTCAACGTGACCAATCTGACCGACCATTTCTACGTTGCGTCCTGCCTGACCGGGCTTCCCTATTGCGGCCTCGGCAATGGCCGCACGGTGCTGGGCACGATGAAGTACACCTGGAACTAAAGCATGATCCCGAAAAGTGCGAAGCGGTTTTCGGAAAGATCATGCTTCAACA
>NZ_LFIQ01000057.1:10647-19400 GCF_001189245.1 Bradyrhizobium pachyrhizi | reverse complement strand
GCATGATCCCGAAAAGTGCGAAGCGGTTTTTCGGAAAGATCGTGCTTCAACAAGAGGCTAAAGCTCGATGACGATCCAACCTGATCTCATCGCACTTTAGGTGACGAAATTGACTGCGACGACCAGATCCTTGCGGCGATGGGGCGCTGTCCATAAATGGACCAGCCTGATTTGCACGTTGTTCATGCTGCTGCTCTGCATCACCGGCCTGCCGCTGATCTTCCACGAGCAAATCGACGATCTGCTGCACAGCCAGGTCAAGCCGGCCGACGTGCCGCCAGGCACGCCGCCGGCCAATCTGGACCGTCTGCTCGGCAGCGCGCTGGAGCAGGCGTCCGGAAAGGTCCCTCACTTCCTGATCTGGGATCGCGACGATCCGAGCGCGATGTTCGTCAGCGTCGGTCCGACCATCGATGCCGATCCGACCAACAATTTGCTGATCCGGATGGACACCCATACCGGCGCCTATCTCGATGCGCCCGATGTGACCGGCCGCTTCACCTACATCATGCTGAAGCTGCACACCGACATGTTTGCCGGGCAGTCCGGCAAGCTGTTCCTCGGATTGATGGGGATCCTGTTCTGCGTCGCGATCATCTCCGGGATCGTGGTCTACGCGCCGTCGATGCGGAAGCTGCGCTTCGGCGCCTACCGCGCGCAGCGGACCCGCGTCGTGCGCTGGCTCGACGTCCATAATCTCGCGGGCATCCTGCTCGTCGCCTGGACACTGGTCGTCGGTTTCACCGGGGTCATCAACACCTGGGCCGATCTCGTCCTCAAGATGTGGCAGTTCGGCCAGCTCGCCGAAATGACCGCGCAGTACAAGGACCGGCCGGTGCCGTCGAAGCTGACCTCGCTGAATGCGGCGGTCGAAGTGGCCACCCACGCGGTGCCCGGCATGACGCCGAGCTTCGTCGCCTTCCCGGGAACCCTGTTCAGCAGCAAGAGTCACTACGCGGTGTTCCTGCACGGCGATACGCCGCTGACCTCGCGGCTGCTGAAGCCGGCGCTGATCGACGCGGAAACCGGCAAGCTGACCGATACAAGGGACATGCCCTGGTATGTGACGACCCTGTTCGTCTCGCAGCCGCTGCATTTCGGCGACTATGGCGGCATGCCGCTCAAGATCGTCTGGGCGCTGCTCGACATCCTGACCATCTTCATCCTCGTGACCGGTGTGTATCTGTGGATGCGACGCCGCAGGGCCGGCGTGAGCCAGGAACGCGCGATCGCCAACGCCGCCTCCCTCGACAACCCCGCATTATCGTCGTGACGTCAGCATGGTCTCGCATCGTTCATTGACCCAGATCTTCACCGCTCCGCTCGTCATCGCGATCGTGAGCACGGTCGGATTGATCAGCGCGCTGGTCGGCGACGGCTGGTGGGATGCGGTCTCGTGGGCCGGGCTCGGCCTGCCTGTACTACTCTACGTGCACTTCATCTGGCGGCGCCAGCCGAATTGATCGGGTTGGCCTGATCGCGCCTCGAACCGGTCGCGCATTCAGCAAAGCCGATCCAATCGGAATATGCCGATCCCTGCGGTGTCTCATCCGCGGAGATGCGCGAGAAGCCGAACCGGCAATCGAACAAGCAGTCGCGGCCGCGCAGGTGCCTGCGTGTGGCGTCGCGCCGGCATTGTAAGATGACGGGTTTTCACTCCGGGAGCCCCGCCATGCGTAGCGGGTTGACCAATGCATCCAGGTCGCCCTGTCGACGATACGGCAGCAGCCTGGCCCAGCGGGCCAAGCTAAAACTGGGGTGGCCCGCCAGCAGGTCGGTTGAGATGCTGCGCGCTTCATCTTGCCGGCCGAGATTCCAGAGCGCCGCTATGAGTGTCGACTGCGCGGTCAGCCAGAGCGGCCGCTGCCTCAGGACGCGGGAGGCTATATCGTGCGCCGCCGCGAAATCTCCGAGATGAAATCTTGCGCGCGCTTCGTCCACCATGGATTCGTTGCGCTCAATCGGGCTGAGCCGTTGGGCGTGTTCCTCGTAGAGGACGGCTTTTCGGAAATTGCCGGCGTAGCCGTGGTACATGCCCGCCATGTGATGGGCGTCAGAGCTGCTGGGAGCGAGGCTGATCGCCGTTTCTCCTGCTGCCACAGCTTCATCATGACGGTGTTGATAGATACGAACATAGCCGATCACCAGGTATGCTTCCCCAAAGCTAGGGTCGGCGGCGAGAGCCCGATCAGCGCAGCCCAGTGCGGCTTGATACGCTTCATTTTCATCCTTGATCCAACCGAAGCGCGCCTGGTCAGTCAGGGTAAGACCCAACAAGTAGAGCGCCGGCATAAACGAGGCATTGATCTCGACCGCCTGTTCAAAAAGCTTCCGCGCCTGTGCGTGGGTTTGCCTTGCGAAATTAACGTACAGGGCGCGTCCCTTTAAGACATACTCATAAGCCAGCGGACTGCCCGAGCGTTTTCTCCACACCCTTGCGCGTTCGCCGACGGTCAACTGGACTTCAAGCGCTTCGACGATCTCTTGCGTAATTCGGTCCTGGAGATCGAACACGTCGTCCAGGTCTCCGTCAAAGCGATCCGCCCAGAGATGACCGCCGTCTCGACCATCAATCAACTGCGCCGTCAACCTGATGCGATTGCCGATCTTTCGAACGCTCCCCTCCAGCAGATAACGAGCACCCAGGATCTGCCCGATTTCGCGAATGTCCCTGTTCTGCCCCTTGAATGCGAAGCTCGAGTTGCGAGCTATTACCATCAATTCCTGAATCTTTGACAGGGTCGTAAGGACGTCTTCCGCGATCCCGTCCGCGAAATACTCCTGCTCGCTGTCGCCGCTCATGTTCTGAAACGGCAGCACCGCGATGGAGGGCTTTCCCGAAAACGGGCGCACGCGATGGGATTCGGCAGGAGTCGGATGGCGCTCAGCCGAAGTTCTGGCGCCAATCTTTATGCGCCAGGCGCGGATCGGTTCAGTGATGTTTTTCAGATTCTGTTGGCCCATGTCTTCGAAGGCCGCATCGACCTTGCTCCGGATCTGCCGGTAGGCGTCGTCAGACAGGCATATGCCGCCCGGGTCCGCGATGTTCTCCAGCCGCGCGGCGATGTTGACGCCGTCGCCGAAGATGTCGTCGTTGTCGATGATGATGTCGCCGACGTGAATGCCGATGCGAAATTCGATCCGCTGCTGTTGCGGTGCGGATGCATTAAGCTCCGCCATCCTGCTCTGAACCTCTACAGAGCTGCGCACTGCATCGACGGCGCTGCCGAATTCGACCAGCATGCCGTCGCCGGTCGTTTTGACGATGCGGCCGCGATGAGCGGCGATCGTTGGATCAATGAGATTCTTTCTGGCCGCCTTGAGCCGCGCGAGCGTGCCTTCCTCGTCCGTTCCCATCAGGCGGCTGTAGCCGGCGACATCTGCCGCCAGCACTGCTGCCAGTCGCCTTTCCACTCGCTCGGGCGCCACGGACTACCCTAACTTGGAAGTTCAACCCAGCCAATTAAAGCACGTCGAGCTGGCTTCGGGCTAGAGGCCACGCCCTGGCTGACCGTTAGTCGCTAGTGTGCTGAATGCGAAGTTCGTGCGATTTCGCGGCAGCCATTTTCACGAACTTCGCATTCATAAAGCACACTAGAATCATAAGTTTGCTAGTGTCCTTATCGAATCCGAAGCTCGCTCCGAAGGTGCGGCAAATGATGCGAACTTCGGATGCGGGACACTAGATCAGCGCTTCCGTGCGCAGCGTCGCCTCGATCTCGCCGAGGATGCGCGCCAGCCGCTCGGCCCACGCCGTCTCGCCGGCCTGGTCGGAGATCAGGTCCTGGCGGATCTCGATGCCCGAATTCATCAGGCCGCGCGTCTCGCCATGCACGGGGATCGTGTAGTCGGTCTCGTCGCTGACCGCATAGGGCTCGTTGTCGCCGACCACGAGATCGCCCTCGGCGCGCAGGTGCTTCAGCAGCAGCGGCGGCAGCACCGTGTCGCGGTGGTAGAGCGTACCGATGTGCCAGGGCCGTGCGATGCCGGCGTAGACCGGCGTGAAGCTGTGCAGCGACACCAGCACCGTCGGCAGGCCCCGACGCGCACGCGCGCCGATGATCTCGTCGATGCGTTTGTGATAGGGATCGAAGATCTGCGCGCGGCGCATCTCGGCGGCCTCGCGCGACAGGCCTTCATTGCCCGGCACCGTGGTAGCCTCGCTGATCAGCGGGATCGAGCTCGCGACATGCGGCGGACGGTTGCAGTCGATCACAAGCCGCGAATAGGGCTGCGCGATCAAATGCGCGCCGAGCCGCTCCGAGAGCCGGGTTGCGACCCCGGCGATGCCGATGTCCCAGGCGATGTGCCGCACGAGCTCGCTGTCGGGCAGGCCGAGGTCGCCGAGCGGAGAGGGAATCAGCCTGCCGTAGTGGTCGCAGGTGAACAGGAACGGCGAGCGGCCGCCGGCATTGTGTTCAAGAACCGGTGAAGCGTCGGTGCTCGCGAGCAGGAACGATGGACCGCCTCCGTAATTCAAGGGCTTTTTTCCTCGACTTTGCCTATTCAGGGGGCATGCTGATCTGGAATCGGGCAGCTTTCTCTATAGATTATGCGGCCCGAAATCACGATGATTGTTTGAAGATGCCGCTGCTGACTATTCATCACAAGACCGTTTATCGCTACGCGCGCCCGGTGGCGTTCGGCGAACACCGCATCATGCTGCGCCCCCGTGACGGCCATGATCTGCGCGTGCTCGACAGCGCACTTGTGATCGATCCACAGCCGATGTCGCTGCGCTGGATCCACGACGTGTTCGGCAACAGCGTCGCGGTCGCCGCCTTCGACGAGCGCGCCGACACGCTGTCCTTCGTCTCGACCGCGACGGTGGAGCACAATCCGGCCGATACGTTCGCGCTGACGCCGGACGATCCCGCCTATTTCTATCCGTTCCTCTACGACGATGAGGAATTCCCCGACCTGCAGCAGTTCATCACGCCGCAATATGGCGACCCGAACGGCGAACTGTCGGCCTGGGCGCGGCGCTTCCTCGATGTCGAGGCGCCGACGCCGACTTTCAAGATCCTCAGCGGCATGACCCACGGCATCCGCGAGGCGTTCAGCTATCGCAAGCGCTATGAGCAGGGCACCCAACATCCGCTCGACACGCTGCGCACGCAGTCCGGCACCTGCCGCGACTATGCGCTGTTCATGATCGAGGCGCTGCGCCGGCTCGGCATCGCTGCGCGCTTCGTCTCCGGCTATCTCGCCATGCCGCCCGGCAGCGCGCATGGCTATGTCGGCGGCGGCTCGACCCATGCCTGGGTGCAGGTCTATCTGCCGAGCGCGGGCTGGATCGAGTTCGATCCGACCAACGGCATCGTCGGCACGCGCGATCTGATCCGCGTCGCGGTGGCCCGCGACCCGCGGCAGGCGATCCCGCTGCACGGCGTCTATCTCGGCGTGGCGGATGCCTTTCTCGGCATGGATGTCGACATCAACGTGGTCTCGGTCGGCGAGAATGCGGAGCAGGAGACGGCCTGACGATGCAGATCAAGGTCGGCTTCGAGATCACCTACACGGCGGCGCAGTCGACCCCGATGGTGATCATGCTGTCGATCCATCCGTCGCGCTACGCCGACATCGTCGGCACCGAGCGCCTTTCGACTGAGCCGGACGTGCCGATCGGCCTCTATCGCGACGGCTTCGGCAATGTCTGCGGGCGGCTGGTTGCCCCCAGCGGTGGCGTCACCTTCCGCGGCAGCGCGCTGGTGCGCGATTCCGGACTGCCTGACATCGTCAATCCGGCGGCGCAGCAAGTGCCGGTCGAGCAATTGCCCGACGACATGCTGCTTTATCTGATGCCGAGCCGCTATTGCGAGACCGACAAGCTGACCGACGTTGCCTGGTCGCTGTTCGGCAACACACCGCAGGGCTGGGCGCGGGTGCAGGCGATCACCGATTTCGTGCACCACCACGTGACGTTCGGCTACCAGCACGCCCATCACATGAAGTCGGCGCACGACGTCTATGAAAGCCGCGCCGGCGTCTGCCGCGACTTCGCGCATCTGGCGCTCACCTTCTGCCGCTGCATGGGCATTCCGGCGCGCTACTGCACCGGCTATCTCGGCGACATCGGCGTGTCGCCGGACCCCGCGCCGATGGATTTCTCCGGCTGGTTCGAGGTCTATCTGTCCGGCCAGTGGTACACCTTCGATGCCCGCCACAACACGCCGCGGATCGGCCGCATCCTGATGGCGACCGGCCGCGACGCCGCCGACGTCGCCCTCACCACGAGCTTCGGCCGCATGACGCTGACGAAGTTCGTCGTGGTGACGGATGAAGTGGTGGCGGCCTAGCGTCCCTCGGGATTTTCTGTCATTCCGGGATGGTGCGTTAGCACCAGACCCGGAATTTCGAGATTCCGGGTCTGGTCCTTCGGACCATCCCGGAATGACAACTGAACCCATGACCGACCTTCTCTTCGTCTACGGCACGCTGATGCGCGGCTTCGACCATCCGATGGCCAAGCTGCTCGCGGGCAATGCCGAATTCCTCGGGCCGGCGCAGTGCCGCGGCCGGCTCTATTTGGTGAAGCATTATCCGGGTCTGGTCGTGTCGGACGATCCGGCCGACATCGTGCATGGTGAGCTGTTTCGCTTGCGTGAGCGCGAGGCCATGCTGCGTGAATTCGACATGTACGAAGCCTGCGGCGAAGGCTTTCCGCCGCCGACCGAATATGTCCGCGAGATGCTCGAGGTCACGCTCGCCGACGGCAGCACGCGTGAGGCGTGGACCTATCTCTACAACTGGCCGGTCACCGAGCTGCCGCGGATCGCGTCAGGAAAGTTTCTCGAGCATTAGCGCTCGGACGTAACCGCATATGAGGTCATGGCCGGGCTTGTCCCGGCCATCCACGTCTTTGTTGCAGCCAGCAAGGAAGACGTGGATGCCCGGGACAAGCCCGGGCATGACGATGAAGAGGGTACGTCACACCTCCCGCACCACGCGGATATCGACCTCGCGCTCGACATAGGTCCATTCCTCGGTCGCGCGCAGCATGCCGACCAGTTCGTCGAACAGGGTGACGTGGTCGGGGGCGAACTCGAACCAGGTCAGGAAGTCGAAGGGCATGCCGAGGTCGCGCGAATGAAACAGCTGGCGGGCGATCGCGGGGAGGAATTTCAGGGTGCCTTCGATGTGGTGCGACTTGTCCTCGAAGATCTTGCGGCGCTCCTCCTGCGTCAGCTCCCACCACGCCGCGGATTTCCGGATCGGGATCAGCGCCGCGTGCGTTGCCTCGCTGCGGCCGAGCCCGGCCTGCACGGCCAAGAGCTTCTCGCGCTCCTCCTTCTCGGTGTAGCGCAGATGGCTGGCGACGCCGGCGAGCCGCCAGGAGGTCTGCGCCGGCAGCAGCGGCAGCGCGATCGACTCGCTCGCAACGATCGACAGCGCCGCGACCTTCGGCAGCGTCTCGCCCTTCACCCGTGTGATGGACGTGACCTGCCAGCCGCCGCTCTGTCCGCCTCTGAATGTCGTGAACATGGCCTATCCAATCCCGGAAGCGGGGAGGGGGCAAGGTGGCCGCACAGGCTCTCCACCGTGGATTTGGGGGTAGCCCGCTCGACGGAGCCCTGACCGGCCAGACCTGTGAATAGCCCGGAAAAGCCCCACATTGTTCGGCATGGCGGGCCGTGCCGCTATATGGCTAACCGGTTGTCCGCGATTCGCCGCCCGAGCCCAAAATCCTGACTGATGCGTTTCACGCCCGAATTCCTCGATGAGCTGCGCGCCCGGCTTCCGGTCTCGGAAGTCGTGGGCAGGCGCGTCAAGCTCAAGAAGGCCGGCCGGGAGTGGAAGGGGCTGTCGCCGTTCCAGCAGGAGAAGACGCCGTCGTTCTTCGTCAACGACCAGAAGCAGGCCTGGTTCGACTTCTCGTCCGGGCTGAACGGCAACATCTTCGACTTCCTGATGAAGACCGAGGGCGTGACTTTCCCCGAGGCAGTGGAACGTCTCGCCGCGATGGCGGGTGTCCCGCTGCCGGCGGTGACGCCCGATGCCGCACGGCACGAGCAGCACCGCCGCACCCTGCACGACGTGATGGAACTGGCGACCAAGTTCTTTGCCGACACGCTGGCCTCACGGGGCGGCGCCAAGGCGCGCGGCTACCTCGCCGACCGCGCCATCTCGCCGGCGACCCAGCTTCAGTTCCGGATGGGCTATGCGCCGCCGGACCGCTTCGCGCTCAAGGAGCATCTCGGCGCGTTAGGCATCTCCACCGACGACATGGTGGAGGCCGGGCTTCTGGTGTCCGGCGAGGACAAGCCGGTGCCGTTCGATCGCTTCCGCGACCGCGTCATGTTCCCGATCACGGATGCCCGCGGCCGCGTCATCGCGTTCGGCGGGCGTGCGCTGGAGAAGGACGTTCCGGCAAAGTACCTGAACTCGCCGGAAACCACGCTATTTCACAAGGGCGACAATCTCTACAATCTGTTCACCGCACGGCAGGCCGCGCATGATGGCGCGCAGCTGATCGTCGTCGAGGGCTATGTCGATGTCATCGCCATGGTCACGTCGGGCTTTCCCGGCGCTGTCGCGCCGCTCGGCACTGCGCTGACCGAGAACCAGCTCGGCCTGCTCTGGAAGATGGTCGACGAGCCGATCCTCTGCTTCGACGGCGACCGCGCCGGACAGAAGGCGGCTTATCGCGCTGCGGACCTTGCATTGCCGCAGCTCAAGCCGGGCAAGAGCCTGCGGATTGCGCTGCTGCCGGAAGGGCAGGATCCCGACGATCTCGCCCGCTCCGGCGGCCG
>NZ_LFIQ01000057.1:3425-10637 GCF_001189245.1 Bradyrhizobium pachyrhizi | reverse complement strand
CGCGCGTCCGCTCGCCGAAATGATCTGGTCGCGCGAGATCGAGGGCGGCAATTTCGATACGCCCGAGCGCCGCGCCGCGCTGGAGGCGCGGATCGGCGAGCTCACCAACGGCATCCGCGACGAGGTGGTGCGCCGCTATTACCGGCAGGACCTGCAGGAGCGGCTGCAGCGCAATTTTGCGCCCGAGGGCGGACGCGGCGGTTATGGCCGCGGCGGCTACGGTCGGGGCAATTTCGGCGGCGGCCGCGGCGGCGAATCACCCCGCCAGTTTGCCCCCCGGGGACCTGCCCAAAACGGCCGACAGGGAGGCCCACAGGGCGGCCGGTTCGGTGTCACCCCCGGGTTTTCACGGGGTCCCTATCAGGCCGCCAGCCCCCAATTGGCCAACAGCCCGATCATGCGCGGCCAGCGCAGCGCGATCTCCCGCCGCGAGGCCCTGATCCTGCAATCCCTGATCAACCACCCCTGGCTGCTGCACGACCATCTCGAGGAGGTGGCGGCGCTGGAGCTCGGCCATCCCGAGGCCCACAAGCTCAGGGCCGCCATCATCGCCGCCTTTGCCCACGACCATCACCATTCCCCCGACGCCGAGGAGCAGGCCGAGAAGATGCGCGCCGACCTCGAAGCGGGCGGATTATCCCAGATTCTTCAAAGGGTTGAGCGGGCGATCACAACCCAGGCGGTGTGGGGCGCGCAGGTCGGCGCGGCGCGCGAGGACGTTTTATCAACCTGGCGTCAACTCGTTGCCTTGCATCAGAAAACCCACGCCTTACTTAGGGAAAGAAAAGATGCGGAAGCGGCTTTGGCTGAAGACTCCAGCGAGGCCAATCTGGCATGGTTGCAGGATATCCAGGCCCGGATGGCAGAAGCCGACGGGACCGAAGCCCTGATTGAAGGGTTCGGCGAATTATCGGGCCGGTTCCAGCGTAATGTCTGATAACAAAAATGCTGCGGACGGCGCTGGTCGCACCCGCAAAAAGACTCGCCAAATCTATGGTTTGGCTGCAAAAACAGGGTTAAGCGAAACTTAATAGCCTCGCGGCTATTGCAGATTGGAAACCGTCGAGACGGATGACAGGGGTGGCGAGATTATGCGCCGCCCTTTGTGCGTCGAGAGAGTAAATCTAGATTTCGTGCGGATGCGCGTGCGTGGCGCCATTTTGCACGACCGCGTTTCGGGAGCTTAGTGAATGGCCACCAAGGCAAAGACGCTGCAGGTTAAGGACAAGGAAAAAGACGACAAGGCAGCGGATGCTCCTGAGAAGGATGCCGCTGACGCGCCGTCGCCGTTGCTCGACCTGTCGGATGCCGCGGTGAAGAAGATGATCAAGCAGGCCAAGAAGCGCGGCTTCGTGACCTTCGATCAGCTCAACGAAGTGCTGCCCTCCGATACGACGTCGCCCGAACAGATCGAAGACATCATGTCGATGCTGTCAGACATGGGCATCAACGTCACCGAGGCCGACGATAGCGAAGGCGAGGACGAGAAGGACGACGGCGACGACGAGACCGACAACGAGCTCGTCGAGGTCACGCAGAAGGCCGTCACCGAGGTCAAGAAGTCGGAGCCCGGCGAGCGCACCGACGATCCCGTGCGCATGTATCTGCGCGAGATGGGCACCGTCGAGCTGCTGTCGCGCGAAGGCGAAATCGCGATCGCAAAACGCATCGAGGCCGGCCGCGAGGCGATGATCGCGGGCCTCTGCGAAAGCCCGCTGACCTTCCAGGCCATCATCATCTGGCGCGATGAGCTCAACGAAGGAAAGATCTTCCTCCGCGACATCATCGATCTCGAAGCCACCTATGCCGGACCGGAATCGAAGGGCGGCATCAATCCGAACCTGATCGGCAACAACGGCGCCGAGGGCGCCGCCGCTGAAGGCAATGGCGGCGATGCGCAAGGCAGCGCGCCAGCCCACGTCGCGCCGCCGGCCGCCCCGCCGTCGCCGACCCCGTTCCGCGCCGCGCCCGCCGGTGGCGAAGCCGCCACCGAGGAAAAGGATCCCGCCGAGGCCGCCGCCGAAGGCGACATGGACGACGACGAGTTCGAGAACCAGATGTCGCTCGCCGCCATCGAGGCCGAGCTGAAGCCGAAGGTGGTCGAGACCTTCGACAAGATCGCATCCGAGTACAAGAAGCTGCGCCGCCTGCAGGAGCAGGACATCGCCAACCAGCTGCAGAGCGAGTCGCTGTCGCCCTCGCAGGAGCGCAAGTACAAGAAGCTGAAGGACGAGATCATCGTCGAGGTGAAGTCGCTGCGCCTCAACCAGGCCCGCATCGATTCGCTGGTCGAGCAGCTCTACGACATCAACAAGAAGCTGGTCTCGTTCGAGGGCCGCCTGCTGCGCCTCGGCGACAGCCACGGCGTCGCGCGCGAGGACTTCCTGCGCAACTACCAGGGCTCCGAGCTCGACCCGCGCTGGCTCAACCGCGTCTCCAAGCTGTCGGCCAAGGGCTGGAAGAACTTCGTCCATCACGAGAAGGACCGCATCAAGGACCTGCGCCACGAGATCCAGTCGCTGGCGGCGCTCACCGGGCTCGAGATCGGCGAATTCCGCAAGATCGTGCACGGCGTGCAGAAGGGCGAGCGCGAGGCCCGTCAGGCCAAGAAGGAGATGGTGGAAGCCAACCTCCGGCTCGTGATCTCGATCGCCAAGAAGTACACCAACCGCGGCCTGCAGTTCCTCGACCTGATCCAGGAAGGCAATATCGGCCTGATGAAGGCGGTCGATAAGTTCGAATATCGCCGCGGCTACAAGTTCTCGACCTACGCCACCTGGTGGATCCGGCAGGCGATCACCCGCTCGATCGCCGACCAGGCCCGCACCATCCGCATCCCCGTGCACATGATCGAGACGATCAACAAGATCGTCCGCACCTCGCGCCAGATGCTGAACGAGATCGGCCGCGAGCCGACCCCGGAAGAACTCGCCGAGAAGCTCGGCATGCCCTTGGAGAAGGTGCGCAAGGTCCTCAAGATCGCCAAGGAGCCGCTGTCGCTCGAAACGCCGGTGGGCGATGAAGAGGATTCGCATCTCGGCGATTTCATCGAGGACAAGAACGCGATCCTGCCGATCGACGCCGCGATCCAGTCCAACCTGCGCGAGACCACCACGCGCGTGCTGGCCTCGCTCACCCCGCGCGAGGAGCGCGTGCTGCGCATGCGCTTCGGCATCGGCATGAACACCGATCACACGCTGGAAGAAGTCGGCCAGCAGTTCTCGGTCACCCGCGAGCGCATCCGCCAGATCGAGGCCAAGGCGCTGCGCAAGCTGAAGCACCCGTCGCGGAGCCGGAAGCTGCGGTCGTTCCTGGATAACTGACCAGTGCTAGCGCTGGGAGGGGCGGCGCTCTCGTCACCGAAGCAGACGACGTTCGAGCGGCAATCGTCTTTATTTCCGTATTATGCGGGCTTCTCGCAGAAGTTCGTGCGAGATGTTTTGGACGCGCTCGAAGTAGTGAGCGGACAGGTGGTGCTGGATCCTTGGAATGGCTCTGGTACTACGACAAGTGTCGCAAATGGAGCAGGATTAACGGCGGTCGGTATTGACATAAATCCTGCAATGGCTGTCGTGGCTAAAGCTCGGCTTGCGACCCCAGGCGATGTCAATGCTGCCCGTCAGCTCCTAAAACAATGTAGTCGCCGTTTGTCGCAGGCCTTTCTGAGAGAGGCATGCGATTCACCATACGAGTCGGCGACGCAATCGATGCTGCTTCTAGCGACATTTCGTCTCACCAGGAGAAAACTTCGAGAGCGAGATCTGATCGCAACTAATCCGACGTGGTGGCATTTGGGGCAATCCGACGTCAGCAGCGCCATTGCCTCGATAACAAGGACGCAGTTGGACGCGGAACTTGTCGAGCTAAGATCGAAAGTCTCAATTGCGAACGGAGGCAACAACGAGGTATCCCTCGTTAGGGGAGATTTACTTTCGGAGAATCTGCCGCAGATAAAGGCTGACGTGATCATAACGTCACCGCCGTATCTCACTCGTATCGACTACGTTACCCCCGATTCAAGAATGGAGCCGAACTGCTGAGCTATCGGCATCCATCATCGAGCGCAAGTGTAATAGCAGAGTGGTTGACTGACGCCGAACTATTCTTCGACTTTGCGCTGCAATAGGGTATTGGCTCGTTCGGTCGACAAGCTGAAGGTCAGGACTTGTTTTACCGCCGCTACTTCTTCTTCGCCCCAACCCGCTCGATGGACTTGATCTCGAGCGGCGGGCGGCCGCCCTTTTCGGCGATCTCGCGGTCCTGCTCGCGCAGGAAGGCGCGCACCGGCTCGTCGCCGTCGAGCCCGCCAATGAGCTCCGACGGCACGCGGCGGTTGGAGCGCTGCGAGCCGTCTTCATAGAACACGTTGAAGAAGGCGAATTCGCCTTTGGGATTGGTCCCGGGTTTTTTCGGCATGCGCGGCTTGTCCTCGATCGGGGCGCCGCTGTCAAAGCAAATCGCCTGTGCCCGCGCGCCGGTCTGCCCTGCGCGATCGGGTTGCGTGCGGCCCTTGCGCAACGCCGGGCGCAATTCGGCCCGGCATGCGCTCGCGGCGCTCGTCCGGTCACATCAACGACATATACGGCTCAGCCCTCGAACAGCACGAACGCCGCCCACACGCTGGCGTCGCTCGCGCCCGCGAGCTTGCCGTCGCGCGCATCGCGCCTCGTCTGGCGCAGCGCATCGGAATAGGTCAGGCCCTCCGCGAGGTGCTCGTAGAACCGCACGGTGAAGTTCGCGGTGCCCTCGTCGGCGACCGGCCACAGCGTCAGCAGCGCGCGGCGCGCGCCGGCGATGCCGAGCGCGGTCGGCAGGCCGCGCAGGCCGCTGACGAAGCTCTCGTCGCCGCGGCCGGTTTCGCAGGCCGACAGCACCAGCAAGTCGAGCCCGGACAGGTCCCAGTCCATCAATTCGAAGGCATAGAGGTAGCCGTCATTCTCGTCGCGCAGCGGAAATCGGCTGTCGCCGGCGCCCGACAGCACGATGCCGCTCTGCCACAGCGTATCGAGGCCCGACGCCGTGCTGTCGTGATAGAAGCCGTGCGTCGCCAGATGCGCGATGCGCGCCTTGCCGATCGCCGCGCGCAGCGTGCCTTCGCTGACGCCGCGCCCGGTCAGCATCTCGACCGGCGCGCCGCGGGCGCGAGCGAGTTTTGCGATCGCCTCGATCTCGGTTCGGGTTGCGGGCAGCGGCATCGGCCCCGGCTCGCCATATTCGATGCCGCCGGCGAGCAGCATCGCGCCCTGCTGATCGAGCGTCTCGCGCGTATGGATCGCGATCAGCGCATCGGGGCTGGTCAGCATCCGGATCGTGAACTTGTCCTCCAGCAGGCCGCCGTCACGGCCGGGCAGCAGCGCGAACGGCACGGCGAACAGGAAGCCGTCGGGCACGACATAGAGCGTGGTCTTGTCCTGCAGCAGCGGCTCGAGCGGCGCGAACAGCCGCGCCCGGAGATTCTGGAAGCGGCCCTTGACGTCGGGCGCGTGAGCGTCGGGATTGGGCACGGTGGCCCGCGTCGCGCGCAGCCGCGCGATCTCGGTGCGCACGCCGGCGTCGACCATCCGGCCGGGATCGCCGAGATCGATCACGCGCGGCTCGCTCGTTGCAGTCTCGACGATCGCATAGAGCACCGTCGCCGCCAGCGGCGCACTCGCCTGGCGATCCGCCTTCCATTGCCGGGTGATGAAATAGTTGACGACGGCTTCCTGCGCCGCGAGCAGCTGTGACGGACGGATCGGGTCCTGCGGCAGCTTCGCGCCGATCGCATCGAGCCGCTTCTGCAGCGCCTTCTCGGCGGCGTCCTGCCGCCCCCACACCGATCGCGCCCAGTCGTCGATATTGCCCGACGAGAACAGCTCCTGCTTTTCGCCGTTGAGCCGGAGCGCCGTGCGCAGCAGCGTCGCGGTCTCCTCGTCCTTGCCGGCCATTTGCGTCTCGAGCTGGCGCAGCGCCGTGGCGTCGGCGCCGCCGAGTGTCTTCCAGCGCAGCACGGCGGCGGCAAAGGCCGGCTGCGCCACGGCGGAGCCGGCGCCGGTGGCGAAGCGGCCGAACGCGAACAAGAGATGGTCGGCATGGGCGCGGATCGCTTCGGCGACGGCGCGATCGCCCGATGTGCCGACCTCGCGCTTCATCCAGTCGAACATCTCGCGGTCGAGCGCGGCGAAGGCCCGCACCGCGCGGGTCGGATCATCAGCGATCAGCGCGGCCGCGATGCCGAGCTTGATCTCGAAGCTGATCGGATGCTGCGCCGTGAAGGCGCGGGTCGAAATCGCCAGCGCGGTCTCGCGCAGCCGCATCCCCTTGTCCCGCTCGCCGCGCTGCTCGCGTCGGCCGGCAGCCAGCACCGCGGATTTGATGCGCAGGAAGTCCGCAAAATTCGCGTCATTGGCGACAATCGCCTCCAGCCGCGCCAAGTCGGCCGGCGCGATCGCGGCGTCGCCGGCGGCGAGCATGTCGGTGTAGAACAGCCAGGCGTCGGCCTGTCCGGCAAAGCTCGGATCCTTCGGCGCCATCGCGACCGCGATCGCGCGGTGGCGGCGGAAATAGCGGTGGGCGTCGTCGAAGCGGCCGAGGTTGAGGAAATCCTGGCCGGCGTTGTTGACCGTCACCAGCGTGTTGAGATGGTTCTCGCCATAATGTCTGGCGCGCTTCTCGATCGCGAACAGATCGAGCTCGAGCGCCTTCGCCGGCGCGCCGATCTCGCGCAGCAGGCATAATTGTTGGCGAGCTTCCAGGTGGTGCGGTGGTCGGGCCCCAGCGCCTTCTCCGCGCGCTCGAAATTGTGCCGGCCCAAATTGGTCGCCGACGCCGCCGAGCCGTTGGCGGACAGCGCGACCGCGAGCTTGTCGCTCGCGATCAGCGATTCCTCGGAGCCTTCGCCCCAATAGGCGTTGAACGCCGCGATCGCCTTCATGTAGAGCGGAACGGCTTCGGCGATCCTGGCGTGGTCCGACAGCAGGATCGCGTACATCAGCAGCACGTCGGCATTGCCGGGCGGCCTCTGCGCCGCCGCCTTGCTCTGGAACGCGCGTACGAACAGTTTTTCGGCGAGATCGTCGCGCTTGACCGCGCGCAGCGTCGCGGTCGCGTCGAAATACTGCTCCATGACGAACTGGGCGTCGTCGAGCTTGTCTGCGGCATCCAGTGCTGCAAGCAGCTGTGCATAGCCCGCGTCGAACTTGCCGCCGCGCGTCAGCGCGCCGGCGTTCTTCA
>NZ_LFIQ01000057.1:0-3415 GCF_001189245.1 Bradyrhizobium pachyrhizi | reverse complement strand
GCCGGCGCCTTGCACCGGCGCGCGTTTGGCGGGGGCGTTCTGCGCGGCGGCGGTGTCGATCGCTGCGCTCAAAATAGCGCCGAGCGCGAGCACGACACCGATCGAAGCGGCAGCCCTGCGCGCGCGTGCGAAACCCCCGGCGATCGTCATCGGCAGCACATCCTCATCCCCAGACGCGTCATCGGATGGTGTCCCCAGTGAAGGCGGCGTTGCAGCCGGCGTGCCTGGCTTTAGCGGCGCGGCTTTGCATGAACAAGACAGCGCGGCCGGCCGCCTGGCGGCGGAAGCGGCTTGCCCAGCCCGTGCTTTTGGTCGCGGCCGGCGGCTTCGGCGTTCATGCGTCGCGTCCTCAAATGCTGCCGTGCGGTGCGTCGCTCGCCCCGGGCACCGCCGCTTGCATGCCACCGGCAGTCAAGCCAACGGATGATGTTACCGCCGGTAGGCCGGCCGTTCGCGCAGAAGCGAGGGAACGGCTGGCGGCGGAGCCGCGCACGCCGGCGCAGTTTCCCGGCAGCCTTCTTTCGTATTGGCGCGCAAACGAGCGACGGCCGAAAGCCGAGCTTTTTCTGACCATCGTCACTTGCGCCATGCCGTCCGATTCGCGTATGAGGCGCATCCTTCTCTTTCTACAACCATCCCTTCGAGAACCCACCGCCGATGTCCAACGCCACAATCGACGCCAATAAGGCGCTCGTGCTCGCGCATTACGACGCCGTGACCAACCGCCACGATCCCGAGGCGATCCGCGCGCAGCTGGCGCCCGACTTCTTCGACCATGCGGCGGGCAAGCGGCTGAGCGCCGAGGACGTGATCGCGCATTCGGCCGCGATGCACGAGACCTTCGCCGACCTGTCGGCGGTGGCGGAATGCCTGGTGGCCGAGCGCGACATCGTCGCCGGCCGCTTCGTCTGGCGCGGCCGGCACCGCAGCCTATGGCGCGGCATTGCGCCGACCGGCCGCCACGTCGAATTCCGCGGCATGACGTTCTGGCGGATCAGGGACGGCAAGATCTCCGAGCGCTGGGCGGAGATCGATTTTGTCGGGCTGGAGCGGCAGCTCAGGGATTGAGCTTCAGCTACGTGCCGATCGATGGATGGATGCGCCGTGGTCATTCAGCGTGCGAACATGGATTGAGGCGCGTAGCTGCCTGCCGAGGATGGAGCGTCGTGCCGACACTTTGACTGCCTTGTTTGCTCCATGGCATGATCGGCCAATCGAAGCAGGGGGATTTTTGCATGCTCAGGTGTCGTTTGGCGGTTGTATTCGGCGCCTTGCTGCTTGCCACCCCCTCCTACGCCGCGCGCTGCGGCGGCAGTTTTCCCGGCTTCGTCCAGTCGTTCTCGCAGGAGGCGGCGAGCGCCGGCATCCAGCAGGACGTGATCTCGGCGGCGCTCGGCAGCGTGCAGCAGGATGGCGGGGTGCTCGCCTTCGACCGGCGCCAGCGCTACACCTTCAACAAGACGTTCGAGCAGTATGTCACAACCCGGGTTGGGCCCGGGCGCATCAATGGCGGCCGCGCGATGCTGCAGCGGCACGCCGCGCTGCTCTCGAAGATCGAGCAGCAGTATGGCGTGCCGCGTCAGATCCTGGTCGCGATCTGGGGGCTCGAGACCGATTTCGGCAAGGGCGACATGGGCAAGCTGCCGGTGTTCCGCGTGCTCGCGACGCTGGCGCATGATTGCCGCCGCACCGACCTGTTCCAGGGCGAGCTGCTTCGCCGCGCTCAAGATCGTGCAGCGCGGCGATCTCCGTCTCAACGACATGATCGGCGCCTATGCCGGCGAGATCGGCCAGACGCAATTCTTGCCGTCGTCCTACATCAAGTATGGCGTCGATTTCGACGGCGACGGCCATGTCGACCTGCGCCACTCGGTCGCCGACGTGCTGGCCTCGACCGCGAACCTCCTGCACACCAGCGGCTTCAAGATGGGCGCGCCCTATGGCGAGGGCACCGCGAATTTCGAGGCGATGCGCGAGTGGAACAGGGCGGTGATCTATCGCAAGACCATCGGGTATTTTGCCGATCAGCTCGTGGGGCGGTGACCGCTCTGCGGTCATCCCCGATGCGCAATTGCGCATCAGAGGGCGCGCCTCGGCGCGAACCCGGGATCTCGAGCCGCATATCTGCTGTCATTCCGGGATACGCCGAGTGGCGCAGGCCTGGAATCCATCGGGCCGCATCACGCATGGAAAAATGGATTGCGGGTTCAGCCTTGCAGGCTGCCCCGGAATGACGGGTTGAGAATTCTGGTGTCTCCATGGAAACCATCGGCAGCCAAAAAATCTGGTCGTTCTTCGACCGCCGCGGATGCCAGGTCGCGAAGAACTCGGCGGTGCGGGAGGGGCCGGGCCATCGCGTCGGCTCCTATCTCGAGCTCGCCACCAAGATCGCCGAGCTGCAATTCCTCAACCGCGATCATGTGCTGCTGTTTCGCGGCCAGGGCGCCGACTTCAGGAACATCAAGCGCAACTCGTCGCTGAAGCCGACGCTGTTTCGCGGCGGCCGCGGCAATCCCGATCAGGCGACGCTGGTCGGGCGATTCGATGCGCTGCAACGCGCCGAGCGGATCCTGATCGCCGAATATGCCAAGGAAAAGCTGCTCGGGCTCGAGCGGTTGAAGCGGCATCGCATCCTGCGCTGGTCGATCCTGCAGCATTACGAGGTCTGCACCACGCCGCTGCTCGACGTCACCCATTCGATCCGGATCGCCGCCTCCTTTGCCTCGCTGGCGGAGACCGGCACGGCCTTCCTCTATGTGCTCGGCGTGCCGAATCTGAGCGGCGCGATCACCGCGAGCGCCGAGGCCGGCCTGCAGATCGTGCGCCTCTCCAGCGTCTGCCCGCCGTCTGCGGTGCGCCCGCACATCCAGGAGGGCTATCTGCTCGGCGAGTATCCGGAGATGTCCGGCACCGAGCAGAAGGAAAACTACTTTCCCTACGAGATGGATTTCGGCCGGCGGCTGGTCGCCAAATTCTTGTTCACGCCGGCGTCGTTCTGGAAGAACGACAATTTCCCGCAGGTGACGAGGAGCGCGCTCTATCCGTCGGAGCGGAGCGATCCGCTGTTCCGGCTGGCGCTCGGGGTGAAGAGGCAGCTGGGCGGGTAATCTCGTTTCGCGATGACGCGCAGGTGTGACTCGCAGGCATAGTATGACCCGCGGGTCGTGCAACATCCTCGGTGTCGTCCCGGGCTTGGCCCGGGACCCATAACCACAAATTTCGGTTGAGTGCACGACGCTGTGGCCCCGGCGTGTCTCGCCAACCCGATCCTGTGGTTATGGGTCCCGGCTTTCGCCGGGACGACGGCTGTATGCGCGTCGCCGCCGCAGGGCCTCGGGTCGCGGCGTCGTGCGTTCGCTCACTGATCGTGCAACATCCTCGGTGTCGTCCCGGGCTTGGCCCGGGACCCATAACC
>NZ_LFIQ01000007.1 GCF_001189245.1 Bradyrhizobium pachyrhizi | reverse complement strand
GTCCCCTGAGTTCGCAAACGAAGTGCAACACTTCCTTGAGGAGGTGTTGCCATGGGGCGGACTTACAAGCAGCTCTCTCTGGACGACCGATGCGAGATTGCCTGCCTATCGGCCAATGGCAGCTCGGTCCGGCAAATCGCGGCAGCTCTGGATCGCTCGCCATCAACGGTCTCTCGGGAACTGAGGCGCAATCGGGGGAGCCAGGTCGGCTACAAGCCAAACTATGCCCAGCACCAGATGCGAGCGCGGCGCTGGACGGGCGGACGCCTCGAACGGGAGCCCGGCCTGCGCCGCGCGGTGTTGGAACGCCTTCGCCGGGGCTGGTCGCCCGAGCAGGTCGCCGGCCGGCTGGCCCGCGAGTCCGGGCGCAAGGTGATCTCGCACGAGACCATCTACCGCTTCATCTATGCCCAACTCAGGCGCACCACGGATTTCAACTGGCGGCGCTATCTGCCGCGCGCCAAGAGCAAGCGCGGCCGCCGCGGCAAGAGGGGCGGCAGCCCCGCAAGCTTCATCGAAGGCCGTGTTTCCTTGGCAAATCGGCCGATCGAAGTGGCCGACCGCAGCGTGCCCGGACACTGGGAGGCCGACCTGATGATGTTCTCGAAATACGGTCAGGCCGTGCTGACCGTGCACGAGCGCACCTCGCGTCTGCTGCTCGGCATCCGCCTTGCCAGCAAGGTCGCGCGCGGTGTCGCCCGCCATCTCGTGGGCTTCTTCGCGACCCTGCCACAGGAGCTGCGCCAGACCGTGACCTTCGACAACGGCACCGAGTTCGCCGGTCACCTGGCGCTGCACCGCCTCTCGATCGAGACCTTCTTCTGCGATCCCCACGCCCCCTGGCAGAAGGGCGGCATCGAGAACGCTATCGGCAGGATGCGCCGCTTTATTCCCCGCAAGACCGATCTCGTAACCCTCTCGACCGCCAGATTCCGCCAGTTCATCGCCGCCTACAACAACACCCCGCGCAAATGCCTTGACTACCGCACGCCTGCCGAGGCCTTTGCTCAAGTGTTGCACTTCGAATGTGAATCTACCTCC
>NZ_LFIQ01000056.1 GCF_001189245.1 Bradyrhizobium pachyrhizi | reverse complement strand
CTGAGCTATCTGCGCAGCTTCCCGTTCGACAAGATCAAGATCGACCGCTGCTTCGTCACCGACATCGCCGATCCGCAGGGCTCGGCCGGCATCGTCGAGGCCGTCGTCAACATCGCCGCCGAGCGCAGCATGACGACGACGGCGGAAGGCGTCGAGACCGCGCAGCAGAAGCAATTGCTGCGCGAGCTCGGCTGCTCGGAAATGCAGGGCTATCTGTTCAGCCCGCCGAAGCCCGCCGCCCAGATCCGCGAGCTGCTGGCCGGGCACCGCCGCGGCCCCGCTGCGGGAGCGAGCACCACGCGCCGGCGCAAACCCGTCGCCGGCGCGGCTTAAGGCCGCTCGGAAGTCGCGAGCCCGAGGGGCGTCTGCACAATTTCGGAATATTGGAAGAATACCCTGAAATTGCCCGACGTGTCAAATTGACTGGTCGACCGCCTGCCACCGGCTCCTTTGCATGGGGTTGTTTT
>NZ_LFIQ01000055.1 GCF_001189245.1 Bradyrhizobium pachyrhizi | reverse complement strand
GATGGTAACACCGCGTTGATCAGCGCGGCCTGCAACGGTAGTGTCGCGATCGTGCAAGCCTTGCTTGCAAAGGGAGCTATCCTCGATCTCCAGAACAGGAATGGCAAAACCGCGCTGATCTGGGCGGCCTACAAGGGCTACACTGACGTCGTCGAGGTGTTGCTCGCGAAAGGCGCGGCGGTCGGTCTTCAGGATCGTGACGGCCACACCGCACTGAGCTGGGCGGTTCTCAAAGGCCGCCCCGCGATCGTTAAACTGATCAAGCTGAAAGAGTGGCAACCCGCCGCGTGAACCACGACAGCCCTCTCCACTTTGGTGGAGGGGGCTTTTTTGCCGGTACCAGCTTGTATCTTCCCGCCATTGCCCCACAATGGCGCCACCACGCATGCCGTTTCGCCCTTTGGCGATCGGTCT
>NZ_LFIQ01000054.1 GCF_001189245.1 Bradyrhizobium pachyrhizi | reverse complement strand
CCGAGCGATTCCACCTGCTCCTTGGTGGCCGGGCGCACGTCGGTCGCGGTGACGACGGCCCCGAGCCGCCGCGCGGTCGCGATCGCCTGCAGGCCGGCGACGCCGACGCCCATCACGAACACCTTCGCGGCCGGAACGGTGCCGGCGGCGGTCATCATCATCGGGAAGGCGCGGCCAAAGGCCTCGGCGCCCTCGATCACGGCGCGGTAGCCGGCCAGGTTGGCCTGCGAGGACAAGACGTCCATCACCTGCGCACGGGTGATGCGCGGCATCAATTCCATCGCGAAGGCGGACACGCCGGCATC
>NZ_LFIQ01000053.1:114163-126506 GCF_001189245.1 Bradyrhizobium pachyrhizi | reverse complement strand
CACTCACCGGCTGTTCGATCGAGCGGGCCTCTGGATCGACCATCATATCCAGGTCGATGCGTAACCTGCGGACATCGCCCAACGATACGGAGAGGTGGATCCGTTGGTAGCTATCCCGTTGACTTTTGCTTAAGTACTACGCCGCCTCCGGACGAATACGCCATGTCGCGCCGGGTGTGTATGCCTTCGCCCCGCCGCACCTGGATCCGGCGAACTTCCATCCCGACCGGATAACTTCACGAACTTCTGGCCTGGAACTGGAAGGCCGCACGCGAAGCCGAAAAGCGAGCCGTGGCATGACGAAGCCGAAGCAACGGCGGGGAACGCGAAAAGCACGCAAGACGACGATGCGGACCATGCCATGTCGTTCGAACGGCTCGGACAATGGATGAGCGAGCGCGCCAGGTCGCCGACGCTTCGGCATCCGCGGGCGGCGTCGCTCTCCATGCTCGACGGCGCTGTGGCCGCGGTGGTCGCCGGGCCGGTCTCGATGGCCTCCGAGGAATGGGGTGCCCGCTCCTCGGCGTAGATCCCGACGCCTTCAATCATGACACCGAGGAGTTTTCGGCGATCGCCGCCACGCTGATGCGCCACAACGCGATCAGCGAGACACTGTCGAAGAGACCGGAGAGAGCTTCGAGCCACTGTTCGTGCGATCGCAGGACGGCCAAGTCGACCCGCAGCCCTGGTGCATGGGCTTCTACACCGTCATGAAGCTTCGGCTTCTCGTCTGGTCGCGGCTGCTCTCCGCGAACTGAACCGAACACCTTATGCTGCGGCCGATCTTGGTCCATTGCATCGACGACGCCGGTCGGCCCTTGCTACCCCCGGCCCGGCGCACGCTGTGAACGCAGCCTATCGTGCAAAACGCCTGGCGCGACATTCCAGCAACCATCGAGGCTCTGCGGCAGTTCTGGATGCCTATACGCTTCAAGCGCAGTGCGTAGGCGGTCCGTACCAAGCCCGTGGCCCTCTCGTACCATCTACATCGAAGCCATCCATCCTGCTGCCATCTCAGTTTTAGCCTATAACGAGAGGTTCTGGTTCTGAGGTGGCTTAGGTGACGGCCTAGTCGCCATAAGCTCCGCGATCGCGGCAAGCACGGCGCTCGTTTCGGTCTTCCCGTCAGACCAGTCTCGGAGCGCCGCTATCGCGTTCTGCAAAGCCTCTTCACGGGTCACGGCATGATCTCCACGAAACTTCGCGCTTGGAGCCGAGCCCGCTAGACCTCCAAGCCTACAGAAAAGACACACGGACGGAAGAATGCGCCGTTCGTGCGAGTTACCGGTCAAGACCAAGCTGTCTTCGCGAGGGCCGTCACTAAGGCCGCCAAGCTCATACGTCTCTCAGCAACCGGCGTGCCAGGCGAACCTGGAATAATAGTGCCAAAATAGTACGCTTCGGCGCACGGCTCGTGCGGATTTCCGACGTGCATGTCATCAACTGGACATCGTTGAGCGAAATCAGACGTGCGGCGCTCGTCATGGTGTACAACGATCAGCTCGCCGGGCTCCACGCCGAGAACAACGCGATGAGACCCGTGCTGAGCCAATAAGAGACACTCCGTGACTCTAGCCCCGCACAATTCGCCCTGACAACCGGCTCACCTTGATTTTCCAATTGAAAGCGACCGACCTGGACGAGGACTTGAAAGTCGAGGCAGAATGCGGTTTCGCTGCCCTAGAACAAAGCTAGCGTAGAAGCCACCCCAGGCTGCAGTCAGCAGGATTTGGAAGACTGTCAAATGACGCGTAGGGATGGGCCGCGAGTGCCGCGAATTTCAGCGCGGCTGATATGCGGCCTCGCTGCCCCACTTCCGCGAGACGTGCTTCGCCGGATGCGTTTTCAGCACGGAAACAGCCAACCGGATGATAATTCGCCCGAGTTGGTCGATCAGTTCGTCGAACGCGACAACAAGATCATCTTCCGAACGGCTCGGCCGCGGCAGTGGCGGGACGTTTCGAATGGCCAGCGCTACTTTGCCGACCACTTCGTCCACCAAGCCCAACTATCTCGCCGGCGCGCGCGTCGAGGTCGTGCCATGGAATGCGGCGCGTCCCCGCGCGCGGCGCTCGGCGGCAAGGAGTGCGTGTCCGTGAGCGCCTTTCCGTCAAGCAGTCCTTCAACATAGCCGGCGATCGTGTCGGCAGCCATAATCAGAGCTATGTCGAGCGTGCGGATTTAGTTTCTGGTGACAGAGTCCTTCATGGCCAACGAGCGCGGCGATGGTGACTCTGTGAAGCCGAGATCATTCGCGAAGCTGTGGCGTAAGAGTGCGGCGTGATATCCGAGAGCGTCGAATCTTCGAAAATCTGCTTTCAATGATTCGCGAAGCCTCCAAGCTTTCATTTAGGAATTGCCCGTATGTTTTGGGCATGACCAAGCGCGTGATTTCAGTTCGACTTTCGGACGAACGCCTCAAGCAACTTGATGAGGTGTGCAGCCGGCTGGGCATGAACCGCTCGCAGGTTCATCGAAAGCGCGGATCAGTTGATTGCCACGCTTGCCCATGTTGCCGGGATGGAGCGGGCCAGACACGGACGGTCCTTTAAATAGAAAGGCTGCCGATGTCGGCTCGTCTTCGATCGTCAAACGCGCGGTCTGCAGGTCGGATTTCTCGCCACCCCAATCCTTCGATACATAAGGCTCCCCGATAATGTCAGCGAAGGCTTGTTTCACCGCTACCTCAGGCATGCTCTCGATTGCTTTGAGGTCGGCTGCTGTTGGTTGGGGACTGTGCTCGACCCGTGAGAATTGATCGATGTCCTGCGCATAGACGCGGATCGACGTTGCAATAGGCATCGGAAGGGGACCGGCAGCTTCGATCTCCTCGCCGATAATGTAAGGAAAAACCTCAACTCTATGTCCGTGAAATTCGAAATGACCGGCAACAAGCATGCGCTTCTTGCCCTTTAATACCCCGACAGAGGTTGTCGAGAAGAAATGATCGATGCTCATCTCTCCAAGCATGTCGAACTCGGTCGCCGCTAGAGGAATAGCCGCTTTCAGGGTGGCGTTCCTAGGCGGCTTTCCTTCTTATGCCCGCCTGATCGCCTCGGCTGCGCCGGAAAACGTGAAGACGCCCCAGACGAAACCCAAAATGCGTTTGTCGTCGACATCCTTGGTGGCAACCACCTCGGCGAGGTTTGAAAACCGACCTTGTCGCAACAGGTCTTGAGCTGTCGCGGCAACGTCTCTCATTGCAAGTACCCGATCGCCCGAATTCTCGACGAGCGGGCTTTGCGCTTCGATCGCGAAATTAACGTCAGCGAGTAAGCCAAGGCGCCGGCTGTTGAGATAGTACGGAAAAAGTCGATGGCGCTCAAAGCCGGCCATGGTCAACGCACTCCAATACTACGCTTTCGCGTTGTTACCCCGTTGGTCTCTGAAATCCCGCTAGCGCAATGCTGGATACGCCCCGCCAACTCATCCGGCCTCCCGTTCCGTGCTCATGCTGTCTTCCAGTAGCGGCAGGTCTAAGCTCGGAATCTCTGGCATGGCCTTGCCCGCGATGGCTTGTAGGTCTCCGACCATCCCCACCGTGCTGTCGATAACCGCTAGGATCTGGGTTTCCCGTTTCGCCCACTGCCGACCCATGAACTTCCGTTCCTTGTCGAGATCCTCGCGCATATCGTCGAACTTCTCAACGACGGCTTCCACCCGCTGTCTGAATTTCGTCCCTGTCAGGTAGTTGTAGACCTGCTCCATCTTCGTTTGCTGACCTTGCTGGACCAGTCGTGAACTGCTGACGTCGATCAGAGCCTGGCGGAGCGCGACCGCCACAGGCAGCGCACAGCGAGGATGAGCCACCCAGACACCGTCCACCAGGTCGAACTGCTCAATATGCTTGGGTAGGGCGTGGGAGATGATCAGAGCGACGTCAGCGCCGGAGCGGCGCTGGTCGTCACGCAGCTTAGCCAGCCACCCGTCGCTCCAGGCTTTGGTTCGCTTGGTCTCCCAAAGGATGATGCCGGCGGGTTGGCTGATCGATCCGTTGACCTGCTGGATAACGTCCGCGCCAAGCTCGCCTTTGCCGACCGGTTCAATCGTATCGGTTGGAAAGCGGCCGCGAAGCAGCTCTTCGAGTTTCAGTTCGAGGACCTCGCCCTGCGACTGCTGTGAGCCCTGCTCCGCCTTCCGCTTCAACTCTTCGATGGTGCGTGTCATCGACTCGATGGTCTGGTCCTTTTCGGCGACGCGCAGCCGCGCGGCTTCATCAGCTTCCTGTCGCGCTTTGGTTTGAATCGGTTCAACCGAGGCCTGGACACGCTTCTCGACGGTCAGATCAAGCTCCCGCTTCTCTTCGTCGAGCGCCCGTTGCTTGCGCAGCAGCTCAGCTTGCACCTGCTGCGCTTCCGCCAGCTTGGCGTTGTTCGCTTCCAGCATTTGCCGAAGCTCGGCCAATTCGTTGGTGCGCGCTAGCAGTTCAGCTGCGGCTGCATCTTTGGCTTTCTTGGCTTCCGCAGCGACGAGTTGACTGCGCTCAGCCGCCAGCCGGCTGGCCACCTGGTCCGCGATCTGCTCACGATCCTTCTGAAGCGTTTCCCGCTCTTGCTGGAGCACTTCGGTCTTTCGTGCGACCTCCGCGTCCTTGCTGGCGAGCTGTTCCTGGAAACGTTGGCGTGTCTCCGAGAGCAAGGGCGCCGCGAGAGATTCCGTGAGCCGGATCTCGTGGTTGCAATTGGGGCAATGCAGGGTGGGTTCATGCGCGGCTCCAGCCGCGGTCGCCTTGAATGTCATGAACCCTCCCTTTGGTCTCGCTAGGCCGGAATAAACGTGATCCGGCCGGCTTCGCCGCGCTTCCGATGCGGCTTTACCGTGATTTCGACGTCCTGATCGAACGCTGTCAGCATCCGCAGCAGCTTTTCCACCGAAACCAGCTTGAAATGCCCCCGCAGCAGCTTGGACAGGTCGGGTTGCTTCATCTCGACCAGTTTGGCGGCTTCGGTCTGGGTAATTTCCCGATCAGCCATCAGCCGTTTCAGCTGAACGACGAGAGCGGCCTTGAGCTGATGCGCCTCGGCGTTCGGTAGGCCGAGATCAGCGAAAATGTTGCCGGAGCCCCGGCTATGGGCGGGCAGCTTCTTCTTCGTGCTCATCATCGGTCTCCCTTGGTTGCCTTGTGGATGGCCTCGGCGTCGCGCAGGCGCTGCCGGACCAGGTCAATGTGCCGCTGCGGCGTGGCGATGCCGCTGGTGGACTTCTTCTGGAACGCGTGCAGGACTACAGGACGCCCTCCAACCGCGTTCTGTAGACGGTTCGGTAGGTGTCGCCGTCAAAGTTGTCGCAAATCTCTAAAACGCCGCTGAAGCCCTTCAGGGGCTTCGCATTGCGCGGGTGTTCGCCGAGCTGCGCTTCGAAAAGGGACTGGCCGATCTCGCTTCGGACGGCCGCGGGAAAAGCCCGCAGGTCCTTCTTGCTCGAACCCACGAAAACCGTGGGTTTGATCGTGCGCAGTAGATCATTCACGGGGTTATAGTAATATATCTATAGGTCGCTGTCAACGGCTACGCCGTGCGCTAACTCAGCTTGCAGACATCCTGATAGAGGGCGCGCAGGTGGTCGTCGGACATGTCCAGGATGGGCTCGTACATAAACGAATTCAGATGGATGTTTTCCGGCGTCATCAATACGACCCGTTGAATGACCCGCACGGCGCCATCGTCGCAATCCTTGCACGCCTGATAAAGCGACAGAAGCCTGGTGGTCTGGAGCGCCTTGATGGCGTCAACCTTTTTCTGGTCATTGATTTTCTTGACCATGAAGCTCTCTGCCGAGAAACGCGCGGCCAAGGACAGCACGATCTTGTTCTCAAGCTTCGAGGTGCTGCCATCCTTGATGCATTGTGCCGCTTGCGCCTGAATCGAGGCCATCACCGTGTCACCGGGTTTTTTCCAGGCGCCTGTGCCGCCAAACAGCCCGGTGTAGATCTTGTCGAGATCGGCCTCGGTTATCGAGGCCGTATCCGCCTTGCAGTGGAGGAGGGAGGTCAGGCGCAGGTAATCGGGGTCATCTTCACCCTTGGTATATTCGATCAGGTTGCGCATGAACGGTATCGACGCGATCCGCTTCATGGGATCATTGAAAAACGCCTTTTTCCAGTCGCGGACGAACACATTTTGGATGCCGGAGGCGCGCGCCAGCTGCAGGCCGCCTTCGCTCTTAGACGCCATGTAGCATTGCGAGTAGGGGACGAGCAGCCGGCTGTTGATGGTACGGAAGAAGTCGAAGTTGTGCGTCAGAATGAGTTGGGTGAAGATCGCGTCCTCGCCGATTTCCATCAGGTACTGGATGATGGCGTATTTGTTTTTATAGTCGAAGGAGTCGGCGATGTCGTCGACCACCAGCAGGGTCTTCTGCCCGGATTTGCGGCGTGCCTGGATCTCGAAGATGACGTTGAGCACATAGAGGGCCTTCTTCTCGCCGGTGCTGAGGACCTCGACCAGCGATTCCTTTTGGACCTCCGCTGAATCCTTGCCGTCCTCGAAGCGGAACCCGAGTGACAGCATTGGCTCTTGCCCGAGCATCACCGAAAGGCGGTTCTTGGCTTCCAGCTTGAACGGCACGAAGAACCGGCTGTTGAAGACGTCGATGACCTCTTCCCACTGCGTGCGCTCGGCCGCGGCTTGAGCCTCGATCTCGGCCCGCCGCTTTTCCGCAGCCTGGAACTTATCGACGACGTCGACATATGCGTCCCAGTTGGCCTTCAGATAGGATTTCCAGACCTCTTCCCGGAATTTATCGATATTGGAGAGTTCCGGCAGAATGTGCTCGTTGTTGGAGACATATTCATCGAATTCCCGCACGGTCGCATTGCGCTGGATGAGCTTCTCCAGATCGCCGAATTTCTTGCGCAGGTCCTTATCGCTGGAAATCTGCTCTTTCTCGGCCTTGATAAGCTTCTCAAGTTCCTTTTCATCCCCGATGTCGATCGTCTTGTCGGCATTCAGGCGAATGGAGTGCTTGGCCTTGAAGAAGCCGTTATCCGCGAGGCTCTTCGCGATCGTGGCAGCATTATAATAGTTGAAGACGCCCTTCTTGAAATAGGTCGAGGCGGCCAGCAACTCGTTGTATTTCTTGATGTAGGATTCGATCGCGGTCTTGACGTCCTTGGTGTTGAGGAGCGTCAGTACCTTTTCGTCGAAGATGATGTCGTAGTTGATGTCCGCGAACGCCTGCCCTTTTTGGGAGGCGAGTTCGTCCCTGATCCGGATCAGGGCCCGATAGAATTGCTGTTCCTCGCGCGTGAAGGTGAGCGATATCTCCTTCTCGATATCCTTTTTGGTGCCGGACTGCGCTTTCAGCGCTGCGAGCAAGCGCTCCTTGGCGGCATCAATGTCGAGGTGAAGTTTTTCATACTCCTCCCGAAGTGGCGCATTGACGAGAAGCGTCGATGTCCTCTCGGTGTGGCCGAACACCTCGTCGTAGGGCCGGACCACCAGTACGCATTCCGGGGCAATCTCAGTCCCGGTTTCGTCGATGACCTTCCGGGCGGATGGGCGTTCGGGGAACACGCGGTCTCCTGAAGCCTTGCCGTCCGCGATGTCCTGAAAGGTCTTTGCCAGGGACGATTTCATGGCGCCGTTCGGCGCATAAATGGCGCAAGCGCTGCCTGAGCCGAAATCGAACTGTTCCTTGAGCGCCTTGATGCCGTAGCAGTGCTGCAGCTCGACGTTCAGCTGTTTCATACGTATTCCCCCAGCGCTCGCCCTCGACTTACGAGCGCTACCCGATTCAAGTTTAGCGCGCGCGATCACCGTCGTGCAATCGCAATTGCGATTTTGCTTCCTCGGCATTTGGTCGAGTCGAGTGCCCCGTTGAAGGTCTGCACCAACCCGGCCGGTAAGGTCGGGGTGAATAGGCCCGTAGCGCATGCCGGCAAGGCATCCACCCGCATCCCGAAGGCGGGGCCCTCGGGCGGAGCCTCCTTGCCTGCCCGCTCAGACCTGCGGGCCTTGAATTCTCCCGACCGGCCGCGATGGCGCAGCCGACAACAAGGGAGATACTCAAATGCTCAACGACACCAACGCCGAGAAAATCCGCAGCCTCAACGACAGCTTCAGGCGCAACCTAGTCTTCGGCGGGACCGTCCTGCTTACACCCGGTGTGACCAGCCTCGAAATCGACCGCCAAGCCGATCTGCTCGAAGCGGTGCGCAAGTTCGACAACTTCACGCCGGACAACGATCCACACGGCGAGCACGACTTCGGCGCGATCGACCTAGGTTCAGACCGCTTCTTCTTCAAGGTCGACTACTACGACCAGACCGGCTCGATGGGCTCTCCCGATCCGGCCGATCCGACGGTCACCCAGCGGGTCATGACCATCATGCGCGCCGACGAATACTAGGAGGCGCCGACATGACCAAGATCCTCAACGTCAACGACCTTTGCGACGCCATCAGCGACTCCACGCTCGACGAGCACACCCAACGAGTCCTTATCGGCAGCTTGGAAGCGGCCGTCTTGATCGCCGCGAACGCCCTAGCTGAGCACTACGGTGTTGTTGCCAAGCATGCCGAGTACGAAGCCGGCTGCGGCGGGCTCTGCGTAAACTTCTATCCAGCCCACGAAGGCCAGGAATGCCCGGACGTGATCGACGCTGGCGACGAAGGCGGCGACTGGCCGTGAGGCCTGCGCACCGCAGCCATCAAAAAGAGCGCCCGTGGGCGCTCTTTGCGTTCGCTAAACGATTCTCCTCGGCAGCCCGATGATCTTGCCGCCGATCTTGGCATCGGCCGGTATCGGTGTGACCTCCGTGCCCTCGGGGCTGTTCGTGCCATCGAGAGGAAAGTCCCACCGATAGCCCGGCGGGTTATAGCCCGGTTTCAATACCAGCATTGTTTGACTCCATGTATCTTCCACGCGCCTGGAGGCGCGTGGTATGGATGAAACGGTATGTGGAAGTGGCAGCAGTATGGGACAGCGCCGATGGATTTCAATCCTTGTCGCGGTCAACAGAATCCAGCGCATGAGAAAGGGGCCCAGCAGGCCCCTTCTGTCGCTATTTGCCGATGAAGTTCGTCACGGCCATGCCGAGCATCTTTTCGGCGATGGGCCGCGCGTCACGCCTTCCTCGACGAAAAGGTTGATGAAGCCGCTGTACCCGTCAGTGCTGCGGAACTGGACGAGGTAGTTGTCGCGGCTGCCGTACATCTTGCAGAACGCCACGTCCAGATACGGCGGATAGCCCTCCACGATGTTGCAGCACTCATAGAGGATCGTGCGGCTCTCCCTTGTCCACCGTGACCGACGCAGGGTTGCTTGCACTTCGGGCAGTGAATGGTTGGACGTTCCATCGCTATTCCCCTCATTTGCCCGTGTAGTCAGTCAGAGCCATGCCGAGCATCTTTTCGACGATGGGGCGGACGTCGCGGCCCTGCTCGACGAACAGGCTGATGTAACCGCTGTAGCCGTCAGCGCTTCGGAACGGGACGTGGTAGTTGTCGCGGTTGCGGTACTTCTTGGTAAATTCCACCATCAGGTACGGCGGGTAGGGCTCCACGACGTTGCAGCACTGATAGATGATCGTACCGGCCGTTTTATCGAAGGCCACCGGCGCCGGCTGCTCGCACTTCGGGCAGTGAATGGTTGGCCGTTCCATAAACCGCCTAGGTGCTGACCGCTCGTTACTCATGTTCTCCTCGTTGGCCCCTGCATCACGCCGGGACGCAGGATGCGGGGCACGAGGCCCAAAAAGTTCAGTTACAAGTTCAGTGTGAGGCGTAGCGTTGCTACTGCAAGGGGCGGGCCGCAATGGCGATGCAGCGGCGTAGCGCGCGCGTCACCGATAAAAAAAGCCCCGCTGGCGCAGGGCTCAGATGTAGGCCATGCCACAATACAGGCCTGCCGACAGATTACCGCAGCGGCGACTCGCCGACAACAGCGCGTGACGGCACGGTATCTAAGGAAAACAGCGCAGGGGTTGCTGCGCGCGTCCGCTGGCGCGGCCGTGCTCGCACCCCTTGCTGACCAACACAACCAATGAAAGAATGACCATGACCATGACCCACAATTCATGGATTTGTACCCTCACCATCGACACAGCCACGCCCGATGCCGTTCAGGCGTTCCGCAAATGGCTCAGCCAGTACGGCCCACCGGTGCCGCGCCGCGATAGCGACGTCATCGCCAAGTACGTGAGCACCATGCTGGCCGCCTGCGCCAAGTCGCGGGGCACCGCTGCGGCGTTCAGAGCAACCAGGGCCCGGCCCATCATCACCGCGCCCTGGCGCCACGATGCGGCCTTTGAACAGGAACCGACACCCTTGCTGGCCGAGCTTTCCCCGCAGCGTAGGCGTCAGCTCAACGGGCTCGCCTATTGTGCCTTCGGCGCCCTTATCGTGCTCGCCTGCATCGTCACGTTCGTCCTCTGACATGCAGGCCCGATTGACCGACTTCCCTGATACCGCACCAGCACGGCGGGTGCAGCTTTGTGCATCCCGGCTCTTGCCCATGGGCAAACAGCCCGTGATGATACATAGGTATCTTAGGAAAAAAGAGCGGCTGCTGCGCGCGGGCCGCGCTCGCATCCGCTGGTATTATGATACCCCGATGTCATTCGAACACCACGCCCGGTGCGATGTGGGCTTGCAGCAGTTTCAGATCGCCTGTGCTGGTGTCGTAAGCGTAGAACTGTCCAGTTGGCAGCTCGGTCGGCATCACTGACAGGCTATCGAGGTCATCGCCGAGATCGAGCAGCGCTCGCGCGGTGTGGCGTGCGCCTTGGCGCATCACGAGCCGCCAGTTGAGATTATTGAGCAGCGCGCGGTCGACGGAATCTGTCGTATGGCGCTGCGCGGCGATGACAATATGGATGCCGAGAGCGCGCGCCCGGCGGGCCAGGCTCACCAGGTTTGCGGCCAGGCGCTTGGCCCGGGCCTTCTCCTCCTTCTCGTTCGCAGTGTCGATCGCCGACTGCACTTCGGCGAACTCGTCGATAACCAGCGCGACGCGGCCGTGCATTGGCCAGTTCTGCAAAGCATTTTCGCGCATATAGGTCTGCCGCTCGTCGGCCAGGCGCATCAGGCCCTCGACCGCGCGGGCATAGGCCACGACGAATGCCGTTGTGAGCATGTCGAGCTCCATGATGGCGTCCATGCTGGTGTCGAACTTGTACGCCGACAGGCGCTTCTGCGCATGCTTCAATGCCACCAGGGACGTGAACGAGTTTGACATCCGAGAAAGCTGTAACAGCTCTTTCTCGACAACTACCAAAGCCGCGCTTCCCGTGTCGGCCATCGACTGGAAGTTGTTGCGCCACTTCTCGGGGAGGAGAGGGAGCGCCTCCTCTGGCAGCATGTAGTAGTCATTTTGGTCAGGCTCGGTAGCGACCTCCTGCACGTATGCTCATTCGATCCGTCGCGTCGGCACATATGTTCACCGCCAATCGAGGCGTTCGGCATCCTCGTCGTGAGCCTTCGCCTGATGATCATAGTTCTTGGCAAGGTTTTCGAGGATCCCTGAGGTGCGGGGCCAGTCAAAGGCCGTGGCCTCGGACCAATCGCGATATTGCTTCGCCAGCTGACGTTCCTGGTCACCGCCGGCACCGTACGCGCGCGAGGTCACGCCACGGCGGTTGGATTTCCCGATCATCACCCCGGTTTCCAGATCGCGGCTGCGGATCGCCTCGATCACCTCGCGGACCGGAACGGCGGGCCTGATGCCGTCTGCGTCAATCTTGGAGGCCGAGAGCAGCTCGCCGATCTTCTGATCGGCGACCAGACCGCGGCCCTTGGCGTGGGCGAGCTTGCGCGCCTCCTTGATCCATGCCTCGAGCTTGGCGCCGTCGATCGATCCATCGGCAGCCGTGCCCGGGATCACATCCCACAGCCGCAGCAGCCGGAACGCCTGGCTCGCGACATTGCGGGCCTGCTCCTCGTTCTCGACGGGCGGATCGGCCACGCCGCTATCGTGGCTGGGCCGAAAGATCGCCGTGATCAATTGGACAAAGAGATCAGGGTTGATCGCGAGCTCCGACATGATCGCCTTCGCCTTGCGCGGCGAGTGCTCGAACATCGGCAGGTATTGCCATTCGAGCTGCGCGAGCGTCTTGGTGGGCACGTCATCCGCCTCGTCCAGCCATCGGCTGTTGCCGAATGACCATGAGATACCAGACGACAAGGTCAGACAATGTCGGCCTTCGCCAACGCATGCGAACGATCGCCCGAGAGCGCCGTCGCTTCGGCTATCGACGCCTGCATGTTCTGCTCAAGCGGGAGGGCTATGTGATTAACCACAAGAAGCTGTTCCGGCTCTACCGGGAAGAGAAGCTTGCGGTGCGTCGCCGTGGCGGCCGCAAGCGGGCGATCGGGACCCGGGCACCAATGACGGTGCCGATGGCG
>NZ_LFIQ01000053.1:30461-114153 GCF_001189245.1 Bradyrhizobium pachyrhizi | reverse complement strand
GCTCGACTTCGTGTCGGATCAGCTCACGGATGGCCGCCGCTTCCGTGTCCTGACCGTGGTCGACGACTGCACCCGCGAGTGTCTGGCGCTGGTAGCCGATACCTCACTCTCCGGCACTCGGGTGGCGCGGGAACTGGATCGGCTACTGATTGAGCGCGGCAAGCCGAGGATGGTGGTCAGCGACAATGGCAGCGAGCTCACCGCCATCCTGACCTGGGCCGACCAGAGCCGCGTCGCCTGCTACATCGCGCCGGGTAAGCCCATGCAGAACGCCTTCATCGAGAGCTTCATGTATAGACGGCCCCGCGGATGCAAGGATTTCAGCCGCGCTTTGGATACCGGTCGGGTGCGTTCATGTATACGGCCTGTCAGTGCGACCGATGCCATGGCCGCTGGCCCTGATGGAGATCGCGGATCGAGGCCTCATCAACGGGTCGCGCTTGTTGCGCTTAAAGCTCTTCGGGCTTGCTCGATCCCCAGCTCCGCCGGCGTCCATCATGCTGTCATTTGCCCTCACACCATAAGGTGGCCAACATACGCGGAAAGTCAGACCGCGAGCTTAGGCCGATAGAATTCCCCGGTCGTCATCATCGCCCAGACGATCCGGGCCAACTTGTTGGCAACTGCGATGGCGACGACCATCGGCCGACGCCATTCCAGCAGGGCTTCGATCCAACCGCCTCCCACCCGAGAGCGTGCCTCCGGGTACCGAACGACGTTACGTGCTCCGATGACAAGCAAGTGCCTGAGATAGGAATCGCCCTGTTTCGTAATCCGGCCGAGCCGATCCTTCCCGCCGGTGGAATTCTGCTTGGGCGTCAGGCCAAGCCAGGCCGCGAACTCTCGCCCGGAGCGGAACATGGTCGCATCCGGCACCGTTGCGGCGAGAGCTGTAGCCGTTATGGGACCGATGCCTGGAATTAAGGACAGCAACTTCGCCATCGGATTTACTCGCTGGATCTGAGCCAACTCGCGCTCGATGGCCTCGACCTGCCGGTCCAATTCCTTTAGTTGGTTTACAAGAACGGCCAGTGCGATGCGCGCATGGGCCGGTAGCGTCAACCCCTCGACCTCCAACAAGTCCACCAGACCATCCACCCGTTGCCGGCCTTGCCCGACAATGAATCCGAACTCGGCGAAGTGAGCTCGAATGGCGCAGGCTGTCATGGTTCGTTGGCGGACCAGCAGGCCTCCTGCACGATGAAGCATCAAGAATCCTTAGCTCTCGACGGTCTTGATTGGAACGAACCGCATATTGGGACGGGCGACCGCTTCGCAGATCGCGGCCGCATCAGCAGCGTCATTCTTGGCCCCTCTACGTACGTAGGGCTTAACATAGGCCGGCGGAATCAATCTCACATCGTGCCCAAACTTCCGAATCTCCCGCGCCCAGTGATGAGCGGTCGCGCAGGCCTCGATGCCAACCAGGCAAGGTGTGAGTGAGGAGAAGAAGGAAATGATCTCTCCTCGCCGGAGCCGTTGGCGACCAGCCACTTTGCCTTGGCTATCAACTGCATGCATGTGAAACACGTGCTTCGAGATGTCCAATCCAATTGTCGCGACTTCCATTGGTGCATTCCTCCTGTTAGCGGCTCCTCCACGCCAGTATATCGTTGGCGCTGAGGGAGCGGGGCCGTCTTCCCCATCAATGGCCGGCTGCGGGATGAACTGTTGAATGAGACGCTGTTCACGTCGCTGGCTCAGGCCCGCATCGCGCTCGGATGCTGGCGGGGCCGATTACAACGATGCGCGCCCACACTCGCGGCTCGGATGGAAGACGCCGTCCGAGTTCGCCTTCACCTGCCATCCGCGACGGGATCTGGCGCTGCGCTATGCCGATGGCTCCGCGCCAGCTCCCGTCGCTCCCATCGCCCAACTGGGCAAATCCAACAGCCGGGGCGAACTCAGGACTGGATAAAACTTGGGGGCAAGGTCAAGCTGTCAAGGTCCAACCACTTCTCCGGATCGATCACCGCGACCGGCATGCGGTCATGGCACGGCGAGACCGATTCATTGGGCTCGTCAGTAAGGATGGCAAACGACGGAACTTCGTTCTCCTTTGACTTCGGACCAATCCCAATTCCGACGAGCATAAGCGGCTTGCCGTCCTGGCGTGCGAACAAACATGGCTGTTTTTCGCCGTCTTCTTCCCGCCATTCATGAATGTATTCGGCGGGAATGATGCAGTGCCGGTTCGCGAGCATCGACTTGAACGATCCGCGCTTGCATGCTCACGTTGTATGTCGTCGTGATGTCAGTCCTTATCGAATCCACCAAAAGAGGTAGGTATCAGACGTTGGAGACCGTGTTACCCTCTGAAAGTTGATGGGAGCTGATCCGCGAAACCAATCACAACTTTACAGTCCTTCAGAGAGGAGACTTCCAATGGCGTCGAGTATAGCCGAAGACGAGAAACGCCGTACACAACAAGGGCCGCAAGTGACCCAGGCATCGGCCGCCGGGTTAGGCGGCGCCGCCGAGCACACTAAAGAGTCGACCGCAGCCGCGCGCGGCTCATTTGTGTTTCCAGAATGGCAGAAGTCGATCGAAGCAACGACAAGCTTCTTCGCGGCGGCTTTGAAGGACGGATTGAGATTTTCTGCTTCCTCCTTGTACGATCAGGCCAATTTTCTAAAAGTCGTTGCCGAGGTCAAAACTCCCTCCGAGTTGCTGAAAAGCTATCTCGACTTGGCAGAGCGATCTTGGTCGAGATCGTTCAGTGAAGGCTCGAAGTTGTTGGATAATCTCAAGGTACAACAACATCAGCGGTGAGCAGTCGGATCGATTGATATAAACGGCGAGCTTGGGGCGGTCGCCTGATACTCCCCCAAGATCGTCCGATTGCCAAGTATGATGGCAATGCGCCTTCGGTAGAAGCAAAGCATTTTCGAGCGACCAGCGCCGCCGTTTGCTGAAAACGGACGCAGGTGTAAGGCAGCAAGACTGGCTAAGCATTAGTGCCGGCAATTTGCATAAGGCCACGATCGGAGCAGCGAACCGCATCGCTTATGTACCGGTCGCGCCACGGCTGCAGGCGCATAAGAACGCGGGGAATCCGCGAGCTAAAGATCGCTGGCGGCGTTGTTCGATGGCATGATCGCTCCGATTTCCGTGCTGGGCCAGCCGTCAGTAATATGCTGAGGCGTTGTGGTGATCTTGCGAATGATCGACGTTGCCTATATTTGTAGTCTGCAGCAGTGATGGTCGCCCTATTCGTCCGCAAGTTCGCTCATGGTGCAAGCGCTGGGCTCGACGCTTGGCGCGCACGGCGAGGCGGCGCTTGCCCTCCGGGGCAGAGCGCAGGAACAGCGCGAAGGATCTTTTCGACGACCGACGATCAGCGCAAGATGGCCACCCGGCAATCAGATGATATTCATTGAGCAGTGCTTCCGAAGTCTCTACCGCCGATATTCTTCAGCATCAGCTTGCGCAAGAACGCTGGTTCTAGTTCCGGAACTTGGACTTCCTTGCCATCGCGCAGCCTGCGGATCCCCGCGAACAGCTTGCGGATATCATAGGTAGAATTGAACACCTCCGGCACACAACGTTCGAGTTTGAGGAGCGCGTACACGGCCTCCATCGCCGTGCGAACTGAGTATTCCGTCGTGAAGACGCAATCGCGCTCCGTCGACTCAGCAAACTGGCCGATGAAGGCAAAATTGACGGCGCCGTTCGGCACAACATTTGGCCGATCGCCCGCCTTGCGCGGCATGAAGAGAGAGGTGACATAGGGCATCATCACCGGCACTGTCTTTGCGGCCGTTGCAGCAAATCCCGGTATGTCGTCGGCCGGCACGCCGAGGTGATAAAGCCATTCCTGCGTGATTTCCTCGCCTGTGCAATGTTGCATTGGCTTGTTCACGTAATCGCCGAGCCTATCAACAAAAAGCGAATAGAGCCAGACGACGATCTGATCGCTGGGCTGGTGCTTGAAATGCGGCTGGCGGTTTACGGTCCAACTGAGCAGCCAGCTCGAGTCCTTCGCCGTGACTATTCCTCCCGTGACGACCTTGCCGCTGAACGGCTCACGTTTAGCGATCTTGCGGATATAGGCGGGAATGCGCGCGTCCAGAGTCGTGATGGTCGCCGATTCCCATTTGGTGGCAGGGATATTACCGGCGAAGACGTCCGGGCGGCCGAAGGCTGTGTCCTTGGCGGCGATACGTCGCCACAGATCCCAAGCAGGCGCCGGGCCTTGGTCGAGCCTAGAGGAGGTGTGATGGTCTCCCATGTCCGAGTTTTCGGTGAGCGAGCCGATCGTCATGAATACAAGATCGTCGGCGCCGAGCCCGATACCGCCCGCGACGCCATCCTCCAGCCAGTGAATTGCCGTGGCCTGCTTGCGTCCGGCCTTGATATCGAAATCGACACAGGTGACTTCGACGCCGTAGCGGAAGTCAACGTCCTGCTCCAACAGCCATTTGCACAGCGGTAGAACCAGCGATTCATACTGATTGTACCTGGTAAACTTCAGCGCGCTGAAATCCGGCAGGCCGCCAATATGGTGAACAAACCGATGCAGATAAAGCTTCATCTCGAGAGCAGAATGCCATTCCTGAAAAGCGAACATCGTTCGCCAATAAAGCCAAAAATTGCTGTTCAGAAAGTCACTTCCGAACACTTCGTCGATGCGCTTGTTTTCCATCTCCTCACGGGAGGCAAGAAAGACTGCAATCAACTCCTTGAGCGCCCTTTCGCTCAGCCTGAAAAGCCCGTCCGTGCGCGCATCCTGTCCCTGGTTCACAGTCGCCCGCTGCAAAGAGTAGTTTGGATCATCCTTGTTCAACCAGTAGAATTCATCGAGGACGCTGGCACCTTCGATTTCGAGCGAAGGGATCGATCGGTACAAATCCCATAGACACTCGAAATGATCCTCCATTTCGCGGCCGCCCCGGATCACGAATCCCCTTTCCAGGTCTTGGCCACCGTCGAGCGCCCCACCCGGTATTTTCAGCCGTTCGAAGATGGTGATCCGATCGCCGCGCATATGGCCATCGCGGATCAGGAAGGCTGCGCCAGAGAGCGCTGCCAGGCCTGCTCCGACGAACCACGCCGTCTTATTGTCCACACCTTCGGGTTTTCGGGGGCGGGCAAATGCTTCGTAATTTCCGCTACCATGATGCATGGAACACTCCGTCCGGGTGGGTGATCAGTTGGACTCATCAAAAGATGTTCTCGGGTGCCGGGTATTTGCGCGGGACGCCGACCGTCAGGCCGCCATCGATTACGATCTCGGAACCAGTGAGGTAGCTGGACTCATCGCTGAGTAGGAACAAGACTGCCCGCGACACTTCCTGCGGCTCGGCTGGCCGGCCCAGCGGAATGGGGAAAAGAGAGGACTCGAAGCTCTCGGTCATCGAGGTGGCGATGAAGCCGGGATGGATCGAGTTGACGCGGATCCCCGAGGCCGCAGCTTCCAGCGCAGCGGACTTGGTTATGCCCCGCACGCCGAATTTGGAAGCGACATAGGCATGGAGACCGGCACTGCCTCGCAGCCCCTCGACCGACGAGATGTTGACAATCGAACCTCCGCCGGCGCGCCTGATGGCCGGCAAGGCCGCCTTCATTCCGAGGAATACACCGGTCAGATTGACGGCGAGGGTCTTGTTCCATTGATCCAGCGGAAATTGCTCGAGGGGAGCCATGTTGGCGATCCCCGCATTGTTGACCAGCCCGTGCAGCGCACCGAACTGCCGTTCGGCACTCGCGACCGCCTCGGCCCACTCCTCCGGCTGAGTAACGTCCTGACAGACATAGACGGCGGATCCGCCTAGTTGAGCGGCAAGAGCTTCGCCTTCCGTATGCCGAATATCGGTGATTACTACCTTGGCCCCCTCAGCCACCAATAGGCGCGCATGAGCCGCGCCCATCCCGCGAGCCCCGCCCGTCACCAGAATGACTTTGTTGTTCACACGCCTCATGACGGATCCTTGCTTCCTGCCGTTGATCAGTGGCGGTGCAGCGTCTTCCAGGCATCGAAGAGGACGCTGGGATCATGCTGGCCTTTGTAGAACGGTGAGACCGGACGCTGGACGTCGAGTAGGCCGAAGACAGCGATCTGCGCCGCCCGCACGGAATATTCGACGGTAAAGACTACGTCGTCGGGGATCTCGCAGAATTGGCCGATGAAGGCGAGATTGCGCGAGCCGTTCGGAATGACTTCCGGTCGGTCGGACCTCACGCGCGGCATGAACTGGGCCGTAACGTAAGGCATCAGCGAGGTCATGACGCGCGAAGTATCGAGAATGTGCGCAATACTGTCTGTGAATCGCAGGTGCGAAAGCAACTCGATGAGGATTTCACGCCCCGTGCACTCCGCCATAGGTTTATGCACGTATTGGCCCGGCCTGTCCGGGAAAAGTCCGTATCCCCACCAGACCCAGACATTCTTCGGCTGTTCGTAATAGTGCGGTTGATGATTAAGGACGACGGTCAGGAGCCAATTGGAGTCTTTGATCGTTATCAGCCCGCCCTTGCCGGCTCGACTACCGGAGAGGGCTTCAAGCCGGTCGAAGAAGCTCGCGTCGTCTGCAGTGACGGTAAATGATTCCCATTTGGACTGATCGATGTTGGAAACGAAAGCAGCGGGGCGACCGAAGTCGGGGCTTTTGGCGGCCAAGCGCTCCCATAGTTGCCAGGAGCCTCCGATCCGCTGCGTTTTCAGCACCGGAACCGTGTCCATAGAGCCGTAGCTGCTGTCGGATGTCATTGACCCATTGGTGACGAACACAATATCCCGTTCGGCGAGCTCAGTGGTGCGATCCTCGCCGCCCTTCCGATAGTGCAAATGGGTCGCGGTCTTCTGCCCGCCCTCGACAACAACATCAATATCGGTCACTTCCGCCCTCATCTCGAGCCGCACGCCTCGCGCCTTCAACCATGCGACGATCGGGCGGACTACCGCATCGAACTGGTTGAACTGCGTTCGGTAGATTCCTGCCATCGTATCGATCGTCGAGAACAGATGCAGGAAGCGTAAACAGTAGCGCTTGAACTCGACGGCACTATGCCAAGGCGCAAAAGCAAAGGTCGTGGACCAGATGAGCCAGAAGTTGCTACGGAAGAAATGGGGTTTGAACCAGTCTTGGATTGTCCTGACGCCGAGCACCGATTCTGGCGTCGCACAAAGAGCGATCAGGTCGAGGCGATCTCTCTCGCTGAAACCGAGATCGGAGACGTCGACGATCTGCCCGCCTGAAACCAAGCGCGCCTTGTCGTTCCAGAAGAACTCCTGATGAAACTCCATCAGTTCGTCCTTGGCCGATTTCGTCGGGTCAGCGATCGAGGGAATGAAGGACAACAAGTCGTAGGTGCAGTTGAACTTCTCCTCGAACATACGCCCGCCACGCATGACATATCCATCCTTCGGATTGCCGTGTGCGTCGAGGCTTCCACCGAACTGCTCCATTTGTTCGAAAAGGACGATATTCGGGCCCGATAGCCCGCCCTCCTTGAGGAGGTAGGCCGCTGCGGCCAACGCGGCGATGCCGGTTCCGATCAAGTAGGCGTTGCGAGGAGCCGCCTGCTTCGGTGACTCCACGCGGGAAAAGAAGGAAGCAGAGCACATAACGTTCTCCGGCATGTAACGGTTCGAATACCGTCAGTGCAATCGGCGCGCCGATAACGGCGCGTGCAAAGAAGTTCGTGAAGCACAGCTCCGGGACAAATCACTGCAAAGATCATAATAAGCAGCAACTACGCCGCGTTGATCGGGACCAATCAAAGTCATGCCAGCAGATTTTCGCGGCTCGCAAAGGACCGATTGGGGTCCTTGCTTGAATAAGGAATGAAAGCATCGTCATGTCGGGTTTCTGACTTCGCCGTCTTCAACCAGACAGGGGCGGCAAAACGGAAATTCATTACTACCGGTGGCGCCTGTGCCGATCAATAAACATTCCAGCGCGACCAGTTTGGCTAGTGCCGAGTAAGCGGGTTGTTGCCTATTCCTGCAACACTGCGCCATTAGGCGCGCTTACACCGAAGCGGCACCGCATTTTCAATGTGCTGAAAGCTATCTGACAGGTTCCGAATATTGGCCGCCTACAAGATCTGGCAGGGGCCTAGCTCAACCGGCTTATGTATATAGCGGAATCTCTGTCCCGCATTTCGGCGCGGGGACGCCCAGCAGGTAACGGAGGTCACAGGTGGCGTACAAGAAACTCATCAATCAAAGCGGGCTGACACTTACGGTGTTGCTCGTCACGCGCGTTGGCTCAGAGCCGAACCAGCCCGGACCGATCGTCGCAGCGGCGCTACCGGTGGGTGGCAAGCAGACGATTGAGTACGGTAATGCGCAGAATCCTTTCCTTAACGGGCTCGTGATTTCCTCATCCTCCGATGGCGCCTTTTCGAACGGGTCGCAGATCGTGACGACTCGGGGCAGCAGCTGGGATACCGTACTGAACACGCACGATACCCTTACCTTCAGCGGAGCGGGTGGACTGAACGTGGTGGCCTCTAACACATAACGCGCCACCGGCGTAGGGAACCCCGCGGCTGCGGAACTCGGCCCTGCTGGATGGCAAGCCGATCCTGGCGGCGTCGCCGTGCTGCTTGAGTGAGTGCAGCAGATGGACGGAAGGTGAAGCTCATGACCTCCGCGCCCGTCAGCAGTGATTATCGTGCTAGGCTGTTAGATGGCCTTCGGCGGAGACGAACCATGATGCCTTCATCTTGGTTGTACAGCAGGACTCTTTGTACAGCAGGACTCTAAGGTCTCTGAAGAAAAGCCCAGGAGTCAGGAAAAGACTGCGCGGAATCATCGTGGAATGACGGTATAGCATATGAGTACCAATCTTACGGTGCACGAGCGGCCCAACGCGCTGCGGCTGGTCACAGAGGCCTATACGATCCTTCTCATCACCGGCTTCGCGCTGCTGCCCACTCAGTTCATCGCCTACCTATATTTCCAGCAAGATCCCGCGCTGAAGTTTGAAGATCACCTGTTCCACGAATTCGCGATCGTCGTCGCCACCCTCGAGGGGCTGTTCGTCACATATGTGACGTGGCGTTGCTACCGGTCTTCAGGCGAGCCCCTGTTGCGCTGGTTGACGCTTGGCTTTCTGGCGTTCGCGCTGATCTATTCGCTGCACGGTGCCTTCACTGGGATGGCGCACCGCAATATTTGGCTGTTCCTGCTCTATGGGCCGGCGTCGCGTCTGGTGATGTCGATTTTGCTCTTCATCGGGCTGCTCAGCTACAATCAGCCGTCAGACGAGCCCGAGAAGCGTTCGGACGCGCGCGCATGGCTGATGTGGATTGGCCTATTCCTGACGGTGGACATAGCTGTCGCACTGGTCGCCTATTCTCACTATGCTGGGCACCCGGCGGTCCGCTTGTCCATGGAGGGCGGCGCATTGCTATTCAGTGCGCTGAACGTCTCGGTCATGCTCATGCGACGGATTCACTCGCCGCTCATGCTTGTTTTCGGCGTTTCCGTCGCGTGGTTCGCGCTATCGTCGCTCGCATTCATTCTGGCGGCGCCATGGAACCATATGTGGTGGCTGGCCCACGCGATCTTTGCCGGCGGGTTCTTTCTGCTCAGCTATGGCGTTGTTCAGGCTTTCCGAACAACGCAATCGTTCGCGACCATCTATAGCCAGGAAGAAATGACGGTACGCCTGGCCAGATCGATGGCCGACACTCAAAAGGCGCTTCAACAAGTGCAAATGAGCAATCAAAGACTAGAACGGCTCGCCGCCACCGATCCACTGACTGGTGCCGGGAACCGGCGCCACTTCATCGAGCATATCGGCGCCGAGATCGCGCGGGCCAAGCGGACCGGTGCTCCATTGTCTCTGCTGTCGCTCGATCTCGATCATTTCAAGGATATCAATGACTCACGCGGTCACAGCGTCGGCGATGAGGTCCTGCGCGTATTCGTGCGAAAATGTCTGGAAGCGATCCGGCCTTACGACTCTGTCGCGCGCGTGGGCGGTGAAGAATTCATGGTATTGCTGCCGGGGGCGACGCTGGACGCGGCTTGCGCGGTAGCCGAACGCCTTCGGTCAGCCATCGAACGCACTGCATTCGACGTCGGAGCCGAACCGTCGGTTGGCGTCACCATCAGTGTTGGAGTATCGGAATTCGGGCGCGATGGAGACACGCTCGACGGGTTCCTGAACGTCGCCGACCAGCGGCTCTATCGCGCAAAGTTTGAAGGTCGCAACCGTGTGGTTGTCGCCTAGGTTATCGCTCGTCGCGCACTTCGACTCAAGCGCGCGCCGGCGCGACGTCGGTTCTCACTGTCGTAAGTCAGAGCCACAATACTACTAACAGTTCTATTCGGTCGTGGTCCATCAATTGCAATGCTTCCAGGCGAGTTCGCGCCGCACTAGATGTTGATCCCGGGTTTTGATGGGGCATTCCTGTCTGCCGAATCAAAGGATGCACTATGGGCCAGGTTCTTCATGGGAGCGCCACGACGACAGAGGCGATCCGTCGAGCGATACAGCATAGTCAAGCGAGCCTGAGAACGCTGGCAAAGCGCTACGGCATCAACCAGAAGACCGTCGCCAAGTGGAAGAAGCGGACCTCGGTCGCCGACCTCCCGACCGGCCCCAAGCGGGCGAAATCAACGGTACTGTCCGTCGAAGAGGAGGCGGTTATCGTCGCCTTCCGGCGCTACACGCTATTGCCGCTTGATGACTGCCTCTATGCACTGCAGCCGACCATCCCGCAACTGACACGCTCATCGCTGCACCGCTGTCTGCAGCGCCACGGTATCGGCCGACTGCCGGACGTCGAAGGCGACAGACCGGCAAAGAAGAAGTTCAAGAGCTACCCGTCGGCTTCTTCCAGATCGATATCGCCGAGGTGCGGACCGAACAGGGTAAGCTCCACATGTTTGTGGCGATCGACCGAACCTCCAAGTTCGCTTCCGTCGAACTGCACGAAAGGGCTACCACCGCCGTATCAAGGGAGTTCCTGCTGCGCTTGATCGCGGCCGTTCCCTATAAGATCCATACGATGCTCACCGACAATGGCATCCAGTTCACGACCCCCGGTGCCGGAGGCTCGGCTGTACCTTTGATCAAGGAGGCCATGGCAAACGGCGAACTCTACTGGGCCCACGCGTTCGAACTCGCCTGTGCAAAGAATGACATCGACCATCGGACCACCAAAGCGAAGCACCCATGGACCAACGGTCAGGTCGAGCGAATGAACCGAACCATAAAGGACGCAACGGTCAAGCGCTTCTACTACGAGAGCCATGACCAGCTCCGCCAACATCTCGCCGACTTCGTCTCGGCTTACAACTTCGGCCGCAGGCTCAAAACCCTCAAGGGCCTCACGCCCTACGAGTTCATTTGCAAAGCCTGGGCTTCCAGCCCCGAACGCTTCTCTATCAATCCGCTCCAGCAAATGCCGGGACTAAACATCTAGGCCGCGACCACTAGCTGCCGGGAGCTGCAATGGTCGTTGCCTGCTACGGCGTCGCTCAAAAGCCTTGGTTTTGTCGAGTGCTCAGCCGGCGGTCGCCTCACCCCGCCAAGGCGGGCAGCGCCGGCGCGCGACGCTGCGATCACCAATCCGCTCGTCAGGCATTTGGCGGAAGGTCCCGATCAGAGGGCGCCACTGGCAGGAGCCTGGTCGCACTAAGCGCTGTCGCACGCCGACTAACGTTCACTAGCCACTCGCGTTCCAGAGCGTCCAGAACGTTGAAGCGGCATATTGAGGGCGCAACTCGTTGCTTCGGCCGCGTTGACGATGTGCGAAGTTGCTGGTCGATCGAACAGGACGGTTGCCGGTGACAAACGATCGAGAGTCGATGGCGCAGCTTGCGAAGCCGGTAATGGTTCGGCAATCGGCGCACATCATCTGGTCCTCAGTTGACATTCATGCTACGGGTAGGAACCTTACTGAACCAATCTGCGTTAGCGAAGATCCGACTGAGATGAGATTATTAACTCCACCATCTCGCGTAATGCAGTTCGATTGGCGGAGTTCTGCCACGAGGGACTTCATTGCTCTCTTCGGCTGCCTCGTTGTCGCTTCAATCTTAGCTCATCTCTATGAGATTGGTCCTCGCTTGATTCAGCTGGGGCGGGGCTTAGACTCGGTACTCGGCGACATTGTATTCATCATATTCGTTGCGTTCTTAATGAGCGTTTCGCTTACAATCTTTAGTGTTCGGCGCTATCGAGAACTCGCGCGCGAAACTGAAGCACGAATCATTGCAAAAGGAGAAGCCCGCGATCTGGCGCGACACGATCCATTGACGGGCCTGCCGAACCGCCGCTTGTTTGATGAAAAACTTGATCTGTGCCTTGGCCTCGCCACCGACACGCAACAAGTCGCTGTTTTGATGCTTGGCCTCGACGGCGTAAAGCGGATCAAGGACACGCATGGACATGCAGCGAGGGACAAGGTGCTTTGCGAATTTGCTAAGCGGCTTGCCGAAATCTTGCGCAAGGACGGCCTCCTGGCGAGGATCGGTGGCGACGAATTCGGGATCGTCCTGCCAAACATTAGCTCCCTCGAAGATCCCGCCAATCTGGCACGCGGTATCGTGGCGTCCACCGCCGACACTTTCGCACTTGAGACTGGCGCCGCCGAGCTTGGTGTTGGAATTGGCATCGCCATCGCTCCGCTTGACGGGGTCAATCTCCACGAATTGGTCAGGCGCGCAGATCGCGCGCTTTATCGCGCGCAAGGCGACGGCAGGTCGCGTGTTCGCTTTTTCGAACCAGGCATGGACATGCATGTCGAGCGGCGCATTCAAATCGAGCGTGAGCTTCGCAGCGCCATCGCGGCGGATATTATCGAGCTGCACTACCAACCGCTGGTTTCACTCGAAAGTAATCGCATTATCGGGTTCGAGGCCTTGGCGCGTTGGGAAAATAGGACATTGGGGCAGATCCCGCCCGACGTTTTTATTCCGATGGCAGAGGAAACGGGCCTCATCAACGCTCTTGGAGATCAGCTTTTTCGCCGCGCCTGTTTTGATGCCAATGCATGGCCGAAGACGTTTTCGCTTGCCTTCAACATTTCGCCAAGTCAATTGCGGGATTCCACGGTTGGAGAGCGCATTCTATCGATCCTTGAGCAAACCGGCCTCAGCCCACGCCGCGTGGAGGTTGAAATTACCGAGAGCGCGTTCGTGGAAAGAACTGGGGTTGCGAAGACCGTGATTGACGAACTTCGTCAAGCCGGCATCCGGATCGTGCTCGATGATTTCGGAACAGGTTATGCTACACTTAGCCAGCTGCTTTGGTTTCGTCTTGACAAGATCAAGATTGACCGCAGCTTCGTATCGCATCTCGACGACAGTGCCGACTGCCGGGTGATCGTTCGTGCTATACTCGGCCTTGCTGAAGGATTTGGTTTGACCGCCACGGCAGAGGGGATCGAAGACGAAGGCCAGCTGGTCTACCTGGTGGCCAATGGTTGCACAGAAGGACAAGGCTATCTGTTTAGTAGTGCTGTTCCAGCCTCCGGTATCCCCGCGTTGCTTGATCGCGAAGCCGGCCGCGCAGCGGTTACTGAAGATGGAGCAAGAAGCCTACATGCGCCAGTCGACGCGCTGAGTTCTTAAGTAGCTTCTGCCTCTACGACGGTTTCCCGAGCAGGTCAGGCTCAATCTCCTCCAATGACACGTGGAGCGTGCTCGGGAGCGCTGATTAGAAATAAGGGGTCTAGATTTGTGGCGCAGCATTGGACGCATCAATCGGAATTGTTGCTCAGGGTAGCCGCATTCGATCGTGTCCCTGGGCGTGGTGTAACAGGGCTCACCACGTTCGCCGGCATGGCCGGATCGGTCAACTGGCGATTGCCGGGAAGCTGACGGCGGGATCATCGCCCAACGGGGCGATCGTTTCCAGTGTCATGTAGCGGCCGCGCTGAACCGCCCACTCGTAGTTCTGCTCGAGCAGGATCGCACCGACGAGGCGCACGATGGCGTCTTCATTGGGGAAGATGCCGACCACTTCGGTTCGACGCTTGATCTCGCCATTGACCCGTTCGAGCGGATTGGTAACCGGTATGAGATGTCTCGGTGCCAACGTTCCGCTGCGGTGTTCTATATCGTAGCGTATGGTACGACCATCGGGACAGAGGCACCGGGAGCACGATGTGCGGGCAGGCCGATACGCACGATGAGCCGAGAGCTCGAGTTAGTAGCTGGCCGCCTCTGCGACTCGCCCGGTTGCGCCGAGAGCGCGTATCCGTAGTTGTCGTGTCGCCCGCAGGTCCCGTCATGTGTCTGGCAGGAGGTGCGAATGCGACGGGTAATTGGCATCGATGTCCACCGAACCTTCGGGCAGGTGGTATTTTGGGGGAACGGCAGGCTCCGACATGCGGGGCGCATTGATATGACGCGGACTGCGCTGGAGGGGTTTGGCAAGACGCTGCTGGCCAGTGATGAGGTGGTGCTCGAAGCGACCGGCAACAGCGTAGCGGTGTCGCGAGTTCTGGCGCTCTTCGTGGCGCGGGTGACCATTGCCAATCCCTTGCAGGTGAAGGCGATCGCCCAGGCGCACGTCAAGACTGACAAGATCGATGCCGGCACGCTCGCCAGTCTGCAGGCGGCAGGATACCTACCGCAGATCTGGACGCCTGACGGGGAGACCGAACGCAAGCGCAGACTGGTGGCGCGGCGCTACCAGATCATGCGGCATCGCACGCGGCTCAAGAACGAGGTGCATTCAATCCTGCACGCGCATCTGATCCCGAAGTGCCCGCATGCCGATCTGTTCAACGCTCGCGGCCGGGCCTGGTTGGCTGCTTAACAGCTGCCAGACGATGAGCGCGCCGCCATCGATCGGCACGTCCGTGAGCTTGACCGGCTGGCAGAAGACCTGGCCCTGCTCGACCGCGAGATCGCGCAGGACCCAATCGAGGATTCCGCGGTCAACCGATTGATGACGATCACCGACGTCAACTTGGCGGTCGCCGCCGGCATCATGACGGCGATCGGCGACATCAGCCGGTTCAACAGCCCGCAGAAGCTGGTAAGCTATTTCGGGCTGAACCCGCGAGTGCGGCAGTCGGGACTCGGAGCCGCCCATCACGGCCGTATCAGCAAGATCGGCCGCAGTCACGCGCGTGCCATGCTGGTTGAGGCGGCCTGGGCCGCGGCCAAGGCGCCCGGTCCACTGCATGCGTTTTTCGTCCGCATCCGCGCCCGGCGCGGCCATCAGATCGCCGCGGTGGCCGTGGCCCGGAAGCTCACTGTGCTCTGCTGGCATTTGTTGACCAAGGGCGAGGATTACCTGTGGGCGCGCCCAGCGCTGGTCGCCAACAAGACCCGCACGATGCAACTTCAAGCCGGACATCCACAACAGAAAGGCAGCCGCCGTGGACCTGCCTATGCCTACAACATCAAGGCGCTGCGCGATCGCGAGATGCTGATTGCCGCCCAAGCGGAGCAAAGCTACGAACGGTTCGTGTCGCAATGGAAAGCGCGGCGGCCCAAACCGGGCGCGCGGGCGCATCAATCCGGCAGGACAAAATAGGCGTTCCGGTGACGCTTACAGCCGACGCGTCACGCTTCGCCACGAGGTCGCCCGCGCCCGACAACCACAATCGCGGCTGACGGCAAGGTCTAGCCACGCGGTCCCGTTCCACGCCAGCGTGCCATCGTGCTCGGGCCGGTCAAGGCCAAGCCATGCGGTGGCCGCAAATGCGGCCAGCCTTGACCGCCCCTGCGCGCGGCGGCTGCGAGATCGGTGGCCGGGACGGAAGAATGGCCCGCAGCGCGACCGAACAATGAACTTACGGCGACCTCCGCAATCGTCGTCTCGGCCATGAAGAAATCGCTTGTCCGTCTCATCCGTTGAGTGCAGCTTGGCGCGATGCGCGGCCGGGAAGTTCATGTAAGCGAGCACGTCGGTCTCGGCCTCGTCGAGAAAGGCGGCGAGCTTCGGTAGCTTGGGGCGGAGTTGGTCGGCGATGCGCCGCCATTGCGCCCGCGCCGCCTCCGCATCGTCCTGGACGAAGGCGGTGACGATGGCGGCGGAGACGACGCGCCGTCCGCTCTTGCCGGCATGCGCCAGCGCGTTGCGCATGAAGTGGACACGCCTGCGGACGGGTCCACACCGGTCGCTACCGGCCACAGCCGGTGCGGCGAGTCTACATCCCCAAAGCCGATGGCGGTAGGGGGCCTCTCGGTGTGCCAGTGCTAGAAGACAAGATCGTCCAAAGCGCGATGGCCGAGGTGCTGAGTGCCGTTCAGATGCGCAAAAAATGCTCTTGGCCCTCAAAGCGCGGCTGGCCAGCTTCGGCTTGACGGTCCATGAGGACAAGACGCGGCTGATCGAGTTTGGCCGGTTCGCGGCCCTCTCGCGTCAACGGCGCGGCGAGCGACGGCCAGAGACCTTCGCCTTCCTCGGCTTCACCCACTACTGCGGGCGGACCAGAGATGGCCGGTTCATCGTGAAGCACAAGCCTGGCGGCTCATGCACGCGCCACTGACCACGCAGCACGAGTGGTTTGCCGCCGTCCTGCGCGGGCGCTACGGCTACTATGGCAGGCCGCACAATTATCCAGCGCTCAACGACTTCTACCGCAAAGTGCGTCGGGACCTGGCTGCGTTGTCTGAGACGGCGCAGCCAGAAAAGCCGGCGCATGGGCTGGCCGGAGTTCGAGACCCTGACGGCACGCTTCCGCCTGCCAACTCCACGCATCACTCGCACATGGGCGCAGGCGCGGATATGACGCGGGTTACTCTAGGGAAGAGCCGGGTGCGCGAAAGCCGCCCGCCCGGATCTGTGAGGGCAAAACCAAATGGCCGAGCTACTCGACCGCTGGCGGCCTGTCGTGGATCACTGTTTTGATCTGCTCGAACGTGAAGGCGCAGGGCATCCTCGAATGCCCTGTGTGCTCAGGCCGCGCGAGCGGCAAGGCGCCTGATCCTCGATCACCTCTCTTCGGCCCGGCGACGTTCAGATGTACATAGCATCAATGGCGATCAGATATCCGAATTCCGGATATCGGATGCGCCTCGAAGATCCGTCATCCACACGCGGCTAATACCCTCCGACTGAAGCGCCGGAGTTGACCGTTGCAGTCTCCGAACAACTCCTAACTGCGCCAGGGAGTGTCGTACGCACGATCCAAAGCACACTTCCACGATCATCCGCTTGTCCCGCCAAGTGGAGCCCTATCGGGCCATCTAGGATCAGCGACGCCTGCGAGGCCGACTCACTCAACACCAAACGATCCACCCAAGACTTCCAGAACGTCGCTGAATCTGATTTGCGGTCTTACGTTAGAACAAGACCCAGACTGTCCGAATTCTTACATGCTGTCGGTCTGGTACGCTTCCTTGAGAACAATTACCTTTAATGATCAAGCTGTCGCAGTTGGCACAAGTTTTGAAGAGAAGGGTCCATCCGCCGCACCCGCTCGCGAAGCGACGGCTACAATATTGCTTTTTAGGCTACGACCTTTTTGCGCAATGACACGGACTATCACATGGAGTCGGTCTCAATAGTACGTCACAAAATCTGCCCCCAATGCAGCTCTGCATTGGTCCGCCTTGAGTGGCATGAACGCATCGGTGTGCGGGAAGTTCAAAATCTTTGGCGCTGCTGGAACTGCAGGAACGAATTTATCACCGTTGTTACTTCTGAAGGGACGGATCCTCCTGCCGCTGAGATCGCAAAGCTATTCTTTACTAGCCTGTTAGTCTGATCAATGACGCCTGAGCCGCTAACAGTCGTATCCGAGCGGCGCCGGGCTTGGCAATCCAGAGCAGGGGCGGAGGGTCGCTTAGGGGAAATAGATTCGACCTCAGGCTGCACAGCATATGTTTGCCCCGTGTGCGAATACCGCTGCGCCACCCCTCCCATCATAAATGCAGTTGGAATGTCCTTATGAGCCTCGTACGTGCGATCGTCGGCTTAACGCTGTTGGCAGTGGGATTGTACGTTGTTATCGGCGAGCACTTCGCTGGAACATCGGCGGATGCTACACTCAATGCTCGACTCTACATCGTTCGCGCCCCAATCGAAGGAAAGGTAACGCTTGTCGTAAAGAGCATCGGCGCCCGCATGAGCCGCGGCGAGCTCATCGCAGAAATCAACGACCAGCGCTTCGATACCGCGAGGCTACTTGAGCTCGATCGCGATCGCGCAAACCAGCAGATTGAGCTGAACCGCCTCGTTGGCCAGCGAGAGGCCTTGTCCGCATCCAGGTCTCGCTTCGATGCTCAATCAACTGATTACCAGCGTGGCAGGGTTCGGCAGATCGAGGCCCGAATTGCCGAAACGAAAGCAGCTCAAGACGCTGCAGCCGCGCGCCTTCGTCAGGCGGACGCTGAATTTAAGCGCGCAAACGAACTAAGCACGCGTGGTGTACAAACGGCGGCGAATCTGGATCGCGCTCGCGCAACTTACGACGTTGCGCAGCAAGAACTGGAGAGTGCGCAGCAGCGAGTGAATTACCTGGAGACGGAACTTACGTCCGCTCGCGACGGCGTGTTCATCGGGGAGTCCTATAACGACGCTCCATCCTCGGCTCAACGAATCCGAGAGCTCGAGCAGCGGCTGGCCGAGCTGAATGTCGACAAAGAGCAGGTGAAAGCGCGTATTGTCCAGCTCGACGGCCAAATCGCTGCCGAGCGTCTTCGTGCCAATAGTTTGAGTTTCGCTACGCTTAATGCCAGCGTTGTTGGTCTAGTCTGGGACATATTAGTAGACGATGGCCAATATGCGCGGCGCGGCCAGGATCTCGTCAAGATCGTCGACTGCAGTACGCTGATCGTCACTGCGGGCGTCAACGAATCTCTCTACGACAGTCTTTCGGTCGGAACGGCCGTCCAATTTCGGTTGTTTGGGGATGATCGGATTTTCAATGGAACCATAACCCGCCTTGGCGGAGCCGGTGCAGCCGCGCTCTACACCAACCTTGCGGTTGGTCCAAGTGCACAACATCTCCAGCGCTTTGATGTCACCGTGACTGTTTCAGACCTCGCAGGAGAGCCAGATCTCAGCTGCGCGATTGGGCGTACTGGACGCGTTATCTTCACAGCCGGCCCAATCGCTCAATTCCGTCAGTTTATCACGCGGTACGGACTCTGATGCTTCTGCTGTCACCAATCGCTGCTGCCTTCGCAGGTGCTGCCTTCATAATTGGCCTCCGCCTTACCATCTTTCCGTTCCTTAATCCTATGAACTGGTATTGGCGCGCTCTGCTCCTGGGGACGGCTGGCTTACTGTCTTGGCGTTATATGGCTTGGCGCTTCATCGAAACGCTGGCGCCACTCGACTGGACTGCGGACGCGCTGTTCAGTTGGGGATTCGCCTTGCTCGAAGCGCTGACAGTGCTGTCCTCTAGCATTGCGTTTTTTATACTGTCGCGGGTGAAGGAGCGGACGGCCGAAGCAGACCAGCACTCCGAATGGTGGCCGCCTGGAGAAGCGCCGCGCGTGGATGTTTTCATCACGACCTACAACGAGCCGTCGGAAGTACTCGAGCGCACGATCGTCGGCGCGACAGAAATCCGCCATCCTCGACTTCGGATTTTTGTTCTCGACGACGGTGCCAGGAATTGGGTGCAGCAGCTCTGCGAGCTGCACGAAATCGGATATTTGGCACGCTCGGACAAGGAGCACGCTAAAGCGGGGAACATCAATCATGCACTTCGCGCGCGCGCTCGAGATCCGGATCCCCCGGCCTTTGTTGCTGTACTTGACGCCGATTTCGTTCCCCATGCGGACTTCATCGAGCGGACGCTAGCGTTGTTTCACGAGCCAAGCGTCGCGCTCGTGCAGACCCCTCAGCACTTCTTCAATCCTGATCCGATCCAACATAACCTGAGAATAAGCACCGCATATCCGGATGAGCAACGTCATTTCTTCGACAACGTTGAGCCAGCGCGCGACGCTTGGGGCATTGCTATCTGCTGCGGAACCTCATCCGTAATGCGGGTCCAAGCCGTCGAGCAGATTGGCTGGATTCCGACACAAAGCGTAACCGAGGACTTTCTGCTCACGCTTAAGCTCGCGGAAAACGGCTGGCAAACGGTGTACCTTAACGAGCCGTTGACGGAAGGCTTGGCTCCCGAGGGATTGAAAGAATATATCACTCAGCGCGGACGGTGGTGCCTTGGCCTGATGCAGATTGTCCGCAACTCATACAACCCCTTTGGCATGCACGGCCTTGGTCTGATGCATCGAATCGGCATTATTGATTCGTTGCTCTACTGGCTCAGTACCTTTCCTTTCAGGCTTGCCAGCCTGATCATCCCACTCTTGTACTGGTGGTGTGGCATCACCATCGTGAACGCGTCGTTGGTGGAAATTATCAAATATTATGTACCCTATTACCTAATGGTTCTGGTGTCCCTGAACTGGCTTTCAAAAGGGTTATTTGTCCCGCTTCTCAACGATACGGCTCAGCTGATCGCGGCCTGGCCCATCAGCCAGGCAGCCGCTCTCGGGCTGCTGACCGGGGGATCGCATAAGTTCTCGGTGACGGCCAAAGGCGGCGACCGTGCCAAAGTCGTTGTTCAATGGATGTTGATGCGACCATTCCTACTCCTACTCGGACTGACGATCGGTGGTCTGATCGTGCCGCTGAACTCCGATTTCGTCTTCAATACGTCCGCTACCGCGGGCGACGGCACGGCTATTGTGATGTTCTGGACGGTTTATAACATTCTGGTGTTGCTAGTAGCAGTCGTGGTGTGCATCGAACGACCGCGATACGATCGACCTCAGCGCCAGATCCCAGAACCCATCACGTTGGTGATCCAAGGTGAGAAGCATCGCGGATGGCTTCTCAATCTGGGCCGTGGGGGCGCTCGAATCAGCGGTCCATCCGGACTTTCCGCTGGAGCAGCAGGGAAGCTCAACCTGCCGGGGATTAGCGGAGTGGACGCGCATGTTGCTGCGACAACACGTGATGGCTATCGACTTAAGTTCTCTCCAACTCCGGAGCAAAGGGTGAAAATTATCAAGAAGCTTCACACCGAATCCGCCATGCCAGGGGCCAATCGAGGAAACGTCTTGCAAATGATCCGTGAGTTGGCGCGAGCTCTAACGAGTTGAGGAGCGCGAGATGCCGAAAAGACCTAGCCTACTGTCCTTGGTGTTCTGTGGAGGCGCCTTGCTCATATTGGTCCCTGCGATCGTGACCGCAACAATCTACACGGCCTTACTACAGCAACGGGGAGAGCAGCTGCAATTCGACGCGCTAAGGATTCGCGGCGAATTGAGCTCCGCGCTGTTGGCCCGCCGGCTCTATGGGGTTTGGATGGATGTAGCTCGGTCCGCTGAGCTCATTGACCCAACAGATCTAAAAAAGGCGAGAGAACACATAGATTTCTTGAGCCGCCTTGATCAGCGCTACACTTGGCTCGGCGTGGCGGATCTCGAAGGGACCATTCTTGTGGCTAAAGACGGCATGCTGGAAGGAGTAAGCGGTGCACAGCGACCTTGGTTCAGGCGGGGCCTTGTCTCGCCAGCGGCTATCGATGTGCATGCCGCTCAACTACTGGCCACCCAGTTGCCTCCATCCCTTGAGCCCTATCGCTTTATCGACCTTGCTGCGCCGTTGCGCCACGCCGGCTCCGTTGCCGGGGTCATCGGCGCTCACCTTGATTGGAAATGGGTTGCAGAAGGCATGGATTCGTTGCAAGTACCCGGCATTGACGTGCTGCTGCTTTCGGGTGATCGAACCGTCCTATTTGGTCCACCGGATCTCATCAACAAGCCGCTTAACATCGGCTCCGCGCTTGCGGCTAGTCGCGTCACGACTGCGTCTCTACGCGAAGGTTGGCCTGACGGTAGGGACTACTTCACGGTGATCGTTCCCACGGTCGGCTTCGCGAACCTTCCAAGCTTCGGCTGGTCTCTTCTGGTTCGGCAGAGTGCCGACGAGGCGCTTGCGTCCACCCATAACTTGATCCGATCATTCTGGAGGAGTTTCGTTGCTTGCGCCATTGCCACACTAGCGCTGCTCTTATGTGCAGCGCAGTGGCTGAGGACGCCCCTCCGCCGGCTCTCGAATACAGCGGAGGCCCTCGTGCACGATCCTTCCGCGCGGCCGCCATACCCGGAGACACGCTTTAGTGAAGCGGCGAGGCTCAGTGACGCGCTAGCTCGCATCCAATCGAAGCTGATGGGGCACTCTGGTCGCAATTGGACCCAAGCACCGGGTGGAGACGACTAGCTGAACGACGGTCAAACTAGTCTTCACGGCGGCCTCCGGCGCCGACGTTCAGGCACACCAACCTCGGTCGCCAGCGCATTGGTGCTTGGCCTCTTCTGGTCAGGACCATACCCCATCACCGCCATCGACGATGATCGCGCCCCGCCAAACGCCTGTTCGAGACGGCTGTTGACTGCCGATCACGCATAGAAGCTGTCGTTGACACGTCTGCCCTGTCGGAACATCCGTAAACCTTCCACTCGACATCCGTCGGCTGTGCGCCAACGTTAAAGAAAGAACAGCACAAAGCACGATCGTGGTTGCCACCGTTATCCGTAGCGCGATTGCCGCTCGGTTCATCTCGACATCACTCGCTGGCGATAGGCGTCGATCATGGCGGTCGTCACGTCATGCGGGTAGCAGATCGGCGCAGCGCCGCCGGGTCGGGAGTAGGCGCTTCGCGCGCCGCAGGCTCGGCCGTTCCGCTTCACGTCATCTGGGCAAGCGCAGGGTTTACCCGTCGCGTGGTACTGATCCCGGCTGGTCTTGATCAAAATCGAGGCAATCGCAGCGGCCGTCAGCGCGGCCTCAACGTTGCGCTTTGGGGCAGGCGGCAAAGTCTTGTCGGGGACGTTGATCTTGTTGACGGGCGCGCTGTCGCCGACGCCAGAGGCCGGCGTCGTTGGTGGTTTCGGCTGCATCACAATGACCGGCCCATCAGTCATAGCGAGTGGCGTTGCGGGTGCAACGGTCTGCGATGGCGCAGACGGCACCGGCGGATACGCTACAGGCGCATCCTGACGACCAATCGAATAGGCCCCGAGGGCTGTGACGCCCAAGAGCAAAATGACAACTCCGCCCCGCATGATTTCTCATTCAAGCGCAAGCCGAGATGCAGCGCAAGCAGTGGTTGAGTGTTTCCCACGTCCGTGCGTTTTCGGACGTGCATGCCCTTTGGTTGCGCTCTAAATTTTGTGGTCGCGCAAGGGGCACGCTGGAACAGATACTCATTTGGGGTATCTTCGCGATTGTCGTCGCGGTTGCTGCCACCGGTCCCGGTCGTCGTCCCTTTCGGATGGTTCGTTCTCGCTTGTGTGATCTCGCCGTTGCTGGCGGTCATCCTGCTCGCATTGTTGCCGAGACGTGGGGATGATGGCGACCCTTCGTAGATGGAGTGTCACGAAGGAAAGGCGAGGAAATGTCCGTTTTGCGCTGAGTACATCAAACGCGAGGCCATCGTCTGCAACCTCAGCAGCCGTCGCGCAGTCCACCGAATCGCCGCCAATAACGGAGCAACCCTACAAGCCCCAGATTGCCCTCGTCGCGGAGAGCACGGTAGACAGGTAATGTATGTTTCACGATGAACGATAGTAATCGGCGGTTTGCTTTTCGTAGTGATGGCCTCTGTATTCATCATCGCTGCGTCGCATTGAGCAATTCACCGCGTCAATGTGGTTGCTCGCATCGACTGTCACTGCATGAGCTGCGTGCTCTCTGGCGCGTCGATACACCAAAGGCGGATGCGGGTGCCGTGAACTGCGAGCGTATCGTCATCGATAACGCTGGCTTGTCCGATCCGGTCGGCGGCCATCGCAGCACCGCAGCAAGGGAAAACCACCAGCGCGGCGATTGTCCGATATGCCGTTGCTTGCCAATTATCGATCCGTATGGCGATTGAACGTAGCCTGCCACTCCGGCGCATCATGCTCGCGCTCCGGAATCTTGGCAGTTTTGTTGGCTGCGTTCGTCGTGCGGCAGCTTCATGGAAGGTCTGGGTTCAGCCTTCCACCGAAGGCATACGGTAGCAATCGCGGCCGCAATTTCTTAAAGTAGTTATCGCGCAAGGCGGGCATGACCGGCGCGGTCAAACCACCATCGTCTATCATTTATCGGGGTCGATGAACGTCCCTTCTTCACACTCAAGCATTGCATTGAGCATCAGCTATCCAAAGTTGGGCATGGGCATCAATTTGCGATGCAGCATCACTTCGACGCTTGAACCCAAGATCAACCGCAGTCGGATGTTCGCGGGCGGGTGTTTCTTCTGTGCAAGGATGTGTTCGACGGAGTTCTCACGCACAATAGGTCATATACCCGCTTAGCAGCGACGGCTGGTCGTGTGCTAAGCCGGTGCAAGCCTTGTCCGATCGCGAAACAATCGGCCTGAAATTCGACAGCTTGGTAGTCCAGCGCAGAGAACGATTCCGCTTCTGAGGTCAGGCTGGAGCCGGTGACCTGCTTCTGCAGAGCGGTGTGACCGTTGACTATGTGGCCCAACTCATGGTCGAACAAGTGATCAATAGCTGAAGGGCGAGGTCTGAGGCGTACTTCGCGCGTGCTGGGTCCTTCGGCTGCCAGTTGCGTTGCGCGGTGGTCGTCATATCATAGAAGCTGCGTCTCGGTTGATAATCTCCGCGAACGATCTCCGCACTAGGCCATCCTACGTGGGGCAAATTGTTGGGGTGCGAAAGCATCTGATCAAACAGATCGCGCAACAGAAGCCCCGTCCCGCGGTTGATCTTGATGACATTCTTACCGTCGTCCTGCATTTCAGCAGATGCGCCAAGATAGGCATCTGGCCACAACTCGGCGGCCACAGAGTCCGCCGCCTCCAGCCCGCATGCTTTGACATGGCATTCGCGCGATCGTTATAGCGCTCGCTTAAGCTATCGACATCGCTTGGGAAGAGGTCCTGCGGGAAGGGATCAGGCGCAAGACTGCCGTGGCAGTGTTTGTGTCGTAGTCCGCTCCCGCACGGATACGTTGGTTGCGGCTGAACTCGACCATCATGAACCGGTCTCAGCCCCTCGGCGATGGTGGATGGTCTTCCTTGTCTGGGCCTCTCATCATGATCAAGGTGCAGATTTTGAGAAGTTTTGGTCCGCGATGTTGGGTTTGAGCATTCAGAAATGTGTTTCCGCTTCTCTTATGACAGAACTGCTAAAGCTTGCCGATCCAATTTCCGATCTCCGCCAGGATCTCGTCGAAGCTCGACTTGCCCTCATAGTACAGGGCGCTGCTGCGCTCGCAGGCGTCGGCATAGAGCGCGCGCGTCTTGGCGTCGCTCGGGGTGAAGGCCTCGTTTGTGGCGATATCCTTGTTGTCCGCTTTCGGAAAGCGATCATTCTTGTGCTTGTTGTAGGCCTCGGTGCCAATGAAGGTTCGAACATCGTCGCGTTGAAGCAGTTGGTGAATGTCTCAATAGGGTCGCTGCCGTCAGCCTGCTGATGACGGAGCTTCGTCGCCACCGTTTGCAGCTTCTCGAAGGTGTAGCGCGGGTCATAGCTAGGGACGGCCTTGGCCCGGTTGTCGATGACCTCGACCTTGCCCGCGGCGTAGTCATAGACCCACGAACTGATGTCCCTCGGCTCGTTTGGTGCAACGGTGTCGAAGCCAACTTCGGGCAACACCCCGTCGCGAAGACCTTCCATGGCCTCGACCGTGCTGGGAAAGGTCAGCTTGATTCCCGCGCTGCGATATTTCGGGATATCATCAAAGTCCGCGTCCCGTTCGACCGTGGCGATGCCATCGATCTTGATGCTTTGCGCCAGCCAATCGTAAAAGTCTTTCCGGGATTGAATATGTGCCGGCTTATCGTGGTTCTTGCCGGTCTTTACATCCCGCTCAGCCGGAGGCTCGATGAGAATGTCGATGTCCTCCGAAAAGCGACCGATAATGCCGTGCCCCTTGGAAAGCGACGTGCCGCCCTTCAACTGAAACGTGAAGCCAAACTGCTGGAGTCCATGGAGGCAATGCATGATCCAGTAGTCCTTTTCGACCAGGGCTGGATCGATGCCTTTTTCCTCCGCCACGATGCGAATCAAGTCGCCGAATTGCGGATGGTTGTGAAGGAAATCACGCGGCATGCGACCCGCTCGCTTTCAAGGCGCGATCGAAGAACTTCCTTGTTCGCTCATTTCCATAGGAACGAACCGCCTGTTGCAGGCGCCGCCGGTTCGATGACATGGCACGTTAGGCGACCCTCCTGAGAACCTCGTCTTTCGCTTCGGCAAGCTGATCGACGTTGTTGACCAGATCAACGAGCAGAAACTCCCGCGTCAGCGACTTGGGAAAGCGTGGTTTCACGCGAAAGGCAAACTTGCGATTGCCGAGCTGAGATTCGCCGTGGCGCTTGTGGTTATAGACGACGGTCTTGTCGTAAAGCTGCGTGGTACCGACGCCGAGGCTGTTGTAGGCGCCGCGGGCCACGTCCCGAACGAGGCGGGACTTCTGACTCGTCAAACGCTTCGCCCTTGACTGCAAAAAAGCCACGCTCCAATTCCTGCATTTGGTTTCTGTCGATCGGGCACCGGTATTATCCATACACTGCAGTTGTTCAGGCCACTGGTCGGTAGCTTTTCCGGACGGCCAAAGCGGTCGGGAAGTTGGGCACGAGAAGCGTGCCACCTGCCGATCCGGTTTCCTTTTTGCCACCGGGCTCCACTTTGAAAAAACGGAGGCGCGGCGCTAGCAGGAAGTGGTCGTGGCCGAGCGGCTCATCTTGCCGGCGGCCGGGCACGTCGCACTGGCCGCGGCCGGCGTTTGTGAGCAGACAGATCCACTTTCATGATCAGGTCACGTCAGCTTTCCGTCAGCTGGGAAGCCGACTGCCGGAAGGTGAGCTTGGCGATCGGGAAGGTTACCGCTAACAGCGTCAATTTGGATGAGAATTTTCATGGGATCGGCTTCTTCTACGGCGCGGCGCTGATCGGCGGAGGCAAGACGGGTAAGGACATGTTCTACGAAGAATGCTGCCCTCGCTGACAAGCGTTGCGACGGGGGCATCTCGAAGGCTTAAGAAGGAAGGGACGACCTGATGGCTGGACGGCACGCTGTGCATCCTCGATTCTTGCTTCAAGCGAGACGACATCACCTGGCCGCCAAACTTCGCGCAGGCGCGCGCTCGCAAGAAAGAGCTGGCGCGTGAACCAAACGTAGGCCAACGCGCCATCGCGAAACTAGAACGTCGCGCGGATCTGTATGTCAGCAATCTACGACGCTACATCGAAGCTTTAGGTGGCTCACTAAAATCACCGCACGTTTCCGGAGGGAAGCGTGACCATGTCGGTGAACTAGGTAAAAGGCGCGCGCGAGAGTCGTAGTAGACGGCTCGGCCGGGGGCATGCGAGATTGCCCGATGTTCCGATAATCCTGGTAGCTCAATTACCCGAGTACATCACCTCCGAAATCGCAAACTCCCGCTCGATGAAGCAGCGGTCCAGCGCAACTGATGCGGACAATCGGCTTCGTCGGAATCTCCCAAAGCCCAGCCAGCGACAAACAGGCCTGCTGGGCTGACCTGCTTATCTCTTCGAGAGCGGCCTTTCTCCGTATGCAATCAAGTTCTTCGAGCCTTATTGGCGTCGGCAGAAACGGCTTGTCGCACCGCAAACAACAAGGTTAAAGACTGCTCTCAATCAGCAGGATTCCGCAGGTGATTCGTTCGCACCGGGAGATCGCGGAGTTCCGAAATCCGACCCTGATTTAGTCCCAGGCGGGCAGGGCCTTCCGACGGTCGGCGGACCGCCATCCGCGATTCGGGTCACCGTCTATTCATGGTCTCTACTGAACTAGCACGGTGGGTTGATGGTGCTTGTCGTCGAATATTCCTTTGACCCTTTGTAAAAGCCTGGTCGCAACTTTGGAACTTTTAGCGCTCGCAGCATAATTTCGCACAGAATCATGAACCTGCATCGGTTCTACCACTGAGGTCGCAAGATCACACCGTAAGCAAAGAGCTAACCAAATGTCGGGTAAAGTAGCTGCCACTACAGCAGCTATGTACGTAACGTACACAGCTAGGCGCGCTCGCGCCCAAATCACAACTCATCGTCTTCTGCAATGATCGACGGTCAACTTGCGACCTCATCGTCGTCGCTACACCACCGCCACCGCTTGCAAGTGGTCGAGCGCGTACTGTCTTTTTGGCATTCGATGCGCGGCCGCGGCGTGCTGCCTGGTCTTCGATTCGATAAGGCTCGCAAAACTACGACATGCTGAACGCGGAAAACGCTTCAAGCTGCGAGCAACGGCGCCGCGAACTGCACTATTCAATCACCCACTGCGCCGAGCCGTTCTGTAAACTACGGCGGCGCCCGAGCAGTAACTTGTCGTTCAGCTGCGATCTGGCGGTTCTTTCTCGTCCCGGCTTATCGCCCCCGACGCGCTGCTCGGTCTTATTCGAGAGTTTGCAGGCAAGAATGTTTGATCCCGGGCAAAATAAAGGGTCGAGATCGAAAAATCAGTTCACGTGCATAGCCGTCGATCGACCTGAGTCTGTTTCTGGTTCTGTTCGGTCCAAAGCAGGCTGCTCTACCTGAGCACATGGTGCCTGGCCGCCTCGTATCTGGCTTGCGGCTGCTCCGTTCGCTGAAGAATCGATGCGGACGTGAGGTGCTCCGGCTCTGCCTCGATGGCATCAGCCGTCGAGTGCCGTCGTTGGCAAGGCCCACGCTCTCGTTTGCGGTCTTATAAATGTCATCTTGCGCGGGCCAGTGCGGCGAACGGCGGCCGATTGGCCGGCGCTCAGCTCAGGACAAGGTAGTGGCGAGGATGCTCGCGGCACGAGACGAGGTCGATGACAAAGCTTTTTCGCGAATGGACCCTGTTGTTTAGCGTTGCCTTCATCGCTTTTTGCCCCACCGCGAAAGCACAAGATCGCCGCATTGTCGCCGAACCCGGAGCACCTCAAACGGTCTGCGACCGCCCGGTGCCATCTGGTGGGAACGACACGGCGAGGCTGCAAGGTGCCATCGACCATTGCCCCGCCGGTGCTGCGGTCTATCTCGGGCGTGGCGAGTTCCGATCGGGCTCACTCGAGATGAAATCGGGCGTGACCTTGTGGATCGGACGCGGTGCAACGCTTTTCGCCATCCCCGAACCTGCTGCCTACGACAAGGGTCGCGGACAGTGTGGTCGCATCGGGGCGAAAGGCGACGGTTGTCGGCCGTTCGTCAGCTTCTCCAAAACGCGCGGCGGCGGCATCTACGGCGACGGCATCATCGACGGCCAGGGCGGTGCACCGATGGTCGGCAGCGCCGAAACCTGGTGGCAGCTGGCCCGCCGCGCACAGGCCGAGGGCGGCAACCAGAACGCCCCGCGTTTGATCCAGATTGATCATGCACAGGACATCACTGTTTCTGGCGTCACCTTGCGCAATTCACCCAGTTTCCATGTCGCGATGAACCGGGTCCAAGGTGCCACGTTCTGGGGCCTCACGATCGATGCACCGGCCGATGCCCGCAATACCGACGGCATCGATCCTGGCGCCAGCCAGGACGTAACAATCACCCACAGTTTTATCCGCACTGGAGACGATAACGTCGCAATCAAAGCCGGCGACAATGGCGCAACCCGTCATATCTCCATCACCGATAACTACTTCGGCTGGGGGCACGGGATGTCGATCGGCAGCGAGGTGAATTCCGGCGCCAGTGACATACTGGTCCGCAACCTGACCTTGGACGGCACGACGTCCGGCCTGCGCATCAAGAGCGATATCAGCCGAGGCGGCCTGGTCGAACGGGTGACCTATGAGAACGTGTGTCTGCGGGGCAACCGATGGCCGGTCGCGTTCGATACAAAATACGATCCACGTGCCCAAGGCACGAGGATTCCAGTCTATCGCCAGATCGTTCTGCGCCATGTGCGTGGCGACAATGGTGCGCTGCTGATGCGCGGGGTCGACGAGCGGCACGCCCTTGATGTGACGCTCGAGGATGTTCGATTTGCCGATTCCGCGACTTGGCAGCTCGAACATGCCAATGTGACCGCCGATCATTCTGATGTGTCGCCGCCGCTACCCGGGCGAGCCAGAGAACCGGCGTCGCGCGGATGGGAGGGATGTGCCAGAGCATTCCGGGACGGTAATGATTAAGCACAACTCGGTGTCGAAGCTCAGGCCGGTCAGATGCGCCTCGATACCGCTTTGATTCACGGGCGTTGCGACGAGACACGGCGCTGACACCCTCATTGCAGCAGTCCGACAGGGTCACCGCCATCGGACGTTCCCGCAGTTGCGCGAGAGTTCCGGCTCGGTGGAGAAACGTGTTGATCATACTCAGCTGCTTGTCGCGGCGGGACGTTATCCCGACTGCATCGAGCGTGCAGCGAGCCCGACAAAAGGTGAGACCACATGCGGATTTTCGCGCTGTTCGCTGCAGTTCTGGTCGGAAGTTTCTGCATCTCGGCGGCCCATGCTCAGCCACTTTTTGTCTCGCATGCCGACAGGGCAGCCTATCACTCGGTTCAGGAAGCGATCGACGCATTACCGATCCAAGGCGGGGACATCCAGATCGCGCCGGGCATTTATCGCGAGAAGGTCAAAGTCTCTAAATCTGGTGTACATATCATAGGTTCCGGCAAGAAGCCAAATGATACGGTCGTTGTGTATGGCGACGGCGCGATCAATGTCGGAGAAACCGCTCGTTCTGCGACGCTGGACGCCTCTGGCGATGATTTCCGGCTCGATAATTTGACAATCCAAAACGACTACGCGCTCAATCCGGCCAATCCATCCTCGCAGGCGGTGGCGTTGTCGGTCACTGGAGACAGGGACGTTATCACCCGCGTCCGCCTGCTCGGCGCCCAGGACACGCTGTTTGCCGGTAAGCGGCCGAACGGCCGAGTATCGCGACAATACTTCTCGAACTGCTACATCGAGGGGCATGTCGATTTCATATTTGGTGATGCCAAGGCCTATTTCCGACAATGTGAGTTGCACGGCATCGCAAATCAAGCGGTCGTGTATACCGCACAGAGCAAAGGAGCCTCGGACGAGGACAGCGCGTATGTTTTCGATCATTGCAGGCTGACTGCCGACCCTGCCGCGCGCTATGTGGCGCTCGGCCGGCCTTGGCGCCCCTATGCCACAGTGGTGTTCCTGTCGACGAAGATGGATGCACCGATCATAGCGGAAGGCTGGCGCGAGTGGACTCCGGGCAAGACGATTACACTTAAGACGGCCAACTATGCCGAATACAAATCCTCCGGCATTGGAGCCAATCCGGCAGGCCGCGAGCCTCACTCTCATCAACTGACCGATAGCCAAGCCGCGAAATGGTCGCTGAGGGCGTTCTTCGGCGAGGCCACGGATTGGCTGCCCAGCGGAAGATAGGGCACAGAAACATTCACGAAAAAGGCGTAGTTGATGCCATGCGCCGTCCTGGTATGGATGACGGCGAGGGAAGCTTTGCTTGGGTTTGAACGCACCCGCGGCAGCTCAACTTCAGGCGGGCTGCGAAGCCACAGCTGGCCGGCTTTATGTTGCATGTTTCAGAAGACATCATGCGATCGCCGCGCCGCTGCTTGTTGCGAACACTTGATCTCGTCAGCTTTTCGAAAGCTTGCGGCCGCACAGATCGCCGATCTGCAAACCCTCGTATAACTCCTTCCCTCTTTCTTTATACCGATCACCTGCCTCCATATAATTGAACATTGGTGCCCAGCCAGCTATCGGAGCGTAGTCTCTAAATGGCAATTGCCTCCACGATGATCGGTCGGATCGATCTCCATGGAGCAAAGCTGCAGGAGCGAATGATTGATACATTGCGAAATTTAACCGGATCGACTGCACCTGGTGCGCCAGAGGCGAACGATCGCGATCTAGCTTTGGATTTTGCCAAAGGAGTGCTGATCATTTTGGTGATCGTCGGTCACCTGATCCAGTATATCCTCTACCGAGATGAAGGCTTCTGGGATTCGCCATGCTTCAAATGGATCTACATGTTCCATATGCCTCTCTTTATGGCGATAAGCGGACATCTTGCTTGCCGTGCGCTGTTGCGAAAGTCGTTAGCGCAAGCCGTCGGCGATCGGGCGATGCAGCTCTTGCTGCCCATGCTGTTTTGGTGCGCCCTCCTGGAGACAGCAAAGTTGGCTGTGCTCCCCCGCGCGCCTGACGCATCGGGCGACATTTTGCCAGTTCTGAACGATGTTGCCGACACATACTGGTTCATCTGGGCAGCGTTCGTTCATTTTCTTCTCGTTAAAATTCTTTCGATCTTCGATCATTGCTCGCCCTGGATCTTGTTCGTATCAGTCGTACTGGTCGCGCTCGCACCCCTGACATTCTCCATATTTCCTCTCATAAAGTACACTTACCCGTTTTTCTGCCTGGGCTTCTCATTTGCGCAGTCGAAAGGCCGGTGGACAAGCATAACACCATCTTACAAGCTGATCTTGGTCGTGTCTCTCTGGATAGCGGCACTGGTGTGTTTTCTGGCCTGGCAGAAGGACACTTACGTCTACAAAAATCTCGCGTTGGTTCAAGATGTGCTGTCGGCGAAGAACGTGCTTCTGATGCTTTTTGGCTCTGCGGCAGCCTCAGCGATCATGATTGAGCTCTTCTTGCAATGCTGGAGATCTGGCCGCTCAAATCGAGTGGTCCGCTTTATCGCCGTGGAAATGGGACAGAGCACGCTGGTGCTGTACTTGATTCAGGGTACGGTATTTCGCCTCATGGATTCGATACGGTACGCAGTGCCTTCGGATCTCACAACCAGGTTGGCCGTGGCGGGAATTCTAGGGGGAGCGATTGTTCTCGTCGCGCTGATGGTGCGCCGAACCGTGCGCGACATTCCTTATCTGTCTCAGCTCATTCTAGGAGCTTCGCCCCGCGCCCTTTTGTCCAGCGGATCAGCCCGCGCATAAGTAGAGCTGTAGCCGAAATCCGATCGGAAGCCCCCGGGATCATCCGAGAGCCGGCTCCCGGTTCGCTCTTCGCAGCCTCCAGCCGACGCGTTGACAGAAGTAGCACGTAATTTTGGTAATGCCTCAGTTTGAAATTCAAACTGACGCATTACCTATTTTTAAAACCGAGGACTGGGAAGCCGAATTGGTGTGCATCCTCGATGACTAGAAGAATATCAGCGTAGACACCAGAAGATTGAGGGCGTGCTCCGTTTGGGGCGTGTGTGTGACGCTTGTCGGGTTGTGCACGTACGACAGTCCGACGGTTGCATACACACCCGGGGCGAGATGCGCGGTGTATGTTCCCGTAATTGCAGTGGTATCGCGATGCGCAAGCTGTCCTTTTGCCAAGGCGGCATCCACTGCAAACTTGCTCCAGGCGGTGTTGGTGGCGACAAGAGCCATCAGATCACTGGGACGACTATCAAAAGGTCCCTTCGCATACAGCCGAAGCTCGTAATACCGGCTGATCCGGTTCAAGTCAGGCGGAGCTCCCATGATGGAGAATCCGCCATAGATGCCGCGAGATGGCGTCCCCTCGACATCACTCTGCCAGAGCTGCCTGTCAGCAGCGACGTAATGAAAGTTGTTCCCGCTCTCCCTTTGTTGATCCGGATCCGCTAGATTCTTGTAGCGGCTGTTGTTGAAGCCAATGCCCGCCCGCAGCCATGTGTCGGGCACGCCGGGAGCGGCCTTGCTCTTGTAGCCAAGTTCGTCAATGAAAAGAATGCCTGTATTGGCCGTACTCCAGTTCAGGCCGGTTGGATTGTCGGTTATCTGCGCATAAGGACCATCTGGGCTGATGGAGCGCTGCACGGAGACTTTATTGTACCAGCGATCAGCAAAATTGTACTTAAGGTTGACGGCGGGCGTGGGAGCGGCGTTGGTGCTCATGCCTGCCTGGAACAAGGCAAACATGTTTGATCCTGAGATCCCTCCGAACAATGTGCCGGTGAACTCATTCTGATTTCTGAGATAGCCAAGTTTGAGTTCGAATTTCCTGTCGAGGAAAGTTTGATAATAGGCGAGTGTATTTAGCCCCACTCGATCCGGTCCCGGGCGCTTCCATGTCCAGTATTGCTGCTCCGCTCCCACGACAATCTGGCCATCGGGAATGCCAAACCGGCCGAGATCGTAGGTGACGATCATGAAGTTCGCCGTAGCAAACGTCGGATTCTGCCCCATGTAGAGCTGGTTGGCGATGCTGCTTCTGGCCGCATTCGGCAGCTGGTCGTTGGCAAACGTGTTGTGCGTCCAGCCGATATAGCCGATCCCGACGTCAGCCAGAGCGGATCTAACACCGTCCCTGTCCTGAACAATCGTATCGACAGGGCCCGGTATGGTGAGCCAGATCCCTTTTTCTCGGAAAGTATCGAAGCGTGCGAAGGGGTCGATCGTCTTTCGCGTTTGCGTCTGAACAACCCGATCGGCGCTGCTGCGCTTTATGAGAGACAGGTTGGGAGCTGATGCCGGCGCCGTTCGAACTGGCTGATTGACCACGCCGATCCGGAGCTTTGTGGACATGTCGGGCGCTCTTGGCGTTCTTCTCTTAGTGGCTTGGCCCACAGCGCTGCTTTTGGGACCAGTCTCTTCAGCAGTTTGTGCCAAAACAGGGGGGCCCATCAAACAAGCCGCGAGAGAAAGTGCGACGGCAAGTCGCGGTTTCTTCTCGCTTGATCGCAAGCTGCAGGCAAGTGCTGCCGTGGCCGAAGATGTCTGAGGCGTCGTCGCCGCATCAAAGTAATCACCCACAGTTTTCTTCGCGTCCTTGTTTGCGAACCACGCATGAATTGAAAACCGGCCTTGATGGCCCAGAACGGACTTCCCAAGCCTCGGCGTCTAAGGACAAGGGGGCCGACGCCTCACGGGCAAGGCGGTTCGTCCATCCCAGCGAGATCCGCTTAACGCGCCGAGCCACGTCGCCCGTAAACGCGAGAACGATCTGGTCTGCACCTTGTTGTGCATCAGGCCGGATTTGCCGAGAGTGACAGCGCTTGCTGGCTGGACGAGAACCGCTGGCAGCGAGCGCGCGGAGCCTCAGCTGTCCTCGCCGTCAAGACATTGCGAGCCTCGACCCTGCTACACTATGGGGCAGAGGACTGCAGTTGTGCCGAGCATCCCGCTCGAAGAGGCCGTTCTCGACGAAATGGCGGCCACTGGAATGCAAAGCTGGCCAAGCCGGCGCCGTGGCTTCATGAAGCTGCTTGGTAGGCTCGCCTGCGAAGGGCGAAACGATCGACGACCGCGATTTCCAGAGAGCCTTGGAATCTCTTCGCGCAGCGATCGCGTCACAACGTTCATGATGATGGCCCATGAGATCAGAGGAATCAGGTTTCGAGCGGCTTTGGTGGCTGTGGGCGAGCAGTTGCTAACTTCGTACGCTCCATTGGCATGGCCAAATCTGTAGTGCATTCCTAGTTCCTGGACCTGTGATCCCGCAGCGTTCGTTTCGGCCACGCTTGCCATGTGTCCGTCGTCTCGATCAACCTGCCAGAACTGGTAGTTGGCCATGTCCAGCGCTTGCCGCTCCAATGGCAAGGTGACTCGAGCGCCAGCTGTCGCGCTTTACGCGGCAGCAAGCCGTGAAGTTGCCGGTCTCGGCAGCGCGAAAGCTGAGATTCAGACCTGAAGGAATAGCGGCCGGTTCGCATCAGGCGCCGGCAAGACAAGAAAATCTGCGAGGTTCTCCTGAATGATGCGAAAATGCTGCGCTATGACCCTCGAAGGCGAGAACTATTGCTTACCGCGAGCCCTATGATGGATTAGCTCCGCGTAAAGTGTTCGCTTTGCCTCGGTCAAGACGGGCCGCTTCATCGAGGCCAAGGGGGCAACTGATCGGCGAGTTTGTGAAGAATGATGTTGTCGGCGGCTGCGGTTGGCTGGGATGCGTAAGTATCGCGAGTTCTCGAGTCAAGGAGACAAGCCGATCAAAACGGGGAAGTCGGGCAGGGGACGATGCAGATGATTGATCAGGCGGCCGCTTCGGACTTGCGGCCGCTCTTATATGGCTCGTCAGGCCGCATTCGCTGGGGTTTGATGTTTTTGGTTGTCTTCGTCGGCTTGTGTGCGGCGGCAGCCCATTTTGGGGGGAGCCTCGCAGGATTTGTCGAGACGCCGGCAGCCGGGCCCGCCGATTCGCCGGTGGGACTGCCGCCGGTGGACAGGGCGTCCCTGACCGAGATACATTGGATGCAGCAGAAGACCAGCGACGACATTGCAGAGCTCAACCGTCAAATCGATGCTCAGCGGCAGGACCTGAGAGGGATCCTGGACCAGATCACCGTGCTGACTTCGCGGATCGATTCTTTGCAACATCCAGCACCTGCCCCTTCTGCCCCCTCCGTTACTTCTTCGCCCGCGCAAGCTGCTTCGAGCCCGGCCAAGAAGCGCATCGAGCGGGCCAAACGACAGGGGCCCGTTTCCGTCGGAGGCGCGCCAGTGATTGCAGGACAGAAGACAGGCGAGCCTTGAGGCCTCAGGCTGCTGCGCGGGGAGCTTTCCACGTTTGGCAGCCGGCGGCCTGCCCAGTCAGGCTGATCCTGTCTCACCGAGCGAGCATGCCGCCGGCGCGTGAGACATCAGGAATGCGGGCAGGTTTCTGACCACGTCAGCGAGCCTCCGGTTCGGAAAGCAACATCTTCAACGAATGAATTCCACCGCCGAACTTTCGCTGGGTCTTCCGCAAAGCCAGTTGTCAGCGTATCCGGAGCATTTGAGGGAGTTTTTAGTTTTCCGTCGAGCGAATGTCGCGGCGATAGCTCGTGACAGCCTTTCTAATAGGGGGTGCGGTCGAGATAAGCATCGAATGCGGCAGCAACAGAGCGGATAAGAAAACGGTGCTCCTGCTTGATACGGACGAGACCCTCTTCGATGTCCACTAACCCATCCTCGGCGAGCATTGCCAAGCGATCAGCCGCATCGAGAAAAGCGATCGGATCAAATCCGTGAGCGGCACAGATTGCCGGCATGTCGGCCTCCAAATCGCACATCAGGCGATCGATAATTGCAGCCCGGAGCCGGTCTTCCTCAGTGAGACTGCGGCCCTTTGATGTTGCCAGACGGCCTGCTCTGATGTGCTGGTTATAGGAAGCTGTTGCGACCTCGTTCTGGACGTAGCCGTCACGGAGACGGCCGATGGCTGACGGACCAAAGCCGATCACGTTTTTACAGGTGTCGGCCGAATAGCCCAACGAGTTGCGCCGTAGCCGACCGCTTTTTTGGGCCAGCGCGAGCTCGTCGTCCGGCAGGGCGAAATGGTCGAGCCCGATTTGGTGGTAGCCAGCGGAGACCAGCGTATCTGCCACGGCCGCGGCTTGCTCGGCGCGGGCAATATTGTCCGGCAGCGCGGCCTCGTCGATCTGGCGCTGACGTTTCATATAGGAGGGAACGTGGGCGTAGCCGAAAACCGCAAGCTGGTCGGGTCGCATGGCCACAGCCGTCCTCGCGGAGTTCACACAGGACTGCACCGTCTGATGCGGCAGTCCGAAGAGAAGGTCGAAGTTGATACGGCTTATTCCATGCTGGCGAAGGCGTTCGACGGCAGAAGCCGCCTGCGCCTCGCTTTGAAGCCGATTGACAGCCCTTTGAACCACGGGGTCGAAGCTTTGCACGCCGATGCTCGCGCGGCTCACGCCGGCTGCACCCAAGGTCTCGGCCATCTCGACCGTGAACGCGCGCGGGTCGATCTCGATGGCGATGCTTGCCGATTCGCTGAAGGTGAAGCAGCGGCGTAGGAGCTCCATCAGGGCGAGGAAATCGGCTGGAGCGATCGTAGTCGGCGTTCCGCCGCCAAAATGTACGTCGTTCACGGGCAGGGCGCACGGCGCATGCTCTGCGACCAAACGAATTTCCTCGCTCAGCACCGCAACAAAATCGTGAATCGGTCGCTCGCTGCGAGTGAGGTTTGTCGGGAAACCGCAATACCAGCAGATTGATCGGCAGAACGGAATGTGGAGATAGAGCGAGACGGGTTCGTCGGGCGGCAGCCGCCTCAACCATGTCTCACAGGTCTCGGCGCCTACGGTCGCGGAGAAATCAGGTACGGTCGGATAGATGGTATACCAAGGCAAGCGTGCATCGCAATATTTGTTCAGAAGCGAGGTCTGCAAGACTTAAACTTTCCATGCTCACACAACATGAAGCTGACCGATGCGCCTTCCTTTGTCTTTGCGTTATGTCAATAATCCCACTTTCGTTTTCAAATCTAATTCGCGTTCTCGATGCCACCAGGCGCCTAGCGTCTGAGAACGCGAGTACTCGCTGGCAATCATTTGATGCTCGCTCAAAGAGTAAATCTTTCATATGAGCACGACTTCAGCGGCTAGACGTCCCTCGACTAACTTGCGCGCAGTGTCAGTCGTTCGTCCAAAGACGATCGGCTTCGCGCCGCTTACCTTCGCCATGGCGTCACCGCTCCCGCAGGCGCCACGAGCAGGATGCATCACCTTGCAAGCTGGTGATGTCACGGACAAGAATTGTTCTTCGATGAAACCGCCAAGTGCGAGATCGTACAACTTGACGCTGCGTGAGATTCAAGATCCTTGGACCCGCGATGAAAACATTTTGGACTCGACGTTAAAAGAATGGATGAGCCTCAATTCCGCCACGCTGCTTGTCTCATTGGCGCAAGCATCATCACGGATGTACTGATGGTGTTGGGGCGGGCCCGGCGCACTTCCAACCCCGGCAAAGTGCGTCGGGGCGCCTGGCGGCGCCGAACTTAAGCCGCTCCACCAATGCACAACTGTTTCGATTTTTTTTTCGGCGCTCAGCACGTTACTGTCTCTAACGGCTCCAGACCAGCAGGCCGCAAGGACGGACTACTTGCTCAGAACTAATTGCGAAAGCGTGCAGACCGTCTTCACCAAGGTGCCCTCGACATAGTTGACGAAGCGAGTCGACAATGAGACCGGCGCGGCACTTCCACAGTGCTTTCGGCTCTTGACATCCGCGCTTGCATTCCGAGCCGTTGCACTGCACGGTTGGTTGCGACCCATCGGGACCGGCCTTGTCGTCGTCTGTGATTGGTAAGTCGCCGTGTTTTCCGTCAAGCGTTGGTGCCTGGCGTACCGACGAGTTGGAGGACAAGAGCGCCTCGAGTCGGCCGTCTTGGAGAGCTGCACTCGTTAATCTAGATCAACCGGTGCGGCGGCTTGCGCAAATGGCGTTGTCGTGTTTCCTCCCGATGTCACGATTGCTTCAATGTCATACGCAGGAACCGACCGCGGTCCCGTCGAGCCGTGTCTAGACGGTCGAATCAGCGAGCCCAACAATTGGTACGACACTTGCTGGTCAGATCCGAGGTCCTCTCACTTCTGGAGACGCGCATGCAAAGTGTCCTCTGCATCGAGCAGATCTCGCGACTGCGCGTACCGCCCGTTGTGCCTCTGGTGCCATCACCACGTGCCCCGTCGATTCATTCACACCGAGCCTGCGCGGCGGAAGCCCTCAAAGGCCGGGCATTGATGCCGGGCGGTTACCTCTTGCGGCGACTGTTACGTGTCGCGCATCGATTGCGTCCTCGACAGCGTCGAAGAGCGAAGGCTCGGCCAAGGCTCAGCGATGCCAATCCGCAAGATTGGGATGAAAAATGACGCTCCTGGCATTTTCGCCAGCAAGCAGAGCATCGAAGCCGATATCGCACGGGCGGAACACGACACCGCTAGGCGAGCCAGCCTGCTCTAGCTCACGATCGCGAAGTTCAGCGCCTCGGGTCCCCTCGCGCTGGCGCTTCGGACGGCGCAGCGTCTCGTTCAGGCCGAACTTCGGGTTCGCACAGTTTAATCTGACCCGCGCCCTCGTCGTAGCCGCCGGTGCTGCTTGGTCCGCATGGCCAGCCGCGTTTTTAGGACGGTCGGATCGCCTCCGATCGGTTGCCCGCGCACGTCGGACCACCGTGAGACTCTCCGTCAGCGCGGACATTACTGGGTTAATTCAGCGTCAATCTGCATCGCGGGCCCAGACCGTCAATACGGACAACACTGGGGGATCCTCGATGTCGCCAGTGCGTCGTCGGCGGGTCGGACAGATCACATTGATGGGAACCGGCGTTGTGGTTGCGGCATGCCGTTCAGCCTCAGACGAGGGATAGCGGTCGACATCGCAGCTGTTTGACGGAGACGATCACGCCATCGCAGTCGGCGGCAGAACAACGATTGCGGGAATGGCATCTGAGGCAGCGTGCGAGCGCTCCAGACTTCGCAAAGAGCAAACCCAGGGTTCAGGTCATGGAATGGAACTTGGCTCCGCCTGAAACAAGCGCAATTGAACGCAGGGACACCGACGTTGACCGGTGTCCCGGGCCGCGCAACATGGATCTTTTCAGCTTCACTGAATGCGCAAACCAAACGCATTCGCTCAGAGCGCTGTTCGAGCTTCTTGTCAGCTGCGCCACGGAGGAGGGCTTCAGTGAAGTTGCTTACGGCGCCCTCAACTTCGTCGAGCCACTTCGCCTGGCGGAGTATCCACCCCCGACCGTGGCCGTAAAATGGCCGCCAGACTGGTGCGACCGATACTTCAAACGCAAGTACCACACCATCGATCCAGTGGTCCGGCGGACGCCGATGCTGTCGCGGCCATTTTTGTGGGATCAGCTCGCTGAGCACTATCAACTTCATCCCGACGAGAGACGTGTCCTGGATGAGGCCAGAGAGGCAGGCCTGAAGCATGGCATAAGCGTACCGTTGTTTGGGCCCTTGGGCCGGGTATCGGTCGTGTCGTTTGCGTCTCCATCCGAAGATGCGGATCCGCATGACCGCATCGGTCATCTCAACGCATTGGCTAGTCACTTTCACAGCGCCTATGGCGAGATCGCACGTCCCTGCAACAATGGTGGTGAGAAAAAAGTGGCACTGTCGCAGCGTGAGATCAGCTGCATGCGGTGGGTGGCAGAAGGAAAATCGTCATGGGAAATCGGGATGATCCTGGAAATCAGCGAGAATACAGTCAATTTTCATATCAAGAATGCGATGCGAAAGCTGGGCGCGACCAGCCGGCTCCAAGCGATCGTTATGGCAATCCGCCTCAATGTTCTTTGAATTCCTCCTCGATTGGAAGCAAGCCTCAATTGGCTAAACTGTTGCTCGCAGCGTCTGGCAAGTCGCGGCCCGCTCTATTTACCGGAATTGCAGACGCAACGCTGCGTTGAGACAGGCAATTTGAAATCTGACACTGCGTCAGGTTGTGAATGCGCCGCAATCACCGACGACGTGCCCGATCGACTGACTTGGATCGCAACGTTGGAGCCCGGCGATGCGTATCATCCGGCCAATCACCTAGTTGCACGAACTGGAAGGTGAGGCAGGGGTGATGATTGATTAAGAGGAGCGCTTGAAGAAAGAACCCCGGTCGACCGTCGGGGTTCTCGATTGACCATAGCAAGCGCGTGGAGGTCACTATCTACCAAATGCCGGGCTGAACCTGTAATTCAGCCGTGCCGTGATGAGATCGACGTCCTGGTGGACGCGATCGCCACCAACGGTTGTTGGGAAGGATACGTTGCTGCCCCGCATGAACAAGTGGTCATACTCGACGCCGGCGGACCAACTTGGCGTGAGGCTGACTTCGATACCGGCGCCGAGCGTGCCACCCCAACGCACGTCGTTGTTTCTGGCAATCTCGGCCCCATTGACCACAGAGTTGATGTGATAGGTATTGCTTGTCACCGCAGCGCCGCCCTTGGCGTAGAGCAGCACGGCATTGAACGCGTAGCCGATGTGGCCGGTCAGCAGGCCGAACGCATCTGTCTTGGTGCCAATGATGTTTGCCGGGAAGGCGGTGCTGACATTGGAGCCGCTGAAGTCGGCCCAGTTGCCCTGACCTTCGATGCCGTAGACCGTATTGAATATCTGCCAACGATAGCCGATCTGGCCGCCGATGGTGCCTCCAGTCGAATTATGGCAGCCCTCGGGGGTGACGCCATTGAAATCCCAGCAATTGTGGCTCGATCCCCAGCCACCATTGAGACCGATGTAGTAACCGGTCCAGTCGTTGATTGTGGCTACGATCGCCGGCGGGGGCGCCTTGATGTTGACGGGCTGCGCGGCGAAGTCCGCGCCAAGCGCGGGAGCAGCCGCACTGAGTGCGCCGATGCTTGCAGTCAGAATCAGCAAATTCTTCATTCGAGTGTCGTTCCTTTCGATGCCCCCCGGCACCGCGGGTCTTAACAAGATCATCGCGGATTGCTGTAACTGCAGCACAACATTGTTTCGGAAGAAATCGGTTGAATCGGACCATGCGTCAGATTTCGGTGGGCGCTGCAGTAAGCCGAAGAAGACGCTAGAAGTTTACCCGATTGGTTATTTTCACCGCGGCATTGCTGAACTCTAGAAGCAGGTTCTACCTCTGCGTCGCCATTGATCGCACCAACAAATCCGCCTTCGAACCGCACGATCAAGAAACGACTGAAGGAGTTTTCATCCCGCACTTCGCGATGGCGCTTATTTCAATGCGCACGCCCTTCAAGTTCAAGGGCCCTGTCAACGTTTTGGGTTCCACGTTGATCCCGGATACAAAGGCAAGCTGATATTCGCAGTGTTCAACACGAGTCCGACAATAGTGCAACTGACAGGGGTGAGCGGCTTTTCAAAATCTGGTTTGCCTCAATCGATCAAAAATCCGGCAAGAAATACGTATTCGACAAATCGCCAGTTCAAGGCATCGACGAAGAATTCGTGCGCGAAATGACGCGCGAGCGGTTGTCATTGCAACAGTTGAACGACAAGATCAGGGTGGTTGATGAAGAAGTAGGTGAAAGACTGACCGCTGTTGAGACCGACGTTAGAACGCGTTTCGCGGAACAGAGGTCTACCGTCGATGGCATTTGGCTCGTTTGGCGCTCCATTACGCTTGGCGTCATCGGTGCCTTGCTCGTTGCTCTTTTCATAACAGCCTGGCCTACAATGCAGCTGGTAGGGAATAGCTCGGAGCTCGAATGTGGTGCACGGCCGTTTCGCCAAGTGCGGCTCTGGCCATGATTAGTCCCGGCTTTCGACTGCTTGAGCGACCACCGACATCGAGCAATGCGGGAAATCCAGCAAAAAATGCGCGATGGCGCATGCTCGCGTTCAAGCGATTCAGAATTAGTCGAATTGACTTGGGCGACACGGCACTCGGTCATCCGCACTTCAATAAGCATCTGTATAGACCTGTTGTAGCGCCGCGAGGAGCTCGCTGCGCGAGCGAACCCGTGGATCCGATCTCTTACCTGCTGCGATACGTCAGAGGCACTCGGTTTCGCTTTGAACAAGTTACTCCCTCGTATTCAGATTTCGATTGGAGTTTTGAGATGGACCAGATTTCATCTGAGCAAGTGCAGACGCCGGAGGTTCTCGTGAGCGTTGCCTTTGATAAGGCGTGGCGCTTTGTCGAGAAGGACCCGTTACTGGCGCACAATCTCAGGACAGTGCTTCACAGCCGATTGCGGGCGTTCCTGGAATGTTCAATAAGGAGCGGCGAGCGGAATACTTTGCATCTGGCGAACGAGGCGATACGCAATCTGCGCGCCGAACTTGCGCCCTCGACAAAACAATGAGGTGGCTTACACCTCCCGGCAGGAACAACCGGTTTCGTCTTGGCTCTCCGCGATCTTGGGCAGCAGAAGAGCAATCCCGATATATCGTGCTCGGACTCTTCTTCTCCACGAATATTCTGCTTCGACTGAACCGCGTCCTCGCCTAATCTTGCCGGTGAGCACCGAGCGCATCCGCGAGGATGTCCGCCACGATACGGCCGGTCACCGCCGCGCTATGCCACCTGATCCTTGATGCGCCGCCACACCCGGGCAGGGCTTCCGCCCTTCCGCCGGCATCATCCGGCCCGCCCGATCCTATGGACAACAGTGGCTCGATGCTGCTGCCCTGCGGGCGATCGACATCTGCGCGCATCTGCGGCCCGGTCAAAGCGATTTTTGCCAACGATCTCGATCGACGTCCTTCACTCAAGCGCCCCTTGTTCAGAAAACGCGCCGGTCCTTCATCCGAACATCCGCAGGCAATGTTACGACAACTAGGAGATCAACGCCTTACGGAACGACTGCGATGCGGACAAGGCAGTAGAAGCGACGCGCTCGTGAGACGACAAGCCGGTCCAATCTTGCAAATCGTGAACCTTGCGGCGGTACTCGGTAGGGCGTCGTCACCGGCTGAAGAACACGAAATGGAATCTACTCATTTGCACGCGACAGAATTAGCGTGGCGATCTTCATCTGGTTGGCAGGAGTGCGTAGAGCCTCGGGTAAGGCCGCCACTGCTTGATCGAACACGCGTCCCAAAACCTGAAGGTCTTCTGGATGATAGACGCCGCGGTCTCGGGACATTCGCGCTGTTTGCCCATCTCCATTGCGGCCACTGGTCTTCGCGTCGCTTAGCTGACCGATGGCTAGCTCCGCGTTTAGCATTTCGTTTGTGAGTGCATTAAGTAGTCGGACTGCTTCGAGCTCGTTGCCTTCCTCGCCGACGAGGGTGGCAACGATGTCCAGTTGCAAGTCGATGCGGTGAGTCAGGTCTTGTATGCGTGAATTGGAAGGATCAAGTTCCACGGCGTTGCTCCAGAGCAATTAAAAGCAGGGTCGGTTGAGTAAAGATGCGCGTCGTTTTTCGCGTTCGTGGGGCTGCAGGCGTTCGGCTAGGGCGAATTGCGACCGCAGAAAGCTGTGCACACGTGCGGTTAGTTGAGAGCGGCACATAGAATGCAATGACCGCAAAACTTGTGAGGGCGGCCGGCAACCGAGCAGCACCAAGTACGCGAGCGCAGTGAGGATCCCTGACTACAATGACGTAGGGAATCGCGCTGTGGTACTGCGCAGCCGGTCTGGTCACGCAAGTCGTCAGCAGTGCCTCGTCGTGGCCGGCGAAAATATGTCTTGCAATGGAGTTGTCAGATAGCTGACAGTCCTGCATCGGCTGCCGGCCGTCGCAGCGCCAGCTTGATGGCGCGGGCAAACGGTTCAGGACGACAAGTCCGGTTTGCCTTGGCTTAGGGCGCAGTCTGCCCGTCCTAATTCTAGCGGGCGCACGCATGGACCCCAGCCAATAAGAGTACGCGAGAGCCAATCTCCTGGACCGCCTTTAGCATGAGGACAACTAAGTCGGCGACTATGCGGTAGATTGCGCGTGAGGCGTTGCGATGCGCCATCCGCCTATAAGCGGGCGATACGTGCCGTGATTTGCAGGATAAGGGAGTCTGTTTGGCGATACAGACACGGGGGACTGGAGTTGCCCTACGACTATGCTCAAAGCAAACTGGGTTCATTGTTACACGTGCTTCGTGAAGGGTACGTTCCGGAAATCGGCGATTGACTATGGGGTATTTGGTTAAGACCGGTAAAATCGAAAGTTTTGATGGGATGCATCCAACTCGCGGATAGCGCGCGCGACCTTGGCCGACCTGTTCTGGATGACGCAGGATGCCGACCGCATATGAACAGAGTTGGCTTGTCATGCGCCGCTCTCCAAGTCAGTTCACGTCAGCGTCGGTGACATCGGCCGACGGGCCGCCGTGATGGTGATCAAGACGATCCGGTCCTCATCGGTCTGCGGACCTCCTGCTGAGTAGGCAGGAGGTCCTGAATACGCGCGTTTGGCAGGACGGCCGATCATAAATGAAGGTCGCGATGCGCAGCTCCTCTAAGGCGGCCACATCCTAGTCATCGTCAGCCAAAGCTAGCGATGATTTCGGATCTAATTGTGGTTGCAGTGTATAGGGAAGCTTCTAGCGGAAGGTTCCCGAATGCAAGCTGGCAAAGTAGGTAGTTTGCACCTGCCTCCTCCATCTGGTTAAGAAGGGTCTGTCGGACGGAAGCTGGCGTTCCGACGACGCATAATTCGCTTTCGAGCGCTGCATCGAAGGTCAGCGGCAGGGTAGGTGGTGTCGGAATGGCGTTCAGCTCGTAAACGAATTTAAAGCTATCGAGCCATCGCTCATACGCGGTTTCCGCTGTTACATGGGCGTCTCGGTCAGACTGCGCGATCACGACCATGCGAAGCAACCCAATAAACGGCTCGCGATCGTCCCCGGCTGTAATGCGTGCTCGATGGGCGCGGAACGCATTCGAAATGTTTCGGACAGCAGAGGAACGGCCTAGGCATGCCAGATTGGCGCCATTGGCAGCAGCCCACTCCGCCGACTCTGCCCGACTGCTCGTGATCCAGGTCGGCGGATACGGATGCTGATGAGGCCTCATGGTCAAAGGTATCTCGCTCAGCTCGAAGAATCGTCCGTGATAGGATAGCGTATGCCCCTTTAGCGCGGCATTTAGGATTTCGCTGGCTTCCTCATAACGCTCCGGCGCTGCGTCCGCGCTGACGCCGAAATAGCCCCATTCGGTTGGCAGGGAGCCACGTCCGATACCGAGCTCGAGCCTGCCGCCGCTCAATTGGTCAAGCATGCAGATCTCCTCGAATGCGCGCAAAGGATGATAGAGGTTGAGCAGCAGGACCAGCGGACCAACACGCAGTCTCTGGGTGCGTTGCGCGACGCTTGATAGAAACAGGTTCGGCGACGGCCCTCTGCCATGTGGTGTGCAGTGGTGCTCCGCCAAATGATAAGCGTAAAAGCCCAGAGAATCGCACACCTCCGCCAACTTGAGCCGATCTTCGTATTGTCGCGCGACATCGCGGCCGTCGTCGTCCAAGTGGTCGAAAATGCCGCACGTTAGTCTTGAAGGAAGGCTGCGTTTCACTTGATCATCTCCATTTGTGGAACAGGCATCCTGGTTGCCTGATGCTGTCGTGCTCAAGGACGGCTTTTCGTTATTTGACCGCTTTTGATCTTTCGCGTCGGGTGCGGTGCCCTGAGCTTGCACCATGTGATTGGGTCATGAGGTCTGCAGATGGCGGTCTGACCACTACTGTGATAGGAGCTCGCGAAGCGCAGCCACACCGAGCATGTGTTCGACCAGAAGCATCTTTAGCTTCGCGTTCTCCTCTTCCAGGGCCTTCAATCGTTTGGCCGCAGAAGCGTCCATGCCGCCAAATCTGGCTTTCCAATTGTAGATCGCCGCTTCAGAAGTTCTGTGCCTGCGAGCTAGATCGGCCGCTTTCGCGCCAGCCTCATGCTCTTTCAGTATCGCGATAATTTGTTCCTCCGTGAATCTCGGCCGCTTCATCTGTCCGCCCTTCTTGGGGCAGAACTTGCGCTCCAACTGGAGGAGATGCCCAATGAGAAATCATCTGCCGGATGCCAACACGAAGCTTGGGTCGGAAGGTATTCCAGAAGATTCGAGTTCAGCGAAGTCTGCTGCAACTTCCCGCCTTTCAAGCCTGATAGGCCGAGGGTTGTCCTCGAAGGCAAAACGGCGCCCAAAGATGCGGACGCCGATAGCATGGCTGATCACATTGCTGTTGAAGAAAGTTTGAATCGAGCGAATCGACCCGATTGGCACATCGCCGCGGGCGGCTTGGCGGCTCGCCCCAAGGCGGAGCCGTCCCCTGCGCATCGGCATTGCTGTACGAGGGCAGCAACGAGCCTCTAATTAAGGCGGCGGTCAGCGGGAACGAGTTGATGGCAGGGTTGACACAAGCCTCATGGAGATCGGTTCGGCCGGAGCGGAAGTTGATCGTTTTGTCGCGTGCAGTTCGTAGTGTTCCGCCCGACGCGGGACAACCCGTAGGTTGCAGCGCGCAAGTGCATTTGTCGGCATGCGTGCTCGATGGGGGAAGTTGTCGCTGCAAACTGAGTTTCATGGCTATGTTTGTTGGATAGAACTGCCAGCGCTTCGTGACACCGCCGAGTTGCTGCAGACGGCATGGGAAGCCTATTTGAGGAAGAACCGGTGAACCAAAGAGAGTAACCATTGAGCTTATCAAAACAGGCTTGCCAAGGTCGAGAGTTGCAACACTAAGGGTTGGCACGGGTGCTATTTGTCGATCATCGGACGCAACTCATCCCCCAGCGGGTCGACATCAGGCAGCTCTGCGAGCGTTGCGGCGAACGCAAGAAGCGCTCCGAAGACCGCGAGTACAAGGGTGCATGCGAGGATCGTTGCACCAAGGTCGTGAGGACGTCTTATCATCTGTGCCACTGGTTGAATTGTGGGAGGCTACGTGAGGCCACGATCAGTTCTGCTGGACGCCTTCATGTCCGCTGCGCCAGCGGGAAACGAGAAAACCAGGAGCCGCTTTGCCTCGTTGGACTCAAATCGGACCGAACCGATCACGGTATCGGTCGGCGTCGAACGAAGTGCGTCGGTGACTCGTGCAGAATCGAAAGAGCTAGCCCGCTTCACTGCATCTGCCTGGGCTTTGACGGCTGCATAGGCGTAAAGCATGTAGCCTTCGGCGGACATGTTGGCCGCGTTGAGGCGGGTCGCAATGCCGGCCGCATTGGTATTCTTGCCGGGTTCGGGCATGAAGGTGAGCAACGTTTCGTTTCCGGTAGTGCTGGCAACGACCCGGAAATTAGAGGTCATCAGCGGATCGTTCGCCATAATGATGAGGCCGGCACCTGATTCTGATGCCTGGCGCACGATCAGTCCGACTTCGGTAAGATAGCCGCCGAAATAAGCGAGCCGTAACCCCTCCGTCTTCAATCTTGAGACCAGCGCCGCGCAGTTCTTTTCGCCGGCTACATAGCTTTGGCGATTGACGTATTCACCGGATCTCTGAAGCTGAGCCGCAACCGCGTCGGCAATGTCATTACCCGCCGCGCTTTTGTCATCGAGCACTGCGATCGGATGATTATTATGTTGGCTCCCAATGTACTCAGCTGCAACGAAGCACTGTTTGTCGTCGCAGCCACAGATCCGAAACGCCGCCTCAAGGCCGCGGTCTGTTAGCTGAGGATTTGTCGAGCCAGGTAACACTTGAACGATGTCCGCTACGTCGTCGTAGACTGGGATCGACGAAGAAGAGCAAAAATGACCAACGGTCAGTCGGACGCGCTCTTTTGTGAGCTGATTCGTAACTGCGATGGCATGATTGGGATCGCAAGCATCGTCGACGACAGTCGATATCAGCTTGGTATCGGGAAGTAGGCCCGACACGTTCAGGGCCTCGACGGTGGCAGCCGCTCCATCGCGCATTTGTCCGCCAAACGCAGCTCCGCTTCCGATCACGGGACCAGCCACGGCAATATTGACGTCGGAAGCGCGCGTAGCCGAACCGAGGGCGCAAAAGAGCAGTGCTGCACTTGCAGCTAAAGCGTTACGCCTACCCAACATTATAGAGCTCCAATGCTCACCAGCTGCCGGGATTTGCGGCCCGACTTGCTTGCAGATATCGATGCGGTTGATTCTGCCAAGCGAAGTCATTCGCGTCAGCTCAGCCACACCGCAGCCACGGTAGAGCCTACAATTTGACGTTACGTACGGTTCAAGCCCCTTTTTGAGGAAGTGTCTGACATGGCGTCGGCGGAAAGGTCGACGAGGCAAAAGCGGGAAGAGCTGTCCGGTTGAGCCGCACAACTCAGCCGCCGCGCATCAGAATCAGCTACCGAGGCCTCATCCCGTTCTCATGTTGACGACAGAGACCGCCGGGCAATCCTGCACGCATCCCTCCCCCAAGCTGTCAGTACGGCTGATCCTCCAACCCGGCAAGGGCGAGATCGAGATACTGCATGAGACTGGGATCCCAACCAGCTAGACTGCGGGGGGCACTTAACCGCGCAAGAACCTTCAGGATCGTCGAAACGCGTGAATCAGCTCCGGCGATTTCGCCGATCAGCAACCGCGCTTCAACCGCGACAGCCTTTGCCCGCTCGCCGCAAGGGTGTTCGCCCCTATCCATACAATCACGCAGTTCGTCCCGGATCCGCCGCCACCGATCCTCGCGCTCTGCAGCCAACTTGCATGTGCATCGGGACGCCTGACTACGCGTCTCGACCCGAGACATGGCATTCAAGGTGGCAGGCAGCTCATCTACACTTACCTGGATTTCACTGTCCGTCGTCATGTCGCGCAAGCGATCTCGCAACAGGGTTGCTCGGGCGACTTGAAGTTCGATCCGCTCCAAATGCTTGCGCAGGAGGTCAATGAGTGAAGTGGTGCCCTCCATCGCTTTACGGATCTCGCTAAGGGAAAAGCCAAGCTCACGTAGCGCGCGAATTTGATGAACCCGTTGAACGCTTTCACGATCGTACATCCGGTGGCCGCCGTCCGTGCGCTCTGATGCGGCTAAGAGACCCGTGTGTTCATAATGATGCAGCGTGCGTACCGTTACTCCGGTCGCCTCTGCAAGTTCGCCAATGCGCCATCGACGCCTTCGTGGTGTAGCTTTGCTCATGTTGTTCAATTTCAAAGCCTACAACCTGACGTCACGTATGATTCAAGCTATTTCAAAGCTCTAGCTGGATCGTCTTCCATTCCAGCGTAAGAGATGGTCACTATCCTCAGAACGGCTGGCGATCAACCCTGAGGGGAAATCATGACCAACAAGTTCATCAGGCATGCCAGTCTAGACTCGCCGATCGCTGTACGCTCCAAGATGAGTTTGGCGACAGCTGTTCGATTTTCAGAGGTTCGCATCGACGGGGGTAGCGCGGTGATTGCGCCATCAAAAAGTCTTCCCAAGACAGAAAGCTCTTCCGGATCGAATACGCCGCTGTATTGTTTCAACGTTTTAGCTCCTTGTTGGTCGTTGCGCCAAGGCAGCGCACTCGTCAAAGCGTTTGACCGCGGTAGGGCCAAAAGAAGTCGGTCCGGCGGCGCAGCGCTATGAAGATGCAGAGCGCTTTAAGGTGATGCGACAAGGCAACACTGGTACGCGGTGTCTTGCAAATCGCACGAGCGATTCCCGCTATCTGCGTAAATCAATCGCTGCGCTGGCTGTGCGTCATGTGAGCTCAGCGGAAGCGAATCGGCTCCGGGCATCAGGAGTACTACTGGCTCTGAGGGTAGACGGCGAGCCCCGAGCTGATCTTAGTCGTGTATATGAGGCCGGTAGGCGAGGCTCCGCTTGCAACGCAAGGGCCTGGCTTACGCGTCCAGTGCGTGCTCTCTGATGCGTGATCAACTAAGGCAACGCAGCAGGCGGCTTGAGCCGTCGCCGCCATGTGCGGCGTGATACCAATATGGGAGTTTCGCAACGGGACATGATGGCCGACCGGGCAGCGAGACTGCGGGACGTTCATGAGCAAAGAGCGAGTTCAAGCAGGAGCAGCTGTCGAGACATGCAGCCGGATACAAGGTCGCGCGCCTTGCAAAAGTCGTTACGATAGCCGCGAGGCAGGTCCCGCCAAGCTTGCTTCAGTCTCCGGCTGCTCCAAAGCGCAGATCATGGAGCGCTCGTCAGGAGCAGAGGTCATGCGACCCGCCTCCTGCACCAATATCTCTCGCATCCAGATGCTTTCCGGATCGCTGTTATGAAGGCCAGGCCATTGAACCGCCTCGATGAAGGTGGGAAATGGCTGCGGAAGCTCGGTAATCCGAAGGGGCACCGTCCTTTCGAAATGCTTAACGAGCCTTAATGGCATGGTCCCTACGCGGCTCGTGCCCACCAGCATGGGCGGAATCATGCCGTAGCTCTGCACGAGAACGTCGATGCGTCGGTTGAGGCCGCGATCGAGCAAAAAAGACTCCTCGATGGGAGGCTGACGCGCAACTCCGAGCTTAACCGCGACGTGGCCCATTGACATATATTGATCAAATGTAAGCCGCCGCCGTAGCCGGCCGTTCGTGCCGCAGCCTACGCACACAAGCCGTTCCTCGAATAGGGCTATCCGCGGGTGCGCGCTGGACATGAACAGTTCCGGGAGAATAACAAAATCAACCTCGCAGCGCCGGAGAAGCTCATCGTGCTCATCGGCGAGCGCCACCAGTTCGAAGCTGACGGCCGGTGCTTCTCGTGCGACACGCTCGACGACATGTCGGAAGAACACGACCGTTATGAAATCAGAAAGGCCGATCCTGAATCGCCGATTCGATTGTCCCGGGTCGAACGCATCCCGGGCGATAATGGAGAGTTGGATGTGCATCAGAGCCTCGCGAACGGGAGCCGCCAGTCCCTCTGCGCGTGAGGTTGGGACAAGTTCCCGGCCTCTCATTGCAAACAGCTCATCACGGAAATAGGAGCGCAGCCGGGCAACGGCTGCGCTCATGGCCGGTTGACTGAGGTTAATCTTGCGCGCTGCTGCGGAAAGGCTGCGCTCAGCCATCAGAGCATCAAGGGCGACGAGAAGATTCAGATCCAGGCCTTTGAAACGCATATCTTATTATCCCACGCGATCTCTTCACGGTGCGTACACTGTTCGGCAACGGCTGCTTCTGAAGCGGTATCATCGGCTCGCCCGAATCGACTCTGTTCCTGCCGTGTGATCGCGAAGAGTAGCTCGCGGATCACCGCAGAATGGCGAGCAGGGCGACGACATACGGCTGGGCCCGTGGGAGCGCCAACCCTAGCGAGTCCGTCAATTCCGACCACACTCGCAACTCAACCTGGTCAAATTGCCACCGGCAGACCAGCGTAGGTGCCTATCCCGTCACAGCCACGAGTTCGCCCAATTCGCCCCATCGACGTCCGCCAGCACATCGTTGGGAGGCAAACTACAACCTGACGCAGTGTCGGGTTCAAGCGATTTAATTGGGGTCGCTAAACCATCGCACTCGAAAACGCGCGCCCTTCCGCGATGCTGCCGGACCTTGCTTGCAGGACAAGGCACTAAACCATACTTTGCGAGATCATCGCGGCCAAGAGCCGGTAAGCCCTCGCAATCCATCGCCGGATCGCGCGCTTTGCAGCGTGGCCGCACGGGAGTTAAAATGAGAAAGCCGGCCAAGCCGTCGAATGATTGATTAGGATATTTTGCATCTGCCGGGGGCGCGAATCTAGCCGCGCCTGCGCGTTGGGGGCTCCCGATGTTCAGATGCCATGTTGGATGCTTCATCCAACAATATCCGCCGCATCCAAATGCTCGCCGGATCGGTGTTGTGGAACGCGGGCCACTGCACGGCCTCGGTGAAAGTGGGCAGGGGAAGCGGTGGCTCCATAATCCGCAGGGGCATCCGCTTTTCGAAGTGTCTGGCGAGACGTAAGGGCATTGTCCCTATCCGGCTCGTGTCCAACAATATGGGCGGAATCAGACTAAAGCCTTGCACAATGACCTCGATGCGTCGTTTCAAGCCGTGCTCGAGCAAAAACCATTCCTCGAGATTGGGCCTCAGCGCCCGTCCGAACTTGGCCGTAACATGCCCCATAGAATTGTATTTCTCGAATGTAAGTGGTCTCGATAGCTGCTTGTTCGTGCGGCATCCCACGCATACGAGAGTCTCGTCGAATAGCGTCGCTTTAGGATGCGCACTCGACATGAACAATTCCGGTAGAATGAGAAAGTCGACTTCGCCGCGGCGGAGGAGCTCACCGGGTTCATCGGAAAATGGCAGCAGTTCGAAACGCACTGCAGGCGCCTCCTGCGCGATGCGATCGACAATTCTCCGAAAAAACACGATTGTCATGAAATCGGAGAGAATGACCCTGAAGCGTCGGTTCGACTGAGCCGGGTCGAACGCGTCCCGAGAAATGATCGAAAGTTGGATGTGCAGCAGGGCCTCGCGTACCGGACCCGCAAGCGCCTCCGCGCCGGGTGTCAGGACGAGCTCGCGACCTCTCATCGTAAACAATTCATCGCGAAAGTAGCTGCGCAGCCGCGCGATCGCAGCGCTCATAGCGGGCTGGCTCAGGTTTATTTTGCGCGCAGCCGCTGTGAGATTGCGTTCCGTCATCAGAGCGTCGAGCGCAACGAGAAGGTTTAGATCTAGTCCCTTGAACCGCATGTTGTGAGTCTATCCATCGTGTGGATGTGTTCTATCGAAACAATCGATTTTACCAAATTGCGGAATGTTGGATAGCAAACATCAGTTTGGAAAATGAATTAGGTATACCATGATGGCTGCTGGTCGTACTCGGGCTCCGAGAAAGACTCCTGGACGTGCAAGCACCCGCCGAATCAGTTTGGGAAACGGATATCGCTGCCGCATGCGAATTGCGCCTCTTCCCGATGCGCCGAGCGCGCGATGTGACGCTAGGAAGGCCCTGATAAACCTTCGTATGTGTGTGCCAACCCTTTCCATATCGGCGGTTTACCCGCGTACACTTGAGAGCGTTCTCAGCCTCACCTTAGTGTCGCAATCAAGCGGCGTGCGCAGATTGCGGATGCCAAATATCTCCGGCGACTGGCCAAATGGCGCGCCTGTTCATCGCAGTTATCGCAATTCAAGGCGCGTCGAAGATGCATAGAACCGAAGTTGATCTGGTGCCAGTCGGGTGTGTCCTCGATGAGCTCTCACGCATCGATGGCCTGCCCCGCGATGCGACAGCGCCGATCTTGATCTTGGACGAGGCGGAGCGCCTTCATGCCGCAGACAGGCTCCGGGCAATCCAATCGCTTCGTTGGGACGTCCGGGCATGTTTCGACCATGGCATTGGCCGGAAAGATGCGCGCGAGGTGCGAGATCGTCTTGCCGCCAACGAGGCCGCCATTCCGATTCGGTCTGCTCTCGCGCGGTCTGCGAGGAGAGCCGAGCGCGGATGCCGCATGCCAGCGCATTTCAGATTGATCACCGGTTCGGCAAATAGCGAGTTGCTTACGTGACCATCTCCGCTCTCACGCCCACTGGCGCAGGGAAGTACGCCATGAATATTGCCGTGTCGCGGTCTGCGGAAGAGCCTTCCGCGCGCACTCAAGTCCAGTGGAGCCTCCGCTGGGAAAACGAGCTGCAGCTCGCCGATCATGCCGAGCTTGCCGACTTCTTCCGTAACAGCTACGGGCCGACCGGTGCGTTCAATGCGCAGCCATTCGAAGGTAATCGAAGTTGGGCCGGTGCACGGCCTGAACTCCGCGCAATCGGTTACGACGCACGCGGCGTCGCTGCTCACATCGGCCTACTGCGCCGCTTCATCAAGATTGATGGCGTCGATCTTCTCGTGGCCGAACTCGGACTATATGCCGTGCGTCCGGATCTCGAAGGGCTTGGAATCAGTCACTCAATGCGCGTGATGTATCCTGCGCTGCAGCAGCTTGGGGTGCCGTTCGGCTTTGGTACGGTCCGGCCCGCGCTTGAGAAGCATCTTTCCAGGCTGGTCGGAAGGCAGGGGTTGGCAACCCTGATGTCTGGCGTTCGCGTCCGCTCCACCCAGCCGGATGTCTACCCAAATTTGTCGCCGATCCGCATCGAAGACGTCCTCGTGGTGGTGTTCCCGCTTGAACGCTCAATAGGCGAGTGGCCTGCCGGAACGATTATCGATCGGAACGGGCCCGAGCTGTGAACGAACTCATCCCCCTGTCCGCGGTGCGGCGCAACTATGGTGACGTCAGCGGAACTCGCTCGGTCTACTTGACCTTCGATGATGGGCCAAACCCCTTCTGCACGCCGGACGTCCTCGATGTGCTGACGCAACATCGGGTGCCTGCGACATTCTTCGTTATTGGTACCTACGTGGCCAATCAACCTGAACTCATTCGACGAATGATCGCCGAAGGGCACGAGGTTGCAAACCACACGATGACTCATCCCGATTTGTCCAGATGCGAACCAGCAGAGGTACACGATGAGGTGCTAACGGCGAGCAGGGCGATACGTTCGGCTTGCCCGCACGCGTTGCCCAGGCACATGCGGGCACCCTACGGCATATGGACCCAAGATGTGCTTGCTACGTCAGCCAAGGCTGGTCTCGCAGCCGTGCACTGGTCGGTCGATCCGAGAGATTGGGCGCGCCCTGGGGTTGATCGCATCGTGAGCTCAGTGCTGGCGGCTATTCGACCGGGCGCAATTGTGCTCCTGCACGACGGATATCCTCCCGGCGAGGAGAGATCGTGCACGGATGCCACTTCGCGCGATCAGACGGTGAGGGCGCTGTCATATCTGATTCCGGCACTCCAACGGCGCGGGTTCGAAATCCATCCGCTTCCTCAACTTCACTGAACAAAACTGGCACCCCCATGGACCTGCTCGCTACAACCAGCGCCGTCGCCGTTTCGTCTTATGCGCTGCTCTCGACCGTCTACAAGAGCGCGCAAGCGCTTTACGCTCGGCCGGCCAGCCCCGCATCGCTGCGGGACGAGCGCGGACAAGCCGAGGTGGCTCTACCAAGCGTAGATGTCATTGTACCCTCTTTCAACGAGGACCCAAACACACTCTCTGAATGCCTCGCGTCGATTGCAAGCCAAGACTACGCTGGAAAGCTGCGGGTCCATGTGGTCGACGACGGATCCGCAAATCGCGATCTCGTGGAGCCTGTGCACAAAATCTATGCGAACGATCCGAGGTTTCGCATCATTTTGCTGGCCAAGAACGTCGGAAAGCGCAAGGCGCAGATTGCTGCGATACGCAGCTCTTCGGGCGATCTGGTCCTCAACGTCGACTCGGATACGATACTTGCGGCTGACGTGGTCACGAAGCTTGTATTGAAGATGCAGGACGCCGACGTCGGCGCGGCCATGGGGCAGTTGATAGCGAGCAATCGCAACGAGACCTGGCTGACCAAGCTGATCGACATGGAATACTGGTTAGCCTGCAACGAGGAGCGCGCGGCGCAGGCTCGCTTTGGTGCGGTGATGTGTTGCTGTGGCCCATGTGCCATGTATCGTCGCTCTGCGCTCGCCTTGCTGCTTGATCAATACGAAACGCAATTCTTCCGTGGAAAGCCAAGTGATTTCGGCGAGGATCGTCATCTAACGATCCTCATGCTCAAGGCGGGGTTTCGAACCGAGTATGTCCCCGACGCGGTCGCGGCAACAGTGGTACCTGACAGTCTGGCGCCATATCTGCGACAGCAACTTCGCTGGGCACGCAGTACTTTTCGGGACACATTTCTTGCGTTGCGCCTGCTGCCCGAGCTCGATGGCTATCTCACGCTAGACGTTGTCGGACAGAATCTTGGCCCCTTGCTTCTCGCCTTGTCATCACTGGCTGCGCTCGCACAGTTCGTCATCGGCGGGTCGATCGCCTGGTGGACGTTGCTGACGATTGCGGCAATGACGATGGTCCGGTGCAGTGTGGCAGCGTTCCGTGCTCGCGATGTGCGGTTTCTCGGCTTCTCGCTCCACACCCCCATCAACGTCTTTCTCTTGCTGCCGCTAAAAGCCTATGCGCTTTGCACATTGAGCAATAGCGATTGGCTTTCGCGCAAAGTCGTCAATGTGACAACCGAAGGAGAAAAGAAGGCTGTCATCCCACACGCGACCACCGGGATGGGCTCTGCAAGAAGTGGGGTGAGTTCTGGCGCAATTCGTAAGCCCGGGCTTTCGCACCGTCCATCGAGCTTGCCCGCCACCGAGCGTGTTTGCGGTCGGGATCGATCGACCGCCTACAAATAGGCTGCATGACCCGTGACACCGGACAAGACCTACCAGCTATTGGAGCGCGAGTTGGCCGTCGACGACCCATGGCGTCTCGACAGCAACTCGTTCGAGCAGCGGCGATACGCGCAAATGCTCCGGCTCTCGCGCAACGGAGATATTGCGCATGCCCTCGAAGTCGGATGTGCCGCCGGCGCATTCACCGAATTGCTGGCGCCTCACTGCCAACGGGTCACCGTGGTCGATGTCATGCCGCAGGCGATTGAGCGAGCGCGCCAACGGACGAAGAGATGGTCACATATCACGTGGATAACCTGCGACATTCAACAGTTCTCGACCGCCGAGCAGTTCGATCTGATCGTCGTAGCTGAGGTTCTCTACTACCTCAAGGACGTCGCCGCGATGCACACAGCCATACGCAACTTGGTGAGTATGCTTGCACCCAATGGCGCGCTGGTTTTCGGATCTGCGCGTGACGCCGCGTGTCGACGCTGGGGTCATGCTGCTGGTGCTGAAACGGTGATTGCTTTCTTCAATGAGAGTTTATCCGAAGTCGAGCGTCTGCATTGCCACGCTGAGTCGGTCAACGAGGACTGCTTGCTCGTCCTGTTCCGGCAGCCGACTAACTCGTCAGAACAAACAAAGTTAGATCATTAGGCCAGGGGGTCGTATGCGCATCTGCGGTATCAAGTTAACACACGACGGGGCAATTGCTGTGGTCGAGGACGGGCAGCTCGTCTTCTGCACCGAGCAGGAAAAGCGCGGCAATAATCCACGCTATCAATCCGTCGATAACCTTGATGCAGTTGTGCTCGCATTGGCTGAGCATGGCCTGGATCCACGCGACATTGATCAATTCGTCATTGACGGCTGGGATGGGGAGATTGAGTCGCAGTTCCAGGTTCTCAGTGGGGCGGTGCCGATTGCGCTGAAAGGGGCGCCATATGTGGAGCGCCATGCCGAGGGCCTTCTTGATGCCGTCGATGGCTATGGCCTGATCCTCGGCGGCAAGGTGTTTCCTTATAAGAGTTACCCGCACGTCACGGGTCACGTCGCCTCAGCATATAGCACCAGCCCCTTTGCCAGTGCCGGAAAACCCGCGTTCTGTCTGGTTTGGGATGGCTGCATTTTTCCACGTCTTTACTATGTCGAACCTCGGGGCGCGCGGCTCATTGCCTGCCTGTTTCCGATGATCGGTCATGCCTATGCTGCTGCGGGCCTTCATTTCGGGCCTTATAGGCAGCCGAACCGCACCAATTGGGACTTGGGCGTCGCCGGAAAGCTGATGGCTTATATCGCACTTGGCTCTGTCGACGAAGCTATCGTGTCAGTGTTTCAGGAGCTTTACGAAAAGCATTTCGCGGGGGATACGGAGCAGGCGCGTCGCTACCGCGCGGACATCAACAATGCGGAAGCGTCACTTGCAGCTGTGCACGAGTTTTTCGAGGCGAGCGCACTGCGCCTGACGGCCAAGCGAGCGGAGGACGTCCTAGCGTCGTTTCATGTGTTCCTGGAACGTCTTCTTGTTCGGGAAATCGCGATGGTACTGTTACGGCACTCGTCGCTTCCGGGCGCGAGAAACCTATGTGTGGCCGGGGGGTGCGGGCTCAATATCAAGTGGAACAGTGCGCTTCGCGCGGCGGGATTGTTCGATGAGGTCTGGGTGCCGCCATTCCCAAATGACAGCGGCTCGGCAATTGGCGCTGCTTGCAGCGGAATGGCGGCGCAAAATGGGTTCGGGCCATTGGGATGGTCAGTCTACAGTGGTCCGGCGCTGCAGGCCAGCGAGAAGCCGTCAGAATGGGAGGCTGCGCCATGCACCCTCCGCGAGCTTGCGGCCATCCTCGCCGACAACAAGCCCGTAATCTTCCTTTCGGGACGCGCCGAGCTTGGGCCGCGGGCGTTGGGCGGTAGAAGCATTCTTGCAGCAGCGTCCTCGCCGGCAATGAAGGATCACCTCAACGACATCAAGCGCCGTGAGCATTTCCGGCCGGTGGCGCCGATTTGCCTGGAGGATCGGGCGCCAGACATCTTCGAGCCCGGGACGCCGGATCCTTATATGCTGTTCGATCACCAGACTCGTGCGGAGTGGCGCGATAAGGTCCCCGCTGTCGTCCATCTGGATGGCTCTGCGCGGTTGCAGACAGTTGACCGCAACTCTCCGCACAAAATCGCGGAGCTGCTGGTCGAGTTTGAGCAGCTCACGGGCATTCCGCTGCTTTGCAATACGAGCGCCAACCTTCATGGGCGAGGATTCTTCCCGGATGCTGCCGCCGCCTGCCAATGGGGACGCGTGGAGCACGTGTGGTGCGACGGCCTGCTGTGGACCAAAGCGGCCGTAACGAAGCCTACGTCGACTGAACGACTTCTGTCGGCCTAGTATGAACATGTCCAGCGCAGCAATCGACCTTGCCGGCGTAAGAAAGTCGTTTGGCGATAAGATCATCGTCGACGAGTTGTCGTTCTCGGTTGCGCGCGGAGAATGCTTCGGCCTGCTCGGGCCGAATGGCGCCGGCAAGAGCACGATCGCGCGTATGCTTCTCGGGATGATCTCGCCGGACGCAGGCAAGATTTCAGTCCTCAATGAGCCCGTGCCTGCACGCGCTCGTGTCGCGCGTGTGCGCATTGGAGTAGTGCCGCAGTTCGATAACCTTGAACTCCAGTTCACCGTACGAGAGAACCTGCTGGTGTTTGGCCGCTACTTCGGCATGAGCGCTCGGAAGATCGATGCTGTCGTACCCGCGTTGCTGGAGTTTGCGCGTCTCGAAAGCAAGAAGGACGTGCGCGTCGCCGAGCTGTCGGGGGGCATGAAACGGCGACTGACGCTGGCGCGTGCCCTGATCAATGATCCGCATCTGCTCGTAATGGACGAACCCACAACCGGTCTGGATCCGCACGCACGCCACCTAATCTGGGAGCGCCTGCGCGTTCTGCTTGTGCGTGGCAAGACGATCCTCTTGACCACTCACTTCATGGAAGAGGCCGAACGCTTATGCGATCGGCTGTGCGTGCTCGAGAGTGGACGCAAGATCGCCGAAGGCAAGCCGGCCGCCTTAATCGACGAGCATATCGGATGCAACGTGATCGAGATCTACGGCGGTGATCCACATGAGCTCAGTGAGTTGATCGGGCCTTATGCGCGACACATCGAAGTGAGTGGAGAGACGCTCTTTTGTTATGCGCTGAATCCGGAGCAGGTACGAGTGCAACTGCGCGGGCGAGCGGGTCTTCGCATTCTGCAGCGGCCACCGAATCTCGAGGACGTGTTTTTGCGGCTGACCGGACGCGAGATGGAGAAATGAGGATGGGTGAAAGTTATGCGGCGCTGATGCCCGCTAACGCGTACAACTGGATCGCGGTATGGCGTCGAAACTTCCTGGCGTGGAGGAAAGCCGCACTTGCATCGCTTCTCGGCAACCTGGCAGATCCCATAACCAACCTGTTTGGCCTTGGCTTTGGCCTCGGGCTAATCGTGGGCCGCGTTGAGGGGACTTCGTATATCGCGTTTCTGGCAGCGGGCATGGTCGCGACCAGCGCCATGACGTCCGCGACCTTCGAAACCTTGTATGCCGCCTTTGCTCGGATGGACGCCAATCGCACCTGGGAAGCAATCCTGTCCACACAGCTCACGCTTGGCGATATCGTTCTGGGCGAATTAGTGTGGGCGGCCAGTAAGTCCGTTCTAGCCGGAGCTGCGATTGGAATTGTCGCTGCAGCGCTGGGTTATGCGTCCTGGCTGTCGATTTTGTATGCAATGCCGACGGTCGCCCTAACCGGCCTTGTCTTCGCAAGTCTGGCGATGGTCGTCATATCTCTTGCGCCAAGTTACGACTACTTCGTGTTTTACCAGACGCTCATCCTGACACCCATGGTGTTTCTGTGTGGCGCGGTCATTCCGATGAGCCAATTGCCGAGCTCATTTCAGCACTTCGCCGGCTTGTTGCCGCTCGCGCATTCGGTCGACCTCATTCGCCCAGCGATGCTTGAGCGCGCGGTCAGCGTCAGCGCTGCCTTCCACGTTAGTGCGCTTTGCATGTACGCGATATTGCCGTTCTTCGCGTCGACAGCATTGCTTCGGCGCCGCCTGCTGCGTTGACGAATTGTGCCAAGCTCTCCGAACCGGTCGAGGCGCGAGCTGCGAGGAGGACTGCAATGATTTTGGAAGGACTTGATCAAGCCGGGTGTACGGCTGCCGCTTTGGTCGATGGGTGCGGACGCCCAGTACGTCAACGGGTTGAGTCGCTGGGCATCAAGACGAATTTCGCAAAAGACTTGGTTATGCTGCCTGGCGCGCGGTCGATGTCGCGTGACTGTACAGACGAGTTAGTTGGAACCGCTGGTGGTCTTCCTGCCGTGATCAAATGGAGAATGAGATGTTGTGTCTGGGAGTGAGTGGTGGTCTGGACAGAATCTATGAAAGCTCGCCCGAGCTGCCCAATACATTTCTGCACGATGGCGCGGCGGTTCTAGTGCGGGATGGCCGTGTGATTGCTGCCGTCGAAGAGGAGCGCCTCAATCGCGTCAAGCACTCGAACAAGTTCCCAAGCAATTCGATCCGGTACTGCCTTTCAACTGCAGGAGTTGAGCTTGGCGAGATCGACCGCATCGCGTTCTACGCGACTGAAACCTACTGCAATACCATGCTCGAGCGGCTGTTCGTTTCTCAGTCCGTTCCGTTGGACGCCAAACTGTTGCTACGGCAGCTGCTGGCACGGGAGTTCGGCGCCGAGGTCGATGCGTCGCGCGTGTCCTTCGTAAATCACCATGAAGCGCATGCGGCGAGCGCGTTTGCGATGTCTGGATTTGACCAAAGTCTGATCTTTGCGGTCGACGGCGGCGGAGATTTTCTCTCAGGTATGCTGGCGGTAGGGACTGGCACCGAAATTACTGAGCTCGCAAGCTTCCCAGAACATAACTCTCTGGGGTTGTTCTATCTCGAGACGATCCGTTATCTCGGCTACGGGTTGTTCGATGAGTACAAAGTGATGGGGCTTGCCCCCTATGGTGACCCTGCTCCCTATCGCGAGCTCTTCGCGCAGTTCTACGAATTGTTGGACAATGGTGGCTATCGTGTCCACCTGGATCGAATCGGTCCAGCCTTGATCCGCAGCATGCAGGTCCGGCGAAAAGGAACGCCATTCACGCAGCAGCATCGAGATGTCAGCGCTTCGCTGCAGGAAGCGCTCGAGCGGATCGTCTTTCACATCCTGCGATACCATCGCGAAGCGACGGGCATGAAGCGTTTGTGCCTGGCGGGAGGAGTAGCCCACAATTGCACGGTGAACGGTAAGCTGCTCTATTCCGGGCTTTTCGACGACATCTTCGTCCAACCCGCGGCGCACGACGCCGGTTGCGCACTCGGCGCTGCATTGATGATGTCAAACGAGCTGGGCCGGCCTGCGCCGCGCGAGCGATTGGCGGACGTCTATTGGGGGCCCGATCTCGGGACCGAGCAAGCGGTAGAACAGGAGCTCAATGCATGGTCCGGCCACCTCGATATCCAACGCAGTGATGACATCGCAGCCAGTGCGGCCGACTGGATGGCAAATGGCGCTGTGATCGGCTGGGTTCAGGGCCGTTCTGAGTTCGGGCCACGTGCGCTTGGCAATCGCAGTATTCTCGCCGACCCGCGGCCAGCGGAAAACAAGAATCGGATCAACGCGATGGTCAAAAAGCGCGAGGGCTATCGTCCGTTTGCGCCATCAGTGCTGGAGGAGGATGCAGGTGAGTTCTTTGAGCTCCCAGGCGGCAAGCGGGAGTTTCCCTTTATGAACTTTGTGGTTCGTGTGCGTGAAGCCCACCACAGCGTGCTCGGTGCGGTCACGCACGTCGATGGGACTGCTCGGCTGCAAACGGTCTCGCGCAACACAAACCCTGCCTATTGGGATGTCATTAATGCATTCAAGAAGCGAACCGGCGTTCCGATTCTTCTAAACACGTCCTTTAACAACAATGCCGAGCCAATCGTGGATTCCGTTTCAGACGCCATCGTCACGTTTTTGACGACTGACCTGGACGGACTTGTGGTTGGGCCATTCCTCGTGAAGAAGCGGGCGGCAACGCTGCAGGATTGGCGTACACTGAGCGTTTCATTGCCTCCGTACGCATCCCTTCATCGTATTCGCTCCAACACAGCGGAAGATCGTCAGGAAACGGTCTGCGAGATCCGTATGGGACATTCGGATCGTGACAGCATACGTATCTCGCATGAACTCTTCGACCTGTTGATGCGGATTGAGGGGGAGGCCTCGCTGGGCTGGCTTCTTGACACAACTATGCTGGACCAGCCCAAGCGCGAAGATCTAATGAAGGAACTGCGGCTCGTGTGGGAGCAGCGCAGCGTTCGGCTGCATCCGCCACGCGCTGCCTGCGTCCGCAGTAAAGCTCAAGGCACAGCATAACCGGCGATTATGGTATGGCCATGGCTATGCCTCCACGGACAGGAGGCTAGGCCGAGGTTGAGCAGGCACAATAGGCATCCGGCTTAAATCGGGTATATCGGCGCAACAGCTCTGAATGGAAGAAAAGAGGCAACGCGTTGAGAGGACCGCTTTCGAGGATAGCGCTGCATGAAGTTCTACCGACGCAACTCGCAAGCAGCACAGGCGCCGACGATAACATCGGCGGAGATCATATGTGAGGTGTCTCCAATGACGTCTCTTGTTCAGCCAAAAGCCCGGAACGAGGCAATGCAGATGCGTGGTGGTTCAAAAAGTGATCGGTTCGTTGTTTCCCGACGACGTACGGGGTTGGGCGACTGCTTGTGGTCGCTGGCGGCAGCTTGGCGTTTTGCGCAGCGGACCGGACGGAACCTGGTCATCGATTGGCGGGGATCCTGTTATCTCGATCAACCATTCACCAACGCCTTTCCAGTCTTCTTCGAACCGGTTCAAGACATTGCTGGCGTACGAGTGATCTGCGACGACCAGATCAATCAGCGCACATTTCCGGGACCGTTCTTTCCCGCATGGTGGAATAAGCCAACCATAGACTGCGCCTATCGACCGGACGAGCAGATTTTCCGGGAACGCGACGAGCTCGATCAACTGTTCCAAAGCGAGCAAGATAGCGATGCAAACACGGTTGTGTGTGACGCCTGCCTGATGTGGCGCTGCGATGAGGAGGCTGAACGTGAGATCTTTCGGAGCATCAAGCCGCGAGCCGAAGTGCAGGCACGGATCGATGCCATCTTCCGGGAGCACTTTGAACCGTACAGCGTGATCGGCATTCATGTTCGGCACGGAAACGGCGAGGATATTATGGGGCATGCACCCTACTGGGCTGATCCGCAGCGCGCCTTGCAACAGGTCTTTAATGCCATCGACAAGGCCAAGGCGTTACCCCATGCGAAACCTGTCAGGCCTTTCCTGTGCACGGATAGCGCGCTCGTCCTTGAGAAGGTGTCGGCTATGTTTCCCGATGTTTTCACGATCCCAAAGCGCTTCCAGGCGCCTCAGGCCGGACCGTTGCACAGTGCGGCGCTCGGAGCCGGGGGCGGCGTTTCCGCCCTCATCGAGATGTATCTCCTTGCGCGATGTGACACTGTGATCCGTTTCCCCCCGACGAGCGCTTTTACGCGTTATGCGCGCCTCTTTGCGCCACGCGTTATAGAGTTCGATTTGAATGATCCGAGCCGATTGATCTTGATTGAGGAAACCTCACAAGAGCTCGTGGCTTCATGACGGTCGTAACCCGTCTCATCGACCTGGTGGCTGCTTTTTTCATCGAGCAGTACTGCCACTATGTTTCCGGGCGGCAATTGGTTGCCCAAACCCACGCTTCAACGCGCTCTTGCACTGAAGAAAAGCAAGATACGGCGGCAGAATGCGATCCGCTGAAGCTCGAGCGCGACAAGAGCGGCCTTAACGTATTGCCACCGCGCTAGTGAAGATCGTCCTCGGCTTTACCTCGCGTGCCCGGAAGTGAAAGTTTCGCGGTGGCTGATCGCGGATTAAGTTTTCGAAAGCGTCTACGTTGAGCCGGCGAGTTCCGTTGCGGCGGCCGGGCACTCGCTAGCGCGGACTGACTCATTCGGGATCGATGATCTTGGGCTGGACATTCAGTGTGGCAGTTCTTGATGCTGTAACCAATCGACGCGGCGATGAGCTGCGATGAGGTCGGTATCAGTTGCGACAAAAACCTAACGTGCGGAGCTGGTACATGAGGTTTCGATCGCATCGACGCGGCTAGCTGGGCGGCTTCGTCAGCCTGACCAATCGTGTCTCGGCGATGGACGCTGTTCATCCGCTCGCCCCTTCGTTTGCGCGATTATGAGGGTGCGGCTTGGTGTCCGATGTTAGCAGTGGGCCAAGTTGGCTGCGGGGATTGTGTAGGTGATGCACCGTCGCTGTCGCAAAGCACACGCAACATGTCTCGAATCCGCCAAGCGTTCGGCGTGCGCGACATTAGGACGCAAAACCGGAGCGCCTTTGCGTGCATCGCGGTGGCCCGATTCCTGCTACGCGTTCACCAGCGGCGCTACAGGAGAGGAGGCGGGCGTGGGTCTCGATCAGCCGAATGACGATCTGGTCGGAGGTCCGCCGCCCCAGACACACTTGGGTTGTCCCTTTCACCCCGATAAAGTTCGCGTCCATCGGGGAGAACAGAAGGCGATGCTGCTGACTGGGGCATCGCGCGGAATTGGTCATGCCACTGCCAAGCTGTTTTCGGAAGCGGGTTGGCGCATCATTTCCTGCGCGCGCCAACCGTTCGACGGCGAGCGGTGCCCGTGGGAGTCCGGCCGCGAGGATCATGTCCAGGTCGACCTCAGCAATCATCGAATGCTGCCGCGCCTGATCACCGAGGTCAAGGAACGCCTGGCTGGTGCACCTTTGCACGCGCTAGTGAACAATGCCGGCATCTCGCCGAAAACACCCGATGGTGACCGGCTGACGTCGTCAACGACGTCAACGGAAATCTGGATGAGGGTGTTCCATCTGAACCTGGTGGCCCCGATTCTGCTGGCGAAGGGTTTATTTGACGAGCTAAGGGCCGCGTCAGGATCGATTGTCAACGTGACGTCGATTGCGGGTTCGCGGGTGCACCCGTTTGCCGGCAGCGCCTATGCGACGTCGAAAGCTGCGCTTGCGAGTCTTACACGCGAAATGGCCCACGATTATGCGCCGCATGGCATTCGCGTGAACGCGATCGCGCCCGGCGAGATCAGAACGGACATGTTGTCGCCCGATACAGAGGCGCGTCTTGTGCCAACTATCCCGCTACGTAGAGTGGGAACCCCCGATGAAGTGGCTGAGGTCATCTACTTCCTATGCTCGAATGCCGCAAGCTATGTCACGGGTGCCGAGGTGCCGATCAATGGTGGGCAACATCTGTGAATCGAGCAAGCCTGGAATCACGGCTGACTTGACCTCAGCGCTCGAGCTTGTGTTCTAGGCTGACGTCGCGCACCCATTTCCGAAGAAGTGAAATCAAGGGACCGTAAGGTTACCGTCGTGCCATGAAAAGGTGTTACGCTTCTATGTCATCTCGTCAACTCGTGGCGCTGAATCGAGCATGACATGCAAAACGAAGCTCGCAAACCCGAACAAGGTGCCAGGGAGGATGATCAAAATAATGGAGACCGCCTTATGCTGCATATCGCTTCCGCACGCGAAAGACCTGCCTCTCACCCAGAGACGGAACGCGAGCTCTCGGGTGAGCCGCTGCGCGAAAGCGCGCTGACTGGTATCTTCGAAATATCGAAAATACTCACTGCTCCTTGCCGCCTCGAGGTCACGCTGGCGAACGTCGTGAGTCTTCTGCAATCGTTTGTGCAGATGCGACACGGTATCGTCTCACTGTTCGACGATGACGGGATGCCGGACATTACCGTGGGCGCGGGTTGGAGCGAAGGGAGCGACGAGCGCTACCGGATGCGCCTGCCGCGGAAGGCGGTCGACCAGATCGTCGCGACCGACAGGCCTCTTGTCGCCGAGAACGTGGCAGCGGAGCCGGCATTCAGCGCAGCTGATCTGGAAGTGCTCGGTGCCTCAGATAATATGCCAGTGTCCTTCATCGGAGTTCCGATCCGCATTGATCCGAACGTCGTGGGTACGCTGACCATCGATCGTGTCCGTGACGAGAGGTCGAGTCTCCGGCTCGATTACGACGCGCGGCTGCTCGCCATGATCGCCAACCTGGTAGGACAGACAGTGAGGCTGCATCGCTTGTTCGCCTGCGACCGCGAGCGACTGATGGCAGAGAAGGACCGTCTGCAAAAGCAGTTATTCGAGCTTAGGCAGCCTACACGGGAACGTAAGAAGCTGCCCGTCCATGGGATCATTGGCGACAGCCCGGCGCTGCGCGGGCTGCTCGAGAAGATCGCAGTCGTCGCCAAATCGAACAGCACGGTTCTGCTGCGCGGCGAATCCGGTACCGGAAAGGAACTTGTAGCCAAGGCCATTCACGAATCATCCTCCCGCGCCAAGCGGCCCTTCATTAAGCTGAATTGCGCGGCACTGCCCGAGACAGTGCTGGAGTCCGAATTGTTCGGTCATGAGAAAGGTGCCTTTACCGGCGCCTTCAGCTCGCGCAAGGGGCGTTTCGAGCTTGCTGACAAAGGCACGCTGTTTCTCGACGAGATCGGCGAGATCTCGGCCCCGTTCCAGGCGAAGTTGCTGCGAGTCCTGCAGGAGCAGGAGTTCGAACGGGTCGGCAGCAATCAGACCATAAAGGTCGATGTTAGAGTCATAGCCGCGACCAACAAGAACCTTGAAGAGGCTGTGGCAAGAAGCGAGTTTCGCGCAGATCTTTACTATCGCATCAGCGTTGTTCCCTTGCTGCTGCCACCGCTGCGCGAAAGACGCAGCGATATCCCGCTGCTTGCCGGCGAGTTCCTCAGGAATTTCAACAGCGTGAACGGTCGTACGCTGACCTTGGAGGCGAGTGCGATCGATGTGCTGATGAACTGCGGCTTTCCGGGCAATGTGCGCGAGCTCGAAAACTGCATCGAGCGCACAGCGACCCTGTCGGCCGGGCCCTCGATCGTGAGAAATGACTTTGCATGTTGCCATGGTCAGTGCCTTTCCGCGATGCTGTGGAAAAGTACGTCGGAGGAGGCGACCGTCCAACCGGCACCGACCGTCCCAGCGCCCGGCAAGCCGATCACTTCGCTGTCTGAAGCGACCGCGCCGGTTCCGCCTGCTGGCAGCGAGCTGGCCTCGCCGGTGCCTCCCGGCACAGTCCTCGTAAGCGGTGCGAAGATAGCTGATCGCGAGCGGGTCATCGCGGCCATGGAAAAATCTGGCTGGGTTCAGGCAAAAGCAGCGCGCTTGCTCGGACTAACGCCGCGCCAGATTGGCTACGCGCTGAGGAAGTACGGAATCGAGATCAAGCGGTTCTGAACGCACGCACTTACGAGAGGACGATGGGTTTCGGGACATCGTGGTCAAGCCGTGGGAACGCGCAGTGTGACCGCGCGTTCAGCCCGAACTGCAGGGCGTGCTCGACGGTATTGCGGGCGCGCGCTCGGTGGCGTTCCACCGCCGCCATTGCCGGGTAGCAACGGGCTGCCGATCCAGTTCGTCATCGGCACGACAGGTTCGTCGAACGAGCTCGACGAGGTCGCCCGGAGATTCATGGCGGACGCGTTCAAGGCCCGGACAGTTCATCTTTCTCGACAACGAACTCAAGATCGACAAGTCGAAGAGAACGGTCATGTTCGACCGCGGCAAGACCAGCGATCTCAGCCTGAACATGAGCGATGTCGGCGGTTCGCTGGCGACCATGCTCGGCGGCAGTTACGCCGAGTATTTCAGCTTGGACGGCCACTCCTAGAAGTAATCCCGCCGGTCCGTCAGAGGGACCGCCTCACGAACGCGCAGCTCCTGAGCTACGAGATCCGCACCAGCAACAACATGATGCGATCGCTGGCGACGGTCGCCAATTTGGAGAACAACACCGTGCCGCAGGTGATCAACCATTTCCAGCAGGTCAACGCCGCAACGGTTTCCGCGTGGCGATGCCGGGCGTTGAAATGGGCGATGCGCGCGACGTTGAAGAACCTCGCCCAGCCGCTTCCGGCCGGTTAATCGGTCAACGACGCAGACTCCTCCCGGCAGCTCGAGAAGGAATCGGGCGGCTTCATCACCACCTTCTTGTTCGCGTTCGCATCATCTATCCTTCGTTCGCCCGCCGGTACAACAGCTTCGTTTGATACCGCGATGGCGCTTGTCGGCGCGCTGATCTTGACGGCGGTAATCTGTCGCAAGCGATCCTGTCGCCACTCGGCTGGCATGCCCAACGGAATAGCGCTGTCGCAGCTCCGACGCGTGTCGATATTCGTTCGTCGGGAACGTCGAACAACAGGAGTGCATGGGCTCCATCTAAGGCATTGTAGTAATGAGCTAATTCAGGGAATGGGGTGCGATGGTACAACACTTGCTGTTCTCTTCGCAGCTGTCGCAACTTTTGGAGCAACTCCGTGCACAATGTCGTCTGCATCAAACAGGTTCCCGATTCTGCGCAGATCCGCGTGCACCCGGTGACCAATACGATCATGCGTCAGGGCGTGCCGACCATCATCAACCCATATGACCTCTTCGCGCTCGAGGCTACGCTGGAGCTGCGCCATCGGTTCGGCGGCGAAATAACCGTACTGACAATGGGGCCGCAATCGGCGGAAGACTCCTTGCGGAAAGCGCTGACCTATGGCGCCGATCGCGCCGTACTGCTCACCGATCGTTGCTTTGCGGGCTCCGACACCCTGGCCACGACGTACGCACTGGCAACCGCTATCCGAAAAATCGGCAAGGAATATGGCCCGCCAGACCTTATCTTTACCGGCAAGCAGACCATCGACGGGGATACCGCGCAGGTTGGTCCCGGCATCGCAAAGCGGCTGGGCGTGCTGCAGCTGACTTACGTCGCCAAGGTCAGATCCCTCGACCTGGCCGCACGCACGATTGAAGCGGAGCGACGCTCCGAAGGTGGTATCCAGGTTTTGCACACGAGGCTGCCCTGTCTCATCACCATGCTAGAGGCGACCAACCAGATACGGCGGGGCACGATGGCGGATGCCCTGCGTGCCGCGCGAGCACCAATCGTGAAATGGAACGCGCACGATGCCGGCGTCGAGGACGTCTCCAAATGCGGTCTTAAGGGCTCGCCGACCGTCGTCAAGCGAGTGTTTGCTCCCTCTGCGCGGACCGACAAAGCGGCGCTTGTTGAGGCCGCCGAGCAACCAGCGCAAGCCTTGATTGAAGCCATCTTTAAGCATCAACCGAATCTCGAAACCGATCTTGCGGCACTCGCCCGCGAGGCTTGATCTGAAGAGTCCTTACGATCCCGAGCGCTCGTCGTTGGTCAAACCGAGCACCCATCCGTATTCGATAGGCATGTCGTGGTTAGGAGAGCTGCCATCATCAGGTCGTTTTGCCACAAATGTAAGATCGGCAACGAAAAGCTGGGCCGCGTGATCTTTGAAAATCATTTCCACAACGGTGGTTGCCCGCCACGGCGTATCGCTATCGATTTCAAGTCAATAAGATTCGTCGATCGAGGCATCCGCGGCGACGATCTCGCATCGTCCTTTTGGTGAGCACTCAGGGAATAGCCTGCTACATTCGTCGGATAAGCAATATTATTCTCCGCCTAAATTGCGGAGAAAAGGTCAAATCTCCGCACCACAGGTACCCCGAACTAGGAGTGTCCCAGGCGATCGGCATGCCGGTCGTCCGCTCCCCGATCGCCCTAATTCCTTAACTTGACGGTGCCGATCAAGGAGATCTGTCGCGCTCTCGGTCGTGTCGCGAGCCGCCGGCGGATCGTTTGTGCGACATCCTCTGTTTCCATATCAGCAACTCGTAAGCCGGACTTGCGCGCCATTGGCACGAGCACGTCTGGCGGCGACGCTTGAGGATCAACGTCGTGAAGCCCTATCGTCCATTCACTGCAATGGGCGCTTACTCGCCCGTTACGGACGGCTCGTCGCGATGCTTGAGGTGTCGCTTCCGTGTATTGTAACTGACCAGCCAGATAACCCCGACGGCGATCGGAACGCACGCTGCGGTTAGATAAGAGGGTTCTACACGAAGTCCGACATCGTGCGCTCCCTTGGCAAGGTAGCCGAACAGGCTGACCACATAATATCCTATCGCCGCGACCGACAATCCCTCTACCGTGCACTGCAGCCGAAGCTGCTGTCCAGTGCGTTCATTGATCGCGTGCAATAGGTCACGATTCTGCCGTTCGATTTCAACGTCGACGCGGGTTCGCAAAAGATCCGCGGCACGCGCCAGCTTAACCGACAGGGTTACCTCACGATCCTTGGTCGTCTCGCAAGTCCGCATCGCCGGCGCCATCCGGCGCGCCAGGAACAACGACCAGGTCGGATAATCCGCGATCTCACTGCCCTCGATAATGGACAGTCGAGATTGGACCAACTCGTAATAAGCTCTGCTGGCGTCGAAGCGAAACAGGCTTCCGGTCGCGCCACGCTCGAAAGAGGCAGCCAATGCGGTCAGTTCGGCAAGCAGATGGTTGTTGAGTTTCAATCCCTCCGCGCCTTGCATTTCGTCGAGCACCTCACCAAGACGTCTATCAATGCGATCGACGAATGGACCGAGCTCAAGAGCGACCGATAGACCAAGCAGCGCCAACGGACGATAGGTCTCGACTTCAAGGAGCCGTTGCACCAGTGCTCCGAGATTATGGGGCGTCAACCCGAGGTCGCAGACAAGAATTTTGGTGAAACCGTCTTCGTCCACGCGAAAATCAGAGGCCATAACACTTGTTCCGCCTTTTATGCGGACCATGGCGAGGCTGCTCTTGTCGAAAAGTTGTTCGGCGCGTTTCAATGGGGAGGCGTTCTGCTCTGCATCCAACTTGATTGCGACCAGTAATTGTCCTTCCTGTCGCAAGGCGCTCATCAAGGAGTGAACGGCGCCTTGGGCGTCCTCCGTCTGACGAGCGAACGGACTCTGTGCTATCCAGGTGAAGGTTGCGAATTCGGCATGCTGCTCCCAGCGAAGCACAACGGGTCCGATGTCGATTTGGTGATGTTTCGCCGAGAGCTGCGGAGGTGGAAGGTCGCGCTCTCGACAAAATGCGACGAAGCCGCGGCGAACGCTTGCGGCCGCATCGCCCTTCGCAAGAAATGCGAAGTGGACCACCTTAAATGGCGGAACAAGCTGCATAAAGGGGCGCGCGTGTACTTCATTGAGCACAGCATCCCGCTGCGGATGTAGTTTGAAACTTCGAAGGTCCAGCTTATCGAGCACGTGTAAGCACCTCGTCTCAGAATTGGCACGCAATTGTCTGCGTCGCCGCGAGCGGCGATGGTGTTGACTGTAAGGATCTGTTCGCGCAGGCCTCCAATGGTATCGTGGCGAAAAGAGACCCGAGCCGCTCTCAATTCGCGAAAGCAGTTCCAAACGTGACTGGCTGCCACCGGGTCCGCACAAACATCACTCGGCATCGATGCGTTCGCGCACATTAGCCGTGATACGCAGAGCCGCCTCCCAGAACGACTCCCGAGCGGCGTGACCGAGGCACCTACGATTTTCACTCTTTCGTCTCCGTGACGTTGCTAATCGCCGTCGCCGGCTCTGCACCGGTAGCTGCATCGTCGATTGATGGATCAAAAGCGTAAACGAGGCCCTCGTCTTGCCGCTCATCTTCTCGCATTGGACGCGATGCAGGATCTGGGCCAGCACGGAAGTAGCGGAAGGGTCGAGTTCTTGCGTGAAGTGACCGTTGAAACTGCCAGCGGGGAGTTCTGAAGGAACGCGGTTACATTCGTGCCACCCGCACGTCCGAGGTTCTTGGAACTGAAGCCCCAACGTCTGGAATCCGATTCTCATTGCAAGCCGGCCAGCTCGCGCTTCTTTGGGCTTGGCCTCTGTGACGGCCGAGACTAGCTCTCTTCGTCAAATGGCCTCGTTGATCGCGGAACGCTGACAGGACTGTCTTGCTTGATCGTGCGGCGCCATCGACCGCTGCGCATCCGCCTTCAGCGCATGGAAATCCCCTGTGATATCAATTATCGCCTGTAGTGGAGCCGATCTGGATCCGACACAAGGCCACCCTGCAGCCCGGTCAAGTAGCAACCTTGCCGACGATGAACGTCCAGCATTCCATGCGCTCGATTAGCATGGGAAAACGCATTGCATTGTTCGGGGACACGGCCAAGGCGGCCGAGAGCTCACGGTCCAGGCTTTGCTCACGGCAAAACTTCAAGAATTTGATCGGCGGGTCTATCTGACCAATGTGCTGAGCGAGCGCATCTAGTCCGAGCAGAATGGCGCACCATCGCATCAGGTTGTCTCGTGAGCGCACGTCATCATAAGGTAGCATCTCGATGGCGTCAGCGGCGATGCTGCTGCTTGCGGACCTCAAGCGATGGCGCCAGGCTCACGACAATCGAGATCTGCCGCCATGAGCATTCCCACGCTCGACGACTGTGCCGCTGTGACCGTACCCGGGCCGACGTCGATCGACTAGATTTGCGGCTACTCGTGATCGATGCCGAAGCTTTCAACTATGGCAGCACCCCGCAGTTCGCCGCGATATCGGCCGTCCAGCTGCGCCGCAATGATATCAGCAACGCCCCCTCGACTGCGCCCGATCGGTTCAGGCCGATGCAGAGGCGAGAAGTTGATGGTGATTTCGATCCGAGCACCTGGTGCCAGGGTTCTATGCCGCGACGCAGGTCAAGCTGTCGGTGTGGGCGCGGAGCTGGACGCTGGCAACGTCAATCAGGGCCTGCCGTCGTCCATGCTGCTCATAGCTGCGACATAGAGCCGTCCAGAGCGCCACATGCGGTCGCGGGACCGAGCGGCCAGTCGAGGCCTGACGTCGATTTTCAATGCCGATCAGCTGCGCACGCTGATCATCGCCTGACGTGGTAATTCATACCGCTTACTCGTAAGTCTTCAGACGTGCAATTGCATCACGTGTCTGGTTTCCGACAATCTCGAACATGCATGCTGCATAGGGCTAATTGACGTTGGCTCTCTGGGATGCCGACGCTTCCACATTTGAAACTTGCACGCGCCGCGATCGTCCCATTCGGCTTCTCGATCTCTATTTTGATAGGGCTTTGACCTTGACATTGTGGTCGCGGAGTGTCTCGAGGCCTTCGAGAGCGCCGGTCAACTGCGTGCGCAACATGTAGCCGGGCCCGCGATCGGCGCATTCTGTCGGGGGCCTTCTTCATTTGCCCGCCAATCATCTTGTTCCGCAAACTGTGTTACGGCCTCGATCAACGCGTGGAACCGGCCGAGCCCATCAAGCGCGTCGACAAGAGGCTGCGTACCCGTGTCCAGCTCGCAACACTGCGCAGGCGTATGCTCGTCGTTCGCAAGCCGCCGAGGCCAGAGCGCTGCGGTTGGTTGTAATGAACGATGGGGAATACTTCAGGGTTACGGCCAGTATCCTAGCGCGATGCAGCTTGCGCGCCTAAGGCGGTGTCGGACGGCTCAGAGCGCGAAGGCTTCTCGGCCCTCGATGGCTTGGCGGTCCCCCGATAGATGGTGAGTGCCGCTATGATGCCAAGCGCGGCTGCAATCATCAGCCAAAACCCGGGTGAAGCCTTGTCATTAGTCCGTTCAATGAGCCAAGTCGAAGCGAGTGGCGTAAAGGTGCCTAATAGAGCTGCCGCGAGCGCGAAGGCCAGGGAGAAGGATGTTGTGCGCACATGTGTAGGCACAATCTCAACGAGAGCCCCGAGCATAGTTCCGCTATAGATACCGAAATAGAACGAGAACATCATCGCCACGGCCAGCATCTTACCGAAAGTGGGTGCGCTCACCAGCCAACTTAAAGCCGGATAGGCGGTCATCAACGCTAGGCTAGCAATGCCGAGCAGAACCGGCTTGCGGCCGATACGGTCGGAAACGGCGCCGCCAATTGGATTCCAGATGAAGTTGGTCGCGGCGACCAAGAGCGTCACCAAAAGCGCGTCCTGGGTGGACAGCTTCAAGACGGTCTTGCCAAACGTGGGCGTGTAGACCGTAACGAAATAGAAGGTCGTTGTGGTCAGGATCGCCATCATCATCCCGAGAACGATGGTGCGCCAGTTGATTAGCGCCGAGGCAAAGATTTCGCGGGCCGTGGGATGCTTCTTCATCGCCAGAAATTCGGGGGTTTCCTCGAGCGTTCGACGAAGGAAGAATATTAACGGGATGATAAGGCAGCCGAGAAAGAAAGGAATGCGCCAGCCCCAGGAGGCGACGGTGTCGACCGGCATCGATGCGTTCAGGAGGTAACCCACGATTGCCGCGACAAAGATAGCGACCTGCTGGCTGGACGACTGAAACGAGGTATAGAAACCACGATTGCCTGGGGTTGCGATCTCCGCCAGATAGACCGAAACGCCGCCGACCTCGACACCGGCGGAAAAACCCTGCAACAACCGTCCGGCTAGAACGATGATCGGGGCGGCAATACCGATTGTCGCATAATCGGGACAGAAGGCGATAATCACGGTGCCAATCGCCATGATCGATAGCGTGATGATCAGGCCTTGGCGACGGCCGATCTTATCGATATAGGCGCCCAGCACGATTGCGCCCACCGGACGCATTAAGGCGCCCAGCCAGAACACGCCAAAGGTGTTGAGCAATGAGGCGGTTTCGTTCTCTGACGGGAAGAAGGCGTTCCCAATCGCGCTGGCGTAAAAGCCAAATAGGAAAAAGTCGAACTGCTCAAGGAAATTCCCGCTGGTCGCACGCAGGATCGCGTTGATGCGCGATTTGACCGTCGCGTGCTGAATAAACGTTTGTGACACCGCGAGTTTCCTTCCCGTCTGAAATGGCCGGTTGCGGAAAAACCTCGCGGCCAGCCCAAGGCAATCAGGCCGTGACTTTCTCTTAGAGACAGACATTGCCGACAACCGGAAGGCGCCTCATCTTTTCGGCTTATTTTCGGCGACAGCGCCATTGGTGCACAGAATCTGGGGATTTGTTTGACAACCAAGAGCGTTCCTCTACGTCAATCGCCGCAAGCCGCTCTTGAGATGAAATTTGGCCGATGGGGTTCGTCTTCCGCCACTCGTTGGCCGTCCATGAGGTCCTGCAGGCCGCGGACTCGCCGGCGCTGTCCGGTTTTTGACCGCCGCGCAAATCCTGTCAGGTTCAAAACACCTGCAATGATGAGCCGGTCGCGAGCGTTTTTTCAGCGCATTCAGAACTTTATGGATTGGCGGCAGGCTTGGCATGCAGATTGCTGTTAAGCGCGCAGGAACACAGGATGGTGGGCGAGTGCACGTAGGACGCACAAAAACCAGTAGAGGACTCTTTGCATTGAGACACTCGCCCTGGCCAGCCGGATGCGGTTCACACCAGCAGTGCGGTACTAAGCCCGCAGCGAGTCCGTTGAACTGTCAGCGAGGCGAACCACGAGAGCGTGGCCTATCCAGGACACGTCGCGCAAGCTCGAAATGTCGGGGCGACCAGATATGTCACTCCCGCATGTGACGTGAGCCTCCCCAGGGCTGCGCGATCCCTTACCGCGCTTCTGCAAGCGCGAGTGGCCGCCCGGCTCTGGCATCGGATCGCTCGTGGATCGGGATCCGAATACGGGAGGTCATGGCTTCAATCAATGCGCAGTTTCCCATCCACGACTCATGAACGCGGACTGATCCCGTGATCCCCTCTTTGTTGCTGCGAAGATGGTCAAGGGAAAGTTCGCCTACATGGCGAACGCGACCAACAACTTGTCGAACCGACGAACTCTCCGATCTCGTTGCTGCCAATAGTTGGCCCTTACACGGAGTTGCTCGTCAAGAATCGTTCTCTCCTCACGGCTAGGGTTCAAATGAGGTCTTCTCAAGCGTCACAAGTTCAACTGGATCAGCCCTCGCAGATATTCTGCGAGTACTTGACTGAGCAAGCGCGAACTCTGTTTGGCCCGCATCCGTTCGCTGCGGAGATGTCTGAGGGCCAGGTTGCGGGCATGCTGCCTGAATACTTGGCGATGTCACAGGCGTTCCCTTACCTGCAGGCAGGTTCGCAAAAGGATCTCATATTTGATGCGATGCGTCGCAATCGAGACCTTCCGAGGGATATTGAACTAACCAGCGTGGTCGCAAATTTCATCTGTTGGGATGAGACGGGTGGTTATGACCGAGTTCTCCGAGGCGGCAGGGCTGCGCTGCCCGATATCCTGGCCACTGAAAACTTCCACTCAAATCTGCTTAGAAAGGACGCATCGCGGCTACTCGGAAGACCGATACAGCCCAGCTACAGCACTACAACGAAGCGATACCTGCATTCCATCTACACCGGATTGTCATCGAAAGACCCGTTAGTGCGCTGCGCCTACATGGTGGCTTTTGAGCTGCATGCTGCTGAAATGATCCAGTCGCTGTGGACCACTCTGGTCAAAATCTTTGATGTACGGTCTGACGATCTTGAGTACTTCCGCAGTCACGTCGGCGGCGACGATCCTGCCGAGAAGTATCACGGAGAAATGACGACCCGGCTCATTCGCGAACTTGTGCCTGCTGACGGTAATAGTCGTTTTTTGGATGAATTCGATCGAGCCTACCGGCTCAGCTTACAGTGGTGCCGCGATCTGCTGCGAATTGTCTCAGTTGAGGGAGACGGCCTTGCGGAGATCGAACACCATGGCCGTTGTCATTGTGGTTCCGTCAAGTTCTACGTCCGAGCGCCGCGAGATCTATCTGCGGTTCGATGCAACTGCTCGATCTGCCAAATGTCCGGGGTACTGCACCTGCTTGTGCCCGGCAATAGGCTCACGATTGAGTGCGGCGAAGAATTTCTCACCACGTATCAATTCAACAAGAATATCGCTCGTCACACGTTTTGCCGGATCTGCGGCGTAAAGCCATTTTATAGGCCGCGATCGAATCCCTCCGGCTTCAGCGTGAACGTTCGATGTTTAGATAAGAGAACGATCGAAAACATGAGAATAGAAGATTTCGATGGTGAGCATTGGGAGGAAGCGTTCCGCTCGACGCACGAGGATTGGGAAGCCAATCATTAGATCAAACCTTGGAGTGAAGCCGTATGACCCGCGCAATGAATGATAGATCTCGTCTGCTTTCAGAGGAAGCTCTCACCAAATATCGTATAGAGCTGTTGGTGAAGGGTACGGTCGTGATCGCTCCCCAGATGTTGTTCACCCAAGATGATTTGGCGAGAATTGATCAGCTCCAGACGCAAATTCCCGAAGAGGAGGTGCGGTTGGGCGATGCTGGCGATTCGCACAATGTCTTTGTAAAGCGGGTGAGGGTGGATCCGCCCGGCCGCCCTCCTAGCAATGCCCATGGAAGAGCTACAGGACAGATCATCGAACTGCTCGAGAGGAAAGACCGCAGCTTTGCGCTGAAAAAGATCTTGGGAGCATCGTCAGATTACGTGATTCGTCGATGCCAAATGCATCGACTGCCTCCCGGTTCGTTTGTTGGCATCCATTTGGATGCTGAGAGCGACCCCGACTTCGACTACTCCGTGATTGTGCAGCTCGCGAGGGACTTTGAGGGGGGGGAGTTTGTGGTCTATCCGAGCGCGTACGAACAGCAGGTATTTCGTCCGCCGCTGGGGGCCGTGCTCGTCACCACATGCAAGCTTCGGCATGAGGTGAAGCCCGTGCATGCTGGCGAGCGCCGATCGCTGGTGTATTTCTGTTCAAAACGCAGCGGCGCGAATCGCCGGAACATCGAAAGCTCTGCTGATGACCTATAGGAGCGTTTGCTGGAATGGCCTTCGAACGCGTTGAATATGGAGAGCCAACCTCTGACAGACGCCGTGCGCTTTGTAGAGCGGACCTTGCGCCGTATCCTAGGTTCACGGTGGGATCTACTTCGAGCGAGACGAAGCAGATACTCACCTGACGTTCCCAGCCGCCGGCGTCAAGCACACGTGCGGGCACAGGCAGGGGTTCGAATGAACGGAGGAGTTTGAAACAGTGATTTCAATTGACCATTGCCAATAACCAGTGCTGCAGAGCGCGGGCAGTGGGCCTATCGTGCGCGATCACCAGGCACTCCACCGTGCCTGCATCTTGATCGACGGCAAGCGGAATCACGCCTTCCTTCCGTGCGCCATCGAATAGAAATCCATGCCTGACGAAACGATCAAGCGCAGCTTGGAGAGAACCTGATGGGACGTTTCGCACGGATGAAATGACGTGGCGACCGGAATAGTCGATGCCGAGCAGCCGGACGGCAATGCTGTGTAACACCGAACCTCCGCCCCATCGGCCGTTCGCTTCGTTAAAGAAAAGCCGGCCGTCGCTCGCGAAAATGCCGTCAATGTTGATCATTCCGCGGTATCCCAACGTTCGCGCGAGCTCCACAAATCGGTAGGCATGCGCCTGGGCCGTCAGCCATTGCTCATTCGTCAGGTCGCTGGGAAGCTCAAGTCCTGTCCAGATGAGTGCCCGTTCGGATCGATCTTTGCTGCGACGTAGCCGTATGTTGCCGCTGTTAATGAAAACGATGGAACCATCCTCCTCTATCTCATACTCGAGATAGAACGGAGCGCGAGCCAAGTGGTACGATTCAACGACCAACGTCTTGCAGGATGCTGTTGTCAGCTCGGACCAAAGTGCTTCAGGATCAAACGATGGCCAAGCAACAGCTCGGGTATCTCTTGCCCCAGGGAGTGGACCGCTTTCATTGCCGGTCAGGATGACATTTCCGACCCCGCCCGCTCCATTGTCCAACTTGACGATCACGCTGCCGCTTTCTGACCTCAAGGAGGTCACCGCTCTGAATAGTTCGTCTGGATTCGTGGTCGCGCATCCACTGGGCAGCGGGAGCGCGACACTTGTCGCCAACTGACGGAAGTGGCTCTTGCGGTTCAGGAGATCCGGCCCTCGCTGCAAAGCGAAATCGTCCCCGCTCTGCGGGATGCCCAGCAGCGCCGCCAAGCGCGCTACGCCCTCACTAGAGTAGCAGGAATGGATTCTCCAAGATGAGAAATTCCGGCGAATATGGCGGTTGAGTCGCTCGACGAGCGTATTGGACAGCAGGGTGCAATCATTAAGAATCGGTGATTCGCCGGTGCCTTCAGGCACAAGCGTAGAGAGACTCGAGGCATCGAAATTGAGCGTCGCGCCAATGAAGAATAACAAGTCTGTCGGGATTGCTATCGGAGAGACTATTAGGTCACCCTCCTGTGCAAACCAGGCAGAGCGGCATGCGGAGTTGGCGGAAAGGGACAGTTGAGTTGCTGTCAGATCGCCGCCCGACATTTGAGCCGTCCCGGCATTCATGATTAGGACCCGAGGCAACGACGGTCCCCCAGGCGCTTGGCGCGATCAAACACAGACCGCCATGCCAGCAATGATGAATTCGCAGCGGCGCATCGTATGCAGGTACTGACCGAAAGGCGGTATTGCGCCGTCTCGATATCTCTTTTGGTGTGGTTGGGAACTACGCCCAGCTTATCCGCCGATCTCAATCGTTGTCTCCTTGCGGGCTTGACTGCGTGTCGAGCACCTTCAGCATGAAGTGCTGGACCTTGCCCAACGCCGTTTTCGGCAGCTGTTGCGTGAAAATGATTTCGCGCGGTACCTTAAAACGGGCAAGCTGCGATTGGACATGCGCCAACAGCGCGTCGGCTCCGATCCGGGTCCTCGGTCGCCTGATCACATAGGCTATCGGTACTTCTTCCCAGCGCGGGTCCGGTCGACCGACGACGGCGCAGTCGGCGACATCGGGATGGCCCATGAGCACACGTTCCACTTCCGCCGGATAGATATTCTCTCCGCCGGAGATGATCAGATTCTTCTTGCGGTCGCGGATCCAAAAATATCCATCGGCGTCGCAGCGGCCGATGTCACCAGTGCGATACCAACCTTCACTAAAGGCCTCAAGCGTCGCCTGTTGATCGCCCCAATATCCGCAGAAAACGTTGGGCCCGCGTACTGCGATCTCGCCTGGGGTCCCTGGCGGCAACTTGGTGCCGACATCATCGATGACGGCTGCTTCGCAGCAAAGACCAGGCAGGCCGCTTGCGCCGTCAGGTACGGGATCTGCGCCGAGCTTGGTATACACAGCGATGGGAGAGGTCTCCGTGGAACCATAAACCTGTAAGACTGGCACTCCGCGCCTGACAAAGCGCTCGACAAGGCGCTGAGGCACCATCGTCGACCCGGTACAGATTGCTTTGAGCGCGGATAGGTCCGTGCTTACCCACCGCGGATGGTCGGTTAGCGCTTGCATCATGGCCGGCACTAAGGCTGCTACCGTGGGCCGGTCCAGTTCGAATGCATCAAACGTTGCCTCTGGCGTAAAGCGGCTTTGGATAGTTATCGTCGCGCCGTGATGCAAACCTGGGGTCGTCTGGATGTTCAGGCCGCCGACGTGGAAGAGCGGCAAAACAGTCAGGGCGTGATCGGTCGAGGTTAGGTCATGCATATGCTGACTCATGACCCCGTTCCACAGCAATGCTTCCTGACGCAGCACAGCGCCTTTGGGTCGCCCTGTGGTGCCCGAAGTATAGACGATCAGAAGCGGGCAAGACAGGTCAGCACGCGGATTGCGTTCGCCACCACCGTCTCCGTCCATAAGGTCGTCCAACTTGCTTCCGCCCGGCGGCCCAAAGTCCAGCCCGACGAGGCAGATATCAGGAAGTTGCCGCGTCAGATCCGGCAAGACTGCGTTAAAGGACTGCTCAAGCATGAGCACTTTTGCCCCGGAGTCAGACAGAATGAAAAGCTGCTCGGCGGCCGCAAGGCGCCAATTCAATGGGACGAGAATTGCGCCGAGCCGCGCGCAGGCGTAGAGCAAGGTCAGATAGTCAGGCCGGTTGAGGCTGAGGATCGCGATCCGGTCACCTCTCTCGATGCCGAGTTGGCTCTTGAGGCCGCGAGAGACCCGCTCAATCCGTCGATAGAAGCCGGCGTAGCTCAGGGTCTGTCCCTCGAAACGGATCGCGGCTTTGTCGGGAGCATACGCAGCGTTGCGCTCGATCAATGTGCAGAGATCCAACTCATTCTCCGTGTGATTGCGCTTCGCAAGAGACGTTGGTTCCAATGTAGTTCAGCCGGGAGTCCGGAATTACTTCGTCAGACCTCGATCGAGTGCTTCGGGTACCCTTCGCAAAGGTTATGACCACGTAGCCTTTAGCATGACGAAGCGATTCTTGAGGATTGTCGTGGATTGCGAACGATCGACGCTTTTCGAAGTGTCTCAGGCACTTGATCCACTTGCTCTGCTGTGCTCGGCAGAAGTGGCGTGCATCTGCCCGTAGTGATAGGTACACCATGACGACTGTTTCTTGCCTGGTCTTTGACATACAGGTTCGCCGCACATATATGCTGATCTTGGATCTCCATCTTTAAAGCCGACAATGGCCCGGCATTGGCCTTCAATGTGGTCGATCAGCAGGACCTTCTTGACGCCGTCCGGCGCTTTCAACTTGCTGCTCCAAAATACCGCGCCATCTCTTTCGACGTCACGCCGGTCACCCCGAGCGCCACGTGCAGCTCAAGTCTCTTGAAAGTCTCGGCTGTCGCACGGGCTGTCACGCGCTTGCGCGAGGGGCGGGCCCTGCCAGGGACGGGAAAGTGGTGTAAACCGAGCGAAACGCCTGAGTTCGATACCGTGGTCTCGCCGTTCGGTTTCGAATTCGGGATGCGGCAGCGCGCTGCAAGGGCTCGGTATCTACGCCGATCTCTTCCGGCATCACCGTCTCGTCGGCGCCTCGCTTTGGGATAGCCCCATAGCATCGGTTCCGGAATATGGGCCCGTTCATGACTTCTTTCAAGCCGTGGCGCTGCGATCAAGACTCGCTGCATGAGCTTCTCGACCGACTCGCTGTCGGGGATGAGGATCATGACTAACACCCAGCGTATGTTCTGTTGAGGTGAGACATTCGCAATCCTTCACGTTTCCGACGACAGACGAAGACTCGCGTCGTTTTACGGATCGTACAACTTAACGTTACGTCCGATTCAAGCCCTTTCGGCAAAGCTCTCAGGTTTGTCGGGAAAGCACTGCCGAGAGGCGTGGTGTCGACGGCAATTCTGCGCCACGGTCTATCGTCAGAATGTCGCTTGAGACTAGGTTCGCGAGCGATGAGGCCGTGATCGAAACGCCCACGCTTATGCGATCGGGCATCCGTCGTCTTCGCAGCTGATAGCGGATGTAACGTCCGCTGCGCCGTCATTGAATCCTTCAGTGCGCATCTGTCGGATGCACAAGGCGAGATCGGACGATCGTGTTCGACAAGTCGGCCTCATGGCAGCTTATCACGTTGCGCCGTTCGAACCAGCCGCGCGAATGTGCAAGCGTACCTTCATCCGGTGCATGTCGCGATCGCGGGCTCTTCAAGTGCGAAGATCACTGCAGCGTCTGATAGAGGCGATAGAAGAGCCGGGCGCGCGGCTCAATCGATGAAATGTAGAGTTGCTCGTAATGCGTATGGGCTCCCTTGCCGTCAACGCCGAGACCGTCGAGGGTCGCGGTGTGCGGCGCGGTGAAATTGCCGTCCGAGCCGCCACCGCTGAAGACGTCGAGCAGCTTGAAGCCGAGCTCGGCGGCAAGGCCCTTGGCGTGTTCGTAAAGTGCGGCCCCGGCGTTGCTCTTCTCATACGGTGGACGGTTCAATTCGCCGGCGACCTTCACGCTGACGCCCTTGGTGCGGGAGGTGATACCGAGGATCTTCGGCACCAGCTCCTCGGCGTCAGCCATGGTCGGCACCCGCATGTCGACTTCCGCATAGGCGTCTTCGGCAACCACGTTGGGCTTGGTGTCGTCCGCGGCGGCACCA
>NZ_LFIQ01000053.1:15431-30451 GCF_001189245.1 Bradyrhizobium pachyrhizi | reverse complement strand
GACGGTGACGCCGCGCTTGAGATCGTTCATCGCCTCCAGTGTCTGGATCACATTGCCGAGTTCCCGGATCGCGCTGCAGCCGTCTTCGGGGCGCGCGCCGGCGTGGGCCGGCGTGCCCTTGACGAAGACGTCGAAGCGCGCAACGCCTTTGCGTCCGGTGACGATCTTGCCGCCGTCGCGCGCGGGCTCGGTCACGAGCACGTACTTGGCCTTGCGACCCTCGGCCTCGATCAACGCCCGCGACGTCGGGCTACCGGTCTCTTCGTCCGATACGTAAAGCTGGGTGATGCCGAGCGGAGGGCGGACGTCATCGGCGCAAGCCTGCCGGAACGCGTGATAGGCGAGGTAGGCGCCGCCCTTCATGTCGTAGATGCCTGGGCCGAACGCCCTGTTGCCCTCGACCTTGAACGGCAAGCGCTCGATGAATCCCATCGGATGAACTGTGTCGAGATGGCTCAGCACGAGAATGCCCGGTACGCCCTGCCCCCAGGACGAGCGCGTGACCAAATGATCGCCGCGGCTGTGACGCCCCGCAACGCGCTCGACGGTCGCCGACAAGTCACGATAGCCTGACGCGACGAGATCAGCCAGTCTGTTGACCTGATCCGGCCGCTCGGTCGGAGACTCGATTTCGACCCAACGGCGGATGCCATCGAGAATCACCGCGGCTTCGAAGGGGTTGCTGGACATAGTTGCCTGAACCTTTGAATTCGACTTCACCGTTCGCAAAAGTAGGCCTTCGCGCTGGAACACAGCGCGTCAGGTGGACCTCTGAAGTCTGGTCTTGCCGCAGGCAATAATGCCGCGCCGGTTGCAATAACGGACCTACCAAGCTTGGTAGGACGCGTCGATAACTGCGCAAATTACATTCCCTGGCATCGATCCAGCCGCCTCGTGGGTGCTAGCTGTCATCTTCCTGTCATTTCACGTTTCTGCGATCTTTCGGGGGGGGGCCGGTGCGCAGTTCGGCCACGCAAGGACCTGCACCTCCCTTGTGTAGGTGCCTGCTGGATCGACTAACCGCGGCGGTCGCGCAAGGATGTTCAGCATGCGGGCCGCAAACCGGTGCAGTCCAGTTTTGGCGTGCCAACAAATAATCCAGGACAGAACGGCCGACGCAAATCTGCTTCGAGCACAACTCCCGCGCGGTAGTCGCGCGGATCTCGCGAACCACGCGGGCACTGCTCGGCACTTTCTCGACGGTCTCAGGGCCCTCTCAGGTTGGTGCCTCCAACCCCCGTGAGGCCAATCACTCCGTCATGCAAGCCGCTTCAGCCTGGCGAGCGCGGCGAATAAGCCTGTCGCGTTCAACACCTAGCGGTGTGCCACGTGGCTTCTTTTCGCAATCGCTCCGCTTCGTCACATGAGCGCTTATTGTCGAGAGTGCTTGGACAGTCGGAGCTCAGTCATGCACATCCCTCCGATGTTGCGTAGGCGGGAATATATCAGTCTCTCAGTCAACGGCGACCTACGGGCAGTGCCTTGGCGGTGATGTTTCAATGATCCCTTCCGGAAAAAGTTGGCTAATGGAAGTACGTCAACCGGTACGTCAATCCTCCTGCCACGCCAAAATGGCGACGGCGATTAATCCAGGGCATGTCGCGGCGTTCTCTGTGTGCGTGCTTCATCAGGCGACGAGCCGCTTTCTCTCGAATTTGCCCATTCATCTTTCATCGTTTGCTATCGCTCTCCCGTCGATCAGCCCGAAGCGGTGCATGCGGGAGTTCTTCGTTGTCTATGGCCGCGCTTGTAGGGCTAGTCGCGGTTCGCAAGCACTTCCTGCAGCGCATGTAGCGACGCAGATCATCTCTCCCTTAACTCGTCGTAGGCTCGCGTGAATGCCGCGCTCGCCCGAACAGGGCCTGTAAGGGACGGCCCACTCAATCAAGCAACAAGGTTCGAAGCGCGCCCCTGAAATTGATCAATGGATTGCCGTGACCTACACAGGTCGCGATAACTCGGCCGATAAAGATGGTATGTGTGCCGATCACCTTGTGGTCGTACAAGACGCATTCGAGCGCACAAAATGCGTTCGGCAATAGCGGTACATCGAGAGCGCCCTGTTTCCAGGGCGCGGTATCAAAGCGGTGAATACCTTTCGCACCTCCCTGACCGCCAAAACGTAGCGCAAGGTCTTCCTGGTCAGTGCTGAGAAGACTGACGCCAAAACTGCGACTGGCGAGTATCCCGTCATGCGTCTCGGAGCCGGCATTTATGCCAACGAGCAGACACGGCGGCTCCATGCAAATGGAGGTCACAGAACTAACCGTCAGCCCCCGTCGTTCGGCGGCCGTTCCTGTCGCCACGATGGCGACACCACCTGCCAGATTTCGCATGGCCTGACGGAACTCTGTCGCTTGGACCGATGGAATATCCCGAATCCCAGGAGCGGACTGGTGGCTCATGACCTGCCTCTGGAGTTGTCCTCCAATTCTGGTGCTTCCGTTACGAGCAGATGACGTCCCTTTGCGCCTGCAATTGGGCGCGCTGTACTCAAATGGCCGCTCCATTTCGCAGGGTAGCTCAGCGCGAGGAGATTTCCTGCTTGCGAGCGTCCTATCGATGGGCATGGCGGCGGCTCGCAAGTTTCCTCGGGCGTCGATCGCGGCGAGGAATCCATGAGTAGTCGGCCGGATGTTCTCCGCATTTAGCTGCATCGGCACGTTAATGTACTCTCAAAAGAACACGCTTTTTCGCATCGAGAAGATGCTCATCGAGCGTCGCGTGCAGCGCACCTCGCAGCTCCGGCGGGATCGAGCCGTCCGTGTCGATCAATTCCCGAAACTTTCGAATGATGTGTTCTATCGTGGCAATAGATCCGAGTGTTTCCATATCCTGTGAGGACATTCCCGCTTATCTCCTTTTGAGCGCAGCGCGCCCACTCCGTCGCGGACCCCGACTTCGACGGTGCCGCAACGGGCGCTTGCCGATGAAGCGGGTGGTTCTCGCGCGGCGTGCTTAAGGCTAATTGCTTGATCAGGGCGCGGACTGGCGCACACCGTCTTCGAAAGTTCGCAGAAGCAGCGCACATTCGTGGCTGCACTCCCTTCGCGCTTGTCAGAACGTTGGAACCTCGACCAACTCGGCTGTCACGCATTAGAAACCGCGATCAAGCGCTCCAGTCGAGCGGCCGCGGCGCCGCGATCAAGCGAATCTTTCCCAAGTGCAACGCCTTCCTGTAGCGTCGAGGCCCGGCCGGCTACAATCAAAGCCGCCGCCGCATTCAAAAGCGCGGCGTCGCGAAATCGACTTGGTGCACCATCGAGCATGCTTTGCAGCGCGGCGGCGTCGGCATCGCCGCCTTCCAGCGCATCCTTGCGGCAGCGGGGGAGCCCGGCTTCTTCCGGCGTCACCTCGAACGTGCGGACTGTACCCGCTTCAAGCGCTGCTACAAAGGTCTGGCCGGTAAGGGTTATTTCGTCGAGCCCGTCCGAGCCATGAACCACCCATACCGATTCCGCGCCAAGGTTCTTCAACACATACGCCAGAGGCTGGACCCATTCGCGAAAGGATACCCCGACGATCTGTCGCTTGACCCTGGCCGGATTGGACAGCGGCCCGATTAAGTTGAAAATTGTGCGGGTCCCAAGTGCGGTCCGAATCTGGCCAACGCGCTGCATCGCCGGATAATGAGCCGCCGCAAACATGAAGCCTATGCCGGCTTGGTGCACGCAACGCGCAACTGCCTCAGGCTCAAGATCGATCTTCACGCCGAGGCGCGCCAACACGTCTGCGGCGCCCGAACCTGAGGACGCAGTGCGGTTGGCATGCTTGGCAACAGGAACGCCGGTCCCGGCGACGATAAAGGAGGCGCACGTCGACACGTTGACCGAACACAAAGGACCGTCGCTCATGCCAGCGATATCGATGGGATCGCATGCCGCCTCGACCCGCGGCATTCTATTCCGAATCGCGGAGGCTGCACCCGTGACTTCTTCGACCGTTTCGCCGCGGACCCGCATTCCCATCAACAAGCCGCCGATCTGTGAGGGGGTCGCGTGACCCGACATCACGCTGTCGAAGGCTAACGCAGTTTCCTCACGCGTCAGAGTGGCGCCGTTGGCAACTTTGCCAATGATCGATTTGAGCGCTTCCATTGAACTTTACACGATCCCTGTCCAAAGCTTAGGCTTGTCCGTTCAACGGGGGGCTTTTCGTTGAAGAGACATGGCATTGGTGCATCGAAGCAGCTGGCTGCCCTGTCCCCGGGCGGCTGATACTTCATTGACCCTTGCGTATCAGTTGGTTGAGCGCGGGGCCCGAAGTGAGGCTACAACCTGACGCTACGTGAGGGTCAAGCTCTCCATTTCATGGTGCGGTCCGGACTGATAACAGACAGTGCTGGCGCATGGACGCCAGCGCCAACATAATTGTCTCACGCCGGCGCTTGCCGCGGCTGCCTCTTGATCGCGGTGTTCCGACCCGGTGCACGGCATTCTTCCAAGCCTTTTGGCCTGGGGCGCTGCGCCACGGAGCGTTGAAGCGGGCTTCTATTACCTGCTTCGGGTCGATCGAAGCCAAACCTCTTGGCTACTAAAAAGTAACGCGCATTGCAGATGAAGATGCACAGCACGTAACGATCGTACGCTCTACTGCTTTCATAGAGTGCTTGAAAGCTTCGTGGACCCGCTGGGGCCGCTAGTTCAAGCCAATCAGGGAAAAACTGCGCTCCAATTTGAGATGCCGATGGAGCACACGTCGATCTCGGCACCGCCAGTTGCGGAACTGGTGGCATGACTCAATCCGCAACTCGTGTTCGGTCCTGCTTTACAGCCGGAATACCCCGTACTGCGGCGCGTCGATCGGCGTATTGAGCGAAGCGCTCAATGCAATCGCGAGGGCGGTTCTGGTGTCGGCAGGATCAAGGATGCCGTCGTCCCAGATTTCGGAGGTCGCATAATAGGCGCTCGATCGCTCGTGATACTCTTCAAGAATTGGCTCTCGAATGGCTGCCAGTTGTTGTTCGGAGAGGCGTCCGCCCGCGCGAGCCAACTGTCGCGCCTTGACGTGGGTGAGCACGCCTGCGGCTTGCTCCGCACCCATCGCAGATATCTGAGAATTAGGCCAGCTGAACACAAATCGAGGATCAAACGCGCGTCCCGACATAGCGTAAGTTCCCGCGCCGTGCGAGCTATTACAAACGATCGTAAACTTCGGCACGGACGCTCCGGAAACAGCCATGATCAGCTTAGCGCCGTCCTTGGTGATCCCACGTCGCTCATACTCGCGGCCAACCATGAAGCCCGTGACGTTCTGCAGGAAGAGCAGGGGTGTCCGATTCTTGTCGCATAATTGGATGAAATGAGCGCCCTTCAGCGAACTATCGCCGAACAGCACGCCATTATTGGCAAGGATCCCGACTTGATATCCATGAAGCCGCGCAAAGCCACACAGGAGTGATGTCCCATAGCGGGGCTGGTACTCATGGAAGCGGCTCCCATCGACCAAACGGGCGATGATTTCTCGCATGTCGAACTGCGCTCGCGTGTCCGTTGGAATGATACCGTAAAGCTCGGAAGCACTGTAAGCGGGCGGCTCAGGAGCCTCTCGATCGATCCAGGTCTTCGCCGGTTGGTGGAGGCGAGCGACGATGTCGCGTGCAATCGCAATTGCATGCATCTCGGAGCTTGCGACGTAATCACTGGTACCCGACACGTTGGTATGCATGAGGGCGCCGCCAAGGTCTTCGGCGGACACTTGTTCCCCGGTGGCAGCCTTTACGACCGGGGGGCCGCCGAGAAAAATCGCTCCCGTACCTTCGACCATAATGTTGTATTCACTAAGCGCAGGGACGTAGGCCCCTGCCGCAGTGCAGTGCCCCATGACGATGGCGACCTGCGGCACTCCCATCTTCGAGAGAATGGATTGATTCCGGAGTATTCGACCGGCATGGTAGCGATCCGCAAAGAATTCTGCCTGCAAAGGCAGGAATCCGCCGGCGCAGTCGCACAGATGAATCACCGGTAGACGGTTTTCGATGGCGATGTCTAGAGCCCGCACAATCTTCTTGACCGAGAGCGGATACCATGCACCACTTTTCACGCTGGCATCGTCGGCATGAACGATCACCTCCCGACCCGCCACAATGCCGATGCCGACAACCTGCGCAGCAGTGGGCACCTCGCCATCATATGCCTTGTTGGCGGCCAGCGTGGAAAGCTCCAGGAACGGAGTTTCCGGATCGAGCAAGGCCGCGAGTCGCTCGCGAACAAACAGTTTCTGTTGTCGACGCAGTCGCTCGAAGTCCCGTTCGGGCCGGTCGAACCGCGCAGCGCGTTGCCGTTCCTTCAATTCGGCCGCTAATTGCCTGTTGTGGAAATCGTTGCGGCGAAACGCTTGCGAGTTCACGTCCGCTACGGAATCGATCCGCTGCATTTCAGCGCCCTTCCTTGGAGAGCGTGACCAGCACGGCATCATGCTCGAAGCTGTCGCCTTGCTCGACGTGAATCCGGTCGACGATGCCGTCCCGTGGTGAGCGTATGATCGTCTCCAGCTTCATGCTCTCAACCATCATCAGCGCCATTCCCGCCGAGACTGATTGACCAGGCGAAACGGTAATCGCAACAACGACGCCGGGCATCGGCGCCCGGGCGGTTAGAGGACGTATTTCGTCATTCGCGGGAGCGAACGTTCGCAACGGGTCGTTGTAGCGCAAAACGCGGGTTCTGCCGCGTATATGTAGGTGAATGAGGTCGCCCTCGATGGCGAACCTGACCGGTTCACTCTCACCCGCAATGGTCAGGATGCCGCTACTCTCACTGTGATGAGTGAAGGCGACCGGATCAATCACTTGGTCTCGCAAATGGAGTCGGTAGCCCTGCTGGCTGGTTGAAAGCCATAGCCTATGGTCTACGCGGTCGAGCTCGAATGAGTGATACACGTCAATTCCTCCAGCTGCCGAGTGTTGCGTGAAGCTCGGGCACGGCGTCAGCGGAAGCACGCACCGGTCTCGTCAGGAGAGCGGCGGATGCCAGGAACGCACACAATCCGGTGGCGAAATTGTCCGCTGCGAGATGCGGATTTTCTTCAAGGTATCCAGTATGGAATTGACCGCCGAGAAATGTTTCGTCCGCCAGGATTCGGGCAAGCAAGTTAGCGTTGGTCTCGCACCCAAGTAGAACTAGCTCTCGAACGGCGCGATGCGCTTTCAGAGCAGCCTCTATGCGGCTCGGCGCATGCACGATGATCTTCGCGAGCATTGGATCGAATGCCGGCGTGATGTGCTGACCTTGCATAACACCGCTGTCGATCCGCACGCCGTCCGGAAATTCGAGAAGAAGTACTTTGCCAGTGGTTGGGACGTATCCGCGTTCGGGAGCCTCTGCGTACAGCCTGAGCTCGATTGCGTGCCCATTCGGAACAATATCGGACTGTGAAAGTGAAAGTTCGCGGCCCGCTGCGGCATAAACTTGCTCGGCGATCAGATCGACACCGGTGATCATCTCGGTCACTGGATGCTCGACTTGAAGGCGAGTATTCATTTCGAGAAAGTAGAATGCGCCTTCGCTTAGAATGAACTCAACCGTTCCAGCATTTTGATATTGCGCTGCACGGGCGATGCCAACCGCGGCCTCGCAAATCCGCTTCCGCAATTCTGGCGATAGCGCGGGCGAGGGCGTCTCCTCGATGATCTTCTGGAAGCGCCGCTGCACCGAACACTCGCGCTCGAAGAGATGGACCAGGTTACCGAAGGCGTCACCCAGCACCTGCACTTCGATGTGCCGTGGGATTTCGAGATATCGTTCGACATAAAGTCGGCCATCTCCAAAGTAGCGACACGCTTCACTGCGCGCCTGCTCAATAGCTGCTTCCAATGCACTGAGGTCGCGAACAATCCGCATGCCCTTGCCGCCACCGCCCGCTGATGGCTTCACGAGCAGAGGAAATCCAACTGCTTGCGCTCTGGAAACGAACGTCGTCGGTTCATCTTCTTCGATGGCGCAGGGAACGACTGGAAAGCCGTTCCGCTGAACGAAATTGCGAGCCCGGATCTTGTCCCCCATGAGTTCGATGGCTTCCGGAGCAGGCCCGATGAAGGTAATGCCGGCCTCGATCACAGCCTTGGCGAACTCCGCATTCTCGGAAAGCAATCCATAACCCGGATGCAGCGCGCCGGCACCCGCCTTGCGAGCGGCAGCGATGATCTGTGCGAAGTCCAGGTAGCTCGCGACCGGCGTGCGGCCGCTGATCGGAATCGCCAAGTCGGCCATGGAGACGGCGGGGGTCAGGGCGTCAACCTCGTGGTAGGCAATTGCAGAACGAAGTCCAAGGTTCCGTAACGTTTTGATGATTCGTGCAGCTATCTCGCCCCTATTGGCGATCAGAACTGTATCGAAGGGTAATGTGTGCATTCGCCTATCCGGACAAGCCAGCTGTAGCCAGAGCTTCTGTCAGTTATGACACGATTGGTGCCACTCTCGATGGCCAGCGCTTGATCAGTTGCGCTGGTGGAAGGTCAGGTTTGGTCCAATTCTGAGCGTGAGTTGGTCGGCACCGGCATGATCGACGATCCTTCACTTTGGGTCGCCGTTTTTCTTGCCAGTATCTCGAGCGGAAATCACGTAGCGACACTGCTGGCTGAGACTCGCTTGCTTGGATCTGAGACAAGACGTGATGGCGACACGATCTGGAATGTGGCTGCTGCAAAGGCGGAACACGTCCTCCATACAAGCCTCTTTCTCCTCTGCGGTCGGCGCTTGGTCGCGCGCATTCACCTGCTCGGGGATTACTGCTGTCAATGCGATAGCAAGCGCGATCGCGCAGTGGCTGGCATTGGGGCGCGAAGCCAAACGGATTCGTTGGTTTTGAGTCATGATGTATCCTTTCAAGCTGGTGGGCAGCGGTTGTTGTTCCCTGCGCCAAACGCAGGTTTGACCTGTCAACCGGGAAGCAAGTCCGGGTGCGCAGTTCTCGTTATCTGTCAGGAAGCGTGTAGATTGTCGAAGGTGTTCCCCACGTGTCTAGGATCGTACAATCTGACGCAGCGTGTGATTCAAGCCCCTTCGTGGATCCGTCTCAAGATGTGTGGAATGTGCATATTCCGTCTTACACGGATGCCTGCGCGAGGGCGCTTCGGAAGGAGGGATACACATCGATTGCTGTACGCCGGCTATGCATGACTGCGCGGCAGCGTAATCAACGAGATAAGCGTCGCTGTTACGTAATTGTACTTAGCGCCTTGTCTTAATTCGTTGATCTGAAAATTGCATGCTCGTCGCCATGAATCCGAAAAGTAAACTCTACGAGACCGATCACTGGCGAGGCCGTGCGGAAGCAACGCGAAAGAAGGCGGAAGCACTCGCTTACGGCAAATCCAGAGATAGGCTTCTTAAGATTGCCATGGAATACGACAAGCTGGCTCGGCATGCTCAAGACTGGCAGGCGCGGAGAAACGAGGACGATACGTTGTCCGATTGTGAGTTTTAACGGCTCGCTCCGTTCGGCAGAACGTCCCGCCGGTACATCGGCTCGCAATTTTATTGGCGGGGCAAATATCACGCAGCGTCTTGGCGCGGCCAAGTAGTGGCAGGTCTGCACGCGGGGCGAGCCGAGCCGTATGGCGGGGTCCCGGGGGCGAGGGACGGCGTGGCCGCGTGCAATATGCTGGTATACGAACGTGCTCCTGTCGCAATGCGATCGCGACACTGGCGCGGCCGGCGACCGATCCCTTTAGCCATTCTCGCGCGGGCTTCGCAAGGCACGTTTCCGTATTTTGTTGCGCATCTGGGCGCGGGTAATAGCCAATGTTAGCCGGTATGCTTGCGGGCATATCAGTTCGCGGAGTCGAAATCCGTCCTCTTGTCTCTATTTCGTTAGTGTCCCGAGAGGGCCGCGTGCCGTGCCTAGGTCGCCGCCTCAAGTGTGAACTTAAGCCAGGTCAGTGCAAGAAGGTCATCTCCACCTCTAAAATGACGGTGCGCCTGTTCCATCCTCCGCTCGGTTGGATTGGAAGCCGCGGCATACGAGAGGCTGTACCGAACCATTTGTCGTGACGTCGCAAGTGGGTCGAGTCGATTTCCTCATAGGAGGGCTGTGACAATCCAGCACATACCGGCCCAGAGCAGCGTATTTAGGAGCAGCCCGACCAGCGGCCACAGGTTCCATTTCCTGTGCGGCTGCCAAGGTCCGCAGTCTGTGCCGTAATGCTTGATCATGGGGTGCTTTGGTGTGCGCCAGTGCATCATTCATCCCATGACGCGCTGGCCCACGGAAATAGGCTCGTGTTTGCACGCTTCGGATCACTCATGAGTTTCGCAGTCTTCTTTCAAGGTTCGGGTATCAGAATTCTGTTCGCTGCGCGGCAGGTATCCAGCTAGGTGATTTCGTTCGCATTGTCGCTCAGACGGAACACGTTGCGGAGTGCGCACCTGTTTAGCACTGCACCGCTCTGGACCAAACAAATGGCCCATTTTGAATGATACCCGGATATGGCGCGTTCTGTTGGCTTCGTATTTCTTCACCCAGCAATCAGCATGCCACGAGCGGAGAAGTGCAGGTGCCGCTTTGACAGAAGAAAAAATGGTGTCTGTCGGGTCCAGTGCCGTGAACTAGCTGCCCGTAGTCGAATTCGCGACATCGATGTCTGAAGGCGAACACCTGCAGATAGAGGGTAAATGCGTCGCCAGCGCCATACCACGGCGACAATGCGTTAGGTGCTGCATTGCGGAGACGCTCCGAAAGATCCGCGTTGATCGCAGTTGAGTCTGAGGAAGTGAATCAGGCTAGTCTCCTTCCCTGACCGCTAGCTTACGAAGAGCCGCTGAGATCGCGGGACCAGGGCTAGGTGTTAGCAGCTCACTCAAGGACATGTTCGGCCCAGCCGTCTGCAGCTCTGATGCGAGCTGGTTTGCGCTCATACAGCGCGACCATGGTCACATAGATGACGCATTGGCACTGTTTCAGACCACGAGGCGAGCGCTGCGACCTATCGAGTACCAGATGGCAGCACGGACCGAGGCGCCGTCGCCCTCGAATCACAGTGGCGGCGGCGCGCGTGGTTTGCGAGCCACAATCGAATCCACAAGCAAGTATCACATGCGATCAGATGGAGCTGCCGGGATGATGATCGATCTATCCGCGATGTGTTGATAGGCCATGATCGGCCCATTTCATATGTTCAAGCACATCGACAGATGATTTCAACGGGCAGGGCAATCAATACTTGTTTGAAGGTGCTGAGGCTCAGGGGCTCATCTGCCTTGAACGCGTTTCTGTTCGGCGATGTGAGGTCCAGGCCTGCCGGCATCGATGAGCAAGAGGGCCCGTGCGAGGCTTGACCTTGCGACGGAGTCGTCCACGGATCTTGCCGTCGGGTCACCATGAGTGGGGAAATGGGTGATTCGCATCGAGTTGCACGGCTCGCATTCAGGCAATCGGAAGGCGTGAGGGCGTTCGTCGCGTCCTCAAAACACGATGTGAGCCGCCGAAAACCAATAATAGGAGAGCAAGTGATGATGGACATCTGCGGCTTTCTCAGCAGATGGTTCGCTGAAGAGCGGTTTTGGAACGCTGCGTTGAGGACCGAGGTGGCGCGGGTTAATGAGTTGCCAGACAACGTCGTCTATGTCGACTTCAAAGCGATCCGCGAGGCAAAGGAGGGGACGTGCGAGCGCAGATTATAGAAAGGCTTGAGGCTGGCCGGGTAAAATACGGCCAGTTCGCCAGTGTACCCGGATCAGGCCCTTGCGGCCTGTTTCTTGTGCAGGGGCCTTGCGGGTGTGAGCTCAAGATCAGTGGATTAGTCCGTCCTAGCTGGGAGCATGTCGCTGTCTCGACGCCGCGGCGTTGTCCAAACTGGGAAGAGATGTGCTTCGTAAAAGACCTGTTCTGGGACGAGGAGGAATGCGTGATGCAACTGCATCCGCCACATTCGCAATATGTGAATAACAGCCGATATTGCCTGCACCTTTGGAAGCCTACTCATCGGGACATCCCAATGCCGCCGCCAAGCTTTGTAGGCGTCGTTGGGCTAGGACCATCCGAAGCGGCAATGTTATTTGCACGGATGAGCGCGACAGCATGACGTTGTGTCAACAATTCCGCATGGAAGAGGTGCGCTGGGCCCGAGCAGAAACGTCGGTCCTGCGCCGCCGGAAGGCTGTGCGACCGGCGGACATGTCCGGCTTTTCTGCCAGTTGCAAGGTGCGGGGTTTCTGAGCCTGAATGTTGCTGTCGGGCAGGAGACTGTGCACTCAGCCGGCACGAGATGTCCCATATGCACCGGCGGCCGGGTCCATGGTGGACAGAACGACAGGATTGGATCGTTTCTCGCGGCGTTCGAACCGGTGCTCGTGGAAGCCGCGCTGAACGTGGGGCGCGAGCAGCATCTCCTGGAAGGCGGCAACTTCAACCAGAGCCGCAAGCTCCTCGTCCATCGCCGAACGGAGCTGGCTAAGCAAAAGACGCTAGACTCACAAATAGCCCTCGGTGCGATAGCGTTTTCGGGTTCTTTCTGCTCGTCAGTTCGTCGTCAGCTTGCTGCAATATCGTTTCGCGCGCGGGGCATGAAAAGCCCGTACTCGCTTTGGGGAAACGTACGCTAAGACAGGCGAACAATCATGTATAATCGAATTGGTGGCCAATCCACGCGCCCTGAACAAGCTGACGAACCGAGCCCGTCGATGGATAGTGATAACTTTGCGCAAGCGCTTACGGATCTCGCCCAACGGCAGAGATCGCCATCTGGGGAGTGGTCCGACCAAATGGGGATCTGCTGCAGCAAGCCACATACGTCAGACGCAAACGTTTATAGTTCAGTCTCCTCAGACCCCAGCACATCCTCTCTGTCATCCAGCCCAAATCCATCCTCTCCGGAGAGGCCGGTCCGTCCACTGTTCCAATACAGGACTGCTGAATTACCTGGGGCCAATGTCAACGGGATCTGCGTCGGTCTGGCAGCGGAGTGGCTCCTCAGCCTCCAAAGCAGCCCCTCATCCCGAATGAGAGCGCTATTCCCGGGCGCTGAAAACCACGCCTCAGCGGCAGTGCGGCAGCAGCGGTATGAAGATCTCAAGACTCGGTTGCAAAATAGCGGGGGAGGTTCTCACAATTTTCAGGCAAGAACCGCAATGCTGCGCGAAGCAGGCTTGGACCCATCCGATGAGCAGACGCGATATAGGTGTGGCTCATCTTCGCGCATTGCCCAGATAGTGAACGAAGTCATCGCCGACCCATCGATCTATTTGCTCGGCCTGCGTTTCGCCGCAGGTGGCGCGCACACAATCGCAACGTCGACATCGAACCGAATGACCACCCTCTTTGATCCCAACTACGGCGAGTTTACTGTTCGGTCAGATCAGATGAGTGAGTTGTTCAAAAGCCTCGCTGACCGTTACAGAAATCTGAATGGACTCGATATATCAACGATCGTGACACAAAGGATGGCCTGAGCCGTTTCAGAGCTTCGTCTTTCACTCAGTTTAGCGCTCCGCAGTCGACCGGCAGCAGGCTTCCCAAAACGGCTAAATGCGGCCGGGAGCAAGGACACGCGACCTGTGGAGGCGGCCGAAAGGGCTGGCCGCGAAACATTCAGCAGAATCAATTCGCCAGAACCGTGTCGCGAGTTATGAAGCGACGGTTCGAGTTGATTTGCCCGGTCCCAACGGACTGACTGAACGTCAGATCCCCACCCAACCTCGTAAGACGGTGAATGCACGATCGAGGGAAAATCGATCTGTTTCAAGCTCGCCTGATCGGCTCGGAATGAAAAAGTAACTGAATCAAAGCTGCTCAGAGTCTTCGTCGGACGTACCTCTGCCTGAACAGCACGACCCCACCCGAGCCTGCATCCGCGACATCACCTTTCCCGTGACTCACGATCGCGGCCTGCAGATGCGCTTGTCTTGCCGATTCTCGTCAGCTTCTCGAAAGCTAAGTCTCTTAGCATAAGACCCACGTCTCTCGATAGTGATGCCGCCTATGACCGGCATGGATTGGACACGCATCCATGCGCCTCGAATCCCGCGGCCGAAAGCACTTGCGTAAGGACATAAAGTCTTCGCATCGGGTGCGAAGCATGGCAGACTCGGACCAATGAGTGATTTGCCTGATGGGCTGCCGAGCGATCCAGCCGAGTTGCGTGTCTTTGCCGCCGCTCTGCTCGATCGCTGTGCCAGGCTCTCGAACAGTTGCCCAAGCTTGCAAAAGATGCGCAGTTCGGTCGATCCTCGGAAAAGCTTGACGCTGATCAGCTCCAGCTTCTTCTGGTGGATATCGACGCGGCCGTCGCGGCTCTCGAAGCCGTCGAAGATCGCGCCAGTCCCAAAACATGCGAGAAGAGAACTGCTAAGCGCAGAGCCAACCGTGGTCAGTTGCCGGGAGCATTTGCCACGCGTCGTCGAAACCCTGATGCCCGCTGAAGCCTGCTGCCCGTTCTGCGAAGGCGTCCTTTTTGAAATTGGGAGCGATGAGAGCCAGAGGCTTGACGTCGTACCGGTGCAGTATCGCGTAATCATCACCCGCCGGCCCAAACTCGCGTGCCGCGCCTGCCATGGCGTCGTTCTCCAGCACGCGGCGCCCGAGCGATTGATCAAGGGGGGACTGCCGACCGAGCGGCTGGTCGCGCGTGTGATCGACGCCAAGTCTCGTTGGCATTTGCCGCTTTACCGCCAGGCGCAGATGCTCGCGACGCGTGGCATCGCGCTCGACCGTTCCACGCTCGCCTTCTGGGTTGGCTATGCCGCCCAGGAGCTGAAGCCCTTGTGGCGCCGTCCTCGCGAGGTTTTGCTCGCCTCCGTGAAGCTTTGTGTCGATGAGACCCCGGCGCCGGTGTTGAATCCGGGCGTGGCTGGGCCAAAACCGGCTACTTCTGGGCGCTCTCGCGCGATGACCGGCCTTGGGCCGGACCTGACCCACCTGGGGTAATCTATGCTTATACACCGGGCCGCGGCGCCGTTCATGGCTTGAGATTGCTCGAAGGCTATCGCGGCATCATCCACTGCGACGGCTATGAGGCGACCATGACCAGAACGACGCGTGCGGACGCCCTGTCCGGCACGCTCGCTTTCTGCTGGTCGCATCTG
>NZ_LFIQ01000053.1:0-15421 GCF_001189245.1 Bradyrhizobium pachyrhizi | reverse complement strand
GAAGATCGAGCGCGAGGCTTCGCTGGCGCCAGCTCCGGTTGCCAGCGATGCCCCCAAGCGCATCGCCCAGCTCTACGCGGTCGAGAAAGCCCTCCGCGGCCGATCTGATGCCGAGCACCGCGCGGGCCGACAAGCGCATGCCCGACCTCTGGCTACAGTCTTGAAGCAGTGGCTTGAGGCAAAGCTTGACCACCTTGCGCAGACGAGCGACACCGCGAAGGCTTTGCGCTATGCGCTGCGTCATTGGAACGGCTTGACACTCTACCTTGATGACGGGCGCATCGAGATGGACACGAATGCCGTCGAGCGCGCGATGCGGCCGATCAAGCTCAATGCCAAGAACTCCCTTTTTGCCAGTTGCGACGAGCGTGCCGAGAGTTGGGCAGTACTAGCTTCGTTAATCGAGACCTGTAAGCTCAATAGCGTTAGCGCCGAGCACTGGCTCTCCGACGTCCTCGCAAAGCTGATCAATGGCTGGCCTGCGGCGCGACTGGACGAACTGCTTCCCTGGTCGTCGACCTACACGATGCACGCGCACGATCCGAGGCTGGCAGCATGAGCCTGAACACGACCGCCGTCCGGATCAAGGTGACCCTCAAGGACGTGAAACCGGAGGTGATGCGTCGCCTTGTCGTCCCGTCACCCTGCGCCTTGATCGGCTGCACCTGACGCTTCAGGCGGCATTTGGCTGGACGGATAGCCATCTCTTCGAGTTCCTCGCTGGCGAAGGACATTGGGGCATCCCTGATCCCGATGGTGATTTTGGTCCCCAGCCCATCGATGCCCGCAAGGCGCGGCTCTGCGATATCGTCCGGGAGACCGGCGCCAAGACGATCCATTATCTCTATGACTTCGGCGACAGCTGGGACCATGTGATCAAGCTCGAAAAATGGTTCGACAACACGTCGATGGATGGTCTTCCATTCTTGCTCGAGGCCGCCGGTCGTTGTCCTCCGGATGATGTTGGAGGTGCGCACGGATATGCCGACTACCTCGATGCCATCGGCGACCCTACCCATCCAGAGCATGAGCATATGCGTCTCTGGGGTCCCCCGCAGTTCGATCCCAACGTCGTCAATCGGAAGGCGCTCGAGGCCGCCGTCAACGCATTGTCCGAAAAGTGGAAGCCACGCCGACACAAGCTGCGATCAAAATAGACGTCAAGCGCCAATCAAAAAGGCCACAGAGCTACGTTTACCATCGATATCGCGCTCGATCTCAAACAATTGATCAATCCGACGAACCGCTTCCAGCGCAACGGGCGAGGTCGCCGTCGCCGATCTTCCCCGGCGAGTGTTCTGCGGCGATCTCGGCCAGTTCGAAGAACGCCCTCCGGCCATGTGCCCAGCAGAAGGCGGGCGTGGCTGGCAACGCCTTGCGTCCGAAATCGAAGAGAGCGTTGAACCCGCTATAGGCATCGGCTTGCAGGACGCCGGCGAAGTTCTGAAGATGCCGCGCGGGATGCTCGCCGCGCCGATCAAGTGAGGCGCAGGATGCATAAGAACGACCCGAACTCCTCAAGCGATGGGATCGGTGATCCACTATCAGCGGCTTAGCTCGGATACGGCGAGGACGTGGATCGCGTTCCAGAAATCGCCATCGACATGACGGGTGGGTCTGCGGAAACAACCTATGGCCGGACTGGTCGACGCCCCAAAGTCGTCGGCATCACCAGTCGACTGCAGCTAGCTGGCGGCAGTTAGGTTAACGGTGTCGCGCAAAAGTAAACTTCGTCCCTCTATGGACCACTCTCATCCGCTGTCACTGGGCCGCTTGTGAGATTCGCGACCAATGTCGGAAAGGTGACGACACGAGGCCCTGACAAAGCACATAAACACCGATTTCAGTTGGCGTGCCGTTTGCTTCGGTTGCGGCGTCAGCAGGTTGGCATCGTGAGAGGCGGGGAGATCATCTATGTAGCAAGCAGAGGTAGAACAATACATCGAGTATCCAGCGAAACAGCGTTGTCTACTCTAAATCTCAAACAGAGTGTTGCACGTCTGGCGTATGGAGCCCAGTTCGAAATACGCAGCCGGACTGCATCCATACCCGTAAGTCGCGTGCGCCTTCGTGTTTCTGGGTGCAATGCTTGGCCACCTGATTGAATGTTTTCCAGATATGCCCCCATAGAAGTCATTGTGCAGCTATGAAAAGAAGTCCAACGATCTCACGGATAAATTTAGCGAATACGCATCCCGCTAATGTGTATATATCTCCTGTCAACTTGACAGCCAATGGCAGAGCACATTTGGGGCATGCCGCTGGGCCATATCTCAGAATGGACGTTGTGCAGAAGCACCTGAAGAGGGCAGGGCATCATGTCCGTTCTGGGCTGACGACCGACGGTTTCGAGAATCACGTCCTGGTCCGAGCGGCTATTGAGAACATTGACCCGTCCGACCTGGCACATGGCTTCCATATCAGAATCGTTGAGGATCTCGCCTCGTTAGGTATCGTTTTCGATCATTTCGATGATCCGGCGTACGGCAGGAATCTGCAGCGCTTTTCGAATGTCGGTAACGCGCTCATGGGCGCCTTATCTGCGGCGGGCTCGCTACATTTCTCCGCAGCGCGCTTACCAGTGGACGACGCGGGTTCTGCTGCCACGCCACGGGAAGAGCGTTTCTGCATTGGAGGCTGGCTTGGTGCAACCTGTCCGGTTTGCCTGGCATCCGCGGGCAGCTTCTTCTGCGAACAGTGCGGACATCATTTCGAGCCCGAGGAAGCGCTGAATACGGTATCCAGGCGCGGCCGGATTGTCGAATGGTCCGAAAACATTTCCGCCTTCCTTTCAATTTCGGGAAAGGGCCGACTTTTACGGGCCTGGGACGACATCGCCGTCGAATCCAGCTTTCTGGAGATAGGGAAACGGTACGTCGCATGCAAAGGACAGCAAATGCGGTTGACCGTACCGGGACTGCACGGGTTGGCTTGGAACTCACGGCATTTCAACAGCCAGCAGATATTATTTAGCTACTCCTCGTTGCTCTACGCTCATTCTCTCTATTGTGGGCATAGGGACACGGAGGGCACCGGCAAGCCCAATCCGTTTGCGCGCGAGTCCGATGCGTTCCTCATTGGCGCGACTGGTCTCGATAACACAATTCCGATGCTTGTCGGAGTTACTGGATGCGCGTTGGGCCAGAATTCGTTCCGCCCGTTTGATCGAATATTCTTTAATCACTTCCTTCGGCTGAACGGTTCGAAGTTCTCTACCAGTCGCGGTCACGTGATCTGGGCAGGTGAAATCGCTCGAATTCCAAGTATATCCGTCGACGTCCTTAGAGTGTACCTGTCGGAAATCTGCCCGGAGGAAACCGAAACCGATTTGGTGTCAGAGCAATTGGTCGATCGTTACAACGCCATTCTCGACAAGATGTCTGCGGCCATCGACCGCTGCACCGAGTCCATAAACGCGACATCGGCCCTCGCTGGATGTCAGGTGGATAGTGCGATGATGGTTACGTTGGATCACCTCTACGAAAAACAGTGCGCCGCGCTTTCGCTTGACTATCTGCGGGTATCGCAAGCGTCGCGGCCGCTTATCGAGTGGGTTGATCATCTTGATGGCACGCCGGACCATCAGGCCGCTTACACTTGGCTTATGGGGTTCAGCATATTGGCTTGGCCGCTGATGCCCAAGATAACAGGAGCCCTATGGCACTGGCTCGGTCACAGCGGGCATCCCGTTGCCGCACGCGCTTCGACGCCTTCATCCCAACGAAGTGGAGCGGCACCTAAGATCGATGGGCGCAGGTTGTCGGTTGGTGACATTGAGCGATGCCTTCCGGGAAAGATTGCAGCATGACACCCGCCGCGAACGTCGTTCCTGCCGAGAAACTGCCCAATGCAGTGCCGTTAGACGTCTCCATCCCTTTCATGCTTGGTAGTGTTAGCTTGGCCGCATCCTATGGCTCGAGCTTCTTTCTCGTGGACGCTCTGCGGTCCATACAACAAAGCGCCACGACCGCCGGAGCCGTTATCTCGACCGGTACGATCACGACAATACTGTGTTCGCTTGTTGCTGGTCGCATCGCGGATTTACTGGGCGTGATGCGAACTATCACTCTCGCCGCGGGGGTGATGTCGATAGCAATGATATGCTTCGCATCAGCATCGACTTTGACGCTCTTCCCTTACATCGGTGGGCTTTTTCTCGGCATTGGATGGTCGGCCTTCTACATCCTGGCGCCGCTTCAAGTCTTGTGTCACGTGCGGGCTGAGGCCCGTATCAAATATCTTACCTTACTTTCCGGATCTCAAATGCTGGGCATCGGGCTTACTGTCCCCCTAGCACGCGCCATTGCGGAAATTGCTGGATCCTACATCGCAGTTTACTCGCTTTTTGCGGCTGCATGTCTCGTTGGTGCGATGCTTTTGGAGTTCGCCGGTCGAGCACTAGCGCAAGCTCCTCAGATCGAAATGCCGACCGTACGACTCACCCTCGAAGGCGTGCTAGGAACCTTTAAATCGAACACGCGCTATCCGATCATCATGATCGGCGTCGGGGCTTGCGTTTTTGCAGGTCTTTCCACATTCCAAACGCTTTACGCTATCACGCGAGCGCAATCTCCCGATACGTTCTTTGTAGTCTTCACTCTGACGGCCGTCTTATTGCGGTTTGCAGTTGCGCCGATAATTGGAAAGTTTCGGCTTGAACGCGTGGCCGCGTTTCTTATCGTGTGCACTATCGCGGGGCTATCCATGCTTTTGATGAACGTAAGTAGTACGGCAATCTACATCATCGGAACAACGATGTTCGCGCTGGGATATGGTCTTAGCTATTCGACATTAAACAGTATGGTCGTTGATATCGCTGGCACGGATGGGACATCGTTGGCCATTGCTTCTCAAGTCTTCACACTCTCCTATTTCATAGGCCTATTTGGATTTCCATACATCGCTGGGCAGATCGTGAAGGCCGGCAGCTTCGATCATCTGCTGATAAGCATGATGGTGCTTATCGTCGCTAATGCAATTCTTCTTGCAACTCAAGTGTTCTCGGCAAGCCGAGATCGTTGACTGCCAAGGGATCATGGGATGCTGAAGCACAGCGACGGCTGTAACGTAATCGCGATCGGTGCAGGGCCAGCTAATCTGAGTTTGGCAGCGCTCGCCACTCCGATTCCGGACATGTCATTGAGCATCCTCGAAAGCTCAGAAGAGGTGAAGTGGCATCCCGGCCTGCTTTTGGCAGGTGCCGTCATGCAAACCAGCCCGATGAAGGACTTGGTCACACCGGCGGATCCGACGAGCGCGTACAGTTTCCTCGCCTACTTGCATGATAAAAAACGCCTTTATCAAGCTATCGTGCGGGGACTGGCGTCTGTTAGCCGTAGTGAATTTGAAGACTATTTGCGCTGGGCAGCAGCGAAGCTGGCAAACATTCAATTCGGCGAACACGTGACTGCGGTAGAACTGCGCGGCGAGTCCTTTAGTATCATAACGAGTTGCGGCAATCATCAAACCGGTACGATTGTGCTTGGCGTGGGCAGGGTACCGTCTCTACCTGAGTGGGGCAGGAATGCGCCGCCAAACGAGGTGTTTCACGGGAGCTCCCTTCTCGTGCGGCGACGCGAGCTTTCAGGCAAGCGTGTCGTCATCGTAGGTGGCGGCCAAAGCGGGGCTGAAATATTTCTTCATCTTCTCAGCGGTGCATGCGGTCCGTTGGGAGCCCTGACCTGGGTGACGCGCCGCGCAAACATATTCGCGCTTGAGGACAGTCCTTTCGTCAACGAATGGTTCTTTCCGCAACATGGTTATTGGTTCTTTGACCAGAGTGAAGCGGCCCGGAAGCAAATCCTTGAACGACAATCGTTGGCCAGCGATGGCGTCAACGGCTCGACGCTGCGCGCTATCTACAACGCGTTGTACGATCGCGAGGTTCATAGACGGGCCTATCCGGCGCACATAGAAATACGCGTGGATACCACGGCTGAGGACTTGCGCGGCGTATCTCCCGTTCGCTTGGACTTGCGTCAGCGGAAGACAGGCACTTGCTCGCAACATGTCGCGGACATTGTCGTCTTGGCCACAGGCTACCGCACCGAAATCCCTTCGTTTCTGGCGCCGATCGCAGGCCGGCTTGCGGTCTTAAATGCCCCGGGAGGCTCTCAAGAGATCGTGGTCGACAAGGACTTCTCGGCTCGTTTTGACGGTCCCGCAAAGTGTCGTTTGTACGTCCAGAATGGCGCACGCTTTCAACATGGCATCGCTGACACAAATCTGAGCTTAGTTCCTTGGCGCGCTTCGCTGATCCTCAATTCGATCCTCGGCCGCTTAGCTTACGATTGCGGGCCTGCAACAGGCGTGATCAAGTGGAATGGCGTTGGTTTCGAAGGCTCCTGCTGATTGGCGAACCAGTCTGCCGCATGCCACGGCCACCCGATAGTCATTCGGAGTATACCATGAAGAATGCACAGTTGATGGCCCTAGGTGACATGACGGTCTATAGCCCTGGTGTAGTCTTGCAGCACGTCGAACAAAACGCGGATTCCGAGACCGCTTGTCCCGTCGAACTCATTGAATTCCGACTGGATCCGTTCGCAGTGTCGACGCCTCATTCCCATCCTTCCTGCGAAATCTGGCGCATCACGAGCGGCCACGGTCGGGTGATAACTGACGATGGAGAGTTGGCTATCAAGGCGGGCGATCTCGTGTTTCTGCAGCCAGATCGCGCCCATCATTTGGAAAATCGCGGCAGCGAAGTTCTGAGCGCTTTGTCGATCGCCTGGGGACGAGAGCGATGACCGACAACATTTATGACCTGGCGGTCATTGGCGCCGGCGTCATGGGCCTGAGTGCCGCCGTCATTGCTGCGAACAATAGTCCCGGGGAACGAATCGTCATCATCGATCGGGAGACCGTTGGGGCAGGTGCCAGTGGGTTTGCCCCCGGAATCCAGATCAACATCGGTCGTAATGAAAAGGAAAGAAGCCTCGTCAATGCTGGTTCGAAGATTTGGCGAGATATCTATCCCCATGGGCAATGGCCCAAAGGTCGAAACTGTGACGTGTTTTGGTTGACGCGTAATCCAGAAGAACTCACACGAACGAGCTGTGTGGTCGGAACCACCCCATCAGCTTCTTTCGCGCTCACGGAGAGGCTTTCCTCGCTGCCGCAATTGTCGATTCCCGCCGATATGGCCGTGGCGCTGGATCGGGGGTCTTACTGTCCAGTCGATTCCATCGTTCAGGATCTGGCCCAAAGGCTCAAGGCTGTTGGGATTTCGATATGCGAGGGTACATCCATTGAACGGATACGGCAGGGACCAACCCATATACTTCTTCAGACCTCTGTTGATAGCGAACTCTCGGCAAGACGGGCCGTTCTGGCAATCGGTCCATGGCTGCCAGAGTCGCCGTTGCGCGCGCATCTCGCGGCGGAGCCGCGATTGCGAGTTAAAAAGGTCGTCGCGCTTCACTTGGCGGCGCGCCCCACCGCGAACTGTCCAATGATCGGCTTGTTCGATGATTACGCGTTCCTCGTTCCCATGATCGAGGAGGGGTATTGGTTGTTCAGTTTTACCTCGCAAGAGTGGAATGTGAGGCCTGACACCAGCCGGCTGAAGATCAATTCGGATGATCTCGCGCGCGCCACCGCGATCCTCGCGAAATGGTTTTCGCCGGAGATACCCGCGGTGGCGTCAGCGCGTGTGTTTTGCGACTGCTATTCTGATGATGGTGTCCCATTCTCTCGTCCAGCTCAAGACGTCGCCGGTCTGTATGTCATTGGTGGCGGTGCAGGTAACGGGTTTCGCTTTGGGCCCGCGTGCGCGGAAGAGGCAATAAGATCCCTGTATTCTCACCATCGATAGGTCTTCGGCGTGCCCTGATAAGAAGACATATGCCGGATACGATCGGTATCGAAGCAAATCCCTATCATAAGCTTGCAGACGTCGGTTGCGAGACGTCGAGATCGACCATGATTGTTGATCTCAGCGCCATTGAAGCCAACTATCGGAAGTGCCAGGCGCTTGCGCCTCACAGCGCTTGCGGCGCCGTTGTCAAGGCTGATGCCTACGGCCTAGGCGCGGCACGTGTAGCGCCCTTCCTAGCTTACCTCGGCTGCGCGCATTTTTTCGTCACCGATGTGGCGGAAGGTATTGCCCTGCGCGATGTGCTGCCATCATCGGCAAAGATCTATATGCTACACGGCGCTATGCCAGGCACGGAGCTGGCGGCCGAGCAGCACGATTTGTTGCCAATCCTCAATAGCAGGGAACAATTGGAGGCTTGGCTTCGGCATTGCCGACTTCGGAATCGCGCGCTGCCGGCAGGGATTCATGTCGACACTGGCCTGTCTCGGTTGGGATTTCCCATTGATGAGTTGCACACAATCGCCGAGAATAAAGGCGGGCTATCGGAATTGCCTGTAGTGTTGTTCATGAGTCAGCTCGCCTGTGCGGAGTGGCGCAACGAGATCTCTCTGCAACAACTAAATCGGTTCCGCAGACTTTCCCATTTATTCCCGAATGCGAGTCTTTCTCTATCGAATTCGGCGGGACTATTTGCCGGATGTGAATTTCATTTTGACCTCATAAGATCGGGTGGAGGGATCTTCGGCTTCTCGACGGCCGATGATCCCGATTTCAAGCCAGCACAAGTCGTCCGTTTGCGAACGCAAATTATTCAATGCCGTAAACTCGAGCATGGGGAAGCCATCGGATACCTCAGGTCATACACAGTCAAGAAGCGGATGCGGGTTGCGACGGCCGCTATTGGTTATGCAGATGGATTTCCGCGTACTCTAGGCAATCGAGGGCATGTCTTCATATGTGGTAATCGTGCGCCTATCGTTGGCTTCGTTTCGATGGATCTTATTACCATTGACGTAACTGATCTGCCCGAGAGTTGGACTCTGCCCGGTACCGTGGTGGACCTCATCTGCCCCGAGCAAACCGTGGGGGATTTGGCGTCAGCCGCGAAAATGCTGAGCGACGAATTGACCACAGGTATCGGACAGCGATGCCGCAGGCTTTACGTCTCTTCCTAACGAGATGATATGAGGCGCCGATGAACTCCTCCACGCTCCGATCCCAGAAAGTCAATCGAGCGATCTATCTAGGCGATGAAGGCGTGCGCCTTATGCGTCCGAGCTGCTTCACTGCGGAGGTGCGTCAATTCCATAACCGTGAGAGACTATTCTACCTCGATCTCCTATGTACAACCCGATACGAGTTGATCATAGAAGTAGGTTGTAGTGGCTACCGCCTTATTGGCATCAAGGACGATGACAATGATTATCTTGGCATCGAAATAAACCCACCTCGTGTGCGCCGGTTAAAGAGTAGGAGAGCGGCGGTTATGCGCTGCGAGGCCAGAAAATTCTTCAAAAGAACGCGACTGATCGATGAGATCATGCGCCGATATGATGAAAAAGTGCTTTGCATACTGCCGTTCAATTTCCTTGGTACGATGGATGCGCCAATGGAATTTTTGACGCTGGTCTGTCAAGCGCCCTTTGATCTAGCTTTGTCGCTCTTTTCGACGAGCGAGACGGCAACCCTGGCTCGCCACGAATATTATGATCTTTGTGGCATTACCGTTCGGGGGGTGGTGCGCACGGATGACTATGTTCGATTAGAGTGCTCCAACGGTTTCCAGGCGTTCGCTTTCGATCCGGTCTTTTTGGTGAACCGCATATCGGCGTATGGCTTCCGCTTGAACGACATCGTATACTATGATGTCTGTAACTTCCTCCATTTCAAAAAAAGAAAATCCTGAAATGAGTGGTCAGCATAATGCCAACCGTGCCCGGAAACAGAAGATCCTCGACGCCATCCGGATCACTAGAAAGCAAGCAGCAGGGAAGGCCACCGCCATCGTTTCACCTCATGCGACAACGCAAGGGGATACCAGTGATCCAGGTGTGAGGCGACTTTCCGCAAAACGGCGGGTATCGGACTTGCGTCCATGCCGGCCGGGTCGGTTACCGACGTCACGAGGCTGACACCCCCGATGTTCTGAGATGGATAGCGAGAATGTCCTCTGGAGTCTCTCGAACCTCGATCGTCTGAGCGCCGCTGCCGACGAACTCCAGGATCGTCTTGTCGCCGTCCCGCCACATCCCGCCCACCAGCGAGAAATTGACATAATACGGCTTGCCGCTGTCGAAGCGGGTACATCTGATCCAGAAGCGCATCGGCATTCTCCGGTTGGGCGGGCCTCGACGATCCGCGTTTCCGCGCCTATAACGCCTTGCGCAACTCGCGTGCGGCAGCAACCATGTTGACGAGCGCTGGACGCACTTCCTCCCATCTGCGTGTCTTCAGGCCGCAATCGGGATTGATCCAGAGCTGCGAGTCCGACAAACGTTTTCGGGCCAGCGTGATGAGGTCCCTCATCTCGGTGGTTTCGGGGACGCGTGGAGAGTGGATGTCGTAGACGCCAGGACCGATATCGTTAGGATATTTGAAGCTGGTGAACGCATCGAGCAGTTCCATCTTGGACCGCGACGTCTCGATCGAGATGACGTCGGCGTCCATCGCCGCAATTGCGTCGATGATGGCGTTGAACTCCGAGTAGCACATGTGGGTGTGGATCTGCGTGGCATCGGCAACGCCCGTCGAGCAGATGCGGAAGCTTTCCACGGCCCATTCGAGATAGGTCTTCCACTCGGAATGACGGAGCGGCAGGCCTTCGCGCAAGGCGGCTTCATCGATCTGGATCATGGTCGCTCCGGCCTTTTCGAGGTCGGTAACCTCGTCGCGGATCGCGAGTGCGATCTGGCGGCAGGCTTCGCTGCGCGGCAGGTCGTCGCGAACGAACGACCAGTTCAGGATCGTCACCGGTCCGGTGAGCATCGCCTTCATCGGCTTCCTGGTCAACGATTGCGAGTAACGCCACCACTCGACCGTCATCGGTTTCGGCCGGGAGACGTCACCGAACAGGATCGGCGGACGAACATAGCGCGAGCCGTAGGACTGCACCCAGCCATACTGGGTGAAGACGAAGCCGGAGAGCTGTTCGCCAAAATACTGCACCATGTCGTTGCGCTCGAACTCGCCATGAACCAGCACGTCGAGTCCGATCTCCTCCTGCCAGCGTACGGTGCGGGCAGTTTCCTCCTTGAGGAACTGCTTGTACTGGGCGTCGGTCAGTGTGCCCTTGGCATGGGCCGCACGAGCATTGCGGACGTCGGCGGTTTGCGGGAATGAGCCGATAGTCGTCGTCGGGAAGGCAGGCAGGGCAAAGCGCTTGCGCTGGACTTCGGCGCGGCTGGCAAAGGTGCTGGTGCGACGGCGCATCGCGTCGTCGATCGTCGCCATCCGCTTGGCAACGGTCGCGTCGTGGATCTTAGGCGAGGTCCGGCGTGCCTTGGCGGCCTTGTCCGAGGCGGCTAGGGCGTCCGCGACGCTGGCGTCGCCAGCCAATGCCTTCGCCAGCGTGGAGAGTTCGGCGATCTTCTGCACGGAGAAGGCAAGCCAGCTCTTCACATCCGGATCGAGACCGGTCTCAAGCTCTAAGTCGATCGGCGTATGCAGTAGCGAGCAGGACGGAGCGATCTGGACGCGGCCGGCGCCTAGCTTGGCGATGACCGGCTTGTAGCGCTCGACCAGCGCCGACAAATTGGAGCGCCAGACGTTGCGGCCGTCAATGACGCCGAGCGAAATCACGAGATCCTCGCGGGCACCGGATTCGATCTGGCTCAGTTGCTGCGGCGCGCGGATCAAGTCGACGTGCAGACCTGCCACCGGCAGGGCCAACACGGTCGCGATAGTGTCGCCGATCGCACCAAAGTAAGTGGCGAGCATGATCTTGATGCCCGGTACGCCTTTGGCGAGCCGAGCATAGGCGCGCTGGAGCGCATTCCTCTCGGTCTCGTTGAGATCGAGCACGAGGCAGGGTTCGTCGATCTGGACCCATTCTGCGCCGCGCTTGGCGAGCTCCTGGAGAACCTCGACATAGACCGGCAGCAGGCCGTCGAGCAGCGAGACCGGATCGACCGAGGCATCATGGCTCTTGCCGAGCTTCAGGAGGGTGACAGGGCCGACGAGCACCGGACGGGTCTGATATCCGAGCGCTTTCGCCTCGTCATACTCTTCGATCACCTTGCGGGACGAGAGCTTGAATGTCTGTCTCTCGTGAAATTCCGGGACCATGTAGTGGTAATTGGTGTCGAACCACTTGGTCATTTCCTGCGCTGTCGCGCCATGGCCACGGTGGGCGTGACTGCAGCTCGCGTCGTGCGCGTCGCCTTGCGAACCGCGCGCCATCGCGAAATAGGTCTTGAGCGGGACTGCTCCGCCCTTCCAGCCATAGGCCTCGGGGATGGCGCCGACCATCACGCTGGTGTCGAGCACGTGGTCATAAAGCGAAAAATCGTTCGACGGTATAATGGTCGCGCCGAGTGATTTCTGGCGTGCCCAGTTGGCGACACGGAGCCCGGCTGCAGCTTCGAGAAGTTGCTGCTCGCTGATCTTGCCGGCCCAGAAGCTTTCGAGCGCGAGTTTGAGTTCGCGGCGCGGCCCGATGCGGGGCGTGCCGAGTGTTGCAACTGGAACTGAAAGAGAAGTCATAGCTTTAACCCCAGGTGGTGGGGGCAAAAGGCCATGGCGGACGCTGGCAGGGCAGCCGCGGATGCGGCAGCTGCTTGGCGTACCACCGGGACACCCCGCCCGTGGACGATTATGTTGTCGGGGCAGGTCTCCTGGCTCGCGGGTCGTCGCCTGCATCCGGCCTTCCCGAAGCTTTCGCTTCAGTGACACTGATGGATGCGGGCTCACCGCTTACAGTTGCGGGGGCAGCGCCGGCATTGCCTCAATCCTGAACGGATGGAAAACGCACCGGCTTCCCTCTTAGCTCCGGATCAAGCGGGACCCGGAGAACCTCGACGTCTCCGATTATCTGCAACGACGGGCTCCCGTCAACCTCTCGTCGATCACTTGCGTTGCGGCATGCCGGACGGAACGATTGTTTGAACGATCGAAGAATCGAAAGCTTCGTAGTCGTGTAATCCAATTGCCGCATAGAGTTCCGCGCGCGTCTGCATCCGCTCTACGATCTTGTGCGTGCCACCATCACGTAAAATTGCAGCATACAATTCTGCCTGCGCCTTGTTCGCCACTCGCAATGAGGACACAGGCCAGATCACCATGGCATATCCTATCGCCTCGAACTCGGCGGCGGTGAAGAATGGGTCTTTCCAAACTCCGTCATGTTCGCGAGAAGCGACGCGCCGGGTATGCGCGCCGGAAAAGCGCGGAACATCTCGGCCGTGTTGAGTGCCTCCGGGAAGATCGCATCGGCCCCGGCCTCCATATAGGGCTTTGCCCGGGTTACGGCGCCAGCGAGGCCCTTGCTGGCGGCAGCGTCGGTCCTGGCGATGACCATGAGATCGCGACACGCTTTTGATGCGGCGCGACCTTGGCCGCCATGTCACGCGCATCGGCGATCTTCTTGTCGTTCAGATGGCCGCATGTCTTGGGCAGGATCTGGTCTTCCAGATGAAGCGCGCCGGCAACGGCATCCTCAAAGACGCGGGTGGCGTGCATCACATTCAGCGCCGCCTCACCGTAGCCGGTGTCGGCATCGACGAGCAGCGGCAGGTCCTGCGGCACGGACGATCTGCGTTTCCTTCCATCCCACGGAGACACTGACCTCCGGCAGCGGTCAAAAAGCGCTTCAAGCGCTTCGGCTCATTAAATCGAATGTTTCGCCGCCAGTTCCGATGCCGTGTAAATCAGAGGGGCAATGGCTTGACGATCGAATGTCCGGGCGCAGCCGCGAGTGCCATTTTGCGGGTGTGCGGTATCGTCGACCACAAGCTTCAGTGATTCCAGGATGAGCTTCTCACCGCGATGTCCGGCGACTTCGCGGTCGTGAACGAGTTCCTTGTGTGAGACCTGAAGGCGAGAGGGCTGTGGGACGAGGTGATAGTCTCTAATCGCCGCTGTGCCCAGATCGGGCTCGCGCCTGTCTTCGCCGACGTTGAGAACCCGTTCCCGTGGTGTCGGAGGCGATGGATCGGAAGAAGGAGAAGAACTCCTTCGAAACCGGCGTCATCGAATACCAGAACGGTGGCGCGCTCAGCTGGGACTGAGCATCAGGTCACGATGACGACCAGTGCCTTTTCTAGTTGAAATCGCGCTTACGCGCTCAAACGGGCGGGGCGGGATTATAGTTTCGGACCCGCGCTTCACTATGAAAATAAGTGGCAACTGGCGCACCCGATACGATTCGAACGTGTGACCTTTGCCTTCGGAGCACAAGGCGCCCCGTGCGGCTTTCTTGAGACTGTGTCGTCCAAGTCACCAAAGGGGCTGAGCTTCGGCCTATGTTCACACAGAGCGAGGACTTCCATGTACGATGTCTACCTGAACGAACGGAACGACCTTCTCGTCGTTCCTCGCGGCAATTCCATTCCGATCGATCTCAATAGGAACTGGCGGAAGAAACGTATCGTACGCTCGGTAAGCGAGCAAATCCGCGAAGATGTCCGGGTCTATGGCTACCATCGGCGAAAGCTGCCGCTAAGTCGCTCGATGAAAACCTTAGCTGAAAAGCAGGCTTGATCTACAAACAACGAGTGATGGCAAATTGCAAACGGTCGTAAATTCGCGGCGTTTCATTTCCGGACCGATTGACGCGCCGAGGGCTCCGAATCTCCTTCAGAGCGGGCGGCATAGCAAGCGATTGCCTGCCACACGCGGGACGTGACTTTAATCCGAGCGGTTTCTGTGCCTCAGTGGTCCACACGGTATGTCCGTGTCTGAAACCACGCCGCGACGGGTACCAGTTTAGGAACAGCGGGTGGAGTCGGGGGTCCAGCAGCCGCGTCAAAATCCAGCCGAAGTAATTCTGCAAATCGGATCCGATTTCATCAAGTCATCAGCGGTCCAAAACGTTAGCGATCGCACCTGCCCTACCGCTCTACGGCGTCGATCAACGAGAGGCTTTGCGGGCCAGTTGGCTTCGTTCCGCTCGCAAAACAAAGCGATGCGATGAATAGCGTGTTCGTCCGGAGCGATGGTTAGGCCAAGATCCAACTCGGTTTCTCAAAAAAGAGAAACCGTGAGCAAACTGGGCGGCTCAGTCGAAAACCCTGGCATTGCTGCCAGGGTTCTGCCTGTCGATCCTTTGAGAGGCTGGATCAGAAGTCCATGCCGCCCATGCCGCCGCCCGGAGGCATTGCGGGACCGGGCGCGATCTTTTTCGGCAGCTCGGCAACCATCGCTTCCGTGGTGATCAGCAGCGCCGCAACCGAGGCGGCGTTCTGGACAGCGATGCGCACGACCTTGGTCGGGTCGATGATCCCCTTGGAGACAAGGTTGCTGTACTCGCCAGTCTGCGCGTCGAAGCCGTAAGGGTATTGATCCTTTTCTAGGACCTTACCGACCACGACCGAGCCATCTTCACCGGCGTTGATCGCGATCTGCCGAGCTGGCCAGGACAGCGCCTTGCGCACGATCTCGACGCCG
>NZ_LFIQ01000006.1 GCF_001189245.1 Bradyrhizobium pachyrhizi | reverse complement strand
GGTCACGCTCATCAGCGGCGTATGCAGCGCCGGGGTCACCGACCACACCACGAAATAGCCGACAAACACGGCGAGGACGAAAATCGACAGCCGGAACACGAACGGATCGACGGCCTGCGCGAGATGCTCCATGGCTTCTCTCCTTACTTCGGCTGGAAGTTGGGATGGATGACGGCGCCGTCCTTGGTCAGCGCGGTGGCCTTCACCAGCTCGTCGTCCCAATTGACCGCGAGCGCCTTGTTGGCCTTGTCGACCATCGTCTCGATGAACGAGAACAGGTTGCGTGCGTAGAGCCCCGAGGCCGACGCCGCGACGCGGCCGGCGACATTGGTGTAG
>NZ_LFIQ01000052.1:144424-163263 GCF_001189245.1 Bradyrhizobium pachyrhizi | reverse complement strand
GTTTGCGAACTCAGGGGACCCATAACCACAAATGTCCTTTGTTGGGCTCGCTGGAATGACGAGTCCCGTTCACAACACAGGCCGCGGCGTATGGGTCCTGGCTTTCGCCAGGACGACAGCGGAGGTATGGCTGTGGCCTAATACACGTCCTTCGCGTCGGCCTCTTCGCTGGTCTGCACCAGTTCAAGGCTGCTCTCGACCTTGCCGAGCAGGCGGCCGAGGTCGCGGCGCTCCTGTGCGGAGAGACAGGACAATATCTCCTGCTCCTTGCGCAGCAGGCGCGGGATCAGCTCCTCGTATAGCGTCTGGCCGTTTTTGGTCAGTCGCAGGCGGAATTCGCGGCGGTCGTCGGCGTTCTCGACGCGCTCGACGATCTCGCGCTCCATCAGCGCCGACACCGCGCGACTGATGGTGGATTTATGGGTGCGCGTGCAGTGCGCGATATACTGCGCGCTGCAGGGATCGCTGCGGAAGCCGAGCGTTGCGAGCACGCGCCACTCCGGAATGTCGAGCCCGTAGCGCGCCTGATATTCGCTCGACAGCGCCGAGGACACCTCGGCCGCCAGCCGGTTCAGGCGGAACGGCATGAAATGGAAGAGATCGAGGCGCTTCTTGGTCGGCGCGATAGTGTCGCGCACCTCCGCTTCCACGGCACTGCGCGGGCGGGCTGGAGGCTGGCTTGCAGAGGTCCGTGCCAAAAATCTCTCCAATTTGAGTTGACGGCAGCCCCGACTGGGGGTTTAAGATAGTTGCAAGTGAGACTAATTTAGCAAGGTCGCGGCCGGCTCGCAAGGTCCCGGTCGCAAGCCGGTCACACAGAACCGCAGCCAGAGGCCGCGGCGCAAGGGAAACATCCAGGGTCACGCAATGGCACACGCCAACACGGCACAGGCCAAAACCCAGTTCGGCTATCGCCGTCACCCCGACCAGGAGCGCTCGGGCGCCAATGTCGCGGAGCATCCCGTCGTCGTGGTCGGCGGCGGGCCGGTGGGATTGTCGCTCGCGATCGATCTTGCGCAGCGCGGCCAGCGCGTGGTGCTGCTCGACGATGCCGACCGGATCGGCGAAGGCTCGCGCGCGATCTGCTTCTCGAAGCGCTCGCTTGAGTTCTGGGATCGGCTCGGGGTCGGCGACCGCATGGTCGAGAAGGGCGTGGTGTGGAGCGTCGGCAAGATCTTCCACGGCGCCTCGCAGCTCTACCAGTTCAATTTGCTGCCTGAGCAAGGCCACAAGCGGCCCGCCTTCATCAACCTGCAGCAGTTCTATGCCGAGGCCTATCTGGTCGACCGGGTGGGGCAACTGCCTGAAATTGACCTGCGCTGGCGCAACAAGGTGATCGCGCTGGAGAGCCGTAACGATGGCGTTGCGCTGACCATCGCAACTCCCGACGGCCCCTACCAGGTGCACGCGACCTTCGTGGTCGCCTGCGATGGCGCCCGTTCCTCGCTGCGGCAGATGGTCGGCGCGGAATTCGCAGGCCAGGTGTTCGAGGACCAGTTCCTGATCGCCGACGTCAAGATGACGGCGGCATTTCCGACCGAGCGCTGGTTCTGGTTCGATCCGCCGTTCCATGCCGGACGCTCGGCGCTGCTGCACAAGCAGCCGGACGACATCTGGCGGATCGACCTGCAGCTCAATCCGGATGCCGATCCGGTGGCCGAGAAGCAGCCCGAAAATGTCCGGCCGCGGATCGAGCGCATGCTCGGCCATGACAAGTTTGAGTTCGAATGGATCTCGCTTTACAAGTTCCAGTGCCGCCGGATGGCCAAGTTCATCCACGGCCGGGTGATCTTTGCCGGGGATTCCGCGCATCAGGTCTCGCCGTTCGGCGCACGCGGTGCCAATTCCGGGCTCGAGGACGCCGAGAATCTGGCGTGGAAGCTCGACCGCGTGCTGCGCCGGCTGTCGCCGGAGGGCTTGCTGGAGAGCTATCACATCGAGCGCAGCGCGGCGGCGGACGAGAACATCCGCGAGTCCACCCGCTCGACCGACTTCATGGCGCCGGCGACGAAACAGGAAGCGCGGCTGCGTCAGGCCGTGCTATCGCTTGCCAAGGATACCGAGTTCGGCAAGCGCATGGTCAATGGCGGGCGGCTGTCGGTGCCGTCGGTCTACGACACGCCGCTGTCGAGCAGCGATCGCGACGATTGGCGCGGCGGCCCGCGGCCCGGCGCCTCGATGCCAGATGCGCCGGTGACGCAGCAGGGCGGCGGTTCCACCTATCTGACCGACGTTTTCATCAGGCAGGGAACGCGCTTCACGCTGCTGGAGTTTGGCAATGGCGCTGCTGTCGATGTGCCGGACGGCGTCGGCAGCATCCGGGTCGGCGGCGAGGGTGGGCTGGTCGACGCGCAGGGCCTTGCCGGCAAACGCTATGATGCCGAGCCCGGCACCGCCTATCTGCTGCGGCCGGACGGTTATGTCGCCGCACGCTTCCGCAATGCGGCACGGCCGGAGCTCGATGCGGCGCTGGCACGCGCGGCCGGCCTGAACTGAGGAGCAGTCATGGTGCTGTCGACCAGTTCGAATTTCGCAAAGCCCGACGACGCCTTCCGCGCCATCGTCGAGGCCCATCGCGGCCTCACCGAGGCGCAGAGCGCCGATCTCGATGCCGCGCTGGTTCTGGTGCTCGCCAACCATATCGGCGATCTCGACGTGCTGCGCGAGGCGATCGCGCTGGCGAAGCGGCGGATGCTTGATGCAAGCCAGCAGCAACAGCAGCAACAACAATAGCACTGAGCAAACGGACAGGATTGAACTGATGGCCAAAGGTTTCGCATCGACCACGGATCTTTCGGAGAAGAAGATCACCTTCTCCGAGATCGGCACCGACCTCTATGCCTTCACCGCCGAGGGCGATCCCAACACCGCCGTGATCGTCGGCGACGACGGCTGTCTGGTGTTCGACGCGCAGGCGACGCCGGCAATGGCGAACAAGGTGATCGAGCGGGTCAAGACCGTCACCGACAAGCCGATCAAATATGTCGTGCTGTCGCATTATCACGCGGTGCGCGTGCTCGGCGCCTCCGCCTATCACGCGCAAGGCATCGTCGCCTCGCAGGAAACCTATCGCCTGATCGAGGAGCGCGGCCAGCAGGATTGGGATTCCGAATATGGCCGCTTCCCGCGGCTGTTCCAGGATGCCGCGAGCATCCCCGGCCTGACCTGGCCGACGCTGACCTTTGAAGGCGAGATGTCGATCTATCTCGGCAAGCGCGAGGTGCGGCTGATGCAGCTCGGCGCCGGCCATACCTCGGGCGACATCGTCGCCTGGGTGCCGGATGCCGAGGTGATGTTCTCCGGCGATCTGATCGAATACCACTCGGCCTGCTATTGCGGCGATGCGCATTTGCGCGAATGGCCGACGACCTTGAACGAGATCCGCGCCTTCAATCCGAAGGCGATCGCGCCGGGCCGCGGCGACGCGCTCAAGGGCCTCGCCACCGGGCGCGATGCGATCGCGATGACGCGCGATTTCGTCACCACGCTCTACGGCGCCGCCGAATCGTCGGTCGCCAAGGGCCGCAGCCTGAAGGAATCGATGGCGGCGACGCGCGAGGTGATGGATCCGAAGTTCTCGAGCTTTGCGATCTACGAGCACTGCCTGCCGTTCAACGTTTCGCGCGCCTATGACGAGGCGTCGGGGATCGACGATCCCGTGATCTGGACCGACAAGCGCGACCAGGAAATGTGGGCCGCCCTGCAAGGAGGATAGCGATGAACATCAATACCTCGCCTGATCAGATCGTCCGCAGCTCAGGGCAAGTCACCCCGGGCTACATGTCCGGCTTCGGCAACAGTTTCGAGACCGAGGCCTTGCCCGGCGCGCTGCCGATGGGGCGCAATTCGCCGCAGCGCTGCGCCTATGGGCTCTATGCCGAGCAATTGTCCGGCTCGCCGTTCACGGCGCCGCGCGGCACCAATGAGCGCTCGTGGCTCTATCGCATCCGCCCGTCGGTGCGGCACTCCGGCCGCTTCGCCAAGGCCGATGCCGGGCTGTGGCGCACCGCGCCGTGCCACGAATACGACATGCCGATCGCACAGCTGCGCTGGGACCCCGCGCCGATCCCGAAGGAAGACATGACCTTCCTGCAGGGCGTGCAGACCATGACCACGGCGGGTGATGCCAACACCCAGGCCGGCATGGCGGCGCACATCTACCTCATCACCAAATCGATGGTCGATCAGCATTTCTACAATGCCGATGGCGAGATGATGTTCGTGCTGCAGCAGGGCAATCTGCGCTTCGTCACCGAGTTCGGCCGCATCGACGCCGAGCCGGGCGAGATCGTGGTGATCCCGCGCGGCGTCAAATTCCGCGTCGAAATTCCCGGCGGCCCGGCGCGCGGCTATCTCTGCGAGAATTACGGCGGCGCTTTTACGCTGCCGGAGCGCGGCCCGATCGGCGCCAACTGCCTGGCCAATTCGCGCGACTTCCTGACGCCGGTGGCTAGCTACGAGGACAAGGACACGCCGACCGAGCTCTACGTCAAATGGGGCGGCTCGCTGTTCAAGACCACGCTGCCGCATTCGCCGATCGACGTCGTCGCCTGGCACGGCAATTACGCGCCCTACAAATACGATCTGCGCACCTTCTCGCCGGTCGGCGCGATCGCCTTCGATCATCCCGATCCGTCGATCTTCACGGTGCTGACCTCGCCGTCGGAGACCGCGGGCACCGCGAATATCGACTTCGTGATCTTCCCGGAGCGCTGGATGGTGGCCGACAACACCTTCCGTCCGCCGTGGTACCACATGAACATCATGTCGGAGTTCATGGGCCTGATCTACGGCGTCTACGACGCCAAGCCGCAGGGCTTTGTGCCCGGCGGCATCAGCTTGCACAATTGCATGCTGCCGCACGGTCCGGACCGCGAAGCCTTCGAGCACGCCAGCAACAGCGAGCTGAAGCCGGTGAAGCTGACCGGCACGATGGCCTTCATGTTCGAGACCCGCTTCCCGCAGCGCGTGACCGAACATGCGGCGAAGTCGTCGACGCTGCAGGACGATTACTCGGATTGCTGGAAGGGTCTGGAAAAGAAGTTCGATCCGAACAAGCCGTAGGTCTTCACCCTCCCCTTGAGGGGGAGGTTCGGTACGCATGGAGCAACGCGACATGCGTACCGGGGTGGGGTGATCTCTCAACACGGGCAGTGTGCTTCGCGGATAGACCGTCACCCCACCCCGCCGCTCATTTCATTCGCGTCGACCCAAGAGCGAGCTTCGCTCGTCTCGCCCCCCTCCAGGGGAGGGTGAATAAACATCAGCCATCGCATCTGATTGCACCGGGATCACCATGCCCCACCCCAACGACCCAAAGCTCCGCTCCTTCATCGACGTCGCCCCGACCTCCGACTTCCCGATCCAGAACCTGCCCTACGGCGTGTTCTCGTCGAAGGATGGTCTTGCGCCGCGCGTCGGCGTTGCGATCGGCGATTATGTGCTCGACCTCTGGGAGCTCGAGCAGGACTCGCGGCTCGATGTCGGGCCGCTCGGCGTGTTCTCGCAGCCGTCGCTCAACGCCTTCATGGCGCTCGGGCCGAAAGTGTGGTCGGCGACGCGGGCACGGATCAGCGAGCTGCTCCGCTCGGATCATCCGGAGCTACGCGACAACAGGGAATTGCGGGCGCGGGCGCTGGTGCCGATGGCCGACGTCAGGCTGCACATGCCGTTTGCGGTCTCGGGCTACACCGATTTCTATTCGTCGAAGGAGCACGCCACCAATGTCGGCGTCATGTTCCGAGGCAAGGACAATGCGCTGCAGCCGAACTGGCTGCATATGCCGATCGGCTATAACGGCCGCGCCTCGACTGTCGTCGTGTCAGGCACCAAGGTGCGGCGGCCGCGCGGTCAGCTGAAGCCGCCGACATCAGAGGTGCCGAGCTTCGGCGCCTGCAAGCGGCTCGATTTCGAACTCGAGATGGGCGTGGTCGTTGGCCAGGCCTCGCCGATGGGCGAGATGCTGACGGAGAAGCAGGCCGAGGAGATGATCTTCGGCTTCGTCATCCTTAACGATTGGAGTGCGCGCGACATCCAGCAGTGGGAGTATGTGCCGCTCGGCCCGTTCCAGGCCAAGGCGTTCGCGACCTCGATCAGCCCGTGGGTGGTGACGCGCGAGGCGCTCGAGCCGTTCCGCATGCAGGGCCCGGTGCAGCAGCCGGAGCCGCTGGCGTACCTCAAGCAGACCCAGCCGAACAATTACGACATGCAGCTCGACGTCGCGCTGCGCGCCGGTGCGATGAACGAGGCGAAGACGATCTGCAGCACCAACTTCAAATACATGTACTGGTCGTCGGTCCAGCAGCTCGTGCACCACGCTTCCAGCGGCTGCGCGATGAATGTCGGCGATCTCCTAGGCAGCGGTACGATCTCCGGCCCCGAAAAGCATCAGCGCGGCAGTCTCCTGGAAATCAGCTGGAACGGCACCGAGCCGGTCGAACTCGCCAGCGGCGTCACGCGGTCCTTCCTGGAGGACGGCGATTCGCTTGTGATGCGCGGTTGGTGCCAGGGCGACGGCTATCGCGTCGGCTTCGGCGAGGTCGAAGGCACGATCATCGCGGCGAAGTAAGTCTCCGCGCATTCCGCGGCTTCACCTCTCCTTGAAAAGGGGAGGTCGGTTTGCGCAGCAAACCGGGTGGGGATCTGGTCTCTCCGTAGACGCCAGCGCTCGCGGCTGACCCCCATCCCACCTTCCCCCTTTCAGGGGGAGAGTGCCCGACAGGCGTGCAAACCTCACCGTTCCTCGGGCCTGACATCCCTCAGCCGCGCCGTATTCGCCGCGACGTCCTCGAGGCTGTACTTCAAATGCACCCGCTTGTCCGACGGCGGCTGGTTGACCGTGCAGACACCCGGCCGCCACGGCTTGGCCGGGCGGATTGGCCGCGGCGCAAAGCCGCCGCCGCAGTTCGGGCAGACATTGCCGAGCCTGGTCTCGGCGCAATCCGCACAGAACGTGCATTCATAGGAGCAGATACGCGCGTCGGTGGCGCTGGGTGGCAGGTCCTTGTCGCAATATTCGCAGTTCGGTCGCAGCTGCAGCGCCATGGTTCGTCTCTCTTGCCGTTGCCGGAATGATCGCAAGCCAAGCCACAAAAGCGAATGGCGGATTTCCCTCGATTCGAGCCATCACGCCTGTAGCGACTTCAGCGGCAGCCTGGTGCTCTCCTTCAGGCGGTCGAGCACGATCGAGGAGCGCACGTGGGCCACGCTCTGGTGCGGCATCAGCACGTTGTTGACGATGTCGGACAGGCTCTTGAGGTCGCGCAGCATCACCTTGAGCACGTAGTCGGCATCCCCCGTCAGTGCGTAGGCCTCCTGGATATCGTCGACGCGGTTGACCAGCTCGCGAAACCGCTTGGCGTTGTCGGGCGAGTGGGTCGCAAGCGTGATGTGGATGAAGGCGATCAGGCCGAAGCCGAGCGCCTCGCCGGCGAGGTCGGCATGGTAGCCGGCGATGACCTTCTCCTCCTCCAGCCGCATCCGCCGCCGCGAACATTGCGATGCCGACAGCCCGACGAGGTCGGCCAGCTGCTGGTTGGTCAGCCGGCCATCGTCCTGCAGCGCGGCGAGCATTTTCAGGTCGAAAGCGTCCACTTCAGGCATGCGTGGAATATCCATTTCATGCACGGATCGTGCGCGACGATAGCAAAATGGGATCCATTTTGCACGCACGTTGCGCAGCAAGTGACGGAAACTGATCTCCAGACAAATCAGGGAGTTGCCGCCATGGGTCCGTTTCCGCACGATGCGCCGCCGGCCGAAATCAGCACTGAGAACCCGATGGGCACCGACGGCTTCGAGTTCGTCGAATATGCCCATCCGAATCCGGCGGAGCTGCACGCCCTGTTCAAGCTGATGGGCTTCGTCGCGGTCGCCCGCCACCGGACCAAGCAGATCACGGTCTATCGCCAGGGCGACATCAACTATCTCGTCAATGAGGAGCCAGGCAGCCATGGCTTCAACTTCGTCGCCGCGCACGGCCCCTGCGCGCCGTCGATGGCGTTCCGCGTGGTCGACGCCAAGCATGCCTATGAGCGCGCGATCGCGCTCGGTGCCGAGCCGGCGGATGTCGCGCCCGCAGCGAAGGCGCTCGATGTGCCCGCGATCAAGGGCATCGGCGGCAGCCTGCTTTATTTCGTCGATCGCTACGGCACCAAGGGCTCGGCCTATGATTCCGAGTTCGAATGGCTCGGCGCGGCCAACCCGCGCCCCCCGGGCTCAGGCCTGTATTACGTCGATCACCTCACCCACAACGTCCATCGCGGCCGGATGGATGTCTGGACCGGCTTCTATGCCAAGCTGTTCAACTTCCGCCAGATCCGCTTCTTCGACATCGAGGGCCGCGCGTCCGGCCTGTTCTCCCGCGCGCTGACCAGCCCGGACGGCAAGATCCGGATCCCGATCAACGAGGACGCCGGCGATTCCGGTCAGATCGAGGAATATCTCAACGTCTACCGCGGCGAGGGCATCCAGCACATCGCCTGCGGCGCGCGCGACATCCACGCGACGGTCGAGAGGTTGCGCGCCGATGGCCTGCCGTTCATGCCGTCGCCGCCCGACACCTATTTCGAGCGGATCGACGCCCGCCTGCCCAAGCATGGCGAGGACGTCCCGCGGCTCAGGACCAACGGCATCCTGATCGACGGCGAGGGCGTGGTCGACGGCGGCCAGACCAAGGTGCTGCTGCAGATCTTCTCGGCCAACGCGATCGGGCCGATCTTCTTCGAGTTCATCCAGCGCAAGGGCGACGACGGCTTTGGCGAAGGCAACTTCAAGGCGCTGTTCGAATCGATCGAGGAAGACCAGATCCGCCGCGGCGTGCTGAAGGTCGATCACGCGGCGTAAGCACAGCATAGTGCGCCACGCCAGCGCTCAGCCATAGCTGTCGTCCCGGCGGACGCCGGGACCCATACCGCGGAATCCATCGGGTGTGTCGGGTGGTAGTCCCTCGGTAGGGGCGTGCGCAACAACTCCGTTCAGTGGTTATGGGTCCCGGCCTTCGCCGGGACGACAGCGAGATTTACTTCCCCGCCTTCCACGCGCTGGTCACGTCGCCAATATTCGCCAACTCCGGCTCGCGGATCGCGGACGGTGTGCGCGAGAAGCGCGGCGCGGGGGCGGGCTGGGTCACGCCGTGGCGTTCGACGAACACCTGGCGTGCGGCCATGTGCGGATGCTTGGGCGCTTCCTCCATGGTCAGGATCGGCGCGAAGCAGATGTCGGTGCCTTCCATGATCTGGCACCAGTCCGCGCGCGACTTGCTCTTGAACACCCGGGTCAACTTCTCCTTCAGCGCCGGCCACGCCTTGCGATCCATCTGCGCGTCGAAGTCGGCGTCGGTCAGGTCGGCGTGCTTGCGCAGCAGCGCGTAGAACTGCGGCTCGATCGAGCCGATCGAGATGAAGTTGCCGCAGGAGCATTCATAGACGCCGTAGAAATGCGCGCCGCCATCCAGGAAATTCTGGTCGCGGCCGCCGCTCCAGCGGCCCTGCGCGGCCATGTCGTAGAACATCGACATCAGCGAGGCCGCGCCGTCGCACATCGCGGTGTCGACCACCTGGCCCTTGCCGGACTTCTGCGCTTCCAAGAGCGCGGCGAGCACGCCGACCACGAGGTAGAGCGCGCCGCCGCCGAAATCGCCGACCAGGTTGAGCGGCGGCACCGGCTTCTCCTTGGTGCCGATCGCAGCCAGCGCGCCGGTGATCGAGATGTAGTTGATGTCATGGCCGGCGGCATTGGCGAGTGGGCCTTCCTGGCCCCAGCCGGTCATGCGGCCATAGACCAGTTTCGGATTGCGCGCGAGCACGACATCGGGGCCGAGGCCGAGACGCTCCATCACGCCGGGCCGAAAGCCCTCGATCAGCGCGTCGGCATGGCCGAGCAGGTCGAGCACTTCGGCAACCGCCGCCTTGTTCTTGAGATCGAGCTCAATGACCTTGCGGCCGCGGGTTGCAACCGCCTTCAAATTCTTGCCGGCGCCGATGCGGTCCAGGGTGATGACCTCGGCGCCCATGTCGGCGAGCAGCATGCAGGCGAACGGGCCGGGGCCGATGCCGGCGAATTCGACGATGCGGAAGCCGGCGAGCGGGCCCGAGGTACGAGCGGCGGTCTGGGAGGCGGGTTTATCGAGCACGTTGTTCTTCCGTTGGTTGCGGGGCGCTAGGCGGCTGAGATGTCGCGGCTGGCTTGGTTGCCGAACTTCATGCGTTCTCCCAGCCGTCCGTGGGACGGTATTTTTAATTAGCTGATTAGCTAAATTGTCTCGCCTAAAGCCGGATGTGGCAAGCACCTTTTGTCCTGTGCCGCCGGTAAAAACGCGAACGGCGCGCATTGCGGCGCGCCGTTCGCAGACTTGTGTTTAGGCGCTAAAGCGCGATGAGAATCGTCATCACGCTTTAGCGTTTGTTTGAGCATGATCTTTCCGGAAAACCGCCTCGCACTTTTCCGGATCATGCTTGATTAACCGGCCGCGGTCACCGCCCGCTGTCCCATCACCTTCACGAGGTTGGCGCGGTAATCCGCCGACCCGTGGATGTCGGCGAGCAGGCCGCTCGCCGGGATCGTCACGCTGTCGAGCGCCGAGGCCGCCCAGTTTGCCTTCAGCGCCTGCTCGATCGGCGCGACCCGCATGACGCCGCTCTGCGAAGCACCGGTCGCGGCGACGCGGACGTCACCGGCTTTGGTCCTGGCGACGAACACGCCGGTCAGCGCGAAGCGCGAGGCGGGATTGGGAAACTTGGCGTAGCCGGCCTTGGCCGGAACCGGGAACGACACTGCGGTGATGATCTCGCCATCCTCAAGGGCCGTCGTGAACAGGCCCTTGAAGAAATCCTCCGCCGTGATCGACCGCTTGTTGGTCTTGACCGTCGCGCCGAGCGCCAGCAACGCCGCCGGATAATCCGCCGCCGGGTCATTGTTGGCGAGCGAGCCGCCGATCGTGCCGCGATAGCGCACGGCGGGATCGCCGATCATCGACGCCAGATTGGCGAGCGCCGGGATCGCCTTCTGAACCGCATCACTTTGCGCCACATCGTAATGCGGCGTCGCGCCCTTGATGGTGACCGTATCCCCCGAAACCTCGATGCCGATCATCTCCTGCACCTTGGAGAGGTCGATCACGTCGGTAGGCGCGGCAAGACGCTGCTTCATCACCGGAAGCAGGGTTTGTCCGCCGGCGAGGAATTTTGATTCCGCGCCTTTGGCGAAGGTTGCGGCGGCGTCAGCGACCGAGGAAGCGCGGTGATAATTTGTCTCGTACATGGCTCTTCCTCCCTCAACCGTGAATGGCGTGCCAGACGCGATCGGGCGTCGCCGGCATTTCCAGCTTGTTGTTGCCGATCGCGTCCGTGATCGCATTGATCACGGCAGCCGAGGCGCCGATCGCGCCGGCTTCGCCGCAGCCCTTGACGCCGAGCGGGTTGCCCGGACACAGCGTCGTGGTGTGGGAGAGCTGGAACGAGGGCAGATCGTCCGCGCGCGGCATGGAGTAATCCATGAAGGACGCGGTCACGAGCTGACCAGTGCCGTCATAGACCACGCCCTCGAGCAGTGCCTGGCCGATGCCCTGCGCAAGACCGCCATGGACCTGGCCTTCGACGATCATCGGGTTGATCAGCCGGCCGAAATCGTCGGCCGCGACGAAGTTGACGAAGGAGGTCTTGCCGGTGCCCGGATCGACCTCGAGCTCGCAGATATAGGCGCCGGCCGGGAAGGTGAAGTTGGTCGGATCGTAGAACGCCGTCTCCTTCAGGCCGGGCTCCATGCCTTCGGGCAGATTGTGCGCGGTGTAGGCGGCGAGCGCGACCATCGGCAGCGCGATCGACTTGTCGGTGCCGGTGACCTTGAACTCGCCGTTCTCGATCACGATGTCGCTCTCGGACGCCTCGAGCGCATGCGCCGCGATCTTCTTGGCCTTGGCCTCGACCTTCTCCATCGCCTTCACGATCGCCGTACCGCCGACCGCGAGCGAGCGCGAGCCGTAGGTGCCCATGCCGAACTGAACCTTGTCGGTGTCGCCATGGACGATCGAGACCTGGCTGATCGGCACGCCGAGCCGCTCCGCGATGATCTGGCAGAACGTCGTTTCGTGGCCCTGGCCGTGGCTGTGCGAGCCGGTGAGCACCTCAATGGTGCCGACCGGATTGACGCGTATCTCCGCCGATTCCCACAGGCCGACGCCGGCGCCGAGGCTGCCGACCGCCTTCGACGGCGCGATGCCGCAGGCCTCGATATAGCAGGAGATGCCGATGCCGCGCAGCTTGCCGTCGGCTTTCGCCTTGGCCTTGCGGGCCGGGAAGCCGGCATAGTCGATCGCTTTCATCGCGGCATCGATCGAGGCGTGGAAGTCACCGATGTCGTACGCCATGATCACAGGCGTCTGATACGGGAACTGGGTGATGAAGTTCTTCTTGCGCAGCTCAGTCGGATCGACCTTCAATTGCCGCGCCGCCGTCTCCATCATGCGCTCGATCAGATAGCTCGCCTCGGGACGGCCGGCGCCGCGGTAGGCGTCGACCGGCGTGGTGTTGGTGTAGACGCCGATCACCTCGGCGTAGATCGCCGGGATCACGTACTGGCCCGACAGCAGCGTCGCGTAGAGATAGGTCGGCACCGCCGAGGAGAACAGCGACATATAGGCGCCGAAATTGGCGTGGGTCTTCACCCGCAGGCCAAGAATCTTGTTGTCCTTGTCGAACGCCAACTCCGCCTTCGAGACATGGTCGCGGCCATGCGCGTCGGTGAGGAAGGCTTCCGAGCGGTCACCGGTCCACTTCACCGGGCGCCCCACCTTCTTGGAGGCCCACAGCGCCACCATCTCTTCCGGGTAGATGTAGATCTTGGAGCCGAAGCCGCCGCCGACGTCGGGCGCGATCACGCGCAGCTTGTGCTCGGGCGCGATGTTGTAGAACGCCGACAGCACGAGGCGGGCGACGTGCGGGTTCTGCGACGTCGTGTAGAGCGTGTAGTGCTCTTCGGCCTGGTCGTAATGCGCGATCGCCGCACGCGGCTCCATCGCGTTCGGCACCAGGCGGTTATTGGTGAGGTCGAGCGTCACCACATTGGCCGCCTTGCTGAAGGCATCCTTGACCGCGGCTTCGTCGCCGAGATGCCAGTCATACACGATGTTGCCGGGAGCTTCGGGATGAAGCTGCGCGGCGCCCGGCTTGATCGCGGCCTTGATGTCGGGTACCGCGGGAAGCTCTTCGTAGTTGACGACGACCGCTTCGGCGGCGTCCCTGGCCTGGTTCTTGGTCTCGGCGATCACGACCGCGACGGCCTGTCCGACAAAGCGCACGGTCTCCGGCGCCATCGCCGGCCACGCGCCCATTTTCATCGGCGAGCCGTCCTTCGAGGTGATGGCCCAGCCGCAGATCAGATTGCCGACCTTGTCGTCGACGATCTGCTGTCCGGTCAGCACTGCGATCACGCCGGGCATCTTCATGGCCTCGGCTGAATCGATGCCCTTGACCTTGGCATGCGCATGCGGGCTGCGGATGAAGTGAGCGTAGCTCATGCCGACCATTTTGACGTCGTCGACGTAACGTCCCTGTCCGGTGATGAACCGGCGATCTTCCTTGCGCACGACACGTGCGCCAATTCCTTCAACACCCATTGTCTAGTCCTCCCGACCGGAGATTCGATTTGCCGCCGTTTCCATCGAGACCGGCGGTGGTGAGCTTGATCGTACGCGGTGCGTGGCGCGCTATTCGGCGGCCTGCGCAACCTTCATGCGGCCGGCAGCGTCGAGCACTGCCTTGACGATGTTGTGGTAGCCGGTGCAGCGGCAGATGTTGCCTTCGAGCTCGTGGCGAACCGTTTCCTCGTCGAGCTTGCCGCCATGCCGGTGCACGATGTCGACCGCGGACATGATCATACCGGGGGTGCAATAGCCGCACTGCAGGCCATGATTGTCGCGGAACGCCGCCTGCATCGGGTGCAGCTCGTCGCCCTTGGCGAGGCCTTCGATCGTGGTGACGTTGCAGCCCGCGGCCTGGCCGGCCAGCATGGTGCAGGATTTGACCGCCCGTCCATCGACATGGACGACGCAGGCGCCGCACTGGCTGGTATCGCAGCCGACGTGGGTGCCGGTGAGGTTCAGGTTTTCGCGCAAGAGGTGCACGAGGAGGGTTCGGTCCTCAACGTCGACCGAGACCGCCTTGCCGTTTACCGTCAGTTTGACTGTAGACACGCGTTTCTCCCAATAGCTTCGTTATGGTCCCAGTAGACCACGCTTCATGTGGGTCGTAACCGCGATCAAAGTCGTAGTCGCGGCCCTGTCATGAAGGCGCCGGGCAGTGCCTGCGATCCTAGCAGGCAGCCGTTCAATGGGCAATTTGCAAGCTGCCGGCGGCGCACTCCGGCGCGACGAAATTGCCCGGCAGCGCAAGCGGTTTTCGGCAAGCTGACGGTGCTCGCCGCACGCCAAAATCGTCGCCGCGATCGCTACTACCTTCCGCCTATAACGACGCAAAGGCGTTGCTGTCATTTTCATCGCCGACGCAGCGGCAGAAGATCGCTGGTTCATGAAATTCGGTAGCGATCCGCGCGCGCGATGCATCCATCGCGGCAACAAAACCATATTGGAGGAAGCCAATGAAGCTGAGGAGCGGGATTTTCTTTGCCGGCGTGTCGCTGGTCGCCATGGTGCTGGCAGGCATTGGTGCGTCGAAAGCGAATGATTCCGTCGTCAAGGCGGCGTCCGATCCAAATGGATGGGCGATCGCCGGCCACGACTACGGCAATACGCGCTTCAGCCCGTTGAAGCAGATCAACTCCGAGAACGCCGGCAAGCTGCAGCTGGTCTATTCGCTGTCGCTGGCTTCGCTTCGCTCCAACGAGTCGTCGCCGGTCGTGATCGGCAAGAACCTGTATGTGTCGACCTCGTGGGGTCCGAAATACGTCTATGCGATCGATGCCGCGACCGGCGCGCGCAAATGGACCTGGCAGCCGGACATTCCGGATGACGTGCTCCAATACGCCTGCTGCGACGTCAACAATCGCGGCGTGTCCTATGCCGACGGCAAGATCTTCGTCGGCCGGCTCGACGGCAAGCTGACCGCGCTCGACGCCGAGACCGGCAAGGAACTCTGGACCTCGACGGTCGTCGACTACAAGCAGGGCTCGGTCATCACCTCGCCGCCGCTCGTCGTCCGCGACAAGGTCATCACCGGCTTCGGCGGCGGCGAATATGGCGTCCGCGGCGCGTTGCAGGCGTTCTCGCTCAAGGACGGCAAGCTGCTCTGGCAGACCTACACGGTGCCGGCGCCGGGCGAGCCCGGCAGCGAGACCTGGAAGGGCGACACCGGGCTGCACGGCGGCGGCGCCGCCTGGCTGGTCGGCTCCTACGATGCCAAGTCCGATACGGTCTACTGGGGTACCAGCAATCCTGGGCCGTGGAATACCGCGGTGCGCTCCACCGGCGACGGCAATTTCGGCAAGCTGACCAACCTCTACACGGCCTCGACGCTGGCGATCGATCCCAACACCGGCAAGATCAAGTGGCACATCCAGGGCACGCCGGCCGACGCCTGGGACTATGACGGCGTCAACGAGATGCTGCTCGCCGACCTCAAGATCAAGGGCACCGAGACGCCCGTGCTGATGAAGGCGGACCGCAACGGCTTCTTCTTCGTGGCCAACCGCGAGACCGGCAAGATGATCTCCGCGGAGAAATACGTCTTCGCCAACTGGGCCAGGAAGTGGGACATCAACACGATGCGGGCGGAAGAGGATCCGGACAAGCGTCCGGGCCCGGGCCATCCCGCCAAGGACATCTGCCCGAACCTGATCGGCGGCAAGAACTGGCAGCCGATGTCGTTCAACCCGCAGACCGGCCTCGTCTACATCCCGAGCAACAATGTCTGCATGGACTGGTCGGTCTCTGACGTGAACTACAAGCGCGGCGTGTTCTATCTCGGCGCCGAATTCCCGACCAAGCCGGGCCCCGGCGGCTTCCTCGGCGAACTCGTGGCCTGGGATCCGATCGCCAACAAGAAGGTGTGGAGCATCAAGGAAGACCTGCCCTTCAACGGCGGCACGCTGACGACCGGCGGCAATTTGGTGTTCTCCGGCAATCTGCACGGCGACTTCCGCGCCATCGATGCCAAGAACGGCAAGGTGCTGTGGAGCAAGAACCTCGGCAGCGGCATCGGTGCAGGTCCGGTGACCTATTCGGTCGACGGCAAGCAGTATGTCGCGATCGTGGTCGGACGCACCGCGGCGCTGCCGGCCTTCCTCGGTGACATCGGCAAGAAGATGGTCGCCGCGGCGCCCGAAGGTGGCTCGCTGTTCGTGTTCGCCCTGCAGTAACGATCGTCAAGGAGGCAGCATTGTCCGTGTCTTGCATCGCCCGAAACGAACTGCGCACCCCCTCGCGCAACACGCGGTTGGAACATGCAATCCGGACCGTGCTGCTCTCCGCCCTGCTCATGGTGCCGGCCCTGGCGGCCGGTGCCGACGAGACAAAACCGCCGCTGCGGCTCTGCGCCGACCCGACCAACCTGCCGTTCTCGAGCGACGACCCGGGCAGGCCCGGCCTCTATCTCGAGATCGGCCAGGCGGTGGCGCAGAAGCTCGGCCGTACGGTGAGCACCAATTGGTACAAGTCCTATTTCGGCAAGCGCACCGTGCGGGAGACGCTGCTCAGCAAGCAGTGCGACGCCATGGTCGGCCTGCCCTTGATCGACGATTTCATGGGCCCGGCGGTGATCTTCTCGAAGCCGATCGCCCATGAGGGCTACGCACTGGTCGGCAGCAAGGACCGCAAGCTTGCCGGCATCGACGACCTCAGGGGATTGCGGGTTGCGGTGCAGTATCAATCGACGCCGCAGAACCTGCTCGCGCTGCGCGACGATATCCGGAAGGTGACCGTGCTCAGCCCGGAGGAGGGCATGGCGGCGCTCGAACAGGGCAAGGTCGACATCGCCTTCATCTGGGCACCGGTGGCCGGCTGGCTCAACAAGACCAGCTACGGCGACAAATACCAGATCGTGTCGACCGAGGGCGACGGCCTGCTCTGGGCGACCGCGATCGGTTTCGCCAAGGCGTCCGGCGCGCTGCGCGATGAAGTCGACGGCGTGCTGCCGGCGCTGCAGCCGGAGATTTCCGCCCTGTTTGCCAAATATGGCGTGCCGAACGGCGCACCGGTGAAGTTCGGCGAGGCGGACCGGGCGACGACGTCATCCGTCGGCGCCAGCGAGCCCGTCACGGTCGGGCAGGCGGCCGCGGCCGAGAAACCGGTTCAGACCGCCGCGACCGCCGGCGATGCCAAAGGGGATGCCACCGCCGGGCGCGAAGTCTTTAATGGAACCTGCGCGCATTGCCACGGCCCGGACGCGGTGCAGGCCGAGCGAAAGATCGATCTCAGGCTGCTCAAGAAGCGCTATGCTGACGATATGGAATCGACTTTCTGGAAGACGGTCCATGACGGGCGGCCAGCCAAGGGCATGCCGGCCTGGAAGGACGTCTTCAACGACGACGAGCTCAGAAACGTATATGTCTATCTGCAGAGCGTGCAGGATACCGGCGGATCGAACTAGAAGCTGCGATTCGCAAATTGCAGTGCGAGGGTCCTCATGATGGGGTTCCTGATCATCGACGATCACCCCCTGTTCGGGGAGGCGCTTGGCAACGCCATTCGCATCTCGCATCCCGATGCCCGGATCTATGAGGCCACCTCGATCAAGGGGGCGCTTGGCATCCTCGCCAGCGAGCCGAATATCGACCTGGCGCTGCTCGATCTGCTGCTGCCCGACGTGGTCGGCTTCTCCGGCTTTCAGAAGATCAGGGATCGCTATCCGCGGCTGCCGATCGCCATCGTCTCGAGCGAAGAGGACAAGCATACCATCCGCGAGGCGCTCGAGATGGGCGCGGTCGGCTATCTGCCGAAGTCGACCTCGCTCGGCGAGCTCTCGCAGGCGATCGCGCGCGTGCTGAGCGGGTCGGTCTCGGCGCCGCGGGATTTCGTCGCGGTCGGTGCGCTGGAACAGTCCGAGACGGCGCGGACGCTGCGCGAACGCATTCAGAAGCTGACGCCGCAGCAAATTCGGGTGCTCCATCTGATCATCCGCGGCCTGCAGAACCGCGAGATCGCCGCCGAGCTCAAGCTTGCGGAATCCACCGTGAAGGCGCATGTCACCGAGATCCTGCGCAAGCTGAAGCTGTTCAGCCGCAACAAGGCGATCATCGAGCTCGGCAAGATTCCGCTTCCGGTCCCGGAGGCCTGCTCGGGCGCAAAGGCGGAGAAGGCGCCCTAGCCGTGCTGCACGCGGAGAAGGCGCCCTAGCCGTGCTGCACTGCGAGGCGGGCGCATTGGAAATCCCGCCTATAGGCTGCCACCGAGCTTTGAGATAACGTCGTGCGCACAATGGCTGTCATGAGCATCCGAGAGAGGGCGGCGCAGCATTGACCACGACCGCGCCTTTGGCGGACGAGCCGCCACTCGGCAAGGCGGGTACGCCTCGATTGCTGATCGTCGAGGATCACCCGCTGTTCCGTGCCGCCCTGATCGGCGTGATCGGGGCCGAGTTTCCCGATGCCGAGGTGCTGCAGGCGACCTCGATCGACGGTGCGCTGGATGTGATCGCGGCGCGCGACGGCCTTGATTTGATCCTGCTCGATCTGTCGATGCCCGGGACCACCGGCCTGCTCGGCGCCTATCGGGTGCGCGCCGCCGCGCCGCGTAGCGCACTCGTGATCGTGTCGGCGCATGACGATCCCCGGATCGTCGGCGGCGCGATCTCGCTCGGCATCTCCGGCTACATCCCGAAGTCGACGCCGAAGCTCGAGCTGGCGCGGCTGTTGCGCGGCATCCTCGAAGGCGCGATGTGCCTGCCGCCGCG
>NZ_LFIQ01000052.1:139057-144414 GCF_001189245.1 Bradyrhizobium pachyrhizi | reverse complement strand
CGCGGAAGGCCCAGGCCGAGACGCGCGAGCTGGTGCAGCAGCTCGGCCAGTTCACCGCGCAGCAGCTTCGCGTGCTCGACATGATCTGCCGCGGCCTGCAGAACAAGCACATCGCCTATGAGCTCGATATCTCGGTCACCACCGTGAAGGTGCATGTCTCGGAGATCCTGCGCAAGCTCGGGGTGCGCAGCCGGACCGAGGCCATCATCGCACTGTCGAAGCTGGACTTCGGCAAGCACGACCACTCGCCGGTGACGGCCTCGCCGTCGTCGCATGGCGCGGAATCATAACCGCGCACCTGACTGCTCCGCCGCCAGCAGGAACGACAGCAGTGAGCGCATCTCGGCGGGCTTGATCGGCTTCTTCAACAGCTCATGGCCGAAGGCCGATACGTCGGAGGCAGCCTTGGCCGAGTAGTCGGCGGTCACGATGATCGCCGGCACCTTGGCGTTGATCGCGCCGCGGATGACATCGACGGCCTGAATTCCGGTTTCGCCATTGTCGAGATGCAGATCGGCGATGATGGCGTCGGGAATGCCGTCCAGCGCGTGGATGCGCTCGAGCGCCTCGGTCTTGGAGATCGTCACCGCGACGTCGCAGCCCCATTTCTCCAGCAGATGGGCGAGCCCCTCGGCGCTCGAGAGGTCGTTCTCGATCAGCAGGATCTTGGCGCCCTCCATGCCGCCATAGCGATAGTCGACACTGGCCTGCTCGCGCACCGGGATCGCAACCGGATCCTGCGTGCGGGGCACGGTGACCGAGAACACCGAGCCTTTGCCGGCGCGCGAGCTCAGCCTGATGTCATGGCCGAGCAGGTCGGCAAACCGGCGCACGATCGAAAGACCTAGCCCGATGCCGGCCTTGTCGCCGGCGCTGGTCTCGCCGCGCTGAAACTCGACGAAGATGGCTTCGCGCTGCGCTTCCGGAATGCCCGGCCCGGTGTCGTGCACCTCGATGCAGATGTCATCGCCCCTGGCCCGGCATCCCATCAGCACGCTGCCGCGCTGGGTGTAGCGCAGCGCATTGGCGACAAGGTTTTGCAGGATCCGCCGCAGCATCAGCGGATCGGAGCGAACCACCGCAGACGACGGCATGATCCGGAAGCCGAGATTGCGCTTGGCGGCGGTCGCGACAAATTCCTGCTCCAGCGGCTCGAACAGCGAGGCGATCGCGACCGGTCCGAATTCGGGCCTGAGCACGCCCGCTTCGAGCTTGGAGATGTCGAGCAGCGTCCGCAGCATGTCCTCGAGCGTCGCCAGCGAACGGTCGATCTGATCGGTCAGCGCGACGCTCTTCGACTCGGTTGCCATCTCGGTCAGCGCGGACAGCGTCAGCCGCGCCGCATTCAGCGGCTGCAACAGATCGTGCGTCACCGACACCAGCACGGATGATTTCAAAGAGCTCGCCGCCTCGGCCTGCTGCTTGGCCTGCAGCAGGCGACCATTGGTTTTCTCCAGTGATTGCAGCGCCTGCTTGAGCTGCTGGGTGCGGTCGCGCACCTGCTGATCCAGCGCGATCGCGGTCTCGAACAGCGAGAAGGCGTTGAGCTGCTGATCGGTCGATCGCTCGACGCGCGACATCAGCGCCGCGTTGATCTTGCGCAGCTTCTCGGCCTCGCGTTCGAGCGCCGCAATTCGCGTGGTCTTGGTATCCGTCATTGCGGCGCGAGTGCCCGCTTGCCGATGGCGATGCCGGTCAGCGTCTGGTTGACATGCATGGAGCGATACTGCTCGCCATAGGTTTGAAAGCCAATCACTTTGTTGCGGCGATAGAGCTCCGACATCTCCCGCGACAGCTGGCGCTGCTCGACGTCGAGCCGCCGCAGCACGCATTCGAAGCCGATGAACATCGCGACCTCGCCGAGATCCTCGGTCAGCTCCTTGAGCAGGCGGCTCGTCACATCGATCGGGTCACGCTCGCGCGCCACCGTCAGCACCATGCCCTCGTCGATGGCGCAGAAGAATTGCAGCGATCCGTCCGGGTTGGTGCGCTGGATCGACCGCGCGTAATAGGCGCCGCCGACACGAACCAGCACAGGATGCGCGGCGAACGAGAACAATTCGAGCTTGCTGTCGCTGAGGCCGACGGCACGGGAATATTCCATCGCGGCCGGCTCGGCATTCAACTCCTTGACGATGCGGTGCTCGATGTCGGCCTCGGTCACCACCATCTTGGTCGAGGTCGGTTCGAAGTGATCGCACTTGAACAGGCGGAACGGCAGCCGGGTCCGGATCAGGATCAGGACGGCGGCATCGGTAAAAGCCTCGCCGCCATGAAACACCCAGGACTTCTCGAAGCGCAGGCCGTCGCCGGCGGAGCCGCCGACCACCGGGATATCGCCGAGCGATGCATAGATCGCCGACATGATGGTCTCCTCACGCTGGCACATGCCGTCGATGAAGAGCAGCCCGAAGGAATCATGGGTGTGATCGCAATGCTCGGTGCGTTGCGCGAATTCGTTCTGCAATTCGGTGCAGATCGAGCGGCCGTGGTCGACCCGAAATGTCGAAAGCTCGAACAGCGGCCGGGCCGCGATGACGAAATCGGCCGCATTGAAGCCCATCGCGACGACGCTGTCCTCGTCCCAACCGCCGGGCGACAATTCGCCTGCCGTGGTGCAGCCGAAGATCGGAACGGCGGGCATGCGGTTGGACAGTTCGGCAATGAATGTCTGCGGCTCGTAGACCGGCGACACGAACACCACGAGCATCGCGAGATCAGCCCCCGCCAATTGGCGCGCGATCTCGGCGGCTGCTTCCCGCGGCCCGTCGGTCTTCGCCTGCACCACGACAATGCTGTCGGCGGTGCTACCGTTCTGCTTCGCCAAAGGCGCTCTCCCTGACCAGAATTTTTTGCTTTTCTTGGCGCGGGCGGTTGAACCCGCGCGGGTCGTGAGGGCATCCGGGCCATGCCGCGATGGCTGGCGTTCCGGCTTGCCCGTGGCTTTCAGGTCGTGAGAGGAAATGCCATTGGCCGGGCTACTGCGCCGGCAGCTACGCTCGCCGCAAGCGCCAGTGGCGCCGGTCGACGCGATGACATGGGACACCTCCCGATGTGTTCTCCTGGCCCGGGCAGGGACAGGTTTGATCGGTTCTAAACTATCGGGCCGGACCCGCGCGTCAATCACCTTACCCACCCGCCTAGCCCGACCAAGGTAGTATCGCGCCGGGCCGGGCGGCCGCTGCCCATTTACCGGGCCTTATCGATTCTGCCTTAGTTTTGCGCTCCGGGGTCTGGGGCGGGTTGCTGCCGGACCCCGCGTGGTTTTCAGAATGAAGACGGGGGTTGGAATGCCGGGGCTGAAGCGATCGTTGTCGATCAGGATCCCAACCCTCAGATTTCGCGCCAAGATCATGCTCGGCTTTGCCGTCACGCTGGCGCTGTCGGCAGCCACCATGGGCTTTGCCTATATGGGCTTCGAGCGGGTCTCCGCCGGCGTCGGCTCCTACCGCCAGAGCGTCGCGGAAGCCGATCTGGCCCGCAACATCGATCGCGAATTGATCTCCTACCGTTCGCTGGCGCGCTACTTCGTCGCGACCGGCAAGGAGGACGACGCCAAGGCCGCGCTCGCCGCCGAGGGCAGCCTGAAGGATGCCATCATGGCGTCGATGAAGGGCACCACCAATCCGGCCCGGCTCGAGCAGATCACCAAGCTGGAGCGCGAATTCCGCGCCTTCACCAAGATCTTCGCCGAGATCGTCCGCATCAAGGACGACAGCGCGCAGACCGCGCAGAACAAGCTGACCCGCAGCGCAACCTCGATGCGCTACAAGCTCGACGATCTGCCGAGCAATGCCGATGATTCCGAGCTGCAGTCGATCCAGTTCGGCGCCAAGAAGGTGGCCGATCAGCTCCAGTCGATCACCGGGGCCGTCAATACCTTCGTCGTCAACGGCGACAAGACGGTCGCCTCGAGCGCGCTCGCCCGGCTGAAATTCGCCGACAATCTGGTGAAGGCGATCACCTCGAATAACGAGCGGATCACCCAGAGCGTGAGGGACATCACCGCGCTGCTCGAAGAGTACCGCGAGGCACTCGCCAAGCTGATCGCGAACGCGAAGTCGATCGACGAACTGACCGTCGAGATGACGGAGTCCGCGGCCGCCATCAGCCAGGGCGCGGCGGCGATGAAGTCCGATCTGCTCGCCGACCAGAAGCGGCTTGAAAACGAATCGCACACCATGATCGGCGAGACCGAGCGGCTGATCCTGATGCTGGCCGCCGGCAGCTTCGTGCTCGGGCTGGTCTGGGCGTTCCTGCTGGGCAAGGGTATTTCGCGACCGATCGCGGCGATGTGCGCGGCAATGCGCGAGCTCGCGGCAGGCAATTTCGACGTCGTGCTGCCGGGTCTCGGCCGCCGCGACGAACTCGGCGAGATGGCCGGCGCCTTGGAGGAGTTCAAGGTCCAGGCGATCGCCAAGGCCGAACGCGATGCCGCGACCCAGGAAGCGCAGAACAAGGCAAGTGCGACCGCGCGGCGCAACGAGCTGATTCGTTTTGCCGACGAATTCGAATCTGCCGTCGGCTCGATCGTCTCCAACGTGTCGGCCTCCGCCGTGCAGCTCGAATCCGCGGCCGGTACGCTGACCCGGACGGCGGAGACCACGCAGAATCTGTCGAGCCAGGTCGCCGGCGCCTCCGAGGAAGCCTCCAGCAACATGCAATCGGTCGCCTCCGCGACCGAGGAACTGTCGGCGTCTGTCGACGAGATCGGCCGTCGCGCCAAGGAGTCGAGCCAGATCGCCGATTCAGCCGTGCGTCAGGCCGAGCAGACCGACGCGCGGATCGGCAAGCTCTCGCGCGCTGCGCAGGAGATCGGCGACGTCGTCAAGCTGATCACGGCGATCGCCGAGCAGACCAATCTGCTGGCGCTGAACGCCACCATCGAGGCGGCGCGCGCCGGCGACGCCGGGCGCGGCTTCGCGGTGGTCGCCGCTGAGGTGAAGTCGCTGGCGAGCCAGACCGCCAGGGCCACCGACGAGATCTCCACTCATATCTCGGGCATGCAGGCGGCGACGCAGGAATCGGTCGCCGCGATCAAGGAGATCGGCGGCACCATCGGCCAGATCTCCGGGATCGCGACCAACATCGCAAGTTCGGTCGAGCAGCAGAGCGCGGCAACGCAGGAGATCGCGCGCAGCGTGCAGAACGTCGCGCAGGGCACACAGGAAGCGGCGTCCAGCGTCACCCAGGTGAATCGCGGCGCCACCGAGACCGGAGCTGCCTCCGAAGAGGTGCTGAACTCGGCTCGCTCGCTGTCGGTCGAGAGTTCGCGGCTGCGCGAAGAGCTCGACCGCTTCATGGCGAATATCCGCGCGGCGTAAGGCGCGCGCGGGTCTACCAATTGCTGATCTATT
>NZ_LFIQ01000052.1:89260-139047 GCF_001189245.1 Bradyrhizobium pachyrhizi | reverse complement strand
CCCGGCGCAGGCCGGGACCCATAACCACCACCGTTCGTTGGCGTACGGACACTGGCCGCTTGCCCTTTCCGATGGCCACGGCGTATGGGTCCCGGCCTCCGCCGGGACGACGCTGTTGGTTGGCGAGATGATGCGGCTAATCCCGTCCGAACTGGTGCTTCAACTCGACCTTGGCGCGCTCCAGGCGCGACCGCTCGGTCTTCGGCAGCGTCTTGCCGGCGCGGTTGATATAGAAGGTCAGCATCGAGAGCGCGGAACGGTAGGCGCCGCTCTTGCGGCGCGCGCTGTGCTCGGCGGATCGCTTCAGCGATGATGCGATCTTCTTCGCGCTGGTCTGCTTGAACACGCCGTGCTTGAGGTCGAGCGCGTCGCTCTCCTTTGTCACCCGCTGCGACCAGCGCTTCGCCGTCCTCTTGCTTACGCCACGCCTGCGACGCGTCGTGCTCGTGGACCGTGCCGGTGATGTCCTTGCCGTCTTGCGCGTTGCTTTCTTGTGTGCGGCCATCGATGCCTCCGTGTCTTTTAAGCCGAGAACAGCTCGCTGCGATCGCGGTTCCTATGCCGCATTGCGGGAACCCTTGCCGGCCTGCGGCGTTGACACCGCGTGGCGGGCACTCCGTTTGCCGCAATTCCGGGTGAGTGAACCTTGGAACGGATCGTTCCGGGGTTTTTCTCATTGGTCGATTCTGATGACAGTGCAGCCGACACAGTTGAGTTCCGCGACGACGCAACAGGCCGTGGCTCCGGTCACGCCGGACGATGACCGCATCATCGAGACCTCGATTCCGGTCCGGCTCGACAATCTCAGCTGGAGCCGCTTTCACACCCGCGTCGTGCTGGCGCTCGGCATCACCTGGATCCTCGACGGGCTGGAAGTGACGCTCGCGGGTGCATTGTCGGGCGCGCTGAAGGACAGCCCGACGATGAACTTCTCCAATGCCGATGTCGGTCTTGCCAGCAGCGCGTATCTCGCCGGCGCCGTGCTCGGCGCGCTGGGTTTCGGCTGGCTGACCGACCGGATCGGGCGCAAGAAGCTGTTCTTCATCACGCTCGCGCTTTATCTGTCGGCGACCGCCGCGACCGCGCTGTCGTGGAATGTCGCGAGCTACGCGCTGTTTCGCTTTCTCACCGGTGCCGGCATCGGCGGCGAATATACGGCGATCAACTCGACCATCCAGGAACTGGTGCCGGCCCGCTATCGCGGCTGGACCGATCTCGTCATCAACGGCAGTTTCTGGATCGGGGCGGCGATCGGTGCGCTGAGCGCCATCATCCTGCTCGACCCCGCGTTCCTTGCGCCGGACCACGGCTGGCGGATAGCCTATTTCACCGGCGCGGTGCTCGGCCTCATCGTGCTGTTGATGCGGATGTGGATCCCGGAAAGCCCGCGTTGGCTGATGATCCACGGCTATCCCGACCGCGCCCACAAGATCGTCGCCGATATCGAGACCTCCGTGCTCGGCCGCGAGCAGTCGAGCGCAGACTTCGAGAAGATCAGGCTCCGGATGCGCGATCACACGCCGCTGCGCGAGGTCGCGGTGACGCTGTTCTCCACCTATCGGCAGCGCTCGCTGGTCGGGCTTACGCTGATGGCCGCGCAGGCGTTCTTCTACAATGCGATCTTCTTTACCTTCGCATTGATCCTGACCGACTTCTTCGGTGTCGCCGCCAGCAATGTCGGCTGGTACATCCTCCCCTTCGCCGCCGGCAACTTCCTCGGGCCGCTGCTGCTCGGCCGCCTGTTCGATACACTCGGCCGCCGCACCATGATCGCGCTGACCTATGGCATCTCGGGCGTGCTGCTGGCGCTGTCCGGCTATCTGTTCTCGATCGGCGTGCTCAGCGCGCAGACCCAGACCATCGCCTGGATGGTGATCTTCTTCTTCGCCTCGCCGGCCGCGAGCGCCGCCTATCTCACCGTCAGCGAGACGTTTCCGCTGGAGGTGCGCGCGCTCGCTATCGCCGCCTTCTATGCGATCGGCACCGGCATTGGCGGCGTGATTGGACCGGCGCTGTTCGGCGTGCTGATCGACACCGGATCGCGCAACAGCGTCTTTGCCGGCTACCTGCTGGGGTCGGCACTCATGATGGTCGCCGCGGCGGTCGCATGGCGCTATGCCGTCGCGGCCGAGCGGAAATCGCTCGAATCTGTCGCGCGACCACTGGCATGTGTGGAGTAGACTATGACGAAGCATGACGTGGCCGAAATGCCCATGGATGATGACATCGCCCCTGACGCCAAGACGGACAGCGTGCCGACGCCGGCGTCGCTGATTCCGCCGCTCCACCAGGCCGCGGTGCTGCTTGACATCGACGGCACCCTGCTCGATTTCGCGCCGACGCCGCGCGAGGTCTGGGTGCCGCCGGAACTGTCGACCACGCTGAAGCGACTGCATGAGCGCAGCCACGGCGCGCTGGCGCTGGTCAGCGGCCGCTCTCTCAACGACATCGACCTGATCTTCGCGCCGGAAGTGTTTCCCGCGATCGGCGGCCACGGCGCCGAGATGCGGCTGCAGCCGGACAGCGAGGCGGTCGCCGCACACGCGCCGCCGCTCGACAAGGAATTGAAGCGCCGTCTTGCCGCGATCGCAAAGCTCAGCCCCGGCATTCTGCTCGAGGACAAGGGCTATTCGCTGGCGCTGCACTATCGGCTGGCGCCGCAGGCGGAGAAGGCGATCTATGAAGCGGTGTCGCTGATCCGCGCCGAGCTGCCGAATGCGCCGATCGAGGTGCTGCCGGGCAAGAGCGTCTGCGAGATCAAGCATTCCGGCTTCACCAAGGCGACCGGCGTGCTCGAGCTGATGACGCATGAGCCGTTCAGGGGACGGCGTCCGTTCTTCATCGGCGACGACGTTACCGACGAGACCGTGTTCGCGATCATGCCTGATTTCAACGGTCTCGCGTTCTCCGTCGGCCGTCGCGCAACCGGCGTCGCCGGACATTTCGACGGACCGAGCGACGTGCGCGAATTCCTGGCGCATCTGCTCGACGTTGATAGGGACGTTAGCCTGTCCTAACCGAGACGCATTCATCGCAGCCGAATCGAATACGGTGCTTTTGCGTCGTGGCGTCAACCTCGCGCGCAATTTTCTTTTCGCGAGTTCCCGCGAGTTCCGTGCGTGTTCGCCAGAATTTGGTTTCAATTGGGAGATTCCTTGATCAGGAACCATCTTGATGAATGGTTGTTAATACGCGAGTTGACCAACAGGAGGGGACCTGGTGAACCTCGTCGTCGTATCGAACCGCGTCTCGCGCGGAAAACCCAATGAACCCATGACGGGGGGGCTGGCTGCGGCACTATTGCCGGTGGTGGAAAAGACAGGGGCAATATGGGTTGGTTCCAGCGGACGCGTCCGCGACGGGAACCTGAAGGAACCTTTCGCGGAGGTCGAAGCGCTCGGGGCGGGCGCCTTGGCGATGCTCGATCTGCCGGCCGCGCACTATGGCGGCTATTACGAAGGCTTTGCCAATTCGGCACTGTGGCCCGCGATGCATTCGCGCGCCGATCTGATTCGTGCGTCTCGCGAGGACTACACGAGCTATCGCGAAGTGAACGCGTTCATGGCGCGCGCGTTGCTGCGCTTCCGCAAGCCGGATTCCGTGTTCTGGGTCCAGGACTATCATTTCCTCGCACTCGGCGCCGAGTTGCGCGATCTCGGCGTCACGCAGCCGATCGGCTTCTTCCTGCACACGCCATGGCCGGCGCGCGCGGTGATCGCGGGCGTGCCCAATCATCGCGAGCTGATCGAGGCGATGCTGTCCTATGACCTGATCGGCTTCCAGACCGATGAGGACTGCGAGAACTTCCTGAGCTATGTGCAGCACGATCTCGACTTCGAGCTGCGTGACGGCGTGATCAATTCGTCGTTCGGCCGCACCCGCGCCGCGGTGTTTCCGATCGGCATCGATCCCGGCAAGTTCGCGCAGCAGGCGACCAAGGCGATGACGCATCCCGACGTGACGCGGCTGCGGCGCAGCCTCAACGGCGAGAAGCTCGCGATCGGTGTCGACCGGCTCGACTACTCCAAGGGCCTCGTCAACCGCATCAAGGCGTTCGACAAGATGTGGACGCTGCATCCGAACCTGAAACGTTCGGTGTCGCTGCTGCAGATCGCAACGCCCTCGCGCGGCGCGATCGAAGCCTACGGCAATCTGCAGAGCGAGGTGGCGAAGCTCGTCACCGACGTCAACGGCGTGCATGGCGAGGTCGACTGGACGCCGATCCGCTACCTCAACAAGGGCTTTGGCCAGGGCGTGCTCGCAGGCCTTTACCGCACCGCGCAGGTCGGCGTCGTGACGCCGCTGCAGGACGGCATGAACCTGGTCGCCAAGGAATATGTCGCCGCGCAAAACCCGGCGGACCCCGGCGTGCTGGTGCTGTCGAAATTCGCCGGTGCGGCGAACGAGCTCGACGCCGCGCTGCTGGTCAATCCGCACGACATCGACGGCATGGCGCGCACCTTGGCGATTGCGCTCGCGATGCCGCTGACCGAGCGGCGGATGCGCTGGGAAGCGATGATGGAGAAGCTCAACAGCGGCACCATCCAGCAATGGTTCGCCGATTTCATCGAGGCGCTGCAGGATACGCACAATGCGGGAAACGCGGCGCTGCCGGAGCCACCAACCCTGTGGCCGCGCCGCACGGCGGATCTTGCCGCGCGATATCACTGAGGCGAGCATGACGATGCAGGGTGGGTGCGTTGGTTCGCCCATCCGCCGTTCTGTCGTCCCTGCGAAAGCAGGGCCCCATGCTCCGCGGCGGATGTTGTGAATGGGACTCGTCGTACCAGCATTGCGCAACAATCGGCATTTGTGGTTATGGGTCGCTGCTTTCGTGCGCAATTGCGCATTAGGAAGGGACGACGCTGAGTGTGTTGCGCGGTCAGTGGTCATAACCTCGCATGCTCGCGACGGGGCTCCCGAAGGCGAAAACCCGGACTCCATTCTTCCACGAGCGAGGCGCCCCAATAGATTCCCGGCTCTCGCCGGCGGCAGGCCCCGGAATGACGAAACGGCGGGTTGATCGGATGCACTCGTTGATTTGCGCCGGTCCCTGACCGGCGGCCGGCCAAAAGCGCGCACGGCCGCGCGCAAGCCCGCGGCGCGCGGCTGCCATCGCTATCAATTTACCCAATGTTTTCAATCTGTTGTGGAAATTTCGCGCTCCCGGCCTGCGCTCCCTTGCAAAATCCGCCTCAGCCCTTCAAGAGAGGGCCTCCCGGAGAGATGGCCGAGTGGCTTAAGGCGCACGCTTGGAAAGCGTGTGTGCGGGAAACCGTACCGTGGGTTCGAATCCCACTCTCTCCGCCATATCAACTTGAATACACTGTAGTATTTCCAGATTATGGCAATTGACTCCCGGATGTATTCCCGGTTCGCTCAGCAGATTTTGCCCTTCACGGTCGTTTGAATGGTGGCTTCCAAAGCTACACCGCAACCGCGTGCTATGTCTTTGTAGGAAATTATTCCTTGACCCCACGGCCCAAGCACTACGATTCCGGCGTGCGTGTAATAATAGCTTTCGCCTCCGAGGGGTAGGCCACTTACGGCCTTAGCTCATCCTGCTGGACCTTCGAGCGACCTGAAACCTTGGCGGCAGCGCTGCGGTTGGCGAGTTCCGGTGGAAGCTCGTCGGGCAGGTCGAAAGACAGTTCGCGGAGAGCGTCGCGGCAATCAACCTTCTTTGCCCATTCACTCACCATGCGATTGCCCGCAGTCTTTCGGAGCGCTTTGTCGACTTTTCCCACCCAGCTCTCAAGGAGCTTGTAGAGTTCGGGCGAAATCGCCTGCCGCGTCCAGATCATGTCGAAATCTAAGCGCCCACCGGTCGCCCACGAAAGGCAAGCGATTGTATAGGCAATGATGTTGGCCTGAAAGGCGGCGAACTTCTTTGCCTTGACGATTGATTGAGTCGTCCTGAAGAGGATCGCCTTAGCAACGAAGGCCTTGTACCACGCCGCATCCGGCTCGAATCCGTCTGGATGCTCATCCTTCACGCTCTGCATAAAGAATTGAAAGTTCTTCTGGTTACCGAAGCTGACCTGCTGCGCCTGCCCTTCCCAAGCATTCAGGTACTTTGCTAGGTCGGTCTTCGAAAACCTGCGCTCTTTTGGCGTTTCCTGCGCAAATCGCCGCTTTTGTGCCGCGGCGAATGAAGCCTTCAATTCTGCAGCACCGTAGCTGCCGCGAGCGCGTTCGTAGAACCAACGCCCTTTGCCATCGGACAGCCAGGTATTGTTGGCCAGCTTCTCGACAGCGACATGGAACGGGTCGTTCGCTGAAAAGTCCGCCGGCTGGACCGTGTTCTGGCTGTTGGCGGATTTCGAGACCGCGGCGACCATTTCGTCCAAGTCTGCGCCGCCGCCCACGCAAATGATCTTGGCGGGGACTGAGATCGCATCCAGATCAGCCCCGTCCTGCTTTTTGGCACGATGCAGACTTGCAGTGGTCTGACCGCCATTGACTATCTGGAGGCCTCGGACCGACTTAATACCGAACTGACCGTTGCCGTGATCCTCTACCTCCATCGCATCGACGGTGGCGACGATGCCGTTGTTGTAGGCCAGAAAGCGGTGAGGGAGTTCGCGAATTGTCGCCCTAAGACCAGCGTTGACGCTCTTGCGACCGCGAAGCCCGAGAAACGCGCGCACGTTCAATTCGAGCAGTCGGGTGCCGTATTTCTCATAAACATCGGCGAGCAGCGGGCCCGGAACCGAAGCCAAGTATGCATCATAGTCGGCGCTTCCTGAGGAAGCTTTGAGACATGGAAGGGGGCCGCCAAAATCGGCGCTGAAATCCACAACGATGTCGTCGCGGCGCAGCCCTTCTCCGAGAATGCGCTGAAGCCGCTCGATGCCGAAGAGATCAACGATGATGCGCGTGCCGTCGAATGCCTTCTTGAGGTCAATCGATCTGAGCCCTGTCAGCCCGTCCGAAAGCAGCACAATCCGAAGGACACCGATCTCTTCGCGAGCTTCAAAGATGTGGCGCGCGAGCTCGCTCGCATCGGTATTCGATGGCTCAATCTTTGTATGAAGCCCTTTGCAGCTGCATTCGTAGAATTTCATCGCCTGCTGCAGTGCAGTCAGCATCTCGTCTCGATTGAGCGCACGCGGCGGCAGTTCCTCCGTGTGGATGGTCGTCACCAATACGAGGCGCTCTTCGTCATCCGGAATCGAATATCCGGTAATCTTGTATTTCGTGCGTGCAAAGTTGCCCTCCTGCCAAAGAAGGGTCGGGTTCTCGATAGCTCCTTCATCACCGAGACGGTCGAGCACGATGCGCGTAAATTCCTCCTCGCTATAGATGCTGTTGTCTCCGGAGCGAATCGCTTCCTCGACCTCTGCCGCGAGTTCCCGAGCGAAAGTATCGAGCGCTTCATCACTCATAAGGTTCTGCCCATCATTCTGAGAAATCGAGATAAACCATCACCGTCAATAAGAAAGCCGCCTAGTAGTCTTTCGTCCAGAGAATAGGACGCATCCACAATTTCCTGCGGTACCGAGAGGCCAGTCAATCGTGGGAAGTTCTCCCCTACCTCAAAACCGTAGAGATCCTGAAGGATAAATGAGAAAGGAGATGCTTGGCGATCCACCTCAACCAGGCCGAGCCTGAGCAGTCGATCGTCGAACGCCGGTCTTACGCCGGCCGCCGATCGATCCAGGGCATCGCGGACATCGCGCACTGCCGTCAAGACGGTGCGTCCCCCCGGTGCCTCCTGGAATCGCGGACGTGCGATGAGAAGCGTCGAGAGGCCTCTGCGATCGAGCTGGTCCAGGCGCGATATTCGGACGAGATTTCCCCCGCCCGCGACCGCCTTGACCTCTACACCGATGCCCAATCTGCTGAAGTCGTGGATACCATCCAGCGGACCGAACCAGCATTCGACGGCGGCTTCATACCCGATCTCGGCGCCCAGCAGTTCCAGGATCGTAATCTCTCCAAGAAGTCCGATCTGCTCTTCCCGCGAAAGCCCGCGTCGGCCGGAGCGCAGAAAGGCCTGCCATGCCTCAAGCCGCGAGACGCCGAGTGCGACGGCCTGAACGGGCGTCGCAGCCTGTCTCACGACTTCGACCAGATCGGCCGCGAGAACTTCGAAAACGTCGCGCAGAGCTTCGCGCTCCAGCGCGACGGCGACACGAACCAGTCCTACCGCTGCATCCCGTCGATCGCTGAGGCTGACGCCTTCCGCTGATATTCTGAGCGGCGCACTCGGCGCAGCACTGAGAGGGGCCTCGATAAGGAGTGCGATCCGGCCGTCAGGCTCTCGAATGCCGGCCAGGAAGCGGACCGTTGCGGGCACGGAGAGGGCAACCGCTCTCCATTCGCGATCGCCTGGCTTCGCACTCGCGGCCTCGGCCCATTTCGATGCCAGCTCGTCCCGAATGGATGTCATACCGGTTCGAGCCGCTGTTCGACGGTATTGAACCGATACCTGATCGACCGGCCACTGCGGGAGTCTGGAAAGCTCACAACGACGCCAAAGATAGGCACATCGATCCCATCAAGCTTCGCATTCTTGGGTGATAGCGGGTACAGCAACAGAAGGGCTCGCTTCGGATTTTCGCCGCGGACCTTTCGAATCTCGGGACCGTCCGGCGTGCTCGCTTCATCCTTGCCGGCGTCGGCACGCTTTTGGTTCGTCGCGGCGAGAGCGCGAGCGGATTCCGATTGATCAAGATCAATCGCCTCGTCGCGAGGTGAGAGAACGGTCTTCACCACGTACCGCCCGGACGCTTCCCCGCGCGGCAAAGGAGCGCGTTCGATGGTGGTGAAGGTCCACCCGTTTACAGCGAGCGGTTCGCCGCTGCCGCTGAGGACTGCGACTGTCCAATCGGTTAGTTCTCCCGCGCCCAGTTGCTCGCGAATGTACGAACTGAGTCGGCCGGCATTCACGTCTCGAGCCTCATCCGGAAACAGAAGGGATGCCAAAAGATTTGCTACCTCCGCACCGGCCACACCTTTCCATACGCGACGCGCATCGGTGGATTTAAGCGCCGCCTGCTTTGGAGGCTCGTCCGCCGGCCCAAGCCGATCCAGAAAGCTTGTGATCGAATTGGCGTTGGCCTGATTAGTTGCCTGATCGTTGAAGAAGACCGTCTGTATCTTCGCCTCGCCCTGAAACGAGACCTGAAATTCGCGCGAGTGACGCATCTTGTTCGGCGCAGTCACGAGCAGGATGTCGTGGGATTGGATTCTGAGGCCGTACTGCTCTGGCGTAGCGCCGATCATCGCCATGTGGTCGAGGCGTTCGCGCAGCTCCTCTGCCGAGGTGGCTACATGGCGGAACCACAGCCGCAGGTCGGGCGTCATGTAAATCCGACAAAGGTCAACGTAGCCAGGTCGATATCCGAACCAGCGCCCCATCTGCATGAGGCTGTCGTACATTTTTGACGCGCGCAGGAAATAGCTGACGGTCAGACCTTCCAGAGTCAGGCCGCGCGAGAGCTTGTCGCCGCCGATCGCAATGACATTCAGTCCCTGTGCGGCATTGCCGTCATAATCGAGCGCATCTCGAATCTCGCTATTGACCACCTGCGGCTTGATCTTGTCCGCGGCATACGAAAGCTCGCGTTCAACATCGGCCCATTCCGTCGCGGGGAGGGATTGTCCGATCTCCGATGCCCTGATCGCTGCGGATGTGGGCGCAATATCTCGCTCCCAAAGCTCCCGCAAACGATCCAGTATGGGATCTCTCTTCTTCGCTCGATACTTCAGCTTGCGCTTTACGTCAGAGAACCATTCGTCAACCTGTCGGAAGACCGCCTGGTGCACGTCCTTGTAGCGTGAGACGTGCACCAGCATCGAGTTGTGCACGTTGCGCTGGCCACGCGCGGCACGGGCAGCGCACGCGAGCACAAAGCTCAAAATGGCATCTTCGAGGGACGGCGGGATGCAATCTTCCCCTTGATACCGAGGTGCATAGCCCCTCTTGTGGTCGACCGCGATCCAGCCTTCCTCGTCCTGGTCAACGTCCCGCGTAACATCGAGCGGCTCCTGCGCGTCACCGCTTCCGCTGCCGTCAATCCCAAAGAGGAGGCTCGGTCCGACGTAGTTCGACGGCGAGGGGAGATTAATAATGAAGCTGCGCGGGAACACGTCATCTCCGTGTTCCTCCGTGGCGCCGGCATCGTGAATGAGCACGTTCGCAAATGGGGTCGCCGTGTACGCGACGTAGGCGGAGCGAGAAAACGCAGCGAGAAGCCGTCGTATTTGGCCGTTGATCCGCTTCGGCTCGTACTCGGGATCGGGAGTATCGTCATCGAGAAACTGTTGTTCGCCGGTATCGACCGACGCTTGGTCAGCCTCGTCGTCAATAAGGAGGAGGGGGCGAGCCTCGGTGTCGCCGCGAGGCGCCAAAACCTCGCTGACCCAGTTGTTCAGATTTTCAAGAATGCGGGCATTCTTCTTGACGACCAGAAGCACCGGCCTCTGCTGTACACCGATTCCGAGATTGTCTGCGAATGCGCGATTAAAGTCACCGTTGGCAGCCTGCGTGGTGAGATGCTCGGCATGGATGCTCTTGTCGAGTTCTCCGACACCGATCCGTGTGAAGCCGACCCCACCACTTGTCGGGGTGGTGTTGTACCCCAGGAAGTCGCGGTCCATGCGACGCTGTGTCTGTTGCCGCAGTGCGTTGTGCATGCCGGCGAGCACGATTATCAGCTTGTAGCCGGCATCCGCCGCCTTACTCGCGAGTCCTGCGTAATTGGCCGTTTTGCCGAATTGGACATGCCCGACGACTAGTCCTCGGCGATCCCAGGGACCATCACGATTGGGATCTTCGATCTGCTCCATGATGAGATCGGTTGAAAGGTCGATCGCATCGATGGCAGCCGGTGGCCAGCCCTGATCCTGGAGCAGGAAATCGCCGTACCGCTTGAAGAATCTTCGGCCCTCCTTTCGATCCCCGAAATACCAGGGAACGTGACCCCGCTCGTCAATGAGCTTCGTTGGCCGCCCGACCTTGACGATCAGCCTCGTTTCCAGCTCCCGCAAGATCGCCGCGATCTGTTCAGCCGAGATGTCCGCCGCGAGGAGTTTCGCGCAGTCATTCACTGCCTTTTCAATTTCCTCTCTACCGACCGCCGTATCCGGATGACGCTGCCGGAGCATCATCAGGGCCATAGACCCGATCGCGTCTTCAACCGAACTCATCGCTTCGCCCCCAGCTTCCGCATCAGTTTTTGTTCAATGTCGTCGACCTTGTCGAATGGGTCCATTGTCGAGAGCCGTGCAGCAGCTTCGCTTTGGCTGAGACCCGCTCGCTCCATCATCTTCGCCATGGAGAGCGCGGTGCTGATGAGTTCGGAGCTGTCGACCTCCCCGTCGGGGACGCCCCCACGTTCGGTCACATCAAGCCACACGCGATCGACGGGAACGGTCCGCTCGATGAGGTCGAGAAGCCCCTCAAGCAGATCGTAACCGGGTTTGTCGATGCGCTCTTTGATCATCTGGACAAGTTCGTGGTCGCGCCGGACGGTGTACCGCCGCTTCGAGCCCCCCGGGTTTACCTGCCAAATCCGCGATACACCGGTTGCCTTCTGCCGACTGCCATACTGCCCCCGATGCACGAAGACCTCGCGGGCCCTGCGGCGAACATCCTCCGCTATTCGTTGGAGCGGCTTTCTGATCGCATCCGGTGGCCTCGCGATTGCTTTGCGCACGTCGATTCGCCAGTCATGGTCGGCCGTGTTTGGAATATCGATCCGGATGCGGGCGAGCCGGCTGGTCTCGTCGCGGGTCCATGCGCGGCTTCCACCGAGGCCGAGCCATCCTCCCGCCGACAGGAGGCGCTTTTGCCGGTACACATAGAAGCCCTGCTGAGCCGTCCAACCGTCTGGGCCGCCCGCCTTCTCAAATTCGATCTCGCTGCGAAAGCGGTCCCGGTGCGGTAGGACGAAACCGCGGACGCGGACCTTGCTGCCTCCGGGGCCGGTTATGTGCTGTTCCGGATTTCGGATGATCGATTCGTCTTTTTCCAGAAATGGGTCCCAAGCGTTCACCCGACTGCCGTTGAGGCTGATTTTGAGTGCGCGGGCGTCCCCCGCGAGAAAGCGGTGGAATACCATGCCCAGGTGCGCGTCGACGCGCTGGAGATCCGCGAGAAATGACTCGTAGGTCGGCCGATCGGTGGTGCGGCCAAAATCGACCTTGCGCCAGATGACGAGCGTGCCAGACTTATTCGACTTTAGTTCATCGAGGATTTCACGGGGGAGTCCGGCATCGCCTTCGATCAGGTCCCAGCCGCCTCCGTTCTTGCGAAGCTGATCCAGGTCCCACGTAAATGACTCCAAGCCCGAACGGGTCTTGGAGACGACCGTCAACTGCCGGCACTGCGAAAGCGACGCGGTCTTGAGGCCCAGCCCAAATCTGCCAAGGTCCTCTGCGGACCGTTCGGCCTCCGGGCCGATGCCACCGAAACGCATGGCTTCCACGAGGCGGTCGGCAGGCATGCCGGACCCGTCATCCAGAATCCATCCAACCGGCTCTCCATCGTTCCATTCCCATTGAATCTCGATACTCTTCGCGCCAGCAGCTATGCTGTTGTCAAGAATGTCGGCGGTCGCAGTCTCAAGCGAATAGCCGACCCCCCGAAGGGAGCCGACGAGAGCGGCTGCGGATGGTGGTACGGCGCGCGTTGGCACGGGAAAAAACTAGGAAAGCCCCACGGGAACAAAGAAAACCCAACGTACCAGGGGTTGCAGGCGTTGGCGAGCAGAGTCCTCGGTTCGACATCATGAGCCGGGAGAAGCGCAGCGCCCTCATGCGGCGCATTCGGGGCCGCAACACCGGCCCCGAGATGACCGTGCGGCGGCTGCTGCACGCGCTCGGCTACCGCTATCGGCTCCACGCAAGGGAGCTTCCAGGGAAGCCCGACATTGTGTTTCGCAGCAGGAAGGTCGCCGTCTTTGTGCACGGCTGCTTCTGGCATCGCCATGACTGCGGGTTGGCATACGTACCCAAGACCCGTCCCGAGTTCTGGCAACGCAAGTTTGAAGGCAATATTACGCGGGATCAACGAACGAGGCGCGAATTAGAGGTGGGAGGTTGGCGCGTGGTCGTTGTCTGGGAGTGCCAGTTGAGCGATATGGCTGCGCTCGGGAGACGCCTGGCGAGAGAGATCGGTCCGCCAGGCAGTTCCATCCGCCGCGGTGGCGCGCGGTAGCTAGTGCTCGACGCTCGGGCCCGAAAACTCGCGCTCAAGCCAAGCGCGCACGGCCGTAGCGTCTCCGTGCCCGTGTCGCCTAAGGAGGCCAACAATATCAGCCGCCGCGATCACGATGATCGGGTGCTCATCTTCCTTGATTTCGCGGTATGCCTGTAGATCGACGTAGCTCGTTGTGACCAGCATTCCGAATTGTCGATGCCGCAGCCGCGAGATCAGACGGGACATCTCCCGCACTCCCACGCTGTTATCGAGGGCGTAGCACTTCGCTTCCAGCGCGAAGTCGACGAGGATCGAGGCGATCCCATGGCCCAGGCGCAGCTTGCCGATCGCGTCTCTTCCCCCGTCGCGCGATGGACGGGTCAAGTCGAGCTCCGCTATGTCCGGCAACATGAGCCGGGCGATTGCTGCGGCGCACTTTTCGAAATCATGTGGCCGTCCCTCAAAGAATTGTTGGACCTCGCGGATAATGGCGAGGTCTTCGGCACTGGCGGGAAGCTGCTCAACCTTGACTCGGTGTTCAATCGAGCGCGTGGATTTGAGTGCTCTGTATCGGCCCTTGTCCACCCAATCGATCCAAGCCTGCGGCGCGTGTGAGCTGTGTGGGTTGCCAGCGATCACCTCCTCGATCCAACTCCGTTCAATGAGCGGAGCATTCAAGATCGTGAACCGTGCGCGGTAGTTCTGAAAGCGCATACCATTTGCAGTCCGCCAGATCGCAACCAAGTCTTCAGCGACCTGCTGCTCGGAAGTACCCGGGACGGCGAGCCCGAGGAACATTACATCTCGCCACTCTCCGGTATTCCCAAACACGAAGATCGGCGGAACGCTGCGCCGGCCTGCGTCTCCTTCATGCGCGGCGGCAAAGATACGACGCAGGAGCTCATTGCCGTTCCGAGGCGTGGCGTGAAGGGCTCGACCAGGCTGCTTGTTGTCGCCGTAGTACGTGAACACGCCGGTTTCACGGTCGAGTTCATCGGGCCAGTTGGCGTCGGCCATGGACGAGGTGAGCACGACCATCTCAAGAGCGGCAAGCGTGCCGCGGTAGCGGAATCCGCCCATGTTGGATACTCGAAGAAGGCGAGGGAACGGATCATCGCCCGCATTGCCCGAGCGACCACTTTGATAGACGGCATCGACGTGTAGGTCGGCCGCTCCAAGCTCGTCGAACGAGACCGACTTCCCCGCGTCTCCCAACTGCCGCTCCCCGACTATTTCTGATGCGACGGCCTGGCAATGTCCGCCGAACCTGGTAAGTTGCGCCGGCATCCCGTTTCGTCTCATGGAATCGTTGGTCGATGAAATCATCCTTTGCCGTCGCCGCCAAATGCGCTCGGCTCAGCAATCCACAGGCGCGTCCGCGGGTCCTCGACCTATTCGCGGGCTGCGGCGGCCTGAGCCTCGGATTCCGGGCGGCCGGCTGTGACATTGCCGCGGCGCTCGAGATCGACGCGCTAGCCGCCCGCTCGCACGCGATCAATTTCTTCAAGGACGCGCCGAAGGAGACTATCGAACACCACGCCAGACCCCGTGACGTCGCCTCGCTTGAACCTGAGGACGTCGTCGCGGAATTCGGACTCGGCAAAACTGCTGAAGCCATCGATATTATCGTAGGTGGACCTCCCTGCCAGGCGTATGCCCGCGTTGGCAGGGCAAAATTGCGAGAGGTTGCCGATCATCCCCGCGCGTTCAAGATCGACCCGCGAGGGAATTTGTACCTGCGGTATCTACATTACGTCGATCGCCTGAAGCCGCTCGCGATCCTCTTCGAGAATGTACCGGACATTCTCAATTATGGTGGACACAACGTCGTGCAGGAGATCGTCGATGCTCTTGATGGCATGGGGTACGAGGCCGCCTATTCGCTGATCAACGCCACACATCATGGCGTTCCCCAGATGCGAGACCGCGTCTACATGATCGCGTACCGTAAGGAGCTTGATGCGGCCATTCACTTCCCCCGAGCGACGCACAAGTGCGATCTTCCGCCTGGCTACGCTGGAACTCGGGCCGTCTCTTTGAAGTTGATTAATGCCTCAGTGGGATATGCCTTCGTCAAGCCGGATACCGGCCACGAAGAACTTCCGCACGCGGTCACGGCTCGCGAGGCCATCGGCGACCTGCCGCCTATTACCGCCCATCTCGAAGGTAAACTAAAACGGGGTGCTCGACGCTTTACGGAGGCAGTGAGCTACCGCAGAACGAGCTGGGACAATCTGTCAACGTATGCCCGGTCGATGCGCTCCTGGCCAAACTTCAAGGCCCGCGATGGAATCTACGACCACGTTTTGCGCTATCTACCGCGCGACTCTCGAATTTTCAAAGCCATGGAGTCTGGCGACGAATATCCCGCCGCGCATCGTGTGGCGATGCAGTTGTTTCAATCGGCGGCAAAGCGGCGCGGATTCTCCCCTTCGAGCGCGCAATGGCGGTCGCTTCGCGATTCTATGGTCCCCCCATACGATCCGACAAAGTTTCCCAACCGCTGGTGGAAGCTGAAGGCTAACGGGCCCGTTCGAACGCTTACCGCGCACATCGGCAAAGACACCTATACGCATATCCATTACGACAGCGACCAAGCGCGAGTCATCACGGTTCGAGAGGCGGCTCGGCTGCAATCGTTTCCTGACGGATTTGTCTTTGCCGGAACCATGAACCCGGCCTTTCGGCAGATCGGAAACGCGGTGCCGCCTGTGTTGGCGCGTGAGATTGCGTTGGAGATTGTCTCAACGCTCCGAAACACCTTGTCGCCCGCGAAGGTGGCGGCCGAATAAACCATCAGTGAGTTCGAAAAGAATAGCAACCCGCGTATTGCTAGCTTCTTGATCGGGAGTTCCGTGGCTCAGGTGTATTTTTCCCGTCGAGACCTGTCCGACCGCAACATAAACCATAAGTGATTTCGCTCTCAAGTTGTAAAGCCGACTGAAACCAATTCACTTCTGACCAAGGCAGGTGGAACGCTGGCCCGCAACGTTAGATGCGGACGCGGAAGCGCCCCTGAGCATCGAATGATGGCGAGGTCGCGCGGCCGGCTGCGTTGGCGGTTTGGTCGAGCAGCGGGCGAATCAGCCTCGCGTACTCGTATGCATCGTCTGGCACATCCTCGATGATCACCTCGGAGAAATGGAACTGATCGCGATCGAGGATCCCTGCTTCGTCCTCGAAGATGCCGCGCTCCATGGCAAAAGAGTAGGGTAGACCTTTGACACCGATCAAGCTCACTAGAACGACAAATGGCGGTATCGCGCCGCGGGCTTGTAGTGCGCTCAGGTAGTTGTACGACACCGCCACGATCTTGCTTTCATCCGGATAGACGTGAGGCGAAAAGGACTTTCGCCCGTGCCCTCGCCCATCACCAATCGTGAATCGACCGCCTCGACGATCCCGCTGCGGTAAATCTGGACATATGCGCGGTGCGACCGCCCATCGGAGCCGAGGTTGGACAGCACCAAGCAGCCGTCCATATTGATCCGAACCTGCCCGACCTCCGTGCCGATTGGCGGGAACGCGGAGACCAGGTGCTGCGGATGCTCGTCCATTTTGAGCTGAAAAGTCTTGCCTGCCCTCGAATGACGCAAGCGGCGCGACATGCACGATGAAGGGATGGTCGCCCATGAGCTGGATCGGCACGTCGCGGGCGACGATCTTCGCAATCCGATCGAAGCGAAAATCGCGAACTCGCTCCGAGAGCCGGGGCGCGCGTAGGAACAGCGTCCGAAGCTCGTCGACATTGGGCTCGCACTTGCCCCCGATCCTTGGCGAACGATGCGATGCGGCTGATTATAGCTGCGTGGTACGCGAAACACCAATGCACTTCCACCGGCTGCAATCGGAACGGCATGGGCCGCGAACCCGAAAATGCGCGGCTGCAATCCGGACCTTGCCGCATTTTCTAGACGCAGGATTTCGGCGTCGGCATCGAGCTGCAGGGGAGCGAAAGCGGTCGGGACGCCAGACTGCGCGTCCATGCCGATGATGATCTCGCCGTCTGCGGTGTTCGCGAAGGATGAGATGTCAGCGAGAAATTCGCCGATGTCGCGATCCGCGTTGCCGTAGGTGCCGCGCTTGTTATTCGATGTCGCGGCTCTCCGAGACCGGCTCGTCGATCAAGCCCTGCAGATGAGACTGGTCAATCTGCTCCAAGGGGATGTGTCGTAAGGTCACGGTGGAATATGCCGTTTCAATATTCGGGATCGGGATCGAATTCTTGCTGGATGTCGGGCAGGTACTTCAGCGACGACCGGCGGTGCTTGTCGCGCGCGACCAATGCGCGGGTGCGATCCGAGAACCAGATGTTCCCGCCCTGCGAGGCGGTAAGGCCGGGCGCCTCGTCGCCGCGCGCCCACTCGAAACCGTGCCGCCAACTCGGCCAGATGAGTACGAAATACCGGTCCATTTGCACGTCGTAGTGGACCCCGCGGAAGCCGCCAACGTTGTAGCGATACCGCCGCATATGCTTGACGATCGCCGGCACGCACGGCGGCTTCCTGCTCGACCAGGAGTAATGTTTGCGCTCGTTCAGCAGGCCGGGGAACTTGTTAATCCAGGCGGTCTCAACGTCGAACCGGTCCTCGTACTTGCACCATTGGAGGACCACGCAACGGATCGGATACCCCTGCCGCCACTCCTCTTGGAACCAGTGGCGCAATGCGCCACCGCTATACTTGATGTGTTCGCGGAATCGATCCTCGCGAGCGCCTCCGGTCTCACCCACATAGCGGACGAGGCCGTCCCGACCGGAAAAGAGCCCATAAATCTCGGCCATCGCGCGGTTCCCACAGGTTCCATTCGCGCTCGGATTTGGGCGGAATCAAGACAAATCGGCAATTCCGCAGAAGTGGAGCAATCGCCGAAAGAAGAATTAATTCGGGGATGCTCGTCGCACCCGGCGCCGCGGTCAAAGGCGCGCCGAACGGACCGTCTCTCCCTAGGCCGGCACCGGCTGGGTCAGGCAGCGGACGCCTCCGCCGCCGCGCAGGATCCCGTTGAGATCGAGCATGCGGATCCGCCGGCCGGGAAAGCAGGCGGCGAGGGTGCGCTCCGCCGCGCCGTCGCCGAATGGATCGCCGAAGCGGGCGGTGATCACCTGGCGGCGCGTCACGAACAGGTTGACGTAGGTCGCGGCGAAGAGATCATCGGCCAACTCGAGCCATCGCTCGCCCGCGCTGGCGACGGAGCGCAGTCTGCCGACGATGCCCTCGGCCGAGGCGCGGCGGAGGGCAATGAGGTCGCGGTGGCGACCGCGGTGGCCGGCGCCGGGGTCGATGGTCTCGACCAGAAGACCGCCGTCGGGCAGAAAGGCCAGATAGCCGTCGGGGTGACCGGACGTGATCGGCTCCTTCGGGTCGCCGTCGAGCCAGAGGATCGTGCTGAGGCCGAGCGCCGCCAGCGCCGCCGAGAGATCGGCTTCCGTCAGGTGCGGATTGCGCCCGAGCAGGCAGCTGCGCGTAGCAATCGCGAGCCCCCTGCCGTCGGAGAGAATCGCGCCGCCCTCACCGACGAAGGGGGTCGACACGACCGGCACGCCGAAGTCGAAGATACGCGCGAGACGGTCGCCCGGACGCGAGGGGCGACGCCACGAATTGTCCCAGCCGTTGAAGTTGAGATCGATGGCGACGATGCCGTCCGGGCCGTGGGCGAAGACTGGGGCGATATCGCGCATCCAGATGTCGTCGACCGGTGCCGGCACGATCTCGACCTCCGGCGGCAGGCCGCGCGAGCGCACGGCGCCCAGGAGATCGGGCGGCGTCAGCAGCGTCACCGGTTCGTCTTCGGCAATGGCGCGGATCACAGCTTCGAGCTCGTCCTCGACGCGCTCGCGGTCGGAGCCCCATTCGCGGTGCACCGCGAACGACATCACGGTGTTCGCGTGAGGCTCGAAATCGGCCGGAATGCTGAGCGTCGATTCCTTCATCAGGCCGCGGTCTCGGATCCCGCTGGCGCCGGCGGATTGCGCCACTTCCACCGCCAGGGCAGGTGGGCGTCGGTGCCGACATTGATGCGCGTTCCAACCTCGATGTCGACGATCGGCTCGACCGGCCGGTAGAGGCGGAACGGTCTGTCGAACAGCCACGCTCCGTCGAGCGCGGGCAGGATGTCGAAGGCTTCGCCCACGTTGCAGGGGCCCTTGGCGAGGATCTTCTCGTAGCCCTTGGCGCGGGTGCGGATGCGGTGGTCCGCGGCCGGATCGGTGCTGCGGCGCCTCGCCATCGCCTCCAAACCGAAAACGGGGATGCCCTCGCGGATCAGCAGCGAACTGGCGCGGCCCTTGGGACCGCAGACGATGTCCATGGCCAACATTCCGGAACGATCGTAGGGATGGACGTAGACGTGGCCATGGCCGAGGCGCTGGGTGTCCGCCCCGTGTACGGCGCCCTCGGTCTCGTCGTAGGCCTCGAGCACCGACAGGGCGAGCGCGGCGCGGGCGCCCCGATAGTCCATGGCGAGCACCGTTCCGATCATACGGGGGCCCACCAGCCAGGAGAGGTCGGCCAGAAAATCCGGCTCCATCGGGACATATTCGCGGTCGAAAAAACGGATCATGCTGAAATCTCCTTTCCAATTCGGGCCACAGCGCTCACGCTTCGGCCAACGCGCGCGATCCTAAGCCCGGAATCTGTTTCCAGTCAAATAATCCTTATAAATCAATATCTTATAATAAATAAAAGCGATGCGCGGCGGGAGCGATCCCGCTCAGTCAGCAAAGGCGGCGAGGGGGCCGACTTTGCCGGCCTGCTCGGCCGCGTTCGCGCCGGACTATCGAAGACCCGAGGGATCCACGTCGAACGAAGTGCGGGAGCCCTTAAGGGCCGCGTCCCTAGGATTCGGAGGCCACCCTGAGCGGGCCGGCCCGACCGCCCTCCCAGGCTGCAATGGCCGAGGCATTGAGCCGATCGCCCGACTACCGGGTCCTGCGCCGCTTGGTCGCTCGACCGACCTACATCCCGACAGCAGGGCAGGCGGTCAGAACCGGCATTCTGCTCGACACCGAGACGACCGGCCTCGACCACGCCAAAGACGAGATCATCGAGACTCCTCCAGAACAGCCGACACGTTGCGGAGCTTCCACTCGATCGACTTCTCGGACCGTCCTACCTCCCGCGCCAGCCGCCGGTAGAGCTCGGCCTTGTTGATCTTGTCGCTGGCGCGCTCACGTTCGAGCATCAGGAAATAGTTGGTGACCACAATGGCAACCTGCTCGGCCGTCCAGTCGGTCCCCTTGGCCCCCGGCGCTGTATCATCTGCGTCCACTCGTCGCTTTCCCTGCTCGCACGGGAAATCCTACCAGGCAGCAGCCCAACCGCAGACTTTCGAAAAGCCCTGCATGCGTTGTCTGCCGGGATATGCGAGTTGCGCTCGTTCGCAGGCCCGCCTTTATCCCCGTAGCCTTCGGGAGGTCCGATTCACCGGACTCGAGAGCCAGGAGTTGACTTATCCAAGAAGCGCTTCAGTTTGTCGGCGAGCAGATCTCGGTTACGGATCTCGCATTCCCAGATGACCAGAACGCGCCAGCCGATCTTGCGAAGTTTTTTTCTGTTGTCGGCGTCCCGGGACATGTTGCTCGAGAGTTTTGCCGTCCAGAAATTTCTGCGGGTCGCCGGCTGTGTGGATTTCGAGCATCCCTTGTGCTGATGCCAGAAACAGCCATGGACGAACACGACCGACTTGAACCGTGGGAAGACGATGTCCGGCGTGCCCGGCAGGTCCTTACGATGGAGCGAAAAGCGGTACCCGGCCTGATGGGCAACGCTGCGGACCGTGAGCTCCGGAGCCGTATGCTTCGTCCGGACGCGGGACATCAGAATCGAACGCTGCTTTTCGGTAAGCGGGTCGGCCATGACAGTTCTACTCAGCCTTCATTGAACTTCAGCCGTCTCGGACGAAAGGGCAAGTCGGCGCAGATGAGTCCTTGAAGCACGCGCGCGCTCGCTTTTCGTCATCAAAATGGGGAAGAATGAGTCTCGCAGTTTTTTGCCAGCCGGGCCTAGGGGGACTGATTAGCCGACCAGCACAAAAATCCATGATCGGGATATGGAAATCCAGCGACGGAAGCACGACAACTCCCTGTTGCCTTTGCCGAATCAATGGCAAGACTACCTCCGGATGCGTCCAGGATGGACGGTAGCGCGGGGCAATATCTTGGCCAAGAAAAAGCGTAGGGCGATTGACCTGTTCAGCGGCTGCGGAGGGCTGACCCTTGGTCTCAAGAAGGCCGGCGTCGAGGTGATCGGCGCGATCGAAATCGACGAAAAGGCGCGCCAAGTCTACAGCGCCAACCATCCGGAGGTGACCTTCCTCGACAACGACATCCGTGAGGCGGATCCACATGAGATCATGCGCCGATTGCGGTTACGCCCGAGGGAGCTTGATCTACTGGCGGGCTGCCCGCCATGCCAAGGATTCTCGAGGATACGCCGGAAGAACAAGCGCGGGGCGCGGGCGGACGAGCGGAACATGCTCATCGACAACTTCGCTCTGTTCGTCGAGGCGCTGCGGCCCAAGAATCTCATGCTCGAGAACGTTCCGGGGTTAGCCGATTATCCGCGATTCCGCGCCTTCAGGCAGCACATCGAGCGGTTGGGCTACACGTACGAATGGAGCGTGCTGGACGTGTCCAGATTCGGCGTTCCGCAGCGTCGGACCAGGCTGATCCTCATCGCCTCGATGGACAAAGCGCCATCGATGGCGAAGCCGTCGAACCGACGCGTAACCGTGAGAGACGCTATCGGAACTCTGCCGAAGGCCGGCGCAAGCGGCGACCTTCTTCACGATCTGCCGGAGGCAAGGTCCGAGAAGGTCAGATCCCTCATCGCCGCCATTCCCAAAGACGGCGGTAGCCGGTCGAGCCTCCCGCGTGAGCTGCGGCCCGCCTGCCATCGGGACTACAAGGGCTTCAACGACGTATTTGGACGCATGGCGTGGGACGACGTCTCTCCCACGATCACCTCGGGGTGCTCCAATCCGTCGAAGGGTCGCTTCCTCCACCCCGAGGAGGATCGGGCCATCACTTTGCGGGAAGCGTCAATCCTTCAGGGCTTTCCGCCGACCTACAAGTTCGACGCAAAGCTGGGAAAGGAAACGCTGGCCCTCATGATCGGGAACGCGCTGCCTCCCCCGTTCATCAGGCAACAGGCGCGGGCACTGCTGTAATCCCGGGCGTCGGACACCGAAATGAATCCTCCAGACCTCGAGAAGCTGCTATCGGAAGCGAAGAAGTTCGATCCGGAAAGGCCGACCGACGGCTTCATCCGCGAAGCGACATTCACGAACTTCAAGAACATCGAGCCCGGGACGAAGCTGGTCTTTCGCTTTCCGCTAACCGCGATCGTCGGTGCCAACGGCACGGGCAAGAGTTCGATCCTGCATGCCCTCTGGGGCATGCCTCGCGGCTACAGCACCAGCCGATTCTGGTTTTCGACAGCGGTCGATCCGATAGCGGCCGGGAAGGATCCTCCGAGCTATTGGTATGAGCACTGGATATCCAAGCTGAAGACTTTCGTACAGACCCGCAAGGTCTTGGGCACGAAGCGGCACGGCTACTGGGAGCCGGCCCGCGCTCTGGCACGCGACGGCATGACAGTTCTCGGCCCGATGGAGGCCAGGGAAAAGGAATATCGAACGGCTGAGCGCTGGAATCCCGTCACTCGCACTCCCCTCTACATCAACTTCAAGGCCGAGTTCAGCGCATTCGATCGCTTCTTCTACTTCGAAGACGGCCAGAAGTTGGAGAAGAAGCAAGACGACTACGTCCGGAGGGCGGACAGATTGAACACCGTCGTCAGACTGCGCCGCGCCAGCTACAAGCTGGGTAGCCGGGAGTCGGTCTACGAAAACCGGGATCTCACTCCCGACGAGTTGGCATGGATCGGTTTCGTCCTGGGACGCGAGTACGACAGCGCGCAATACGTTCGACATCGCCTGCTCGGCGTCGGCGAAAGTCCGACGGTTGTGTTCAAGCGACGGGGAATCCAATACTCGGAGGCATCGGCAGGAAGCGGCGAACTGGCGATCGTCAGGGCGGTGATCCAGCTTCTCGCGTGCGAGAAAAACTCCCTCGTCCTCCTGGACGAACCCGAGACCTCGTTGCACCCTGGCGCCCAGAGGAACTTCCTGACCTTTATCCTGCATCTGTGGAGGCAGAAGCAGTTGCAGATCGTCATGTCCACGCATTCGCCGACGATCGTCGAACTTCTTCCCACTCAGGCCGTCCAACTTCTTGAAGAGACCGACGGGGCGAAATGCCGGATCGTCCCGGTCACTCACCCGCAGGTCGCCTTCAACCGGCTCGGGCGCGCGGTGGGGAATTTCCTCAACATCGCGGTCGAAGACGACCTGCTCAGGGCAATGGTGGACCTCGCATTAAAGCATCTGGACGAGGGAGAACGCGAGACGATCCGATTGCACACTCCTCCGGCAGGTGCATCGTCGATTCTCGCGCACGACATTCCAGTCTGGATCAGTACGAAGCAGCACTTCTACGTGATCCTCGATGGCGACCAGACGGTCGAATATCCCGACTTCAACGAAATGACGCAGGCCGAAACCGACGCTCTGCCGGCCTGGATCAAGGAAAAGTTCGGGACGTCCCCCGATCATCACGGGTCCGACCCCGCTCAGGCGCTTTTGTATCTAAAATGGGCCAGCGCCCGGGTGAGATTCCTGAACGCGGTATGTCCGGAACTCGTTCTCCTGCGCGCGCTTCTGGGCTCGCCAGATCTTGAGCTCACCAACGAAAAGGCGAAGTCGAAACTGATCGAGGAAATGGAGAGTCGAGGTCACAAGACCGACGCCGTATCGCTATCCGCCAACGTAAGCTTCATCATCGCCAACAAGGGCGCCGACAACGAACACGTCAAACACCTCGCCAAAATCTTGCGCGAATTCCTGCACCACCACTCCAAGGAAATCAGCGGCTAGAATCGCCAGACATTGATGTAGATCTCGATCCGACGCCGGGAAGGTGAGACATGGATTTCGACGACCTCGTCTGAGAATTGGCACCGCCGCCGAAATCGGGCGGCCAAATGCGCTGGCGAGCGCGAGCAGGAAGTTTCCTTCGATTGAAGCGGAGGAGCACGCAAGCGAGGACGGCATGCGAGCCGCCTCGCTCTTCACCTCGTGACGTCGCCGGCGTCTGATACGCCAATGCCTGAAGGCGGGCCGCCTACGATCGGGTGAAGCCAGATGCTAGGCTTTGACTTGATCAAGGTCTGGAGATTGTCCGAGGTGGGGGCAACCGGTGTGCGAGCCATTCCAAACTACCGCGCGTGACCGAGCCCATTGAGGTGGGGTTCATGAGGGGGTGCGGAGGTGCTTCGAGATAGTTGATTCGAGGGCCCCGCGTGGACAGAATAGCCTATCTACCGATAGGAGGTTCGTCAGGACACCTATGATTGTCTAGCCCCGGCTGCCTTGCCTGACCGCTTGGCAGAATAGCGCTACGCCCATTAAAGGTCTTCCCGGCCAAGATTAATTCGCCCACACATTCGGGCAAACGACCAATAGTAGCGAGACAAAATAATGAAGGTGTTTGAGTTCGAACATCGACTTATTGATTTTTACGCCCGCTTCTCACGATCCTTCAGCATCATTCGATCTGATGACCTGAAATCGGAGATCGACCGCCAGTACGATGCTAGTCGCTTTTGGCGCCCACGACTCATGAGTATCCTCCCGGAGTTCGGGGCTCTCGATAGGCCCGCGCGCAAGGCGATGCTGAAGTTGCAATTAATGATTCGGTCTTGATGGAATCAATCAACGCTAACCTTCCGTCGAACGTTTTCGCCCACCGCCGCTCCACGGGGACCTGCAATGATTTCACAAAGTAAAGATGAAGAATTTCGATCTTTGTTCTCTGAGTTTGCCAAACACTACCTGAGCACTAGCGAAGGCGAGAAGCACTTACGATTCTATGACGAAGGTAGATTGACGGGTCGGAAGAATTTTGAGGCTATCAAGGCGATGAGTGGTGACGTTACAGACAGCGTTCTGCGCGGTCTGCTGCCTCATACTAATTCTGCCGCGCATCGAGCTTCTGGAGCTTGGATTCACATAGCGCCTACAGTTCAAGGTGACATAAAAGACTGGTTCGAAGGGGTTGGGTGGACCCGCAGGGAGGATTGGCCAAATATCGCGCGAGCCATATTCAGATTTGTTGCTCGTTGTGCGGACGATCCTCGATCGCTCGACGCAGCGTGTTCGGATTTTGTCGCGATGCAGTACACGAAGGGATTCCAGACTGGGCAAATGAGCCCAATTTTGAATGCCATAAGCCCTGACTGCTTCCTGATCATCAACAACAAGAGCCGCAAAGTAATAAACTATCTAACCGACAGCAACTTCAAGCAACCGCTTACGAGCTACGCAGCCGCGAATGAAGCGGGCCGCGCGCTTGTTGCTCAGCTATCGTCCTTCATGCAAGAGACGACTAAGATCGACGCCCGGCCAAGTGACCTATTTGATATCTACTGCCATTGGCTTGTTGCCATTAAAAAGCATGGAGGCGTCAGTGCAGTTGTTGGAAAGAAGATAAAAACTGAGAACAGCGAAGTCATCGTGACGGTCCCCGACGACACCGTCGAGAAGGCGGGATCAACTAGCACAGCCGACGCAACTGAACCACGCCAATCCTACCGTATCCAGGCTGCCCTCGCTCACATTGGTGCGAAGATGGGCTTTCGCATCTGGGTGCCTCGCAATGATCGGCAGAACATCCTTGCCTTGATACCTGTCGATAAGAGAGGGCTCTTTCTTGACGAACTACCGCTCAACTACGATGACGTTACAATAAGAACGATCGAGCAGATTGATGTCATCTGGCTGAAAAATCGTTCGATGGCGCGAGCCTTCGAGGTTGAACACACGACCGCGATCTATTCGGGACTTTTGCGGATGGCAGATTTGCTAGCGCTACAGCCGAACATGGATATTCGATTACACATCGCTGCGCCAACCGATAGGCGGGAGAAGGTCAGGCAGGAGATCCTAAGGCCTACGTTCTCGCTCTTGGAGCGCGGCCCCCTCTATAGGATGTGTTCGTTTCTCTCATATTCAGCTGTGGAGGAGATGAACTCGCTTCCTCATCTGGAGCATATGAATGGATCGATCGTAGACAAATACGAAGATGCATTTGCAGACGAAGAAGACTGAGAATCCTCGCGCCGTGTTGACAGGTGTCAAACCTCACGCTGAACGCCGGCAGAGTCCCCCTTGATCGCCGGTAGTCTGATAACCGTTTCGACTTGATGTCGGGCTTGTATTGATTGTCGCTACGCCGATCGCGACTCGGACGATCTTCTGGCGCTGACTGATATCAACAACGAGCTTCGGTTATGCGCTCTCGAGCAGTCATAGGAGCACTCCCGCCATGCGAAGCTTTTCGGCTCCGAAAAATCTAGCAATCCGATCCGCTTGTTTACGATCGAGCATATAGCATTCGCAGCTTGGTATCGTCGCGGCTACAACCGTCGCCATATTCGACGTGGCAATGTCGCAGCTGGCCCCGTTTTCGATTATCGCGCTTATACCATCGACCGGCAGTTTTCGGGGTATTCTAGATCCAGCACCGACAGTCAGCCGGTTTTTTAGCGCGCTCGCAACGAGGGCCAATGCCGGGCGGAGGGTGGCCTCACGTCGGGACGTCGGAAACCTTTTCGTCGACTTGGCCTTGAATTTGCGCTCCGGCTTGATGAAGAGGCTCTTAGGTGGCGAGACTCCGAATTGTGCTGCCAGCGATAAAACAAAGCGGTTCAAAATCGCTTGGTCGGCATCGTCTTCAGGAACTCCGCCAAGTGTTTGACGGCGTTTCTCGCGAGATTCCGGAGATGGATCGGATCCACCCCTGCCGCCGGCAGTCCCATTGGTCAGGCACCCACCTTCATGGACGCGTTTGAAAAGCCTAATCAATGCGCTCTCGCGTCGATAGGCGTCCTGCGCTACCGTGTAAACGCTGTCGATTTCATAGATCAATCCTGCGCCAACATCCGCGATCGATCTAATGACGTTTAGCTTATGACTTTTCTCCGCGTGGCGCGCCTCATTGCAATGGTGGAATAGGCGGTCGCCCGTTCCCTTCCCTACATAGAAAGGGCGACCGTCTGGTCGTCGAAGAATGTAAACGTAGTGTGTCTCGTTCAGCGTTCGCAGATAGCTGCGCACACTGGAGCGAGTGCCGATGAAGAGGCGACCAGATTTAATTTCTGAATCTTGGGATGACGTGCTCATTCGATCGATACCTCAGCTTTCGGACGGGGAAGTGGTGTCGTTGCCGCTAAGCAGATCGTCACGGAGACGCGCGATTCGATCGGCGGTCTGTTGCTGCATTCGGCTTTTCCATTGGCTTTCGTAGGTATCGAAGGCCTCTCGAATGCTTGCTACTGCGCCGCGCAATGCGGCTTCGAGGCGACCATCGTAAATCGCGACCTCGACTCTTTGTGCGAATACGTGCCAGGGAAACCAAGTTTCAGTTCTCGGAATCGAAGGATTCGTGGGGTGGTCTAGGAGCTCGACTGGCTGATGCCGATCATCCCTAGCTCGATCGAGCCAATGGGCAACGTGCTCAGCATCAACTGGCGTCCACGAAAGCCAATATTGTTCCATGCACTGCTTGTCGTCTGCTAACGGCGTAATGTCCCACATGAATGGAGAATTAACAGTGACGCCTGAGAGCGCGGCAGCTGTTGCGGCGAGATCCTCCTCAACGTCATTCTGATCTAGCGTTACCAGCGGTACAAATTTGCGCCATGCGTCACCTAGCAGAACCCTAGCTGAATGCTCCGGTCCAAGTGACGACAGGTTGTTAGTGGAATAAGCATCAAGGGGGCCCTGGCTTAATATCTCGCCATTGTCATCAAGAACGTTCAGTCGAGCGTGGGCGCGGGTCTCGAACATCGCACCGCACGTGTCATCAGCAGCAGCCGGGGCGAGCACTAATCCGATCTCCCGATAGATATCCAGATTTGCCTGTCGCTCCTCACACTCTGTTATGGGTTGCGCCAGGTCTTCGGCTGTCGGGGTTACAGTCGGCTCGGTACAAGACTCTTGGCACAGGCAAATAGGAAAGGTCAGGCCGGCGTGCCACAGCCGAACGAGAGGAACACTTGGGAGCGGCGGTCCTGCGTCCCACATGTCGATCCAATCTTGGTAACCAGCCAGATTCAGACAAGTCATGCTCTCATCTGCGACATGGAAGCTTGCCCTGTGGCCATCCCACCTCGCGGGAATTCTCCGCAAGCGTGCAAATAGCGCCGCAAGGTCCGATTCGCGTATCACCCGCGCACAAAGTTCTTGCAGAAGAAATGCTAGCTTGTCCGCGGTTTCATGCCTAAGCCCTTCTTCATCGTTGGCTCGGTCAGAGCGGCTCGGTGATCGCCAATAGGACGAATGGCGAAAAATACTGATCTCGCTTTCGTCTGGATCCAGGCCTTTGATGTTGGCGATGAACCTGGCGCGTTCGGCGTACGGCCGCACAAAGCGCGTTTTGATTTTGTTGGCTTGCTCTTCAAAAATTGTTGGGTTTGCTAAGTCGATCGTCGGAGAGATCGAGTAGCGGTGCATATGAAATTCTGAGTCACTATTGAGTTTGCGCCACTTACTTTTCATTGCGGCGATGGTCGCGTCGTTTCTTCCTTCCTTATGGATCAACAAACCGAGTGCTTGTGCTGCCCGCAGCCTATCTTCCCGGCTTGTCCATTTCAGATGACCATCATCAGCCGATCTTTTGTACCGCATTTGGAGGTCGCGAAGTTTCATCTGCTCGATGTGTCGACGCCTCTCTTCGTGAGCTCTCGGATCACGGTCACTGTCCGAGAAGAACCGACGCTCACCCAGACGCTGAGGGAAGCGTATGATGTTGTTGTCCATGGTGCCCTCAATGTCTTGATCGGTATCGACGACCGATGGCCGTGTTGTGGATGGGAAAGACGGTCACGACTTCGGCCTGCGCCTCACTCCAAATGAGCGCAAATTTGCTCAGCTTGTCAGATCGCATGATCGTTTTGGCGTGGCGCTTGCTAACTCGAACCAGTGTGCAGTGGCTGCCAACATTCTTTTCGATGTCGGCGTTGGTCAGCATCAACTCGATCATTTCTCGGCTGATACCGCGTTGGCGGGCGCGAAGCTGAGCATGTCGGGATAGACTGATCATTGTGGGCTCCGTGGTTTGAGCCTCACCTTGCCCTCCAGCTAACCCAGCGTCCGCAACAAAATGGGATAATTATATCTAAATTTTGGTATCAAAATTGGTACTGGCAAAAAAACGCTAATAATCAGCCGGTTGCCGAAGACCGTGGACGATGAAAATTCACGTGAGCTTAATGCTCGCGGCCCCATATTCCACCGTTGGCTAGGTCGGATAGCTCAATCGTTGATGCTTCGGGGTCCGAGTAGGCACGCTCAACCACGATGTGCGGCGTCTCGCAAATCAAGCGGTGCTGCTGGGGAGTGGCAGTAACCGATCCCGCCTAGACTTCGCACCCAGCCAGACCGGAGACGTGGAAGTGTCCTTCCAACTGACCGTCTTGAAAGTGCTGGCCGGCCAGTCCGCCGGGCGCGCCTCTGTTCCCGAAGTCCGGGATGCGGTCGAACTCCTGATGAACAGCGGCAAAGACTGGACCGATCGCATGAAGCGGTTGGCCGAACATGCGCCCGACCTGAATATCTTCTCGGCCAAATTCATTCTTCGCGACGCCGCCGGCTGGGAGATCACGCAGGAGGGGCGGCAATTCCTGACCGCTCTCGAAACAGCTGTCGCCGTTCGAAGATCGCCTCTTCGCTCAGTCGATCCGCCGGCGATCGAAGCCGCGCCGACGATGGTGACCGAAGCGGCAACGTCGTCTGATCCTCCCCGAAACCGCCGTCAGAGGACGCGTCGTCGCCGCGGGAAGGATCGGTCCGGTCGGCGTATGGCATGAAGAGGTTGACGCTTTTGCGCCGTCCCCGCAAGCATCGTTGGCATTAACCTTGCTGCAAGCATCGCAATACAGCGACCTATGGCGGGAGCTGTATCAGCTTGAGGCAATCACGATGGACCAGACGTCCCATTCCGGAATTACAGGCCCGATACAGCTGCAGGCGCTGATCGCTGATCTCAATTGGAGAATTCAGCTATTGAACTCCGACCTCGCGGAGGAGAACGTCAGCGGCACTTCGCGTTCAATGCTCGCGCAGCATTTGAAGGCGCGCCACAACAATCTCGTTGCTACGGTCGCTATGCTGGAGAAGCAGCTGGCGTCCATTGGTTCTGTGGTACGAGCGCCCCAACCAGCGCTCCGGGGAATACGTCGTAGGCGCAAGTGCCATGATGCTCAACCGCGCGGCACGATCGCAAATCCTCGTTTGATTGCCGTTTGAAAAACAGACTTCAGACCGGGGTCTTTCAGCACTTCGTCACCGGCGCTGAAGCCGGCGACCCGCCGCCAATCGAAGTCGACACCGGCCTCGGGGAGAACTGTGGCGTTGAAAGCATACGCTGTTCGGCCGGGTTGATCGGTCGCTCCGCCTTGCTCAACGAATTTCTGAAGCCGGTTCATCTGTCCCCCTGTTACCAGTGAAGGGCAGCTTGCCATGCTTGGAGTAGGGCGGCAACGCAGGCAGCCGCCGCCCGTGAATTCCATTTGATTTGAAGGGCGGCGGTTCGTCGAACGTCGATGCTCTATTTGCCAAGCTGGCGGCCCATCACCCAGTGTTGGCCGATGAGGTGGAGCGGACCATACGAGCCGCCCAGTCCTAGTCAGCCTCAGAAAGCTCTGCGCCGAACTTCTTGCTCAGTCTTCACCGCGTTGCAGACATAGCAACGGAAAAACGTGGACGGCTTCGTATTTCCCACGTGGCCCAGAGGACCATAGGACCCGCGCCATGAACATCGTCGGGGCCAAGCCACTGATCACTGCGATCGCGGCCTAAGACGTCCTTTACCTGTTCGCACATCTCATACAGTAGCGGAAGCTGAATAGACGGATACCACGTACTTGTCCTTTAGCTTCGAGGCATACGAGCGAAGTTCGTCAGTAAGACGCCCGTTAGTTTCAAGGCTGTTCAAGCACTCTTCAATGTATGCGACCTTTATCCGACGCCGAAATAGAGGTCTCACCCCGCTTAAGATCGTCTGCAAGGGCTTGTGAAGTGATCGGTTCGCGAATGGAAGCAAGAACACGAGCTGGTCTTCCTCATTTGACGACAGTAGCGAGATGTTGCGCAAGAGCTGATAGTTTCTGAAAAAGGTCGTCTCGTTGAGAAAGTCCTGAGAGACTATGCTCGTCAGACGCGGCCTATAGATGTTCTGCAGCTTTAGTTGATGTTTTAGATCATTTTTCGTCGTGCCAAATCCCGTTTCGGATAGTTTGACTTCGCAGAACACCCTCGCCTCGGAGGTGCGCCACATGACGTCGGCATTGGTGCCTTCATCGAGGTCGGCGATGTGTTCAAATTCCCAGTCGGAGGTCACGTCCTGGTCAACGCCCAGTGCGCGGCTCAGTGCTCTTGCAGGCGCTGGGCCAGAGGAGAAGAAAGGGAAGAAGAGATTGAAGACGAATGCCTGCGACGAGTTGAGGTGATGGAAATATTTGTGAAGCCTTACGCGGGGGTGTGCCTTCAGATACGCTTGCAAGGCAGCGCGTGGGGGCTCTAACAAGTTTAGATCTTGCCGTCCCTTGGGCAAGATATGCGGATACGTCTTTCCTCGATACGTCCCCGCTTCCAATATCCCCAGAGCGATTCCTGCATGGTCTGCCAGATGCGATTGCAGCGATTGTTGATAGCTGGGCGCTATGGACTTGGCCATGATTCCTTCCTGCAAAATGGAATTTAACCGAAAAGCAAATGAAAGCGCGGGTGCAAATTGGTTGTGCCATCAGGCTAGAGTGTCCGAAGGAAGACGACCTCTGCATCTTAGGGGGTTACGAGCGCCAATCAGGGCAAGTTCCTGGTCAACGTGAAGCTGGACGGTGACCGGGCAGACGTCCAAGGCGGCAATCCAGCCGTACAAGGCAACCTTCGATCCGGGCGATGATGCCGTGGACATGGTACCAGATCAGCCGCCTCCTGTCCCACCAAGCTAAAGAATCAAGAGCAATCATGATGGACGGGAAGACCCTGACGAGTTGCTTCAAGGAATGCTTGGAGCTGCTCAATCAAGTCCTCAGCGACTCGTCTATCAATCTGAAGAGTTGTGGTACCCGCTGCGTTGTCAGGCAGCCAAGTACCCACCGCGGAGATTGCGGCAACGTCGGATCCTGGCTTCACCCGAAGTTGCACATCCTCGACCAGGAGACGCTGAGGCGGAATAGTCGTCCCTTGCACTGAGCCTGATAGAATTTGGTTATTAACGGCTGCGGGAGAAACCTTTAGAATTGCATCGGCTAGCCATACGGCATGCTTGTAAGAAATCGTCCATTGCTGCGGACATTCGACATTCGCCTGGTCTATCAGAATTGTTATTGAAAGCCCGTCTTCGGAATTCACGACTTCGCGAATTCGCTTTATTTGGAATTCTCGCGGCTCATCGGGCAATTGCTCCACTCCGAGTTTGATCGCGCTATTGACGCTTGGAAGGTCACTTTCTGGATAGGAGCCAAATGATCGCACCTATAATGATGATTGTCCAAACGAGGCGATCGCTGCCCATAGTCCGCTGCTTTTCGCCAGGCCTGAACCGGTGACCACAACTTAGACAAGTGATGTAGATGCGGCTGCTCATGAGCAGACCCGTCCATATGTTCCAGCCTCGCTTCTCCGCGTGAACTTGCCAAGATCCGCACTTCGGACAGGTTACAGGACGGTCCGCTAGGACGAATTTGTTCGGACTGTCGGTCGTCTTTGCCAGCGTCGGAGTGGCATCCGATCCGTCAACGGTTTTGGCGGCGGCCGCCGGTAGACCGCAGTGAGGACAACTCGCCGCCCGATCGCTGATCGATTTGCCACACTCCTCACAGGCAATCAGTGCCATCGCAATGCCACTCTCGAAAATCGTGATTTGAATATGCCTTTGCCTATTCAGGCGAGGAAGAATCCTCCCACAGCCGACGGTCGAGAGGGGGCGTGGTTTTACGGAGGTTAGCTCCTTTGGAAGTCTCGATGCCCGTCAATCGCTTTTTGTCCAAAGGTTGCCGCTACCTCATTCCTTAGCGGCATCAGAGATCGGCAAATGTCGAAGGCACAACTATCAAAGAAATTATAGATGGCACCTTCTCCATTGATAGTGACCCATTTGTTCAGAGAGTATTCGATCACGGATGATCTATTAGCATCCAAGTGGCTCCCTCCCATTTTGTTTGCTAAGAATGTAATCACGGCGCGTGGCTTGATGGGCCGCTGTGCAAGAATCATAAGTCTTTCATGGTCCAGGTAATCTTGCAGCTTGTAAGGACGATATGCCATGCCGGGTGGATGTGATTGCGTCGTGATCGGTGGGAAGAACGGGACGACATCAGGCGGGAGGTTTTGTGCGTCTGCTCCGTCGGAGCCATAAACATCCGCAACAAGAACGATGAGTCGGCTACGGCGTTGTTTTTGAACGTGGAATGCCAGCCTATTACCAGCGCCATCGAGAGTTAGTATCCGAAGCGAATGAGCCATCCGCAAACGGGTGAATGGGTGCAAGGGCCGCTGGTAGCAGCAAGCTAGCAGATCATCGACATGCCAGACGAATAGCTGATCGAGGTAGTCATTCCCCTCTAACTTTGTCCAGTCTCGTCCCATCACGATGCCTTGCTAGGTGGAAACGAATACAGCTCCTCAAATTTACCATCCACTAATTGGCCAGTAGACCACTCCGAGAATTGCACAGCCTGATGATCGGCCACAGCAGCGATCAATCCGCTCTCAACGTCGAACGTCTTGTATTGGGCCTGCGCTTCGTATCCCCGGATGAAGTGTTGAGCGCCAGCGCAAATCAGTCCGGAGCCAGTGACGCCATGAGCGCGACTGGATAGCTTTGGACGCAGAACTGCATGGGGAAGGTGGATGAGTGGCTGATGCTTCAAGCCGCCGAGTTGGAGCCATATTCTTTGCTCCCTTTGATCGGCCGTGGGTAGCGTAAGCGCCGCTCTCTTGCCGCCGTCATCGGCGACGCAAAGTCCAAATGATCCGTCCGAAGCAAATTGAAAGAAGCCACCGAGTGGGATGCCATCAAAATCCGTAACCACTCCTTTGAAATCAACCTGCATTTTGAAAAAATCCCCACCGACCAAGAACGCAGATCATCTTGCAACCATTAGTGGCCCACAACCCGTGGTTCTACGGCGTTGAAAGTGTAAACTAGTTCACAAACCAGCGGCGAATGGGCTGCTAGATCGTTCCGCGCTGAGAGACTTCAGGGGATCAGTAGGCGCCGTCGGGACAGTCCATTTCGAGCCCGGCGGCGTAGCTTTTTCAAGGACCGTTTCGACGGCGGTCGCGTTTGCTGAACATGCTGCGAAATCCTCGAGGGAGCCTCGGAAATTCATCATCCGGTTTTGGCCTGTTGCACTTCGGGCAGGGCGCGCCAGCACCACCGCAGCGGCACGCGTGATTGCCGGTCCAGGGCTGGTCCGGGTGGTTCTTGCAGACCCATCCGGTATCGTCGCAGAGAATGCAAGCGGGCTCGGTCATCGCATCAGCTTGAACAGTTCGAGGACATCGGCCAGTCTCAGCATAGCGCGCCTTGCATGTGCAACCCGCCTAATAATGGACTGCCTTGCCCCCTGAAGCAGCGCAATGAGCGCCCAACTAGATCGGTCTGATCTTCTCTTTGAACTTGCGGTTGATGAGCATTTCGACCCGCCGCTTTGCCAGCTCGGGTAGCCTTGTGCGCACGGTGGTTCGTATCAATTCGTCGTCTAGCTCAATGACGACCTCGAATTGGTCGTCGTATTGGCGGGTCGCGCTGAACGTGACGCCTCTGTGGCTGTGAGTAGTGGGCATGCGCGGGACTTAACAATCGACGCGCCCGGTCTGTACCGGAAAGTACGGGCAATCGTCTCGCTCCAGGAATAGCCCTATGCGCCTGTGGATCAGTGGCCGCGCACGAACCGTATGGCGGAGCTAGCACCCATGCCGACAGCGGCAGACATCGCAACAGAAAACAGGACGCGCCAAAGGTCGGCTTGCTTAGGTTCGAAAGCTGGCTCGTTTTACCGATCCACACTTGTCCCATATTTTGAGGTAAGATCAACGATCAGCGTAAGCCGCGGACGTACGGGTGGTCGGTCCTGCGCGAGCATTCCTTACACCGCATGTAGCGCTCCAACTCGTGGATCGGTGTCCACTTTAGTCGGAGGACGATGTCGAGCGCGACGGTCAGATGAGTGCTGTCCCTGTCAGACGAGCGTGGCGTGTAAATGTAGGTTTGAGGCGCATCACCTTGCTCGGACTACCTTTGCGACGCGCAATCCAGTTTTGATCGCTTCGCGGTGCGAATTGCTTGCTGCAAAAGAGCTCGCGCGCATTTGGCGCTTCCTGTGACGGAAGTGAATGTCTATGGCCACGCTTCCCTTGTGCCGAGGCGAATTGATGGTGCTAGCGAAATGGAACTTCGGAAGGTTTTTCAGCTAAGCATCGGCATCATGCCAACGGTTCGGCGAACGAACGTTTACGGTGACGAAGAAAATCGGCTCTATTTGTTAAAGCTGGATCGCGATGTCGCTAGTTTTGGGGGGCGTGAGCGGCACGAGACGTTTGGTAAGATCATCGTAAAGGTAGGTCATGCGAAGGAGCCGAAGTAGCGCCGTGACGCGCACAATTCGCGAAAGCTTGGGTGGAGAATTATTTCTCGGCGACAAATCAAGTTTGATCGTGGCCTTCTGACGTTACTAGCCCCACTAGCTTCAAGATTTCCGGCGCCTAACGTGGGGGTGATGGGAGTGCTCGCATCCTTTTTAGAACCAAGCGTCCTTCACTTAGCGGCAGACGGTTCGTCCATACCTCATCGATCTGCTCAGTGCCATTCGGTCGGGACGGGATTCCATCAAATTCAAATACTCGAATGCAGCCAATTTGATTAAAGGCCAGGAAGAGTGATGGTCAGGTCGTGGTCGACTCAGATTCTGTGATCCGCTGGAATTCGAATAGCAGCTCCTGGAAGTGCTTGGCGAGGTAGCCAACGACCTTGCCATTGCGCAACAGCTTTGAGACGTAGCCGACCGCCAACACCAGATCGAGATGATCGGTCCCATAGGTTTGTTCGGCGACCTTGAATTCGCGGGCGAGGGAGGCTGATTCCCGTTCCATCAGCGCGACCTGCTCGTCCGACAGACCCTTGGGTTGGCGCGGCGTATAGCCGGCCGCCAGTTGACCGCGCGGCGTCGCCACCACCAACGAGCGCACATAGCTATTCGAAAAATTGTTCATCGCGATCATCAGCTCAGCCGCCTCGATCTGTCTAATCGGAGCAAGTTTGCGCAGTTCTGAAAACGTGTTGAGTGTCAAATGCTTTTCTTTGAGCAGCTCAACCGCCTCGGCGCAGATGCCATCTAACAGTTTGCGTCGCCGACGGATGCTGGCGACATCGACATTGAGTGCTTTGGCGATCCGCGCCTCCGAGACGCCTTTCTCGATCGCTTTGAGGATCATCCGATGTTCCTGAATGATCGCGATGCGGTTGACCCTCTTGTTATAGGTGAAGGCCTCGTCCTCGGTCGACACCAGGCATTCGATTTCCGCCAGACCAGAGTCCTTCAAGACCTCCAACCGCAGATGGCCATCGAGCAGCAGGAACTTGCCGGTGGTGTCGCGGCTGCGCGCCACGACTGGCGGCTCGACCAATCCGATTTCGGCGATCGAGGCCGCGATTTGGCGGTACTTTGCCGAGCGCTTGACCTCCTCCGACACGAGCTTGAGGGGCTGTATGTCAGCAAGTCGGGCGACCAGTGTGCGCTCCTCAAAGCTCATGCGGACAGAAATATGGGGTCGGCGCGCCATGGCTCATCCCTGGCCGTGCAGGCGGACCGCAAGGTTCTTGGGTAACGTATCGAGCTTTTCGCCTTCCAAAATCGTCAGAAAGTCCGGCTCGGTGAGCAGCTTCCGTAGAGCCTCGAGAATGAAAACCAGCCGCGCCTTGGTGCTGTTGGATTTGCGGACCAGGACACGCTTGCGGTCAACGTCTTGCCGGTACGCCCGCAGCAGGGCATTCGAGCTGATCGGGGCATCGTCGGTCCGGCGTGGGCCAGTCTTGTATCCCTTGCCGCGGCGCCGCCGCTGCTCGATCAATTTCTTAGCCGCGAGCAGCCGCTGGCCGCGCAATAGCTTCTCCTCATAGGCGTGTTGCAGGACGTTCTGGACATCATTGTCTTCGGCCTGGGCGATCAAGACGGCAATGCTGACTGGCAACTGCCCGGCCTCGACCGCCCGCAATAGCCGTTGTTCGCCACTCTCTAACAAATTGCTCACACCCTTCACATACTCGACGGTTAGCCCAGTCTTGCGGGCGATGTCGTCGAATTCATAGCCCCTTTGCCGTAGGCCTTCGATGTCGTGTAGCAGGTCAATTGAGCGATGCTGGCGCCTGGCACAGTTCTCGACCAAGCTCATGATCGCGCTGTCTTCATTGGTCGCATCGATGACGACCGCCGGGATATCGCGCTGTCCGAGCGCTTGGTAGGCCTCCAGCCGCCCCTGGCCGCAGACAAGGTCGTAGCGCTGCTCGCCGTCACCCATCTTACGTCTCACCGTGATCGGCCGCTTCAGCCCCAGTTCGGCAACGCTCGTGATAATCTCTTTGAAGATACGCCGGTTCCGAGCCCGTGGGTTCACCACATCGATCGCGCTGATCGAAATCATCTCAATGGATTGAGCCGAGCCCATAGCTGACCTCCATCAGTTGCGAACGAGCGGCAAGCTCGAACAGCATATCCAGGGTGTCGAAGCGGTACGCATCCAGCACTAAGCCATTGTCTTCGGCCAGCGAAGCACTCGAGTGCTCAATCTCGAACCGCGGCAACAGGTAGTAGTCGAGGATGCCGCTGTTCATCTGGTTCATGCGAATCGCGACAGTGATGTCGGGGCGCAGGCCAGCATCGAAGCGAATTTTCCAACGATATGAGCCGGCCACCGTCTCCTGCGCTCGAACCAGACATAATGAGGTTGTGAACTCGTCATTGACCGAAAGCAGGTCGGTTTCGACGTTCTGCTCGACTGTGCCGCCAATATCCTCGATACCCCGGATCGTTGTCTCGATCAGCTCGGGATACATCCGCCGGAGTGCCCGGTTAATCTCAATATAGCGGTAGTCACGCTCTGGGGTAAAACCGATCAGTTCATATGCCCGGACAAGGCTTCCGAATCGAGCCCGGTAGGCGCTGCTCGAGGGCCCAAGCTCCAACTCGTCGATAATGATGCCAGACAGGTAGCCGTGCTTTTCGAGCAAGCCCCGCAACAAGTCCAGCAATTCTTCATCGGAATAGGTCTTGGCGCGATCGTCGATGATCTTCTGTGCCGCCTGGAAGGTTTCGTCATCGACGATCGAGTCAAACGCTTTGTCGTGTCGAATCCAGCGCTCCGGTGGGTTATAGACTCGGTGACCTTTCAGCTTGCACGAGCAGCGGTTCCAGACGTTGTTGCCGACATATTTTTCGTTGATCAGGATCTGGTGCACAGTAGCCCTACTCCAAGGGCGACCGAGATCAGTCTGGATGCTCTTATCGTTGAGATAGGTCGCGATCTCGCGCTCGTCTTTGGCGTGATGCACGAAACTGTCGTAGATAAAGCGGATAATCTCGATTTCTTCATTGGGGCCGGGAACAAGGATGATTCGATCGGTCTGAATGCTTTTGTGCTCTCCGCGAACCAGCGCCCCTTTGGGCACGCCATTTTGATCGATCAATTGTCGCCTCAGCCCGTAGCCAGCTGGTCCGCCTTGACGATAGCCAAGTTCGATCAACCGTCGCTGCCCGGCAAAAACCTTGACCGATAGCTCGCGGCTGTATTCGCCGGCCATGGCCCGCTTGACACCTTTCACAATGGTCGAAACAGGGCTTCCATCATTCTCGAACTGTTCGGCGCAATAGCGCACCGAGATGCCGGCTCGTTTGCAGATGTATTCGTAGTAGGCGCTTTCATCAGCATCCTGAAAGCGGCCCCAACGACTGACGTCGTAAACCAGGATTGTCGAGAATTCCGCTGCTCCGCTTTGCACGTCGTTGATGAGCTGCTTTAGCGCGTCTCGGTCATCTAAGTTCAAGCCGCTCTTGCCGCTGTCTTCGTAAGTCGTCTGTATCTGAAAGCCGTGCCGAGCAGCATATTCGCGAATCGCCTGTGATTGATTGGCGGTTGAGTACTGTTGATGGTCGGTCGACATGCGCACGTATTCGGCCGCAAGCGACCGCGCATCAACGCGCGTTGCGGAAGTAGGTACATTTGATGATCCTAAGACAGTCATGACTGCCCCACTAACGTCAAGAATACGTGATGATCTGGCCGGGACGACGAGACTAGGCCCCGTGTCGCATGCCAGCTTGTTTGCTACAGCGCGTCACGGATCAGGTCCTCGCGGAGGCCCGCGGCTGGGCCCGTGAGGCCGGCTTCCGGGGCCACTGGCGCATCGAACTCCCAAGCGCCCCATTCGGATAGCTTACGCAGAGAAGCGCCTCATTCCCGCTGCTAGGCCCGCGGAGGCCGTGCATGTGTCCATGCTGCAAGGGGTGGCTTTGAGTAGAATTTAGCAACTTCTGCCTTTCTGATAACAAAACCATATGCTTAGCCACCTTCTGGGGCAGAGGGTACCTTCTGGGCAGAATGCGACCCCTACTGAGACCAAGCATGTGATTCTGCGGCCAGAAGGGCAGAAGGGCTGTCGGGTCCAATGAGACCGTCCGGTTCAAAATTCCTCTCGCCAAACCCAGCCGTTTGCCGTTTGTTTTGAGCTGATGCCCATGTTTTTTCGCGCGGTCTTGATCTGCTCTGCTGTGATGCCGCGTTTCGTAGCCTCCTCGATCGCATGCTTTGCGGGCACCGTCCGACTGCCATCTAGCTCTGGCTGCGCGCGGTCCATGATGGATTGTAGAAACGCTTGAACCTTTTGCTGCTCGCCGCGCGGCTTCCTCCTCTTGTCGTTGCCGCCGCCCCGCGAGGCGGCACCGACAGCTTGATCGGCGGTGATGTCCACCACGCCTTCCCACACTACGCGTGGCGCCGCGATGCTGTCGTGTGTTGCGGGGTCCTGACCGACGACGGTTTCCGCGATGCGATATGCTAGTGTTGGCATCCTTACGTGCGCATTACTCTTCGCGTTGGCGAAGAGTACGCGACCAGTCGGAATCATCGAGCCGTCTTCGTCCTCCTTGAGTTCCTCGGCGCACACATGCCCAATTCGTCCAGCGGCAATAAATGCTTGACTGCCAATGAAGTGGTCGATGGCCTTTTGCCCTGCACTCTTTGCTGGATGGGTGATCGTCGAAATCGCGATGTTATTGCGCTCGGCGAAATCCTTTAGAGGCCCTAGCTGGCTACGAACCTCTGTCGTCTTGTGACTGTCCAGCTTTCCGCCCATGAACGCGGTGATAGGATCGATGGTGATAAGGCCGACTTCTCCTATGTCGGTCACGGCCTTCTCCAATATGTCGAGATCGTCGCCGAGTAGAAACTGACGATTCTGACCATCCCGCTTTATGCTCTTAAGAATGTGCACGCGATCTAAGCCGGCATTAGCGGCCAGCAGCCTCGGCACCACCTCATCGTCCAATACGTCTTCGGCCGTCAGCATGATCACATTCGCAACGGGCAATGCCTTGGCACCATCTGGCCACGCGAGGCCGGCGCTCACGCAGGCGATAAAGTGAATTTGCGTCTGCGATTTCCCGAGACCCGGAATGCCGGTAAGTAATTCCTGGGCGCCTCGAAGCAGATGACCAGGCCAGATCCATTGTTTTGCCTTGATGACGACATCCTTAGCGCAAACCAGGTCGTAACCGTTCGAGTCAACCAGCTTAGTTGCTTTTAGCTGTTTGATTGATGGCATACTCATGCCGTCACCTCGCCGCTAAGCAGCCCACGATATAGCGCGCGCCAGCCGCGATCGAATTGATCCGCGTACCAGAAGACGGTCTCGATCCCGATCGACCGTAGATGGCCGCAGTCTCGCCACTTACGCTCACACTCTCTGGGATCGTATTTGGTGGACTGTTGCGACCACTCATCAAATAGCTTGTAACCTGCATCGCCGAGTGCGGTGTGGATTGCACCGCCGATGCGATACCAAATCTCGTAGTCGTCGCTGGGAATGACCGACAGAGCTGCTCTGATCTTTAGCTCAATTTCCTTAGCCGGCTCAGGCAGATAGACGAAGGGATTATCTTCTGGGCGAAGTGAAATGCCGGCGCCGCGGTCGGCCCGCATCATGGCGGCTTCTGTCGGAGTCAGGATATCAGCGGCTTCGCGTTTGGTTGACGCTTGTGGTTGCGCAACACGCCTTTTCCGCGAGTCTTCGCCTGACTTGGGCACAAGTTCTACCAACCACCGAGGCGCTTGGGCTATGTCGAGGCCATTCAGCCATCGATATTGGCCGCCGCTTGGATGACTCGACGGCGGCGCGATTACCATGCCGCCTTCGCCCCTAATGTCGATACCGAGTGCGCGGGTCTCACCTTCAATCAAGATGTCGGACGCACTATTCTTGATCTTCTTACCCATCGGCAACTTGAAGTAATAATGCACCGATCCGGTTGGCGATTCCGCCATCAATGTGGATGGGAGCGGCCCGTGCCTGTCCTCCAAGGCGCGAAGCGCGGTAAAGCCGTCGTGCTTGTGACCCGTGACGCTGGGAGTATCGACATCGAGAACAAAGAAGCCATTTACCGATCCTGTCGGAATGCCGAGCGGATCGTCCGGATACATGGTCCAGAGCCTTTGTATCTCCTCAGGATCTTTCGTCATCGCCCAGTTGAGGCCATTCTTCCTTTTGCCGGACCAGCGACCTTGCTTGGTCCACTTGCCTGGCTTTGACAACTTGAAACGCGCCTGGAAAACGTACCAGCCCTGCGCGGCGCAGGCCAAGGCTGCTTCCACGTGGCCCTTCATGACTGAAACCCGTTATCGAAAAGCCATTTCTGAATGCTGGGAATAGCGGAACAGGTCAGGCCAGATTCGTATCCAGAGACGCGGACGTCACCGCTTGTAGTTGCGAGCAGGGCCACTTTGCGTCGACAAAAACGACACTGCTTCACCCACCTGCGGTCTCCAATTTCCGCAAAGCCAAGATGACGAGCCGCCAACTGCAACCTTGCGTCCGTCTGCGCCTTGAGCGACGCGGCGGCATCCATCGCTTTGCTACAGGCTTCCCAGATTTTGTCACTGTCGGTCCAATCACTGCTGTTTGTGGCGGCTTTCGTTGTAGGCACACTTTGGCTGGACGCGGCCTTCTTGCGGCTTATAGAATTTTTGGCAACCTGATCCGGCTTGCCGTTCTCGACGGCTCTTTCCTTTGCGTATGTCATGCTGCATCACCCGTTCTTTCGAGTGGGCGCAGCATCGGCGCTTATTTTGGCGCGTGCCTTTGCCTCACGTTCCGTTTGCCACTCGATAATGGCGCGACCAAACCATCCTCTTGCTCTGCCCGTGTCGCTGAGCGAAACGGGGGACGGGATTTCACCGTTAGCAATCTTTCCGGCCAGTGCAGTGGCGCGGTAGCCAAAAAAGCGATGACCGTCGGCGACGCGATAGAACCAGTCGGCATTTATTGGCTGATTGTCGATGGGGTGACGCCGGCGTTTTGCCATTGGGGCTCTCCAGGTTTTATTGCCAGGTGGAGAGTCATAACGTCACCCGTAACCGCGAACCGGGACTATTTGGCACCCGGTTTGCGGCTAGATCGTTGATACCGCGTCATGTGAGCAAGCAGATCAATCTTGGGGTCACCAAACAAAATGCTGGAGAGCTGGTGCCAATCATTTTTGCGCGTCAGCTTGATGGCCTCAACGAGGCCCCTTTTCTTGACCAGCCAGTACTCTGTCAGTTTATAGGCCATCTCCACCGCTACACGCTGACGATGACTGGCGCGCCCTAGCGGCATTGGTAGCTTCTCCCACTCGGACGTTAGCTGTTCGCAGAAGTCGATCGCGCCCTTAAGGTCGAATACTTTGTCGAATTGAATTTGCTGGAGCGGTGGCAAGTCATTATAGGCGACCTTGGCCCTGCTTATTGCTTCGGCGAGGCGCTTCACGGCCCTTACGGTTTCTTTGGATCGTGGCGATCGGATTCTTTGTTCCTCTTCGGCACGATTAACGAAACTGATGGCATATCTGATAGTTTCTCGGCACGTCGCCCGCTCCGTAGCGGTAGGCCTGAGAATATCGAGGGCCTTGCGAATCTCGCCTTGGTATTGCCCCTTCCCGGGTAGGAACATTTCATCCGGGATAACGAAATCAAGCTGCCCGTCATCAACGAGGCTAAGGGGAAAGTGGCGATCCCTGACGTTCATGGCTTCGAGAAGCGCCGGAATCTCACTTTTGTCGATCATTTCAGGTCCTTCCGCATAGCAACGACATCACCCGAACGTTTCGGTAGGTTGCAATACCTCGCCCAATCGGCCATGAGGCGAGCGCGCTTGGCGAACAGATCCCCGCGCCGATAGGCAGCTTCCACCTTGTTCCCAATCACGTGGGCAAGTGCCATTTCGACGACATGATTCGGATAGCCGGTCTGCTCCGCCGCCCAATCCCGAAATGTCGACCGGAAGCCATGGACGGTTATGTCCCGTCGACCCATGCGTTTCAGCACTTCGGCCATCGCCATATTTGAGATTGGAAGGCCCTTGCGGCCGCCGGGGAATACAAAATCTCCTTCACGCGGCATCGCCTTCAAAATTTCGAGTGAACGGCCGGTCAGTGGCACGCGATGCTCTTTCTTTGCCTTCATGCGTCCGGCGGGGATCGTCCAAAGTTTCTTATCCAGAGCGATCTCTGACCAATGAGCACCGATGACTTCGCTCGTGCGGCTGGCGTTAAGAATAGTGAACTCCAACGCCCTGGCCGCAATGCCCTCGCGAGCGGCGAGCTGGGCAATAAAATCTGGTACTTCAGGAAAAGGCAGTGCCGCGTGGTGCTCGATCTTCGCAATAGTGTTGCGCGCGGGGAGGGCGTGGACCAAGTTGCCGTCCCAGGTAGCTGGATTCTCTCCGGTCCGATAGCCCCGTGTCTTCGCGAAATCGAGAACAGCTTCAATTCGACCGCGGACCCGGCTCGCTGTTTCGGTCTTAGTGTACCAAATCGGCTCGATCGCCTTAAGGACCAGTGTTTTGTCTATTGCTGCAACGGGTAGCTTTCCTAACGTCGGGTAGGCGTACATCTTCAATGTCGAGAGAAATTGTGCCGCGTGCTTGGCATTATTCCATTTGCGCGAGTGAAACTTGAAATATTGGTCGGCGCATTCTTTGAAGCTCACACTCGCTGCTGCGGCCACGGCGCGCTCGGCGGCTTGGCTGGCGCGCTCCTCGGTTCGAGCATCGATCGGGTCGATCCCATCTTTTAGCAACTGTCGTGCTCTACGAGCGCGCTCACGAGCTTCCTCGAGCGTGAAGTCGGCGACTGGGCCAAGGCCCATCGCGCGCTCGCGCCCACCGCGCTCGTAACGCAGGAGCCACGAGCGACCGCCGGTAGCTGTCACCTGCAAGTAGAGGCCCCTACCATCACCATAGCGGCCCGGCTCGGAGAGTTTTGCGACCTGCTTTGCAGTCAATGGCATAGGTTAGTATTCCTGGATTCCCAAACCCCCGGCTGTACTCCCGGCCCGGCTGGAGCGGCACCTATCGGGTAATATCGGGTCAAAACGGGCAGGAACAAGTCGCGAAATGCTTACGGCGCAGGGCTTTCTTAGCTTCTGCAACGGGGGCGTTTCGAGCCTCTCTGGGCCGTGCCGGGCACTAAAACGGCGGTCACTCTCTCCGCCATTTCCACGATCCTTGTACGCCAAACTACGGTTGCGTCCGCTTGCGTTCGCAAGTTGTGCTGAATGCACGCCGATGGCCAGGGCAATAGCAGAAGCCGTTCATGGGACGTGGTCGGGGCGGAATTGCCGCACCGAAGCCGCCGATCGTCGGCAGAACGACAACAACGCGGCAAAACGCCATTGCCGATGCCGGCCGAATTGCAGACCGCGATCGAGCCGTACGGGACGCCGATCCCTCGCTGCCGCGGCGTGGGGACACGCACAATGGATAATCCGGAAGGAGTAGTGGGCTCCCCCATGCGGAGAAATAGCGCGCGCCGATGAACTGCATGAAACTACGACAAAATGACCGATCGGCGAGGGCGCAGATCCCATGGGACAGACCGCAAAAAGGGAATTGCACCCGTTGCGCATGCTGGCGCTGCTGATTCCGCTGCTTACGACCGTTCCGCTGTCCACCGTGGATGCACAGGCGCAACCTGCTGCACCGCGCCAATTGCGACGTGAGCCACCGCCGCAAAAGCCGCAGGTGACGATGAATGCCTGGACGGTCGGCCTCGCTGGGGGCCTGCTCGAGGGCGCGCCCATTCGTCTTGCGGCCGAAATCGCCCGCGTCGTGGACGATGGCGACAAGCTGCATGTGTTGCCGGTCGTGACGCGCGGCCCGACGGAGAATGTGAACTCACTGCTGTATTTGCGCGGCATCGATGCCGCCATCATCAATTCCGACGTGCTCGAGGAATACAGGAGCCAGGTGCCCGATATCCAGCAACGGCTGGCTTTCGTGCTGAACCTGTTTCCGTCCGAACTGCATATCTTCGTTCGTCCCGAGATCCAAAGCCTGAGTGATCTCGCCGGCAAGAAGGTGAACTTCAATAATCTGGGTACTGCGGCAGCCTATTCGGGGCCGCTGATCTTCAGCCGCCTTGGCCTCGATGTGGAAAAAACCTTCATTCCCCATCAGGTCGCGCTCGAGCAGATGCGCAAGGGCGAGATGGCCGCGGTCGTCTTCATCACCTCGAAGCCGGTGGATGCTTTCGTGCGCGGCCGCTGGGAGCCGGGGTTCAAGTTCCTGCCTGTTCCCTATGACAGGAGGTTCGAAGACTTTTATCTTCCCGCCTCGCTCGAGGCCACGGAGTATCCCAATCTCATCAAGCAGGGCGAGCGCGTCACGACAATCGCGGTGCCGACCGCTCTGGTGGCTTTCAACTTTCCGACAAAGTCGAATCGCTATGAGCGCCTTGCGCGCTTCGTGGAGTACCTGTTCTCGCGGATCGACAAGCTGCAGCAGCCGGGCTTCGACCAAAAGTGGAAGACGATCAATCTCGCCGCAACCGTTCCCGGCCTGACGCGCTTCCCCGCAGCGCAGGCGTGGCTCGATCGCGAGCCGCGCGCCGCCGCAAATCCATCGCAATGAGACGCGCGGCGACCTGCGCGGTGGCTGGAGTCTTGCTCGCAAGCGGCATTGCTTCGGCGCCGGCGGCAGGACTTCGCCAGATCGCCCAACTCCGCGATTGCTCCGCCAAGGAACGCTCCGAACGGCCGGAGTGCTCCGAAAAGACACCGCGGGCGTCACCGCTGCCCCAGGCGAACCAGGGTAACAGCTGGGTCGTTAGCCTGACCACTTCACCGCTCGACTATTCACCGGTCGCCACCGCCACGACGTCATCGCGCGACGGTGCCGGCGAAAGCGGAATGACGCTTTCGATTCGCTGCCATGGCGGGCGGAGCGAACTGATCGTCGCCGGATCCCGCGTGTCCGGTCGCGGCGATGGATATGCGATTTCCTACCGCATCAACGACGGTCCGCCGCAGCAGGTCGCGGCAGCCGTGCCCGCGTCCGGGATCGGCGTTGCGTTCGGCGGCGACGTGATTCGCTTGCTGCAGTCCCTTCCGGACGGCGGAGGTCTCAGTATTCACCTCGCACCCCGTACCGGACCGGCGCTGGATGCGGTGTTTCCGTTGGGCGGGATGGATGTGGTGCGCGCGAAGATCACCGCTGCCTGCAGGTGGCCACAACCGACCGCAAAACCCAACGGCTAGGGATTTGAATAACGTGTCTTTAACAGGAGAGGTATCCATGCGCGTGTTTCAGCATATTGCGAAGGTAACCATCATCGGAGCCGCAACGGCGCTCTTGGCCGCTTCATACGCTGCGGCGGAGCAAGGCGGCGGACGATATTGGACACCGACAACAACGAACCGCACTGCGGACTATCAGCACGTTTCAGAAAAGGTCCAAAGGGTTCACGTCTCGCGCAAGGCGACGACCCACAAGAGGGAACGGTCTCCTCTCAACGCCAACGCCCGGCTTCCATCCAACGCCAAGTCGCACAACCTGATCCTGCAGGTGAACACGAACGATCCCGCAGCCATGAATCTCGCGCTCAACAACGCAATCAACGTTGCGCAGTATTACAAGGATCTCGGCGAGAAGGTGAAGATCGAGGTGGTCACCTTCGGACCCGGCCTGCACATGCTGCGCGACGACACCTCGCCGGTGAAAGCCCGTCTTGAGGAAATGGCGCTGAGCACGCCGGAGGTCTCGTTCAAGGCCTGCGGCAATACCCAGGAAAAAATGCACAAGGCCGAAAACAAGGACATCCCGATTGTTCGCCAGGCGGAGGTGGTGAAGTCAGGCGTCGTGCGCGTGATGGAACTGCAGGAGAAGGGCTGGTCCTATGTGAAGCCGTGATCTGCGGCCTAACCCGAAAGGGGTGGGTGGGGTCCTCCATGCGGGCTGTAGGCTTCGCGCTGCGGTACGGCGCATAATGCCGTACCTCAACAGATCGTGTCGCCGCGCGGCAGGTGATTGCAGATGGGCCCGGTGATCCTCAAGGACAAGGAAGTTGCCCGCTGCGACGTCGCAGATTCGTCGTGCCGGCTGCTGCCCAAGGCGGGACGGTCCGCGCTGTCGTGGACGACCGCTGCCTTGCTCGCAATGGCGTGCGCGCCGGAAACACGGGCGTCCCCGGCCCCGGCGGGCCCGTCGACGCAACCGCAGCATGCGGCGGCCGCCCGCAGTCTCGGTTTCATCGAAGCGGCAAGGAGCGGCGCTCTCGAAGCCTCGCCGCCGGGTCGAGGCGGTAATGACAGACCGGTGCAGGTTGCCCAAGCGAGCGTCAGCGACACGGGGCAGGCTTCGAAACGGGAATACAACTGGGCGGAGTCGCTCTCCTGCGAACTGACGAATGCAAGACGTGACATCGAGTTGCTGCAACGCCTCGAGCAAGAGCGCTATCGGGCCGAGTCGATGGAGCAGAGTCTCGCGGCGGCGCGCCGCGATATCGAGGCCCAGGCCGCGTTGACGGACAAGGCGGTCCAAGAGAAGCAGGCCGCGCAGGGCGGCGCGGAGTTGCTGAACTCCCTGCAAGAGACGCGTGAGCGGGCGGAGCGCCTGGAGCGGGATCTGGCGGCAGCGCGGCGTGATGTCGAAACCCAGACCGTGCTGGCGACAAAAACGGGTGAGGAAGCGTCTGGGCTGAAAGCAGCGGCGGAAGGCGGCGCGGCTGATCTACAGCGGGAGCGCGAGCGGTCCGCGCGGCTCGAGCAGGATCTCGAGGCGTTGCGCCGCAACGTCGAGACCCAGACTGCGCTGGCGGCAAAGGCAGGCGAGGAGGTTTCCCGGCTGCAGGGGATGCGTGAGAGCGGCGCTATGGAGCTGCAGTCGTCCCTGCAACGGGAGCGCGAGCGGAGCGCGCAGCTGGAGCAGGATTTGGCGGCAGCGCGGCAGGATGTCGAGACCCAGATGGCATTGGCGACAACGACAAAGGAAGAAGCTCTGCGGCAGAAGCAGGCAGCGGACGTCGGAGCTGCCGAGCTCAGGCAATTGCGCGAACGAGCCGAGGCGCTGGCACGAGACCTCTCGCTGTCGCGGAGCTCGATCTATGCATACGAAGCCCAAGTCCGCAAATCCGGAGACGAAGCGACGGAGCTCAAGCAGGCGGTTGCAAGCTGCACGGCTTCGGCCAGCAAATTCGCACCCGACGAAGGTGAGCGGTTCGCGCGGCTGGAGCGGGATCTTGCGGCTGCTCGCAGCAATGTCGAGACCCAGGCCGCGCTGGCGACCAAAGCAGGCGAGGAGGTTTCCCGACTGAAACAGCAAAGCGAAAGCGGAGCGGCCGAGTCGCAGGGCTCCCTGCAAAAGGAGCGAGAGCGGTCCGCGCGGCTGGAGCAGGATCTTGCGGTCGCGCGGCGTGATGTCGAGGCCCAGACCGCGATGGCGGCAAAGGCGGCCGATGAAGCCCTGCGGCAGAAGCGGACGGTGGAGGCCGGGGCCGCCGAACTGCGGGAATCGCGCGCGAAGGCCGACGCGCTGGCACAGGAGCTTTCCCAGACGCGAAGCACGATCTACGCCTTCGAGGCGCAGGCACGCAAGGCCGGTGAAGAAGCGGCGGAGCTCAGGCAGGCGGCCGAGAGCGGCGCAGCTTCGGTTCACAAAGCCACACCGGACGAACGTGAGCGACTGGTGCGGCTGGAGCAAGATCTTGCGGCTGCCCGCCGCGATGTCGAGACGCAAACCGCGCTCGCGGCGAAAGCGAGCGAGGAAACCGCCCGACTGAAGCGGGAAAGGGAAAGCGGTGCGGCAGAGTTGCAGAACTCACTGCAAGCGGCGCGGGCTGACCGGCTGGAGCAGGATCTTGCGGCAGCGCGGCGCGATGTCGCGACCAAGACGGCGCTGGTGACGAAAGCAGACGAGGAAGTATCCCGGCTGAAGGTGGTGGAAAAGAGCGGCGCGGCCGACCTGCAAAGGGAGCATGAGCGGTCCGCC
>NZ_LFIQ01000052.1:0-89245 GCF_001189245.1 Bradyrhizobium pachyrhizi | reverse complement strand
GGACCTGCAAAAGGAGCGTGAGCGGTCCGCACGGCTGGAGCAAGATCTGGCGGCAGCGCATCGCGATAGCGAGACCCAGACGGTGCGGGCGGCAAAGGCAAACGAGGAAGTGTTGCTGCAGAAGCAGGCGGCCGAAGCCAGCGCTGCCGAATTGAGGCAATTGCGCGCCAGGATCGACGTGCAGCCACAGCACCTCCCTTTGTCGCGGAGCGCAATCCATGCGTATGAGGCCGAGGATCGCAAGGCGCACGGCGCGGCCTTGACGACCGGTGCGACCGCGCGGGACAAGTCCATCGAAGTGGCCACCAATCCGACCGCCGAACAGACCCGAGCGGCGCCTGCTCGCGCGGTTGCCCAGCCTGCTCCCGAGCAGGCTGCGGAAGCGGGAGGGTTGGTTGCGCGGGCGAGCTCCTTGCTGCGTCAGGGCGACATAGGCGCGGCGCGGCTTGTACTCGAGCGCGCCGTGGAAATGGGCAGCGCCCAGGCGAGCTTCGCGTTGGCAGAAACCTACGATCCCCTGATTCTTGCGAAGTGGGGGACTTACGGCACGCGCGGCGACGAGCGCAGGGCACAAGACCTCTATGCCAAGGCCAACGCCGCGGGAGTCCAGGAGGCGAAATCGCGTCTGGAAGCGCTGCGCCGATAGCGCATGTGGCAATCCACCGGCAATTTCACCGCCATCGTCCTGACGACGGGCACCACCGCGATCAGCTTCGCTCTCACGCGAGTGGCGCCTCGCCCGGCCGCAACGTCCGGCGACGGGCTTCGCTTTACCGTTCGCGCAGGGCCTCCTGCCGGTACCTTGCCAGCGGCGAAAGCAGGTAGCTGATGATCCTGCGCGTGCCGGTCTTGATTTCGACCGTCACTGCCATGCCCGGCCCGAGCTTGACGAGCTTGTCCTCGATTTGCATGTGCGTCCGGTCGAGCGAAACGCGCGCGGCGTATTCCAGCTCCTGACCTTTAGGCTCGCTGCTGCTCTGTGCCGCGCCCAATGTCCGGTCATTGGGGCTGCCCTGTTGCTTTTCGCGCGTGATGGCATCCGTCGACACGCTGAGCACATCGCCATGAAGCAGCCCGTACCGGGTGAAGTTGAACGTATCGACCTTGATCTCCGCCTTTTGGCCGGGATGAACGAAGCCGATGTCGCGGTTCGACAGCATGGCCTCGATCTCGAGCTGGCTCTCGCTCGGGACCACGACGGCCAGCGCCTGAGCGGGCGTCACCACGCCGCCCACCGTATGAACGGCAAGCTGCTGCACGACGCCGTCGACCGGTGCGGTCAAGCGCTGGAGCTTCGTTCGCCGATCCGCCTTGACGACCTCCTGGGCGGCGCTCGCAGCCTTCTGCTCGGCCTTCGCAAGGGCATCATAGGTCGCGCGGCGATACTCCGCGGCAGTCTTGTCTTTGGTCTCCTTCAGCAGCGCGATCGCCGCATCGGCTTCGCGCAGCCGGCTCTGCTGCAGGACGAGGTCCTGCTGCATGGCGACCAGCTCCTGATACTCCGAGAGATAGACGACCTTCGACGCCAATGCCTTCTCGACGAGACCCTTGCGGATGTCGACGCGCTCCTTCAGCACCGGGATCGTCGCCTCCAGCTTGGCGACGCTCGCCGATGTGGTCGCCCGCTCCGCCTCCTTCTGCCCCTGCTGGCGCTCGATTTCAGAAAGCTTTGCGTTCTGTTCGGCGCGCTGGCTGATCAGGAACTGGCGATGCATCTCGATATCGGCTGCACTCGCGTTTTGCGGCGGCTGGAAGGCCGCGAGCGGGTCTGCGGCCAGCGCGGCGCGCAGCCGCGCGACGTCCAGCTCGGCTGCAAGCAGATCGCTCTTCTGGCGCTCCTGGTCGGCTTCCGTCATCGTCGGGTCCAGCTCGATCAGGACGTCGCCGGCCTTGACGGTCTGGCCGTCGCGGACGCGGATGGCGCGGACGACGCCGGTCTCGAACGGCTGGATCAGCTTGGTGCGCCCGCCCGGCACGATCTTGCCGGTCGCGCTGGCGACGATATCGACGCTGCCGAGCGTCGCCCACACCAGCGCGATGCAGAACACGGCGATGATGCAGGCCCCGATCGCGCGCCCGATCGGTGATGGCGGCGATTCGGCGATCTCGAGCGCCGCCGGTAGAAAGGCGATTTCTTGCTCGCGGCGGCGAGGTTCGCGTCTCGGGAACGCGACGATGTTGCGGCTAGCGGACGTCATGGATACCGGCCTGCAGATAATGGAGGTTGGCGTAACGGCCGTTGGTGCGGATCAGCTCGTCATGGCTGCCGTCCTCGACGATGCGGCCATGCTCGAGGGTGATGATCCGGCTCGCATTGCGCACCGTCGACAGCCGGTGGGCGATGACGAACACGGTCCGTCCGGCGGAAATCCGCCTCATGTTCTGCTGGATCGCGCGCTCGCTTTCGTAGTCCAGCGCGCTGGTCGCCTCGTCCAGGATCAGGATGCGTGGATCGGTGATGAGTGCACGCGCGATTGCGATGCGCTGGCGCTGCCCGCCGGACAGGCTGCTGCCGCGCTCACCCACGACGGTGTCGTAACCCTCCGGCAGTTCGAGGATGAAGTCGTGGGCGCCGGCTAGCTCTGCCGCTTCGATGACGCGCTCCATCGGCATCGCCGGATCGGCCAACGCGATGTTGTCACGGATCGTGCAGTTGAACAGTACGTTCTCCTGCAGCACGACGCCGATCTGGCGCCGCAGCCAGCTCAGATCGACCATCGCGAGGTCGACGCCGTCGACGAGCACGCGTCCGCTCTCCGGGACATAGAGACGCTGGATCAGCTTGGTGACGGTGCTCTTGCCCGAGCCCGACGAACCCACGATGCCGATGACCTGGCCTGGCTCGACGCTGAAGGACACGTCGTGCAGCACCTCGGGGCCGTCGATGCGGTAGCGGAAAGTCGCGTGCTCGAATGTGACCTGGCCGCGGATCGGCGGCAGCGCCGCGCGGGCCGGCGTGAAGCTCGGCTCGGGAATGGTGTTGAGGATGTCGCCGAGACGATCGATCGAGAGGCGGGCTTGATGGAAGTCCTGCCAGATCTGTGCGAGCCGCAGAACCGGCGCGCTGACGCGCGCGGCCAGCATGTTGAACGCGACGAGCTCGCCGACAGTCAGGTCTCCGCTGACCACCAGGCGGGCGCCGAAGTAAAGGGTCGCGGCGATGACCAGCTTGTTGATCATCTGGACCGCCTGGCTCGCCGTGTTGTTCAGGCTGAGCACGCGGAAGCTTGCGGACACATAGCCGGCGAGCTGCTCCTCCCAGCGGCGTTGCATCTGCGGCTCGACCGCCATGGCTTTCAGCGTTTCGATACCGGTGACGCTCTCGACCAGGAAGGCCTGGTTCTCGGAACCGCGATTGAACTTCTCGTCGAGGCGCCGACGGAACAGCGGCGCGGCTCCCGCGGAGATGCCGATGTAGAGCGGGAAGGACGCCAGCACGATCCACGTCAACGTCGTCGAGTAGTAGAACATCACCGCAAGGAAGACGACGGTGAACAGCAGATCGATCACCAGTGTGAGCGCCGAGCTGGTCAGGAACTGGCGGATGTTCTCGAGCTCGCGGACGCGCGCCACCGAATCGCCGACGCGGCGGGCCTGGAAATAGGCGATCGGCAGCGCCAACAGATGACGGAACAACCTGGCGCCGAGCTCGACGTCGATACGGTTTGTCGTATGCGCGAACTGATAGACACGCAGCGTCTCGAGAACGGCCTCGAACACGGTCAGTACGACAAGCCCGACGACCAGCACGTCGAGCGTGCTCATGCTTCGATGCACGAGCACCTTGTCGATCACCACCTGGAAGAACAGCGGCGAGACAACGGCGAAGATCTGAAGGAAGAACGACGCCGCCAGCACCTCGCCGAGCAGGCGACGATACTTTTGCATGGCGCCGACGAACCAGGAGATATCGAAGCGCCGCGCGAGGTCGGTCAGGCTCGCGCGCCGGGCCATCAGGATGATGCCACCGTCCCAGATGGCCTCGAGTTGCGCCTGGGTGATTGCTTCGGGCCGCGGAGACAGCGGGCGCTGAATGAGGAGCTTGTCGTCGATAACCTTGCCGAGGATCAGGAAGCTGCCGTCGCGCAGCAGCGCGATGCCCGGCAGCGGGGTGACGGCAAGCCTGTTCCAGCTCGTCCTCTGCACCTTTGCCTTGAGCCCGAATTCCTTGGCACAGCGCAATATCTCAGTAACGCCGAGGCGCGCTGCGCCGATCCGGTGGCGAATTTGGCCGGGGTCGGCAGCGATGCCATGGCAACGCAGCAAGATCGCCAGCGCAATGAGCCCGGATTCATCGTCGTTTTCGGAGTCGACGCCGGCGGCCGGGGATTCGGTGTTCGCCGGATGGTCTGCGACATCGTCGAGAGGCCCGCGCATCAGGATGCCAGGTCTCATCGTCAAGAAGCTCTTCGTGAGGCCGTCACGGGCACGCATCAGGCCCCCGCCGGCGCGGTGCATCAGGCCGGCGCCCAGGTCAAACGAGCGCGTGCGGATGCCGGCAAATGCATGACGTGCGCGCTGTGCGAGGCTCTGTGATCCAGCACAGATCAAACCGCCATCCCAGATCGCTTCGAATTCCGCGCGCGTCATCCGGCTCGGATGCGGCGAGGTCGGGTGCAGCACAAGCGCCACCTGGTCGTCGATCTTGCCGAGCAGCAGAAATCCGCCGTCACGCAGCGAGGCGATTCCGGGCAGCTGGATACCCGCAAGGCGGGTCCAATCCATTGTCCGCGAACGGACCTTGACCCCGAATTCGCGCGCGCAGCGAAGCATCGCGCGGATGCCGATCTCGTCGCTCCCGCAACGATCGCGGAGCTGGTCCGGCACAGTATTCACGCCATGGAGGCGCAGGAACAGAGCTAGCGCGCGAAGCCCTAGATCTGCAGCGGGGGCATTTCCGTTCTGGATCGCCATTCTTACTCAACCCTTCGCGGCTACCCGGCCGCGTTAGTGTTCCTTCTCATGCATTTCCAAAGACTGGGAATTCCAATGTCGCGCATCGACAGAGCATGCGACATACCGCTTGCTCGCAGCCAAAAGGCGCAAGCAACATCAAAGCACTAGGGCCTCGAACCGCGAGGGGATTTCAAAGCAGTGGGATTTTCGACGTGGCCCCCCGACTGCTGAACCGGTTCGTTAATGCGCAAAAATGGCGAAAAAAGTTTCAAATCTTGATTTTTGCACCGTTATGTTGCGCGCAAATTTGCCGCATACCCGAAGCTGTTGCGCCAGCACGCATTTCTATCGCTCGGAAACAGATGCGAGCGATGAAGCCAACCGACACCAAGACCCGCGCGTGACAGTCCCTTCGCCGTTACTGCCCGCGATCGACCACCCGTTTTCAATTCCCAACACGTTGATGGTACTGCACCCGGGCGCAGAGCCCCCGGGTGCAGTAGCCGGATCAACCTTGAGGCTTGCTCAGGAACGAGTTGTGCGTCCAGCCGGTCCCATTCGACATGGCCGCCACGATCTGACCAGCGTCGACCCGACCGGAGCTACCGGCCAGATACTGGTTCAGCAGCGCAAAGCCCTGGCTTGCCTGGGACGCTCGCGCGCCTTGATCGGCCCAACCGGTCGTCTGCGATGCTGTGTTCGCCAGGGTGCTGGTGTCGCCCATCTGCTGCTGCAATTGAGCAAAGCCGTGGTTTGCCCAGCTCCCCGCGTTTCCGCCAGTCCAGTTGGACGGCCGGGGATCCGTCACGCGGATCGTCTGCGGATCCGACGACATCACAGCGCCGGTGGTCGGATCCATAGCGCTCGCGGTCAGCGTGAGGTTCGCGACCGGATGAGCATTGCCCTTGTAGTTCGATGTCAGCGTCAGTCCGCTGTCGACCTGCGCGGACGTCAGGGTGATGTTGTTGCCCCTGAGCGTCGTGCCGTCGCCGGTCGTGATCGTCTCATATCGCGGCAATCCCATGATGCTGAGGGTGAGGTTATCGTTGGGGTCGGTCGTTGTAATGGTCGTCCCCAGGTCGACCTGACCGCCTCTGCCGGCCACCCAAAGCGACTTGTCCGCGACGTCGAGCACCGGTGCGGTCACGCTTGGAGTCGTGGGGGTTGTCGGCGTCGTGGGGTCGGTCGGCGTCGTCGGTTGCGCCGGTATCGTGGGATCGGTCGGCGTCGTCGGCTGCGTCGGTGTCGTGGGCGAAGAGGTGCCCTGCAGCGGAGGCGGCAGGTCGGCCTGCAACTGCGCGGAAGTCATCGAGGTGAAGTAAAGGGTCTTGTAGTTCGTCGTCAGTGCGACCCAATCGCTCATCCCGGCGCCGGGATTGTTGGAGAACCCGTCGACGTATGGGGCTGTCGGGGTCGACCACCAATCGGCTCCCAGATCGGCGACGAGATGCTCGTTCGGATCAGTGGTCCTCATATCGGCCTGGACATAGACGCCATCGACCGTTCCGGCGGAATAGGAGCCGCGTGAGCCCGGCCAGAAATGGTCGTTGTATCCACTGAGGGGCGCAGCGCCCATCGCACTGCCGTCCGCCTGCCTTGTCACGCTCCAGGCAGAGTTCGTGTTTCCGGAAAAGTCGGCGAGAAACTGCGCTCCGGCGATCGGGTCCGTCGCCTGATCTTGCACGAGAACCCAGCCGCCGGTTTTCAGATGCACCCACGTCTGGAAGTTCGCGATCTGAACGTTGGCCGGATTGGAATCGTTGCTTGCCCCGGATTCGGGATAGACCTGTCCCCACCCTGTGACGGAGGTGAAATTGGAGGGCGGGGTGCTGCCTGTATGGCCGGTGCTCCCGCCGTACCAGGAATAGCTAGTGGGGACGCCAAGCGGAAACCCTTCGCTGTTGCCAGGCGTATTTTGATAGGTGACATCGGTCAGCGCCACATTAGTTCTCCATTGCAGACCAGATTTAAGGACGTGAAATTCCGCTGCCGCGCATCGGGGATGTGCGACATATTCCATGCTCGCAACTTCAGTCGCGAACAGATTCCAAAGAATTGCAGCCTCGAACCGCGAGGAGATTTCAAGCAGTGGGTTTTTTGGAAGTTGGCCCCCCCGACTGCTGAGCCGGTTGGTTAATAATCAAAAATGGCAAAAAAACTTTCAAAGTGTGATTTATACACACGTATATCGGCCCCAGTCCCTTGTTTCCCGGTCGCCTATGTTGCAGCGACGGATGCTTGTCGATTCAAGCGCGGATTAGGTTCTGCGCTTCGGGGTAGCCCGCAAGGATTATTGCGACGACCTCAACATCAAGAACACACTTGCCGGTGGAGACGGATCGGTTCTCTTGAATGGCGGCTCGTGGGTTGACGAATCTGAAGCCCGACTATTTGGCCATCCAGCGGCGCCGGAAGGACACGCGGCCGCCTGGTCGCCCGATCGCGCCCTACGAATTCGAACGCAGGCTCTCGGATCGGCTGCGGTTCGCTGGCCGCGGCGAGCGCTCCCGTCGCCATCACGTGACTGCACGGCACTTCAGGTGCCGGTTCGCAAGAGCTGGTTGCAACTCTGGCGTCCCGATCGGTCGTCCAGGTCGCCATTCAATTGAGGGAGAGAACAATGGCTGTCGTCAGAGGGGCAGGGCTCGCGTCCAGCGATCTCTATACTGGGGAAGGTTATGCCGAAGCCCATCCGGGCTGGCATGACGAGGATGCCGGAACCAAGGCCGCGAAGATCGCCAGGATCGTGCGTGCCAACAACATCACCTGCCGGACGATCGTCGACGTCGGTTGCGGAGTGGGAGGCGTTCTGAACGCCCTGCTTGAGCACGACGTCTTCCGTGACTCAACCGCCGTTGGCTACGATATCGCCCCCTATGCCATCACTGCCGCCAAACCGCGCGAACGGGACAATTTGCACTTCCACTGCGGAGACTTCTCGCAAACCAGCGGAAGCTACGATCTTCTATTGTGCATCGATGTTTTCGAGCACATCGATGACTATATGGGCTTTCTGCGAAGGCTCAGAGGGCGTTCGAAATACTATGTGTTTCATATCCCCCTCGACCTTAATGTCCTCAGCGTTCTGCGCGATCAGCCACTTCAGAAACGCAAGGAGGTTGGTCACCTGCATTACTTTGATCAGGCAACAGCTCTGGCGACACTGCGCGACACCGGCTTTGAGATCATTGACAGTCAGTACACCAGGCTTGAAGATTTCCTCCATCTCCACCCCGAATGGCGAACCACGAAAACCCTCCTCGTGAACGCCGGGCGGCGCATTGTCCGGACTGTTGCCGGAGAGGACCTGTCTGTGCGCTTGCTCGGCGGGGCATCACTGATGGTTCTCGCCAGCTAGAACGCGGGTATCGGCGGCGCAAGCCGCCCGAGACCTGGGAGGTTCACGAGAATGTTTTGCGAAAATGAGTGAAGGAGTTCGGCTCCGATCCTGTGCAGGCCTTTGCCGGGTCACGGCCAGATGAAGCCCGAGCAGCAGAGGTAATTGCGCGGCTCAGGCGTGAGGTCAGCAAGCTCAGGGCTGAACGGGATATTCTGGATTTCCATCGCCATCGTGACCGCTCCTGAACCACCCCCTCGGATCTTGCCGCCGCGGATGCGATGATCCTTGGCGAGCGCGCCGCGCGCTTGGACGCGGAGGCTGTTGCGGCAAGTGCCCGAGCGGATCTGTCGAGCACTGAAGCGCTGTTCAGCTATCTCAAGGGCGGCGGGTCGGCTTGTAGTTGCGCTTCGGTCATGGTCGTGAAGAAGAAGTACTGGTACGTCGTCGTCAACTTGACCCAAGTGCCCATGCCGATGCCGGGATTATTTACAAACACTCCATTTTGGTAGAGGTACGGAGCTGAGGTGTTTCTCCACCAGTCAGCTCCAAAGTTTGCGATCAGATTTGCACTTGCATCATCGGTGCGTAGCTGTGCCAGCGAGAACACCCCGTCGACTGTTCCGGGAGTATACGATCCTCTCGGCTCAATCCAGAAATGATTATTATAGTCGGATGCTGGCGAGTCCATTCTTACGCTTCCGTCAGACTGAACAACGAGACTCATTTCCGAAGAGGAGTTGTTGGAGAAGTCTGCCACGTAATGCCGGCCACCGATGGAATTCGTGGCTTGATCTTGTACAAGTTGCCAACCGCCACTCGTCAAGTGCACATAGACGCGATAGTCCTTCAAGTAGACGTTGGCAGCAACGTTCGAAACACCGACTTGCGGATAAATCTGTCCCCAACCCGTCAGTGAAGAGAAGTCGGTAGGAGAAACAATGTTCCCGGTGGCGGCGGGGCCGCCTGCATACCACGAGAAATAGGTCCTGACTCCGTGTGGATATATTCCGTTGTCATATCCGGAAGTCTGCGAAACCACACAATCGATCGACAAGGACGTGCAGATGGGTTTGAGTACCGGACGCTTGTGTAGTTGCACCTGCAGCACTGGATTGTGATGACACATTCCCCGCTGCGTCATGTGCGACGCAGATTCGATCTCTAACAAGAGATTACGGTTGTCGCTGCATCGTCCGTACTGGAACGGAGGCGCTATCGTCGCGGCGCTCGCCAATGAGACGAGGGCGCCGAGTAACATGAGAGCGGCAAGATGCTCTTTCATGGGAAGTGCTCATAACCAGTATCGGCCGATGCTGCCAACAGCGGCCATGTTGCTGTTCAGATAGTTCCTCGGCTCGCCGATGCTTCAATCCGCGAACCAGCAGTCATCGAGATGTATGAGTAGCGCGATCCTGAGTCACGTTCGGTGACGGCTTCAGGTTGAGCCAGCACAACAAACATACTGACGATCAAGTGCGAAAACGCCACCGTTTCCCTGTCGAAGCTCGCATCGAACGATGCGACCAGCGTGACGCCGGCAAACATCGCAAGCCACAAGTGCAGGACTCCAATTTCTGCTGACCGTTTTCCATATGAGGAAACGAGCCGCCGCCCGTCCGACATTGCGGCCAGCGGAAGACTGAACCAAAACATGGCAAAGGTGATCAGGCCGACCACGCCCGACTCGAAGAATATTTCCACGAACTGACTATGCGCCAAAAGAGAAAACGGGCTATAGAACCCTACTTGACCGGGGCCATATCCGATCCACGCTCGTTCCAATCCAAGTGTGGACAGATAGTACCAGTGGTGAATGCGCCAATGGACCGAGGTCGGCGCGGTGCGCCAGTCCCACACCGCATATTCGCCTCTTATGATATATTCCGGAACGGTGCTCAGGTCCGAAAACAACTCTCCAAACGGAGATATCCATAGGAGGATCGCGAATGCTGCCGCGAACACGGGAAGGAGGGCCGGCCGCTGGACAAAGAGGTATACGGTGAGGGTCACTCCGAGCAGCGCGACACCGGTCCTTGAAGCAGAAAGGACCAGGGCAACAAGAAACAGCAAGTACACCGCGATGTGAAAGTGCTGAATGGGAAGGCGCATTTTCCGGCGCGACAGCTCGCAAACGAAAAAGGTCAGCACGATCTCAAGACTGTAGGGTACCGGGTGCGAAGAAAGACCCGCGACCCGTTCAAACTTGTCGTATTGCGTGACGAGCTCTGCATGACCGGTCAGGTATTGACCGAGCCCCACCGCGGAAATGACGAATAACAGCAACACGTAAACACGATGCACGCTCGGACAAAAATTCGGATGCCGATAAAGGGCGGAGAGCAGTGTCACGAACATGATCAGGTACACATACCTGAACATCTCGTACCAGGCGGCATACTGGTCGATAATCTTGCCCGCTCCGAAACCATTGATGACAAATGACAGCACGCAAGCGGCAAAAAAGACGGACATGCATATCAAAAGTACGAAGAGTCTTTTATGTATCCTGACATGTCGCGTGTGCCAGGCGGCCACAACACCGATCCCGATGACGGTGAGCGACAGGATCATGGAAAAGCTCGTCCCGGACAGACGGTCGAGGCCGTTGGAGATCGATCGAAAGAACGTATAGATGAGGAAATACAGCAAAAGCATATTCATCTTGAACGTCGCTTTGGTTCGATCGACTTGAGGCGATACCTCAATTGCAGGACGGGAATCGCGCGTTGGCCGGCGCGCCGCGTGCGTAGCTCGCTAGGCGGTGCTGGGCGGCGCCGCCCGGGACCGCGCATGAGGACCGCCTCGACGAGGCTCAATTGCTCTGCGATAGCATCCGAGAGTGCGCTCCGCGATAGAGCGCCAGTCTTCCCGTTCGGCCAACCAGTTGCGTGTCTTCTCGCGCAACTCCAGCGGCCACGGACTGTGCGCAAACGATGCCAGGCGATCCGCGAGCCCTGATACATCTCCCACATGAAAATAGTGCGCGTCATTCAATCCGATCTCCAGGTGAGCAGGAATGTCACTGGCCACCACGGGCAAACCGAAGCTCAAAGCTTCCAGCAGCGCGATCGGCAAGCCTTCGTGCGAGGATGGCAAAACGAAAATGCCTGCGTGGGCGTATAGCTCCCGCAGTGCGAGCCCGCACTGGAAGCCCGCCATGATCACCCCAGCGGTCGCTCCAGCGCGTGCCGCAAGCATCTCCGTATACGCGTCGGGATGCTCGGAGGCGCCGACGAACACGAGCTTCCATCCGGTGAGTCTGGCATCGGCAAAGGCCTGAATCAGGTCGGTGTGCCGCTTCTCTGGCACCAGCCGACCCACCATCAACACATATCGTCCCGGCGTAAGCCCAAGCTTGTCCAGCACCGAAGTGCTTTTCGGTACGTCGGGCAAGGTGACGCCGTTTGGAATGAGGTCCGAATTCAGGCCGTACTTTTCCCGCACCAGCTTTCGGATGGTCTGGGAGATGACGATGCGGCCGTCGGAAAATCGCATGCCCCAGGCCTCGCCGGCGCGCAGGGCCATCCTGGCCAATCGGCCCCACTTCTCGCGTTCGTAATCCGGCCCGTGGTGCGTCACGACAACATGCAGTCCCAGCAAGCGCGCGAGTGGCGCCATCAAGGCCGGTCCGATGGCCTGGATGTGCAACACGTCCGGCCGCTGCCATGCAGCGACAAGCACTCCGAGGAATGAATGGACGATTGTCTCAAGACCCGAGGTCTTCGGACACCATACCCGCTGGTAACGTACGCCCTGCCACTCGTCGCCGCGATCAGGCGGCATATAGGAGGAACGAACGATCACCTCGACATCGCAGCCCAGTTCCTTGAGATGGGGGCACAGGTGCTCCGCGTGAACTTCCACTCCTCCCTGCACATTGGGAAACCCGCGCAAGCCAAGCATGATCACCCGCAGTACCAGATGATCCGCACTCACTGCACCCTCCTTCTGTCCAATCAGTTATTTAGGAATTCCTTGAGCGGGTATCGGGCGTCGACCGTCTCTCTCCCGCGCACCAACCGTGCCTTTTGCTTTTCGTTGAGGAATGACGTTCGCTGGACGTGCGGAGTAGGCGCGACGTTGGAATAATCGATGTATTGATCGAAACAGATCGGCCGGCCGAGCTCGACCTTCAGCTTATTCTTCAGCACCCAGATGAGCGGACCCATCTTCGGTGCCTGCGGAATCAGCGTTGAGCGCATTGCCGTGCGCGCGGTCGTCACCATCCAGCAGTTTTGTTGGCAAGCGTGAACCTTGGCGACGGAGTTCTTGGCCGTGTCACTGGCCATGATCTCGCTCCAGGATTGGCGCGCCAAATTGCCCAGCGGCAGGTCCGACCGCACGTTGCAGGCCCACACATCGGACCACGGGTCGATGAATGCGAAATCCGTCCCCGCGCTGCAGCGGATCAACCGCGGGTGGCCGAGGATCTTTTCGATCAAGCCCAAATTCAGGTAGGCGCGAAACCAGTTCTTCGGCTTGTTGCTCTTGAGCATCGCAGTGATAAGCCCTTCGACTTGCCGGGCCACCGCGACACGTTCATAGAAATAATTGTCGTTCTTGTAGAACTGCCACGCGTTGTGCAGCGTCGAGGTCGCAAGTTCGAACCCCATCGAACGCGCCAGTTCATAGGTTCGAACGAGCTGGGCCACATTCTCGTCCTGGATGACGAAGGCGAATCCCAGGTCCTGCCCACCTGCCTCCTGCAGCATGCGAAGTCCGGCGACCTTCGTGGCGTAGCCGTCCTTCTCGCCGCGGATGCAGTCGCTGGTGGTCGCGTCACCCTCGAGGCTGAAACGAACCTTTATCTTCGGGTGCTTCTTGACGATGGGCAGGAGACGCTCGGGATGCAGGCCGTTCGAGCTGATCTCTATGATCCGGGCCTTGGGGTGGAGCAGGTCCACCATCTCGGCCAGATCCTTCCGCAGGGTCGGCTCTCCGCCGGAGATATTGAGATTGTCGAACCCCGCAGGAAGTTTCGCCAGGGTCTCGAGCGTGACCTCTTCCTTTGGATCGGTCGGATTCTTCCAGATGTAACACATCTGGCATCTCGAGTTGCAACGAAACGTGGAGATTACGGTGAGGTCCATTTGCAATCCTCAATGCGATGAAGGCCGCTCGCTCACCAGTGATCGGTAGACGGCCATCAGCTCGGTGTTATGCTTCTCGAGAGAGAAGTCCGCCTCGACGCGGCTTCTTCCTGCTGCTCCCATGCCTGCACGGCGTGTGGCGTCGTTCATCAGGCAATCGAGGTGATGACGAAGCTCGTCCGTATTGCCGGGTTCAAACAAAAGCCCCGTCACACGATCGTCCACGAGCTCCGGAATGCCGCCGACGCGGGTCGCTACGACCGCCTTGCCATAGGCCATCGCCTCCAGCACCGACATCGGGCAGTTCTCGCACCACTCCGAAGGCACAACCACCACGGAAGCCTCGGCGATCGTCTCGTTTAAAGTCTCGCCGGAAAGCTGGCCCGCGAAACGCACATTCCGGGTGAACTGCGCCTTCAAACTATCCGCCAGCGGGCCGGATCCTGCGACGACGAGAGGCCACCGGAAGTCCGCTGCTTCGTGGGCGCGCAACAGCGTCTCCGCACCCTTTCCCGGCGCGAGCCGGCCGCAATAGAGCACGTATCCCTTGTCCCGATCGCTCGCCGAAATGCCGCTGACATCCACGCCGTTGTAGAGCACCTGGACCCGGTCCGCGGCGAACCGAGGCAGCACCGACTCCCGCATGAACTGGCTCGGCGCGAGGAAGCGATCCACCTTCTCGTAGCTGCCAAACCAGCGCTGAATGACCGCTTCCATGTAAAGCGTGGCGCTCTGTGCGATCGAGCCGTCAGCGCAACGGTGCATCAGCACGTGATGGAAATCGCCGGCGAGACACGATGAACATAATTGGTCCTCTCGCATGCGGGTGTGCACCGGACACACCGGCTTCGAATCGTGCAGGGTCAGCACGACCGGAATCCCGCGCGACTTGGCGACGCCGACAATCGACGGGGTCAGCTGATGATAGATGTTGTGGCAGTGCATCAGGTCCGGTCGGGTCTCCTCGATCAGGGATGCCAGCTTGCTCACGGCTTCGCGCGAGTGAATCAATGAGAGCGCGCTCTTGATCTTGGCGAGACGGCCGCCGGTCCGGTATTCCTGGCGAGATACGAAGTGATTTGCGTAGCGGGATTCGATGTTCCGCTCGTGCTGCATCGCGAAGTCAATGACGTCCGCCCCGCTGCTCGTCAGGAACATTCTTTCCTGAAGCAGCACTGCCTCTGCGCCACCGTTGTTGAACAGAAACTTATTGGCGAGCAGTACTTTCATAAAGGCCCTCGACACGCGCATCACGAACGCCGGCATCACCAGTGGCCGGTGCACTCTGTGTCTGACGAAAAGCTACCGTGAAAGCAGTTCGATGCAGGCGGCGCATTCAGAGTGGAGGCGATGAAATCTGGGGTACCCAGTAGTGAGTACCAGCGCCGTGGTTGCCAGAGCGGTGCGGTTTGTCGATAAATGGAGGGGTGTTTCCCGTCGGAAACACTGCTGCGTTCACGAGGGCTATTTGAGATGAGCATGGGCAGATCGCGCACGCAATCACATGGGCACCGAAGACGCTTGGTCGGCTTGCGCGCAATCAACCTGTCCGGTGGTGATTTCGCGTGAAGCGACTTCTCAGCCGAACGATATTCCATGCGGCTAGTTGGGCGGGACTCGCGCCTGCTTTACGCAAGGTATTTGCCGGCAGGGCCGCCATCCTGATGTTCCATGAGATTCAGTCGGACTGGCGCTCGGAGCTGAAGACCGGTGCATCGCCTGATTTCTTTGAATACACCCTGAAGTGGCTGCGCCAGCAGGGATGGGAGATTGTCAGTCTCGATGCATGTCTCGAGCGGCTGGCGGTGGATCCTGAACCCCGCCGCTATGCGGTGCTTACCTTCGACGACGGCTACAAGGACAACGTCACGACGGCATTGCCGATCCTTGAGCGAAATAATGCGCCCTTCACCGTATATGTTCCAACGGGTGCGGTGACGCGGACGCTGCAACCGTGGTGGCTGGGCTTGCGGGACCTATTCCGCTCGAGAGACAGTCTTGCGATCGACGCAATGAACATGCGATTCAGCTGTCGCGATTTTGACGAGAAGGTATCGGCCCTGGAGAAGGTGAGCAACTGGGTCCATGAAGATTACCAACGAGTCGAGATGCTCGCCCCTACGTTCAGCAAGGCCGATCTGTCGCTGGAGGCCTTGAACGACGCCTATTTCATCAATGAGCGCGAGCTTCAGGTCCTGGCACGACACCCCCTGGCCACGATTGGCGGACACACGGAATCGCATCCAGCGCTCGCGTACCTGAATGCAGCTTCAGCGCGTGCCGAAATGGCGGGTAACCGCACCTATCTTGAGAGACTGCTTCAGCGCCCGGTTCGGCACGTCGCTTTTCCCTACGGCAACTCCAGGGCATGCGGTGATCGAGAACAACATCTCGCGGTGGAGGTCGGTTTTTCGACCGCAGTCACAACTCGGCATGGACAGATATCTGATCGCAAGCTGAATCCTTTTGGGCTCCCCCGCATCGCGGTCGGAGGGCCATCCGACGGGAGAATTCCGTTCGAGGGGCGAATGAATGGCGTGCAGTCGGCGGTCCAGATGCTGTTCGGCGGCAGCAATTGATATTGTGCATTCTGATCGCATCGAAGAGCCGAGTGCACGCGAATTCTGGCTCGGGCACGCGAAGTAGGTTGAGCCGCCTGCGATCCCGTGCGCCAGGATCGGCCTCCGACGGCACCCGACACGATCATGCCTGGCTGGCGATTCCTGATATCCAGCGGTGGAAGCCGGATCCGGGTGGGCAGGTCGCGAAATTGTAGCCGATTTTGGGGTTCACTTTCAGGCGATCCAGTGTGCCGAGGTCACCGACCTTCGTGACCGACCCGTCTGCAGCAAGAGCAAACACCGGAAGTCCGAGTGCCTCGAACACGTACCTCGTGGTCGCGTGGCTGCGATCCTGGCCATGATCTTCGTAGATGATCAGCGTGTCGCGCTTCAGAACCTGCCGAGCGCCCTTCAGGGCCGCAACCTCCTGGCCCTCGACGTCGAGCTTGATAACGAGCCGATCGCTGTCGGTCAGCTGCTGGTCCCTTGCCAACGCATCGATCGTTATCGATATGACGGGTTCGGTGTGTGACGGACGGCTGCTCTGCGACGTTACGATGTGCCGGGCCGAATGAGGTCCGTCGTCGGAGAAGAACAGGCTGCGCCCGTCGTACTCGAACAATGCCCTTCGGCAGATCTCGAAGCGCCGATCATTCGCGTCACGGTTCTGCTCGAGAATTGCAAGCGTCTCCCGTGAAGCCTCGACGGCAATCGCGCGCTTGCGACCCAGCATTTCCGACGTGACGAGAACGGACCAGTATCCGATGTTTGCACCGCAATCGAAGAACGTATAGTCGGTATCCTTCAGCCGCAGCAGAAGCGTCGCTATGTCCGGCTCGTAGGTCATACCGGGCTGGCCGATGAAGAACGCATTCCAGTAAACGTCGTTCAGCTCGAAGTACAAGCGGCTACCGTCGGCGAAATGGACGCAAGACAGCTGGGAATGCAGAAGCGGCTTGACCGCCCGCATGGCAAGTCCCATACCGCGCCCGGTACTCCGCGCAACAACGGTGTGCAGAAGCTTCACCAGCCCCATGGAAAGCCGGCTTCCTGACACCTCGTATTCGAATGTAGACCGGTCCATCAGGTACCGCCTCCCGCGCGTAAATCCAATTGCAGCAGTCGCGTCCTCGGATGACAGCGAACGCATTCAACTATCTCCCCAATTCATGTACGTGTGTCCCGACTGCCGCGAACAGGCTGCAGGTCAAGAATGGTGCCGCCGGCTTCTGGCCGTATTGCCTCGCTACGGGGTTCGGATGCTCCTCGCCTCGTTGCGCGCCTAACCAACGCGCGGAGCGCCGTGGTGGCGGTGATATCGATCCCTTCCGCCGAATAAATGTAGGCCGCAGTCCACACCCTGGTTGCGATGCCCGCGCAGGAGCCCGCAATCGCTGCTCCTATCGTCCCGAAGGCCCAAGTCGCGCCAATCATGGCCAGGATTCCCGTCACCCAAGTGATCACCACGATGTGCATCGCGGCCCGCTGATGGCCTGTCATATTCAGGGCGATGGGGCCGATCCCGAAATATGTCGACACCAGCATGCCGGTTGCCAGGACCATCAGGACGCTGTAGGCGCGGGTGAAAGTCGCTCCGAACGCCATCAGCGCGAGGTCGCCGCCAAGCGCCAACGTCGCAACGCAGCCGAGGACCGCGACAAACGCAGCCAATGACGCTCCCGACGTGACGCGCGTGATTTCCGCATGACGATTCTCATCGAACAGACGTGCGATGAGGGGCGCCGCGGGAATACAGAAGGTCGCCAGGAAGAAATCAAGAAGGAGCGCGATCCGGCTGGCGGCGTAGTAATATCCTCCGGCTTCCGGGCCGACCATGACCGTGATGACGATGAGGTCGACCGTGCCGCCCATGATGCTCGTGACGCTGGTTACCCAGAACGGTCCCGAAGTGGAAAGGGTGTCGCGAAGCCGGTCATTCGATCGCCCCACCGCCATGGTGAATACCTTACACCCCTCCGCGAGATGCCGCAGGTAGATGTTCTGGGTAGCGATCAACACGATCAGGATTCCAGTCGCAATCAGCAGAACGTCTTCAGCCGGTAGCGGATGGCCATACGTCGCGAAGAGAACGGCGCCCAACAATATGATGAGAAATCGCCACAACACATCCTTCGACACGAGTGCGAGATTGACGGAGCCGAGCGCGCGCCCCAGCGAGCTCTGCATTTCGATCAAGGACAACGGCAATATCAGAAGCACGCTCGTGGCATATTGCCAGCCTCCGAATATTCCGTCGCGGCCGTGAGCGGCGACGAACGGAAGCAGGGCGAGTACGGTCACGGCAACGCTGCCCAGACATGCCACGCGAACCCGCTTCGAGACAATCGAGCCGATCTCCGGGTAGTTTTTCCGGGCGGCGATGCTTGGTATTTCCCGCAACACGCGAAATTGCTGACCTATAAGGCCGACCGTGGAGGCGACGAGCGCGAACGTCATCAACGACATGAGCGCACCGTATTCCTCTATGTTCATCATCCGCGCAAAGCTTACGCCGAAGAGGAGGGAGACGACGGCGCCCGAGCATCGGTATGTCAAAGCCAGCCATGACTGCCGGAAGACATTGCTGAACATGGTCGCGGGTCCGCCGGACGGTCGAGTAAAGCTCGTCATTGCTCAAGCCAACGTTGGTGGACGCCACGCGGCGCCCAGTAATTGTGATCGAGCTCTTGCCCGGAATTCCCGGTTCGGCGCACCTCGTGGGCGGAGGAGCGGACTGCGCGGAGGCTGAGCGTTCAAATGTTACACATTGTCAAATCGGCACATTGTCGCAGGGTCGAATATAACCCCGCGGCTGCGGAGAGCGTTCGGCCCTTCTGGATTACCCACTCCGGTGACCGCAACGAGAAACATGCTGCCTTCATCGCGATGAAGGCGGTTCGCCGACGAGCATTGTTCGACGCGTGATGTACGGGGCGTTTCAATCGAGCTTGCGGTATCGCGATCGGGAGCCAATTCATGCGACTATAAGTCAGGATTGGCCTCCTTGTAGGTGTGTTGTTTCTCGACCTTGAACGAACCATCGAAATGGGGCTTCACGCCGTTCGCCTTGAGCCCCTGGACGACTCCAGTTCCTCCGGATGCGGTGGCTGCAGACCTGCGCGCGGGCGCGCGTTCCCGGTCCGACCTGTCGCGCAGCAATCCTATTCCAATCCCCAGAAGCATGCCGCCGAGGATCGCTGATCCAAGTATCAAGCGGGCGTTCGGCGAGCTGGCCGTGTAGGGATGAGACACTCCGGTGAGCAGACGAGCCTCAAACACCGGCGCGGATTGCTGCTGCATGGCGTCCATGTAACGCAACATCCGGAGGAAATTGTCATACGTTTTGGCGGCGGCATCCGCCGTGGCTTCCAGTGCACGGAGTTCGTCTTGCGTTCCGGTCGATTGCGATGAGAGCGGACCTGCGTCGGCGGCGTTCGCGGGAGCCGCGACGCCATTCCTGGCCCTGTTGTATTCCGCTACGGCCTTTTTGGCAGTCGACGCCTGGCTGCTCAGTTCGTTGACACGTTCCTTGACCCATTTCTCGTTTTGCAGACCCCATTTGTATTTTGCGTCCATTTGCGTCGTGATGTAGGTCTCTACGACGGTGTCCAGGACCTGCGCGGCCCGTTCGGGGTCGGCGGAGCTGAAGGCGAGATCGACTATGTAGGTGAGGCCGGCGCGCTTCACCGAGAGCTTGCGCGCGAATGCTTCCATTGCATCACGCGTGACGACATCCGTGTCCTGTCTGCTCCAACCGAGCAGCCGTGATGTCGACCGACTGAGGCGGTGCAGGGCGCCGCCGGAGAATTCCGGATCCCCCGCCAAACCGAGCTTCGCGATCGCCGCGCGAGCGACGCTCTCGGACCTCAGGATTGCGACCTGACTTTCGACGGCCGTCGTTGCCGACGCCGTGTCGTTGGAAGAAGTCGTCTTGGCGTCGACGATGAGTTGCGCGGTTGCCGTAAACGTCGGAACTGCGACAACGAGATAGAGCAAGCCGGCGCCAAACATTAAGAAACACGTCAGCAGTATGATCGAGAGGCGGCGGCGCAAAAAGGCGAGAACCTCCGCCACGAATTCGGCCGGCGAACCAAATTCAGGCGGCATCGTGTCCTGAGGTGCCGAATTGTCAGTTCTGTGAGTTTGCAGCATTTGTCTCGAACCTGCACTTAATGGTGGCCTACCGAAGCCTCCGCCGATCAAACGGGAACGGGATCGACTGCAATGCCCTTGCGATCTTGCTGTACAGACTACATGCAGCGGTCGTCATCGCATTAGAAGGCATTCCAATAGACCTTTCTGGAGAAGAGGGTCATGACGATGATCTTGAGATCGAGGAGGAATGACCAATTGTCGATGTAATACAGGTCATGCTCGACACGACGTTGCATCTTCTCCAGGGTGTCGGTTTCGCCGCGATAGCCGTTGACCTGTGCCCAGCCGGTAATGCCGGGCTTGACGTTGTGGCGGCGGGAGAATGACGAAATCAGCCGGGCGAAGCTCTCGTTCTGCGAAGTCGCGTGCGGACGAGGCCCGACGAGTGACATGTCGCCAACCAGCACGTTGAAGAGCTGTGGAAGCTCATCGATATTGGTGTGGCGCATGAAGCGTCCCAACCGGGTCACGCGTGGATCGTGTCTGGTCACCTGCTTGAAATTGTCGCCGTCCTCCGTCACGGTCATCGATCTGAATTTCAACACGCGAATAGTCTCGTTGTTGTAGCCGTGCCGCGTCTGACGAAATAGCACCGGCCCGGGGGAATCGAGCTTGATTGCGATCGGAAGGATGACGAAGAGGGGACTGATTATGACAAGTCCGGCAATTGCGGCCGCGATGTCGAAGGCTCGTTTTATCGCCCGGTGGAACGGCGTCAGGGGAGACTGGAAGATGCGCATCGTCACCATGTTGCCGAATTGCGTGATGCGCGACACGGCCATGAGGTCGATTGCACCGACCGGGACGACGTGAACGTCAACCGGGAGCTCTGACAGGGCGCCGGCGAGCGCGAGGGCCGCCCGAACATCCGACTCCGAAGTCAGAATGACAATGTCATCCGCTCGCAGGGGACGGCACACTGCGATCAGTTCGCGGACATGGGATAGCACTTCGACCGCCCCGAAATGCTCCGATGCAGAAGAGCCCTTGCGAAAGGTCGGCAACTCGAACGAGCGAATGGTCCGGATTCCGGTGGCGCTTACTCGTGCGGAAAAATCCAGGCAGTGGCTCGGTTCACCTATGAGGATGACGCGCCTGGCGTCGATCAGTCCGGATGCGATGGCAGGTTGCAGCAACGAGAAGCATATTGCCCGCGCGAAGAGCACCATGACGATAACGCTTGCCGCCTGGGCCATCACGGTGGCGCGCGAGTAGCCGTCCGAGATCTTGAGAAGAAATATCGTTGAAATGAAGAAGGAGAATACGAAGAAGACGGCGCTGACGCCGCTCCACAGGAAGATGTGCCGGGGCTGCGTCTGGATCCGCGAATACTGCTGGAGCCCAACGGAAACGAGCAGCTGCAACGTGGCAATCAGAAGAGATTCCAGGATGTATTTGGGAGTGTCCGGATAGTCGAGGGCAAGGACCAGCCGATAATAGAGGACGGCAGCGGCAAAAGCCCCAACGGCTACGAGGAGGAACTCGGCGCCTGCCGCCAGTACCAGCAAGGCGGCCAATCTGTTCTTGCCAAGGTCAGCCGCAATTGCCTTGCGGCCAGTGACCGAATGCGCCGAACGCTCGGTAGGGGCCGGCGAATTGGTGAAAAACGCATAACTCACCGGTTACTCCCAGGCAGTCCGTCAAGCAGTCCGTCCCCCTACAAAAACAATAGCATTCGGGTCAGGAGGCGGATTGGCAATAAATGGGTAGCCGGGAGTAACTACGATGGTCAGTTGAGCCGAGGCGCTGCGGGATTAGATTGTCGATCAATCCGTGAGACCGAGCCATCGAGCACGCCATGCCGAACGCCAAGCTGCGTAATTTCTTCCATCTTGACAACCGTCGCGGTCAACCAGGTCGTTGCGTCAGGTGGGGCCTGGTGGCTGTTGGCCTGACGATTTCCGCGCAGGCGAAAGCCGAATATCGAGTGAGCGTCGGAGATGTTCTGGAGGTCGCTGTGGCAGGCGTACCGGAGTTGCGGCAGCGCGCGCCTGTCCAGGTCGATGGCAATATCTCGTTGCCGCTGGTCGGGATGGTCCCGGTCGCCGGCCTGCCGTTGCAAGAGATTCGGGCCAAGGTCGGGGCCGCAATGACGAGCAAGGTCTTTCGACAGAGGACTGTGGACGGCCGCGAGGTCGTGGTCGTCATAGATGCAGATCAGGTCACGGCGATCGTGGCGGAGTACAGGCCTGTTTACGTCAACGGGGACGTGTCGAAGCCGGGGGAGTACCCTTATCGTCCGGCGAGCACCGCGCGCCAGCTCATCGCCATGGCGGGTGGCTACGACATCATGCATATCAGGATGAACAACCCGTATCTCGAGTCAGCCGACCTGAGAAGCGAGTATGGATCGCTCTGGACAGAACTCGCCAAGGAACAGGCGCGGATGTGGCGCATCAAGAGCGAACTCGGGGAAGGGACGCAGATCAATCCAAGCGCTTCTCTTGCCGACCTGCCGATAGCTCGGTCGGCGGTTTCGGAAATCGTCAATGCGGAAGCCGAATATCTGAAGACGAAGCAGAATGACTATCAGCAGGAAAAGGCGTACTTGCAGCGCAGCGTTCGGCAGGGAGACGACGAGGTCCGCGTGCTGTCGGAGCAGCAAAAGAAAGATGAAGAAGGACTTCAGTCCGACGTCGAGGATCTTCAGAAAGCGACCGACCTGTTCGGCAAGGGATCGTTGATCAGCCCTCGCGTGACGGATGCGCGTCGCGCGGTTCTGCTGTCGGCAACCCGGAGGCTGCAGACCTCTGCGCAATTGCTCCAGGTCAAGAAACTGCAGGACGAGTACGCCAGACGGTTGGTCAAGCTCGACGATCAGCGGAAGCTTGATCTGTTCCGTGAGCTGCAAGAGACCAGCTTAAAGCTCAATCAGATTCGCGAGAAACTGCAGAGCGTCGGTGAGAAGCTTCAGTACACTTCGATGGTTCGATCGCAGCTCGCACGGGGATCCGGCAGCAAGCCAGATATTGCTATTATTAGAAAGAGCGAGAAAGGACCTGAACGGGTTGTCGTGAACGAGGATGCCGAGTTGCAGCCGGGTGACACCATCGAGGTCTCTCTGCGATACCAGGATGGTCCCGACGCGGCACCTCGAAAGCTAAGCAGTTCAAACGTTCCGGTCGTGATAGGCCGGACCGACGTGACCGCGGCAGACTCGCGGCGCGACAGCAGGTGACAAAGCCGGAAGCGGCATAGTGGTCGGGATTGGCACGTCGAGCGAAATGAGGAATTTGCGCCCCCGTCGATCGCATGAAGCGCCCGGTCAGCCCGCATCAGGGGCCATTTGGAATTGGAAGACACGAGCAGCCATGGAGTTTGATGCCGCTCATCCGCATATTTTATCGCCTATGCGACGGTGCCGCCGCTTAGGCATAGGCAATTCCGCTTGATATGAGCCTTGAATATTTTGTGACCTTTACCGTTCTCGATCCGCTGTTCCGCTTCGCTGCGATCTGAATTCACAGAAGGGGCAACCTCCTTGTGCGGCTTCGTTGGCATCTTTGGATTTAAAGAATCGCTTGAGTCGGCGCGCAGCCGGGCGCTCGAGATGGCCAAGACGGTCAGGCACCGCGGGCCAGACTGGAGCGGCATTTATTCCAGCGACGGCGCAGTGCTCGCGCACGAGCGCCTTTCCATCGTCGACGTGGAGCACGGCGCTCAACCCCTTCTCGACGTGACCGCGGGTCGCGCTTTGGCCGTGAACGGAGAGATCTACAATCATGTCGGCTTGCGCGAGGCGCTGAAGCTGCCGCACGCATGGAAAACGAAGTCCGATTGCGAAATCATCCTGTATCTCTACGACGAGTACGGCCCTGCCGTGTGCAATATGCTGAGTGGCATTTTTGCATTTGCCCTCTTCGATGAGCGCAGTGGCGATTTCTTCGTCGCCCGAGACCACATCGGCATTGTTCCGCTTTACATCGGTTGGGGCAGCGACGGCACGACTTACGTCGCGAGCGAAATGAAAGCTCTCGATGGCGTATGCGAGACGATCCGGGAGTTTCCTCCGGGGCATCATTACAGCGCCAAAGCCGGAAAGTTCGTCAAGTGGTATGATCCACAGTGGGCACATACTCTTCCAAACAGGAAGGTGTCCCTGCAGGAGCTCCGAACGTCGCTCGAAGCTGCGGTCAAGCAGCAAATGATGTGCGATGTGCCTTACGGGGTGCTTATTTCCGGCGGGCTCGACTCGTCGCTTATCGCGGCGCTCGCAGCGCGCCACCGCTTCAAGCGGATCGAGTCGGGGGAAACCGAAGAAGCATGGTGGCCGAGGCTGCACTCGTTCTCCGTCGGCCTCGAAAACTCACCCGACATGAAGCATGCGCGAGACGTGGCGGCTCACATCGGCACGGTCCATCATGAGATTGTTTTTACCGTGCAGGAAGGATTGGACGCATTGCCGGACGTGATCCGGCACCTGGAGACCTTTGACGTCACCACCATCCGTGCCGGCACGCCGATGTATCTCATGGCGCGCAAAATCAAATCAATGGGCATCAAAATGGTGTTGTCCGGAGAAGGCGCTGACGAGGTATTCGGCGGCTATCTCTACTTCCACATGGCGCCGTCGGCAGAAGAATTCCACGAGGAGACGGTCCGAAAGATCTTTGCACTCAGCAAGTATGATTGCTGTCGCGCGAACAAGGCAATGGCGGCTTGGGGGGTCGAAGCCCGGGTGCCCTTCCTGGACAAGGAATTCCTGGACTACGCAATGTCGATCAACCCGGCCGAGAAAATGTGCCCTGGCGAGAAGATGGAGAAGGGCATATTGCGGGAAGCATTTACCGATCTGTTGCCGCAAGCGATCTTGTGGCGTCAAAAAGAGCAGTTTTCCGACGGGGTAGGATATAGCTGGATTGAAAGCTTGAAGCATCATGCCGAGAACAAGGTCTCGGATCAGATGCTCACAGAGGCGAGCAAGCGCTTTCCGCGGCAAACGCCGACGTCCAAGGAAGGCTATTTCTACCGGACCATCTTTGACAACATTTTCAACAACCCGACAGCCTGCCTGACTGTGCCCGTCGGTCCTTCGATCGCATGCTCCACGCCGACGGCATTTCTCTGGTCTCAGCAATTTGCGAGCATGAATGACCCATCTGGAAGGGCCGTGAAAGGGATCCACGTTCAGGCCATTGATCATGTTCGATCGGCTGGAAACCTCGGCAGTCCGATTCCGTTGGCTGGTGTTCGGCGGCAATGACGCCTACCGGGCTTTAGGGGTGAATCCGGGCGCGCCGTAGGCCGCGTCGATCGCCGCGAGCGGCCCGGATGCCGAGGTCATCCACGCCCGGCCCGCCGCACGAAGGGCCGGCACCCTGCCTTCCTATAGCTGACGTCAGAGCGACGCCTCAACGCCGCGTCAGGATCATGACATCGACGCGACCACCTCAAGCATCACCTCCGTCGCGCCGCCGGCGATGGAGAGGACGCGGGCGTCACGCGCTACGCGCTCGATCGCGCTCTCGCGCATAACGCCCATGGCGCCGTGGAACTGCACGCAATCATACGCGACCTCGTTGACGAGTTCGCCGCAGATGGCCTTCAACATCGAGATCTCGCGCAGGCAATCGTCATCGGCCGCCATGCGCCAAGCGGTGGCATAGAGAAACCCGCGGCTTGCCTCCACTTTCGCAGAAAGCATCGCGAGCCGCTGACGGATCGCCTGCATGTCCCAAAGGACGCCCCCGAATGCTCGGCGGGTTTTCACGTAGGTGAGGGTCATGTCGATCGCTGCCTCGGCCATCCCTATCGCCATGGCGGCGAGGACGAGGCGCTCGTTCTGCAAGTTGCGCATGATTGAGTAGAAGCCTTGTCCCTCCGCGCCGAGCACGTTCTCGGCGGGGATGCGGCAACCGTCGAAGACAAGTTCCGCCGTGTCGGAGGAGCGCCAGCCGAGCTTGTCCAGTTCGCGCGCGACGCTGAAGCCTGGCGTTCCCTTCTCGACGAGGAACATCGTGATCCCGTTGCTTCCTGCCGAGGGATCAGTCTTGGCTGCGACGCAGTAGAGATCCGCGTGGACACCGTTTGTGATGTAGAGCTTGGTGCCGTCGAGCACGTAAGAGTCGCCATCTCGCACCGCGCGTGTGCGGATGGCTTTCACGTCCGAGCCCGCATCCGGCTCCGTAATGGCGATCGCGGTGATCACCTCGCCGTCGATAATGCCCGGCATCCAGCGGGCCCGCTGGGCTTTGGTCCCGTCGTGAAAGACGTACGAGGAAGCCATGTCGGCATGGACGAGCATCGCGTCGGCGGCGCCGCCATAGGTCGAGCGCCCGAGTTCCTCGGCGAACACCGTTGACGCGACAGAGTCCATTTCGGCGCCACCATACTCAGCCGGGTAGCGGATGCCGAAGAAACCGAGTTCGCCCATGCGGCGCAGGATCGAACGGGGAATGAACCCGTTCTCTTCCCAGTGATCCGCGCAGGGCTTGATTTCCTCCTTGACGAACCGGCGGACCTGGTCCCGTAAGAGCTCATACTCCGCCGCCATCCAAGGCAGCTCCGGCTCTCGCGCCGCCTTCCAAGCTTTGTCCATCATCTTCATCCGATCTGCTATGAGCCTGACTCAAAGGCTCCTGTCCCGCCCAAGACCAGGAGACCTTCCGGCTAGAGTTCGACCTCCTCTCTCGGTCCCTCCGAGAGGGAAGGGGCATTGGAATCGGCCACCCAGCGCATTCCGTCGATAACTTCCGCCAGTTCGGCCAGTGTCGGCCGCTCAAAGAGGTTGCGAAGCTGCACGTCGACGCCGAAGATCTTTCGCATGCGCGACACCGCCCGCACCACCAGCAGCGACTCCCCGCCCAGTTCGAAGAAGTTGTCGTGGCGTCCGATCGACTCGAGCTTCAGGAGTTGACACCATAGCGCAGCCAGCGTCTTCTCGGTCTCTGTCGAGGGGGCGACGAAGACCTGCGCCGGCTGGATGTTTTCCGCCGTCGGCTCGGGAAGCGATGAGCGGTCGATCTTGCCGTTGGACGTGAGCGGCATCCGCTCCAGGCGAACGTAGTGCGTGGGAATCATGGACTCCAGCAGTTCTTCGGCGAGGTGCGCGCGCAGGTCCGCCACGGTCAGAGGTTTCGACGCGACATAGTAGGCCACAAGTCGTGCGATGCCGTCCTCGAGCGTCGACGGTTCGCCATGGCCGATCTGGGCCGTTTTTTGTGTCGCTGCTTTCGTCATCGAGGTGGCGACGGCGCATTCGTGAACGTCCGGGTGTTTGAGAAGCCGTGCTTCGATCTCGCCGAGCTCGATACGGGTGCCACCGACCTTCACCTGATGATCGGCGCGGCCGAGAAATTCCAGGCGTCCTTCCGAGTTCCAGCGGGCGAGATCGCCCGTTTTATAGAGCCGCAGCTTCGAGCGCCCATCTCGGGGATCGGCGACCGTGCGGAAGCGCTCGTCGGTCAGATCGGGGCGATTGAAATAGCCTCTCGCGAGACCGTCGCCGGCAATGAACATCTCACCGATGATCCCGGGGCCGGTGGGCTGATATTCTTTGCTGAGGACGTAGATTCCCGCATTCGCGGCCGGAACACCGATTGGCACCGATGCGGATTGATCCCGGTCGGTGTCGAAGCGGTGAATCATGCAGCCCACCGTGGCTTCGGTTGGTCCATACTCGTTGTAGATCTCGATAGGATGGGGAATAGCGTTGGTGATATCGCGAGCCAGCGCGGCCTTGAAGTCCTCACCGCCCACGATGAATTTGCGCAGTCTTGTGGTCTCAAGATTGCGGTCGCGGATCATCGCGAGATGTGCCGGCGTCAGCTTGATGATATCCACTGCATTGTCGTCGATCACCTTGAGCGCGACCATGCTCTGCACTCCGGGATCGCCAAGATAGACCACGATGCGGCCGCCGGTGATGAGTGGCGTAAAGAGCGTTGTGACCGTCAGGTCAAATGCGAGGGATGAGAAAAGGGGCCATGCGAGACTTTCGCCGGAGCTGTACACCCGGGCGGCCCACCAGATGTAGTTCACCAGGCTCCGGTGCTCGATCTCGACGCCCTTGGGAGTGCCGGTCGAGCCGGAGGTGAAGATGATATAGGCGGCGCCGTCCGGCGTCGCAGCGGACGGTCGGGCCGAGGCCGGTTGATTCGATATCGAATCGAAATCGGCGTCGAGCACGAAAATGTCGGCAAGGTTCGAGGCAATGCCCGAACGCAGGCGCGACTGGGTGATCGCCACGGGAGGGCTCCCGTCGGTCCCGTTGGAAATGTCCTGCAGGATTGTTGTGATCCGCCCCTTCGGCGTTGCCGCATCCACCGGCACATAGGCTGCGCCGGACTTCAGCACGCCCAGGATCGCCACGACGACTTCAATGGAGTGCTCCATGAAGACAACGGCAATCCGGCCTGGGCCCACGCCGGTCGAGCTCAAATACGCGGCCATCTGGTTGGAGCGTTCGTCGAGCTGCCGGTAGGTCAGCGTTGCATCGCCAAAGCGGATCGCTTCAGCGTCAGGACTACGTGTCGTCTGGTCGCGGAAGAGATCGATGATCGTCCTGTCCGACGGATAGCGTGCTGCCGTCGCGTTGTAATCGACAACCAGCGCCTGATGATCGGAATCCTTCAGCAGGGGAAGCGCTACGCCCTCCGGCGCGATAGGTAGGACTTCGTTCATGAAATACGCTCCCGTCGGGAAAACCAAAAAAGAAAATCACGTCAATCGTTCAGCTTCTGGGTTGCCTGGCGATAGAGGTTCGCGATGGCAGGTGCGTCAGGTTCCATCAGCATCGAGGCTTCGTTGCAGTCATCGGGCCCGAAGTAAAATTCGGCATGCGGCACTACCCGTAGCCATCGGTGTGGCGCGGCGCCCGATCGCAGCCAGGCTTTGTTGGGAAGGATTATGCAAACCCGACCCGAATACGGAGTGGGAATGTACCGCTGAAAGGCCGCGATCGCCGTCGATTTGAGCAGAGCCCTGCTCGCCAACACCGGGTCTGTCGCAACAGGCTCATTGCTCTTGCCAACGAGGGGTACGAGGGCGCGGACGTGCTCGCGCAGGCGACTGCCGAAATATCGGAGACGGGCGCCGAATGTCGGCAGCTTCGCTGTCTCATGCAGGAACGATTCCGCCTTGCCCCTGGCGATAAAATACAGCCGGCGCGGCCATTCCCCATAGGTGGTGGGGTGAAGCGGGCCAAACAGCGCAACGCACGAGACCTCGGATTCGCGCTGTCCCAGGATTTTCGCCAGTTCAAAAGCTGTTGGAGCGCCCGAGCAATAGCCGGCGATGATGTACGGACCGGTCGGCTGATATTCGACGATCTGGCGGGCGAAGTACTCGGCGATATCTTCGACGCGGTCCATCGGCTCGCTCTGCCCATCGAAGCCAGGCGGCTGGAGGGCGTAGAACGGTTGATCGCCGCCCAGGTGCTTCGAGAGGTCCAGGAATGAGGACGGTGCCCCGACATGACCGGGTACGGCGTAAATGGGCGTGCGTGTGCCGCGAGACTGCAACGGAATGATTGCAGGCGGTTGCGTGGCCGCGGCCGTGGCCATGTTCAGAAACGCGATGATCTCGCCCTTCCGACCCTGCAACTGATCGCGAAGCTCCGCCGTCAGCGCGCCGGCCGGGGCGTTGCAGCGCAGCCGGTCGCCATCCACCCAGACCTTGATGTCCTTGACCGCGAGGTCTGCAAGCAGCTCCGAAAACTGCATCACGTGCGCTGACATCGGGCTTTTCATCGATGAAGCTGACATTTCCTGTTCCGTGCACCATCGCGGCAATTTCGACTTCGGATGACAGTTCACTTCCGGACGACCACGCTCCCAACATATCCAGGTTGCGGTACGAAGCTTCGGACAGCCCAATCCCTTTCATCCCAGGAAATCGGCTGTCCCAAACCGCACCCCAGCGCCTTGGAGACAGCCTCCAGCCGGGTCCAGCGCTGGAGGAAGCCTTCCAGCCGGTCTTCCGGATCGAGGGCGGCGTAGGACTCGTATTCGGAGGTGGACAGGCAGAGCGCTGCGATCTCGTCCGCCTCGGGCACAGGGAGAACCGCCTCGATGTCCACCCCGACCTCTTGCCTGATCGAGAGGGCGATGACCGCTACTTCTCCGGATCGCGAGACGCTGAAGCGCACGTCGCGGGCGGGCATGCGGCGGGAGAGGTGGGGTTTGCCCAGCCGGCCATATTCCAGCTCGATCTCCGAGGGCAAAATTCCCAGCCTGGAAGCGAGGACTTGGCGCAGTTGCCCGCGGCTAACAATAAAGCGGCGGCGGTCGCGCTCCAATCTCAATCCCGCGGCGCGCCGATGTTCTTCCTCGTTGAGGTAGGCGCTTAGCTCCCGGATGACGTCCCGCTCCACATGGAGCATGAATGCCAGGACCTCCAGACCATCATGCTCGAGAACCGGCGCGACGATCCCGGGTCTCAGCACGACTGCTTTGTCCAAAAAGCTCGACGCGGCGGTGCCGGCTCCGCGAGCCCCGCGTTCAAGTCTGCGATAGCCTGGCCCGTCAAAGGAACGACTATTTTCCCACTCGCTTTGTTCACAGGCACCTGTGCGAAAAGCCATCACAACTTGCTTTCTATTAGCCTCGATCCGGAGTGTGCCGCCGGTAGGTTGCGAACGGTATTGCGATGGGCATTCGAGCGGACTGCTGATTGAAATTTTAATCGCGCACCGCCATGGCTCAATGGACCATCGTAATTACCCATTTTTTGCCAGTTCCCATCCGGTGACCCGGATGAGTGACGCGGTGGCAAACCGCCGCGTCCTTCCGCCAAAAGCGCAAGCGGGGGAATATTCCTAGGGGAATTGGACCGCTAGACGGTCAATGGATGCAGTCCAGGCGTAAGCGCCTGGACCGGCCGGCAGTCAAAAAGGGAGGCTGCACCGACATGGCCACATCGCCGACCCGGACGTTGGTTCTCGCCAAGGAGCCCAAACCGATCGGTTAGGAACCAGTCCCGAATACGGAATACAGAGCCGCGGTCTTCTTTGGAAGATTCGTGGCAATGGTTCGTAGCATCCGCTTGGCACTGCGGAGCTTGGCCTCGATGTGGCGCTCTGGACTGTCTCTGCCTACAGCGATCCACGTCATGGCTTGCTCCCTGTTGGCCAGATGGGACTTGTGCCCGCCGCCACCGGCCAGGAAATCGTAGCCGCTTTCCCCGCGTGCAATGCTGTCCTCAATAGCCAGCACATGGCTGACGAGCCCGGGCTTGAGCCGGCTATCGCTCTCATAGAGAAAGCCGCTCTGGTAGTTCAGGACACGCCCGTCGTGCACGAAATTGTACACGACCCCAATTGTCTCGTTCCCGACCAGCGTCCGTGAGATGCGAACGGCCCCCGTGGGGACTCCCCGCGCAATGAGCTCCTCGTGAAACGGACGGAAGCCGGGATTGACGAAGGCTCCCCTGCGTCCCCATCGCGACCGATGAAAGTCGCTCAGCAAATCGAACGCGGCGAGGGCCTCCGTCGTTGTTTCCATGATCCGAAATTCAACGGGGCCGCGTTCCGCATACAACCGCATGGCGCGGTTCACGGCCTGGCGCGTACTGCGGCCCAATGTGGCGCGATAGTCCCCCCCTCGCTGGTGGACTGGGGCAAAATCAACCCACAATGCCGCGTCAGCCTGTTTCACCTCGGTCACGAGCCCGGCCCGGCCTGCGGCGCGACTGGCGGTCGCCTCAAGGTCCGGATCAATTCCGGAGAGCACCAACTGATCCGAGCGGCGCAAGCGGGACGTCAACGCATTGAGACCTGCCGATATGATGGCATCGGATTGCTCTGCAAGGATACCGTTGTACTCGATGAACAATCGGTCGAAACGAGTATCTCCCGTTTCATTGAGCAGCCAACGTGTCCGTGCATACGGCCCGAGACTCCACGCTTTCCGTCGGCAAACAACCGCCAGGCCAACGATCTTGCCTGATGACCGGGCCACGAGGACGTGTGGTTGCGCGCCCTTCGGGATGTGCCGTAGCCAAGTGCCGATCCAGAGCCAGGACAAGAAGAACGAGTGAGTTACTCGCGCTTCGAGCTCTTTCCATGAGGTTTCAAGCCACGCAATGCTCTCCAGGGCATCCAGGCTGACATCGGTAACCGTCTCAGGCATGCTTTCCCGTTCCAACGCCAGAGGACCGAACGCGCGCTGCGACGGGAAGACCGAAGGACCAGGCCGCAATGCTCGCGCAAAATCCGATGCAAGGTCCGATGATGGGGGGCTGGTCACACACAGGCATCCCTCTGGCGGACACGTCGTGGTTGGGCATCTCTGACCGTTGTCTCGGCGGAGGTCGATAACGGATATTATATCCGGAATTCGATCGAGGTGCGGACCCTTTCTGATTACCCACGGTAGCTGCTTGTGCCAGCGCTGCAACTGTGCCGAGGTGAAGCTGCGATCGACCGGGTTCGAGGCGGGTGCAGCGCGCTCCTGCCTTCGGCGTCCGACGGCCTCGATCCTCCGCCCGCTCATCGGGGCGTGTCATGGCTGACGTCCGATTTCTCACGTGGCGCTCGATCCCGAGGCGAGTTTTTCAAATCTCCGCCGCAGGTGATCCACGAGCAGTTCCGCACCGATCAACAGGCAGCCGGGATGTCCGCCAGGCACCTGTATCAATTCCAGTTGAGAGCTGAGATGCCGCCACGCTCGGCCATCGTGGTCGGCCGCGTAAAAGGCCACCGGGATCTCGAGCGGCGCCGGACAATACCGCGCCATTGCGATTGAATGAGCGTCCCACAACGCCGTTGGAATCTCGACCTTGGCGATCGCAGTCCGCCCGTTCGCCGGGAGCTTCAAATATCGCTCCAGTCTCACCATTTGCTCGAAGGTCCAACGCAAGAGATAGGGGGAAACCAGCGGCTTCAGCAGCCCCAGGATCGCCCGCGGCATTGGACGGGCACTGACAGTCGGCGGGTCCACCATCGTAACCAAATCAACCGTGTGGCCGGCAGCCATCAGCTGGCGGGCCACTTCGAACGCCACCATGGCGCCATTGCACTTGCCGCCCAGAAGAAAGGGACCGCTCGCTTGCCTTGCCAGGATGAACGGCAGGCGGTCGGCGGCCATCGCCTCGATCGAGCCCGGAATCGGCTCGCCATGAAGACCGTGGGGATTGATCGAGATGATCGGATAATCCGGCCCCAGAAGCTCTACCACCCGCCGCACGCTCGCGTGGCCGCTGACAAGGTCGCCGTTGAAAAAGTACAGCGGAGACCGCGTGCCAGGCGCATGGGGCTGGAAGAACGGCGTCGTCCACGTGTCCGTTGGTACGGAAACCCTTGCGGCAAATTGCCGGACGGTTTCTGCCCCGAACATGATGGTTTCCGGCACGGGATAGCCGACAAGCCGCTCGACCTCGATCAGCATCTCCATGGCGAGAAGGGAGTCTCCGCCGCTGGCAAAGAAATCATCGTCAACGGTCACGGCCTCGTTCTTGAGCAGCCTGCGCCAGAGGGTCAGCAACTCGGCTTCCAAATTCAACGGCCCGTTCGCGACGGGCTCCGGCATCGTCGCCTGGTGCCCCCGTGGCCGGTCGACCAGCTCGCGCAGACGTCGCCGCTGAACCTTTCCCGTCACCCCCTTCGGCAGATGGTCGAGCGTCAGAATACGTCTCGGAATCTTGAACGAGGCCAGCTCGCGTTGCAGGAACAGCCGAAGCTCCGCAGCGCTCGCCTGCGCGCCGCGATGAAGGACGATGGCGACTGCGACGTCCTCGCCCAGGCGCGGATGCGAGATCGCGAAGGCCGCAGCCTCGGCGATCGCCGAATGTCGCAACAGCGCGGCTTCGATCTCGGCGGGAGAAATCTTCTCACCGCCGCGATTGATCAGCTCGCTCAGGCGGCCGTGCAGCGAAAGGAAGCCGTCTTCGTCGAGGCTGCCGATATCGCCGGTCTGAAACCAACCCTTCGTGAAAGCGGCTTGATTGAGTCCCGGCGCATCGAGATAGCCCGACGTCACGGTCGGTCCACGAATCCAGATCTCTCCGCGCTCGCCGGCTGCCAAGGGATGTCCATCCTCGCCAACGATCGCCACAGTATCGGGCCAGGGTCTTCCGCAGGTGCCGGGCCTGTTCGGACCGGGCGGCAGCTGGTTGGCGGCGATTTGGGCCGCCTCGCTGGAGCCGTAATGCTCCAGCACCGGCACGCCGAGAGCGTGTTGCAGGCCGTCCTGCACGGCTCTCGGGAGCGGCGCGCCGCCCGACATCGCGAACCGCAGAGTGTGCGCAGCCTGTGCATTCTCGAGGCCCTGCGCCTTGTCCAGCACCGCGGTGTGAAGCGCAGGGCCTGCCGAGTACCAGGTCGGCCGCAGGACATCGAACCACTCATCGAGTGCGACGACGGCACTGTTCGCCGGGATGGCAATGCTGCCTCCGGTCAGCAACGGCGTGAAGATCGTCACTTTGAGCCCATGGGAATAGTAGGGGGGCGACACGCTCAGGCATCGGTCCCGGGACGTGAGGCCGAACCAGGCCTGAAGGCGTTCGGCTGCCGCCAGCATATTGTCATGACTGAACGGAATGAGCTTCGGCTGCGCGGTCGTGCCCGACGTCTGCAGAATGAAGGCGGGGGAGCGCGGATCCGGCTCGGCGTCGATGGCAGGGGAGCCGGCAACTTGCACGGCGATCTCGAGTCCAAGCTGGCCCTGTCCGACCGGAGCGGCTTCTATGATGGCAAGCGTTCTGCGGGCCGCGGCTTGGCGAGCTTCAGGGGCACTGCCCTGCAGCACAACGAGCGCGCTCAGGTTCAGCATGTCGAGACGCTGCTCGATTTCAGGCTGGGAGAGGCGTGGGTCGAGAGGAACCGCGATGGTACAGCAGGCGACAGCCACGATGGCGAGAACCGCCTCCGGGCCGTTCGGCATCAGGACCCCGATCCGGGTATTGCAATCGAATCCGGCCAAGCGCAGCTGCCGGCGGAATGCGTTCAACTGGCGTTCAAGACCGTTGTATGTCAGGGGCTCGAAAGCGCTCGAGACGATCGCCGGCTGGTTCGGAAACTGACTGGCAGTTCGACCGATGACCTGGCCTATTGTGAGCCGGGCTTCCGGCTCCCCACGGTCGCGAGCGCGGAAGCTCTCGGAACACATGGTGGCGCCAGTCGTCTCGTTGTCCAGAAGCATTCCGTCCTACCTTGAACCGAAAGTCGGTTCACAGGACGATAGCCCGCAGTTCCCGAAGATGCCTTGTCGTACAGCAAGTGAAGGCAGCAATTAAGGATTAACCAATACTCGGTGCGTCATCCTGCCATTCTGCGAATTGCGAGCATTGGTGAGTGGTGGCTTAACCAGGCGGCGCTACTTGAGCTGGCCGATGAGAGCAGTCGTCTGGCTTGCGCGGGATTGAGCAGGCCTCGAACAAGACAGAAATTCTCGAAGACGCAGATGGCTCTCGCCGACTACGCGCCGCGATAGCCGTTCGGGTTCTTCATCTGGAAATGCCAATGGTCGGCACACATCTGTGTCAGTGATCGCGTTGATGTCCAGCCCAACAGGTTCTTCGCGAGAGTTGAATCGGCATAGCAGATTGCGACGTCACCGACCCTGCGTTGGTCGATCACATACGGGACTGGCCGGCCACTCACTTCCTTGAATGTTTGGATCACGTCCATGACGCTACTGCCGCTTCCTGTTCCGAGATTGACCGTCAGAAGGCCGGGCTGTCTCAGTTGGCTCAGGGCGCTCAGATGTCCGGATGCAAGATCGACAACGTGAATGAAGTCACGGATCCCGGTGCCGTCCGGAGTATCATAGTCGTTTCCCCAAACATGCACCTCCGGACGCCGTCCGATCGCCACTTGTGCTACAATCGGCAACAGATTGTTCGGCACGTCCAGGGGATCTTCTCCGATCAGTCCGCTTTCGTGGGCGCCAACCGGATTGAAGTAGCGCAAGATGGCAATCCGCCAATCCTTGTCGGACTCATGAAGATCCTTCAGTATTTCTTCGATGAAGTATTTTGTGCGGCCGTACGGATTGATCGGTGCGACAGGATGCTTCTCGTCCAGCGGCAGGTACGCGGGTGTCCCGTAAACGGTTGCGGATGAACTGAAGACCAGCGTCTTGACGGATGCTCGCGTCATGGCGGACACGAGCCGCATCGTTCCCACGACGTTGTTGTCGTAATAGGTGATGGGTTGAGCGCTGGACTCGCCCACCGCCTTGAGGCCGGCGAGATGAATGACCGCGGTCACGTCGTGGGCGCGCAGGATTTGGTAGATCGCCTCTTCATTGCGGATATCGGCATGCCGGAAAATGACCGATCGCCCGCAGATGGCTCGTATCCGTTCGAGGGAGGCGCTGTTGCTGTTGGAAAGATTGTCGACCGCGACGACATCGAGCCCGGCGTCGAGTAGCGCGACAGCGATGTGGGATCCGATATAGCCGGCACCGCCGGTCAACAAGATCATTTCCGCTTCCGTTTCGCGTCTGCGTGGTCAATGCTCGCCGCGCGCGGGAAATCATCCCGCGCGGTGATGTCGATGCGCCAGACCGGACGAGTCTCGGCTATTTCCGCAGTCGGATCGCCCCGTCGGCTTTGCTCATGTCCTTGCGGGTATGGCCGTTGGTGAGGGAGACTTCGAAGTAGTTCTCCGCATGGTCGATCGCGCCAAGTGGTGCCGGCCGGCCCGCTCTCGCGATCTTGGGAATTTCCCGGCCGGGTGGGAGGAGCCGCTCGGTCACGTCAACGATCTGATGCGCCGAACTGCTGTTTCTCGACCAAGCCGCAGATCGATGGTTCAATCCCCAGATTGCTGCCTGCGTTCTGTTTTGAACCCGAATCTTGCGAAGGATCGCCTTGATGTGAACCTTCACCGTGGCTTCGGCAATCTTGATCTTGCGCGCAATGCACTTGTTGGAATCGCCTTCAATCAGGCACTGCACGATTGAAACTTCCCGCGGCGAAAGTTGCTGAGCCAGCGTGTCATCTGCCGTTGCGACGGCATGATCGTCATCGTTGGCTACAGGGGCATCGTCCAGCTCGCGTTTCTCGGTATCGAGAGCGGACTCCAAAAATGCCGGCGGGAATACCGTCCCACCCATCATGACGAGTTCGATGGACTTGATGAACGCGTCGCAGTTCATCACGTCGATGAAATATCCGGTGGCGCCGGCTCGGAATGCGGCAACCAGATCATTCAGTTGAAAGTGATCCGCGACAACTGCGACACGTGCATCCGCGTGACGGCGCTTGAACGAGTCGATTTGCTCGACTGTCGGGCGAAAATCATCGCCACTATGAACGATGAGGAACAGCGCCGGACTGGCGGGGGCTTTCTGAAGCGCCTCGTCGCCGGGCCAATCATCGGCGTCGTATATTGAGGTTAGGACGAAATTCTCCGAATTTAGAATTCTTGCAAGGCCTTCTTTGCGAAGACTATTTTCACCAACCAGCGCAATGGCAAAAGGATATCGTCGTCTCATGGAAACTCTCCCGGACGCTACAATGATACAAGCGGTTGAACGGTTGAACCCGGCTCATTTTTGGTGGCCCGCCCAGCTGAAAAGAACGACGTAAAAACAAGCTTCCTCAGATTTGGTCGATGGAACAAACCTGGGACGAAAAGCGCTTAACCCACTCCGAAAATATTTAAGAATGTTAGATGCTAATCCCCAATATCCCTATATACCGTTGGTTATAGGCATTTGGGGCCGCCAAACTGACGAGGGTGATCTCTTGGTCCTGGTCGACGGGCACTCGCTGAGGGTGCGTCGGATCGTCGCTGCGATTACGCGTTGTGTAATCACTTTGTCGGCGTGCTCCGGGCGGTAGATTCACGGGACCCAGCGACAACAAAACCTTACTGAAATGTCTCATATTGGAGTAGCTTATTAATGACATGGGCGCCGATCTGAACTGAGGGGGACTGAGGGTTGATCGGAAATGCATTTCAGTCGTGTAGTCATTGCCAGTAGATATCCAGTCGTTTTATTGGGTCTGAACTGCCTGCTCGAAGCAGAGCGTGATTTCAAAGTTGTTGCTCGCTGCAATGATATTGCGAGCTGCTTCAAGGCAATACAGAGCCTTGCGCCCGACATCGCCATTTTGGACATGTCGATGCCTGACATTTCTGGGCAGGCCATGCTCGAGGTCGCAAATTCCGGGGCGCTTGGTGTGCGGCTCGTGTTTCTTGCCGCCTCGGTTGAGGATCGCGATCTCGCGATGCTCGCAGCAGCGGGAGCTTGCGGTGTTCTTCTGAGCGAGGAGGAGCCCGAAACGCTCTTGCAGACGTTGCGGCAAGTCGCCGACGGCCAGAAGACGTTGCCTCCGCCCTCGTACGAAGAAGCCATCCCTTACGCGCAAACGACGATCCCGGAGAAATATCTTGCGGTGCTGACGGACCGCGAGCGTCAGATCATGCGTTTGGTATCGGAGGGCTTGTCGAACAAGGAGATTGGCCGCCGTCTGAAGGTGGCCGACGGTACCATCAAGGTTCATCTGCACCACATCTTCCGCAAGCTCGAGATCAGCAACAGGACCGTCCTTGCTACGCTTGCCGTCTCATATTCCGGGCCGACCGGGTCTCCATCCGTCGAATAGCGGCGACGGGCCGGCGTTTTTTCATCGAGCTTCGCGCGCGATGATCATCCGCGCTAGATCAACGGGCTGCCTGTCCGCTTGGAGATTGCGGAAAACGTGCGTCGCAAGGCAGTTGCGATGATGACGCCTGCGCAGCAGCCAGTGCCTTTGACGAGCATGTCCTTTACGTATCCATGTCTGTCGGGGAGCGTTCTTTGGATGAGTTCGAAGCCGACGACTATAGCGAGAAGGACGAGCAGGATTGGCAGCACGTGCTTCGGATAGGCGAGCGAAAAGGCGACCCCGATAATGAACAGAGCTGCAAAACGATCGATGTTCGCCGATATCAACGTGTGCGGACGGAATGCCAGCGGAGTATCGGTGACGATGAAGAGGCCTAGGATCAAACCCCAAGCCAAGCATCGGAATACGGTTTGCGTCATCCCTTGTGGTTCAGCAAGAGCGCAGTAACCTGGTTTCATCATTCGCATTCGCAACTACTCTTCAGGCGCGGCCGTTTCAAAAGATGGATCGTCGTTGCACGATGGGATCAAGCTCAACTGCGGATCACCATGGCGGGCTAGGTTTTGCCAAGCCACTGGCCAATGTCTCTCGATCCGATGACCCGTTTGGGCCGGTACGGGTTGATCGTTCCAGCCGAAAGTCTCTCGATGCGCTGGTCCTCCGCCAGTTTCCTTGTGAACTGCTTCGCATCCTGTTCGGATACGAATGTCGCAGTCCTTCGTGCGTGCCTGTCGGGCGGAGCATCGCGTTGATCAATGAAGGAGACGTACCAGATGTGCCTTGCTGTCATGCGGGACCTCCGAGGTCAGGTCTAGGCGCGAATACAAATTCGAGACACCAGGCGGTGATATCTGAAAGCGCTTCGGCGAAGCGTCTTCTCCGTTGTGTAGTCGTGATTGGTTTCTGCGAGCCAAAGCAAGCCGGCGATTGGTCCGTCCACAATGGACGGGAATTGCAGCTTTAGCTCAGCGTGTCTCCGGGGCTTTCAGAGTACTCCTCCTGGACATCAAGCTTGCACGCTTCGCTCCATCGCGAAGTTTTAAGATGGCCACGAGGCGCCGCAAGCGAGCGCTGCGTTCGCTGCTATTCATGCCGCAATGGAAAACTGAAGGACGAACAGTGACTGGCCGCCCGGCTCGGGGCTGTCGCTGATTTCGACATGCCAGCGAAGATGACGCAAGAATGGCTCCGTCACGTCGTGCTTGAGTATCTCGCCGCTCAGTTCAATCGCCGTCGTCCGTGCGGCGAAAATGTCGGGAAGATCCAGGCCGACATCATCGAGCACTGAATGGCCGCCGTGGATATGAAAAAAATACCGCGGCATTGATGTCTCCGGATGAGGCGAACATTCCGACGACTGCGACGAGCTCGACGCATCAAAGTGGTGTCATCGCACCACGGTGAGGCGGACGGCAAGCCGCTATTCTAGGAGGGCGGATCATCATTGTTGGGTACCCCGACGTGGACCTGCACCATCATCGGTTCGGAAGGTCGAGCGACGCATCGGGTCGACAGAGGAGACCAGCCGAATTCGTGCGGGCTTGTCGGCAATGAGCCAGCGATTCGGTCGTCGTGATTTCGAGACAATGGCAAGCGGCCGGCAGGACGCCGAGAACGCCGCTCGTCACCGCGAATACAATCACGCCGCTACAGAAGCAGAGGCAGGCCAGCACCCGAAGCTAACGAGCAGCATTTTCACGACGGCCCATGGTGCTCGCCAGAGACGCGGGCGATCAATTATTTGTGCGGTGCGGCAACATTTATATTGCATTGCAATAATAGCTGACTAACTCTGCTTCTCACGTGCCATTGAGGAGCCTTCCGTGATCAAGATTTCCCTCTCCGCCATTGCCGCCGCTCTCGCGATCGCAACCGCTGCGTCCGCTGCGGAACTTCCGACCTACGAGGCCGCGGGCCTGCCGATCTCGGCGGTGCAGGCCGGCGTGATCGGCGCCGCCAATGCCCGCGAGCAGGCGCCCGTTGCCACCACGTCGGCAACGCCGCATCAGCTCAGCGTTCTGACGCCCCGCAACAAGATGACGACCGCGCGGGCCGCTGCCCGCACCGACCGTTCGGTCCACTGATCGGCGTAGCCGTTCCCGGGAGGCCCGCGACGAAGTCGCGGGTCTTCGGCGGGCCAATCCTCTTAGACCAAAATAGATCGCGTCGCCGCCAGGTCGCGCTTGCCGGCGGGTGATACGCTTGGCGCGAACTCCCGCAAGTGGAGTTTGATTGCGGCGTCGACCTCGTCAGGGTGATCGACCTGAGGCAGCCGTCGAGGTCGAGAAATGGTGGCTGATCGTCAAGTCGGCGAATATCAAGCCGGAATAGCTGCAATTAATTGATCCAATGACAATTTTTTGGCGTGATTGGCGGATGCGCGCCAAGACATGCGCTGTCATGGCAGGGCTGGCAGCTTGCAGGCTCGGCACTGGAAATCGTCGCCGCGCTCGTCGGCGCGAATTTCGAATTCCTCCGAGACCCGAACAATTCGGTTGCGAAACGGGGCGACCTCGGAAAGCTCAGCGTGGCCCGTGCGTCGGCATTTCGGGCACCGCAGGATCTCGATCCAGCTGGAGTGGGTCATGACGTGGTCTGCAAACGCTCGCGGAATGATAACCCCGTCTGGCGCGAAGAAAATTGATCCAGCTCAAAAACGCGGTCGTATCTCCCCCAATTCCGCACCTGTTCAAACGCCAAAGCGCGTTTCGAGGCTCCCGGGCGAGCGCTGTCCAAATCGGTGAAAACCCTGACCGCGTTAACCTTTGATTAACCATGCGGTCCGATTGTTAACCATTCGACAAGACAACCGAGTCAGGGGCGATGGACGCAACTCAACAGGTCGCACGTCAGCAGGTCCGCATGCGCGGCCGTTCCTACGTTGCGTTCGTTTTCTCGCCGGTCGTGCCTGTGGTGTCCTGGCTGGCCGAGATCGACGCGACGCTGGCGAAGTCGCCGGGTTTCTTCACCGGCAAGCCCATCGTGCTCGACCTCTCGGCGGTCGATCTCAGCCAGACCGCGATCGCGCATCTGATCGGCAGCCTCGGTGAGCGCAACATCCGCATCCTCGGCATCGAGGGCGTCGACGAATCGAAGCTCGGCGCCAACATGCCGCCGCTTCTGACCGGCGGCCGGGCCTGCGCGATCACCCATGTCGAGCCGCAGAAGCCGCAGGTGCAGGAAAAAAACAAGGACAAGGACAAGACCAAGTTGCCGTCGCTGCTGCTGGAGAGCCCGGTCCGTTCCGGTCAGTCGATCGTGTTTGCCGAGGGCGATGTCACCGTGCTCGGCTCGGTCGGCTCCGGTGCCGAGATCGTCGCCGGCGGCTCGATCCATGTCTACGGCACTCTGCGCGGCCGCGCGATGGCTGGCATCAACGGCAATTCGGCAGCCCGCATCTTCTGTCAGAGGATCGAGGCCGAGCTGCTCGCGATCGACGGCTACTACCAGACTGCGGAAGAAATCGCCGACAGCTTGCGCAACCGGCCCGCCCAGGCGTGGCTCGAGGGCGAAATGCTGCGCATCACACCATTGAACTGACCGACCACAAGGAGAGAGAGAATGGCCAAGGTTTTGGTCGTGACGTCTGGGAAGGGCGGGGTCGGTAAGACGACCTCAACCGCCGCGCTCGGCGCGGCGCTCGCACAAATGGGTCAGAACGTCGTCGTCATCGATTTCGACGTCGGCCTGCGCAACCTCGACCTCGTGATGGGCGCGGAGCGGCGGGTGGTGTTCGACCTCATCAACGTGGTGCAGGGCGTCGCCAAGCTGCCGCAGGCGCTGATCCGCGACAAGCGGCTGGAGAATCTCTGGCTGCTGCCGGCGTCGCAGACCCGCGACAAGGACGCGCTGACCGAAGAGGGCATCAAGAGCGTGATCGCCGACCTCAAGACCAAATTCGACTGGATCCTGTGCGACAGCCCGGCCGGTATCGAGCGCGGCGCGACGCTCGCGATGCGCTACGCCGACGAGGCCATCATCGTCACCAATCCGGAAGTGTCGTCGGTGCGCGACTCCGATCGCATCATCGGCATGCTCGATTCCAAGACGGTCCGCGCCGAGCGCGGCGAGCGAGTCGAGAAGCATCTTCTGGTCACCCGCTATGATGCCGGCCGCGCCGCGCGCGGCGAGATGCTGTCGATCGACGACATCCTGGAAATCCTTGCGACCCCCTTGCTCGGCATCGTCCCGGAAAGCCAGGACGTGCTGCGCGCTTCCAATGTCGGCTGTCCGGTCACGCTGAACGCAGCAAGCAGCGCGCCGGCGCGGGCCTATACCGACGCGGTACGCCGCCTGATGGGCGAGGCGGTGGAGATGACCGTACCGGTTCAACGCAAGGGGCTGATGGACCGGCTACTGCGACGGAGGGCGGCATGATGAACGTAATGCGGCTGTTCGGCGGCCGCGCCGCATCGGCGCCCGTCGCGCGGGAGCGGTTGCAGATCCTGCTTTCGCATGAGCGTGGCCGGACCGGCGCGCCGGATCTCCTGGAGACACTTCGTTCGGAAATCCTGAGCGTGGTTTCCAAACATATCGACGTCGACCCCGACAAGGTCGTGGTCCGGATGGACCGTGGCAAGTTCGTCTCGATGCTCGAGGTCGACATCGAGGTTCCCAATGGCGTGCAACGATCGAAGATGGTGGCGGCCACATGACGGCAGACAGCGATAGTCACATTGCCTGGCAGCGCGCGCAGCTCAAGAAGCTGCGGGCGGCGTTGAAGGCGATCGAGGCCGATCAGCTCGGTAAGGCCAATTGCGGCCGCGCGACGCAGATGACGATCGACGAATTGCAGCGCAAGATCGGCGAGTCGGGCCGCTGCATCGCCGAGTACGAGCGCCGTACCCGTCGCCCGCTGGCGACGGATCTCGGCAGCCTCGCCAGCGTCAGCTGGACGCACTGGAACGCCAACATGCCGATGGCCAAGGCGCCGCGCCATCGCGCGTGAGAGCTGGTTGTGACCGCTTGCTCCGTCATTGCGAGCCACCCGGTCGGCGCAAGGCGCCGCCGGATGACAGGCTCCGCGACGCAATCCATCCCTCCGCGCGTGGGGTGACGATAGATTGCTTCGCTTCGCTCGCAATGACCTGGAGAGGCCAGCGGCCTACAGCAAGAACGCCAGCGCGCTCTCACAACTATCCTCGATCTTGAGCGTGAGCAGTTCGTCGGCGCGGGTGCGGCCGAGATTGACGGCGGCAATCGGCAGGCCGCGCTGCTCTGCCATTCGGACGAAGCGAAAGCCGGAATAGACCATCAGCGAGGAGCCGACCACCAGCACGGCGTCGGCCTGCTCGAGATGGGCCTGCGCTGACGCGACCGTATCGCGCGGCACATTCTCGCCGAAGAACACCACATCGGGTTTCAGCACGGCGCCGCAGGCCTCGCAGACCGGCACCACAAACGACGAAAAATCCTGCTCGAGATCGGCGTCGCCGTCGGGTGCGTCGGCGGCATCGAGCGCGAGCCAGGCGGGGTTTCGTCGCGCGAGCTCGTCCTGGAATTGTTCGCGCGGCATCGTCGCGCCGCAGCCGAGGCAGCGCACCACGTCGAGCCGGCCGTGCAGGTCGATTACCCGCTGGCTGCCGGCGGCCTGGTGCAGGCGGTCGACATTCTGCGTCAGCAGCAGCTCGCAGCGCCCTTGCTGTTCGAGCTTGGCCAGTGCGCGATGCGCGCCATTTGGCGCGGCGCGGCCGAACCGCCGCCAGCCCACCATGCTGCGCGCCCAATAGCGCTGCCGCGTCGCCGCTTCGCCCAAGAACGCCTGGATCGTCACCGGGCGCGTCCGCTTCCAGTTGCCGTCACTGTCGCGATAATCGGGAATGCCGGAATTCGTGCTGCAGCCGGCTCCGGTCAGGACAAACAGGCGCTTGTGGCTGGCGACGAAATCCTCGAGGGCGGGGTGTTGCATGGCAGCACATCTAGTGCGGCGCGCGCATCTGCGCCAGATGTGGGGCTGCCGCGAGCGGACCTTTCACGGCGCCTCTGCGTTGACGGCATGGCACCCGAGACGTGGTGCTGCGCGCGCCTGTTTGCCTGGCGCAATTGCCGACGGAGTGATCGATGCGGCCGGGATTCATCGTCGTCGTTTGCGGGCTGATGTCGCTGGCGCTGTCGCCGTCCCATGGTCAGGATACGGGCGTGTCCGGCGAGCAGGCGTTCAACAATTCCTGCCGCACCTGCCATACGGTCAAGGACGGCGACAACCGCGTTGGCCCGAACCTGCACAATGTCGTCGGCCGCAAGGCCGGATCGGTTGCGAACTTTTCTTATTCGGAGGCGATGAAATCATCCGACATCGTCTGGGATGAGAGCACGCTGCTGCGCTTCATCGAGGATCCCGAGGCCGTGGTGTCGGGCAACGGCATGAAGCCGTATACCGGCGTGCGCTCGGCGGAGGATCGCGCCAGGATCGTGGCGTTCCTGAAATAACCCGGCAAGTGACCGTTGGCGAAAGGCCGGTCTCACTTTGCCGGCACGACGAAGACCTGGCCGGGATAGATCAAATTGGGATTGCGGATCTGCTGCGAGTTGGCCCGATAGATCACGGCGTAGCGCTGTCCGGCGCCGAATGCGCGCTGGCTGATCCGCCACAGGCTGTCGCCGCGGGCGACGGTGGTCGTGGTGATCTTTGGCACGATCACAGCGGAGGGGGACTTCACATCAGATGCGGTGGTGGTCGCCGCGGCGGCGAGCTGCGGTTTGGCGATATCCGCACGGACGGACGAGGTTGGCGATGCCGGGATCGATGCGGTCGTCATCGTGTCCGGAACGTTGAACGGCACCTCGGCCCGCGCGCGGACCTTGCCGGAGGTGGGGTCGACGTCGTCGAGCCGCACCTGATAGTTGCCGGCGGTCACGCCCTTGTTGATCGTGACCGAGAGGTGCCCCGCCTCGTCGGCTGTCGCGGACGTGATCAAGCTGCCGTTGAGATAGAGCCTGACGGTCGCGCCGGGAGCTGCCTGACCGCTCACATGGAGCTTGCCGTCCGGTTCGGTCTCGACGGCCTCGATGGCCACTTTCGCCGGCGCCGTGGCCGCAGGTTGCGACAGCACGCGGACCGGTTTGTCCGGCGCCATCAGCGCCACCATCGGCCGCTCCCTCGTCGCAGCCTCGAGCGCCACCGCCACGCTTTGTTTGGAGGTCACCTGCTTGCCGTCGCGCGTGATGCGCAGGGTGAGGTCATAGTCTCCCGGCGGAAGCGGGCGCGGGACCATGACGAACTGGCCGGACTTGTCTGCCACGGCGCGATCGTGCACCTCGCCATTGCGCAGCAGTTCCACCGTCGTGCCCGGTGGCGCCCGGCCGGCGACAACGGTCTCGCCGGTCGGTTCGATGTTGACGACGTCGAACTCCGGCACCGCGTCGCCGCCCGGTGCCGGCGCCGGTCCCGCCAGCACGTCGGCCAGCGCCGCGGTCTCGGTTTGTGCCTTTGCCAGCGCGGTCTTGCTTTGGTCTCGCGCCGGAGCCGCCGGCGCGGATGGTGCCGTCGCCGTCAAAGGCGTGTTCCCGCCCAGGATTTGCTGGGTTTGGCGGATGCCGAAGACGAGCGCCGCCGTGCCGCCGGCGGCAAGTGCCAGCAACGGAATGACCAGTCGGATCGCCGTGGCATTCATGATTGTCATCCGCGGATGATGTCCCCCGCGCATCCGCGCGCGACCCCCGCCCCCCGCGGGGATTTAGTGAGAGACTGCGCCGGTTTGCGCCGGCCATCAAGTCGGATGTAGGGATTACTTCTCTCGGGCAGGCCGGCCGATCTGCCGGCTCACGGCGCCCGGCCCGTGCCGGGATCACGTCAGGTTCAGAACTCCAGCGCCGCATTGTCCACTACCTCCTTCATGACGAAGAAGGTGCGGGTCTGCCGCACGCCGGGCAGCGCGATCAGCTGATCGCCATGGATGCGCTTGAAGTCGTCGACGTCGCCGGCGCGGATCTTGAGGAAGTAGTCGAAATCGCCGGCGACGAGGTGGCAGTCGAGCACGCATTTGAGCTTCGCCACCGCCTGCTCGAAGCTCGCAAAGCTCTCCGGCGTCGAGCGGTCGAGCACGACGCCGACCATGACCAGCGTGCCCTTGCCGAGCTTGCGCGGCGCCACCATGGCGCGGACGCCGCTGAGATACCCCTCGTCGAACAGCGCTTGCGTCCGGCGATGGCAGGTGGCGGGGCTGACGCCGACCTGATCGGCCAGCTCGGCATTGCTGAGCCGGCCGTTCTTTTGCAGCAATCTCAACATCTTGAGGTCGATGCGATCGAGACGCGCGGGCATGGAAGAATCTCTCACCATTAGCGAATTTTGTGAGAGAAAACATATCATTTGGGCCAGATCCAGCAATCTTTAGGAACTACGCGAGCCGAGTTAGAGAGCACCTTTCGCGCCAGGGGTGATAGCTGTGGCCGCCGTTCCAGACCACCAAAGAGGATGCCAGCATGCTGGAGAAGTTCGCGCGCTATCCGCTCACATTCGGGCCGACCGCCATCGAGAAGCTCGATCGGCTGTCAAAGCATCTCGGCGGCAAGGTCGAGCTCTATGCCAAGCGCGAGGATTGCAATTCCGGGCTCGCCTATGGCGGCAACAAGCTGCGCAAGCTCGAATACATCATCCCCGATGCGATCGCCTCCAACGCCGACACGCTGGTCTCGATCGGCGGCGTGCAGTCGAACCACACCCGCATGGTCGCGGCCGTCGCGGCCAAGATCGGCATGAAGTGCCGGCTGGTGCAGGAAAGCTGGGTGCCGCATGAGGACGCGGTCTATGATCGCGTCGGCAACATCCTGCTCTCGCGGGTGATGGGCGCCGATGTGCGGCTGGTCGACGAAGGCTTCGACATCGGCATCCGCAAGAGCTGGGAGCAGGCGATCGAGGAAGTGAAGGCGGCGGGCGGCAAGCCCTATGCGATTCCGGCCGGTGCGTCCGTGCACAAATATGGCGGGCTCGGCTATGTCGGGTTCGCCGAAGAGGTGCGCGCGCAGGAGCGCCAGCTCGGCGTCAAGTTCGACTACATCATCGTCTGCACGGTGACCGGCTCGACCCATGCCGGCATGCTGGTCGGCTTCGCCGCCGATGGGCGTGCGCGCAACGTGATCGGCATCGACGGTTCGTTCACGCCGGCGCAGACCAAGGCGCAGGTGCTGTCGATCGCGCAGAACACGGCAAAGCTGGTCGAGCTCGGCCGCGACATCGTCGAGGATGATGTCGTGCTGATCGAGGACTACGCCTATCCCGCCTACGGCGTGCCGTCGGAGGAGACGAAGGAGGCGATCCGCCTCAGCGCGCGGCTCGAGGGCATGATCACCGACCCCGTCTATGAGGGCAAGTCGATGCAGGGCATGATCGATCTGGTCCAGAAGGGCTTCTTCCCGGCCGGATCGAAAGTGCTCTACGCGCATCTCGGCGGCGCACCGGCGCTCAACGGCTACGCCTACGCGTTCAGGAACGGCTGAGGCGAGCCGGCTTCTGATTTCGTGGCTTCGTAGCCCGGATGAAGCGCAGCGCAATCCGGGTAGGTCTCTCGGCTGCACGATCCCCGGATTTTCGCGGAGCCTGTCACCGGGCGCGCGTTCGCGCGACCCGTTGGCTCCATCCGGGCTACGCATTCCTACCTCCTCTTGAAAAGGGGAGGTCGCTTTGCTCGCAGAGCAAAGCGGGTGGGGATCTGCTCTCTCCGCTTGCAGCGTCGCCTGCGGCTGACCCCCATCCCGACCTTCCCCCTTGCAGGGGGAAGGAGCTGGCGGGCTTCTGATTTCGTGGCTTCATCCGGGCTTCTTTCGATGTCCCATGTCAGGTCCGCGTCAGCTTCGCCCGGTAATTTTACTGGGCCAGGCGAGTTGGGAGACCATCGCGTGAGGATGAATGCATTCGGCCGAGCCATCGCCACGCTCGGCATTGGCATCGTCGCCGTGGGGCATTGGGTCTGGACCTACCAGGGCCAGGGTGCCGCGCCGCACGCCCGCCTGCTGGCGATGAATCACGCAGTCGAGCTCTACGCCGGCATCTTCCTGATCGGCGTCGGCGTCCATGCCCTCGCATCCTGGTACTGGTTCAGCGATCCAAATCCGCCGGCGCGCTCCTCCGTCGGGGAGCCGCAGTAGCGTCCGCCTTGGCGGCAATGCCGGTTGAGGTACTGTCCCGGTTAGGACACTCGGAGAGGGAAGTCAGGACACCTGATGCCCGGTGGAATCTGGAATGGGACACTGCCGCTGACTGACATACGCTAAAGCGCCCGCCTGATCAGACGTGTAACACTTTGAACATTATGTTCAGGACCGATTTAGATGGCGTCGAGTTCAGCCTCATAGGTTTGGCGGGGATATCGCTCGTCGCGTTCATCATCAGCTTAGGCTGGCTTCTGATCGGCTGAACTGCCGTAGCTCATTGGAGACGTCAACTTGGCCTTAGCGCTCTCCCGGCGCTGGGGCCGTTTTCTAATTAGGACACTTCCAAAATCAACCTAGGACACGGGGCATCAATACGGACAGCCGCCCGGTTGAGGTGCTGTCCTAGTTAGGACACTCGCTTGGGGAAATCAGGACACTCATTCACATATGCAAATGCCCTTCCGTGCCATCGAGGTTCTAGCTTACGCGGGGGTGTCCATAATCTTTCCCTACCCCACGGGCGCTCCCCGGCCTCAGCCTCGTTGTCCGAGTGCTGGGGCCGTTTGTTTGAGTGCCGCATCGCATCTGCCATGACACGCATGCTGACTTTCCCATGTGAATGCGGGAGCAGACCTATTGGACGCAGGGTCGAGTTCTCATGGAATGACAATCCCTCTGGCCCCGGCGCTAGCTGCGTGCCGGGGCCGCTTTATTCTCAGCGGCGCGGTAAGGCGGCCTCAGCGTTCGTTCCAACGCGCTGGGGCCGTTTCCTTGAGGGGAACAGTCTCGCTGGAAGGCCTGATTGATCGCCACTCTCTACATAGCATCTCGGATTGGTGTCCCAGCATACCCGATTGGGCTGCGACATTCCGGACAATGGCGCGCTCGGGAGCGAGTAGCTTCAAGGCCACATCATCACACTGCGCTGCCATCGCTCGCATCTCTTCCGACGTCATGGTGTCGTATTAGAGGGCGCTTCGACCGGGGCTGCATTTGCCTATGTTTCAGCCCCAAGCTGGGGATTGTGCCAGAGATTCAGCCGCGGGCTTGCGGAGGATGGATCGCAACTACAGGAAGGGACGCGCCGCTCTCTTTTGGCGTGACGGCTAACTCGGAAGCAGAAGTGCGCGAGCGATTTGAATCGAGCTTGCGCCGATGGATCGGCATCATAAACGGAGAGGCCGCCAACTGAGGCGGCCTTACTCAACGACGCCTTTGATATCGGACCTTCGCCGGAACAGTCTTATTTGTCCGATCAGCGGTCGGATCAGATATTTTAGAGCAAGGCCGAGACCTATGATCGACACCAGGATTGGCCAGTAGGCCAAGATCGCAAGAACGGCCAACCATTCCGGGCTGCGCCGCTCCCGCCAATAATACACCGACGCCGCGATGACGTGGGCCACCAATAGCGCGGCCCAAATGGCTAGCGCGACGATGACGGGCTCATCGAATGTCAACGCTTCCCACGCGGCTTCAGCCGGCCTTGAAGGCGCACTTTCGCTTCCCATGGCTTGCTCGACCTCCCTCAGCTTCCAACCCCCGCGAGGGCGGGCTTATTCCATTGGAATGCTAAGGGGGACGGTAGCGGCGGCTGGAACTCCGTTCACCCACGGAGAACCCCGGTAATACTTCTTCCCCGTGGAGGGAGAGCACTTGGCGGACCATAACGATTGCTAAAGCCAGAACATCTGACGTGCGACTCAGTATTCTTACCGAGAACATCGGCCAAGCTACGGTTTTCGTTAGCTTTATCGGAATCAGGACACCCCAAAATTCAACTTGGGACACGGGGCTTAAATACGGACAGCATCTCGGTTGACAAAGAAACAAAATAGGAACATAGGTTCTGTAACCTGAGGATGTGGCGATCGCCTCATTTGCGGCGGTATTGCGCGGCTGCAGGACCAAGGACCAAGCCGCGCACCACTTGCGGATGAATTTCGCCGCCCCCTATGATAGGTTGTGGCTGGGGGAATGCGCGTCATGAGAGTTGCGATCTGGGCGGCCGTTGCGGCCGCGTGGCTGTTTGCGCCTGCAACTCCGTCGAGCGCCCGCGGTCCCTACGGCTCGATCACGGTCGGCAACTGGAAGGGCGGTGCTTTCACCAACGACAAGAATGGCGCCTTCACCCATTGCTCGGCAGGCACCACGTATCAAAGCGGCATCTTCTTCATGGTGTCGATCGCCGAGAATGGCAGCTGGCGGCTGGGCTTTGCCCATGACAGCTGGCGTCTCACGCCGGGCGAAGCGTTTCCGCTGGCGCTGACCTTCGACGGCCAGCCGGCGTTCAACGTCTACGGCATGCCGCTCGGCACCCAGCTCGTGAATGTCGAGATGCCGGTGAATTCCAGCCTGATCAACCAGTTCCGCAAGGCGCGCCAGATGACGGCCTTCGCGCAGGGACAATTGTTTCAGTTCAACCTCAATCAGACCGCGCAGCTGCTGCCGGCACTGCTCAACTGCGTCGTCTCGGTGAAGAAGAACGGCGTCTCCAATGCCGGCGAGTTCGCGGTCGCGGCGAAGCCTGCGGCTGCCCCGCCGCAGCAGGCGGCAGCACCCAACGCGCCGCCGGCGAAACAGGCGAGATCGGGGACGGGGACCGGCTTTGTGGTCAGCAGCAGCGGCCATGTCGTCACCAATCACCATGTCGTCGGCGGCTGCAGCGAGATCACGGGCAACCTGAGCGGCGAGGCGCCGGTCAAGCTGCGCCTGGTGTCCGACGACGAGACCAATGATCTCGCGTTGCTGCAGGCGCCGACTCCGTTCAAGGATGTCGTCAGCCTCAGGCAAAACCCCATCCTGGTCGGCAACGGCGTAGTGGCGATCGGTTATCCCTATCACGGATTGCTGACATCGGATTTCACGGTCACCACGGGCATTGTCTCTTCGCTGAGCGGCATCCTCAACGACACGCGTCATCTGCAGATCAGCGCCGCCGTGCAGCCAGGCAACAGCGGCGGTCCGCTGTTCGACCTTACCGGCGCGGTGGTCGGCGTGGTGGCCGCCAAACTCGACGCGGTCAGGATGGCGCGGGCAACGGGGACCATCCCGGAGAACATCAATTTCGCGATCAAGACCGGCGCGCTGCGCGACTTTCTCGACAACAGCGCGGTGGCGTACCGGACCGCCGAGTGGCGCGAGGAGATGAAGAAGGAAACCGCCGAGATTGCCAGGAATGCGCGCGGCTACACGCTGCTGATCACCTGCACAGTGAACGAGCAGAGCGCGAACGCGAAGCGGGGAAACTGAGGCCTCCGCTGTTCCCTCTCCCCGTCCTTGCGGCAGGGCGACCGGATAGGGCTATCGGCCACACGTCCTTCCCTGCGAAATCCGGGCAGCCGCCGGCTCCTTTGCATGGGGTTGTTTTCGATATTTTGGCAATGCGCGCCTGCGACGTCGGTTCGTAGGATGGTAGAGCGAAGCGAAACCCATCATCGTTCAGGTGAGAGATCGATGGGTTTCGCTGAGTTTATCATCGAGCCGCGCGTTGCGCGGACCCGTTGGCTCTACCATCCTACGCTTGCCATGCCTGCCGCGTGCAGGCGGGGCATCAGAGCTCAGTCGCCGAGCCGCCGCAGCGTATGCACCGTGATCTCGGCCGGGCAGTTCAGCCGCACCGGCGCAAGGCTGGTGCCGGCACCGGTCGATGTGTAGCCGGCAAGTTCACCGAACCGCCAGGCGCCTCTGCCCATCCGACGCGGCAGCCGCGCCTCCAGCTTGATCGCGATGCCGCCGGGCAGGCAGAGCTGGCCGCCATGGGTATGGCCGCTCAGCATCAAATCGAAGCCGGCCGCCGCCGCCGCGCGGTAGGATTCGGGCGTATGCGCCAGCAGGATCGAGAACGCATCGCGCGGGATCGCCGCGGCAGCCTTTGCAATGTCGTCGGTGCGGTAGAAGTGCGCATCGTCGATCCCGGCGAGGTGGATCGTCACGCCATCGCGCGTGACCGGCTCCTGCTCATTGAACAGCATCCTGATGCCCATCGCCTCCAGCGCCGGCGTCATGCGGATGCTGTCATGATTGCCGAGGATGCCGTAGAGCGGCAGCTTGATCCGTGCGCACAGATCCCGCATCAACGTGAGGCTCGTTTCAAACGGCCCATACGTCTTGCCGCGGTAGTCGCCCGTGAGAACGCAGATATCGCAGGCGATGTCGCTCACGATGTCCATCAGATGCCGCATCGCGTCCTGGCTGATGTCGGCGTGGAGATCGCTGAGCTGAAGCATGGTGAAGCCGTCGAAGGCCGCCGGCAGGCGCGCCGACGTCACCAGATTGCGTCGCACCTCAACCTGGTCGGCATTGCGCCGCGCGCGGCCATGGAGGCCGGCGACTTTCAGCGCAGTCTCGACGATCCGCGGCGCCAGCTTCCAGTTCTCGACATTGAACAGCAGCGTGCCCTGGCCGAACACCTGCTTCTCATGCGCGGCCTCGATCCCAAGCCGGCGCACGACGTGATCCGCGCCGATCCGCTCGACCAGTCCCTGCAATGCCGTGTCGGCCATCGTCCCCCGTGCGGCCCGCGATGCGAAGCGCGGACCGGCGCGACACTATCATGCGCAATCCCGGTGGGGATACCGCCGGCCCTCAGACCACGGGAACCCGCTTCGCGGCGACCGCGGCCGGCGAGATCACCTCGATGTCGAGCGGCACCTGCCAGCGCTCGGTGAAACGCACCTGCGGCGGTGCATTGCCGTTGCGCCCGCCCTGCAGCACGAAGCCGTCGTAACCCGAGTTCATCACCTCATTGCACTTCTGCACATAGATCGGGAAGCCGCCGATATAGGGCATGAACACGCGGGGACGGCCCGGGATGTTGGCGCCGACATACCACGAGCTGCAGGTCGAGCGTAGCGAGACCGTGGAGACGTCGTTGACATGGGCGACCCAGGCGTCCTCGTCGTCGCGGACCGCTTCGATCGTGCCGGCGCCGATGTCGCGCATATGACTGATGCAATCCGCCAGCCAGTCGACATGCTGCTCGATCGCCTGGATCATGCTGGCGAGTACTGAGGGGCTGCCGGGCCCGGTGATCATGAACAGGTTCGGAAAGCCCTCGGAGGCAAGGCCGAGATAGGCGCGCGGGCCTGCGCACCATTTCTCGGCCAGCGTCTGCCCGCCGCGGCCGGTGATCGCGATCTTGTCGAACGAGCCGGTCATGGCGGCAAAGCCGGTGGCGGAGACGATCGCATCGAACTTGTATTCGGTGCCGTCGACGATAATGCCTTCCGTCGTGAAGCGATCGATCGGCGTCGTCGACACGTCGACGAGCTTCACATGCGGCAGATTGTAGGTCTCGAAATAATTGGTGTCGACGCAGAGCCGCTTGCAGCCGAACACGTTTCGCGGGCACAGCAGCTCGGCGGTGGCGGGATCCTTGACGATGCCGCGGATCTTCTCGCGCGCGAAATCAGCGATGGTGTCGTTGGCGGCCTTCTCGAACAGGAGATCGCCGAACGCGCCGAGGAAGGGCAGGCCACCGCGCTGCCAGGCCTCCTCATAGAGCCGCTCGCGTTCCTGCTCGCTCGCCTGCAAGGCGGGCTGGGCGTTGAATTGGAAATAGAAGCCAGTCGGGCGCGCGCGGGCCTTGGCGCGCAGCTCCGGATAATGCGCTTTGGCCTCCTTGAGATATTCCGCCGACAGCCGCTCGTTCCACGCCGGCACCGACCAGGTCGCGGTGCGCTGAAACACGGTGAGCTCGGAGGCCTGCTGCGCGATGATCGGGATCGACTGGATCGCCGACGAGCCGGTTCCGATCACGCCGACGCGCAGGCCGGTGAAGTCGACACCCTCATGCGGCCATTCGCCGGTGTGATAGATCGGCCCGCGGAAATCCGCCATGCCCGGGAAAGCCGGCCGGTTCGGCGCAGACAGACAGCCGACCGCCATGATGCAGAACTTTGCGGTGACCTTGTCGCCGCGGTCGGTCTCGATCAGCCATGCGCCTGCCTGCTCGTCGAAGGTCGCCGCGGTGACGCGGGTGTCGAACACGATCTGGCTGCGCAGGTCGAAGCGATCGGCGACGTGATTGGCGTAAGCGAGAATTTCGGGCTGCGGAGAATATTTCTCCGACCAGCTCCAGTCCTGATCGAGTTCCTCGGAGAACGAGAAGGAATATTGCAGGCTCTCGACGTCGCAACGCGCGCCGGGATAGCGATTCCAGTACCAGGTGCCGCCGACGCCGCCGCCGGCTTCATAGACCCGCGCGGTGAAGCCGAGTCCGCGCAGCCGATGCAGCATGTACATGCCGGCGAACCCGGCGCCGATCACCACGGCATCGAACGTTCCACTTTCGGCAGGGCGCGCAGCCTTGCGCGCGGTGCTCTCCTGAGCCATGGGCCGTCTCTTCCCTATATCGTTGTGTCTTGTCCGTGTCTCGTTGGACGCGGTGGGCAAAGATTAGGGCCAGGGCGGCGCGGCCTGCAAGCGCAGGCGTTGCCCCGTCGGGTATGGCTCCTATGCCGCGAGGCGAAGGGCTGCGGTATCCGGGCGCCGCTTCACTCCAGCCGCTGGACCTTGCGCAGCGCCGGGAACAACCACATCCAAAGCAGCGCCACCGCAACAGTGCCGATTGCCGCCGATCAATGCAGCCGGCACCGTGCCGAACAAGGCGGCGGTGATGCCGCTCTCGAACTCGCTGAGCTGGTTGGAGGCGTTGACGAACAGATAGTTCACCGCGCCGACGCGGCCGCGCATCTCGTCCGGCGTCGCAAGCTGCACCAGCGAGACGCGGATCACGACGCTGATCGTGTCGGCCGCGCCCATCGCGGCGAGTGCCAGCGTCGAGAGCCAGGTGTTTGAGGCTCCATCGGCTTCCCCGTCGCAGCGACACAAACTGACATGGCCGGAACACGTCCGGCCATGTCAGGACAACTCGCGTGCTTACGCATTTGCCAGACTGGCTGCGGCCTCGTCGATGAAGGCGGTCACCTCGTCCGGCTTCGAGGCCAGCGAGGCGTGGCCGGCGGCGAGCGTGATGATCTTGCGGGGCTTCATCCGTTCCGACATCCGCTTCTGGTTGTCGGGGTTGATCATCCGGTCTTCGCTGGAAATCTGGTACCAGACCGGCTTCTTTTTCCAGGCCGGCGCGGTGACGTTGTCTCCGAACGTGCTGGCGAGCGGTGCCTTCTGCGTGACTGCCATCACCAGCGCTTCATCGGCGGGCAGATCCTGGCAGAAGCTCTCGTGAAACTTGTCAGGCTTGATCCAGAGATAGCCGTCGCTATCCGGTGCGACATTGGCAATCGCCGCCGGCGGGAGGCCCGCGGTGATGGCGCCGGGGCTCTCGCCGGCGTCCGGCGCGAAGGCCGCGATGTAAACGAGGCCGACCACGTTTGCCAGATCGCCGGCTTCGGTGATGACTGCGCCACCATAGGAATGGCCGACCAGCAGCGTCGGGCCGGCCTGCTGCTTGACCATCTTGCGCAGGCGTTCGGCGTCGTCGGCGAGCGAGGTCAGCGGCATCTCGACCGCTTGCAGACCGGTGTGCCCCTTGCGCGAGAGTGCGACGATCACCTTGCTCCAGTGCGCCGCGCCTCCCCAGAATCCGTGAACCAGAACGATCGTCGGCTTGCTGCTCATGTTCGGCTCCTCTGGTCAATGAGTTAAGGAAACGTGGTCAGCATGAGTGGGCGTCCAGCGGCCGTCAACGAGACAAAGCACGGCCGCGTCGCGCCGGTGTCACGATGTCGTCACCAACAGGCGGCAGTCGTCGACACGGGCTGTTCAGCCGTCGGTGGATTTCACAATGCGGATCAGCTCGTCGCCGTAATGCTCGAGCTTCTTGTCGCCGATCCCTGCGATGTTGCGCAGCTCGCCCAGCGTGTCCGGCCGCATCGCGGCGATGCCGTCGATGGTGGAATCGTGCAGCACCACATAGGCCGGCACGCCGCGCTGGCGCGCGACGTCCGAGCGCCAGGCGCGCAACGCCGCATGCAACGCGGGATTTGCGACGCCACCCGGACTGTCGGCCGCGGGCGCGAGCTCGCCGCGGCGCGACTTGCCGCGGACTGCGCGGTTGCGCGCGCCTTCCGGCTGCTCGCGCAGCATCACCGCGGTCTCGCCCTTCAGCACGCCGCGGGCGCTGTCGGTCAGAACAAGCGCGCCGAAGGCGTCGCTGTCGGCGCGCAGATGGCCCATCGCCACCAGCTGGCGCAGCACCGCGCGCCATTGCTTCTCGTTGAGCTCGCGGCCGATGCCGAACACCGACAGCTGGTCGTGGTTGAACTGCTTGACCCGTTCGGTGAGCCGCCCGACCAGCACGTCGATCAGGTGCATGGCGCCGAAACGTTGCCCGGTGCGGTAGACGCAGGACAGTAGCTTTTGTGCGAGCACCTTGCCGTCGCGGACGCGCGGCGGCGTCAGGCAGTTGTCGCAATTGCCGCAACTTTCCTCCGCGCGGGTCTCGCCGAAATAGCCGAGCAGGCGCTGCCGGCGGCAATGCACCGTTTCAGCTAGCGCAACCAGCGCGTCGAGCTTGCCGACCGAGACGCGCTTGAAGGCGTCGGAGCCGGTCGATTCATCGATCATGCGGCGCTGTTGCACGATGTCGGACAGGCCATAGGCCATCCATGCCGCCGACGGCTTGCCGTCGCGGCCGGCACGTCCGGTCTCCTGGTAGTAGGCTTCGATGCTCTTCGGCAGATCGAGATGCGCGACGAAGCGCACATCGGGCTTGTCGATGCCCATGCCGAAGGCGATCGTGGCGACGATCACGAGGCCGTCCTCGTTGAGGAAGCGGTCCTGATGCCGGGCGCGCACGCCGGCATCAAGCCCGGCATGATAGGGCAGCGCCGGAATGCCGGCCTCGCTGAGCGCCGCCGCGACATCCTCGACCTTGGCGCGGGACAGGCAATAGACCACGCCGGCGTCGCCGGCATGCCGCTCCTTGATGAAGTTCTTCAGCTGCGTGGTCGCATTCTGCTTGTCGACGATCTCGTAGCGGATATTGGGCCGGTCGAAGCTCGCGACGAATTGCGGTGCGCCGGTAAGCTGCAGCCGCTCGGCGATCTCCCTTCGGGTCAGCGCGTCCGCGGTCGCGGTCAGCGCGATGCGCGGCACCTTGGGGAAGCGCTCGGCGAGTGCGGACAGGCCGATATATTCCGGGCGGAAGTCATGGCCCCATTGCGAGACGCAATGCGCCTCGTCGATCGCAAACAGCGCGATCTGCGCCTGGCCAAGCAAATTGAGGCAGCGCGGCGTCAGCAGCCGCTCCGGCGCCACATAGAGCAGATCGAGATCGCCCGCGAGCAGCCGTCGCTCGACCTCGGAGGCTTCCTCATAGGACAGCGTCGAGTTCAGCGCCGCGGCGTTGACGCCGGCTTCAGTGAGGCCCGCGACCTGGTCGCGCATCAGCGCGATCAAAGGCGATACCACGATGCCGCAGCCGTCGCGCAGCAGCGACGGCAGCTGATAGCACAGCGACTTGCCGCCGCCCGTCGGCATCAGCACCAGGCAATTGCCGCCATCGGTGACGTGGCGGATGATGTTTTCCTGCGCGCCGCGGAAGCCCGACAGGCCGAACACGGAACTGAGCACGGACAGCGCATCGCGAGACGGGCCGGATGCGCGATCGAGGGCGGGCTGGGCGGTCATGATCCCTTGCGCGATCCCTTTGGGATTTTCAGGATTCCTTGAGGTCAACAGGCGGTGATCGAGGTCTTCTGGCCGAACGATACCGGAACGAAAGGTGTTAATACACGTCCCAACAACAAACTCAATTCAGCATGACTGGTCAGCTGCGGATCATCACAGGCATTGCCGCGATCGTGCTGGTCGCGGGCGCGGCGGCAGCCCTTGCCGTCGCCTGGCGGCCGCAGATTGCCGCCATTGCGCCGCCGCGGGCCGATACCTTCGACCCTGATCTGGTCAAGCGCGGCCGCGAACTCGCCGCGATCGGCAATTGCAACACCTGCCATACCGTGCAGGCCGGCGCGACTTATGCCGGCGGGCTCCCGGTTCCAACGCCGTTCGGCATCGTCTTCTCATCCAACATCACGCCGGATGCCGACACCGGCATCGGGGGCTGGCCGGAGGAGGCGTTCGTCCGCGCGATGCGCTCGGGCGTGGCTCGCGATGGCCAGCATCTCTACCCGACCTTTCCCTATGACCATTTCACCAACGTCTCGGATGCGGACGACCGGGCGCTGTATGCGTTCCTGATGACGCGGCAGCCGGTCCACGCGTCGCCGCCGGCGAATCAGCTTTCGTTTCCGTTGAACTATCGACTGCTGATCGCGGGGTGGAAGCTGCTGTATCTGCGCAGCGGCGATGCCCTTCAGGACTCGGCGAAGGGCGCGGAATGGAACCGCGGCGCTTATCTGGTGGAGGGGCTCGCGCATTGCGGCGCCTGCCACACGCCGCGTAACGCGCTCGGCGCCGAGCGGGTGAATGCGCAGTTCTCCGGTGGCGAGGTCGACAATTGGCACGCCTACGCGCTGAACGACACCTCGCACGCCCCGGTGCGGTGGACCGCCGATGCGCTCTACGCCTATTTGCGCCACGGATGGCAGGCCGATCATGGCACCGCGCGCGGGCCGATGGCTGAAGTGGTCGGTAATCTGGCGACGGTGCCCGACGGCGACGTGCGGGCCATCGCCGTGTACATGGCCGATATCTCGGGCGCGCTGGCGCCGGATCGCAAACGGCCAGCCGACGTCGTCGCACAATCGTCTTCGGATGATGCGGCACAGACCCATGCGGCCGGTGCGGCGATCTATGCCGCCGCGTGTGCCTCCTGCCATGAGGGCCGCCGGGCGTTGCCTTATGGTGGCGTCAATCTCGCGCTCAGCACGGCGATCGCGAGCCCCGACCCGCGCAACCTCCTCAATATCGTGTTGTCGGGCGTCGGCGCTATCGAAGGCGAGCGCAGCCCGATCATGCCGGGCTTTGCCGCCAGCATCGATGATACGCAGATGGTCGCGCTCACGGCCTATCTGCGCGAGCGGTTCGGCAAGCGGCCGGCGTGGGCCAATCTCGACAAGGCGGAGCGCGATGCGCGCGCGGTGCAGGCGACGTCGCTTGCGGCGCGCGACACGCCAGCGGAATCCAGACAGCGAGGCAAGCCATGATGACATTGAAGGTCAATGGCAGGGATCATCAGGTCGATGCGGAGGCGGATACGCCGCTGCTCTATGTGTTGCGCAATGATCTGGCGCTCAATGCCGCCAAGTTCGGCTGCGGGCTCGGGCAATGCGGCTCCTGCACGGTGATCGTCGACGGCAAGGCCGTGCTGTCCTGCGTCACGCCGCTGGTCCTGGTCGAGGGCAAGCAGGTGACGACGCTCGAGGGGCTCGGCACCGTGGCCACGCCGGCGCCGATCCAGCGCGCCTTCATGGAGGAGCAGGCGGCGCAGTGCGGCTACTGCATCGCCGGGATGATGATGCGCGCACAGGCGCTGCTGATGCGCAACCCGAAGCCGTCGGATGCGCAGATCCGTGCCGAGCTGGAGCCCAATCTCTGCCGTTGCGGCACCCATATGCGAATCCTGCGCGCGGTGCATCGCGCCGCCAGGTTGATGGATACGGCCGACGCCGCAAGCGACAGGAGCATCCGATGACCGCGCCGGTGGTTCTCGATCGCCGCAGCGTGCTGGCCGGCGGTGGCGCGCTGATCGTCAGTTTCTCGCTGCGCGGCGCGATCGCACAGGAGCAGAAGCCGCAGAGCCCCGCGTTGCCGGGCAGCCTGGCGAAATCGCCCAATCTGGATTCCTGGATCCGCATCGATGCCAATGGCCAGGTCACGGCCTTTACCGGCAAGGCCGAACTCGGCCAGGGATTCCGCACCGCGTTTCAGCAGATCGCGGCCGAGCAGCTCGATATTCCCTTCGATGCGCTGAAGGTGATCACCGCCGACACCAAACTCACGGCGAACGAGGGCTATACGTCAGGCAGCCATTCGATGCAGGACAGCGGCACGGCGATCCTGCATGCGGCGGCGCAAGCGCGTGCGCTGCTGGTGGCGGAGGCAGCAAGGCGTTTCGACTTGCCGCCCGACGGTCTGCGAACCGAGAATGCGGCCGTCATCGCTCCCGATGGACGGCGTCTGGGCTATGGCGAGCTTGTCGCCTCGGACATGTTGCACGTCCAGGCGCAACCGACATCGAGCCTGAAGGATCCGGCGGGCTTCAAGGTGATGGGCCAGCCGGTGCCGCGCGTCGACATTCCTGCCAAGGTCACGGGCGGCGCGGCCTATGTGCAGGACATGCGGCTTCCCGGCATGGTGCATGCGCGCGTGGTACGCCCGCCGAGCTACGGCGCGCAGTTCGTGGAATGCGACACGGCCGCGATCGAGAAAATGCCCGGCGTGATTCAAATCGTGCGCGACGGCAACTTCCTGGCCGTGGTGGCGGAGAAGGAGTTTTCGGCGGTCAAGGCCATGCACGCGCTGGCCGCGGCGGCGAAGTGGCGGGAGAGCGCGAAGCTGCCGAACCAGCACGATCTGGCCAACGTGCTGACCGCGCTGCCGTCGCAGGATTTCGCGATCTTGCAGCGTAGCGATCCCACGGTGAGCGGCGCGCGGTCGCTCGAAGCGACCTACACGCGGCCTTACCAGTCGCACGGTTCGATCGGGCCGTCCTGCGCGGTCGCGCAATTCATCGATGGCGCGATGACGGTATGGACGCACACGCAGGGCGTCTATCCCGACCGGCAGGCGATCGCCGAGATGCTCGGCATGGCGCCCGCCAGCGTCCGCCTGATCCATGTCGAAGGCTCCGGCTGCTACGGCCACAACGGCGCCGACGATGCCGCGGCCGACGCCGCGCTGATCGCCCGGGCGCTGCCAGGGCGCCCAGTTCGGGTGCAGTGGATGCGCGAGCAGGAGCACGGCTGGGAGCCCTATGGCCCGGCGATGGTGACGAAATTGAGCGCGTCGCTCACGGCCGACGGCAAGATTGCCGACTGGAATTTTGCGGTGTGGAGCAACACCCATTCGATGCGGCCGGGCGGCGCCGGCGCGCTGCTTGCGGCCCAGCACATGGCGCGATCATTCGCGGTGCCGGCACCAAAGCCGTTGCCGCTGCCGGAGGGGGGCGGCGACCGCAACGCGATCCCGATCTACAATTTTCCGAACGCGCACGTGATGCATCATTTCATCCCCGCGATGCCGCTGCGGATCTCCGCGATGCGCGCGCTCGGCGCCTATCACAACGTGTTCTCGACCGAGAGCTTCATGGATGAACTGGCCGCTCTCGCCGGCGCCGATCCGGTCGAGTTTCGTCTCAGGCATCTCGACGATCAGCGTGGCCGCGCGGTGGTCGTGAAGGCCGCGGAGGAATTCGGCTGGACGCGCGGACAGCAGCCGCCGCGAAATCGCGGCTACGGCTTCGCGTTTGCACGCTACAAGAATCTCGCCGCCTATTGCGCCATCGCGTCCGAGGTCGAGGTCGATCGCGAAACCGGGCGGGCCCGGCTGGTGCGCGCGGTCGCCGCCGTCGATGCCGGCCAGGTCGTCAATCCGGACGGCATCACCAACCAGATCGAGGGCGCGATCGTGCAGTCGACGAGCTGGACGCTCTATGAAAGCGTCACCTTCGACGAGACAAGGATCACCAGCATCGACTGGCAGACCTACCCGATCCTGCGCTTCAATGCGGTGCCCGACAGCATCGCCGTCCACATCATCAACCGTCCCGGCCAGCCGTTTCTCGGCAGCGGCGAGACCGGGCAGGGCCCGGCCGCCGCTTCGCTCGCCAATGCCATCGCGCACGCGACCGGCAAGCGGCTGCGCGACCTGCCGCTCAGCCGCAAGCGGATCAAGGACGCGATCGACGCGTAATGCGTGATGAGAACAGGTCGAATACCCAAAGCGACGGCGCTGCGCTCCCTCTCCCTGTGCTTACGGGGAGAGGGTTGGGGTGTGGGGTCTTCTCCGCGTGTAGGGTGATAGCTGCCTTTGCGGAGACTCCCCCTCACCCGGAACGCATCTGCCGATGCGTTCCGACCTCTCCCCGCCCACGGGGCGAGGTGAAGCAGAGGACTGTCCGATCCAAAGCAAATTCATTCTGGTCTTCAGGCCGACGGCGCGGGTGGCGCCGGGGGCGGCGTCATCGGCTCGACCTTGTAGGTCTTCGGTATATTGATCGGCTTGTAGGCCGGATCCTTCTCCATGCGTTCCAGCACCGAGGCATGGATGGTCGCGCCATCCGCAATCGGCCGCGGCTCGCCCATCGGCAGATAGAAGCCGAGGAAGGATTTCCGCTCCGGCCATTCCTTCCATTTGTCGCTCTTCGGAATCCATTCCAGGATTTCCCAGGCGGCGGTCAGCGAATTGTGCAGCGGAGCGGTCGCGCTCGGCGGCACATAGTCGTGCTTGTGCGGCGGCAACGGCATGCCCCAGGCGAGATGATCGATCAGCGCCTGATTCATGTGCAGCCCGGCCGCCTTGGCCTGCTCGAGCAGCCAGATCAGCGGAAACTTTGACGGTCCGCTCTGGTCCTCCGGATAGCCGCCGCCGACGTCGGAGTGCACGCCGGCAAACCAGACCTGGCTGATGTCTTGCTCCACCTCCGTCGCCGGATCGAATGGATCCGAGCGAAATTTCTGCGGCTCTATCCAGCGATTGAGCCGGAACATGCGCCTGCGCTCGTCGATTGAGATCGCCTGGCGGAACCGTTTGACGCTGGAATTGGTGCGGGTGAACAGCAGCGTCTGCAAGTCGAACAGGAAATTGTCCTGTCGCGGCACGATGATCGAGGCCACGGTGTCCCAGACCCCGACGAACTCGACGTCGATGTTGCGGCCGCCGGCAATCTGGCTGAAGTGCCAGGCTTCCTTCAACGGAGCATAGTCGAATGTGCCGTCGGACTTCTGGGCGTCGGAGCTGGCTTTCTTGTAGGTGCCGAAGGCGTAGCTCGCGAGGTCGAGCTGGTCGACGGGCAGAAGGCCCATCACATGGACGAAGGCCGCGAGCACGCGCACCGTGTAGGCACCGCGGCTGAAGCCGAACATCCAGACCCGGTCACCGGGCTCCCACGTTCGGCACAGGAACAGGTAGGCGCCGAGCGTGTCCTGGTCGAGACCGGCGCCGAAGGCCAGCCCGAACAGGCCGCGCATCTGCTGCTTGAAGCGGCCCCAGGCGTTTTGCAGGCCGACGGTGCCGAGGCCGGGATGATAATAGATCCGCTGTCGGTCATTCTTGTCGGCGACGCGGAACAACTTCAGCACGTTGGAGATATTGTCACCGATCTCGTTGCCGGTGCCGTCGCAGCAAATCACAATATCCTTCGGCATCCGTTGCCCCCGCGGCCGCCGTGAAAATTCGCGGTCTCTATGTACGGCAGAACGCGGTGAAAATTCAATCTCCAATTGAAGACGGTTCTATGGCGGCGGCGTGACCGCCGGTGGTGCCGGGACGCCGAAGCGCGATGCGCGTCGGCGTTGCCTGCCGTTGGATCGAATTGAACCTCGCCACGGCCAGCCAAGCTGCGCCAAGGACGGCGTCGCTTCAGCTCGCGGATGCCCGGCCATGAGAGATCCAATTCCGTTTGCGATGCTTTGGGCCGGCCGCCAATGGCGCTCCCAGAATTCAATTGCAACACTTCGGAAAAGATGGAAATCTGCTCGTCGATCATTGCTTTATGCGTCGACATTTCTCCCTTTCAGGGACTCCGCGGTGCACGCGATCATCTTTCCTGCGGCCTGCCGCCGCTTCCTCAACAACAACAGGAACAGGTCGGCATGAGCCCTCAAGCTCTCGTGACGGCCATTCTCTCGGGACTTGTGGTGGCGGCGTTCGGACTGTTCTGGTGGGTTGGCAGCTATTCCGATCGCGTGTTCGCAAGCAGGTTCCGCACCCGCTTTCCGGAGAAGACGCTGAGCTACACCGGCGACCAGCTTGGCGAGCTGGTGCAGTCGGATTTGCGGATGAAGTATGTCTTTCCGATCCTGTTTCCGTTCGATCTGATCGTCATGTTGGCGCTGGCGGGCGCGATGGGCGCGGCGTCATCGCACTGGCTCAGCCGGATCTATCCGTCCGCGGCGTGGCTCGGCCTGGTCGTGCCGGCGGTGTACCTACTCAGCGATCTGATCGAGGATTGTCTCCTGGCATGGCTGCTGCTGCACGGCGACCCGCATGCGGCGGCGCGGTCTGTCTCGATCCTGAAGGCGATCACGACGATCAAGCTGGTCGGCATCTTCGCCTCGATCGCGCTGACACTGGCTGCGTTCGTCGGGTGGCTGTTCCACGGCGAGTCGCTTGCCATCTAAAGCGCGGCCGGCGGCCTACTGATACGTCGCGACGATATCCGACACGGCACGCTCGAGCTGCTGCGCGGTCGCGCATTGCCGCACCACGCTGCAGAAGGTCGCGTAGCGCGGCATCTCGGAATCGCCAAAACCCCAGACCATGCGGCCTTCGGGGTTGAGCCAGACCAGCCGCTTGGAGCGCTCGCCGATACGGCGCAGGATATCGGCGCGCGGATCGAGATTGTTGCTGCGGGCGTCGCCGAGCACGATCACCGTGGTCTGCGGCGTGATCGCGCTCATCCAGTTGTCCTCGAAATCGGCGAAGGAATTGCCGTAGTCGGACGAGCCGAAGCCGACCTTGGACATGATCTCCTTCATCGCCTCTTCCGGCGATTTCGATTCCAGGATGTCGCTGACCTCGATCAGGTGGCCCGAGAAGGCGAACGAGCGGACATCGTCCACCACCTCGTGCAGGCTGTGGATCAGGAGCAGGAAGAAGTCCGAGACGCGGGCGACCGAGCCCGAGACGTCGCACAGCGCGACGATCTTCGGCCGGTCGCGATGCTTGCGCTTCCAGGCGGTGAGGAAGGGGACGCCGCCCCAGGCCGCGTTGCGGCGCAGCGTGCGGCGGACATCGAGATGGCCGCGGCGCTGGCGCTTGCGCGGCTTGGAGTAGCGCTCGCGCAGCCGGCGCGCGATCTGGCGGATCAGCGCGCGCATCTGCTCGACCTGCCGCGGCTCGATCCGCGCCAGCGGCGCGTTGCGCAGGATCTCGTTGCGCAGATTCTCCGTTTCCTCGCGCCCGTACAGCAGCAGAGCCTGCGAGACCGCATCGCGAACGGTGCCGCGCAGCCCGTTGAGCGCCTCCTGCAGCCGTTCGGCGAGCGCGGGATTGCGCGTGGTCAGGTCGTCGATGTCGTCGCGCAGGCGCTGGATCCCCATCGCGTCGAGGATGCGGGTCTGGAAGATGCCGCGCTGGGTGAAGTAGCGGATATCTGGCAGCGAGGCGGCGCCGGAGGCGTTGGCGATCGCGCTCGATATCGCGGAGCGATCCTGCGACAGCAGCATCTGCGCCAGCGGCCCGACATTCTCGCTGGCGCCGTCGTCCGACACATCGCCATGCTCGTCGGCCGACGGGTTGGCGTCGGATTCGCTGCCGTCGTCGGTCTTGCTCTGCTCCGCGTTCTCCTGCTGCGGCTCGGGCTGGCTGAAGAACAGATCGAAGCATTCGCCGAGTGCGCGCTTCTCGTCCTGGGTCTTGGCCAACGTCAGCAGGAAGGTGTCGCGCAGGATATCACGATCGGCAAAGCCGACCTGGGCGACCGCCCGCATCGCATCGATGCTTTCGGCGGGCGAGACCCGGACCCCGGCTCCCCGCGCCGCACGAAAGAAGCGATGCAGGTTCTCGCGCATGTTCTAAAGCGCGATGAAATTGGATTGAATTGTCATCGCGCTTTAGCTCCTTCCTTGAGCATGGTCTGATCGGAAAACCGCTTCACACTTTTCCGGATCATGCTCTAGCTGAACACGCCCTGGCGCGACGCCTTGGCGATGAAGGACGAAATCTGGGGCGTCGCGGCCTCGATATCGGCCTCGTATTTCAGCAGCACGTTGAGCGTGTCCTTGACGATCTCGTGGTCGAGCTCGCTGGCCTGCAGCAGCACCAGCACGCGCGCCCAGTCGATCGCCTCGCTGACCGAGGGCAGCTTCTTCAGGTCCAGCGAGCGGATCTCGTGGATGAAGCCGACCATTTGCTTGCGCAGAGTCTGCGAGATGCCGGGCACCCGGCTCTCGACGATACGCTCCTCCAGCTTCTGCTCGGGAAAGCCGATGTGCAGATGCAGGCAGCGCCGCTTCAAGGCGTCGCCAAGATCGCGCTCGCTGTTCGAGGTCAGGATCACGGTCGGCGGCGCCACCGCGGAGACGGTGCCGAGCTCGGGAATCGTGACCTGGAAGTCCGAGAGGATTTCCAGCAGCAGCGATTCGAATTCGGCATCCGACTTGTCGATCTCGTCGATCAGGAGCACGCAGCCGGCCGGCTGCTCCAGCGCCTGCAACAGCGGCCGTGGCTCGACGAATTCCTTGGAGAAGAACACGTCGCCGAAGGTGTGGAGCTGGTCGAGCGCCGCCGCCAGCGACTGAGCGCCGCCGAGCACCTCGCCGAGCTTGTCCTTCAGGATCTGGGTGTAGAGCAGCTGCTTGGCGTATTTCCACTCATACAGCGCCTTGGCCTCGTCGAGGCCCTCATAGCATTGCAGGCGGATCATCTTCATGCCGCGCCATGCGGCGATCGCCTTCGCCAACTCGGTCTTGCCGACGCCGGCAGGGCCCTCGACCAGGATCGGCTTTTCGATCTGCTGCGACAGATAGACCGCAGTCGCGATCTGCCGGCTCGCAATATAGCCTTGCGCGGCGAGGCCGCTTTCCACGGCCTCGATCGAGGCGGTGGGCCTGGTATCAGCCACGAGGATCAGCTCCGGATTTGCCTTGAACTCGGACCTGTTCTGCGCTCGTTGCCGGCAAAGCACAAGGCTCGTTTGGCCCGCAAAGGCATGGGGTTAGCGCATGGTTCCGGGGTATTTCCGCCAAGCGCAATACGGGCTACGCTTGTTAGCGTGTAGTTCGAACCTCCCCTTGAAAAGGGGAGGTCTTTTTGCTCGCAGAGCAAAGCGGGTGGGGATCTGCTCTCTCAATCAACACCGGCGTCGGCCGACCCCCATCCCGACCTTCCCCCTTTCAGGGGGAAGGAGAAGAATCTCGTAGCCCGGCTACCGTCAACCCGAACAGCTCTTCACGAAATCCTTGCGCTGCGGGCCCGTGATCTTCTGGTCGATCGCCTGCTTCAGGCAGTCGAGATGCGCCTGCGCCATGCAGAGCTGCATCTGGTCGTGCCGCTCCTGACCCTTCAGCGCCTTCGCCGCGCTCTGGCAGGCCGCGCGCTTCGCGCCGGGCACGGGCGCCGCCGTCGACGCGCTCTGTTGCGCGGGAGCTGCCGCCGGCGCTGTTGCGGGGGCCGGCGTTGTCTGCGCGAGCGCTGCAGCCGAGATCAGCAGCGAACCAGCCGAGACAAGGGCGACGACAAGACGTTTCATGGGAAGTGCCTCCGCAGGCATGATCCGGAGAAGCGGACGTCGGTTTTCCGGAACGTCATGCTCAGACCAGGAAAGGGGTCACGATGCGATCGCGCCGTGACCCGGGGGAGGCCGACAATTAGAAGCCGCCGCGTGAATGCGGCATGAATAGGCGCGTAGCCCGCTTCACCTCAGCGTGAGGCCGGTCGCGGCTTCAAGCTCGCCGATCGCCTGCGCGGCACTCGCGACCTTGATCGTGGTCATGCCCATCTCGCGCGCCGGCTTCAAATTGACGCCGAGATCGTCGAGATAGACGCAGTTCTTCGGGTTTACCTGCAGCGTCTCCACCATCATCCGGTAGATTCGCGGGTCGGGCTTGCGCAGGCCGATCTTCGCGGACTCGATGACGTGGTCGAACAGCGCCATCACCTCGGCGACATAAAGCGTGCGTCCGCTGCGGCTGCCGATCGCGTTCGCCGGCAGATTGTTGGTGATGCAACCGGTCTTGAAGTTCGCCTTGATGCGCTTCAGCGCCTCGACCATCTCGGGGCGCAGGTCGCCGGAGAGCAGCGGCAGCACGTCCTTGCCGCGCACCTCGGCGCCGAGCGCCTTCGATTCCGTAGCGAACAGCGCGTCGAACGCCTCGATATCGATCTCGGCGCGCTCGAACTTGGCCCAGGCGTTCTCGAGATGATTGGCGGCGTTGGTGCGGCGGATGATGTCGATCGGCAGGCCGCGCTCGGTCTCATAGCGCGCGAACGCCTCGAACGGCGAGGTGGTCAAGACGCCGCCGAAATCCCAGATCACTGCCTCGATCATCAAAGTGTCGACCATCAAAGTCCTGCCCGTTGCAAAGCGGCGGCTTCGCCTCGGATCGTCCGGCCGACTGCAGGACAACAGGGAAACGCGCGTCCAGCCTTCTTTATTGGAATTGCCGCCGATCAGGCAAGCCGCCAGTTCGCGGCAAAATCCGCCACGCGGAACCAGCTCACCAGACCATCGGCACCAGACGATAGCGCACCCGCGCGAGATACTCGGCATAGCCGTCGAGCTCGGCAGTGAGCATCCGCTCCTCCATCAGCGACCGCAAGCCGAGCAGCGCCGCCATGATAGGCACGATGGCAAGGCCATACCACGATCCCAGCAGCAGCGGCGTACCGACATAGGTCAGGAGGCCGCTGGCATAGATCGGATGCCGCACATAGGCGTAGGGTCCGGTGGTCACCGCAGCATGCCCGCGCTCGCGCTGGATCTTCACGACCGGCGCGGCGTAGCTGTTTTCCCGGTAGGTCCGGTAGACGATGTAGAACGATGCCGCGATCATCACGGCGCCGGCGCATTGCAACCAGAAGGGGACGAGCGATGTCTGGTAGCGGACTGCGTCGAGCGCCATCAGCGGCAGCCATGTCAGCCACAACAGCGGCATGATCGTCGTGATGACGCGGTCCCAGCCCGCCTGGTCGCGCGCGGTGCGCCGCTCTGCCAGCAACCCCGGATCGTGCCGGGCGAGCCAGGCTTCGGTGATCAGCCCGCCGATCGTGATCTCGACCAGGAACGTCCAGGCGCCGGCCCATCGCAGCGTACCGGCCGCGAGAAACAGGAATGTGCCGAGGCCCACACATGTGAAGGCGGCGCGGCGCAGATTGATGCGAGGGGGACTGCCGTTCTCGTTCATGTTTCTCTCCGGCGAACGGCAACGGCCGCGCCGCCGGATCGGGCGGGCCGTTGCGTGCGTGGTTGCGGATCGCGGCCTGCTCGGCGCGCAAAGCCGATTACGGCCTGCGCGTCCAGTTTCGCGCCTGTCCGGAATAGACCTTGCTCGGCAGCGCGCGCGCCGCGGGATCGAGCAGGATCTTCATCGCGGTGTTGAGCCGCTCCTCCGAATGCGGCGAGCCATCATGGCGCATCTGCTGCGGAGCCCCCGGGCCCTGCGGCGGCGCCAGATAGGTCGGCGTCGTCGGCGGAGTGGGGGTGGTGGCGATCTTCGGGCGGGCGACCAGAGCGGCCTCCATCGGGCGCCGCGCCTGGGCCATGCGTGACGCTGCGGAAGGTGCTTCCGCTGGTGGCGGCGAGGCGGCGCTGTCGGATCCGGATTTGCGGGGCGGTTTTGCCATGGCATCGGCTCCATAGGTTCGGTGATGACGACGACGTCAGGATTTGTCTTCGTCGGATGTGGTGCGTTTGGCGATGATCGGGTTGCGGTCGCTGATCGCGGCGATCAGCGAGGCGTGGCTCACCACTGACGACACGACGATCTTGCCGGATGGCTCGATCCGGCGACCGTTCTGCTGCTGTTGCTGTGGGCTCCTGGCGGTGGATTTCTGCATCATGTCGGCCTCCTCGAGGATGGGTGGGGCCCGACATCGCCGGGCCCCGAGTTTGGCGATCAGATGCCGAAAGCACCGAGGACGCCCGGCAGCGCCTGCGCGACGCCGCCGAGGATTTCGCCCCAGCCCTGCGGGTTGACCGACCCGTTGGTCGCCACGTCGGCAATCCGCTTCGGTCCGCGCTCGATGCCCTCACACTGGATCGGGCTACGCACGCTGCCGAAGGTCTCAAAGTCGTTCCTTGCGTACATGTTCAGCTCCTTCTTTCGGTTTGAATTGACGGCAACTACGGGAGGTGGACACCGACCGGGGCAGCCGTCGCTGGACGTCGCCCAGGGGATCGCTCATCGCGTCGATCCCCTGGACCACGTGACGCATTCGCGCCACGTTCTGATCTCCTCCGGACGCAGAGGAGCAATCGCGTCAATAGACCTGCCACTGCCGCAGCGGTCCGACCGCCACCGGCACCACGTCGCTCACGTCGATCGTGTACTGATAGACTTCGCGCGCCTGGGTCAGGACCTGGGTCGGATTGAAGAAGCGGTAAGTCACGTCGTGACAAACCGAGTCCGGGCGGCAGATGACGCTCTGGTCGACCTCGACGGTATCGAGCCGCAAGCCCTTCTTGGCGACGTCGGTAAAGATCTTCCGCGTGTTGTAGGCATTCATCGCGGAATAGTTCAGCGCGCGATCCTGCGGCGAGAGGCCGACATTGCGGAACTCGTTGTAGATCCGCTCGAGGAAGCCTTCCGCGCCGGCCGGCCAGGTGTCGGGATCGGGTCCGAACAGCGTGTAGAGATCCCACTGGTAGAAGCCGCGCCAGTCGGTCACCAGCGTCGGCACCACGGTCCCGTTCAGGAGCTTGGTCGTGTTGGCGCTGTCGACCCAGCCGGCCATCGAGATCCGCGCAACGCCGCCGCGCGGCGGGAAAGCCGGCGGCGTGGTCGGCGGTGTATCGTCGCCGCCGCGCGCTGCCGGTACCACGGTTCGGGTGTTCGATGGATCGTCATGCGAGACCTCCTGATGCCAGAGCGCCAGGATCAGCGCGGCGAAGAATCCGAGACCGAACACATCGAGCGGCTTGACCGCATAGATCGGGATCGAGTCGATCGTCATCGTCCAGATGATGGCATCGGCATCCGGGAAGTTGTTGCCGGATCCGCTCGGTGTCGCGCTCTCGCCTTCGGCCTGGTTCAGCAGATAGCGCGCCATGATCGCCGGATTGTACGGCGCCGAGGTATCGCCGGAGCGGTCGCGCTCCGGCCCGAACGCCGGATCGCCGCGTCCGATCAGGCTGTCGCGCCAATTGGCGATGGCCTGCACGAAGTAGTCGAGGCGCGCCTCCTTGCCGAAATCGTAGAACAGCCGGCCGATCGGGAACGCGAGCTGTCCGGTGGATTCCGCCGCGGCGCCCTGCGGACGCATGCCGCCGCCACAGCCGCAGCTCTTCTCGCTGGTACGAACCGCGGGGGCTTCGTACATCGGCAGCGCCTGCGGCATCGCGACGGGAAGCGCGTTGCTCGGCATCAGCGCAGGCAGCTGCTGCGGCTGCAGCCAGGCCTGCGGCATCATGCCGGCCGCCGGCATCGCCATCTGGGGCATCATCATCGGCGGCATGACGATCTGCGGTGCCGGCGTCGGCATCCAGACCAGGTCGCCGCCCGCATGGGGGGCGTGAAACGGATAGGGCGCCGGCGCCGCGATCGGCGCGGCGGCGACGCCGTGATCAACGGGCGCGGCCGCAGGCGCTGCGGGCGCAGCAGGCTGCGCTTCGCTCGGCATGATCCCGGCGCTGCTGCGCAGGACCGAGCCGTCCGGCCCGAATATGCGCGGAGCCGATGGTGCAGACATTGCTGATAGATCTCCCATGGAACCCTCTCTGGTTGCAGTTGGCTGAGCGGCGGATGACGGTTGGACGAAAGGGCGCGCGGACACTCCCCGGAAGAGGGGAGACGCGGCCGTAGCACCCGACGGCATGACGGCGTCCGCCTGCTCGCCAAGCAGGGCGGCGACAGCCGCGGGAATATCGAGCCGTCCGGCGAGGCAGCGCGAGGCGCTGCCGTCGCTGCGGCAGGGCACTGCGCTTTCGAGCAGCGCAGCACGGACGGCTTGCGGATCGGCCTTGCGTCCGGTCTGGCGCAGGCACGAGAGCAGCAGAGCGACGACGCCGGTGACGATCGGCGCTGCGAAGCTCGTTCCGGAACGCAGGCTGATATTGCGGACCGGCGAGGCGCCGGCGATGTTTTCGCCCGGCGCGAGGATGCCGTTCTCGAGATAGGCGTCGCCGAAATTGCTGAAGGGCAGCGGATTGCCGGCCGGATCGCACGCGCCGACCGCAAGCACCGAAGCGAGGCTGCCCGGCACCTGGACGCAGCGGCATCCGTCATTGCCTGCGGCGGCGACGATCAGCTTGCCGGCGCGCTCGCAGGCGCGGACCGCGTCGACCAGAATGCGGTCGGCCTGGCCGGTCGCGGATTGCTGGCCGCTACTGATATTGATGACGTCGGCGCCGGCGGCGAGCGCCTGGTTGATCGCAAGTGCCAAGGTGCTTTGCGAGGACGGCTCGATCTGCCCGGAGGTGTCCTCGCGATAGATCGAGAAGACGGTCGCGTTGCAATTCGGCGCGACGCCGAGCACCGGGCTGCCGGGCGTACCCATCAGGACGCTCGTGACATGCGTGCCGTGCTCGGACTGGATCATCGGCGAGGCCGGAGCGACGAACTCGCCGCCCCTGGCGACGCGGGCCTGCCTGAGCGAAGGATGATTGAAATCGACGGGGCCGTCGATGATCGCGATCTTCACCGCGGGGTCGCCGCCCAACGTTCTCTGCCACAAGGCAGCCAGGCCAGCGATGTCGGCAACTGGATTCATGAAATCAATCCCGACTGATCTGCCCGCAAATCCGTGCAGCCGATCCGTCTTCCGCGGCAATTTGCTTTCACGCAGCGAACCAGCAGAACGGCATGTCGTTGCGTTGGAGCAGTTGTGGCAGCTGTGACGCGAAAGGCCTATTCGCCGCGGCGGATCAGAAAGGATCGAGCCGACGATACGGATCGATCGGTCCATGAGATCGATCCTGCATCTCGAACAATCGATCGAAGGGTTTAGTCGGGACCAATCCCACCGCACGATTGTGCGCGCCTGGGCAGACATGCGCGTGCATTTGCGCGCAGGTGCGCGAACGGGACTGCGCGTCGGCCGAACACGGAATTCAGGATGTTGATGTCAGTCGAGCTCGCGGGACCGATCGGGGATCGCTGCCGATGATGCGATCCACGGCGCTTCGCGCACCCGTCGCATCGCCTGTGCCCTGCGCGGCAGGCCGAGTTTCTGCAGCACGTGATGGACGTGGTGCTTGACCGTCGCAAGGCTGAGATTGAGATCGCGCGCGATCTCCTTGTTCGACATGCCTTGTCCGATCAGCTTGAGAACCTCGCCTTCGCGGCGCGTCAGTCCCTGGTCCGCGTCGATCGTATCCGTCTGACGTTCCATGCAGAACAGCGCGCGTAGCAGGCCGCCGGAAATCTCGGCGCTGCAGGCGAGCCGACCCGATGCCACGTCCGACAGCGCGCGGCAGAGCTCATCGAAGCTGGCGTTCCGGGAGATGTAGCCGCTGAACCCGGCCCGGCCACAGCGGACCACGTCGCGCCGGTCCTCGTTGAGGCCGAGCGCCACCAGCGCGACATCCGCATGCTCGCTCGCGATCACGCGCACTTCATCGAGATCGATGCCCTGTGTGACGTCGATCAGAATGACATTCACGCTGCCGGCCTCGAGGGTCTCGCGCAGGCCGGCGAGATCGGACACCGCCGCCGCAATCGCAAACTCGGCGTGGTTCTGGAAACTCGAGGTAAGCCCCTCGCTGAACAGCCTGATCGGCGTGACGATCGCTATCCTCATATTATCCTCTAACTCAACGAAATGGCGGATGGAACGCCGTGTTGAGATCAACGGCACCGGCATCCAGAAAGTCATGAAGGTAAGTATGCGATATGCTGCCGGAGGTTGTATTCGTATCGCGCCGAAATTACGGCTCCGATGCAGGCGATCAAGAGACGCAGTTCACATTCGAACATCGTCGGGCCGCGCGGCGCGCGATCCGAGGTGTTGCGTATCGCGACAAGACGTCGATGTGTGGCGCCGGCAAGCGATGGCGGTGCTGAATTCCGGCGGCGACTTCAACGGCGTAGTGATCGACGCCTAGATATTTAGACAATTGACGCGTGCAGGCCTGGATGCTCTGTACAATATTGCGTGTTCTCCAGAGCCTGGTGCGAGCGACGCAATGCCGCGCCTCGAATGGGCTCAATTCCGATGCCGACCGACAGGGTTCCATGACGAGCGTGATTCGAGCGACAGCTTTTCTCAGCCTGTTGGCGGCGACGCCGGCGCTGGCCATCGTCGGCGGCGGCGCGCCGTCGACGGATGGCGTTGCACGCTCCGTCGTCACCATCGTCGGCTCGCGCGGCAATTTCTGCACCGGCGCGCTGATCGCGCCGAAGGTCGTGCTGACCGCGGCGCATTGCGTGCAGCCCGGCGCCGATTACAAGATCGTCGAATATGGCGCGGACAGGCAGCCGAAGCTGCAGGACGTCAGGACGGTTGCGATCCATCCCGGCTTCCGGATGCAGGCGATGGCCAATCATGTCGCGACCGCCGATGTCGCACTGCTGCAGCTCGCGGCGCCGGCCGCAGGCAAGGTGCCCGCCGCGCTCGGCATGCCAAACATTCCGATCCAGGTCGGCGGCCGCTTCACCATCGCAGGCGTCGGCGTCACCGTGCGCGGTGACGGCAAAAGCGGCGGCGCCACCCGCGTCGCCGGCCTGATCGCGAGCGGCAAGCCCGGCACGTTGCAGATCCGTCTCGTCGATCCGGTCGGGCAGGGCGTGCGCGACGGGCTCGGGGCCTGCACCGGCGATTCCGGCGCGCCGGTGTTCGAGGACAAGCAAGGCGGCCCCGCAATCGTCGGCGTGGTGAGCTGGTCAACGGGACCGAACGGCGCCGCCGGCTGCGGCGGCATCACCGGCGTGACGCCGCTGACACTCTATCGCGACTGGGTGATGCAGACCGCGCGGCAGTGGGGTGCGAGCTTCTGACGACGGTTGTCATTGCCGGGTTTGACCGGCAATCCATCCGGAAACGACTTACTTCTGATGATGAATGCGCGGGTCAAGCCCGCGCATGACGATTGAGCCTAATGCCCCGCCGCCTTGTTCGCGGCGGCGTTGTTCAGCACGATCAGCCCGTCGACGGCGACGCCGAGCTTGCTGTTGATCAGGAACGGGTTGACGTCGATCGAGGCAATGCGGCCATTGGCGTCGGCCATCAGGTTGGAAAGACCGACCAGCGCCTTCACTGCCGACGGCTCGTGCAGCGCGGGCTTGCCGCGATAGCCCTTCATCTTGACCCCGGCCTTGGTCCTGGCGATCAGCTCCTTGGCCTCGGCGGCGTCGAGCGGCGCGCCGGCGAGCGCGACGTCCTTCATCAGCTCGATGTCGACGCCGCCGGTGCCGAACAGCACGACGGGGCCCATCTCGGCGTCGAGCGAGGCGCCGACCACGAGCTCGAGGTCGGCCTTGACCTGTTGCGCGATCAGGATGCCTTCGAGCTTCGGCTTGCCCTTCAGCTTCTTCACCCGCGCGGTGATGTCGTTGAACGCCTTCTTCACCTCGGCTGCATTGGCGAGATTCAGCACCACGCCGCCGATATCGGATTTGTGCAGGATGTCGGGGCTGACAACCTTGGCGACCACCGGGAAGCCGATTTTCTTGGCGATCTTCACAGCCTCGGCCGCGGTCTGCGCGACCTCTTCCTTTGAGATCGGGATGTCATAGGCCTTGAGCAGCTTCTTCGAGGCGACCTCGTCGAGCGCGGCGGCGCCGTTGGCGGCCTTCAGCGTCTTCTCCAGCACCGCGCGCGCCGATGCCTTCGAGCTCGAGGCGATATCGGGCACCTCCTTGCGCAGGCCGGCATATTCGATCAGCGACTTGATCGCGCCGACCGCGCGGTCGAGGCCCTGCATGACCGCGATATAGGGCAGCGACTTGCGCAGCCCCTTGGTGAATTCGGTGAAGCCGATCGACATCGCGCTGATATAGATCACGGGCTTGTTGGCCTGGCCGGCCATCTCGTTGACGATGCGCAGATTGCGCTCGCGCAGCTCGTGCGGCGCCTTCGGCAGCTCGGCATCGATGATGACGATATCGGTGTCGGGATCGTCGATCATGATCTTGATCGACTTCATGTAGACGGAGGGATCGACCACCGCGGCAAAGCCCGCGTCGAGCGGATTGCCGACGATGCTGCCGGGGCCAAGCATCTTCGCCAGCTGCTCCGAGGCGTTCGGACTCAGCGGCGCGAAGTTCAGCCCGGCAGAATAGAACGCGTCGATCAGAAGGCCGCGCTTGCCGCCCGATAGCGACACCGCCGCGAGGCGATTGCCCTTCGGCGAATCGGCATGGACGAAGCACTCGGTGGTCTCGATCAGTTCATCCAGCCCACGCACCCGGATCACGCCTTCGCGGGTCGAGATCGCATCGAAGGTCTCGATCGAGCCGGCAAGCGCGCCGGTATGGGCCATCGCCGCGGCGCGGCCGCCCTCGGAGGCGCCGAGCTTGAGCGCGATCACCGGCTTGCCGGCGGCGCGCGCGGCCTTGCAGGCATCGCGGAATACCTTCGTGTTCCTGACGCCTTCAAGATAGACCACGATGACGCGGATGCTCGGATCGGCGGCGAAGTAGCTCATCAGGTCCGGGGTCTCGAGGCCGGATTCGTTGCCGGTCGTGACCATGTAGCCGACGCCGACGCCGCGATCCTCCAGCGCCTGGCGGATCGCCATCACGATCGCGCCGGATTGGCCGGCGATCGCCACCGCGCCCTGCTCCATGGTGACGATGCGGTCGTCGATATTGGTGAACAGGTTCTCGCCGGCGCTGAGATTGCCGAGGCAGTTGGGGCCGGTGACGGCGAGCCCGGTCTCCTTGATCGCCTGCTTCAGCTCGACCGCGAGGCGCTGGCTCTCCTCATCCTGCAGCTCGCTGAAGCCGGAGGTGACGATGGTCGCCGAGCGCGCGCCGGCCGCGGCCGCATCGCGGATCACCTGCACCGCGAACCGGGCCGGCACCAGCACCAGCACATGGTCGGGCTTCTCGGGAAGGCTGGCGAAGTCCTTGTAGCAGGTGACGCCCCAGATCGCTTCGCGCTTGGCGTTGATCGGATAAAGGCCGCCGGCATATCCGTACTTGACCAGATTGTTCCAGATCCGTTCGGCGTAATTGCCGGGCTTGTCGGTGGCACCGACCAGCACGATGTTGCGCGGATGCAGCATCGCGTGGATGCTCTTGACGATATCGCTGGCGTCAGCGGGCGGCGCCCATTCGTGGGACACATGAGACGCGGTGCTTGCGAAAGCTTCCATAGAGCCTGCCCTTATCCTTGTTGTCTTTGTTTCCTCTGGCCACGGCGGATCACCGTGAGGCGCGCGATTTTTCATTGTTTTTATGGCGAGGGAAAGGGGGTAGCAACTCATGCTGGCGCAGGTCAGGGCACCGCGCGCAATATCCCGGCAGGCGCAAAATTGATTGCCTATCAGGAACCCGATTCGCGCGCGTGCGAATCCGTTTCGATCAAGGTCGCGTGCAGCAAGTAGCGCTCAGGGCCTGCCGTCAGCGCGTCGAACGGCCAGCAGGTCGACAGCACCAGTTCATACCGGTCAGTAGTCGGATCGATGCCGGATTGATCGAATCGGACCACCGAGCTGCGATCGGCCCGATAGCGAAGCATCTTGCCGTCGCTTCGCGTGACGTCGATCTCGTCACCGATTGTGACATCCCTGAGAAAGCGAAAATGCGTGTCGCGGTGCGCGGAATAGACCGCGACGCCCCGCTCGCCGGCATCGACGGTCTGCTCGACATGGCCGGGGCCGAACGCCAGTGCCTGGCCGCTGCTGCCGGCAAGCACGGTCGCGGAGGCGTGCAGGCGCTTCACCTCGATCCGCGCCACCGGCCAGGTATCGGCCCAGCTCCACGGCTTCACCGGCTGGCCGGTCGCGATGCTCTGTGCGAAGGCGCGCTCCAGCAGCACCTGCGCCAGCAGCGCCTTGGCATGGATGTAGGCGCCCTGGCCGAACAGGATCACACCGATGAGAGCGAAGGCGAGGGATGGGACGAAGCGGGGCATTGTTGCGCCTGTTGCTGTCATTCCGGAATGGTCCGAAGGACCAGACCCGGAATCTCGAGATTCCGGGTTCGATGCTGCGCATCGCCCCGGAATGACATTGCGAGTTGAGGAAGAGTTGCGCGCGCGGCCCTTGGGGGACGGGTGGGAAGGCCGCGCGCGCGCTTGAAGGAGGAGGTCGGGGGGCACCTCCTCCTTTCATCCGACGTCATTGGGGCGACGTCTGACGCCGGTTGATCATCAGGAGGAGAAGGCTCACCGTGAGCAGGATCACGCCCGCGATCATCTTCAGCTCCGCATCAGTCGCGGTCTTCGGCAGCTGGATCGTGCCGGGACCTTGTGTGGGGACCGGTGACCGCTTCAGCGCAGCGAGCTGCAGCTTGCCGTCGCCGGCGTCGGCGCGACGCTCGCCCGGTACGGCCGGCAGACTCGGACGCTCGCCGAACACCTTCGCAAAATCCCAGCCGGCGGGCAGGTTGAGCGGCAGCTCGGAGAGTTTCAGCGGCTCGCCCTCGGGACGGCTCGGCGTCTTGTCGACCGCGACAAGGCTGGTCAGCCGCGTGACGAACTGATGCTCCAGCGCCAGCGCGAGGATGGTCTTGTCGGCGTCCTCGGCGCTCTGCTGCCGCGTGGTGCGCGCCACCTCGGCATCGGCGATCTTGCGGCGCGCCCACAGTTTCGACAGGCCCCTGCCTTCAGCGGCATTCGCGAGCGGCAGCGTCACGCTCCACGGACGGTCGCCGATGCGGCCCTTGATCTCGACCGAGCCGGCCAGCTTGTCGAGCTTGGCGGCCAGCACCAGCGGCTCGTCGCGATAGACGTCGGGCAGTGCCGACGGCGTCAGGTCGGCCGTCGCCTCGGAGAATTTCGCGGAGAGATTCGTCACCGCGGGATTCTCCAGCTTGGCGAACAGGCCGCGCATGCGCTCGTCGACCTGCTCGACCGAGCCGATATGGGTGAAGGTGCCGCGGCCGAGCTCGGCGGCGCGTGTCATCAGATAGGTGTTCGGCGCCGAGCCGATGCCGACCATGAAGATGCGCGAGCGGCCGCGCAGCGCGCCGATGGTCTCGAACAATTGCTGCTCGTTGCCGATGGCGCCGTCGGTCAGGAACACGACCTGGCGGACGTAATTGGCGTCGCCATGGCTGGTGTCGGACAGCGCCGCGCGCATCGCCGGCACCATCTCGGTGCCGCCGCGGGCCTGCAGCGCGCTGACGAACGCCGTCGCGCTGCCGATATTGGCGCTGTTGGCCGCGACCGGCGACGGGAACAGCGTGTCCATGGTGTCGTCGAACCGGATCACATTGAAGCGATCGGTCGGCTGCAGGCGGCCGAGCGCGTAAGTCAGGCTCGCCTTGGCCTGGATGATGGAGGTGCCGCTCATCGAACCGGAATTGTCGATCACGAAGATCACCTCGCGCGGCAACGTTTTCTGTTGCGCCTGCTCGACCGACGGCGGGGTGACGAAGGCCAGCAGATAGTCGGAATTGCCGACATGCTCGCGGAACAGCCCGACCGACGGCGCCTTCTCGGCGGCCGGCTTCCAGGTCAGCTCGAAATCACGATCGGCCGGCACCGGGCCTTCGGCGAGCTTGACGACGCGCGTGGTGCTGTCGGGGCTCTCGATCTTGACCTGGTGGAAATGGCTCTTCACCTCGCCGAGCGGAAAGCCGGCGTTGAGGTGCACCGTGACGTTGGTCGGATTGACCGGCGCATTTTCCGCCGGATCGAGCACTTCGCGCGCAATGCGGTCGCGGTCCGGCACGGGATCGGTGGTGGTGGCGCCCCAGCCGTTGCCATCGGCGCGGAGATCGACGCTCTGCACCACCGGGCGCGGATTGTAGCGCGGGCCGACCACCATCGGCACCCGCAGCGAGAACTCGCTGCCGTTCTGCTGCACCGGCTCCTGATATTCGATCTGCACCAGCACGGTTTCGCCGGGGCCGATATTGGCGACCGAATTGGTGAAGATGTTGGGCCGCTCCTGTTCGGTGAGCGCGGCCTTCTGGCCGTTCTGCTTGGCCTGCTCGTAGATCGCGCGAGCCTGCTGCCGCTCCTTGATGTCGCCGACTACGACGCGGTCGCCGACCACCATCTTCAGCGTGTCGACCGCGCCGCCCGCCGGCAGCGGATAGACATAGGTCGCCTCCACCCAGTCCTTGGTCGGGTTGCGGAAGATTTGCGTGACGCGGGCGCGGACCGTCGGCCCCGACACCGTGAGGTCGACGTCGATGCCGAGCCTGGTCGCGTCGGCATAGCCGTCGTCGGTCTTGAACAGCAGCGAGCCGGAACGCGCATCGCTCGGCCGCAGCACCACCTGTCGCGGCAGTTCGGCCGACCACACCGGATCGAAACTCACGAACAAGGCCGCAAAGCCGATCACCAGCGCGGCCACACCTTCCACCAGAAAGAACAGCACAATGCGCATCCTGCGCGACAGGCGGATCTGCGGGCTGCTGTCACATGCATCGTAAATCGTCATTTTCGTCACTCCCGAGCGAGGCTTTCGCTGCCTCGCGATCATGGAGAACGGCGGTTTTGGCGCGAGCAGAATGATCGGCAATGATTGGCCGCCGTCCGGCGCGGCCCGCCGCCGGCTGAGGCGGGTTTGTGCGGTTTGGTGATGGATTGTCCGGTCTGCTAGACTGCGCGGAATCAAGGGGAACCGGGCAGGAATCTGGATGCCGACGCCTGACAAGCAGCTATCCGCCGAGCAGAGCCAGCAGGTCGCGGAGACCATCCGCGAGGAAATCGCGCGCCGACGCATCTCACGGCAGACGCTGGCCGAGCAGGCCAAGCTCAGCCTGTCGACGCTGGAAAAGGTGCTTGGCGGCCGCCGCCCGTTCACGCTGGCGACCACGGTGCGGCTGGAGCAGGCGCTGGGCGTGTCCTTGCGCAAGCTGCCGGAGGCGATCACGGTGGCCGCACCTGCCAATGGCGGGATCGCACCCGACAGCCTCGGATCCTATTCGCGCCGCGCGGTGGCACGGATCGAAGGGACCTACATCACGGTGCGTCCGTCGTTCGGCGAGCAGGGCGCGCTCTACGCCTATCGCACCGAGATCGCCTGGGACGAAGCGGCGTCATCGCTCGGCTTTCGCGAGGGCGAACGGCAGGATGCCGATTACACCCAGTATGGCGAGGTGGCGGTGCCCAATGAATCCGGCTTCGTCTACCTCGTGACCAACCGGCACGGCCAGCATCGCGTGATCACGGTGTCGCGCCCGCGCAATTCCGGCGAGATGTACGGCATCATCACGACGCTGCTCGCGGGCCGCGGCTCGCTGCTGACGCCGGTTGCCGCGCCGATCGCGTTCCTGCCGGTGAAGAATGTGCCCCAGCCAAGCCTCGGCCGGGTGTCGGCGGATGACGCGAACTACGCCGCCTATCGCGAGCATCTGCGCCGGACGATCGATGAGCCGTTCGCGATTTTCTTGCCGGGTAGTTGAAGCTGGTCATTCCGGGGCGCGCGTGAGCGCGAACCCGGAATCTCGATCCACGAGCTTCAGATTCCGGGTTCGCTCGCGATCGCGAGCGCCCCGGAATAACAGGCTCGACTAGCCGCCGGTCTCGGCGCTGATGATGTCGCCGAACAGCTCCCACTGCCCGTTCTTGAACTGCATCATCTTGAGTTGCTCGACCGGCGCGAAGTCGGTCGCGCTGGTGTTGATCCTGATGCCGGGAATCAGCGTGTCGGGCGCAAAATCCTTCAGGCTGGCGGCCTGCTTCATCACGTTCTCACGTGTCAGGTTGTCGCCGGCCTGCTTCAGTACCTGCACCATGGTTTGCGCCGCGGCGTAGCCATAGACCAGATTGGCGTCGGCGAGGTTGGCGCCCGGCATGTACTTCTCGGCGAAGGCCATGAACTTCTTCATGCCCTCATCATTCTTCCATTGCGGATCGGACGCGTCCTTCAGATAGCCGGCCGACAGCACGCCTTCCGAAGCCTCGAGCCCGGCGGGCTTCATGACCGCGCCGATCGAGATCGAGACGTCGGTCATCACCTGCATCGGCTTCCAGTTGAGCTCGGCGATCTTCTTGATCGCCTGCGCCGCGAATTTCGGCGTCGAGATGTTGACGAACACGTCGGCGCCGGTGTCCTTCAGCTTGACGATGTGGGAGTCGATCGAGGGCTCGGTGGTCTCGTAGCTCTCTTCGGCGACGATCTTGACGCTCGACTTGTCGAGGATCTCCTTCAAGCCGACCAGGTAGTCCTTGCCGAAATCGTCATTGGCGTAGAAGATCGCGACCTTGGCATCCGGCTTGGCTTTCAGGATGTACTTGCCGAAGATCCGCGCCTCGACGCGATAGCTCGGCTGAAAACCCATGGTCCATGGGAAATCCTTCGGATCGTTCCACTTGCTGGCGCCGGTGGCGAGGAACAGCTGCGGCACCTTCTTGGCGTTGTGATACTTCTGCACCGCGGTCTGGGTCGGCGTGCCCAGCGCGTTGAACACCAGGAAGACCTCGTCGCTCTCGATCAGCTTGCGAATCTGCTCCACGGTCTTCGGCGGCGAGTAGCCGTCGTCATAGGAGATCCAGTTGATCTTGCGGCCGTTGATGCCGCCCTGGTCGTTGATCATCTTGAAATAGGCTTCTTCGGTCTTGCCGATGACGCCGTAGGCGGAGGCGGGACCGCTATAGGCCTCGACATTGCCGATCTTGATCTCGGTGTCGGAGGCGCCGGTATCATACTTCTTTTGTGCAAAGGCGGCCTGGGTGGAAAGCAGGCAGAGCGCCGTGGCGGCTGCCAGCAGCGACAGTGTTGTTGTTTTCATAAAGACAATTTCCTCGATTGATCCTGGTTGGGGACTTACGCAACGAACCCGCAGCCGGTCCCGGCAGACGGCGGCGGGGCAATCCTTGTCGCGGCGAAATCCGGAACGCGCGGCGCGCGTCTGGCTCACGCCGCGGTATCGGTTGGCTTCGGCCGGCTGAATTGCTGCCGGAGCGTCGGCTTATGAATTTTGCCTGTCGCGTTCCGCGGCAGGACCTCGATGAATTCGATCAGGCGCGGACATTTGAACCGCGCCAGATTGGCCTGGCAGTGCGCGTGGACCTCGGCCGGGGTCAGCGAATGGCCTGATTTCACGGCAATGATCGCCATGCCGACTTCGCCCCATTGCTCGTCGGGGATGCCGATCACGGCGGCTTCGGCGACGGCCGCCAGTTGATGCAGCACGCTCTCGACCTCGGCCGGATAGACGTTCTCGCCGCCCGAGATGTACATGTCCTTCCAGCGGTCGACGATGTAGTAGAAGCCTTCCTCGTCGATCCGCGTGGCGTCGCCGGTGTGCAGCCAGCCGTCGGTGAAGGAGGAGGCATTGGCGTCCGGCCTGTTCCAGTAGCCCGGCGTGATGTTCGGCCCCCTGACCCAGAGTTCGCCGAGCTCGCCGACCGCCGCATCGCTGCCGTCGGGCCGCACGATGCGGACCTCGGTATGCAGCACCGGCTTGCCGGAGGAGCCGGCTTTGCGCGCCGCATCCTCGCGGTCGAGCACCATCACCGCCGGCGACGTCTCGGTCATGCCGTAGCCCTGCTGCAGCGCGACGCCGCGCGCCTCCCAGGTCTTGAGCAGCGGCACTGGCATCGGCGCGCCGCCGACGCCGCCAATGACGAGGCGGCTGAAATCCGCTGATGCGAAGGCCGGGTGCTGCGCCATGAACTGGTAGATCGCGGGCACGCCGAAGAACACGTTGATGCCCTGCAAGGGATCGCCGATCAGCTTCAGCGCCTCGCCGGGATCGAAGGCGCGCATGATCAGCACAGTGCCGCCGGCATGCAGCACCGGGTTGGTATAGCAATTCAGCCCGCCGGTGTGGAATAGCGGCAGCACCGTCAGCAGCACCGAGGCCGGCGAGATGTAGGCGGGGCCGCCGAGATTGACGCAATTCCAGAACGTCATCCCATGCGTGATGATCGCGCCCTTCGGTTGGCCCGTCGTCCCCGATGTGTACATGATGGTCGAGATGTCATCGAGCATGACCTCCTCGAATCGCTCGAGTGGCGTGGCTGCCGCGATGCCGGCCTCATAGGCGCCGCCTGGGCCGAGCCTCACGGTCGCAGCGACATTGCAGAGCTTTGCCACCGCAAGCGCGGTCTCGGCGAGATCGTCGTCGTGGATCATCACCTTCGGCGCGGCGTCGCCGGTGATGTAGCGCAGCTCGGGAACGGTGAGGCGGGTGTTGAGCGGCAGGAAGATCGCGCCGATCCGGAAGCAGGCGAACTGCACCTCCAGCGTATCCGTCGTGTTCAGTGCCAGCACCGCGACGCGGTCGCCGCGGGCAACCTTGAGCCCATCGCGCAGCCAGGCGGCGAGCCGCGACACGCGGGCGTCGAGCTCCGCGTAGCTGAAGCGGCGATCGCTGGCGAGATCGACAAGCGCCATCTTGTCCGGCGTGCGCCGGCGATGATGCGCGATCCAGTCGTAATAACGAACCGGCAAATTTCCCTCCTCCGGAACGGCAGTCTTGCGCCGCCTGTTCCTGGCTCAATTGATGCCATGAATTGGCAGTGGAGGGGGCGTATAAGGATGCTGTCTTGCGTTTAGTGGCTGGCAAATCGCCGGACCGGGCCTCGGCACTGATGGCAGCCACTCGACGCAAGTGAACCGGGCGAAATCCGGACATCGTCGGAGGGAAGAATCAACGGAGCACGCGGATGGCAAACCCGTTCTACACCGGCGAGCATGAGGCCTTTCGCGAGGTGATGCGGCGCTTTGTTGCCAGGGAAATCGAGCCTTATGCCCATCAATGGGACGAGGACGGAGAGTTTCCGCGCGAGCTCTATGCCAAGGCATCTGCGATCGGGCTGCTCGGCCTTGGCTTCCCGGAAGAGTATGGCGGCATCGCCGCCGACCAGTTCATGAAGATCGTGGCCTCGCAGGAGCTGGCGCGTGCCGGCGCCGGCGGCGTCTCATCGAGCCTGATGAGCCATACCATCGGCTCGCCGCCGATCGCGCGCGCCGCGCGGCCCGAGGTCAAGGCGCGGGTGCTGCCGGACGTGCTCGCCGGCAAGAAGATCTCCGCGCTCGCGATCACCGAGCCGAGCGGCGGCTCCGATGTCGCGAACCTGCGCACCAGGGCGCGGCGCGACGCCGACCACTACGTCGTCTCCGGCGAGAAGACCTTCATCACCTCGGGCATGCGCGCCGACTACCTGACGGTCGCGGTGCGCACCGGCGGCGAGGGCCCGGGCGGCGTCAGCCTGCTGTTGATCGAAGGCAATACGGCCGGCCTGTCCCGCACCAAGCTGAAGAAGATGGGCTGGTGGGCCTCGGATACCGCGACACTTCACTTCGACGAATGCCGCGTGCCGGCCGAGAACCTGATCGGCGAGGAGGGGCAGGGCTTCAAGATCATCATGCAGAACTTCAACAGCGAGCGCATGGGCATGGCGGCGAGCTGCACTGCCTATGCGCGCGTCTGCCTCGACGAGGCGATCGCCTATGCCAAGGAGCGCAAGACGTTCGGCAAGCCGATCGCCCAGCACCAGGTGATCAGGCACAAGATCGTCGACATGGCGCAGAAGGTCGCGGCCTCGCAGGCGATGCTGGAGATGCTGGCCTGGCGGCTCGGCCAGGGCGAAAGCCCGGTCGCCGAGATCTGCATGATGAAGAATCAGGCGACCCAGACCATGGCGCACTGCGCCTCCGAAGCGGTGCAGATCTTCGGCGGCGCCGGCTTCATGCGCGGCGTCAAGGTCGAGCGCATCTACCGCGAGGTCAAGGTCAACGCGATCGGCGGCGGCACCGAGGAGATCATGAAGGATCTCGCGAGCCGGCAGATGGGATTGTGAGAACAGCGGCAAGTTGAGCTGCGAGAGAGGAAACACCCTCCCCCTGAAAGGGGGAGGGCAGGGTGGGGGTCACGCCGCGAGTCCAACTGCCGGTGTGACCCCCACCCGGCCCGCTCGGCGTTGCCGAGCGTTCCGACCTCCCCCTTTCAGGGGGAGGTGAAGAAAGACGACGAGAAAACACGAGATAAACATGCTCTTCACCGCCGACCACGACGAGCCGCGCCGCGCACTACAGAAGTTCATTGCGGCCGAGATCAACCCTCATGTCGACGAATGGGAGAAGGCCGACATCTTCCCGGCGCATGAGCTGTTCAAGAAGCTCGGCAATCTCGGCTTCCTCGGCCTCAACAAGCCGGTCGAGTTCGGCGGCCAGGGACTGGATTATTCCTACGCGCTGATGATGGCCGAGGAGTTAGGGGCCATCACCTGCGGCGGCGTGCCGATGGCGATCGGGGTGCAGACCGACATGGCGACGCCGGCGCTGGCGCGGTTCGGCTCCGACGAGGTGCGCCGCGAATTTCTGGCGCCGGCGATTGCCGGCGATCAGGTCGCCTGCATCGGCGTCTCCGAGCCCGGCGCCGGCTCCGACGTCGCCTCGATCAAGACCAGTGCGCGCTCCGACGGCGACGACTACGTCATCAATGGCGGCAAGATGTGGATCACCAACGGCACCCAGGCCGACTGGATCTGCCTGCTCGCCAACACCAGCGACGGCCCGGTCCATCGCAACAAGTCGCTGATCTGCGTGCCCATGAAGACCAAGGGCGTGCAGGTCGCGCGCAAGCTCGACAAGCTCGGCATGCGCTCCTCCGATACCGCGCAGATTTTCTTCGACAATGTCCGGGTCCCGAAGCGCAACCGGATCGGCGAGGAAGGCCAGGGCTTCACCTACCAGATGATCCAGTTCCAGGAGGAGCGGCTGTGGGGGGCGGCCGCCTGCCTGAAGGCGCATGAATTCATCATCAACGAGACCATCGACTACACTCGCAACCGCAAGGCGTTCGGCGGCTCGATCCTCGACAACCAGGTGGTGCACTTCAAGCTCGCGGAAATGCAGACCGAGGTCGAGCTGCTGCGCTCGCTGATCTATCGTGCCGGCGAGGCGCTGGTGGCCGGCGAGGACGTGACCCGGCTCGCGACCATGGCCAAGCTGAAGGCCGGCCGGCTCGGCCGCGAGCTCACCGACGCCTGCCTGCAATATTGGGGCGGCATGGGCTTCACCAACGAGACGCCGGTCAGCCGCGCCTATCGCGACAGCCGCCTGACATCGATCGGCGGCGGCGCCGACGAGGTCATGCTCATGGTATTGTGCAAGATGATGGGCACGCTGCCTGGCCTGAAGCAAAAGGGAAACGCCTGATGATCACGCTCTATCATTGCGATGCCGCGCGCTCGTTCCGTCCGCTGTGGATGCTGGAGGAGCTTGGGCTTGCCTATGAGCTGAAGATGCTGCCGTTCCCGCCGCGGGTGTTCGCCAAGGAATATCTCGGCATCAATCCGCTCGGCACCATCCCGTTCATGATCGATGGCGAGACCAGGATGACGGAGTCCTCCGGCATCTGCCACTATCTCGGCACCAAATACGGCCCGACGCCGCTGATTGTCGGCGTCGACGAGCCGGCCTATGGCGCGTTCCTGAACTGGATGTATTTTTCCGACGCAACGCTGACCTTTCCGCAGACGCTGGTGCTCCGCTACAGCCAGCTCGAGCCGGAGGAGCGGCGCAACCCGCAGGTCTCGGGCGACTATGCAAAATGGTTCCTGGGCCGGCTGCGTGCGGTCGAGGCCGCCGCCTCGAAGTCGGAATTCCTCTGCGCGGAACGCTTCACCGCGGCCGACATCGCCAACGGTTATGCGCTCCGTCTCGCCGGCAATATCGGCCTCGCCAAGGATTTCGGGCCGAATGTCGCGGCCTATTGGGCGCGGCTGCAGCAGCGCGACGGTTACCAGCGCGCGGTCGCGGCGGAGCAAAAAGCCGGTCAGGAACAGAACGTTGCGCCGCGGGCGCGGCCGTAACCTACGCTGTCGTTCGGGGATGGTCCGAAGGGCCAGACCCGGAACCTCGAGATTCCGGGTTCGATGCGTCGCATCGCCCCGGAATGACGACTCTTCACATCGGTGACAGGCCTCGAATTTGCGTTATGGTAGCTCCGCCGCAGCGGCCCAAAGAGCCGCGCGAGGAGGAACCGCCATGGACGCGATCGTGGACGCGAAGTGCCAGAGCTCCAGCCAGCAATCCGGTCACCGGATGCTGATTACGCCGGAACGGGTGTTCTATGCCGGGCTGCTCGGCCGCCCGCGCGAGCGCTGTCCCGGCGCATTCCACGTCTATGTCGCGATCCGCGACGGGCTGCATCTGTCGACCAGCGAAGGCCGCGAGTCGCATGGCGAACTCGCGGTGACGATGCCGAACCTGCGCCACACCATCACCAGCGAATATCGTTCGGCGATCTGCGTTGCGATCGAGCCGGAAAGCGTGCCCGACGGCACGCTCGAAGCCGTCGCCCGCCGCCTGCAAGGACCGGACTCTCATCTGTTCGCCAATCGCATCCGCAACGCCTATGCGACGCTCGCCGAGATGCAACATCGCGACGCGATCGCGAATGCCGAGTTCGACACGATGTGCTTCGGCGACGCGCTGCCGCAGCGCGTGCTCGATCCGCGTGTCGTGCGCGCGATCGGCCGCATCGGGCAGTTCTCCGGCGAGCCGGTGACCGCGGCGGGCTGCGCCGCGGAAGCCGGGCTATCGCCCTCGCGCTTCCTGCATCTGTTCAAGGAGGAGACCGGAATCTCGTTCCGCTCCTTCCGCGCCTGGAAGCGCGCGCGGCATCTGCTGCACTTCGCCAACCAGGACATCAACCTCGCGCATCTCGCGCAGGATATCGGCTATCCCGACAGCACGCATTTCAGCCACTCGATTCGGCGCTTCTACGGCCTGAAGCCGCGCGCGATCTTCTCCGGCTCGCGGGACCTTGCGATCTACCGCACCGGGCAAGCCGGGAGCGAGCGCGCGCTGACCTAACCTCCGCTGTCGTCCCGGCCTAGTGCGCAATTGCGCA
>NZ_LFIQ01000005.1 GCF_001189245.1 Bradyrhizobium pachyrhizi | reverse complement strand
CAGGAGTTCCAACGCAAGGAGGTCGCGCCACTGAAGATCGGTCTCGCCCCTTCCATCTCGGCGTCGCTCGTCCTCGATCCGATCGCGGAGATCGCAAAGTTCGTCCCTGGACTTCACGTCGAGCTGCGCGAGGGCGCGGCGGGGGAGCTCGTCGACCTCTTGCTTGAGGGCGAGATCAACGCCGCAATGGTTGGCGACGTGCAGGACGTGCCCGCCCGCATCGACGACTGGTCGCTGTTCGAGGAGCACTACGTCGCAGTTCTCGCGCCGACACACCGCCTCGCAAACCGTCCCTCGATCGGCATCGACGACCTCCGTGAGACC
>NZ_LFIQ01000051.1:170202-250008 GCF_001189245.1 Bradyrhizobium pachyrhizi | reverse complement strand
GGCGGTGGCGGAGGAGGAGGCGGCAGCAGTGGTGGGGGCGGCGGCGGCCAAGGCACGGATTCGGCGCATGACCGCATCTTGAAGCTCAACAAGCTCACAAACGCTGTCAATGCCAAGCCCGAGATTGCAAAGGTAAGCAAGCAAATCTACGAAATGCTGCAGGATCGCACACGCTCGGCGTTCGTGCGCGCCATGCTGTCGGACCAGATGCTCACAGCTTCTTATCAGCGTCTGCTGTCGATCGAAGCCGATTTGCGCGGCGGCGCTACCGTGCTGGGCGCAGCCGTCTCAAAGATCGGCGGATCGGCTGATGGTACTTTGGCGGATCTGGCCGACGTCATCTGCCAAGCTGGTCAAAGTCCCAGTACAGATGAACGCTTTGAACGAATCGTAAGGCGTGCGGTAACGGATGTCCTGATGCGAACGGTCAACAACGGACACGACCTCTATTACGAGACGCCCATCCAGAATCTCGGCGCTAAGTTTGACGCGCAGCCTTTGGCGAACACGGCCGGCTTTTTTCTCGGTGGGATCATCGCAAACACCGTGCGTGGCGACCTGCTCAAACTCAGCGCAGAAGCCCGCGCGGTCATCGGCGATGCAAGCAGCCAAATCGCAGAGAGCTGGACGGATAAATTCAGCGATCGTAGCCGAAAGGAGGGCGTGTCCTTTCGTGACATCATGCGGACGATTGCAGACGATTTCGCGGTCTATGCAGGAGGCGGAAAATGACCAGGCGAAAGCTTCCAGTCGATATCGCCGCCACAATGCGATTGCCGCGTGATCCTCAAAAAACGCTTAAGCTGGATTTGGCGACCCTCACCTGGTCCGCACACGGCTTGGATGGAACAGGAGCGGGTCCGGCGTTGCTCGATCTGCTGGAAATCGCGCGCACTGTGCATGAGTTTGATCGCCGGCAGCCGAAGCGTACGACGGGTGTTAGGGCCAAGCAGGTGCATGTCACTATGCCATTGCGCCGGCCTGCGCGGTGGACGTCGGCCGCAAAAAGCGAACTGAGCGCGCTATTGCGGGTTCAGGGCAATGCCGAATGGATATTCGATTTCACCAAACGGACGGCCGAGACAACTTCCGCTGACCTCGTGTTTGGCAAGGGTAGGCCGAAGAAGGCGACGTCCAAAAAGAAAGCAAGCGGACGCGAATCCATTGAAAATGTGATGCTCTTCTCGGGTGGTCTTGACAGCACCAGCGGCTTAGCGACGTTGATGGAACAGGCCGATAGGACGCTCCTTGTCGCGTACTACGCACGAAATCGCGTGAAACAGGAGAGCATAGCCAAGGAAATGGGATTCGGCCGGCTGATCCAGATAGGCAGCAGTTGGAATATTTCTGAAGCGGCTCCGCGCGTCGGCGGCCAGTTCATGTATCGCTCCTTCCTGTTCCTTGCGCTGGCTCTTCTCTTTGCCGATACTACGCGCGCCAAGTCAGTGCTTCAGTTCGAAAATGGGCCGCTGGCGTTAGCTTTAGAACCGCTTGATCTGTACCGCATCACAAGACACGCTCATCCGCTCGTACATCAGCATCTCGCGAGCTTGTTCAAGATCTTGACCAGGCGGGCCATCAACGTGCGCAATCCATTCCTAAATAGGACGAAAGGGGAAGCGGTTGAACTATTGAGGAGCCGACTTGCAAAAGAGCAATTCAAGAACGTTATCGCTCAGACAGAGACCTGCTGGTATCTTAGCTCGAAAACCATTGTGGCGGGTAGACCTCGCAAGAGAAATGGCGAACCCTGTGGTGCGTGCGTTCCATGCCTTGTGCGAAGGGCCGCGCTTGGGGCGGACGATACCACCTCGGCCGTCGACTTTACAAACGGAAGTCGACGGGGGCTGCGCGATCCTGTCGTCAGAGTGCATTATGAGTCGTATTCGGCGTTCGCTGAACGGCTGCTCGATGAGAGTTTCGATGTCTATGATTTTATGGAAATCGTTCCTGCTGCGACCCGAATCGCGCTCGGAAATGGCGGTGAGATGACACCCACGGAGGCCTTCGCACTTTACCGTCGTTTTGCTGAAGAGTGGACGAGGACGTACGCGTGAAACCGGTGTTTAACGATTTCAGCGAGCTGCGTCGCCTGCTGACAGATGCACCATGTCTCAGCATCCGTCAGCCTTGGGCGGAACTAATCTTGCTTGAACGGAAGAAGGTGGAATTGCGCCAGTGGTCCACTCAGCATCGCGGATGGGTATGGCTTCATACGGGAAGGACCTTTGACCAAGCAGGCTGCGACCGATTTGGGTTCACGTCGCCGTTCACAGGTGGCTTCGTTGGCGCATTTCGTCTGCGCGATGTCGTGCCTCTTGACGGCGAGCGCTGGGAGGCATGGCGCTCCACGCACTTGGATCTGGGGGAATGCCCAGCGAACGTTTTCGGCTGGGTGGTTGCAGATCCGGTACGGTTAGCGAGGCCCTTAGCCGCACCAGGAAACCGGGGCCTCTATCGACCAGATGCGGAGATAGTAGCGCGATTGGTTGTCCTTCCGTTCGCGGGCGAAGCCCAAGCCACCTAGAGGAGTGTGAAAGCACCTCAACCCGTGTGCGGGCGTTCGCGTAATGCGCTGCACGCGGCACCACTCTCGCCGAGCGGGCCTTTCCACTTGTACAGTGTCCTCGTCGTGGACTTTGCCGTAGCCGCCGCCGTTGCGATTGGCTCGTCGAGCGTTTCCCATCTGCGCATGGCGTGCACCCGGGGACACCCCCTCGGTCTACCGGGTTGCATTCAAGGGATTTGTTCCACCAACGACCGTACTGTCTGGAGACAATTCCTTTTCTGGTCGTCCCAAACGTCTTGGATATTGAGTTCATCCAGTTCGGCCTGCAAGAACTCGGGATCGATGCCCGCAAGCCGCTTGATCAGCGCGCTCTTTCTTGTCCGACATTACATTCAATTTGCCAACCAAAGCCTCGTGCTCAGTGGAACTCGAAGATGTCGCGGGACTTGAGCATTGTCGGGCGATAGTGCATCTTCTTGAGCGCAATTTCCGCCGGATACTCATTCTCGATTGTGGCATTGCGCTTAGCGGACAGATCGGTGAGATCGTCCTTACCAAAATGTCGTGACGAGATCGGATAGGGGGCTAGTCACGGTGAAATCGATCTCGCCCTCTGCATATTCGAGCGTCAGTAGTGCGCCGCCTTGTACCAGGTAGGGCAATCCCAAACGTCGGTGACGTCCGGCGACAGGATGCCCAGTATTGTGGGTCGTCAATGACCGCGTCTATGTCTCTGCTCAACCGATGTTCAGAATGCAGCATCAAGGCAGTGCCGCCTGCTAGAATCCAATCCGGAACAGCCTGACCCTGCTGCTCGAGTTGCTCGAGGCCGATAATGGTTCGACTAAGGAGCTGACGCCAACTGGTCAAGGACAGTCTCCAAGGCTTGGTTTGCTTCTCCAGTCACAGTCTTCAATGCTCGATAGGCGGATGCAACCACGCGCCTCGAAATACCCTGCAATCTCAGCGCATTTCAGAACCGGTTCCGGATTCACGTCGTCGTTTCGTGAGCGTTCGTTAAGAGTGGTCCATCCATTCAAACTCGGGGCGGATACCCCTTTCTACCAATGCGCGACCCGCGAGCTTAAGCTCAAACATTGCCGGAACGTCCACCGCTCTGCCGCTGGACCAGCAATGCTCCAAGTGCGTGAGTAACCGGGAGAGTACGATCCTGAAGTGGGCGCGATCTTTGCGATGTCCGATACATCTGCGAAAGCTAAACACTTCTGGCATCGATATAGGCGCGCCTTCAAACTTCCAATTCCCATCCACTCTGATCAGCCGGCGACCGACGTGAACTTCTTTAAATAGGTAATAATGTGCGAGGTCGTGGGCCGGACTCGGCTCCTCTGGGGAATCTTCTAAACCTTCACCTTCGTTCTTAATGCGATCTATACTCGTGATAGCATCGGTCGCGGTCAAAATCTGCTTAGCGAAAGGGACCGGAACCCACGATGCTGCTGGATCGAGCGGCGGGCTCAGGCGCTGAAACGCTTCCCCAATCGTGGTATAGAAGGCCCCGATCGTCGCCGGGCGAGTTCTCGTCAAGACCGCGATAGGGGGAAACTCCGGATATTCAATTTGCATGAACACGGCCAACTGCGATTTCGTTAGAGGACGCAGTCCGACCGGGAGCGCCTGCGGGATGTCGCCGGGCAAACGTTTGAGCGGATATTTCGGCAGAAAGTTCTTGTTGGCAATCTTCGGCATTCCGCCCACGGCCGTAAGGAGGTTACCTACAAGTGCAAAGTGGATCATCTCTTGGCTTACGATCTTGTGCAGAATACCTTCGACCCGATCCGGATCCTCTCTGATGGACCATTGCGCACACAGGTAGGGCGGTATCGTGCTGAATTCGAGCTGCATGGCGAGTTGCAGAGCACGCTTCAGTTCGGAAAGCGTGTGAATGCCACTCGAGACAAAGTCAGCGATCGTGTTCATGCAAGGGCTCAAAGTCCTAGTTGCCTCAGTTCGTCGTCGATGATTTGCTGAACGTCCGCGGACACTGGCGCAAATGATTGAAGTGGAACATTGCCCTTGTAGCCAATAGCCGCGAAGCCCATGTCCGAGGTGAAATATCCGCCGACAAGAAGATAGCGAAATCGGGCAAAAAACTTGCGTGCGTCGCCGCTCATGGCAATCACTGCATCCAAGACTCTGGCTTTTCGCTTCCTACCCAGCCAAAGAAATCCAACCCAGTAGAGCCGACGTGACTCCCGATCCAGCAAATCAAGTCCCTGGAAGATAAGGTCCTTGTCAGATTGCTGGGTTTTGTATGGTGCACTAAGCCACTCGTTAAAAAAATTGCAAATGCCGATCTTGCTTGGTGCCGCAAACTCCGAAGTGCCAGGCAAAACAATATCGCTGAGAGCAGCTACCATCTTCAACTGGTGTCGAGACAGGAGCGGGTCCCATGGCGTCTTCGGTGTTATCACGTTTGGATCGGTGCCATATCCAGCTGTTGTAATCGCGTCTCGCGTTTTCAGAGCCTTGAAGGGGATCCGCTGCCCAGTTGCATTCGCTTCTTCTGGCAATCGATCCATCGCGCCCTCAAAGCTCACCGCGTTTTGCCAACTCAGCTATACGAGCTGACCCGCGCGAGGCGATAGCAAGGATCGTGAGAGTGGGGTTCTTGTCGGGGCTCGACACGAACGTGGCGCCGTCCAGAACGAAGAGATTCTCTACTGCCCAGCACTGTCCGAACTGATCGACCACCGAATCGGTGTCAGACATCCCCATGCGCGCCCCACCCACTTCGTGCACCGCTGCCCCTCCTATCGGCATCTCGGCCGGGCCGCTCGTGACGGTGCCGCCGAGCGAGCTAATCACCTGTCCGAAAATGAGTTGCTGATGTTTCCATTGGTTGACCTCATACTCACCCCATTTCCAATGAAAACGAAGAACAGGAACTCCCCATTTATCCTTGGTATCGGCATCCAGCTCACAAAATGTCTTTTCGTTGGGGATCATCTCGCCTTCGCCGCTAAGGCTGATGTAGCTGCCATATTTCTGTAGAATTTGCTCGCGCAGGCCGTGGCCGTACGTTGCGTCTTGCGCGTCGAGATAGCCGCCGATGCCCATGGTCGGCATCCTCCGCCCACCTCTCGGTTCTATGTGATATCCACGTGGGAAATCGAGTTCTCCCCGTCTTTGCTCTTGGTACAACCACCAAGGCACATAAATGTGAGGCGTGAAGATTCCGTCGTCATTGCGCGCGGGCAATCTTTCCAACAGCGGGATACGGCCCCTCACGGTAAATTCGACCGTATCCATAATGTACTTGCCGACTAAGCCTTGAGAATTGCCGATACCATTGGGAAACAACGTACTCTTGGAGTTCAGCAGTATGCGCGCCGACGAGAATGCTCCCGCGGCGAGAATCACGCATCTTGCATTGACCTTGCCTTGATCTCCGGTGTGGCGATCTACGAAGTTGACACCGGTTGCTTTCCCAGTCGCATCGATCTCCACTTCATGCACGACCGCGTTACAGACAATCGTCAGGTTTCCAGTCCCCTGCGCTTCCGGTAGCAGTACCGTCGTGCTCTGAAAATTGGATCGGCTCGAACATCCTTGGGTGCACGCGGTAGCGTAAAGGCAAGCTGCGCGGCCATTCAGAGGTTGCGTCAATATGGCCGCCCGAATTGCTGCGACTCGCATTCCGAGCTTTTCAAAGGCACGCGTGAGGACGATTTCGTATGCGCGTGGGGGCGGAGGAGGCAGCATGACCCCAGCCGGCGGATCTGGTGTGTTCTCAATCCCCTCGGGCCTGCCGGTGACGCCGATCAGCCGTTCAACTCGATCGTACCAAGGCGCTAGATCGTCGTACTCCATCGGCCAATCAAAGCCCAACCCATCGCGGCTCCTGGGCTTGAAGTCATAGGGTCCGAAGCGGAGAGCAACCCTTCCCCAGTGATTTGTCCGTCCCCCCAGCATCCGGGGCCGCCACCAGCTAAATTCCTCCGAGTCAGCTGCGGTGGTGTACGGCTCCCCTGGCACGGTCGTTCCTCCGTCAACCGTCGCATCATAGTAGCCGTTGTTCTTGTCTGGAGTTGCCGCGCCGCGTAGAGGAGCCTTCTGCTGAGAAATGAACATGGGCGTTTCGGTGCCCGGATCATAGTCGCGACCGGCCTCAAGCACCGCGACCCGAAAACCTGCCTTACACAGGTCATATGCTGCCATTCCCCCTGCAGCCCCGGAGCCTACGATGACAATATCGAATGGCTCTTGCGCGCCCATCTGACCGCCCCGCTGCACCCAATTGCTCAATTTAGTGCCTGCGGCCAAGCGCGGGCGAAAAATACGATTGCCATGCGCCGTCGAGTCGCACGAAGGCGCAGGCAAAATCCAAGCTCCCGACGCTGCGATATGCGCCAGGGCTCTCCTCAGGCACCACGAGCGAGATTGCCTCGGATACTATGCAAAATCGTCTTACAATCTAAGAGCGAACGTAGCATACGTGGGAGAAGCTGCACAATGAGAATGTGGGGCTCCCTGCGGCCTTCCTATGCGGCAGCTGCGCGGCGGACCCGATAGCAGGGATACAAGAAAAGGCCGCGACGGTACCCAGCAGGCAATGCGCACAATTGTCCGGCGTCGGCGAACGAGGGACTACAGGTTCTGTACGAGCCAAGCGTGCGACTGGCGCGGCTACCGCAGATGTAGGGGAAGCCGACGGCGCGTTATAGGACTACTCCCAATTCCCACGCTCAGATCAATGCCCCCGCCTCGGATTGACCCATCGAGCTTATCCGGCATCTACTTTCAGTTGATCGGAAAAAGAGTTACCCTCGTCGTACTTTGCGCAGAAGCCCACCATTGCAGCCGGTCAACCGATCATACAAGCTTCCTTGTGTCGATCGCTGTGTACAAAAAACACAAAGCCTTCGGCAATCACCGGAGCGATCCACAACAATTATACTGTTGGACTCAATGACAAAGTACAACCACTTAGATCAATTGTTTTCTTCGTTGGACATTACAGCCTTCCTTAGCGAATGCGAGCTTGCGCGCTTTTCGAACGGTACCTCGCCGGTCAAGACCTACAGTGATAATAACGGACTGGTCTTGTCGGCGATATCGGACAGAGAATTCCTGAGATGGATTGTCGAAACGGTGCTTCCTCTCGAAAACTGTCGGGTATTCGAGGTGGGTTCCGGCACCGGCTATTTTGCCGCTCTTCTTGGGCGATTGTGCGGCCCAGCGGGAGCGGTCTACGGCTGTGAAATCATCCCTAGTCTATATGAAAGGAGCATTCACAATCGGCACCTGACTGAGCTTGGAAATGTGTTCGTACATTGCGGAGACGATATTCTTCCGAAGCTTGGTATCTTTGACGTCCTGATCGCGACTTCGTCTCTATCGAGAATCCCGCGCGCTGTTATTGATGCGTGCAGACCTGAAGGAGGGCGGCTCGCATTCCCAATTGAGATACCGGGCGGCGGAGACTGTTTCACCATTTTTGAACGGCGGGGTGACCGCTTGTTCGTCAAGTCAGCCAAGTTGTCAGTTTCAGTACCCTCGACCGGCACGTATTCGCAACGAGCATTTTGGGCGCGACCAGTAACCGACCTCCTGCCCAACATCGAGCGATTAGGTCGTATTACCATCTCAAGCATGGAGGAATTTCGCGACTCGATACGAGACAGCTTGTCACTGCGCAGCTACCTGTTTTTTCATGACGGCCGCTTTGAGGCGGTCAACTTTGGCGCCGGCAACCTGTCTCGCGCAGCTGATATGGGCTTCGGACTTTTCGACATCGCTGAGGAATCGGCAGTCCTGCGCCGCGGAAACACTACCGTCGCCGTTGGACACCGCGGGCTCGAACTCGCCGCTATATTCTCAAGCCTACAGGAGGATTGGAACAAAGCGAAACGCGTTTCGCTCGCAGATTTTCGGTATACAATCGATGTGTCAGGACGGCGTGATATTGAGCTTGTTCCTGCAATGAGGAGCCAAGTTGAATGGAGCCCCTAGCAGTGCTTGCTCAGAGCCTAGCACCTGCTCTGGAAGAGGTGAGTAGCGACCAACTTGATCAATCGATAATTTCTGGCCACCCTTTCGTAGTGCGGGGGTGCTCGATAGTCAGAGCGGCTCAGGAGCGTCTTTCTCCTGAAGCACTAAAGCAACTCCTTCGGACCACACCGATCTCGATCGAACATAAGCATCGATGGGAAAGCCGACGAACGACGCTCTCGGCCAAAGAGTATCTCGACAACCTCGATCGAACAGACTTTTATTGGCGGCAGGCGGACCTTCGATCGTTGGGAATTAGCGATCTGAAATTGCCATCCCCTGCTAACTTCCGACCGGATACGATGTTCTTCGACAGCCTATGGGTTGGTCCAAACGGGACCGTACAGACATTCCATCAGGACAATCACGACGCAGTCGTGGTCAATCGAAACTTGTTCTGCCAAGTTCATGGATCGAAGTACGTCGCGATAGCCTCCCCAGCGGATTCTGAATACTTTCGAGCCTATCCACTCAAGAACGGCACCGATCGGCATTCGTCGGTCTCGCCATTCGATCCCGCAACTGCGCTTAGCTGTCCATCCTTTGCTCATTCGATCTTGCACAGTGGGGACCTGCTCTATGTGCCTCCCCGCTACTGGCACTACCTACAGTCGCTTTCGATTAGCGTATCCGTGTCTCGTTGGTGGTTCTCGTCGCGATTAGTGGAGCTACTTTATGCTTCCGCGATGGGCGGGGAGATGGCTGAACCAACCTTCCTGGGAGAATTGGTGTGGGATAATGACGTTCGCGAATTGGGAGGGGTTGAGGTTCTAGATCAGTACATCGAAAGGTTGTCAGGGGTCCAGAAATATGCTATTTACGCCAGATTAGTTCGTTTATATGGAGAGGGGATTTTCAAGCATGGCCGACAGGGAAAAAGCTGAACCCGCACTTAGCTTCGAACTTACTAAGGAACAAGTCGCGGCCCTCAAAGCGATCGGTGGCGGCAAGGGCATTCGAATTTCAGGTTATGTCGACGGCAACAAGCTCAAGGTTGACACAGTTTCAATAAACGCGGGCATCGTTGGCATTAGCTCAAATCCGTTCGCGGACGGCATGGCGCCGTTCATCGCATGTAACGGCCCAATGGAAACATAAAGATCTTGGAAACCAGTTGCACTATTGGGTGCGGCTTTTTCATTTTGGGTCTTTAGCATGAATTATCTGAATGCTTTTGTCGTTCCTGCCTTGGCGGGAAGTGAGCGCGCGCACGACGTTGAGCGGTATCTCGCGCTCTTTGAGGACGGGATATCAAAAGAAGTCCCGCCGTTCTTTCAGGCCGGGTACGGTATAAGCTTTAGATCTCATGTTGAGAATCCCTATTGGGTCATTCAATCCCTCATATCAAACGCCATCAAGGAGGGCGAGGGCTCTAGAGATCTGGCGTCCGTAGCGGATAGCTGCGAAAGTCAAGACCTCACGTCCGATTTGGCAATCCACATTGGAGACGAAGCGCGGCACTGTCGGATGTATCTTCAGTTGATCGATACGGTATTTCCAGTCGCTTTGACCGACGACCTCCGCCAAACGCTGCTCCAGAAGTTTCCGTCAGTGACGTACGAGAAGACAAGCCTCAATGTGCCATTGCAGACGCCCTGGAAGATGCTTGATTATCTTATTCAGATAAACTTGGGAGAGGTTCGAACTCGCATTCATCAGAAGCTGCTCGAGCCGGTGCTTCAAGCATATTGCCCCGAGGAGAATAAGGAATCTCTGTGCCGCACACTTTGCAAGCTCGCTGGTGATGAGTGCTGCCATATCAAGTATACTGCATCTCGGATAGGCGCCCTTTCTCGCGAGTTCAGTGAGGTGGCAGTACGCGACCTTTTCCTTCGCAGATTTTGCGAATTCAATCGATACACTGATAAGGAATTGGGCCGCCAACGTGATGGGCTTTTTTCCACCGCACCTTTGTTGCGAGATCGCTGAGAAGCCGCCATCAAGACAAATATGCGTTGTCGGCCGGTGAACACTTGAAAACTTTTCGCGAGCCGGATCAATGACTCGCGCTGTAGTAATTTGGTTGGGGGACTGGAATGAAGCTTCGCTTGCTGCTGCCGGGAGCCTTCGCATTCTTCCTTCTTGCGTCTCCGCCATTTGCATCTTCTCAGACGTCGGGTGGATGCACGGCCGACATGAAGCTAATCGATTGCGTCAAACGCATTGCCGATCTCGCACAGAGTTTCGGTGACAAATTGTCCGCCGTTTACACCGAGATTTCGCGTCGAGAGCTGCCAGTAGGCACGGTCATCGCATCTATCCTGCCACCCGATGTTTTCTTGAGCAGCAAGAACCCTCAGTTTGATTCCTCTAGGTGGGTCCCCGCAGATGGGAAGGTGCTGCCAGCTAATTCGATCTACCAGCAAATGACTCAACAGGCTTATGCGCCCGACCTGCGTTCTCTCTCGCGCCAGAGGATCGTGCTAGATGTCGTTGATGGTGTAGCCGAAGCCGGGCAGGTCGTCGATCAATTGCGAACCCCTCAATTTTCGGACGCTAATTGGAAATTTCATTTTGGACTGCGCAATATACAAGGCAACCGGGCAAACAACGATTTTGAGCAAGATGTCGACAATTTTGAAGTGATGGTCGACAACGGAAAGGTTGTTGCTCATGGTCGAACGCTCAACTGGAAGCATGGTGTATGGGGGAATTGGGCAAACGGAAGCACCAATTTCATGGGGATCGCGACGGTTGCGAGTCCCTTTTATTACTATGTCAAGATAAACTGATGTCTAGGATTGCGTGTTTTCTATTGGCTGCACAAATGCTTTGCTTCGGCTCGGCTGCGGCTCAGGCCGGCTCACCCTTGTGTCTTGCCGGCTGTGTCCACGCAGATGTAGATGGACTTAAAGATGTCGCTGACGCGTTAAAGCAGTGGGCCCACCTGCTTCCGGGATTGAACGAGCGCTTTCATGAAAACGTTCGCGAAGATCTACGCGCCATGGACGCAGTTGCCGCGAACCTCGTCGACAGATTGGACCGGACGTACGGTAAAAATCTCGATCTTACCAATATGGTTGTCAAACAGCTTATGACAGAGGCAACCAAACAGATCGACGAGATCGGAAATCAAGCGCTCGATAAATACAAGCAAGCTCTCTTCACCACTAACTGCGTCGTCGAATCGATGGTTGATATTGTCCAGGACAAGATCGAAGAGAGTATTCCGCGGTTTCAATGGGTCAGGTCTTTCTTTGGAGAGAAGTTTAATGTCCTCAAGGCGACGGACTTTCACGGAAAGCCGATCGAAGTCACCTTCGATCCGGACAGTCGGACGGATCGATTTCAAGCTACCTACAAGTTGCTTACATTGAAACTGGAGTCGGCAGATGCGGAAACGAAGCTCGAGAGTCCTCTTGCCATCGCCTTAGATAGACAGCGGCTTGCGTATTCATACTATTGCGCTGCCCGCCCCAGTCTTGGCGGCCCGGACGGAGTGGGCCATGTCTATGTAGCCCTCCAAGCAGCCCGTCAGGAATATCTTGCGCTCAATCGTCTGGTACAAGATGGCGTACGATAGCGAATTTGGGCGGCACGACAGTCGTCGGTTTCAATTTGCGCACCTAGCACATTACATTGTCCATACAGGGACTGCCGTTCTGCCGCGTCCTACCTACTTTCGGCACGCCGATTTCGTCGTTGTGGTCTCGGTAGGACCTTGCCCCATCAGGTTAATCCAGTGTGAAAGTTCGTTCTGGCCCACAACAAGGGCCATCTTCACGCCAGTCAATATGCGATCGCCATTGCTGGCGCGATCGAAGTTTGATTGGGAGCGGTCTGCCGCTCGCGCTCGCACAGTGGATCTGGATACGAGCCGACATCCTAATTCGCTCAGCCATCAACCATCACCGAGGTGGCGGCGTTCCGATGGCGCTCCTCGAGCCGATCCCGCGGGTCGGACCGTTGCGGCACGGCCGTCACGAGGGCCCGCGATCCTCTTGGCGGACTTGGGCCAGGCGGCATCATAATTGCCGAGCAGGCCCAGCGACAGCCGAGAGGCAAAATCGGCGGTATTGGCAAAATCAGCCGGGAATGCGGGGCTTGTTGCGGCTTCGCGCAAGGCGCTGAGGGCATGGAAGATCGGCTTGGCCTCGACGGCCGACGTGATGAGTGGGATTAGCTACCGCTCGAGCCGTGCGACGATCAGCGGGTCCCAGGTTCGAGCCCTGGTGCGCCCACCATTGGAGAGCCCTCATTTTCCAAGGCATTCGCGGAGTGATCGCCGAGAACAAACGAGTCTAGTGCGACGTTTTCCGCTCGGGCGGATGCGGCCGGATTGCTGTTTGGTTTTTCTCTTGTTTCTATATCGTCACCCCATTTGATACAGCGCGCCAAGCCATCCTTCTCCGCTCCGGTGGGAGAAGCCCGGTAGGGCTTTCCATTGAGACTACCAGACCTCGGAAAGGAGGGCCTGAGCCGGCTTGGAGGCCAGCCTTCTGCCAGCCGCCGTGGGTTCAATTCGGTGAATACCTCGGTTGCCGAACGTGGGTCTTTCTATGAAGTATCATATACAGCCGCAGCGGGTATTAGTAGGTTACGCCAATGCACGGGTGATAGGCGTCCCGCGGCACTGAGTAACTCTCGACAGCACGCGAAAGGAGTTCTCTATGACAAAATATGTGCAATCGCTATTGCTAGCCTTGTTTATTTCTTCCTTCGCATCGCTGCAAACAACGCGAGCGGAGCAACTTTCGTTCTCAGACTGGCAAAGCACGACGCCCTTTGATGGATCGCGAACGTCACATGCGGCGGCGCTGGTAAACAATCGACTGTACGTGCTCGGAGGATTGTTCGCATCCGGTGATACCTTCTCGCTCTACAACGACGTCCAAACTGCGATCATCGGAAACGACGGAACAATTTCGCCATGGCAAAAGACGGCTTCCTTTCCGGAGCCGCGTTCTGGCCTTGGTGTAGCGGTGCATAAGGGTTTCATTTACATCGTAGGTGGGTTCTCTAAGCAAGGTACGCTTGCTGACGTGCAATATGCCAACCTGCAGCCAGACGGCATGGTGGGCTCATGGAATGCCAGTCCAAATCGGCTAAATACGCCACGTTCCAACCTAGCACTCGAGGTGTTTGTTACCAAATCGGGCGAGAATTATCTGGCTGCAATAGCTGGCGTAGGAGAGGTTGGTAAGGACACGGTACATTTCGACGGCATTGAGGTCGCTCAAATTCGCGGCGACGGATCAATCGGCCAGTGGAAGACATGTCCATTTCACTTGAAAGGCGGACGTTCAGCACCGGCATCGTTCGTCCTGAACGGGTTCCTTTACGTCGTTGGCGGGTGGGGTGACTTAATTATTGAGGATGTCTTTAATGACATACAATACGCTCCAATCAGAGACGATGGGTGTCTCGACCCTTGGCTCACAAACGAAACCCGTTTGAATTTGCCGCTCTACGGCCACACGTCAACACTCACTTTGGTTGCAGGTAGTCCTTCTATTGTTGTGCTTGGAGGAAATGCCGGGCAGGGGAACTATTTTAACAACGTGCAGTTTGCGTCGGTCGGAGCGGGAGGCGCGTTGGGACGGTTTCGGTTCGATAAACACCAATTTCGCACCCCGCGTTGGGGCCATGCTACCGTTCGATATAACGATTTTGTTTATGTTCTCGGCGGTGCTCAGCGGGGGAATGAGGGCTACTTAAATGATGTTCAGTTTACTGTCGTCGGCCGGCAATAGCTAAACTAAGATCGGTCTTACACCAGATGTTTTCTCACGCAGGATTCCGGCGGGTCAATCCCGAAAGCCGCGCTTTGCGCGCATGGTCAATCGGTCTTCAGATGGTCGGTGAACGCCTGTCCAAGATTGTGAATACCGAGGGTAGTATTGTCCCTTCCCGACTAGTGGCCGAGGCGGCAGCTATCGTTGAGGTCCGCTTAACGGGCATCGAATAACGCCCTGACTACCAGACACGCAGGTGAAAGCATGCGCGCCAGATCCTTTTGCCGCTGGGAAGCCAACCTCTCAATTCGGCGGAGGGATCGGGACAAAGTTGGGTTGGTTTTCGGGCGCCTGCTGGGTGGCGCCATCAGGTGCGCTGAAACGCATCACTCGAGGCACTAAGATGGGTGGAGAAGCCGAGGGAGCGGATGCGTCACCAGTGTTGCCGCCCGTGCCACCAGCCACACTGCTGCCCAAACCACTCACTGCGCCGGCCAATCCAAGCAAGGCCTGATGCTCTCTTTGCGCGGCCGCCTCGGCGTCCTTCCTAGCGGCTTGCTCTATGAGACGTTCGGCCTGAGCCTTCGTCGCCCCGGTTTCTTGCATGGTTTTCTTGATGAGTTGCGCGATTGCAAGTGTTCCCGGCGACGCTCCATCGGACGACAATCCACCGAGCCTGTCGACTTTCGCCAGGATATTCTCGGCCTGTTTAAGCTGTGAGGAAAGCGGGGAATACTGCCTTATCCACTCCTGCCATCGATAGAATCGAGCCCAGCTCTCATAAAGGCGGTACTGTCTGAGCTTACCGCGCATGGTATCGATCGCGTCGGCATAACGCTTGGCGAGGGCTTTTGCCGCACTGGTGCGTCCGGCGAGAGCGGGATTTACGGACATCGTCATGTCTAGAGCCATGAAAGCGAGACGCTGGCCGTAAACATTCATCACGAAACCGGCGGCGCTGTTGTTTAGCTTGTCGAGCACCTTTTCAAGCGCAATGCCTCGATCTTCGGCACCGATAGCCTCGGTCACCGTCTGGTCAACTGTCTTTTGTAGCCTTTGGTAGCGATCGAGGGCCGAGTTGAACTCCGCTCGGAGTTTGTCGCCTTGAGCGAGCATCCGGTCCAATGCGGCGCCCCTTACGGCCGGATCACCACTGGTTAGGTCGGCCGCAGCCACTCCCTTCACAGGATCACCAAAGTCGGGGACCGGAACGTTGAGCTCATTCAGCCTTTTGGTGTCTGCTTCAATCATGGTGACCAAGGAGTCGAGCTCCCTCGGCGATCCATTGAATGCGTCCAGTCCCCGGGATATTTCGCCCGCGATGGTTTTTGCCGGCTTGGCGATCGTATTCGCCGTTTCGTAAAGTTGGTTGATACGACCCAAAGCGTTGGAGAGGTTATCGTAAGTCTTGCCGAAATCGTGCTGTCTAATTCCGTTGGCTAATCCCTTCAATGCATCATCAAGCGGCACTGTCGCCGCGGACGAGGTCGAGCTCCAAATGAGCGACAACGACGCAAGCGTGGCTATCCAAACGGACCGCGGTTGGCTTCGGGGCAAGGTCGTCATTTCGGAACCGCTACGTCAAACGTGTCGAGCGCTTTCCCGAGAACTGTTGCGAGCGTCTGCAATTGCGCGATCTGTTCCTGTGCGATGATCGCATTGTTGTACCGCGGGAGCAGTGCTACCAGCTGGTTGAAGGAGTCGTCCAAAGCGCCGTCGGGCTGTTGCAGTCCAAGGCCTCCCGGTGCGATCTTCTTGCCGACCGCCAGTAGGCCGTCCCGGCAATCGCCGCGCTCGTCGATCGCCACAATGCTAGGAAACGCCTGGAGAGCAGCTCCAGTCTCGAATACGCCTCGTGGCCTAATCACTTGCGTAGCTGTGATTCCGTCCTTAGCGACGAGTTGCATTTGCGGGTAAGCAACCTGGGCAGGCACGGCATTGGGCAGCGAGATAATCTGATAGTCGATCGCAAACGTCTGGATCGTTCGGTAATCCGTAACCTTGCGGAAAACCGCCGGCGGGTTCTGAGCAACGACCGGGGATGCGCGAAGCACTGGGGTTCTGAAGCAAATGGATAGCCTGGTGGTGGGAGAAACGTCGTTGGAGGGCCGTATAAGAGAATCGCGAATAGCGGGCCAAATCGAAACGGCGTTGACATCAGCGAAAGCCTCGGTGGCTTCCTGAATCTGAGTAGTTTGCGCTTCCTTGGCGCGCAAGTTTCCATAGATCGATAGTGCATCGCGCAGGGTTGCTGATGCCGAGAGATATTGCGATGGCGCCCATCCCAGTTCGGGCGTTAGCCGATTGACGCTTCGAAACGTGTCCAATAGCGACACCAACACCGGGAGCACGGGGCCCACGATTAGAAGGCTGTTGACGCCCTCGATGCCGGTGTGAGCTGCGTCGAGGTTCGTAAGCGCGAATGTATTGCGCGTATCCGAAACGAGGTTCCCCAAGGTGCTAAATAGTCGGTTGTATTCGGCGATAGCAGTCGGCGAGAGGGTACGCTTGCGCCGCTCGACCGCGGGCTTGAGCACGGTACTAAATCGCTGGAGGTCGTCCCTTAGATTATAGATCGCTATCGCGAGGGACCGATATCGCTCTACTGTCAGCAATCCGCCGACCTGACGTCCCAATGCATCAATAGATTTCTGCAACTGAGCGATGGCCCGCAGAACATAGATCTGGTTTTGAAGTATCTGGTCCAGCTTGAGATTGATTGCGGCAAATTGCTCGCCCAGGCCGCCGCCCTTTGCATTGAGCGACTGGATCGCGCCCAGGACTTGGATAGCTACCTGAACGATCGCGAACGCCACTGCGGGCGCGATAGCCCTGGCGGGAGGGATTGGAAACGAACCAAACACGGTCGCGCCTGCCGTCGCTGCCAGCGCCTTAATTATTCCTCTCCGTCCCAATTCAGCTCTCATGCTGCGCCTAATTTTCCGTTTGGCGGACCGGGCATGCCCGCAGCGGCAAAAAAAATCACGGTGGCGGTGCGTTGTGGATAGAACAGCCGAAAAACTGCTCGTCACCAAGTGAACATATGGGGAACGAGATCGTGCGAGGTCGTAACCGTGGAGCAAGAAAGAGAAAACCCCGGCGGAGCAAGAAAGAGAAAACCCCGGCGCCGCGCGCAAGCGCTGTCGTGTGTGACTTCTGCTGGCTTCACATATCCGGTCGCGTGTACCCGCCGATACGGAGGCCGCTTGTCCGAACAGGATTTTGGAAACGCGAGGAAGCTAATTCGATTTTGCTTCCTACTATCGCAAGCCGTTTCACATCTCTGACACACACACACATCAATTGTCTGCGCCACGAGGCGGTCCCCGGCTTCGTGGCCAGCAGGATAAGTGTCTGATGTCAGCTCATGGCCCTTATCAGGCAGTGCGCTGACTATGATCGTGCGACGAATGCCCATTTTCGGTCGGATAAGCCCAGTGGTGCGACCAGCAAGTCATTGATTGTTCTCAACCCGTGGCTGACTCTTAATCAGCGGGTCCCAGGTTCGAGCCCTGGTGCGCCCACCAAGCTTTCATAGCTTAGGTTCGCCCTCGTAACGGTCATCCCGGCCAGCGGTCGCGTCTGTTCCGACAACCGCTATTGCCTGCTTCCTCACGCCGCTCCCTGATCCCTGCTCTCATGCTAGCGCGTGCGCTTCGCACCGGCTGGCGAATTGTCGGGGCATGTCCGCTATCTCGCGCGGAATTTCGATCGCCGCTCGGCCGCGGTCTGAATTTGACGAAGTTCACCACGACGGATCCGCGATCACTGCGCTGACAGGCGTTGGGGTGAAGGTGCGGGCTGAGCGCGGGGCGCCCTGCGGCGAGGGCGGTTGACAGGGGAGAGCGCCCACTTTAATCACCTGACTAATTAATCAATTAATTAAAGCCCAAAACCTAGGGAAAGAATCCGCCTGATGCTGGCCGGCCAGAGACATCCGAAGCTGCTTGCCCCGCGCGGCCGCGGCTTCACTTGGCTGGAAAACCAGGTGTTCGTGCATTCCGTGCGCAGCGGTCTCGAACAGGCTGAGCATGACCTTGCCGAGCCCGCCGCGCGCTTCGCCGAGCGCAACGTCGGTGTGATCACCGCGGGCAGACCGAACGCCGGAGCGACCGGCCATCGCGTCAGACCGTCGATCCCGGAACAAGCTGTGCAGCACCGCTGCAATCGCCCACGCGGTGCGCGCCGCGGACCCCTGCCGCCAAATCCCGCACATCAGTTCGGGCGCGCGAGCGATGCGCGCCTGGCCGTGATGTCGCGGATCGGCGTCTGCCGTCCGAAGCAGAGTGGGCTTCGTTCATCCGTATGGAAAATGAGGAGTGAGGCGTAAACGATGGGACGTCGATCTGAGGTACTGATGGCGCAAGAGACCGCCGGCACGGACAACCGGCGCGTGATCCAGGTGGTGTCGCGCGCATTCGACATCGTGCGTTGCTTCGAAGGTCGAAGCATACGCCTGGGAAATCGCGAAATCGCCGATCGCTGTGGTCTTCCGCGATCGACGGTCTCGCGTCTCACGCTGACCCTCACCCAGATCGGCCAGCTGATCTATCTGCCGCAAGAGCAGAAATATGCTCTCGGTCCCCACGCCGCCGCGCCCGGCGCGCCGTTGTTTGCGCAGGGTTGCGACAAGCCTGTCTGCGCCGACGAGCAGCAACTCCGGCAGGTGCCGCGCTTCGGGTACTTCGAAGATCAGCGCAACTCAATTGCCGAGCCGCTTGCAGTGACGCCACACCGTTGACGCCTCGCGGAAACGGTTGGGACTATCGGTACGAGCGCAAGCTAACGAAACATCCGAAGCAAAGGGAAACGCATGTCTGAAGCATACATTATTGACGCTGTTCGCACGCCGCGCGGCATCGGCAAGCCGGGCAAGGGGGCGCTGTCGCACCTGCATCCGCAGCATCTGGCCGCGACGGTGCTCGGCGCGCTCAAGGAGCGCAACAAGCTCGATACGTCGACCGTCGACGACATCATCTGGTCGACATCGACTCAGGAAGGCAAGCAGGGCGGCGATCTCGGACGCATGTCGGCGCTCGCGGCGGGCTACGATATCAACGCCAGCGGCACGACGCTGGATCGTTTCTGCGGCGGCGGCATCACGTCGGTGAACCTCGCGGCAGCGTCCGTGATGTCGGGGATGGAAGATTGCGTCATCGCCGGCGGCACCGAGATGATGAGCTATCAACAGACCCTCGCAGCCGAGCGCTCCAAGGCCGGGCAGCCGGCGCGGATGATGGGGTCGGGCAATCCGGCGCTCGACGAGATTCATCCGCAGTCGCACCAGGGCGTGTGCGGCGACGCCATCGCCACGCGCGAGGGAATCAGCCGCGAGGCCTGCGATGCCCTGGCGCTGACGAGCCAGCAGCGCGCCAAGCGGGCCATCGATGAAGGCCGCTTTGCCAAGTCTGTGATCCCCGTCCTCAACGACGACGGCAGCGTTGCCCTCAATCGCGAAGAATTCCCGCGCCCCGAGACCACGGCCGAAGGACTGGCTTCGCTGAAGCCGAGCTTCGAGCAGCTTGCCGATTTCGATCTCGGCAACGGCGTGACCTTCAAGAAACAGATCCAGCGCCGCTATCCGGACCTCGAGTGGAAGGGCGTGCATCATGCCGGCAACAGCTCGGGCGTGGTGGACGGCGCCGCCGCGGTGCTGATCACGTCGAAGGCATATGCCGAGAAGCACGGCCTCAAGCCGCGCGGCCGCATCGTAGCTTATGCCAATCAGGGTGACGATCCGACCTTGATGCTCAACGCGCCGGTTCCGGCGGCCAAGAAGGTTTTGGCCAAGGCCGGCCTGGCCAAGGACGACATCGACGTCTGGGAAATCAACGAGGCCTTCGCGGTCGTCGCCGAGAAATTCATCCGCGACCTCGAGCTGGACCGCGAGAAGGTCAACATCAATGGCGGCTCGATCGCGCTCGGCCATCCGATCGGCGCCACCGGATCGATCCTGATCGGCACGGCGCTCGACGAGCTCGAGCGCAGCGGCGGACGCTATGGCCTGGTCACCATGTGTGCCGCCGGCGGCATGGCGCCGGCCATCATCATCGAACGCATCTGATCGCGAAAGGATATTGCCATGAAACTCGATTCATCGGTCGCTGCCGTCGTCACCGGCGGCGCTTCCGGCCTGGGTGCTGCCACCTCGCGCGCGCTGGCTGCGCAAGGCGTGAAAGTCGCGATCTTCGACTTCAACGAAGAGAAAGGTGAGGCCATCGCCAAGGAAATCGGCGGTGTGTTCTGCAAGGTCGATGTCACCTCGGACGAGCAGGTCGATGCGGGCTTCGCCAAGGCCCGCGCTGCGCATGGCCAGGAGCGCATCCTGGTGAACTGCGCCGGCACCGGCAACGCGGTGAAGACCGCCGGCCGCGACAAGAAGACCGGCGAGCCCACCCACTTCCCGATCGACGCCTTCAACCGCATCATCCAGATCAACCTCGTCGGCACCTTCCGTTGCATCGCCAAGTCGGCGCAGGGCATGCTGTCGCTGGCTCCGCTGGAGCACGGCGAGCGCGGTGCGGTCGTCAACACAGCGTCGGTCGCGGCCGAGGATGGCCAGATGGGGCAGGCGGCTTATTCTGCCTCGAAGGCCGGCGTGGTCGGCATGACCCTGCCGATCGCGCGCGACCTGATGGCCGAAGGCATCCGCGTTAACACCATCCTGCCGGGCATCTTCAACACCCCGCTGCTGCAGGGCGCCCCGGAGAACGTCAAGGCCGCGCTCAGCGCGTCGGTGCCGTTCCCGAAGCGTCTCGGCATGCCCGAGGAATATGCGCATTTGGCGCTGACCATGATCACCAATGGCTACTTCAACGGTGAAGACGTCCGTCTCGACGGCGCCATCCGCATGGCCCCGCGCTAGGCAATTGCGCACGGCAACAGGAGACCAACGATGTCCGAAGAAACCCCGGTCCTCACTGAAGTCCGCGGACCGATACTGATCATCACCCTGAACCGGCCGGAAGCGAAGAACGCGGCCAACCTCGCCCTCTCCAAGGGTGTGGCCGCGGCGATCGACCGGCTTGACGCCGACGATTCCCTGAGCGTCGGCATCATCACCGGCGCCGGCGGCACATTCTGCTCGGGCATGGACCTCAAGGGGTTCCTGAAAGGCGAGCGGCCGTCGATCCCCGGCCGCGGCTTCGCCGGCCTTAGCGAGGCGCCACCGAAGAAGCCGCTGATCGCGGCCGTCGACGGCTACGCGCTCGCCGGCGGGATGGAGATCGCGCTGTCGTGCGACATGATCGTCGCCAACCGCAACGCCAAGTTCGGCATCCCCGAGGTGAAGCGCGGGCTGGCGGCCGCGGCCGGCGGGCTGATCCGCATGCCGCGCCAGATGCCGTTCCGTGTGGCGATGGAGTTCGCATTGACGGGCGAGTTCTTCGGCGCCGAACGCGCCTATCAACTCGGCATCATCAATCGCGTGACCGATGGCCCGGCGCTCGACGCCGCGCTTGAGCTCGCGGCAGCGATCGGTGCCAACGGCCCGCTCGCCGTCAAGGCATCCAAGCAGGTGATCGTCGAATCACGGCTCTGGCCGGAAGATGAGATGTGGAAGAGGCAGCAGGAGATCGTCGGTCCTGTCTTCGTATCCGAGGATGCCCGCGAGGGCGCGGCTGCCTTTGCGGAAAAACGCGCGCCGAATTGGAAGGGCAAGTAGGGCATCGCCTGTTTCGATGACGGAGCGTCGGTTTTGATTGCAGCAGAACCGGCGCTCTAAACTTTTTACCGATGCTTCGCCGCGCGCCGGCGGGGTTCCATGAGAGCGCTATTGGGTGATTGATGCGCAGCTTTACCGAAGACCAGGTCATTTTCCGCGACTCCTACCGCAAGTTCCTCGCCAGCGAGATCACGCCTCACATGGAGGAGTGGCGGGAAGCCGGCATCGTCGACCGCAGCGCGTTCAAGAAGGCCGGTGACCTCGGCTTCCTGATGATCTGGCCCGAGGAAAAATACGGCGGAATGGGCGACGAGGATTTCCGCTATGAGCAGATCATCATCGAGGAGACCGCGCGCTCGGGCTGCAAGGGCTGGTTCAACACGCTGCACAGCCGCTTGGTCGGTTCTTACTTCAAACGCTTCGGCACCGAGGAGCAGCGCGACCGGTTCCTGCCCAAATGCGTCAGCGGCGAGACCATCCTGGCCATCGCGATGACCGAGCCCGGCGCGGGCTCGGACCTCGCCGGCATGCGGACGACGGCGGAAGACAAGGGCGATCATTTCCTGCTCAATGGCTCGAAGACCTATATTTCCAACGGCATCAATTCCGACGTGGTGATCGTCGCGGCCAAGCTCGCGGGCGCCGAGAAGAAGCATGCCATGGTGCTCCTGATCGTCGAGCGCGGCATGGAAGGTTTTGAGCGCGGCCGCAATCTCAAGAAGATGGGCATGCCGGCGCAGGACACTGCCGAACTCTTCTTCAACAATGTGAAGGTGCCCAAGGCCAATGTGCTGGGATAACCCGGCAGGGGCTTTTACTATCTCATGGAAGGCCTTGCCGAGGAGCGGCTGATCTCCGCGGTCGGATCGATCGCCAATGGCCGCAAGGCGTTCGACATCACGCGCACTTACGTGATGGACCGCAAATTGTTCGGCCGGCCGCTCGCCGAACAGCAGAACACCCAGTTCCGCATGGCGGAGATGGATGCCGAAATTGATCTCGTGCAGGTCTATGTCGATCACTGCGTGGCCGAGCACAATGCCGGACGCCTGACCAGCAACATGGGCGTCAAGGCCAAGATGATGTCGTCGGAGGTCGAGTGGAAGATGCTCGATCTTGGCGTCCAGTTGCGCGGCGGCGCAGGTTACATGGATGAATATCCGATCAGCCGCATGTTTACCGACGCGCGCGTCAATCGAATACTGGCAGGAAGCTCCGAGGTGATGCGGCTGATCATCGGCCGCGATGTCTTCTCGGAGCACTACAAGAGCATTCTGGACTAGCCGGTCATCACGACCGGCTATCTGCCTCCGCTCCGCATCAGCCGCGGGCCTGCCGCAGGGGCTCGCGCGCATGCTCTTTCGAGCGCAGCAATGCATCGACGAAGATCGGCTCCCAGGAGCGGATGTGCGTGCGGAGCAGGGCGGTCAGCGCCTCGGTCTCGCCGGCGAGCGCGAGCTCGATCAACCGGTAATGTTCGGGCACTGACGCTTGCTGCCGCTCGTGGCCCGCGCGGGAGCTGATGCCGTAGAGCCGCATCTTGTCGCGCAGGCCCATCACCGTGTCGGTCAGCAGGTCATTGCCGGCGGCCGCGATGAACTCGCGATGATAGTTGCGGTCGGCTTCCAGATAGAGCTGGACGTCGTCGGTCTCGACGGCCTTGGCGATCTGGTCGGCCCAGCCGCGCACGACTGCCAGATCCTTTGGCGGATTGGCGGCGACCAGCACGGCGGCGTGCAGCTCGAGCACTTCGCGCATGTCGAACAGGTTGCGCAACTCGGTCAGCGTCGGCTCGACCACCTTGAAGCCGCGGTTGCGCATCGGCTCGACCAGGCCGCCGCGGCTGAGCTCGAGCAGCGCCTCGCGCACTGGCGTCGAGGAGACGCCGAGGCTCGCCGCGAGACTCGGCACCGAATACATCGTGCCCGGAAGGCTTTGCCCGGAAATGATCTCGGCCCGCACCCGCTGCAGCACCTGTTCTCGCAAATTCTGGTCCATGGGTGGTCGTGGCCGCCTCTCGTTGGGAACTCCGATTCGTCCCTGATTATTACTTAGCCTTGACGCGGCTGGTAGCGTATGACGTAAATGTGTAACGCATTACAAAAATGCGTCACATTGGGCGATCGGAAAGTGAGACGGCGGTGAAACAGCGGCTACCCGGCTATTGCACGCTTTGTCGCTCGCGCTGCGGTGCCGTCACCGTGGTCGAGGACGGGCGTCTTGTCGGTGTGGAGGTATTGAATAACCACCCGACCGGCGGCGCGCTTTGCGCTAAGGGCAGAGCGGCGCCGGAAATCGTCGCCAGCCCGCGCCGGCTGACCGTTCCGCTCAAGCGGACCCGGCCGCGCGGTGCCGCCGATCCGGGTTGGATCGAGGTGTCGTGGGACGAGGCGTTGACCGAGATCGCCGCTCGGCTCGGTACGATCCGCGCCGAGAGCGGCGCCGAAGCGGTGGCGTTCGGCGTCACCACGCCGAGCGGCACGCCGATGGTCGACAGTTTCGAGTGGGTCGAGCGCTTCATCCGCGGCTTCGGCAGCCCGAACCTGATCTATGCGGTCGAGATCTGCGGCTGGCACAAGGACTATGCGCACGCGCTGACCTTCGGCCGCGGCATCGGCTTTCCCGATTACGACAATGCGGATGCGATTATCCTGTGGGGCCACAATCCGGCGCGCACCTGGCTCGCGCAGGCAACGCGGATCGCCGATGCGCGGCGTCGCGGCGCCAAGGTCGTGGTGGTCGATCCCAAGCCGAACGGCTCGGGGCAGCAGGCCGATCTGTGGCTGCGCATTCGCCCGGGCGCCGATGGCGCGCTCGCGATGGGGGCGATCCGTCACCTCATCGTAACCGGCAGCTTCGATGCGGATTTCGTCAGCGCGTGGACCAATGGATCGCTGCTGGTCGATCGTGCCACGGGACGCTTCCTGCGCGCCGACGCGTTGTGGCCGGATGGCGCGCCGGAGGCTTTCGTTCGTCTCGATGCGTCGGGCGCGCCCGTGCCTTGCGACACGCGTTACGCGCCGGAGAGCTGTGGCCAGCTGCGTGGCGCGCTGCAGGTCCGCACACGCGACGGCGGGCTGATAGTGGCGGCTACCGCGTTCGAACTGCTCGTCGAGCGAGCCGCGCCTTACACGCCGTCGCGCGTCGCGGAGCTGACTTGGCTTCCTGTCGAGGACGTCGACGCGTTCAACACGCTGCTCGCTCGCCGGCCGCGGCTCGCCTATCATTCCTGGACCGGCGTCGGCCAGCACACCAACGCGACCGCGATCGAGCGCACGATCGCAACCTTGTATGCGCTGACCGGCGCTTGCGATCGGCTCGGTGGCAATCGCTGGCCGGTGCCGCCGCCGACCCGTGCCCTCAACGACTACAACATCCTGTCGCCGGAGCAGCAGGCAAAGGCGCTGGGCATTGCTGAGCTGCCGCTCGGCCCGCCGGCCAAGGGCTGGATCACGGCGCGCGATTTCAGCCGCGCCGTGCTCGACGGCGAGCCCTACCGGGTGCGCGCGCTGGTCGCCTTCGGCACCAACTTCGTCGTCTCGCAGGGCCACTCCGAGCGCAACCGCGCCGCGCTGAACGCGCTGGAATTCCAGGTTCATATCGACATGTTCATGAACCCGACCGCGGAGAGCGCCGATTTCGTGCTGCCGGCCAGCACGCCGTGGGAGCGCGATGCGCTCAAGATCGGATTCGAGATCACGCAGGAAGCTGTCGAGACGGTGCAGTTTCGCCCGCGCATGGTCGAGCCGGTCGGTGAGGTGAAGGCCGATTACGAGATCGCCGCCGCGCTCGCGCTCAAGCTCGGGATGGACGACTTGTTCTTCGGCGGCGACATCACGGCCGGCTGGAACTACCAGCTGGCGCCGCTCGGCATCGGTGTCGAGGATCTGCGCGACTATCCGGAAGGCCGCCGCTTCCCGCAGATCTTCCGCGACGAAAAATACGCCGCGGCGCGCGAGGACCGAACGGTTGCCGGATTCGCGACGCCGACGCGCCGCGTCGAGCTTTATTCCGAGCTGATGCTGGGACACGGGTATGATCCCTTGCCCGACCACGTCGAGCCGGTCGGCAGCCCGCTCACGGTAGCGCCGGACGCACGCTTTCCGCTCGCGCTTTCCACCGCCAAGAGCGGCTGGTTCGTTCACTCCTCTTATCGGCACGTCGCCTCGTTGCGGCGCAAGTCGCCCGATCCGGCCGTCGAGATCAGTCTGCAGCTCGCCGCGCGGCGCGGCCTTGCGGAAGGCGACTGGGCCGTGGTGGAGACGCATGGCGGTGCCGTACGCCTGAAGGTGCGCCTCAATGCGGCGCTCGACGATCGGGTCGTCGTCGCCGAATTCGGCTGGTGGGAAGACTGTCCGCCGCTCGGCCGCGAGCGTTCCGCGACGGCAGGCATCCACACTCGCAACATCAATGCCGTGCTGCATGACGATGCGCGCGATCCGGTCAGCGGCTCCGTCCCGCTGCGCGCGATCGTCTGCGACATCAGGCGCGACGGCGTTGCCAGTCGCGGCCTGTGGAGCGGTCAGCGGCGGTTCACGGTCGGCGCGCGTCGCACCGAGGCAGCTAACGTCATCGCGCTCAACCTGCTGCCGCTTGACGGCGGTCCGCTGCCCGACTTCCTGCCGGGCCAGCACGTGATGGTCTCGCTGCCCGGCGCAACGGAGGCGCGGGCCTATTCGCTGACCGGATCGGGTGATCTGCCGCATGCACTGTCGATTGCGGTGAAGGGACGCTTCTTCAATGAGGCACCGAGCGGCGACGCGCCGTTCTTCATGCCGGATCGTCTGCATCGCCTGGCCCTCGGCGACGAGGTCATGCTGGAGCCGCCGGGCGGCATCTTCACGCCGCCATTGAAGGGGCCGCGGCCGCTGATCTTCCTCGCCGCCGGCATCGGCATCACGCCGTTCATCAGCCATCTTGAAACACTGCAACGGATCGCCCCACAAGATCGCGTTGGCGAAATCCTGCTGCTCCACGGCTGCCGCAGCAGCGCGGAGCATCCGTTTGCCGAGCGGCTTGGGGAGTTGGAAGCCGGCATTCCGGGGCTGAAGCGTGTGACGTTCTATTCCGCGCCGTTCGCGCAGGACCCGATTGACTCGCATTCGTTGCGCAAGGGAAGGGTTGATCTCGGACAGGTCAAACCGCTGTTGGCGCGCCGGCCGCTGGTCTACATCTGCGGCTCGCCGGACTTCGTCGCGGCGCAGATCGAGGCTGCGGTGGCGCTCGGTATGCCGCGCTTCGACATTTTTGCCGAGAGCTTCGTGTCGCCGCCGTCGGTGCCGAGCGATCTTGCGCCGCGGACCGTCCGGCTTGCGGGCAGCAGGCAGAGTTTTTCCTGGCGGCCGGAGCAGGGGACGCTGCTTGATGCGGCCGGTGCGGCGGGCGTCGCGCTGCCGAGCGGCTGCCGTGTCGGGCAATGCGAAAGCTGCGCGGTTCAGGTCGTCGACGGCGAGTTCACCCATCTCGGCCCTGTCGATGGCAGCGAGGGACAGTGCCTCGCTTGCCAGGCCGTGCCGCTGACCGATCTCACGCTCGCGCTTTGATGACCAAACACAATTGAAGGCAGTAACCGCGTTACCGGAAGGGGATCAGATTGATGACGAATGCAACGCACGATCAAGCCGTGAGCTTACGAAAACCTGTCGCGGACAACATCATCGCGCGGTTTTCGCAAGCCCTGGTGGCGTTTGCGGAGCGCTGGTTTCCGGATGCCTACGTCTTCGTCCTGATCGCGGTGATTGCGGTCGCAATCGGCGCGATCCTGCATGGCGGTTCGCCGCTTGCAGTCAGCCGCGCCTTTGGTGACGGGTTCTGGAACCTGATTCCCTTCACGATGCAGATGGCGCTGGTCGCGATCGGCGGCTATGTCGTGGCGATGTCGCCGCCGGTGGCGGCCGTGCTGGCGCGGCTCGCCAGCGTGCCGAAGACCGGGCGCGGCGCCGTGGTTTTTGTCGGCGTGCTCAGCATCTTCCTGTCGCTGCTGAACTGGGGCCTGAGCCTGATCTTCTCGGGTCTTCTGGTGCGGGAGATCGCACGGCGAACCGACATCAGGCTCGACTACCGGGCGGCCGGCGCCGCAGGCTATCTCGGGCTCGGCTGCGGCTTCACGCTCGGTATCACCTCCTCGGCCGCGCAGCTGCAGGCCAATGCCGGCAGCATTCCGGCATCCCTCCTGCCGATCACCGGCGTGATCGGTTTCTCGGAAACCATCCTGACCTGGCAGAATATGGTCACCGTCGTGATGGTGACCGTGGTCTCTGCTGCGATCTGCTATTTCACGACGCCTGCGCCCGAGAAGGCCAGGACGGCGGAAGACCTCGGCGTTGCGCTCGGCGATGATCGCATCGAGGCCAGGAAGCCGGCGCGTCCGGGCGACTGGCTGGAGTTCAGCCCGCTGTTGACGATCCTGATCGCGCTCCTTGCCGCCGGCTGGTTGTGGCAGACGTTCCAGTCGGGCAATCCGTTGATCACGCTGTCGGGCCTCAACACCTATAATTTCGTCTTCCTCATCCTCGGCATCGTGCTGCACTGGCGTCCGCGCAGCCTCGTCGAGTCGTTCTCAAAGGCGATGCCGAGTGTCTCCGGCGTGCTGTTGCAGTTTCCGTTCTACGCCGGCATTGCGCAGATTCTGACCAAGGTCCCAAACGGCAGCGGCACCACGCTGTCGGACACGATCGCACACTGGTTCGTCGGTGCCTCCAGCAATTCCACCGTGTTCTCGTTCTTGGTCGGAATCTATTCGGCGCTACTCGGCTTCTTCGTGCCGTCGGCCGGCGGAAAGTGGATCATCGAGGCGCCCTACATCATGAAGGCGGCCAACGACATCGGCGCGCATCTCGGTTGGACGGTGATGGTCTACAACATCGCCGAGACGCTGCCGAACTTCATCAACCCGTTCTGGATGTTGCCGCTGCTCGGCATCCTCGGCCTGAAGTCGAAGGATCTGATCGGCTACACCTCGGTGCAGTTCTTCATCCATTTCCCGATCGTGATGCTGCTGGCCGCGATCCTGATGGCGACCTTCGCCTATCACCCGCCGATCCTGCCCTGAGCGACCATGGCCGGGCATCGGGATGCACGGTGCCCGGCCAATTCAGCGCTCCACGACCGTCACCACCAAAACTGTGCTGTTTTCTCGCTGGCCGCGAATGAGGCGTCGCGCCGGGCTCTTATCTTTGGTCAGCCATTTCATTGACCGCCGCGCGGTTCGGCCGGATATTGATGCGCGATATCCGTGTTGTCCAAGGTCACCGCAATGAGACACGACCACTGCAGCTTGATGTGCGACATGCGAAGCCGCATGCAGCATCGCTGCGTCTCGGCGGCGACCGGCGTCTGTTGTTGATCGCTTCAGTAAATCAAAGCACCCGACAATCAGATAGGAGCGCCGTAGTCCGGCGATCGAACACGCATGTCCCAAGCCCAAACCTCTCAAGCCTATGTCATCGAAGTATCGGATCGCACTGCCGGTATCGTCGTCAGCGACAACCGCGGCTTCTGCTTCTTCTCCTCTGACCGCGCCTTTGACGGCCTCGACGGTGGCTATTTCGGCTCCGCGCGCGCCGCGGAGCGCGCGGTGAGGGCGCACTTGCAGCGGCACCGCGAGGTCCGGGGCCGTGCGACGCGCGGTTGAGGCCGTTGCTCAGGAGGCCGCGGCGAGCGGCGGCGAGACCACCTGTGGCGCCTCGGGCGGCTGCGTGGCAGTCGTCGAGAGCTGGAAGCGGATGCCGTGCAACGAGCAGGTCAGCGGGATGCCGCGGAAATCGTCATGGAAGGCGCGGATCCGGCGCGCCAGTTCGCCGGCGCTGATGCCGGCGGGAAGCTCGCACATCTCGCGGTACATCTGTCGGGTGCTCTTGATTCCGCACCAGGCGATCTCCAATTCCGCCAGCGGCGTGGGATCGCAGGCGAGATCGCGCGACATCCGCCAGAACAGATGGGCAAGCCGCACATAGGCGATCTGTTCGAGCCCGCGCACGCTGATCTTGTCGGGAATGATGAAGGACTCGACCCCGACGATCGGGCCGGAATCGACGCGCGCGGCCATCACATGGGCCGTCGCGCCGAAGGTGCGGGCACCGTCATAGAGCGCGAAATGCGCCGGGGCCCAGCCGGGATATTGCGGCGGGCCGGGGTGGAAATTGTAGGCGCCATGGCCGAGCGTCGCCAGAATGTGCTCCGGCACGATGACGCTGGTGGTGAAGGCCAGCAGCCGGGCCTCGCGCAAGACCTCCGGCTCGATCGCCGCGAGCTCCTCGGCGGTCACCGCGCAGCGGAAGGACAGCGCCGGATTGTGCGCCTTCAACAGTTCGGTGAGCGCGAACTGCTGATTGGCGACGCCGGTAAGAAGGATGATTGTCTTCATGATGTCGATGTCCTTCCCTGGCTCTGTCTTCCCGGCGTCATCAGCCGTGCTGCCCGGCCATCACGACGACGCTGCCGGCATCGCGGGATTGGCCCACGGTGCGGAACAGGTCGGCCGGCAGCGTCTGCCACGGCGCGATCTCGATGATGCGGTTGTTCGCGCTTTTCGCGGCCGATTTCGCCGCGCGGATATCGTCCTGCCAGGGGCAGAGTGCGAGCTCGAGCCGGCCGAACCCGCCGCAATCGGCTGCGAACGCGCCGGTGACCGCCTCGATGCTGGCAGCCATTTCGCGTGCGTCGCTGGTCGCGATATCGCGCATGATCACGGTGATCGCATCATGCGAGGCCGCCTGCGACCGGATCACGATCATGGCGTCACGGCCGCTGCTGCGGCTGGCGCGCCGCGCGGCCCGCATCGCGACGCCGAATTCGGCGTCCGGTCCAAGATCGCTGCTGTCGGTGGGCAGGTTGTGAACGACTGTGGTGTGGCGGGGCGTGCCGGCGTCTTCGGCCGGAGCGTGGTATGAGCGCGGCAGCCAGACGGTGTCGAGCGCCATCTGCGACGATGTCAGGCTCCAGGCCTGGTCGAGCAAATAGCCTTCCCAGACCGCGGGATAGGCGCTCGCGATGTGATGCCAGTTGCGCAGCACCGCTTCGGCGGCGGGCGAACGGCCGAGATAGAGGGTGCGCGCCGACATTTCCCACCGGTTCCATTTGTGGAGCGCGATGTCGCAATCAAGGTATGACGGCAGCACTGGCGGCTCGCTGAGGACTGCGTCGGCCTCGATGAAGAGCAGCGGCTCGCGATGCTGTTGCCACATCCGCAGCATGAAGCCGGATTTCTCGGCTGCGCGCATCTGCGCGCCGTCTGCGGTGTCGATCGGTGCGATATCGCAGGCGATCCGGAATTCGGCCAACTTGTCGCGGAGGGCGCGGGCATGATCGTCGCCGCAAGCGTGAGGGTAGCAGGAGACCACGCGCAGCGATGCCCCGGACCTCGAGCCTTGCTCGGGCGCGATCGGGCGCCAATTGAGGCCGCCCCACCACATCTCATGCGGGCCATCGAAGCTCGGCCCGATCGTTCCGAAGTCGGTCAGCTTGGATTTCAGGAAGTCGAAGGCGGGATTCTCGCCGAAGGGGACGACGACCGCGCAGTCGGCGCGAAGCGACCGGTAAAGCATCTCGGCGGCGGGGCCGCTCGGCGGCTCGACGAGAATGATGACGCCATGGCCCCTCGCGGGCACCGAGCCGGCCTGATGGACGACCGCGGGTCCGAGCCGCTCCGACAGCCATGCGAGCCGCCGGCGCTGCGCCGCGCTCATCCGGATGCCGTTCGCCGCCAGCAATTGGTCGAAGTTCGTCTGCAAGCCGTTCGCTTGCGCCGTGTCAGCCGAAATCATGCCCGCACTTCCCCTCGTTAACCTTCTACGTGCGGGGCGGCCAGATCAGGCGGACAAATCAGCTGTCGTTGCTCGTTGCCGACATCCCTTTGGCGTTGCGCCAGGTCAGCGTGGCCGAGGGGGCGCCGTTGCCGTCGCGGTCCGCGACCGCAAGGATGCGGTCATGGTCGAAGGCTGTCAGCGCGACCGTGTAGATGGCGACGTCGTCTTCGAAGCCGTCGACAGGGATGAGCAGCATGCCGTCGTCACTGCTAGCGCGGAAGTGACGGCCGCGCCGTTCGAGGCCGGCGTCGATGAGCCGTCCCTCGGCGATCGCTGTCACGTTCGAACCCTCGGCGGCTTTCGCGGCGCTCTCGCCGTATTGGACCGTGATGCCGTGGAGCATCCCGTCGCGGGTGAGCTTGGCCAGCGGCAGTGCGATGGTCGCGATTGCCATCCGGCGCGACAGCGGGATCCGCAGGCGAAGGTCGCCGAGCCCGGTATGATAGACGCTGATCGCCTCCAGCGACGCCCGGCCGTTTCGATCGAACAGACCGACCTGCAGCGTCCCGCACAGCGCTTCGCCGAACACATTCGCGGGCAGGCGATTGGCGCCGAACAGCGTGTAGAGATAGGCGTGCGACGGCGACAGGGCGGCAAAGCTGCCCGCCAGCCACATCGGGGGCGCCGGAGCCGTGCAGGCGGTCATGAGGCCGCGGGCGATGATGCTATGATTGACGAAGTCGGCATCGAGCAATGGCGCCAGCGCCTGGGTGCCGAGATTGACGTCATGCTTGATGCCGCCGAGCAGCGCGAGCTCATCATCGTCCGGCAACAGCAGGAGGCGTCCGAGCACGGCGGCCGTCCAGCGCGCCGCGACCGCGAGGTCGGCATCGGGCTGCAATCCGTAGCGTGGTGCCAGCTCGCGGGCGCGCGAAACATAGGCCAGCGTCCCGGATTGCACCTCGGTCGCCAGCGCCAGCTGGGCGGCCGGGCGCTGATCGCCCTCGCGCAACACGTCGCCGTCGCGATAATCCCGCGCCGATCCTTCCGTAGAACAGCACAGCTGCTCCAGCAAAGCGACGTTGCGGATCAGCATGCGCTTGACGTGCGGCGTGACGACGCGATCCGAGATCAGGCCCTCCGCGGTGTCGTCATCGGCGATGTCGTCGAAGGCATCGTCAAGCGTCAGCAGATAGGCGCCGTGCAGGCGGATGCGGATGCCCTCGCGATCGAAAATTCGCCGCAGCGATTTCTGCACGCTTGCGGAATAGCCGAGGTCGGCCAGGATCAGATCGGTGCAGCCGTCGAAATCCCGGATATGCGCGCGAAGATAGGTCAGCAAACGGCCACGGACGCCGGCAGCGATATCGGTGATTTCGCGCGGCTCCATCAAATCGGGCAGGGCGTCGGCGAGTTCGCGGCCGCTCGCAATGCCGTCGGGAGACTGCGCGAAGAACTTCATCACGGCGGGCGGCCGCACCTTGACGATGTCGACAAAGGTCGCCGCGTCGATCCTGACGACCCGGCGTAGCAGTTCACACAGTGGTTCGAGCGTATCGGCGGACCCGACCAGGCTGACGCGACGATTGATCTCGATATAGGCGCCGGTCTCGCCGTGGTTTGCCTGCCAGACCCGATACGGCAGCAGGCCGTCGCGGCCGAGGAATCCGACCGCAACGCGCGCGCCCTCGCGAGCAAGCGCGGTGCGCCGCGCGGCAATGAATGCATCGAACGCCGCCATCACGGGGCCGAGCACGGTCACGCCGAGATCGAAAACGGGAGAATGCTCCTCGCTCTTCGCCGTCACCGCACGCCGCAGCGTGCGGGCGCCGCAATCGAGCCGCGACAGCTGATTGGGGCACAGCAATTCGAAGATCGATGTCTCGCGTTGAAACTTGGAGGCCAATGCCGCGCCGGCCTGCGGGTAGTAGCGCGGACGGATGCCGTGACGGCGCGCGCCCTTGATATCGGCGGCGTGGTTGTCGCCGACATGGAACGAGCTTGCCGCATCGATGCCTTGCTCGGCGAGATAGGCCTTAAACAACGCCTCGCTCTTGCTGCTGCCGTGATCGCAGGACGCATAGAGGAAATCCCAGCTCAGCCCGGGACTGCAGCAACGCAGCAGCTGCGCGAGCTGGTCGGTGCTCCAGTAGGTGTCGGAAATGAAGCCGACGCGAAAGCCGCCGCGCTTCATGTCCAGATATTGCTCGAGCATTTCGGGATTGGCGCGGCACAGTTCGAGTTCGGTCTCGAACTCGAGCTGTGCAAGATCCTGCAACGTATCGCGGCTCAGGCCGAACAGCCTGAACGGAAAGTAGTTGTAGATGTCGGCGATGCGCACTTCAGTTGAGCCGCACCGCTCCTGCGATACTTTGCGCGCCCGCGCTTCCGCCTGGATTCGATGCTGAACGAAACTGGCGGACATGTTCGGAAATTTTCCAGCAATGCAGGAACGCTGAAAAACCCTTTCAAATACGCCATCCGGCGTCGTGCAGGCGCGCAGCAGAAATGTATCGAAAACATCGAATGAACATGCAGAAACATTCTGCGCTCGACGCGTCGCGTCGACCGTCATGATCGTCATGCGCAAAATTCCCGCCAGTCCTCAAGCGTTGAACGCGCGCGTGAGACAAATCAGGCGCGACAGTTCAAAAAAGTTGACGCGGGATTCGAAAACGCGCGCTTCGCGACTGACAGATTCAAAAAATCCGATAACGTCGAAACAGTGATTCGGAAAAAATTGCCTAGTCGCAATCGTCGAATGCAAGATGGCGACCAACGGCGATGAATCACTCGCATGCTCCGCGCATGCAGGTGTTCGCGTGGCGTTAGTTGGTGTGACAACAGCGTTTTCCGACGCGACGATCTCTTCCGCGGAAATGCGAGGCGATGCTGAACGACTGCTCCAAACTCCGTCGAACTTTTCCCTGCGCCTCCGCGCAGCGGCAGCTTTTGCCGGGCGGTCGGCAAAAAACATCCAGCTAAGCATTTGAAAAATAACGAAAAAAGTTCGCCTGGTTTGCGGGCCCCCTCCGTTCAACGCTCAGAAGCCGCATGGAATGTGTGCCAGCGGCGTTGGTTGGAGAGCGGCGGATGAGTTACGCGCTTGATATGAGGGCACCGGCCGAAGTGGAGGCCACGCCAGCCGCGGTTGCGCCGGCCGAAGCGGCTGCTCCCTGGAGCAACGTCCCCACCGTTGCCGATGCGGGCCCGCTCGACACCGTGGAGATCCACGACGAAGACAAGGAGTTGCTCGACCGCCTCGCCGCCGGCGACGAGACGGCGTTTCGTGCTCTGGTCGAACGTCACGTCGATCGCGCCTACGCGATCGCGCTGCGCATCGTCGGCAACGCCGCCGATGCCGAAGACGTCGTGCAGGACACGATGCTGAAGGTGTGGACGCATCGCGGCCGCTGGCAGCATGGCCGCGCCAAGTTCTCGACCTGGCTCTATCGCGTCGTCAGCAACCGCTGCATCGATCTGCGCCGCAAGCCGCGCACCGAGAATGTCGATGTCGTGCCCGAGGTCGCCGACACCCAGCTCGATGCCTCCGCCGTGATCGAGCGCAACGAGATCGGCAATCTGCTGGAGGTCGCGATGCAGCGGCTGCCCGAGCAGCAGCGCGTCGCGGTGATCCTCTCCTATCATGAGAACATGAGCAACGGCGAGATCGCCGAGGTCATGGACACGACCGTGGCCGCGGTGGAGTCGCTGTTGAAGCGAGGACGGCAGCAGCTGCGCGAGATGCTGAAGCGGCACGAGCGCGACCTGCGCGGCGCGTTTACTGACTGCTAACCATAAATTCCGGCTTCTGAAGATTTTGCGCCTGACCACCGGCGGCCGACCCGTTTGATCGGGCGGACGGGGGCTGGATCCGCGTCACCTCTCTTCTTCACGATGCGGCATGCCATGCCCCATCAGCACAGGAGCTACTCATGCCGGCAATCTCCACCAACACCGCCGCGAACTCCGCGGTCCGCTACCTCAACATCAACTCGCAGCAGGAAACCAGCGCGCTGTCGAAGCTGTCGAGCGGCTCGCGCATCACTTCGGCCTCCGACGACGCGGCGGGCCTTGCGATCTCGACCCGTATCTCCTCCGACATCACGACGCTGCAGCAGGCCGCCACCAACGCGGCGCAGGCGACCTCCATCCTGCAGACCGCCGACGGCGGCGCCTCCAACATCTCGGACATCCTGGCCCGCATGAAGTCGCTGGCTTCCGAGTCCGCTTCGGGCACCGTGGCCGATTCCAGCCGCGCCTACATCAACTCGGAATTCACGCAGCTCAAGGGCGAAATCGACTCGATCGCCAGTGGCACCCGCTACAGCAGCCAGAGCTTGCTCGATGGCTCGAGCGTGTTCTCCTCTGGCGTCTCGGTGCTGGTCGGTTCGACCTCGGCCGACACCATCACGATCACGCTGACGAGCCTCACGGCCTCTTCGCTGTCCGTGACGTCGCTCGACGTGTCCAGCCTGTCGAGCGCCACCAGCGCGATGACGGCTCTCGACACCGCGATCGACAAGGTTTCGTCCGCACGCGCCGAGATCGGTGCTCAGGAATCCCGCTTCAACTTCAGCGCTGACTCGATCTCGACCCAGACCCAAAATCTGCAATCGGCCAACTCGGCGATCAAAGACGTTGATATCGCCTCCGAGCAGGCGACGCTGTCCTCGGCCGAAGTGAAGACCCAGGCCGCGGTCTCGGCTGAAACCGCGGCGAACCAGATGCCGCAGTACCTGCTGAAGCTGCTCGGCTAATTCGAAAGACCGATCGGGCCGGCATGATGCCGGCCCGATTCCTATTGCGGCGGAAGTGTCGACATGACGGTTAGTAGCGCCACCTCGAGCACATCAAGCACGACGTCGACCAGTTCTGCCAGCACGGTGACAACGACCGGCACGACCAATTCGACCAGCATCGATTGGGATGCCCTGATCGAGGCCGAGGTCAACGCCAAACTCGCAGCGGCGACCTCGATCACCACGACGATCACCGCGAACCAGGCCAAGATCACGGCCTATCAATCGCTGCAGACCGAGCTGTCGACGCTGGCGACCGGGTTGTCGTCGCTCAGCACCTCGATCATCAATTCGATCGCCACCAACGCGTTCGCCACCCGCGCAGCGACGATCTCGTCCACAGGTGACGTCAGCGCCTCGTCGGCGCTCAACATGAGCGTCAACAGCGGCTCGGCGACCGGCGATCACACGCTCCAGATCACCCAGCTCGCGACCGCGCAGAAGGTGATCGGCTCCTCGCAGTCGAGCAGCTCGACGGCGCTGGGCCTCTCCGGCACTTTCTCGCTCGGCCTGTCCGGCGGCACCAGCACGGCGATCTCGATCACCAGCGGCATGTCCATGCAGGATATCGTCGACACCATCAACGCCCAGACCTCGACCACTAACGTCCAGGCCTCCATCGTCCAGGTGTCGAGCGGGTCCTATGAGATGGTGCTGACGGGGACGCAGGACGCCGCTGACATCACCTATTCGTCGACGTCGGGCGACGACATCCTGAACAAGCTCGGCGTCACCGACACGTCCGGAGCGTTCACCGACGTGCTGCAGAAGTCGCAGTCCGCGGAATTCACCCTCGACGGCATCGCGCTCACGCGCAACACCAACGACATTTCCGACGTCCTGTCCGGCGTCACGTTCGACCTGCTGCAACCGACGCCGAGCGGCACTAGCCTCAACATCAGCATCGAGACCGACACCAGCCAGATCACGTCAGCGCTGCAGACCTTCGTCACCAACTACAATGCATTTCGCGACCAGGTGATCGCGCAGTCGGCGCAGAATTCCGACGGCACAGCCGCATCGAGCGCGGTGCTGTTCGGCGACAGCACGATGCGCGATATCATGACCCAGCTGCAGCAGGTGCTCAGCGGCGCGGTCGGCGGCATGACGATGGCCGATCTCGGTCTGTCCTTCAACGAGAACAACCAGCTCCAGCTCGATACCGGCACGCTGTCGACGGTGCTGACGCAAAATCTCGCCGGCGTCACCCAGCTGCTGTCGGCGCAGACTACCACTTCGTCCAGCCAGCTCAGCGTGGTCAACACCGGCACATCGCCGCAATCCTTCACGCTCGACCTCACGGTGGACTCCACCGGTATGCTGACCGGAGCCTCGGTCGGCGGCGACAGCTCCGGCTTTTCGGTGGTCGGCAACACCATCATCGGCAATTCAGGCACGATCTACGCCGGCATGGCATTCACCTATACGGGCTCGACCTCGCAGTCGATCACGGTGACATCGTCGTCGGGTTTGGCGACGCAGCTCTACCAGCTCGCGCACACCAGTTCCGGCACCAGCGGTCAACTCCAGACCATGATCACCAACTTGCAGTCGCGCGACACCGACCTACAGTCCCAGGTCAGCGACATTCAGAGCAATGCGGCGACGTTCAAGGCTCAGCTGCAGGTTCAATACGCCAATTACCAGGCGGCCATCGAAAGCGCGAACAACACGCTGGGCTACCTGAAAGCACTCCTAGACGCATCATCGAGTAACTAATGACCCAGAACGCGACCGCCTACCAGGCCAACAACGCCTATCGATCCGCCGCGGTGGCGGTGCCGCCGCTGAAGGCGGTGGTGATGCTGTGCGACGGCGCGATCACGCTGTTGCAGAAGGCGCTGGACGCGCACGAGGCGAAGCGCTTCGAGGAAGGGCACAACTATCTGACGCGGGCGACCGCGATCCTGCGCGGGCTGAGCCACAATCTCGACTTCACCCGCGGCGGCGCGATGGCCGATCGTCTCTACCGCACCTATAACGCCCTGATCATGGCGTGCCTGCGATCCTACGGCCGGCCGCAGGCCAGGGAGAATTTTCGGCGCATCATCGCGAGCCTGGCGGAACTGCGCGACGCCTGGAAGTTCGTCGAGGCGACCGCCGGCAAGGCCGCCAAGGCCAGGGCACTCGACAAGACGCTCGAATCAGCCGCCGGCCGCTGAGCCCGGAGAGGCCAGCGAATCACCCGGCGAGGGCGGTTGGCCGGCGCAACAAGGGGCCTGGGCGGGCGCCCTGGTTGGGGAAAATAGCCGCCCGGCGAGCACCATGCTGGACCTGATGCGACAGCGGCGGAAATTGATTTCCGCCGTCCCGCGAATGCTTTATGACTGCCTTGGCGACGAGGCTGGATCTGCGCGCGCGATGGACGTTGCGACATTCGAAGACCTGATCGACCGGCTGGGGGAGGATCTGTCCCGCTGGCCCGACGATCAACGTCTTGGCGCCGCCCAGCTCCTGGCATCCTCGGCCGAGGCGCGGACGCTCTTTGAGGAGGCGAGCGCGGTACGCCGCGCGCTCGCGGCGCCGCCGGTTCGCGCACCCAAGGGTCTTGCCGACCGCATCGTGACCGCGGCGGCGAACTTGCGCCAGAAGCCCGCTTCGGGGCCTGCCTCGGCTGACGATCAGCCGGACGATGCCCAAGCACCGGACCAATCCGCACAGCAAGGCAAGGTGCTGCCTGCGCTGCTGCTGGCCCTCTGCCTGTTGCCCGCATTGACGCCGCCGGCATTGATGCTCGGTGAGGCGTATCTGCCGATCAGCCTTTCGCTCTAAAACGCTCCGCATTGCCGTTGCAGCTCCCCGCGGGCTTTCGCGGCGAGATGCTTGCGCACGCCTGCGAGCCATGAACCCGCCACGGACACGGCAATTTCTGCCGATTCATCAAGTGATTCCGGGTGGATGAATCCGCGCCTGAAATCGGCGCGTCATCCGTTTTATCTGCGAACGACATCACGACCCCAATGTTCCACCGCGTTCCGTCGCGCATTCCGCGGCGAAGAGAGCCTTGTCATGACCGTTTCCTCGGCAACCTCTGCTGCAACCTCTACCACGTCGAGCGCGTCGTCGAGTGCGTCGATGGGGATGAGCTCGACCGATTTCCTCAACCTGCTCGTCAGCGAGCTGCAAAACCAGGATCCGCTGAACGCCACCAGCACGACCGACTTCATCAACCAGCTCACCTCCTACGCCAACTTCACCGAGCAGCAGTCGACCAACGCCAGCATGACGTCGCTGGCGAGCTCGTTCTCGAGCCTCGTGACGCTCAACTCGGTCAACTATATCGGCCACACCGTCGAGGCGAAGACGAACACGGCGGAGCTGACCAACGGCTCGGCGACGTTCGGCTACTCGCTAACCTCGGCCGCGTCCAACGTCGCGATCACGATCCAGGACTCCTCGGGCAACACGGTGTGGAGCGGCAAGGGGACCGGAACCGCCGGCTCCAACACCTTCACCTGGAACGGTCAGACCTCCGACGGCACCCAGCTCAAGGACGGCGGCCAGTACACGATTCAGGTGACTGCGACCGACTCCGCCGGAAACTCGCTGCTTAGCTACACCACGATGACGGGAACGGTGACCGGCATCGATGCCTCCGGCTCGACGCCCTCGCTGCTCGTGAACGGCGTCCCCGTCAGCGCCGCCAACATTATCGGCGTCACGTCCTGATTGCTTCCGGAGTAATATCATGAGTCTCACTGGTGCTCTTTCCTCGGCGATCTCGGCGCTCAATGCGCAGAGCCAGTCGCTGGCGATGATTTCTGACAACATTTCCAACGCCGACACCACGGGCTACAAGACCACGTCGGCGATGTTCCAGGATCTGGTGACCGCGTCGAACAGCGCCACCTCATACACGTCCGGCGGCGTCACGGTGTCCGGCCGCGCCAACATCACCCAGCAGGGCTTGCTGTCCGCGACCACCAACGCCACCGACGTCGCGATCCAGGGCAGCGGCTTCTTCGTCACCACCAACGCGACGTCCGGCGGCACCACCTCCTATACGCGTAACGGCGCGTTCACCACTGACAATCTGGGCTACCTCGTCAACAACGGAAATTACCTTGAGGGTTGGCGCACCGACGCCGACGGCAACATCATCGGCAATGCCTCCGCCGCGAGCCTTGGTCCGATCAACACGCAGGTGGCTTCCACCAGCGGCAGCGCCACCACCAAGACCACCGTCGCGGCGAACCTGCCGGCCGATGCCGCGGTCAACGCGACGTTCAACAGTTCGATGACGGTCTACGATTCGCTGGGTACGGCGAGCACGATCCAGATCGATTGGGAAAAGACCGGTGACAACACATGGAAGGCCAGCTTCGAGCAGCCCAAGCTCGCATCGGACTCCACGACGGCCAGCGCCGGCGCGATCACCGATACGGTGGCGATCACCTTCAATAGCGATGGTTCACTCAAATCGACGGTGCCGAGCCCGCCGACGATCTCGGTGACCGGTTGGACAGATGGCGCGGCCGACAGCTCCATTACGCTCAATCTCGGTACGGCCGGCAAGACCGATGGCCTCACGCAGTATTCGTCAGGCGAGACCACGCCGGCCGTCGACCTTACGAGCATCACGTCGGACGGTCTGCCCTATGGCAAGCTGAGCAGCATTTCGATCGGCAAGGGCGGCGTGGTCGACGCGACCTACTCCAACGGGCAGACGATCGCAATCTACAAGATCGCGGTCGCGACCTTCAGCGACCCCAACGGATTGAGCGCGGCCAGCGACGGCATGTACTCCGCGACGGCAGCGTCCGGCAACGCCACGCTGCAGACGTCGGGCAGCAACGGCGCTGGTACGATCTACGGCAGCGAACTGGAATCGAGCACCACCGACACCAGCGGTCAGTTCTCCAACATGATCTCGGCGCAGCAGGCCTATTCGGCGGCATCGCAGGTGATCACCACCGTCGATAAGATGTTCGATACGCTGATCTCGGCGGTGTCGCGATGATGACCGAGAAGTGGAATGACCGCTTGCTGGTCAAGCTTCAGCGGCTGCAGGCGAAGGCCGCCTCGGTCCGGCCGGACGACCGGGCGCAGCTCCGTGCGTTGCTCGACGATGTCGGAACGTTGCGGGACCAGCTGATGCGCGAATGCGCGCGGCTCGACCAGGAACTCAACCGGGCCGCGGTCCGGGTTACGGCAATCACCGCGTATGGACGCAGCGCACAATCGGTTCGCGCCCTGCGTCGCGGACACTAGCTTGAACGGGAGCGATGACATGACACCGGAACGCAACATCAAGATCAATCCCGCGGGCAATGACGAGCGCGCAAGGTCGTTGATCGCGCTGATCGACAATCTGATCGCGATCGTGAACGAGGAGAATGTCGAGCTCGCCAAGGGCTTGCCGGCCTCGCGGCTGAAGCAGGTCGACGAGAAGCACCGACTTGCCACCCTGTTCGAGCAATGTGTGGCGGAGGCGGTCGGCAAGACGGCAAATCTCAACGTCCAGGATCGCGTGCTGCGCGAGCAGCTGATGGATCGGATCCTGAAGCTGCGCATGGCGATGGATGAGAACGTGATGCGGCTGCGTGCGGCGATCGATGCCAGCAATCGCAGGATCGAGGCGATCATGCAGGCGATCCGCGAGCAGATCGCCAACGTGTCGCCTTATGGCGCCGGCGGCCGTCGCGTCACGCCGGCGATGTCCTATGGCACCAATGTGCGGGCCTGATCGGGCCGGCGCCGGAGGGAGTAGGCCGTGTCCTCGCTCGATATTGCACGAAGCATCGCATTCAGCGGGCTGTCGGCCACGCAGGTGCAGATCAGCGTAGCCTCGGCCAATATTTCCAATGCCGACACCAAGGGCTATACCGCGAAGACCGCCAATCAGAGCAGCAGCGTCACTTCCGGTGTCGGTACTGGCGTCACGATCACGGGGATCAGCAGCGCGGTCGACAAGCTGCTCCTGAAGTCGCTGGTCGGGGCCGATTCCGATCTCGGCGCCGCCGACACCACCAACAGCTTTCTGACCGAGCTCCAGCAGCTCTATGGCAGCACATCGAGCTCGGACAGCTCCACGACGGGAACCTCGCTGGCCAACACGATCGCGGCGTTCGAGTCGGCGTTGTCGTCGCTGGCGAGCACGCCGAGCAGCGCGTCGCTGCAATCGAACGCCGTCAGCGCGCTTGCGGCGGTGACGACGCAGCTGCAACAGACCTCGAGCGGCATCCAGACGCTGCGCTCCAATGCCGACCAGGACATCGCGTCGTCGGTTACCGACATCAACTCCGACCTGCAGCAAATCTCCGACCTCAACAAGCAGATCAAGCAGCAGGCGGCGGCCGGACAATCGACGGCTGATCTGGAGGACCAGCGCAACAGCGCGCTGCAGGATCTCGCGTCGATGATGAATGTGAGCTATTTCACCACGTCGACCGGCGATCTGCAGGTCTATACCGGATCGGGACAGGCGCTGGTCGATAGCACGGCGCATCCGCTGAACTATACGGCGCTGCCCAGCGTCACGGCGTCGACGACTTACAGCGCGGGATCGTTAAGCGGTTTCAGCGGCATCACCGTCAACGGCGTCGACATCACCTCGCAGATCTCCTCGGGCAAGGTCAGCGCGCTGATCACGCTGCGTGACCAGACGCTGCCGGCGGCGCAGTCGCAACTCGACGAGTTGGCTCAGCAGTTGACCGCGGCCGTCAACGCTGTGTCCAACCAGGGCACATCGGTGCCGCCGCCATCGAGCCTGACCGGAACCGGCACCGTGAGCAGCACGACGCCGCTGTCGGCGACCGGCACGGTGCGCATCGCGGTTGCGGACAAGAGCGGCAATCTGGTGTCCTACCAGGACCTCGATCTGTCGTCCTACGCCACGGTCGGTGATCTCGCCACCGCGATCAACGGTATCTCGGGTCTGTCAGCTACGGTCGATGCCAACGGACACTTGTCGATCTCGACGAGCACATCCGGCAACGGCGTCGCCATCAACGAGCTGACGAGTTCGGTCGGCAGTTCCGGCGAAGGCTTTTCGGATTACTTCGGGTTCAACGACCTGATCACCGGGACCGGCGCGTCCGACATCGCCGTGCGCAGCGACATTCTGAACGGCACGGCGGGGCTGCCAACGGCGACGCTCGATGCGTCATCCACTCTGACCGTCGGAACTTCGGTGCTGTCGCCGGGCTCGGCGACGGTGGTGAACGCGCTCTCGAGCGCCCTGACGGGGGCGACCAATTTCGGTATGGCGGGCAGTCTTGGCGCGACCACCGGCTCTTTCACGGACTACGCGGCCGCCATCGTCGCCAACGTCGCCGGCAAGGCGACCCAGGCGTCGGCGGCCTACACCGCCAAGCAAACCGCTCAGTCGACTTATGCGAATTCGCTGTCGTCGCAGTCCGGCGTCAACATTGACGAGGAATCCGCAAATCTGAGTGCGTTGCAGAACAAATACGCCGCCGCGTCCCAGATCATTACCGCGATCAACGCCATGTTCTCGGCGCTGATGACCGCGATGAGTGCCAGCTGAGCCCGAGGCCGTCGTCATGATGATGCGTGTTGCCACCTTTGCTCAGTCGGACCAGATGATATCAAGCGCGCTGCGGGTGCAAGCGGTGATGGCCAACGAGCAGGTGCAGGAGTCCTCCGGGCTGCAATCCGAGGATTTCGGCGGCTATGGTTCCGGCGCCGGGCGCGTCATCAATTTGCAGGTCTCGGTGACGCGTGCGCAGTCCTATATCGATGCCAGCCAACTCGCGGATAACAAGGTGCAGGTGATGTATTCGGCGGTCGGCTCGGTGACCGACATCATCACGCAGCTGCGGACCCAGCTCAGCGCGGCCACCACCGGCAGCAGCACGGCGACGGCATCGGTGATCAACTATGCCCGGCAGGCCATGGCGCAGATGCAGGGGCTGCTCAACACTCAGTATGACGGCGAATATGTCTTCAGCGGCGCCCGCACCGACACCGCGCCTGCGGATTTGTCGAGCTTTGACACCGGCACCGGATCGCTGACGACATCAGACACCAGCTATTACAAGGGCGACAGCGAGATCGCGTCCGTGCGCGTGTCGGACAGCCAGTCGATCTCCTACGGCGTCACCGCCGACAATCCGGCGTTCGAGCAGGTGATGCGGCTGCTGAAATACGTCGGCAACAGCACGACGCTGTCGTCGAGCGACGTCTCGCAGGCGCTCGACCTTGCGAGCAGTGCGCTGGATGCCACATCCACCGTGCAGGCAAAGCTGTCGACCGCGGCGTCGCAGATCGAGACCGCCAGCACCAACCAGAGCGATTATCAGAATTTTGCGAAGACGCTGTCGACGGACCTCACCAGCGTCGACGTTGCGGCCGTGACGGCGCAGCTTTCGACCTATCAGGCGCAGCTGACGGCGTCCTATTCGGCGATCTCCAAGATCCAGAGCATGAATCTGGCAAGCTATTTGCGATAGCTATCGCCGGCATCACCGGTTCAGGATCTTCAGCCAGACATCGCCGAGGATGATCGGCTCGCGCGGCGGAAGCCAGGTGAGGCCGGCGGCCTTGCCGAGCTCCGCGATGGTGCCCTTGGCCTGCAGATCGGTGAGGACCTTGTTGACCGATTCCAGCAGTCCTTTGTCGGTTTCGAGCGCAACGTAGCCGCGGTTGGCGCCGATCGGATAATAGTAGCCCGAGGCCGTGATCCTGGTGTCGGGATGTTCAGCGCGGTAGGCATCGAAGCGGCGCAGGTCGAGCAGCGTGGCGTCGAATTCGCCGCGTTCCAGTTCTCCGAACAGGTCGCTGCGCCCCGGAACGAGGTGCGTGATGTCGTCGATCAGCTTTCCCTTGTCGAAGGTCATCAGGATGGCGTCGCCCAGCGTGCCGCTTTCGATCGTCAGGCGAAGGCCGGCGAGATCGCCGATATCGGTGATCTTGCGCTCCTTGATCTTGTCCTTGGCCTTGGGACCGAGGACAACGGTCATCGGCGAATAGATGTAGGGTTGGCTTGGCGCCAGCACGCCGATCGGAATCCGCCGGCGGCGATCCTCGCGGGTAGCGCCGTCGAAGTCCGGCAGCTTGGCCGTCGTGACGCCGGGTGCCTTCAGCGAGTCCGTGGTAAGCGCGTAGCCGCCGACCAGCGAGCAGCGCCCGTCCGACAGCAGAGCATTGGCTTCGAGCGCGGGGCTCGAATCTTCATCGAGCTTGCTCTCGAACCACTGAATCTTGAGCGGCCGTCCGAGCCGCTCGGCAATGGCCTGCGCGAGCGCGACGTCGAAGCCGGCATCGGGCTTGCCGCGATGATGCGCCGACAGCGGCGGCAAATCCTCGTCGAGGCATACCTTGAGCGGTTCGTCGGCGGCATGCGCTGCCGCCGACATGGCAAGAAGCAGGGCTGACGCCGCGGCCGCGAGCAGGGCCCTCATGGGGTCCTCCGGCTGGACACGAAGGCCCAGACGTCGGCGATCTCCTGCTCGTTCAGGATGTCGATCCAGGGCGGCATCTTGCCGTTCTTGCCTTGCTTCACGGTGGTCACGAAGCGCGTCTTGTCGTCGGGAAACGCGCGCAAGTCCGGCGTGATGGTGCCGGAATTGACCATGTTGGGCCCGTGGCAATGCGAGCAGTTCTTGGCGTAGGTGACCTTGCCCTGGTCGGCCTGACCCTGAAGGTCGATTGCGGTTGATTGTTGTGCGGCGGCGGGGATCAGCATAATCACCGCCGCAGCGACGGCGGCGAAGATCGCCGCCGTCAACAGGGTTACTCGTTCAGTCACGTGTGCTCCGCGCTCAGTTCTTGACCGCGAAAACCCACAGCGATCCGCCGGGTGGGACCTTGGCAAGCCGCTCGTCGCCCGAGAACAGCGAATAGACGCCGCCATAGCCGGAGGTGACGGCGACGTACTGCACGCCGTCCTGTTGCCAGGTGACGGGTTGTCCCTCGATGCCCGAGCCGGTCTGGAACTGCCAGAGCTTCTTGCCGGTATCGGCGTCGAAAGCCTCGAATTCGCCGGTCAGCTGACCGGAGAACACCACGCCGCCACCGGTGGAGAGCACGCCGGAGAAGCGCGGGATATCGCTCGGCGCTTCCCACTTCGCCTTGCCGGTCATCGGATCGATCGCCTTCAGATGGCCGCGCGGTCCGGTGCCCCATTCCCAGGGATCGGTGAGATCCATGCCGAGATACCATTCGCCCTGCTTGAACGTCACCGGTTCGGCCTTGTACTTGCCGCCGAACGCGAGTGTGTTGGCGTAGGCGAGGCCGGTCTGCGGATTGAACGACATCGGCTCCCAGTTCTTGCCGCCGAGGATCGACGGGTAGACCGTGACCTTCTTGCCTTCACGCGCATCCTTGGTGATGTCGGTCTCGATCGGCCGTCCGGTCTTCATGTCGATGCCGGTGGCCCAGTTGACGTTCACATAGGGATTGGCCGCGAGCAGCTTCCCGTTGGTGCGATCGAGCACGTAGAAGAAGCCGTTGCGGTTGGCGTCCATCAGCACCTTGGTCGGCTTGCCCTCGACGTTCATGTCGGCGAGCACCATCTCGGCCACCGAGTCATAGTCGAACGGATTGTTCGGCGAGAACTGGTAGTGCCACTTGATCTTGCCGGTCTTCGGATCGAGCGCCAGCACCGAGCAGGTGTAGAGGTTGTCGCCGGGACGCACCGCCGAGTTGAACGGTCCGGGATTGCCGATGCCCCAATACACCGTGTTCAGTTCGGGATCGTAGGAGCCGGTGATCCAGGTCGAGCCGCCACCCAGCTTCCAGGTGTCGCCCTTCCAGGTGTCGCCACCGGGTTCGTCCGGGGTCGGGATCGAGTAGGTACGCCAGAGCTTCTTGCCGGTGGCGGGATCCCAGCCGTCGATGAAGCCGCGGGTGCCGAACTCGGCGCCCGAGATGCCGGTGATCACGACGCCGTCGGCGACCAGCGGGGCCACCGTCATCGAGTAGCCTTCCTTGATATCCGCGGCCTTCTGGCGCCACAGCTCCTTGCCGGTCTTGGCATCGAGCGCGATCACATTGGCGTCGAGCGTGGTGCGAAACACCTTGCCGTCATACAGCGCGGCACCGCGATTGATGATGCCGCAGCAGACGATACGCGGCGTCTCGGCGGGATACTCGACCTTGGTCTTCCAGATCTGCTTGCCGGATTTGGCGTCGATCGCGATCGTGGCGTTGTGCGTGGTGACGTAAATGACGCCCTGGTAGACGAGCGGCTGCGATTCCTCGCTGCGGTCGTCGTTCAAACTGTAATTCCAGACCGGCACCAGATTTTTGACGGTGTCCTTGTTGATCTGGTTCAGCGTCGAGAAGCGCTGAAGATTGTAACCCATTCCGTAATTGAGAACGTTCGAAGTATCAGTCGCCCCCTTGACCAACTGCTCGTTGGTCTGGGCGCTTGCACCATACGATGCAAGAATCACGAGGCTTGCGGCCAGCGCAATGCGTCTCATCCTATCCTCCCAATGAACTTTTTTCCGCACGCCTATTCCTGACGTTGCGGACGGAACCATCCGCCTGAAACCAAAACGGGTCAATACGAAAACGTGAACGAGCGCCCGCTAACCGCAAAAGACCGATCGGAAGCGTCAGGTCTTTCGCAGATGCGTTCGTGGCTTGCCGTCGCGTGGAATACGCTACACCAGCGCTCCGTCGGTATGCCGCGGCGCGAACGGTCAGCTGGACGGCGTAGGGGGACAGACACTCGGCCGCGGTTTCGCGCCCCGCTTGTCCGGCGGCACATTGCAATTATCGATACGCTGCTCGTCGGTCCATTTGCGGCCGAGCCGCTCCTTACCGGTGAGCACGCGCTGCTGCACCGCCTCCGCCGATGGGGCAGGGTGCCGGGTCTGCGCTGACACGGGCGTAAGCAGACCGAGCACAACCAGACAGCCCAATACGCTTCTGCAAATGTCGCTCATGATTCACCTCGATCATCCTGGTGCTATACGTCGGAGCTCCACAGGTGACCGGTCGGGAGGTCTCTTTCCACCCGAAAACCGACGAGGGCTCGCCCGTTGCGCCAGCTGTCGAACGTTCGCCAAGGCTGTTATGATGCGCTTTTCGTGGCGCGCTTCGCCCCGTCGCCGGAGCGGCACGCAAGGGAGATGAATGATGATTTCGCGCCGATCGCTTGCTCTGACTTTGGCCATGGCCGTTCTGTCGGCGCCCGCCCTGGCGGCATCCGGCCGCAAGGGCGCGCTGAAGATGCTCGATCCTGATAATGACGGTACGGTCGATCTCGCCGAAGCCAAGAAGGCTGCTGCCGACCTGTTCGCGAAGCTCGATCCCGACCATGACGGCACGCTCGACGCGCGCGAATTGCGCGGACGGCTGACCGCGAAAGAACTGGCCGCTGCCGATCCGGATCACGACGGCACTCTGACGCTCGACGAATATCTCGCGGTCGTCGAGCAGCGCTTCAAGGCCGCAGATCCCGACAATGACGGAACGCTGGATGCGAAGGAGTTGAACTCGCGCGCCGGCCGGGCCCTGCTGCGCCTGCTCAAATAGCTTGCCTAGCGGGCGCATTCCGGGCGGATTGCCGGATATTGACGCAGGAATCCGCGCATAACAAAAAAAAGTTGCGATTTCGCTCTTGGGCAAGACGCGGCTGGATGAATCGGGTCTCCTTGCCGTTGCGTCGCCGCCCGGCAGCCGGAAAATGCCCGACAGATCAGTGTCGGAGTTCCCGATGCCGGGCAGATGTTAGCGAGCCGTCGTCCGCTTCGGCATGTCCAGCAGCGAAGTCGGGTCCTTACCCGGCCGGCTTGCGCGCTGGAAAAGGCAGTCCTAGCTTGCCGCGCGGCGCGAGGCTTGCGCCAACTTATGACTTGGGAGAAGGAAATGGCCTGGAAAACACCGAAGATCGTCGAAGTGCCGGTGGGCATGGAAATCAACATGTACGCCTGCGCAGCGCGCAAGTAATCTTAAGACAAGTAACGCGAGACAGCCTGCCCGGCTCGTGCAGCCCGCTGCATCGAGCCGGGCAGGCGTCTTTTGTGGAAAGTGTCTTTTGCGGGCGCTGATGCGGCCGCTCGGCCAGCTTCCCTCATACCCTTCCCACAAGACCTTGAGACCGACACCACCTGCGCGATTGGCGGGCCTTGCTGCTTTGTCCTACAGTGTGGCCTGAGGCGGTGGTGCGGGGACGATGAATCCAAAACTCAGGACCGGGCGTTGGGCGGGGACGTTGTGCGCGGCGATTGCCGGCATCACGGCGGTGTTGCCGCCTGGCGCCTATGCCGAGGACTTTGATACCGAGCACATCTTCGGCTTCATGATCGGCTCCGACGTGGGCAATGTCGGCGAGCGTGAATTCCAGAGCCAGACCACCGGGCGCTTCGCCAAGGACGGCGGCCGGTATCGCACGCTCAATCAGGAAATGGAGCTCGAGCTCGTGCCCGCGCCGAATTTTCGTGTCGAGCTCGGAACGTCATTCAGCGCATACGACATCAACCGCGTTCCGGGTCTCGACGATCGGCGCCAGCTGTCGTGGCAGAGCGTCTCGGTCGATTTCCGCTATCGCTTTCTGAATCGCGAGGCGGCGCCCTTTGGCATGACGGTCGCGCTGGAGACGCGTGCCGATCGCGTCGACGAGACGACGGCCGCAGCCGTCCGTAGTTATGGCACCGAACTCACGGTCGCGTTCGACCGCGAGGTGATCCCGAATTTTGTCATCGCGGCCCTCAACCTAAGCTATGAGCCGGAATGGACGCGCACGCCGCGCACCGGCGCTGCGGATCAGGATGCCACCATCGGTGCCGCATTCGGCCTGATGGCCAGGGTGAAGCCGGATATCCTGATCGGCGGCGAAGCGCGCTATTTCAGGAAGTACGAGGGAATCGGCCTGGATGAATTGTCCGGGCAGGCGCTGTTCATCGGGCCGACCGCCTATTTCCAGCTCTCCGAACGTTCACGCCTGACCGCGACCTGGAGCGTCCAGGCGTGGGGGCAGCGGGCGGGGAGCAATGCCGCTCTCGACCTCGTCAATTTCGAGCGCCATCAGGCGCGGCTGGTGTACGGTTTGAACTTCTAGAGCGTGAAGCCTCTGGGACCGGGTTCCCCAACCTGTCACGGGGCTGTGAAACCAGGACGTGGCCGATTACGTATTTCGCCGTGTTATCTATTGCATGAGCACGCTTAGGGATCGCGCATGAACCCGATTGATCTGATCGTCACGGTATGTGCCGTGCTGTCGCCCGCCACCTGCGAGGAGCAGCATCTGGTGTTCAACTGGAACGGCTCTCTGCAGCAATGCGCCATGGCCGCGCCGCCTTACATCGCGCGGTGGGTCGGCGAACATCCGAAATGGACAGCGGTGCGCTGGCGTTGCGAATATCCGCACAGCAACGATCGGGCCGGCGCGGGCGGCGAGCTGCCGGCGGGTTAGCGTTTCTATTTGTTGCAGTCCTTCAGATCCTTGTCGGATACCGAGAACACGGCGTCGGCCTTGATCTCGATGTCGCGAACGAAGCACTGCCTGGCGCCGCTGTAGCCGACCTTCGCGTCGTAGCGGCCGGGCTCGACGCCGGTGACCCGCAGGCGCTCGTCATGGTCGACTTCCTTGTCCTTGTCGTTGAGCGTCTGGTTGGGACCCCACTCGTTCTTGCCTGCCGGCGACAACTCAAAGCTCGAAATCGTGGCGCTGGTCAGATTCCACAGCCGAATGCCTTTGCCCTTGCTTTGAGCGAACACTGTCACCGGCAGCACAAGCAACGCAACACCAACAGCGATCAACGCGCGCGACATCCAGCCTCTCCTTTATGCTTCGTCCAAGGATGACGGCGTCTCACATATTTGCAAGGTCCAACTGTGAGAGTTGCCGCTTGATTTCGTCGATCTCGGGCTCGCCGCGCGTCGCGCGTGGTGCGGCGATGGTCTCGACGTGAAGGATTCGGGCCGGCCGCGACGACAGGAAGAACAGGCGATCGCCGAGGCGAACCGCGTCGTCGAGATCGTGGGTGACGAGCAAGGTCATCATTTTCCGGCTGGCCACCAGCGTTGCGACCTGGTCGCGCAGCCGCCCCGCGAGCGCATTGTCGAGCGAGGCCAGCGGCTCATCGAGGATCAGGAAATCGGGCTCGATGGCGAAGGCGCGGGCCAGCGCGACGCGGCGGGCGAGGCCGAGCGACAGCTCCGCGGGAAAATGGTTGCGGTGCGCGCCCAGTTCGAGCACCTCGAACAGCGCAGAGAGCGTGCTGTCGCCGACATGCGGCGCGGCCAGCCGCACATTCTCCTCGACCGTGCGCCAGGGCAGCAGCCGCGGCTCCTGGAAGACCATGCCAAGGCGCATGCCCGGCGATCGCGTGACATGGCCCTGGTAGTTGGCGTCGAGCCCGGCGAGGATCCGGAGCAGGGTGCTCTTGCCGCAGCCTGACGGGCCGAACAGCACGCCGACCTCGCCGGCGTTCAGCGTGAAGGTGACGTTGTCGAGCACGTCGTGCCGCTTCCCGGCCGCGCTCGCAAAGCTCTTGCCGGTGATATTGACCTCAAGCTGCACGGAGCCGCCACCGCGTTAGCCTGGTTTCAAACGGCTGCACCAGCAGGGTCTCGATGACGAGCACGACTGCGGCAAAGCTCAGCGAATAGGCGAGCAGCAAGGGGATGTCGAACAGCTGGAAGGCGACGCCGATCTCGAAGCCGACGCCGTTCGGCCGGCCGAGATATTCGGCGACCAGGACGATCTTCCAGACCAGCGAGAGCCCGGAGCGTGCAGCGGCCGCAATGTAGGGCGCAAGCTGCGGCAGGATCACATGGCGGAAGGCGCGGCCGCGCGGAAAGGCGAACGCCGTCGCCATTTCGTCGAGCGCAGGGTCGAGCGCGCGGGCGCCTTCGCGCAGGGTGACGACGGCGGTCGGCAGTTTGTTGATGGCGATGGCTGCGATTGCCGCGACCTCGGTCAGCCCGGCCCAGATGTAGGCGAGCACGATGACGACGAGCGCCGGCAAATTGAGCAGCAGGATCAGCCAGGGATCGCCAAGGCGATTGGCAAGCGAGACGCGGCCCATCAGATAGCCGATCGCCGAGCCGAGCGCCATGGCAAGGGTGAAGGCCAGCGCGACCCGGGCCAGGGTTGCGCCGAGATTGATGAACAACGCGCCCGATCGGGCTTCGGCGACGAGCACCGACAGCACCGCCGGCGGCGCCGGCAGTTTCGCATCGCCGATCAGCAGCGAGGCGATCCACCAGGTCGCGATGAACAGCGTGAATGACAGGAGACGCAGCACCGCTAGTCTCCCGGAATCGCTTGATAGAAGGTGCCGGGATCGAGCTCGGTTGCGGAGCCGACCAGATCGCGGCCGCCGAGCTGCGCCAGCACGCGGTAGAGCACGCGCGCATCCGCCTCTTCGTCCGCGATAGGACGGCGCGGGATGCCTTCGCGGTAGCGCTCACGATAGGCATGCAGGGTTGCGGCATCCTGCGCACCGGTCAGCGGCGCGATCGCGTCCCATTCGGCATCCGAGGTCGCCAGAATCTCTTTCGCGGCGCGCGTCACGGCGATGAAGCGGGCCACCAGATCCTTGTTGGCGTTCGCCCAGGCTTCGTCGAACACGTAGCCAATCATGGCGATGCGGCCCTTGCTGCCGAGCTTTTGCAGGATCTCTTCCATGCCGGCGAGCCGGCGAAAGCCCTTGGCTTCGAGCGCGGCGCAGAAATTCCAGTAATTGAGCGTCGCGTCCATCTCGCCGCCGAGCGTCTTGGCGGCGAGCAGCGGCGGTGCGCCATAGACGATGGTCGCTTGCGACTTCAGGTCGACGCCGTCCTGCTTCGAAGCGGCCTGAAGCAGCAGCCAGTTCTTGTCGATCGCGCCGCCGGCCACGGCAAGCTTGCGCCCCTTGAGGTCCGCCAGCGCCTTGACCGGCGAGGAGGCCGGGACCATCACGGCGCCCAGCGCGCTCGAATAGGGATAGAATTGCAGCTTCGCGCCGAGCGACCGCTCGCGCGACACCCAAGGCCAGTCCGAGACCATCACGTCGGCCGTGCCAGCGCGCAGCGCGATCTTGCCGGCCTCGGGGCTGGCCAGCTCGACGACGTCGATCGACAGATTGGCCTTCTTGTCGAGACCATGGGAGCGAATGACGGCCAGTTCCCAGGCCAGCGTTCCGGTCTTCTGCGCTGCAACGCGGATGGTCTGCGCGTAGCACGAGGTGCCGAACTGCATGACCGCCAGAACTGCCGCAGCCAACACCGTGCGTACAGAGATGATCATCGTTTCTTGAGCCACTTCCCCGAATGTTTTCTTTTCTGATCAACATCCATAGCATAGCTTGCGGAAAGAGAAGAGGAAGCAGGACCATGGCAGGAGCTGGCATGCTACGACCGATTGTCGCCATCCTGGTGCTCGCCGGGACGGCCGTCAGCGTGCAGGCCCAGGAGATCAACGACTATCCGACCTCGGCGCGGGCTGAATATGTGTTCGGCTGCATGAAGGCAAATGGCGAATCCCGGCAGTCAATCGAGCAATGTTCCTGCTCGATCGACGTCGTCGCCTCGATCATCCCCTATGATCGGTACGTCACCGCCGAGACAGTGCTGAGCATGGCGCAGGTGCGCGGCAATCTGGGCGGCCAGTTCCGCTCGTCCGAGCAGGCCGCGAACGCGCTCAACGACCTCAGGCGCGCCCAGGCCGAAGCCGAAGTCAGGTGCTTCTAGAGCATGATCCGGAAAAGTGCGAAGCGGTTTTCCGGAAAGATCATGCTTAAATGCCGGCTAAGGCGCGATAGCGATCCAACCTGATCTCATCGCATTTTTTGCGTCCGTCGTGAGATCGCGAGGCGTCAAGTGCCGGGATTCTCGACCTTCCATTCGTGCTCGAAAATATGCCCTTCGGTATCCTTGGCTTCGGCGCGGAAGCGCTTGGCTCCGTTCGAGACGTAGGTGAAGCGGACATTAGGATCCTCGGAAATCGAGATTCCGCCCTCCATCGCCAGCACCGGACTGTCGTCCTGCCAGATGTACAGCTCATTGACGAAGAAGGCCGGGATATAGAGCTGCGTGACCTGGTCCATCTGCAGGCCTGAATTATTCGGATGCCCGATCATGATCTGGGCTTCCCGCGTGCTGGTCGCAGGTCCCTGTTCGGACTTGGTGAATTGCCGGTAGCGCATCTGACCGAGGCGGTTCTTGGCTTCCTCGACGTTCTTGCCGGCCGGCGCCGAGCAGCCACCGGATGCTTTGACATAGACCTTGCTCACATAGAGCTTGCCGTCGCTGAGCTCCGCGACGGCGTGCACATTGGTGTAATTATTGACGCGGACGCGCGTCGAAATCTCGGTGACGTTGGCGTCCGGCCCCAGCGTGAACTTCGTAGCCATCGGCGCCGGGTTCTCGTCGATCACAAGCGTGATCGCGACGACGCGGCGGCTGTCGCTCGGTTGCAGCTTGGTGCGCAGCGTCACCGGCACGATCGCGGCGTCTTCCGCGCGTATCGGCATTTCGATGCCGATGACATCATTGCCGTCATTCATCGGACGGTTGCTGAAGATGTCCTGGACGAGACCTGGCCAGGGATCATAGGCCTCTGCCGCGAGTGCAGCCGGTGTGCCCAGCGCGATCGTGAGCAGGCTTGCGATGCAAAGCAGGCGGGCGCGATGTCCGGTCATGTTCGCGAAATCCTATGCAGCCGCGTCATTATAGGACGATCAGCTATTCCCATTCAATTTCCGAGAATGCTGCAGTTGCGTTGCGGGCGTTGTAATCATCGAACAATTGCCAGCGCGGCCGCTCGGCGGCTGCGGCGTGCTCGGCCGCGGCGGTGATCGGCTTGCCGCTTGCGACCAGCGCGCGCACGTCCGCGGCCAACACCCCAAGGTAACGCCGCTCATCGGCAAGCGCTGCCGGCCATGCGCTCACGGGTCCGTGACCGGGAACCACGCGCTCGGCGGAGATCGCCGCGAGTGCGTTAAGCGCACGCAACCAGCCCTTGAGGCTGCCGTCGACCACGGGAATATGGATGAGAAACACCATATCGCCGGCGAACAGGGTCCTGGTTTGCTCGTCGAGGACCGTGAGGTCGTTGTCGCTATGGGCGGGCGGCCACGCCTTCAGGGTGAGGGCCCGTCCGCCGAGGTCGAGCTTCTGCGTGTCCGCGACCAGCACGGTCGGGGGGATGATCTTCACCTCGTCGATCAACGCGTCGCCTATGCTCCGGCGAAACCCGTCGAGGTAGAATTGTCCGCGCGCGGCCAGCGCGCGTGGCAGAGACTTATGGCCGACGAAGCTGGTCCCATCGCCGACGAAAGCCGCATTGCCGAAGCTGTGGTCGGGATGCGCGTGGGTGTTGATCACGTAGCGGATCGGCTTGTCGGTACGGCTGCGGACCGCGGCGAGCAGCTGTCGTCCTTCGCGGACGCTGCCGCCGGTGTCGATGACGGCGACGGCGCTGTCGCCGATCACGAATCCCACATTGGCGATGGCGCCTTCGTTCTCGCGCGTCATCAATGCGGTGACCCCGGTGTGAACGAATATTCCGGGAGCGACTTCGCTTACAGGCAATTCTGCCTCTTGCGCCCGCGCTATGGTCGGCGCCCAAAGCATCAGGAGCAGCGCAAGCACCGAACCGCCATGAGCCATGTTTCCGCCTCAGTTACTCCGGGACGCGCGATCGATGTCGTCGCGTTCCAGTTTGCGCTGCAGCAAGCAACGCGGCGTGGTCGCGATCATTATTCCTGTTGCACGTCATGGTGCGCCGGGCAATTGCTGGATGGCGGCGATCGATCCGATCAAGAGGAGACCGCGTAATGAGAATTGTCGGATGTCGTCCTGTTCTGCTCGCGCTTGTCGGCTTCATCGCCTGTCTGGCCGGCCGCGACATTGCGCGCGCGCAGGTCAATGATCAGGGCGAACTTTCCATCGAGCTCATCGATGCCCGCGTGCTGCGCATCTGTGCCGATCCCCGCAACCTGCCGTTCTCGAACGACAAGGGCGAGGGGTTTGAGAACAAGATCGGCGAACTGCTGGCCGGGAAGCTGCAAAAGAAGCTCGACTACATGTTCTTTCCGCAGGCCACCGGCTTCGTGCGGATGACGCTCGGCGCGCATCGCTGCGACGTCATCATGGGGTTTCCGCAAGGCGATGACCTCGCGCAGGGCACCAATCCGTATTACCGCACAGCCTATGCGATCGTTGCCAAGCCGGGCAGCGGGCTCGACGAGGTCACGACGCTCGAGGACCAGCGGCTGAAGGGCAAGCATATCGGCATCGTGGCGGGAACGCCGCCCGCGACCAACATGGCCATCAACGGCCTGATGACCAATGCGAAGCCTTATCCGCTGATGATCGATACGCGCTACGATTCGTCGGCCGAGGCGATGATGAACGATCTCGCCAAGGGTGAGATCGACGCCGGCATCCTGTGGGGACCGATGGCGGGCTTTTACGCCAAGAAGGCCAACCCGCCGCTGCACATCACGCCGCTGGTCAAGGAGACCACGGGGCCGAAGCTGGTCTATCGGATCGGCATGGGCGTGCGGGCGTCCGACCAGAACTGGAAGCGCCAACTCAATCGCCTGATCCAGGAGAACCAGCCCGAGATCAACAAGATCCTGCTCGACTACGGCGTCCCGCTGCTCGACGAAAACGACCGTCCAATCGGGCCGGAGACCGCGACCAAATCACCATGATCAGGCTCGCGGCCATGCTTGCGGTGATGTTCGTCGCCGCTTCGCCTGTCCGCGCGCAGGACCCACCCGCAGAGCCGGAGAGCTATCGCACCGAGGACTACCGCGCGCCGGTGCCGGTGACGCTTGCCGGCGCACGGGTGCTCACGACCGCGGAAGCGGAAGCGATATGGCGCGACAAGTCCGCCGCGTTCGTCGACGTGCTGCCGCGCGCGCCGAAGCCAAATCTGCCGGCCGGCACGGTGTGGCGCGAACGGCCGCACCTCAACATTCCCGGCAGCATCTGGCTGCCTGACACCGGCTACGGCAAGCTCGCCGCGCCCACGGAGGATTATCTGCGACGCGGGCTCGTCCGCGCCTCAGGCGGCGACGCGACCAGATTGCTCGTGATCTACTGCCAGGAGAATTGCTGGATGTCGTGGAACGCCGCCAAGCGCGTGCTGTCCTACGGCTACCGCAACGTGGCGTGGTATCCGGAGGGAACCGACGGATGGGAACGTGCCAAATTGCCGCTGGCGGACGCCGAGCCCGAGCCGCGCGAGGGAGAGCAGTAAGCCCGTCCTCGCGCGCCACGCGGGCCGTTACTTCTGCTTGTCGAGCTTGTTGATGGTCTTGCCGCCGTCGCTGTCCGTTGTGGTGAACGAGACCTTGTCACCGGCGTGGAATGCCTCCAGCGACTGTCCCTTCGGCACCTTGTATTCCTGGATCGCGCCGCCGGACGCGCCCACCGTGCCGCTTTGCATCTGCTGGATCGAGATGGTTCCACTCAGTCGGTCAATCTTGGTGACCATTCCCGACATGGATTGCTGGGCCAAAGCCGCTGTGGTGACCAGGCTCGCGGCGGCAAGGCTGGTCATGACGATCTTGGCTGCTTTCATGGAGGTCTCCCAACTTCAGATATAGTTGGGGACAACGAGCGGGCAGCGCAGTTTGTTCCGTGTCGGTGTGGCCCAAGAGATTGTTACCCAAAAGACCGTCAAAGCGGCGCGTTAACGATCCCGGGGCGATCGGTCGCAGGCCTCAATCGAGCTCCTGCTGGATGGTACGGCCGAGCGCGAACAGGCGCTGATCGATGGCGGTCGGCACCTCGCAGACGAATTTCACCACGCGCCCGCGGTCCTCGAAGATGCGGGTCTCCCAGACCAGTTGGTTGCCGAGCTCGTCGACCTTGGCCTGGTCCGGCGGTGTCGCGTCCTGCAGCGCCTGCAGCTTGAGCGTGTCGTCGCGGATCTTCTCCGCGGCCTCGCGCTGCTTGCGCATCACGCGCTCGAGCCCGTTCATCACCGAGGCGCGCTGTCCGTTCAGCGTATCGAACAGACCGGCAAACAGCAGTTTTCCCGCATTGGCCTTGTCGGCCGCGGCAGCTGACAGGAATTCGGTGATCTCCTTCTGCGCCTCCTCGAGCGGAACGCGGCGCGCCGCGAGCTTGATCGCGAGCGCGCTGACCTTCGGGTCGTCCTTCCACTTGGTCTCGGCATCGCCGAGTGGCGGCCCGGCCCAGACAGCGGCGAGCGAGATCTCGGGCACCTTGGCCTGTTGGCAGGGCCAGTCCGGATAGCGCGGGTCGGCAGCCGATGCGACCTGGGTCGACAGAGCCATCGCGAGCAGCGCGCCCAGTCCTGTTCGCCAGCCCGTCATGCCTCGCCTCCGCCGGGTCCGCGGCGCACCAGGCCGCGCGATGGATCGTAAGCCAGGATCGCGCCGATCATGAACACGACGGTGCAGCCGCCGACCACCGCGAGCGAAACCCAGTTCATCCTGCCGTACAGCGCAAACCGGATCAGCTCCACCGCATGCGTGAACGGATTGCACTGGCAGATATAGTACAGCATCGGACTGCCTTCCTGCACGCGCCACAGCGGGTAGAGGGCCGACGATGCGAAGAACATCGGGAAGATCACAAAGTTCATCACACCGGCGAAATTTTCCAGCTGCTTGATGCTGGCCGAGATCAGCATGCCCAGTGCGCCGAGCATCAGGCCCGACAGCACCAGCGCCGGAAGCACGGTGAGGTAGCCGATCGTCGGCGGCGCGATGTCCCAGAACCACGCGATGACCAGGAAAGCATAGACCTGGAGCAGCGACACCGCCGTGCCGGCGAGCAGCTTGCAGAACAAGAGATAGCCGCGCGGCAGCGGGCTGACCAGCAGCGTGCGCATGTTGCCCATCTCGCGGTCGTAGACCATCGACAGCGAGGACTGCATGCCGTTGAACAGCTGGATCATCGCCATCAGGCCGGGCGCGATATAGACCTCGTAGAGGATGTAAGTCTCGTAGGGCGGGATGATCGAGATGCCGAGCACCTGCCGGAAGCCGGCCGCGAAGATGAACAGCCAGACCAGCGGCCTGACCAGCGCCGACACGAAGCGCTCGCGCTGATGCAGGAAGCGCAGCGCCTCGCGCCATACGATGCCGTTCAGGCAGACGATGTATTCCGACAGCGAGAAGCCGCTTCGCTCAGGCGTAACCGTCGTGCTGGTCATGACGGCGGTCTCCCCGCGAGTGTTGCCGTTCCGGTCAGGCGCATGAACGCGGTGTTGACGTCCTGAGCGCCTGCGTCCGCGATCACGCGTGACATCGGGCCGTGCGCCAGCATTCGGCCCTGATGCAGCACGACGAGGTCGTCGTTTGGCATGATTTCGTCGAACAGATGCGTCGCCCAGAGCACGCCGATGCCCTGCTCGGTGACGAGCTGCCGGACATGGTCGAGAATGTCGGCGCGGGCCTTGACGTCGAGCCCGACGGTGGCCTCGTCGAGCAGCAGCAGCCGGGGCCGGTGCAACAGCGCGCGGGCGATCTCCAGCCTTCGCATCTGGCCGCCCGAGAGATCGCGTACCTTGCTGGCGGCGCGGTCGGCAAGCCCGATGCGGCCGAGCACCTCGGCGCTGCGCAGCCGCGCCTCGCGCCGCGAGATGCCGTGCAGCGCGGCGTGATACAGCAAGTTCTGCGTCAGCGAGAGGTCGAGATCGAGCGTGCGCGGTTGGAACACCACGCCCATCAGCCGCAACGCTTCACCCGGCGTCCGGCTGACGTCGTGGCCGAAGATCTTGATCTGGCCGTTCTGGATGCCGAACAACCGCGTCACCAGCGAGAACAGCGTGCTCTTGCCGGCGCCATTGAGGCCCAGCAGCGCGGTGAAGCTCGCAGACTGAACCGTGAAACTGACATCGATCAAGGCGCGGCGCGGACCGTAGCTGTGGCTGACATTGCCGATCGACAGCGCCGGCTGCACGGCCGCGGCTGTTCCAGGGCCTGCATCCGGCGAGAGCTGGCTCGCGATATGGGCGTCGGTTGCGGTCATGGCTGCGCGATCGTGATCCCCCAGGGCAGTTCGCCGACCTGAATGGTCTTGATCACCTTCTGGGATGCAACGTCGATCACCGAGACGTCGTTGGAGACACCGTTGGTAACCAGCAGATATTTTTCGTCCGGAGTGAAATCCATGTGCCAGACCCGCTGGCCGACCAGGAGATATTTGAGGACCTTGTGGCTCGTGCCGTCGACCACGGCAACGCGGTTGGCGGGGCCGAGCGCAACGAATGCGGTCTTGCCGTCCTTGGTCATGCCGATGCCGACCGGCTGGATCGCCTCGTTGCGCAGGCCCGGAATCTCGAAGGTAATCTTGCCGGTCACCTCGCGCTTGACCGGATCGACGATCGACACCGTGCCACCGATCTCGGAGGATACCCACAATTCGGAGCCGTCGCGCTTGAACTGGGCGAAGCGCGGCCGCGAATCGACCAGCACATTGGCGACGATCTGGCGCGTCGACGTGTCGATGAAATGCGCCATGTTGGTGGTCTCGGAGGTGTTGATCAGGATCTTGCCGTCCGGGCTGATCGTCATGCCCTCGGGCTCGACGCCGACCTGGATGTCGCCGATCCGGGCGCGCTTTTCGAGATCGATCACGGTGACCGTGTTGTCGTTCTCGTTGGCGACATACATGGTCTTGCCGGCGGCATCCTGGGTGAACAATTCAGGGTCGGGACCGGAGGGCAAGGTGTCGACGATCTCCTGGGTCTTGGTATCGATCACCTGGATCGTGTCGTCGTCGCCGACCGCGACCATCACGAACTTGCCGTCGCGCGAGAACTCGATGCCGCGCGGCCGCTGGCCGACCTTGATGGTTTTGGTTACGGTCCAGCTGTTGGTGTCGATCACCGTGACGGTGTTGCCCTTCTCGTTGGAGACGTAGGCAACGAAGGCGGACGCCGGTGTCGCGGCAAGCCAAACGAGCATCCCGGTCAACAGACAGCGGCGCCACATGCGTTTCATCTCCCTCACTGCAGCTTGCACTTCGTTTCAGGCCGGTCAACTCCGAGCGTGTCGAGTTCGGAGACTTGATGCAGGAAACCTTCCTGCGGCGAGACCGAAACGACCATACGACCATCGGCCAGCAGGATCGGCTGGCGGAGCTGCAGATTCCAGTCTCGCAGGGTCAATCGCGTGCCCTTGAAGGCGGCAATCGAGAAATCCTTGCCCTTGAGGAAGGCGATGACCTTCTTGGGGTCCCCCGAATTGGTGCGGGATGTGGCTTCCCCGATCATGCGCGCGGCGGTCCACGCCTGCATGTCGAGCGCGGTCATGCGGCGCATGTTCAGCTTGACGAAACGGTTCTGAATCTGGACCGCGCCCCACTGGTCATGCGCCGCATCCCAGCTGGTCGGCACCAGGCCCGCCGAGCCCGCCACCGGACGCGGGTCCCAGGTGCGGTACGGCAGATAGTTCGCGAACACCTCGCTTTCGTCGGCGGCGACCAGCACGTCGTAAGCCGGCGCCTGCTGGGTGAACACCGGCATCTGGCGCTGGATCAAGGTCACGCCGCTGTCGGTGCGGCGCGCGCCGCCGGTGTCCTCGAAGGTCCGCTCCTGAACGATCTTGGCGCCGAAACGGGTGGCGGCGCGGCGCAGCGCGTCGGCGTAAAGCTTGTCCTGATCATGCGAGCCGACCACCAGCAGCCAGCGCTTCCACTGCTTCCACACCAGATATTGGCCAAGCGCGTCCGCCAGCATCGAGCGGGTCGGTGCGATGTGGATGACATTGGCGCGGCAGTCCTGCTCGCGCAGCCGATCGTCGATCGCGCCGGCGTTGAGCAGCACGGTGCCGCGGTCGCGCAGCACGTCGGCGACCTTGAGCAGGGCATCGGCGGGCAGGTCGGTGATGATATAGTCGTTGCGGCCGGCGAGGTCGGTCGCGACCTTGGCGACATCATCGCTGTCCTTGACCTTGACCTCGTCGAGCACGAAGCGCTGGTTGAGGAATTTTCCGGTGGTATTGTTGTCCTCGATCGCAAGGCGCGCGCCGGCGATGCCGTCATTGTCGGCGGGCTGCTCGACCAGCGAGAGCGTCGACTTGACGCCGGCGTGGCCGAGATAGCCGATATGAACCTCGACGGGATCAGCCGCCAGCGCGCCGGTCGCTACCATGCTGAGCGCGATCGTGCCGATCAGCCATCGCAACATAACTCCTCCCGCAGTCTTTTTTCACTCGACATGGCGCGCGGAAATCCGGCCTCCGTGCCGTTGGCTTGCAAGATGCCGGAATTGGCCTAGCTTGCAACCCCGCTTTTTGTCGTTGCGACGTTACAAATTACGATTGGTTCACAATCATGAGATCAGCGTTTGCCTTCGCCGTTTCTTTGCTGGTGGTGTCTGCGGCGGTGGCGCGCGCCGAGCCGCCCAAGCTCGCGGTGTTCGACCTCGAGATGATCGACACCAGCCTGCAGGGGGAAGTGAGCGGGCCACGCAGTGATGAGCAGGCGCGGCTGCTCCGGGTCGGCGACCAGGTGCGCAAGGAGCTCGCGGACTCCGGCAAGTTCCGCGTGCTCGACATCGCGCCGGTCAATGCCGCGGCGCATGGCAGCAATCTTCAGGCCTGCGGCGGCTGCGATGTGAAGCTGGCCGGCGAACTGGGCGCTGATCTCGTGATGACGGGCGTGGTGCAGAAGGTCTCCAACCTCATCCTCAACATCAATCTCTATCTGCGCGACGTGCATAGCGGGCAATTGCTGGCAGCGGCGAGCGCCGACATGCGCGGCAACACCGACGAATCCTGGTCGCGTGCCACCGACTACCTCGTGCGCAACCGCCTGCTCGCGCCGAACTACGGCGCGCCGCAGACGCGATAGCCTGCGCGCACGAATGGACCTCCGTCATCCTGAGGTGCGAGCCTTGCGGCGCATTTGCGCCGCTGGGCGAGCCTCGAAGGATGAATCGGCCCGGTTACAGCCACACGTTGAAATTCGGGCCGTGCATCCTTCGAGACGGCCGCTTCGCGGCCTCCTCGGGATGACGGGATGAACAGACTGCGTGACGCTCAAGCCTTTAGCCGTGCCGCGTGCCAGCGCAGATGATCGGCCATGAAGGTCGAGATGAAGTAGTAGCTGTGGTCGTAGCCCGGCTGACGGCGCAGGGTGAGGGGGATGTTGGCCTTCTCGCAGGCGGCCTTCAGCAATTCGGGCCGCAACTGCTCGGTGAGAAAGCCGTCGGCATCGCCGTAGTCGACCAGCAGATCTGAGAAGCGGGCACCGTCCTCGATCAGGGCAACGGCGTCGTGCTTGCGCCACGCCTGCTTGTTGCTGCCGAGATACCCGCCGAGCGCCTTGTTGCCCCATGGCACCTGCGACGGCGCCACGATCGGCGCGAACGCGCTCGCCGCGCGAAAACGATCGGGATGGCGCAGCGCGATCGTCAGCGCACCATGGCCGCCCATGGAATGACCGAGGATCGACTGCCGCGTCGTGTCGACCGGGAACTGCGCGGCGATCAGCTTGGGCAATTCCTCGGTGACGTAGCTCCACATCCGGTAATTGGTCGCGAACGGCTGCTCCGTCGCATCGACGTAGAAGCCGGCGCCGAGTCCGAAATCGTATGAGTTGGCGGGATCGCCGGGGACGCCTTCGCCGCGCGGGCTGGTGTCGGGCGCGACGAAGATCAGGCCGAGCTCGGCGCATGCCCGGCGGAATTCGCCCTTCTCGGTGACGTTGGCGTGGGTGCAGGTCAGGCCCGACAGATAGGTGACGACGGGCAGCTTGGTGCCGGCCGCATGCTCAGGGACGAACACCGAGAAGGTCATGTCGGTCTTGGTCTCGCGGCTTGGATGCCGATAGACGCCTTGCGTGCCGCCATGCGACTTGTTCTGGGAAACCGTCTGCATTGTCGTATTCCTTTTGGTTGGAGCGCTGCGTCAGGCGACGCCGCTCTCGATCGCCAGCCGCACCAGCTCTGCCGAAGTGCGTACGCCAAGCTTCTGGCGCATGATCGATGACGTGTTTGCGACCGTCTTGTATGACGAATGCACCAGCCAGGCGATCTCCGACAGGCTCTTGCCTGAGCTGAGCAGGCGCAGGATCTCCATCTCACGCGAGGTGAGCTTGGAGAGCGGATTTTGCGCAAAGCCCGGCCGCGCAAACGCCACGTTGCGCGCGATCGCCGGCGGCAGATAGACGCCGCCATTGCCGACCTCGCGCACCGCTTCCACCAGATCGTTGGGATCGCCGGTCTTCGAAACGTAACCCTTGGCGCCGATGTCGATGGCGCGGGCGGCGAACACCGGGTCGTCGTTCATGCTGAACATGATGAGGCGCGCAGATGCATCATGCGTCAGGATGCGGCGCGCCAACTCGAAGCCGGAAACCGTCGGCAGGTTGATGTCGATCACGCAGAGATCGGGCTTCTCCGCAACGAACGTCCGTTCGCCGCTTTCGGCATCCGCCGCTTCCAGCAGCGTGATCTCGGGGTCGTCGGCGAACACGGTGCGGCAACCGGAGGCAACGATGGGATGATCATCAACGATCAGAATGCGCATGGCGTTGTTCCGGCGACCTGCTTCGATTCACTCATCATCACGTCGGTTTGCGCGAAGGACGGGTCGGTTCCGACCGGTTGTGCACCTCGTGCGGGATTGCGATAGGGTGCGATTAGATAGCCAGGCAAATTTGGCTGTCAACGATCCTCTCGGAGGAGGGATCGCGGTCGGGGGCAACGTCATGTGGCAAAAGCTATCTTTGCGCGCGCGGATCAACCTGCTGCTGGCGCTGATCCTGGCGCTTGGCCTCGGCATCAATATTGCGCGGCTCGTGCTGGAAGCGGGGCCGCGTGTCCAGGCCGAGGACCAGAGCGTGATCCGCCTGGCGCGTGAATTCGTTGCGACGATCGTGGCCGGTCTCGACGAGGCGCCGGATCCCGATGCGCGGCTCGATCAGATCGTCCACGACCTGAGCCGGTTGCGTCACGTCAGCATCACGCGGCAGGATGGCGCGACCGCAAAATCTCCTGACCGCCCCGAGGGCGCCGGCGATCCGCGCGCTCCGCCGCAGTGGTTCGTCGCGCTGGTTCATCCCGAGCAGACCTCGGTGCGGGTGCCGATCTCGGTGCACGGCAAGCCGCAATCGCTGGTCATTACCTCGCATCCCGACGACGAAATCGCCGAGATCTGGGACGGCATCGTCACCCAGCTCGAGGTCGGCTCCGCGATCGCGGTGGCGCTGCTTCTGGTCACCATGCTGGTGGTCGGCCGCGCGCTGGCGCCGCTGGAGGCACTGTCGCAAGCCATGACCGGCATCGAGGCCGGGGACTACGACGCACGCGTCGAGCCCGGCGGATCGCCGGAATTGGCCGCGATCTGTGCCAAACTGAACCATTTGGCGGTGACCCTTGGCGATGCCGTGGAGGGCAAGCGGCAGCTCGCGGAGCGCGCGGTCTCGCTGCAGGATTCCGAGCGCAAGGAGATCGCGCGCGAGTTGCACGATGAGTTCGGGCCCTATCTGTTTGCCCTGCGCGCGCATGCCGGTGCGCTGACCCGGCTGTCGGAAGTCGAAAAGCCGGACCCTGCGGCCTTGCGCAAGCACGGCAATGCCATCCTCGAGCAGGTCAACGCGCTCCAGCAGTTCACGCGCCGGATCCTGGAGCGATTGCGGCCGGCCGGACTGGCCGAGCTCGGGCTGGCGGAAGCGCTCGGCGCGCTGGTGCGGCTATGGAGCGAAACGCACCCGGAGGTGGAGATCGAGAGCCGCATCTCGCCGGCGCTCGGCGGCACCGGCGAGATGGCCGACCTCACGATCTATCGCATCGTCCAGGAGGCGCTCACCAACGTGTTCCGCCATGCCGGCGCGACAGCGGTCGATATCACGATCGAACCGGCGGACCGGCAGGCCGGCCTACGCGGCAGCCGCGACTGCGCGCTCGTGCGGGTTCGCGACAATGGCCGCGGCCTGCTGAGGGATCACAGGCTTGGCCGCGGTTTGACCGGGATGCAGGAGCGGATCCTCGCGCTTGGCGGCACGCTTAACATCAATTCCAGCGATGATGGCGTGACGGTCGAGGCGCTCGTGCCAAAGGCCGCACAGTCCTAGACGATTGGCTGTTGCCAATATCTGAAAGCCGCCCAAGCCAGCGCCACTGCGCCGGCAATCCAGAGTACGACGATCGCGATCATTCCCGCCCGGCTGGTCGGACGCTGCAAGACGGCGCCGGCCTTGGCACGGCATTCCGCCATCACCTCGTCCGGCACGAGCGAGATCGCAAGCCAGATGCCGAGCGGCAGCAGGATCAGATCATCGAGATAGCCGATCACCGGAATGAAATCCGGGATCAGATCGATGGGAGACAGCGCATAGGCCGCGACGGCGACGGCAAGGGCCTTGGCATACCAGGGCACGCGCGGATCATGCGATGCGAGATACAGCGCAACGCTGTCCCGTTTGAGGTTGCGTGCCCAAACCTTGATCGAGGACAGCCTGGTTGAGGACAACTTGATTGGAGAAAGTCTGTTGGCGGACGGCATGGCGCAACGCCTGCACGTCGGACGGAACCGCTATTCCAGCACCACATCGGCCGGCATGCCGCCGTGCAGGCCCTTGTGGACGGAGGAGGGCGCGATGCCGAAATACTTCCGGAAGACGCGGCTGAAATGCGACGAGCTCGAGAAGCCCCAGGAGAACGCGACGTCGGTGATGGTCTTGCCGTTCTGGGACTCCAGTTCCTGCCGGCAGTTCTGCAGCCGGGCCTTCCAGATGTAGTCGCTGACCGTCATGCCGCGATCGCTGAACAGCATGTGCAGATAGCGCTTCGAGCAACCGAGCGCCGCGGAAATGCGGTCGATGCAGAGATCCGGATCGCGCAGATGCTCGCGGATGAAGCCCTGGGCCCGTACATAGGTAGCCTCGGCGCTGCCGCGATCGAACATCGCGCCGGTCTCGCGCAGCGGCAACAGCAGCAAGTCGATCAGCGCATCAGCCACGCCGACGGCGTTGACCGGCGTCAGCGTCGGTGCCTCGCCGAAGGCGGCATGGACGAAATCATAGGCGATGCGGCCGGTGCCGTTGCGCGCCGACAGCTTGCACGGTGCCATCTTGGAGAGCTGGAAGCCGCGCTCCTTGAGCAGGTCCTTCGGCACGATGACAACCTCGTGCCGCGTCAGCGACGGGCTGATGATGGTGTGCGGACACGACACGTCATAGGCGAAGCAGTCGCCCGGCATGATGTCGAAGTGCAGGCCGTCCTGCTCGAAATGCGAGACGCCGTGGGTCTGGAACACGATCTTGATGTAGGGGTGCTCGCTCAGCTTGATCCGCGAGATGGTATGCGCGATCCGGTGCTGGCTTGCCTCGATCTGACACAGCTTCAGGCGCGATACCGTCGTGAAATTGACCCGGGCTTCGAGCGAGGATCCTTCCAGCGCATCGACGTCGAACTGGCCGCAAAGGTCAGTGAGCGCATCCGACCAGCGCTGAATCTGCCGCTTGGGCGTCAATCCGTTCGTGCTGAGAGAATGGACTGTATCGGACATCTTTCCAGCCACCGATTCGATCCCCACGTGACTGCTCACCGAGCTTAAGTCTGGCCCGGGATGATGCGCCTTCTCCCTGATTCTGAATAGCTTAGGGAGGCGGCGGGATTTCTTCCCGGTTAATGTCGGGTGATCCTCCGACTTAGTTCTGGGCTCGTCAAGCGCAACCTTAGCACGCGTCAATCTGGCATCCGGATCGCGCCGGCCGCGATTGATGCCCTGCAACATGAAGCAAGCTTTCCAGCCAATTCAGGGCCGGGCGACAAAAATCTGACGAAGCTTCGCTTTTGAGCAAACGGCTCTTCTCTTTTGGGCAAGTCAGCGCGCTTCAAGAGGACTACGACTGGGGCACCAAAATGGAAGAAGTGGGGCCGTTTCGGCGGAAACCCTTGAGCTCTTGAACCTGGGAGGAAATCCACGATGCGCAAGATGCTTTACGCGACCGGTCTTGGGGCAATGGCGGTATTTGCCGCCGGAGCGGCCAACGCCAATGACGAACTCCACAAGATGTCGCAGAACCCGAAAGACTGGGTGATGCCGGCCGGAGACTACGCCAATCAGCGTTACTCCAAGCTGAATCAGATCAACGCCTCGAACGTCGGAAAGTTGCAGGTCGCATGGACGTTTTCGACCGGCGTACTGCGCGGCCACGAGGGTGGCCCGCTGATCATCGGCAACATCATGTACGTCCACACCCCGTTCCCAAACAAGGTCTATGCTCTTGACCTTTCGCAGGACAACAAGATCGTCTGGAAGTACGAACCGAAGCAGGATCCGAACGTCATTCCGGTGATGTGCTGCGACACGGTCAACCGCGGCGTTGCCTATGGCGACGGCAAGATCTTCCTGCACCAGGCCGACACCACGCTGGTGGCGCTCGATGCCAAGACCGGCAAGGTCGAATGGACGGTGAAGAACGGCGATCCCAGCAAGGGCTCGACCGGCACCTCCGCGCCGCTGGTGGTCAAGGACAAGGTGCTGCTCGGCATCTCCGGCGGCGAGTTCGGCGTCCAGGCTCATGTGACCGCTTACGACATCAAGACCGGCAAGCAGGTTTGGCGCGGCTTCTCGGAAGGCCCGGATGACCAGCTCCTGGTCGACGACAAGACCACCGAGCTTGGCAAGCCGATCGGCAAGGATTCGAGCTTGAAGACCTGGCAGGGCGATCAGTGGAAGATCGGCGGCGGCGCGACCTGGGGCTGGATCTCCTATGATCCCGAGCTGAACCTGGTCTATTACGGGTCGGGCAATCCCTCGACCTGGAATCCGAAGCAGCGTCCCGGCGACAACAAGTGGTCGATGACGATCTGGGCACGCAACCCGGATACCGGCGTCGCCAAGTGGGTCTACCAGATGACGCCCCATGACGAATGGGACTATGACGGCGTCAACGAGATGATCCTCTCGGATCAGACGATCGACGGCAAGGCGCGCAAGCTGCTGACCCATTTCGACCGTAACGGCCTCGGCTACACGCTCGATCGCGCCACCGGCGAACTGCTGGTCGCCGAGAAGTACGATCCGAAGGTGAACTGGACCTCCGGCGTCGATATGAAGAAGGACTCGCCGACCTATGGTCGTCCGAAGGTTCTCGATGCCGCGTCGACCGACAAGGCCGGCGAGGACGTCAACGTGAAGGGCATCTGCCCGGCCGCGCTCGGCTCGAAGGACGAGCAGCCGGCAGCCTACTCGCCGGACACGCAGCTGTTCTACGTGCCGACCAACCACGTCTGCATGGACTACGAGCCGTTCAAGGTGAGCTACACCGCAGGTCAGCCCTATGTCGGCGCGACGCTGTCGATGTATCCGCCTCCCGGTGAGACCAACATGGGCAACTTCATCGCCTGGGACGGCAAGACCGGCAAGATCGTGTGGTCGAACAAGGAGCAGTTCTCGGTCTGGTCGGGTGCGCTCGCGACTGCCGGCGGCGTGGTGTTCTACGGCACGCTGGAAGGCTACCTGAAGGCTGTCGACGCCAAGACGGGCAAGGAGCTCTACAAGTTCAAGACCCCGTCCGGCATCATCGGCAACGTCACTACCTATGAGCATGGCGGCAAGCAGTACGTCGCCATTCTGTCGGGTGTTGGCGGTTGGGCAGGCATCGGCCTCGCGGCCGGCCTGACTGATCCGACGGCCGGTCTCGGCGCAGTCGGCGGCTATGCCGCGCTGAGCAACTACACTGCGCTCGGCGGAACGCTCACCGTGTTCTCGCTGCCGCAGCAGTGAGCTGAGCAACCTCGTTCCGGCGCATGGAGCGATCTCCATGCGCCGGTCCGTCTTCAATCTGCACGCGAGGATATGCTTTTGCGTAAGATCTGGTTTGTGAGTGCTGCGATCTTTGTCGTGGCAATGGGTGGAGTTGCCTCCGCCGAGGACGCTGGCGACCCGACCGCCGTCAAGTCCGAGGACGGCAAGTATCTCGACAAGGATGGAAACCCGACGTTCAAGGTTACGGCCGACGGCACGACGGACTGGTACACCTACTCCGGCTATCGCCGCTATCATTCGGAGTGCCATGTCTGCCACGGCCCCGACGGCATGGGATCGACCTATGCTCCGGCGCTGGCGAATTCGCTGAAGACCATGAGCTACGCGGATTTCATGGGCGTGGTCGCGAGCGGACGCAAGAACGTTTCCACGGCGCAGGAGAACGTGATGCCGGCGTTCGGCGATAACCCCAACGTTGCCTGCTACATGGACGACCTCTATGTCTACCTGCGGGCCCGCGCCAACGACGCGGTTGGGCGTGTTCGGCCGGCCAAGCACGAAGACAAATCGGAAGCCTATGGAAAGGCGGAAGACGCCTGCATGGGCCACAACGACAAGAAGTGAGCCCGTCCGGTGCGAACGAGAAACCTGTTTGACGTTTTGTGGAGACCAAGATGAAGACCCGCGCCGCAGTCGCATTTGAAGCAAAGAAGCCGCTTGAGATCGTCGAGCTCGATCTGGAGGGCCCCAAGGCCGGCGAGGTCCTGGTCGAGATCAAGGCGACGGGCATCTGTCACACCGATGCCTACACGCTCGACGGCTTCGACAGCGAGGGCATCTTTCCCTCGATCCTCGGGCACGAAGGTGCGGGCATCGTTCGCGAGGTCGGCGCCGGCGTCACGTCGGTGAAGCCGGGCGATCACGTGATCCCGCTCTACACGCCGGAATGCCGGCAGTGCAAAAGCTGCCTGAGCCAGAAGACCAATCTCTGCACCGCGATCCGCGCCACCCAGGGCAAGGGCGTGATGCCCGACGGCACCTCGCGCTTCAGCTACAAGGGCAAGACGGTCTTCCACTATATGGGCTGCTCGACCTTCTCGAACTTCACCGTGCTGCCCGAGATCGCGGTGGCCAAGATTCGCGAGGACGCGCCGTTCGACAAGAGCTGCTACATCGGCTGCGGCGTCACCACCGGTGTCGGCGCGGTCGTCAACACCGCCAAGGTGACGCCGGGCTCCAACGTGGTGGTGTTCGGCCTCGGCGGCATCGGCCTCAACGTGATCCAGGGCGCCAAGATGGTCGGCGCCGACAAGATCATCGGCGTCGATATCAATGACTCCAAGGAAGCCTGGGGCAAGCAGTTCGGCATGACGCATTTCGTCAATCCGACCAAGGTGGGCGGCGACATCGTGCAGCACCTGGTGGGCCTGACCGACGGCGGTGCCGACTACACCTTCGACTGCACCGGCAACACCAACGTGATGCGGCAGGCGCTGGAAGCCTGCCATCGCGGCTGGGGCGTCTCGGTGGTGATCGGTGTCGCGGAGTCCGGCAAGGAGATCGCGACCCGGCCGTTCCAGCTCGTCACCGGACGCGTCTGGAAGGGCACGGCCTTCGGCGGCGCGCGCGGCCGCACCGACGTGCCGAAGATCGTCGACTGGTACATGGGCGGAAAGATCCAGATCGATCCGATGATCACCCACGTGCTGAAACTCGACGAGATCAACAAGGGCTTCGACCTGATGCACGAGGGAAAATCGATCCGTTCGGTCGTCGTATTCTGAAATCAAAACACCAAGCACTAGGAGGATAGGTCAATGACTGTTCATATCCACCCGTCGGTCGACAATGGCGTCAAGCAAGGCTCCGGCAGTTTTGCCGGCGGCACGCTCGTCTGCAAATGCGCGGACAAGCCGGTCAAGGTCGGCATTAAGGGCGACGTCGCCCACAACCATGCCTGCGGCTGCACCAAATGCTGGAAGCCTTCGGGCGCCACCTTCTCGGTGGTCGCGGTGGTGCCGCGCGAGAACGTCACCGTGCTGGAGAACGGCGACAAGCTGAAGATCGTCGATGCGGCGGCGGTGATCCAGCGCCATGCCTGCACCGGATGCGGCACCCACATGTACGGCCGGATCGAGAACAAGGGCCATCCGTTCTATGGCCTCGATTTCATCCATCCCGAGTTGTTCCAGGAGTCCGGCTCGGCAGCGCCCGGATTTGCCGCCTTCGTGTCGTCGGTGATCGAGTCCGGCGTCAAGCCGGCCGATATGGCCGGGATCAGGTCGCGGCTCAAGGAGCTTGGACTCGAGCCCTATGATTGCCTGTCGCCGCCGTTGATGGACGCGATCGCCACCCACGTGGCGAAGTCCAAGGCGGCCTGACGACGGCACCGTGCCAAAGGCGGCCTGACCGACTCGCCTTGACGAGATCCTGCGCCGGCAGAGGGTCTGCCGGCGAGGGATATGCTGGTAGTACCCGTGACCTTGAACCTTGCATGCCCTGCGGACGACCACAGGGCATGCATTTTATTTTCCGCTTTGCCCTCGTCCTTTCCCCGATCCTGCTGCTTTCGCCGGCTCGCGCCGCATCGCCGGAAGACCGCTATATCGCCGCGCGTGACGCCGCGATCGCCAAATTCGCCAAGCTGTCGAACGACAACAAGATCAATGAGGCCGTCGACAAGGCCGAGGCGGCCGCGCGCGACGAGCTGAAGGGGCAGCTGACGGCCATCCTGTCCCAGCCCGCCCGGCCGGGCTTTGCTCCCGCCCAGCTCAACCTCGACACTCTATATAAAGGCGATATGGGGTTCGGCATGCTGGACGGCCTGCGCTTCGATGCCGACACCGGCAGGGACGGGGCAAAGATCGGAGAAAAGCGTGCCGACGGCAGCTTCGTCGAGCCGAAAGCCCATATCATCGTCACCACCGAGTCTCTGTTCACGCGCTGGCTGCACGAACACAAGACCTGGTGGGACAAGGGCAGCAAGAACCTGCCGCAGCAGGTCGATGCCGCCCTGAAGTTCGAGGGTCTCTACACCCAGGCGATCTCGACCGATGCTGCGGTGGTCAATTTCGACGACTTGCCGATCGCCAAGCCGGCGTCGGCCACCCTGGCTTACGGCTTCCTGGCCGGCCGCACCCAGGATTCGTTCCCCGACAGGGCCGACGAGGTGTTCGTGTCGGCGCTCGCCGGCGGCAAGATGTATGTCGCCTATGCCGAGATCGAGCCGGCGGTGCAAGTGCCGGCCTGCACCGCGATCCGCACCGACTACAACAAGAAGGCCGATGCGGCGGCCGAGAAGCTCGAGCGCAAGCAGATCAGCAGGCAGGCCTATGACAAGCTCGGCGACCTGCACCAACAGGGCGAGGATGCGTTCAAGCGCTGCTTCACCGAGCGCGCGCCGCAACAGCCGGCCTTCGCCGCGGCCACCAGGCAGGCCCAGGCACTGCTCGAGGCGGCGATCGGCAAATAGCCCGGCAAGCTATTCCCACTCGCCGAACAGCAGACACATCCACGCCACCTGCAGGATCGGCCAGGCAGCAAATGCGATACACAGCAGCCCATTGCCGAGCGGCTTGCCTTGCCGGCGCATCCGGATCAGGGAAGCGACCCCGAACGGAACGAGCAGAAGAAATGTCGGTGCGAAAATCGCGCCGTATAAAATGACGAGCTCCGCATGCGCGGCAATGCCGTCCTGCATGCTGGATTGCAGCAAGCAGAAGTAGATGACGAGGAGAACGGGGGCGAACAGGGCCGCCGATGCGGCCGGCGAAAATCCTGACGCAGCGATGCCGGGCATCAGCATCCATCGCCGGATGATGATCCACCCCGCTGAGAACATGATGATCAGCGGCAATCCCAGCTTCAACAGAACGTCTTGCGCGTTCAGGATGCTCGTCAGATAGAGTGCCAGAGGAATCTCCGTGAGATGCGATATGCGTGCCTCGATCGTGCGCGATTCACGCCGAGCCATCGCCGCCTCTCTTAACAAGATGGCGGCGGCCGTGATGGACTTTGTCGTGCAGGGTTTGTGCAGACGACGGAGAGAGGCGCCGCAAATTACGGCTGCGGATTTGATCGGCAGGCTTCGCGAGCCTATCTTCCCCGAAAGTTCAGCATCCCCGGGGAGACGCCATGACCGCCATCAGCCCGTTCCGCATCGCCGTCAGCGACGATGTCCTCGAGGATCTGCGTAGTCGGCTGCGCCGGACCCGCTGGCCGGAAGCCGAACTGGTCGACGACTGGAGCCAGGGCGCGCCGCTGCAATGGATCAAGGACGTCTGCCATTATTGGGCCGAGACCTATGACTGGCAGCAGCGCGAGGCGCGGCTCAACCGCTTCAGCCAGTTCACCACCGAAATCGACGGGCTCGACATCCACTTCATCCATGTCCGCTCGAAGCATCCGGAGGCGCGGCCGTTGATCATCACCCATGGCTGGCCGGGATCGGTGGTCGAATTCCACAAGGTGATCGAACCGCTGACCGATCCCGTGGCGCATGGCGGCCGCGCGGCCGATGCCTTCCACGTGGTGTGTCCGTCACTGCCGGGCTTCGGCTTCTCGGCCAAGCCCATAGCGACGGGCTGGGGCGTCGACCGGATCGCCAAATCCTGGGCCGTCCTGATGCAGCGGCTCGGCTACGCCAGCTATTTCGCGCAAGGCGGCGACTGGGCTCCGCGGTCACGACTGCGATCGGCGGACAGGATGCGGCGCACTGCGCCGGCATCCACATCACGCTTGCGATGTCGACCCGGCCCAATGTCGAGGGGCAGCCGACGCCGGAGGAGACGAGGGCACTCAACGGCATCAAATATTATGCCGACTGGGATTCCGGCTATTCCAAGCAGCAGTCCACCCGGCCGCAGACGCTAGGCTATGGCCTGACGGATTCCCCGAGCGGGCAGGCGGCCTGGATCCTGGAAAAATTCTGGGCCTGGACCGATTGCGACGGCCATCCGGAAAACATCCTCGGCCGCGACGAACTGCTCGACAACGTCATGCTGTACTGGGTCACCGCGACCGCTGCGTCGTCGGCGCGGCTCTATTGGGAAAGTTTTGGGCCGGGCAAGCGAACCCCGCACAAGGTGAGCGTGCCGACCGGCGTTGCCGTGTTCCCCAAGGAGATCGTCACGCCGGTCCGCAAATGGATGGAGACAAACTTCACCAACATCCAGCACTGGAGCGAGATGCCGAAAGGCGGACATTTCTCGGCGTTCGAGCAACCCGAGCTGTTCATCGGCGAGGTGCGCGAGTTCTTCGGGAAGCTGCGCTAAGGCTGACGCGTATGTTGGTCTGAAGCGGTTTGTGACAGAATGCGCCGTGTAACGGAGGACGTCGGCGTGCTGCTTGATCCCCGCCACGGCGACTTTGAGGACAATGCCGCCAGCCCGGAACAGCGTTCGTTGTTCGCGATCTTGGGTAGCCTTCTGGTTGAGATAAGCCCGGCGAAACTGTTGTTCGCCTGGACGGTTTCGCTTCTGCTTCCGGGCGTGCTGCTCGGCCTTGCGCCACTGGTCGCATCCGCCTGGATTTCGAGCGTTTCGCAACACGCTCTTGCCCTGTCCGAAGTGGGCGCCGTGCTGGCGCTGATTGCGATCGCGGCGTTGGGATGGCTCGGCGGGCGACCGCTGCTTCAAATCGCGGAAACAAGCTTCTGGTCGCTGAACGCGCTCGCGGTTCAACCGAGTTATGCCTTCACGCGCGAGGCACTGGGCCATCTGGCGGAGCTGCTTTGGCGCACCGGCGCAACTCCTGCCTCTCGCACGAGGCTGCGCCGCGGTTGCTCGATCGGCGCCGGCATACTGCTCTCCGCGGGGGCGGCATTGATCGCGGCCCTGGTCTGGCCTGCCTCGCAATGGGCTGCGACCGTCAATGACCTTGTTCTGATCCATCGTCTGGTGTTGCCGACGTTCGCGAACGCCGTGGTGCTGGTGTCCTGCTATCTTGCGGTCGCGTCACTGGCCTGGAGCGTGGCCGATGCCAGTATGGAACAACCGGCCGACCTGGCCGGATTCGACGCGACGCCGTCCGGAGGCCGCTGCTGGCGCCTTGCACATCTATCCGATCTTCACGTGGTCGGCGAGCGGTACGGCTTCCGCATCGAAAGCGGGACCGCCGGTCCGCGGGGAAACGAACACTTCAATCGCGTGTTGGCTCGCCTTGCCGAAATTCACACCGTTGATCCGCTCGACCATGTGCTGATCAGCGGCGATATGACGGACGCCGGCCGGCCCGGCGAATGGGCGGAATTTCTCGATGCATTGGCAGGTCATCCCGAGCTCGCAGCACGCATCATCATGCTTCCGGGCAATCATGACGTTAACGTCGTGGATCGTGCCAATCCCGCGCGCCTCGACCTGCCGTTCAGCCCTGGCAAGCGGTTACGGCAGATGCGTGCCCTGTCGGCGATCGCGGCCGTCCAGGGCGATCGCGTGCGCGTCATTGACGGTTCCGGCAAACCGTCGGCCACGCTGAACCAGGCGCTGGCCCCTTATCGTGATCGGATAACACAGTTTGCGCAGCACGGGGGCGTGCGCCGCGCAGCGGCACTCCGCGGCCTGTTCGATGATCAATTCCCAATGATCCTGCTGCCGGACCAGGACGGTGGCCTCGGGATCGCCATTCTCAACTCCAACGCCGAAACCCACTTCTCCTTCACCAACGCGCTCGGTTTGGTTTCGGAAGCGCAAACGCGGCGGTTGGAGGCTGCGATCCGTCATTTTCCGACGGCATGCTGGACCATCGCGTTACATCATCACGTGATGGAATATCCCATGCCGGTGAAGACATTTGCCGAGCGCATTGGGACAGCCTTGATCAACGGCAGCTGGTTTGTACGCAGGTTGCAAAGGTTTTCCGATCGCTCGGTGGTGATGCACGGTCACAGGCATATCGATTGGATCGGTACATGTGGTGCGTCGAGGATCGTCTCGGCCCCGTCGCCGGTGATGGGGGCCGACGATGCAGCCAGCTATTTCTATATCCACAAAATGATGGTCGGCCCGGACCGGAAGCTCTGCCTCGCCGAGCCCGAGCGGGTTGAGATTGCCGCAGGCTAGGACGCTTCCGGCTTGTCTTGGTGCGATCCGCCACACAGATCGGCTATCCATGCGGCCGACGGACTCTCGGCACAGAAGGTCAGAATAGCGAGCGTGATCGGCACACCGATGAAGGTCCCGAACAGGCCCCAAAGCGAGCTCCAGAAGAAGATTGCAAACAGCACCAGAAACGGCGAGATCGACAATGTCGAGCCGGCCACCCGCGGTTCGACATAGCTGCCTACCACGAACTGGATGACGTTGAGACAGGCGAACACGCCAAACACCGCGGGCCAGCTCTCGAACTGCGTCATGGCCAGCAGCGTGGGGAACAGCGTCGCGATGAAAGGGCCGATGAAAGGAACGTAGTTGAGGACAAAGGCGATCACGCCCCATTCGAATGCGAATGGCAACCCGGTTACAGCGGCGAACAGGCCGACCAGGAGACCCGTGACCGCGCTCATCTGCGTCCGCACCAGCATATATTTGCGAAACTTGGCGGCCGTCGCTTTGCTGCCCTTGAGCAGGACGCGCGCAGCTGTGGGATTCTCCAACCGCTGGATTCGTCGACCAGCGTCCTCGACCTCGAGAAGTCCCAGCACGACATAGACCAGCGCGATGAGCCAGAAACTCAATGTGGTGTTGACGCGGCCCGTGACGTATTGCGTGGTGCGCAACAGCCAGCCGACATTGAAATGCTCCGCCCAGACGCCGGCGAACGAGACGCCATGGCCGTCGAGCCAGATCACCGCGGCATCGTAGAAGGCCTGATACCGCGCCGCATCCGCGATCAAGGAGCGCCCGACGCGGCCGAACCCCCATCCTGCCAGCGAGGCAAACGCGATGCAGGTGGCAACCGTAACAACGATGGTAATGGCGAGCGCGAGCAGTTTCGGCAGCCACGACTGCAGCCGTTGCTGAACGGGCCAGACGATCGCGATGATGAACAGAGCGGCCGCAAGCGGGGCGAGCACGCTGCGCACCTGAGCCACCGCTGCAATGACCAGCACCGCGGCGATGATGCCGGTCGTGATTTTCAACCCGCCAGCCATCCTTGGGTTACCCGATCTCCGTGAACGCAGACATTGTCAGTCTGTCTCGTAGCGCGACAAGACCGGGAAAATGGACCTGCGGCACAGCTACAGCAATCCTCGATAGATTCCCGGCGCGGAGCCTTCGATGGCCACCGCGCCGACAGCTTTCGTATAGAATTCCGCCGGCCCGACGCCGCCGATGATCGCGTAGCCGAAGCCCTGGTGCTTCATGTCCTCGAGGCAGGCGAACAGCAGCGCCTTGCCGATTCCGCCCTGCTGCGCCTTCGGCGCGACGCCGGTCGGACCGAAGAAGTTGCGACAGGCCGCGTCGTGGCAGGCGAATCCGAGGATCTTCTTTTGCTGGATCGCGATGAAGCAGGAGACCGGTTGGCGGCTGAACGCGACCTCGGTTTCGCTGGCCCACGCCTCGCTGAATGTCTCCCGCACCCAGGCCACAACCCTGTGCTTTTCCGGGGCGAGCGCGCGGCGCATGACAATTCCGGCCTTGAGCAATCGATCGTAGGCGGGCCGCGAATCGGGCAGGGCGTAGAGCTTGACGAGCATGTCCATCCGGCGAGCTTAGTTGAAAACGCGCCCCGCGGGCAAATCACGGGAGCAAGGTGGAGGCGCCGGACTACCATTTGCGTTGTTGCTTGTTCGCGGCCTTGTTCGAGGACATGGCTTCACGTGCAATCGCCCAGAAATACCCGCCGCAGAACGCAACAAATCGCGACAATCACGCCGGCGGCGATCAACTCTTGCATATCAGCGGTTCTCCAAGTAGCTGTATCTCGGATACGTGGGAAATATACCCACGAATATGCCGACGAAAAGGCAGACCGGTTTCGGGACGTAACGAGGCGGAGCGAATGCAATGGTGATGGTCAGCGCAGCAGACAGGCGTCTTCGGGCGATCGTCGCTCTCGTCGTCATGGCCGGCGTCGGTTCGGCGCAAGCCGCCCGAACTCCCGATGCTTCGGATGCCAGTGGGAGCACCGTCTCCATGCAGATCGATACGCGGAGCCAGACGTCCGCGATGGATGGCGTTGTCCGCGCCGTCCAGATTCCCAAGGGTGCTTCCGCGATCAGCGAAACCTACGGAGACTGGATCGTCAAATGCCAGCTCGACGGCGGGGCCAAGCTGTGTACCCTCGGACAGACACAACTCGCCAAGGAGACCAATCAGCAAATCTTCGCCATCGAACTGATTCCCAGGGACGGAAAGGCCGAAGGCAACATATTGATGCCGTTCGGGCTGAAGTTCGACGCCGGCGCCGTCCTCAGGCTGGACGGCAGGGATCTGGAGCAGACACGCTTTTCCACCTGCACGGCGCAAGGTTGCTTGCTGCCGGTATCCTTTCCCACGGTCGTGACCGACACTATCAGCAAGGCCAAAACGCTCACCGTTGCCGCGCAGAACATCAGCAACGGGCAGGCCGTCGTCTTTAACGTCCCCCTTAACGGCTTCGCCGCGGCGCTGGAGCGCACCATTCAGCTCGGAAGCTGAGCGGCGCGACGCTCCGTGCCCACCGCACGATGGCTGCGACAAATCACCCCGACGGGCAAAATCCCGCTTCCGTCGTCGGGCAAATCAGTGATCCAATTCCGCCCGTCTCACCCGATTGAGGGGCGCTTCGCGGTCGTCACGAACGTGGGTCGAGATGCGGTGGACGCCGATTGCGCAACTGACGAGTGCGCATGAAGCGGACGGTGAAGTCGTGTGGTTCTGACGCCCTAGCGGCAGGTGTCTCGTCGCGAAATGCGAATGCGT
>NZ_LFIQ01000051.1:68089-170192 GCF_001189245.1 Bradyrhizobium pachyrhizi | reverse complement strand
ACTCAGTGTCGTCCCGGCGAAGGCCGGGACGACGAATGGAGAAAGCCTGCGCCGGCTTTCGCTCTCAATCCCGATACGACGGATCTGCCCGGTCGAGCTTGCGCAGCAGCGCGGGCCAGGCGAGTTCGCCGTTGCGGGCGGCGCGGCCGGGCTTCGGCAGCATCCGCTCATAGGTGTCTTCGAGGATATTTTGCGGCGGATAGATCAGCTTGGTGTTGCAGGACAGCGCCATCACCTGGGTCTGGCAGGCGCGCTCAAGGCGGAACAGCACGTTGAAGGCGGCTGGCACGGTGCGGCCGACGACCAAGAGGCCATGGTTGCGCAGGATCATCGCCTCGTTGTCGCCGAGGTCGCGGACCAGGCGTTCGCGCTCGTCGACATTGTCGGCGATGCCCTCGAAGTCGTGATAGGCGATGTGCAGGAAGCGCATCGAGGTCTGTGCCAGCGGCAGCAGGCCGCATTCCATCGCCGAGACCGCCATGCCGGCCGGGGTGTGGGTGTGCGCGACGCAATCCATGTCGTGCTTGGCCATGTGGATGGCGCTGTGAATGACGAAGCCGGCCACATTGACGTCGTAGTCGGTCGCGTTGAGCAGCGTGTTGCCCTCGACGTCGACCTTGATCAGGCTGGAGGCGTCGATCTCCTCATACAGCATGCCGTAGGCATTGATCAGGAACTGGTCGGTGGTGCCGGGCACGCGGCAGGAGATGTGGTTCGCGATCATCTCGGTCATGCCGTACATCGCCGTCAGCCGATAACAGGCGGCAAGATCGACGCGGGCCTGCCACTCCTCGGCGCTCACCTGCTCGCGAACCGATTTGACGACCTTGATCGCGGGCGAGCTGACGGGGGGATTCATGGCGCTCTCTCCTTGAGAAATCTGCGGGGCCGCGGCCCGATCGTTGCGGCGGACCATAGCAGAATCCGCGCGGCGGCAAGCTGCGCTGCGCCTGCGTATTTGCAGGTCTGGCGGGCAAAAACCGAATGCGGATTGGCGCGCCGCGCGTTCAATGCCACAATGCGGAAAACAGCCGAGGCGCACCAAATGAGCGATCGCAAGATACGTATCGCCGTCCTGCATTTCTCCCACGAAACCGTCTCGTTCCTGCCGAACGAGACCACGCTCGACGACTTCATCTATCCGGGCTCGCCGGCCAGGGGCGAGGCGCTGCTGCAGTTCGATCCCAAGAACTATATGGGCGGCTTCGTGCAGGTGGCGCGCGAGTTCTCCGAGGTCGAGCTGGTCGGCATCGAATCCCCGCTCTGGCCGAAGACCTACACCGGATCCGGCTGGATCACCGAGGAAGCCTATCGCACCTTCACCGGCAAGATGATCGCCGGATTGAAGGAGGAGGGACCGTTCGACGGCGTCTATCTGTGCCTGCATGGCGCGATGGCCGTGCGCGGCGTGCCGCGTCCCGAAGCCGATCTGGCGCGGCAGGTCCGCGACGTGGTCGGCCGCTCCGCCTTCATTGCGGCGACGTTCGATCCTCACGGCAACGAGGATGAGGCGTTCCTCGAGCAGGCGGACATGGCGTTCGCTGTCAAATATTTCCCGCATTATGACGCGCATCTGCAGGGTGAACGCGCAGCGCGCATGCTGGTGCGAGCGATCCGCGGCGACTACAAGCCGGCGCACAGGACGATCAAGGTTCCTGTGATCTCGCCCACTGTGCTGCAATGGACCGGGGCGCGTCCGTGGATGGACCTCGTGCAGCGCGCGCTGATCTGGGAGGCGCGCGAGGTCGACGTCTACGTCAACATCTTCTTCGGCTTCCCGTTCGCCGACGTTCCCGATGTCGGCATGACCGTGCAGGTTCTGACCAACGACAATCCAAAGCTCGCCGAGCAGGTCGCGCGCGATCTCGCCGGCACGATCTGGCGGCTGCGCGAAGCCTTGCTGCAATCGACCAGGCTGTACGGCATCACCGAGGGTGTTGCGCTGGCCAAGCAGGCCGTCGCCGCTGGCAACACACCGGTGGTGCTGGCCGATCACAGCGACCGGTCGGGGTCGGCGACCTGGCTGCTGCGTGAGATCATCGCGCAGGACCTCGCCAACACCGTGATCGCGACCATTACCGACGCCAGGGCGACCGCAAGCCTGAAGGCCGCCGGCGCCAAGGCCGGCGATGCCTTCGACATGGAGATCGGCGGCCGCGCTGACGAGTCGGCGGGCGATCCGGTTTGGATTCAGGGCACGGTTTCGGCGGCGGGCGAGGGCTATGGCCAGTTCTGGGTCTGCGTGCGCTTCGGCCGCAACAATGTGCTGATCCTGTCCACCTATCTGGTGCAGGTTATGGAGCCGTTCTCGCTGAAGGCGCTGGTGCCCGACATCGGCGCCTTCGACGTGATGGCGATCAAGTCTCGGGTCCATTTCCGGCGCGGCTTCGACGACAATGGATTTGCCAAGACGATCCTCGTGGTCGAACCCGACGAGCCGTTCCTCGGCACGACGCGGCTGGACAAGCTGCCGTACAAGAACGTCGATCTCGCGCAGTTCTATCCGTACGGCAAACCGGCGTTTTTGGAGCCATCGTCATGACAGGGGAACGCTATCGCCTGATCGGCTCGACCGCCTCGCCCTATGCGATCAAGTTGCGCGCGCTGATGCGCTACCGGCGGATTCCGCACGATTGGGTGATCATGACCAAGGCGCTGCGCGAGGCGACCGCGCATCTGAAGCCGATGCTGATCCCGGTGCTGCAATATCCCGACGGCAGCTACCGCGGCGAGACCACGACGCTGGCCTATGATCTGGAAGTGCGCCACCAGGGACGCTCGGTGATCCCGGAGGACAAGGCGGTCGCATTCGTCTGCGACCTGCTTGAGGACCTCGCCGACGAATGGGCGGTGAAGCCGCTGTTTCTTTATCGCTGGTGGGATCCGGAAGATCAGGCCTATGTCTCGCGCTGGGCCGGCGAGGAGTGGTCGACATCGGAGGCCGAGGCCGGCAGCCGCGAGGAGATCGAAGAGTTCCGGCAGCGGCAGATTTCGCGCATGGTCATTCTCGGCGCGACGGATGAGAACAGGCCGCTGCTGGAGGAGAGCTACCGGCGCACGCTTGCGGCGTTCGAGCCGCATGTCGGCATGAAGAGCTATCTGTTCGGCAGCCGGCCGTCGCTGGCGGATTTCGCCTGGTTCGGCCAACTCAGCGAGATGGCGACCGACCCGACCCCGATGCGGATCATGCGCGAGCGTGCGCCGTTCAGCGATCACTGGGTGCGGCGGCTCGACGATGCGTCAGGTGTCGAGGGCGACTGGTATCGGCGTGAGCAGGCGCTTGGCGGGTTCGCCGAGGCGCTGCTGCGGATCGCCGGCGAACTTTATCTACCGTTCCTGGCCGCCAATGCGGATGCGTTTGCGAAGGGCCTCGAGCGGCTCGAGATCAATGTCTGGGGACTGCCCTATGCACTGGCGCCGTTCAAATATCAGGTCAAGTGCCTGCAGCAGTTGCGCGAGAAGTTTGCCGCGCTCGATGCCGGCGATCGCGCGGCGTTGCAGCCGGTGCTGGAACGCACCGGGTGCTGGGCCATTCTGGTTGGAGGCTGATCGATCAGCGACGATAGGCAGATTCGAAACGATCGGCGTCTACGTCTGGTGCCGGCTGCCAAGCGCGATCGCGATCGTCTCCGGCTGCTTGATCCGCTCGATCAGCATGTCGATGCGGTCGCCGCCCCAGAACAGCTCGCCGTTGAACACCATGCTGGGCACGCCGAACACGCCGAGCGCTTCGGCCTCGTCGATGATGCGATCATGTTCGGCGCGGGCAGGGCCGCGAACATAGGCCTCGAAGGTGTCGGCAGAACCACCGACCGCGGCGATCACGCCGGCAATCTCAGTCAGGTCGTCGATTTCCAGCTCGTGATTCCAGAACTTCCGGAACACCGTATCGTGATAAGGCCCGAACAGCCCGTGACGCTGCGCGAACAGCATCCCGGCGCTGGCGTAGAAGGCGTCGTATATCCGGCGCGGGCCCTTCATGGTCAGTCCCTGCGCGTTGGCGAACCGGCGCGCATCCATGTAGGCGTAGCGCACCTTGCGCCAGAAGTGCGGTGTACGCTCCTCGACCGTGCCCATGAATTCCGGAATGCGCAGCGTGTAGGGCAGCCATTCCAGCTCGACGCCGTATGTCTCCTCGAGTTCGAACAGCCCCTTGTTGGCGACATAGGCATAGGGAGACTTGTAGTCGGTGTAGATTCGGACCCGCGGCTTTTCCATCATCATTCCTCATCTCGTCGCGACAATTGTTCCCGATCCCGTGCGGGGGCGCAATGCGGCGTGATGAAGGGGAGGTCGCGGGCAAACGAACGGGCCCCGGTGCAGTCAAGCATCGCGGGGCCCTGCTACTTCGTTTTAGCGAAGGATGTCTGGTATCGACCAGTCGTGTTTCGGGACCTAAAAGCGCGTGGCCTTTGCGCTCCTGTCCTGCGGATATGTTCAGATTGTCGGTGGCGCACGCGGCTAGCAGCTGCTGTTTGCCTCAACGTGCACCGAGACCTTGCCGCTGAGCAAGGTCGCTGGCTTGCGCCGGTGGCGTCATGCTCCTCTCCAAGGGTGGGCCGACGGACATCTGTCCGCTTCAGCTGCCTGACGGCCGATCCCATAATCGTCCGTCAATTCCTGCGACGCGAGGAGCAAGCGCTCCAGCACCCCAACAGGTGCAGTCAGCGAAATGCTGCGGCAGTTATGGCCATCTGTCAAGTTAACGAGCGAGGGAATTCAGGTCAGGAGTCCTGTCGCGACTTGGTCTTTCGATATTGGGTGAAATCCGGATCGTGCGTCATCTTCCAGTAGTCGACGAACCGCCACGGCATCGCCGAGAACACCCGGCCGCTTCTGTTGCGGTAGTAGGTCGTCATGCCCGGATGCGTCCAGATCAGTTGCTCATGCTCGGCGTCGACGTCGCGGATATACGCGTCATGCGCGTCGGGATGCACGTCGATCGCGGCGATGTCGTTCTCGATCATCTCGACAAGGCAGGCGGAGATGTAGCGGCTCTGGCACTCCGACTGGAAGATGACGCTGCCGCCATGCGCAGGGCCCGAATTGGGGCCGAGCATCAGAAAGAGATTGGGGAAATCAGGCACGGTGAGGCCGAGATAGGCGGTCGGATTGTCGTCGCGCCACGCCTGCTTGAGGTTCTTGCCGTCACGCCCGGTGATATTGAGACGCGCCGCCATCTCGGAGACTTTGAAACCGGTCGAGATCACGATGACGTCGTGCTGCCGCGATGTGCCGTCGGCGGTGACGATTCCGTCTGCAGCGAAATGGTCGATCTTGTCGGTGACCAGCTCGACATTCGGCCTGGTCAGCGTCTTGAACCAGTTGTTGTCGAGCAGGATACGCTTGCCGTAGGGTGGATAGGTCGGCATGCATTTCTCGATCAGATCGGGGCGATCCTTCAGCTCGGACAGGATGAAGTCGGCGAGCTCCTGGCGATGCCGGTCGTTGCCCTTGTTGACGGCGCGGTCCGGATGCGGCCAGGCCGGATCCTTGCGCAGGAACGGCAGCAATCCGTCGCCGTAACGCCAGAACATGTTGAAGCGATACCACTGCACATAGAACGGCAGATGGGCGAGCAGCCACTGCGCGCCTTCGGTGATCGGATCGGAATAGCCCTTCACCGGCCGCGCCCACTGCGCGGTGCGCTGATAGACGGTGACCGAGGCGACACGGCCCGCGATCGACGGCACCAGCTGCATCGCGGTTGCGCCGGTGCCGATCACGGCGACATGCCTGCCGTCGAGCTTGACGTCGTCGGACCACAGAGCCGAATGAACCTTCAAACCCCTGAAGTTCTCGTCTCCCTCAAAGCGGGCCGGCAGAGGGTCATTGAGCTGGCCGATCGCGCTGACCAGCGCGGTGGATTCGAAGGTCTCTTCGCCGCGCGCGGTCTTCAGCGTCGAGATCCAGCGCCGCCTGCCTTCGTCCCAGCGCGAGGCGACGAGCTCGGTATTGAGGCGGACGTGCTGGCGGATGTCGTATTCGCGCACGACCTTGAGCAGATAGTCGAGCAGCTCCTGGCGCTGCGCGAAATAGCGGGTCCACGGATTGCGCGCGCCGAACGAAAAGGAATAGGAGTGGTTCGGCGTATCGACGCCGCAGCCGGGATAGCGGTTGACGTACCAGGTGCCGCCGATCTCGTCCTGCTTCTCGACAATGGTATAGGGGATGCCGAGCCGACCGAGCGTAACGCTGAGCGCGATCGCGCAGACCCCGGCGCCGACGATGAGCACATGCTGCTGCGCCAGCTTCTCGCCAGAAGGGCGCTCGCGCCAGCGCGCGTCGCGCGGGACGAAGCCCATTTCCTCGCGCATCAGCGGGGCATATTCCGGCGCGACGTTCTCGCCGAGCGTCACGCGCATCATCCGCAGCATCAGCTCATTGCCGGGATCGGTGATGACGGGCTTCGGGGTGCCGTTCGCGCACAGGTTCAGGACCGCCGCGCGAATCTCGTCCTGGATCTCCTTCGGCACGCCGGCGTCGGGGTCCGGGATCAGGCGGACGTCGCGCTTCGGCTTGTAGGGCGGCTCGAGCCACTTCTCGTCGCCGGTCATGTGCACCAGCACCATCAGCAGCACGCGGATGTCGCCCTCGGCGATGGCGGAGGACAGATCGAGGTGTTTGCGCGGAAGCTCGATATTCATGCGTTGTCCTTAGCTGCGTGGGGCTTCCGGCAGGCCGCCATAGGCGGCCCAGGTGGTGCCTGCGATGTAGCCGGCATCGACCGGCAGGTTGATGCCGGTGACGCCGCTGCTCTGCGGGGAGAGCAGCCAGGCGATCGCCTGCGCCACTTCGATCGGCTCGACCAGCCGGTTCATCGCGGTCGGCCGCGCCAGCAGATCCTTGTTCAGGGCGCCCGATGCGATGCCGGCCTCGAGCGCTGCCGTGCGGGTGAAGCCGGGCGACACCGCGTTGACGCGGACGCCGGAACGGCCCCATTCGGCGGCGAGCGTCTGCGTGATCTGGATGACGCCGGCCTTGGCCGCGGTATAGGCGTGGATCGGGCCCGACGTCATGCCGGCCACCGAGGCGACGTTGACGATCGCGCCATGCCGACGCTTCGCCATGGCGATGCCGACGCTGCGCGCGACCAGGAAGGTGCCGCGCAGGTCGATATTGACCTCGCGGTCCCATTGCTCCATCCGCACCCGTTCGATCGAGTGCATCTTGCCGAACACGCCGGCGGCGTTGACGAGGCCGCTGATCGGACCATGCGCGGTCTCGATATCGGCAATGCCTGCGACAACGGCGCTCTCGCTCGCGACGTCGAACGGCGCCGGCCACAGGACGGCGGCTGTTCCAACCAACGGCTCGGGCGCGATGTCGACGATGACGACGCGATGCCCCTGATCGGCGAGCAGCGTTGCGGTCGCCGCGCCGATGCCGCGGCTGCCGCCGGTGACCAGGATGGTGCCCTCAGCGCTCATGATTTTCTTCCCTTGTCGCTGGTGGTGAACAGGCCGCGGGTGACCAGCTTGTGGTAAGCCGTGATCACATAATCGGGAACTGCGGTGACGCCGCGCTCGGAATAGGAATAGCGGCGGCTGAGATAGCCGCGTGCGCCCATCAGCACCTGGACGATGGCCTCGAACTCCTCGTCGCTGAAGGCGTTGGTCGCACCCGCGGCCCGTGCGCGTTGCAGGATCCGCACATAGGCACTGGAGATGTTGTCGAAATGCTTCTGGTAGCCGATCGGCGCGAAGAATTCGGCCTCGTTGAGGATGCGCAGGAATTCCGGCACCTCGCGGATGAAATCGAAGAAGGCGCTGAAGCGCTCGACCTCCTGCCGGGCTTCGCTCGCGGTGCCGGTGCGCGCGTGGATGAAGCGGACCATGTCGAGGCCGATCTTCGGCAGCAGCTGGTCGAGCAGTTCCTGGCGGTTCTCGAAATGATTGTAGAAGGTGCCCTGCGCGACGCCGGCGGCCTCGGTGATGCGCGCGACCGAGGCTTCGGCATAGCCGTATTTGCCGACGACCTTGGTTGCGGCGTCGAAGATCTTCTGCTTGGTCCAGGCGTTGCGCTCGACCCGGTTGAGCTTTGTCACCTTGGCGGTTGTCGCTTGCGTCATGCGGTGGCCTCGAGTTCGGCGCGGAGCACGCGTTTGAGCACTTTGCCGGATGGATTGCGCGGCAGGCTGTCGCGGATGACGAGCTGCCGCGGCACCTTGAAGCCGGCGAGCCGTGTCCGGCAGTGGTCGGTGAGACTGGGCAGGTCGAGCTTGGCGTCGTCGGCCAGCACCACGATCGCGACCGGCTTCTCACCCCAGCGCGCGTCCGGCAGGCCGATCACCGCGACCTCGCGCACTTCAGGCATTTCGTAGATGACGCGCTCGACCTCGGAGGAGGCGATGTTCTCGCCGCCCGAAATGATCATGTCCTTCTTGCGATCGGTCAGATACAGGAAGCCGTCGTCGTCGAGATAGCCGACATCGCCGGTGCGGAACCAGTCGCCGAAGAACGCGGATGCGGTCTTCTCCGGATCCTTCCAGTAGCCCTGCGTGACCTTCGGGCCGCGCAGGCAGATCTCGCCGTTCTGGCCGGCCGGCAGGCGCTTGCCGGCATCGTCGCGGATCTCGATCTCGACATGGGCGATGGCGCGGCCGGTCGAGCCGATCTTCTCGATCTCGCGGCCCGCGTCCATGAAGGTATCGCCGCCGCAGCTTTCGGTGAGGCCGTAGGCATCGATGTAGCGCGCGTTCTTGAAATAGTCCGAGAAGGCGCGGATGCGGACTTCCGGCGTCTTCTCGCCGCCGCCGATCGCCCATTGCAGGCTGGAGACGTCGTAGCGCTCGCGGTTCGGGCAGGTGAGGAGGGCCGTGGTCATGACCGGCGCGAACCACGCCGCGTTGAGCTTCTCGCGCTCGATCGCGGCGAGTGCAGGTTCAGGCTCGAAGGCGCGATGAATGCACAGCATGCCGCCCTGCCAGAGCACGGCGATGCCGGGCAGGTCGAGCGCGCCGACGTGATAGAGCGGGCCGACGACGAGCAGTCGCGTGTCGGCGTTGAGCCCGAGCACCAAGGTCTGGTCGGCGGATTTCCAGTAGACGTTCTCGTAAGTGAGCATCACCCCCTTGGGACGATCCGTCGTGCCCGAGGTGTACATCAGCCGCATCAGGTCGCGCGGCCGGCGCACGTGGATCGGCGCCGGCGCGATGTCGGGCGCAAGGTTGGCGACGCTGGACTGAGCGACCTCATCGAGCAGCACGACCGGTGCGCCGCCGGTTGCGATCGCGGCAAACTCCTCGTCGGCGACCAAGAGGCGCGCGCCCGAATTGCCGACGATGTAGCCGACCTCATCGGCCGACAGGCGATAGTTGATCGGCAGGAACACCGCGCCGATATGGCTGGTCGCGAACACCAGCTCGAGAAAGGCCGTGCTGTTCTTCATCAGCACGGCGACGACGTCGCCGGGCGCGATCCCGCGCGCCGCGAGCCAGCCGCCGACCTGCCGGATCCGCAGATCAAAGTCGGCGTAGGAGACGTCCTCGCCGCGATATTTCAGCGCACAGCAGTCCGGAGTCCGCCGGGCATGAAATGCGATGAAGCTGGAAAGGTTGATCATTTGCCGCCCGCGGGGCCGATTCCGGCGCCGTTTTCTCCCTGGATGAATTATGAGTCGTAATTCATCTTTGGCTTGACGTCACCCCCCTTGCTCTGAAAACATCGTGGTCATGGAGACGGAACGATCTCCGGCAGGGATTTTGGGAACGCGAACCCGACAGGGAGGGGAATGATGAAGAGGACCCGGAAACCGGGCATCACCCGGCGCTCGACGCTTGCGCTGATGGGCGCCGGTGCGGTGAGCTTTGCCGCGCCGTGGGTGGCGCGCGCACAGGCCAAGACGATCAAGATCGGCATGCCGACCATTCTGTCGGGCCGCGTCGCGCAACTCGGAACGTCCTCGCGCAACGCAGTGCTGCTGGAGGTCGAGAAGGTCAATGCCGCCGGCGGCCTTGCCGGGCGGCAGATCGAGATGGTGATCCGCGACTCCAAGGGACAGCCGCAGGAGGCCGCGCGCATCGCGCGCGAGCTCGTCAACACCGATGGCTGCGAGATGCTGCTCGACGGCGAAGCGTCGTCGGGATCGTTCGCTGTTCACGAAGTGGCGCGCGATCTCGGCGTGCTCTGCATCCATACCTGCTCGGAAGCGTCATCGCTGACCGCCGATCCCAAGCAGCACATCCCGAACGCCTTCCGCTGCGTGCGGCAGGGCATTCACGACTCGATCGTCGGCGCCAGCTACGCGGCAGGGATCGCCAAGGCCAAGGGCCTGAAGAAATGGGCGACCTGTTCGCCCGACTATGCCTATGGCCGCGACACCACCGGCGAGTTCGTGCTGTATCTGAAGAAGTTCGCGCCCGACGTCGAGATCATCAGCGAGTCCTGGCCAAAGCTGTTCCAGCCCGACTACACCGAGGTGGTGACGAAGATCCTGCAGGCCAAGCCGCAGGCGCTCTATTCCTGCCTGTGGGGCGGCGATCTCACCTCCTACATCGACCAGGCCAACATCTACGCGATGTTCACCCAGATGGAGGTGTTTGCGGTCAACATGGCCGACTACACCGCGCTCACGGTGGTGAAGAACCTGCCCAAGGGCATCCACTCCGGCGACCGCTACATCAAGACCTTCCCGCCGACGCCGGAAAACGCGGCCTGGGGCGATGCCTACAAGGCCAAGTACAACGAGTATCCGACCAACTGGTCGTGGCAGAACGCCACGGCAGTCATGTTCCTCAACGAGGCCGTCAAGAAGGCGAACTCGACCGACGGCAAGAAGGTCGCGGAGGCGCTCACCGGCCTCACCATCAAATGCCCGTTCGGCGCCGATGGCACCGTGACCATGCGCGCCGACGATCACACGCTGGTCGGCTACGCAATCGGCTGGGGCACCACCATCCCACAGGAGCCCTATGTGCCCGATGTGAAGGCCGGAGACTGGAAGACCATCTTCGAGCTCGAAGCCGAGTGGAAGAAGAGCAAGGGCTACACCTGATCCGCATGTCGGGCGGCGGCGGCAATTTGCTGCCTCCGCCTCGCATCTGATGTTTGTCGCGCGCCGACGTTGCGGCCCGCCGTAATGGATGATTCTCCGTGGACCTCGACGCGCTTGCCAGTTGTCTCGCCAGCCCTGCCTGCCTGGTGACGCAAACCACCAGCGGCCTGATCATCGGCATGCTGCTGTTCCTAGTCGCCGTTGGGCTGACGCTGATCTTCGGCGTGCTCAAGGTGGTCAATTTCAGCCACGGCGCCTTCTATATGTTCGGCGCCTATTTCGCGATGACGGCCTATCAGCTCACCGGCAGCTTCGCGCTGGCGATGCTGAGCGGCGCCGTCGGCACCGCGATCCTCGGCCTGGTCTTCGAGCGCGTGTTCATGAGCCGGGTCTACGGCCGCGACGTCTTGATGCAGCTCCTGGTCTGCTACGCCTTCGTGCTGATCTTCGACGATGTCGTCCGCATGATCTGGGGGCCTGAGTTCAAGTCGATGGGCATGCCGGCTGCATTCCAGGTGCCGCCGCTGTTCATCGCCGGCGGCGTGGTGCCGCCATACTATCTGCTCTTGATCGGGGTGGCGCTCGCCGCGGCGGTTGTTCTTGGCCTGGGGCTGGCGCGCTCCAGGATCGGCAAGGTAATCCGTGCGGCCGCGCATAATCCCGGCATGGTCTCGGCGCTCGGTATCAATACCGGGCTGATCTATGGCGGCGTATTCGCGCTCGGCGGCATGCTGGCGGGACTGGCGGGAGCGCTTGCCGCGCCGGTGCGCTCGCTGACGCCGGGCATGGGCTTCTCGGTGCTGATCGAGTCCTTCATCGTCACCGTGATCGGCGGCATGGGCTCGATTATCGGCGCGTTGATCGGCGCGCTTTTGATCGGCCTGATCCGCTCCTTCGGATCGCTCGGCTTCCCGCTGTTCACCGAGGGGCTGATGTATCTCTTCATGGTGATCGTGCTGGTCTCGCGTCCGACCGGGCTGTTCGGCAAGGAGGTCGCATGACCGAGTTGCAGGCCGGGCAGGGCACGCAGCCCCTCGATGTTGCCCGGATCGACGCCAGGCCGCAGCGTTACCGCGATGTCCTGATCGCGCTGGTGGCCTTTGTCGTGCTCGCGCTGCTGCCGTTCATCTTCGGCAGCAAGCAGCTGCTCGACTTCGTGATCCGCTGCGCGGCCTATGGATTGTTCGCGACGTCGCTCAACCTTCTGGTCGGCTATACCGGTTTGATCTCGTTCGGCCACGGTATGTTCTTCGGCCTCGGTGCCTATGGTTTCGGGCTGATGATGCAGAAGACCGGCGTGCCGATCCCGGTGGCTTTCGTCGCCACGCTGGCGATGACCCTGGTCGTCGCCGTCGTCATCGGAGCGATCTGCGTGCGGCTGAAGGAGATCTACTTCGCCTTCGTCACGCTGGCATTCCAGATGCTGATTCACTCGACCATCCTGTCGTGGCAGTCGCTGACCGGCGGCGACCAGGGCCTGCGCGGCGGGATTCCGCGGCCGCCGTTTCTCAGCATCGATCTGTCGAATCATCTGCATCTCTACATCACGAGCTGCGCCCTGCTGGTGATCGGCCTGCTGCTCATGCGCCAGATCGCGCAATCGCCGTTCGGCTATACGCTGCGCATGATCCGCGACAACGCCACGCGGGCGAGCTTCATCGGCATCGATGTCTGGCGCGCCAAGCTGACGATCTTTGTGCTCGCTGCGCTGTTCGCGTCGACCGGCGGCATCATCATGGCGCTGTTCGTCTCCGGCGCCTATCCCGAGTTCGCCTATTGGACGATCTCGGGCGAGGGCATCTTCATCAACATGCTCGGCGGCGTGACAACCTTCCTCGGACCGATGGTCGGCACGGTGCTGCTGCTGATCCTCAACGATACCGTTACCCGCTTGACCGAGTATCACGGCATCGTGCTCGGCATCGTGATCCTGTTCTTTGCCATTGGCCTGCGAAAAGGCCTGATGGACTTTGTCGTCGAATGGTTCGCGCAGCGTCGCGGAGAAGTCGGGGAGCGGGCGCCATGACTGCACAGATGCGGATCAGCGTCGTTACCGGCGGCGCCAGCGGCATCGGCGCGGCGTGCGTGCGTGAGCTCGCAGCGGCCGGTGATCTCGTCGCCGTCGTCGACCGCGACATCGCCAAGGCGCAGACGGTTGCGGCGGAAGTCGGTGGCAAGGCGTTTGCGGCCGACGTGGCGGACGAGCGCAGCGTCGAGGCCTGTGCGGCCGCGATCGAGCGCGACTGCGGCCCGGTCGCGGTGCTGGTCAACAGCGCCGGCATCATCCAGGTGCCGGCCCGTCCGCACGAGCTGCCGATGACCTCCTGGGACGACGTCGTGCGCGTCGACCAGCGCGGCACCTATGTCGCCTGTGTTGCCTTTGCGCGGCAGATGATCGCGCGCAAGCGCGGCAGCATCGTCAACATCGCCTCGATCGCCGGCATGCGCTCGATGCCGTTGCATGCCTATGCGCCCGCCAAGGCGGCGGTGATCGCCATTACCGAGTGCCTCGCTGCCGAATGGGGGACCTCCGGCATCCGCGTCAATGCCGTGTCACCCGGTTACACGCTGACGCCGGCCTTGAAGAATGCCATCGATCGCGGAGAGCGGGATGTTTCCGCGCTAGCAGCCAATGCCGCACTTCGTCGCCTCGTCGACCCCTCGGAAATTGGCCGCGTCGTCGCATTCTTGGCCTCCGATGCGGCCTCGGCGATGACCGGCGCCAATGTGCCGGTCGATTGCGGCTGGCTTGCCGGCACGTCGTGGAGCACCTATGGCGGCCTGCGGGAGGCGAGCGGCTAGCCATGCTGGAGATTCGCGGACTCTCGAAATCCTTTGGCGGCGTCAAGGCGACCGACAACGTCTCGCTCGACTTCGCCGACGGTTCGCTCACCGCCGTGATCGGTCCCAACGGCGCCGGCAAGAGCACATTCTTCAACCTGATCACGGGCGCGCTGCAACCTGATGCCGGGCAGATTTTGCTCAACGGCGTCGACATGGCGGGCAAGGCCCCGCCGGAGATCGTGCGCCATGGCATCGGCCGCGCCTTCCAGGTCGCGAGCATCTTCCCGTCGCTGACGGTGGAGGAGACGATGCTCGCTGCAGTCTGTGCCGATCAGCGCCGCGCCGGCGTGATGCATCGCCGGTTTCCGCTGGCCGAGACCCGCGACCGCGCCGAGCATGCGATGGAACTGCTCGGCCTTGCCGGTAAGCGCAACCGGACCGCGGCGACGCTGTCGCACGGCGACCAGAAGCTGCTCGACATCGCGCTCGCGCTGGTGCTCGAGCCCAAGGTGCTGCTGCTCGACGAGCCGACCGCGGGCATGGGCACCGAGGAGCGCTGGCGCATGATCGACAAGGTGCGTGAGCTCTGGGAGAAGCAGAAGATCACCGTCGTGTTCATCGAGCACGACATGGACATCGTGTTCAAGATCGCGCCTCGGATCGTCGTGCTGTGCTACGGCCGGATCCTGGCGACCGGGACGCCGGACGCGATCCGCAGGAATGATGCCGTAATCGAGGCCTATCTCGGCAGCGACGACCATTCGGGAGCGGTGGCATGAGCGCGCAGCCGGTGGTGCAGGTCGACGACCTCGACGTCTATTATGGCACCAGCCAGATCCTGTTCGGCGTCGGCCTGTCGGTGCGGCAGGGCGAGACCATGGCGTTGCTCGGCCGCAACGGCGCCGGCAAGTCGACCACCATGAAGGCCATCATGGGGCTGGCGCCGGCGCGCCGCGGCAAGGTGACCCTGCGCGGCCAGGTGGTCTCGGGAATGAGGCCGTATCACATCGCGCGGGCCGGGCTCGGCTTCGTGCCGGAAGACCGCCAGATCTTTCCCGAGCATACGGTGGAGGACAATCTCGTCATCGGTCAGAAGAAGGGGCCGGATGGCGAGGACGAGTGGTCGATCCGCCGCGTCTATGACGTGTTCCCGCTGCTCGAGCCGCTGCGGCACCGGATCGCCGGAAGGCTGTCCGGCGGCGAGCAGCAAATGCTGGCGATCGCCCGCACGCTGATGGGCAATCCGGTGCTGCTGCTGCTGGATGAGCCGAGCGAGGGGCTGGCGCCGATCATCGTGCAGCGCATCGGCGAACTGCTGCGGCAGCTCCGCGGCACCGGTGCCACAGTATTGATCGCCGAGCAGAACATGCATTTTTGCCTTGGCCTTGCGAGCCACGCGACGGTTATCGACAAGGGACAGATCGTCTACACATCCTCCATCGAAGAGCTGAAGGCCAACGACAATGTCCGGCAGCGCTATCTGGCGCTGTAGGGCATGATCCGGGAAAAGCGCGCAGCGGTTTTCCCTCGCGACAAGCGCGCAGCGTTTGCGCGGGGATCATGCCCAAAGGACAGGGCTCTTCGGCAGCGATGGGAGGACAAATGGCGGGCAAGCTGACGCCGACGCATGAAGCGCCGTATCGCGGGCTGAAGGTACTCGATTTCGGGCAGGGGATTGCCTCGCCCTATTGCGCGATGCTGCTCGGTGTCTACGGCGCCGACGTCATCAAGGTCGAACCGCCGGAGGGCGACTGGTCGCGCTATCTCGGCACGACCTACGGCAATCATACAACGCTGTCGGCAGTCTACAACCGCGGCAAGCGCAGCCTGTGCCTCGACATGAAGCACAAGGACGGGATCGCGATCGCGCAGCGGTTGGCGCGCGAGGCCGACGTGCTCATCGAAGGATTTCGTCCCGGCGTCGCGGAGCGGCTCGGGCTCGGCTATGAGGGCCTGTCGCGCGACAATCCCGGCCTGGTCTACCTGTCGGTCAGCGGCTTCGGGCAGAGCGGGCCGTATGCCAAGCGGCCCGGCTCGGATTCGGTGGCGCAGGCGTTCTCGGGGCTGGTCTCGGTCAATCTCGGCGCCGATGGCGTGCCGCATCGGGTCGGTACCACGATTTCCGACGTCGTCACCGGCGTCTATGCGTTCCAGGCCATCGCCACGACGCTATTCGCGCGTGCGACCGTCGGCACCGGCCGCTGGATCGACGTCAATCTCTGCCAGTCGACGTCGGCGCTGCTCGGCCACAAGGTGGCGGAGTTCATCCTCGAGGGCGGCGCGCCGCGCGCGCTGAACGTTCCGGCCGGCACCTACCAGACCCGGGACGGCTGGATGATGGTCACCCTGGTGAACGAGCCGCAATACAAGCGGCTATGCGGTGCGATCGGCCGTGAGGACCTCGCCGGCGACCCGCGTTTTGCCGACTTCGCCCGGCGCGCCGATGCTGCCGATGCGCTGATCCCGCAATTGCGCGAGGTGTTCCTGACCCAGGCGACGGACGCCTGGCTGACCCGGCTGCATGCGGCCGATATCATCGCAGAGCGGATCCTCGATCCCGGCGAATGGCTGCGCAACGCCCATGTCGAGGCGACCAGCGCGTCGGTGCGCCAGGACACACCCGGCGTCGGCGCGGTCTATTCGCCGCGCACGCCGGGGATCGCGAGCCTGTCCGAGGATCACCTTTGCCCCGCGCCTGACGTCGGGCAGGATAGCCGCGCCGTGCTGACGGAGGCTGGCTTCGGTTCCGCCGAGATCGATGGCCTGCTGCTCTCGGGCGCCGTGCGACAGGCCAAGAGCTAGGGAGGCAATACATCATGAGCACCGACCTCGTTCGTTACTCGGTCACCGACCAGATTGCGGAGATCGTGCTGGATCGGGCGCCGGTGAATGCGCTCAGCATTCCCCTGATCGACGCGCTGCTGGCAGCGCTGGCGAAGGCGCGCGAGGACGACGCGGTGCGCGCCGTCATCATCAGCAGCGCCTACAAGGTGTTTTGCGCCGGCCTCGATCTCGACATCGTCAGGGGCAAGCCCGCGATCGAGACCAAGACATTCCTCGAGCGGCTGTATTTCGCGCTGAACGATACGCAGTACCGCATGGGCAAGCCGACGATTGCGGCGATCGATGGCGCGGTGCGCGCCGGCGGCATGACGATCGCGATCTCCTGCGACATGATCGTCGCGGGCGATGGCTCGACCTTCGGCTATCCCGAGATCGATGTCGGCCTGATCCCGGCGATCCATTTCGTGCAGTTGCCGCGGCTGGTCGGAAAGCACCAGGCATTCGGCCCGCTGTTCCTTGGCGAGCCCTTCGATGCCGCGACCGCCTTTCGCATGGGCCTGCTCAGCGAGGTGGTGCCGAAGGGCACTGCGCTCGCGCGCGCCCGCGAGATCGCACGCAAGCTCGCGGCGAAATCGCCGATCGTGATGAAGATCGGCCGCGACGCCTTCATGCGTGCGGTCGATGCCGATTTCCGCCGCTCGGTGGAAAACACGGCGGAAAGCTTCGTTGTGGTCGCATCGACGGAAGATTGCCAGGAAGGGCTGAATGCGTTCGTCGAGAAGCGGACGCCCAACTACAAGGGACGGTAAATGGCAGGATTGTATTTCGAGGAGTTCGAGATCGGACAGGAATTCCATCACGAGTTCAGCCGCACCGTGACCGAGATGGACAACACCATGTTCAGCCTCCTGACCATGAACCCGCAGCCATTGCATATCGACGCGCATTTCTCCGAGAAGACCGAGTTCGGCCAGCGGCTGTTCAACAGCCTCTATACGCTCGGCATCATGATCGGCATGAGCGTGTACGATACGACGTTGGGAACGACCGTCGGCAATCTCGGCATGACCGACGTCAAGTTCCCGAAGCCGGTGTTTCACGGCGACACGCTGAAGGCGCACACCAGAATCATCGGCAAGCGCGCCAGCAAGTCGCGGCCCACCCAGGGCATCGTCGAGTTCGAGCACACCATGACCAACCAGCGCGGCGAGGTGGTGGCGAGCTGCCGCCGCACCGGCCTGATGCACTGCAAGCCGAAGGCGTAAGCGATGCGATCGTTCCTGTTCGTTCCCGGCGACAGCACCCGGAAGTATGAAAGCGCGAAGAAGACCGCAGCCGATGCACTGATCCTCGACCTCGAGGATTCCATCGCGCCGGACCAGAAGGTGGTTGCGCGGGGCATCACGCGCCAGATGCTCGATGCGCGCAATCCGGAGCAGAAGCTTTATATCCGCGTCAACGCGCTCGACACCGATCTGACGCTCGGCGATCTCGCCGCCGTGATGCCCGGTAAACCCGATGGAATCGTGCTGCCGAAATGCGCCGGTGCCGCCGACGTCAACCGGCTCGCACTCTATCTCGACGCATTCGAGGCCGCCTCTGATATCGCGCAGGGCACCACGCGGATCGTGACGGTCGCGACCGAGACGGCGCGGGCGGTGCTGAAAATCCTCGATTTCGAGAACATGAGCCCGCGGCTGTGGGGCATGATGTGGGGCGCGGAGGATCTCGCGGCCTCGCTCGGGGCAACGCGCAACCGCAGTGACGGCCGCTATCACTCGCCCTTCATCCTGGCGCGCGATCTCTGCCTGATCGGCGCGGCCGCCGCCGGCGTCGTCGCGATCGACACCATCGCGACCGACATCAACGATCTCGATGCTTTGAAGGCCGAGGCGGTCGCCGCGCGCCAGGATGGCTTCCTCGCCAAGGCCGTGATCCATCCCAAGCATGTCGACGTCGTCAACGCGGCCTTCATGCCGACGGATGAGGAAATCGCATGGTCGGAGCGGGTGATCGCCGCGTTCGCCAATAATCCATCGGGGGTCGCCAAGATGGACGGCAAGATGCTGGACAAGCCGCATCTGCGCGCCGCCGAGAAGATCCTGGCGTCGCGCCGGAAATAATCGGGGAGGCCGGCTCGATACCGCGATGTTGCGCGATAGCGAGGCGCGGCTGCGGCGGTCGTTGACGATCGACTGAACCGCAGGAATCAAGAATGAGCGACGGCCGACTTGCCGTCCTGCTGCTTCGACCACGAGACGTAGTAGGCGACGGCCGTCATCGCCGCGATGCCGGCGATGCTGACCGCGACCTGCCTTGCCAGTGAGTATGGACCCGTAATCAGGATCAGGTGCGCAGCGAAGGAGAGGAAGACGCCTGCACAGAACACGGCCAGCCATTCCTCGCCACACTTGATGATCGGCTGCAAGGCGTGAGATCGCAAGTAATCCCAGTCGCGAGGCACTAGCCAGCTGAACAGGAATGTCAGGACCAGGAAATGCAGGATGCGATGAGGCGCGACATCCTCCCGGTCGTTTGGCAGCAGCACATCGCTCAGCCCGCTCGGCATCATTTGCGCGAGTGCCGGGATATCGCTGCTCGAGACAATCGTCAGGGCGAACAGCAGATACAGCAACGCCATGGCGCGCAGCGCGGGAGCAGCCTGCATCGCGCGGATCGCGGGCGCATATCGCGCGCCGATCAGCGCGAGCCAGCCGCCCATCATGAACAGCAATTGCCAGCAGAACGGATTGAGGTACCAGTCGCCATACGGATATGACGACAGGTTCCAGTCGAGCAGCCGACCGGCCGCATAGAGGGTCACGGATGCGACGACCGTCGCGTTCGGCACGTACAACAGCCCGAACACGATGATGGGCTGGAACGCCATCAGGGCAATAGTGAGTTGCAGTACGTCGAGGTTGAGCGGCTTGGCTTGCAGGAACAGGCCGTAGATCAACGTCCGGATCGGGTGATCGATGAAGCCGGTGATGTTGAACTCGCTGATGATCTCGGGCGCCGCGGTCCGGGTAGCGACATAGCTGATCAACTCGACATAGATCACGAACAGAACGATATAGGCGGCATAGAGTTGCCATACGCGCTTGAAGATGCGAGTTGCGGCGACCAGGAATCCACGTTCCAGCGTCATCCTGGCGTAGATGAGCGTCACTGCGTAGCCGCCGACGAATACAAAAAGGTCGGTTGCGCCGCTGAAGCCGAAGTTGCGCATGGTCAGCGCGCCGACGACGTTGTGCGGAATATGGTCCAGAAACAGAAACCAGTTTGCGATGCCGAGCAGCAGCGCGATCCTGAGATCGCCATCGGCTTTCGCGATCTCGGCGTTTGTTGTCGAAGTCATCTGAAGCTGAAATTTTGCCGGCCCGAGAAACGAATCGCCAATCTAGAGGGAACCCGCGCCTGGTCCGAATAGACTTTGCGTGAACCCTATCTAGTCTGTTTCGGGTTCCGGCCAAGTGGCCGGCTCAAGAAAGATCACGTTTTCGCAATCAACTCGTGAGCGGTGTCAGACCGGCTCGTGTTTGCGCAGGTCGCGGGCGTGATCCAGCGTATTGGCTTGCAGGTTCGCGCCGGTCAGGGGGAACTCAGGCAAGGCGGCCTCGGCCAGCAGGTCGTCCGTGACATCCTCGACCGAACGCTCGGCAATCTCGTGAATGAAGCTGATGTTCGTATATTCGCCCGAGGCGATTCGTGAGACGACGTCGCGTCGTGTCATTTCGGGATCGACGATCGCCTCGCGGCCACGGCGACCATAGTCGATCATCACGACGAAATACTGCATTGCCTGATCGTTCGATGTTCTGACTGTCACCCATTATTTCCGATAATCGGAAGTATGTCAAGGTGAATTGTCGAAAACCGAAATTCAGGCATGCATGGCCGGACCGATTCATCCCGAAGGCGTCCGAATCGGTCCGGCCGGTCCCTGGAGCGGCGCGGTTACTTCTCGGACGATCGCCCGCCCTGCGTCCGGGCGGATTTGCGACCCTTCGCCGCCGATTTGCCGCGCAGCCTGTCGATCTGGCCGCGGGGCAGGGTGACGCAGATTTCGCCGATCCATTCGAGCTTTACGCCGTTGATCGGCTTGGCGTTAAAGCTCTTGAGGTTGACGGTGCCGGACGAACTGCCGCGTTCGATCGTCTTCAGATACCGCTCGCCGCTCTTCAGCCGGACCGCAGCTTCCTCTCCGTAGAAGCTCGACAGCGGATAGCGCTGCTCGCGATACACCACGATGACGTCGCCGTTCTCGTATTTCGGCAGCATCGAATCGCCCGAGACCTCGAAAGCGACGGTCTCCTCCGTCATCGGGAACGGAAGCTCGATTTCGCCGAGACCCTCCGGCGGGACCTGCTCGAGCTCCGGCTGGATCGAGGCGCCGGCGCCGACCCGGCCCACGATCGGCACCGAATTCAGCTCCAAATACTCCATGATCGGGGCAATCTCGGATGCCTTGATCAACCTTATTCCGGACAGGATTTCGGAGACCGCCCCGGCCCGAACCCCCATCGCGCGGGCAAGCCCGCCTTTGCTCTTCCCAGTCTTTTCCAGTGCTCGTTCGATCAGCGCCGCGTCCAGCATGTTTCATCCTTTCCCAAACCCGGACACATTATATCCGTTACGATTATCAGAAACAAGCTTGACTTTTTCTTCGGAATATCGGAAGGTATGCGAGGCGCCGGCGGAATGACAGAAATGGGAATTTGGAATGGAAATGATGAACTGGCTGCCGGAGCATTCGGCAGCCCTGCAGGATCTCCGCGCCCGCGGCTTGTCCTATTCGGAAATCGCTGACACGATCAACGCTACCTTCAATACGGCCTATACGCGCAACGCGGCGCTCAGCCGAGCGCAGCGCATGGGGTTGGTGGGCCTCGAAAGGCTCGAGCCGTCCCTGCCGGGGCACCTCGATCCGCCCAAACCGTCCCTGCCGGAGCTCCCAAGGATCGGGCGGCTTCGTGAAGGGCGCGCCGAACTGACGCCGGATCTACTTCGCGGGCCAAAGATCTTCACTGAAACGGTGGAGATGCCGCAGCTTCGTTGCGCGGCGGTCGTGCCGCGGCATCTTTCGCTGCTCGACCTCAAGCCCGGAGACTGCCGCTATCCCTATGGTGGGGATAGCGACGGCGAGACAATGACCTTCTGCGGTCATCTGTGCCGGTCCGGTTCGAGCTACTGCACCCCGCATTTTCACCTGAGTCGCGATCCTGAGGCCACGGCGAGGCCGGTATTGAGCGCCGCCTGGCTTCAAGCCATCGGGGCCGGCTGAGGCAATTCATCCTTTGACCGACGGACGTCGGTCCGCAACCGCGACCGCGCGGAAGCCTCCGCGCGCCCATCATCAGACATTTTGGAGGTTACCAATGCCGGGAGGCAAGCGCCGGAAGCCATACGATCCCGCCGGGGCGCACGATCGACGTGCCCAGGATCTGCCCTTTAATGCCGAAGTGGCGACCGTCGAGGTCGACGATCCCCTTGCGCTCGACCGGGGTGAGAAGATCGTTGCCTTTCGCTCGATCCGCAACGATCCGCTTGGCCGGTTGCATGCGCATCGCCAGATCGACGATACGCAATATCGGAGTGGCCGGGCGTTCCAAAACGACTGGGAAAAGGCCGAGCGTGGGCCTCGCGCGGTGGATACGACGCGCGAATTCGTCGATGGCGGCCTGCGACGCGAGCCGATCACCGAGGGGCAGCGTCAGGCGACGCTGCGCCTCAATCGCGCTGAGTATGAGCTCGGCGCCGATGGTTCGGCGCTGGTGCACGATGTCCTGATCCTCGGCATGACCATGGAGCAGGTTGGACAGCGGCGCGGACTTTGTACGCAGCGCTGGCAGGACTATTTTGCGCGGCGTCTCAAGGAGTGCCTTGATCGGCTGGCGCTGATGTACGGGCTTGCGACGGCAAGCAGGGTTCCGGTGAAGGACCGTCCACGCTGATCTGACGTGATTACTGACGTGCCGGTTTGCCGCGCAGGAATCCGGCACGGCAGCAATTCATCGCATGACTGTGCCTTGCCTCACACTGAACTCCTTCCTTATGTGCGGTCGGGATTGGGCCCGGCCAAGGCTGTGAAGATGGTCGACATCGGCGCGGACTCTCATGTAACTTCCGTCGCGTCGACGACCTGCCTGCATTCGAGGCCTCTCGCGCAAGAAAGGGTCTGGTACGTCCACGCAAGGGAGTTCGCCGCGGCTACGCACCTGTCTACATCTTCTCTGCATCACGAACACCACGAGCAACGTGGATCGATGCCGACGCGGAGCCCAATCAAAATAACCCAAGGGAGAAACGACCGATGAATCACACTGGAAACTGCTTTTGTGGCGCCGTCGAACTCAAGGTCAGCGGGGAGCCTGAGGCAATGGGCTATTGCCACTGCCGTTCATGCCGTTCCTGGTCCGGTGGTCCGGTGAATGCGTTCAGCCTCTGGAGGCCCGAGGCGGTCGAGGTTACCAAGGGCGCCGACCACATCGCGACATTCGAGAAGACCGCGATGAGCCAGCGCAAATATTGCACAAAGTGCGGCGGTCACCTGATGACCAACCACCCGACGCTCGGGCTCGTCGACGTGTTCACCGCAACGATCCCGACGCTGAAATTCAGCCCAGGCGTTCACGTCAACTATTCCGAGGCAGTGCTGCAGATACGCGACGGCCTGCCGAAGTTGAAGGATTTTCCGGCTGAGTTCGGCGGCTCCGGCGAAATGATCGCCGAATAGCTCGAAGGCTCCCCATTACGAAAGCGGGTGGCGGCGGCGTGTCGCCACCCGCCTGCGTATGGGCTCCGCGCCCCACAGTTCGGTATCCGGCAGGCTTGCTTCGTATGCAAGGCGTCCGACCATGTCGGCGGCCGTCGGGTCGTCTTTGGCCATTGACAGCCATGTCGGACGAAGGTCCCGCTCTGCAAAATCCGGGTTTGGTTTTGCTGACGAGCTTCCGCTAAAAGGCGAGCAGTGCCGGTCTTGGCAGGGACCGTCGTATTTCGCCTGATAAAATAACAGAGGAAGCGTCAGATCATGACCAGACCAGAATTGCCGGGGCGCACGCCGCGCGGGGAGGGAGTTCCGACGGCGCTCGACGGCCTGCTGGTCGTCGACTTCACCCGCGTCGTGGCCGGCCCGGCCTGCACGCAAACGCTGGCCGACTTCGGGGCCGAAGTCATCAAGATCGAGAATCCGGATGGCGGTGATGACACGCGCGCCTATGAGCACGCCGAAATCGGCGGGGAGAGCGCGGCGTATCTGAGCCTCAACCGCAACAAGCGTGGCATTGCGCTCGATTTCAACAATCCGGCGGCGCTCGAGGTCGCGCGCGCGTTGATTGCCAAGGCCGACGTCGTGGTGGAGAATTTCTCCGGCGGCGTGATGAAGAAATTCGGTCTCGATTATGCGTCGGTGGCGCCGACCAACCCGCGGCTGATTTATTGCTCGATCTCCGCCTACGGCCGCAAAGGCGATTTCGCGCTGCGCCCGGGCTTCGACCCCATCACGCAGGCCGAAAGCGGCTTCATGTCGCTCAACGGCTTTCCGGATGGCGAGCCGGTGCGCACCGGGCCGCCGATCGTCGACATGGCGACGGGCATGTCGGCCTGCAACGCCATTCTGCTGGCGCTGATTGCGCGCGATCGGCTCGGTCGCGGTCAGCAGGTCGAGGTCGCATTGATCGACACCGCGGTGTCAATGACCGGCTTCTACGGCATGGCCTATCTCATCAATGGCAACAATCCCGGCCGTTTCGGCAACTCTCCGAACGGTTCGCCGACCGTCGGCGTCTACCGGGCCTCAGATGGCCCGCTCTACATGGCCTGCGCCAATGACCGGCTGTATCGCCGGCTCGTCACCGACGTGCTGGAACGCCCGGATCTCGTCACCGACCCCGAGTTTGCTCACCGCAAGGCGCGCACGGCCAACAAGGAGAAGCTGCGCGCGATCATTGCCAGCGTGTTTGCGGGCGACACGCTCGAGAATTGGATGGCGAAGATGAAGAAGGCCAACATTCCGGTTGGCTATCTGCGGACGGTCGAGGAGGGGTTCAACGCGCCCGAGGTGCGCGACCGGCATCGCCTGAGCAGGATTGCGCATCCAACCGCCGGCTCGGTGCCGAACATCGAGTCGCCGGTCAATATGAGCCTGACGCCGACCGTTGATCCTGTTGCGGCTCCGCTGCTCGGTCAGCATACCAAGGACGTGTTGAGCAAGACGCTCGGCTACGACGACCGGCGCATCGCCGCGCTGGCCGAGGCCGGCGCGTTCGGCAAGGCAGACAACACCGGCTAGGCCCTTTTCCGTTCCGATGGAATCGGAACGGGGCTCTGGCTTCTAGTTTGACGCGTTTCCTTGACGCGAACTAGGATCCGCTTCGCTCGAAAACGCTCCAGCGTGCTCAGCCTGCGCAAAAGATCAACTATTCGCAAAACAACCTGACAGCAGGCGAGAGGAAAGCCGCTCGCCTGGCGAGATGTCTTTCAGGCGTCGCAGGCCCCGGCGCGTCGCCGGCGGCCTTGGAGCTGGTCCGTTTCGGGAACTCAGTTCGGCTTGCTGCGCAAGTTGTTCCTTGGCATACTTTCAACTTCCTCGGGTTCCGCCCGATCAATCTCGAGGCGTGCCATCCGGAGGATGAGGGTTGCCGTGGTGAGGCCGAGGCGTTCGGCCTCTTGTGCTGCGGTGTCGACCTTCTGGGCCAAGCCTTCACGTTTACCTGGGTATGCCATTCGTAATCCTCACTTAAGGTGCGAGATGAAAAATCCCACATACGTTGCGGAGCTGCAGAAGAAGCTCGGAGCTCCATCGAGCGAAACACTGGAAAGCCTGCGACTGTTGAAGGCTTTCCTTCGACTTGCGCCCGACCAGCGTTCCGAGGTCATCGAGCTGGTCGAACGTTTGGCGGTTGAGCCGCCGCGCGATCCCTCACTGTCCTGAGGTGCTCGCAAATCCTTCCTGTGCGTCAGTTGTTCATCGGCTTGGCGGGTGTTTGCGTCGCGATCACGTAGATTGCGCCGCCCTCGAGCGCTTCGGATTGATGCCGGGTGCCGGCTGGCAGCAGGATGGTATCGCCGGCGCCGACCACCCGCTCGCCGCCATCCCAGATGAAGTTCAGCCGGCCGCTGATGATCATCAGGATCTCGTCGACTGGATGGGTATGAAACTGATGCACCTTGCCGGCCGCATCATGCTGCAGCTCGACCGAGCCCTGGGCCGGGAGCAAGTTCAGGATCTCCGGGTCGATAGCAAATTCAGTCTTCGTGCCTGCGATGATCTGGGTCATGCTGCCTGTTCCTTGTTCGCGATCGGTGGTGTCTTGTTCTGCGCGAGCTTGGCGAAGGGGCAGCCCGAGCTCGCGTTGTTGTCGTCGTGCAGGAAGTACTGCAGATACTCGCGGCCGTCGGTTGCGCCGTAGCGGCCAAGAAGCGGAGAGGGGCTCGCGCTGTCGTACGGGATCAGGCGCTTGCGCACCTCCGCGAACGCGGCGTTCGCAGCCTTCTCAGTCCCGAGGATCTTCTCGAACACCCAGCGCGGCTGGAACGTGAGCATGAAGGCGCTGGACCGGCGGCTCTGCCGCATCACATGCGCGGGCGTCGTGCAGACCACGAAGATCGGCTCGCCCGCAAATGAGAACTCCCACATCGGGTGGTCAATCTGTTCCGGAATCTCTGTTGGCCACGGGTTCTTGTCCAACCGCGCGAGCTGATCGAGCGTCAGCCACATCTTGCGATAATAGGCATCGAGCGTCTGCACCGGACGAGGCCGCGTGAACACGATCAACGAGGTATTGGGACCGAACGAGCGCGCCTGCGAGACATATTGCCCGAGTTGTTCGCCCAGCACCGCCACATCATACGGATCGAGGAAAAGGTAGCGGAGCTGATCCTGGCGATGTCCGGTCACACCGAACACGCAAGGGAACGGCCTTGCCTCGCTGCTCATCTGCGCTTCAAACTCGGAGAACATCACGCTCTGCCAGCTGCTGACCGGAAACTTTGACGCGACTTCGCCTTTTCTCAAGAACAAGCGCTCCATAACACCCCCTACACTCATAACGACACTAACGAGCTATCAACTTGCTTCTCATCAACAGCGGCCCGGCAATGCCCGGCAGCGACATGAGAAGCAGAATGACAATCAAGGCGCTGTAGCCGCCGTCGCCGATCGCGGCCGTGTTGTGTGCGGCGTCGGTCCCCGAGGCGTTGCTGGCGGCGAGCATCGCGAAGCCGATGATGGGCTGCGAGATGCCGGCGAAGATTCCGGCGGCAGTGGTGTTCACGGATGCACCCACACCGATCAGATCGGCGGTGTAGAGCTTCTTGACGCATTTCAACACCAGCGGGACGGTGCCGCCGGCGACGAGCCCCAAGGCAGTGAACACGACGGTGACATAGGCGAGACCAAACGTCTGGGCAATCGGCGGCAGCAGCATCGCGATCAGCAGCATGCGCAGCACGCAAATGCCGATCAGCGCGCGGTCAAGCGCCGCCGCGGCGCGATCGGCGGCGTGACCCAGGAAGATCGAGCCGAGCGCATTGCCGATCATGAAGGCGAGCAGGGGCGTGCCGGCCGCTGTCGGGGAGATGTGGAAGAAGTGCGCGACCATCGGAATGCCCCAGACGCCCGACAGCGTCGTCACCACCGCGAAATGCGACGCAAATGTCATTGCGCAACCCCAGTTCGCGACATGGGCCAGCGATCGCCGCGCGGCGATCACCACGCCCTTCAGCGTCTTGTTGCTGTGCGAGGCCGGATCGGGCTTGAGCGCGAGCTTGGCGAAAGCGAGGTTGGCGAGGCCAATGCAGGCGATGAACAGGAAGCAGGCCCGCCAGCCGAAGCCTGAGACCGCAGCTGCAAGGGGCGTGGTCGCGATCACGCCCCCGACATAGCCGGAGACCTGCGAGATGCCCGACATCATGCCGAACCGCTCATCCGCGAAGCTCTGTGCCACGAGCTTCAGGAGTGCGGTGAAGACCAGCGCATCGCCGCAGGCGACGATCAGGCGTGCAACAAAAACGTCGAGCAGGTTCGGTGCCAGCGCGAACGCGGCGCTGCCGAGCGAGGAGGCAATCATGCTGACGAGGACGACGCGCTTGACGCCGTAACGGTCGACCAGAAGGCCTGCCGGAATCTGCATCAAGGTGTAGCCCCAGAAGTAGCTTGAGGCGAGCATCGCAACGCCGGCAGCGTCGGTGTTGAAGTCGTGCATGAAACTGAGGCTGACCGACTGCGGCGATACGCGCTGCAGGAAGGCGATGGCGTAGGCGATGGCCACCGCCGTCCACGCGAGATAGGCGCGATCGGTGAAGCGCGACGTCGGGGCATAAACAGCTTGTTGTCCGAGCATCGACATCACACCCTCGCGTAACCCACCGAGAAAAGGGCATCCGCAGAATTCGGAATCTTCCGCGACATCGCGGCATCGACCAGCGACGCGGTGCCATGATAGGCCTGCCGATGGTGCTTAATGTGGCCGTAAGCGCCACGCATGATCATGTCGGGCAGTTCGAGCGGCTTGCCCGGATAGAGCGAGGTGCACATCTCGATACAGGCCGCCTGCAGGGCGAGATCCTGCGTATCGTCGAGCAAAGACGGAGTCACTTTTTCGCAAATCTTAGCGTTCGCTGCCCAGACGATCGGGTTGCGGGTTCGCCAGCCGTAGAGCACGTTGCCCTCGGCTCTCGCGGCGGCGCCGGAGCATTTCAGGACTTCCGATGTGAAGAAGCCGTAGAAGCCGCGGCCCTGGTGCGCCGGGAGTACTTCCGTGCCGCTGCGATAGATTCCAAGTCCGGCCGACATCTCCAGGATGCGGTAGACCGAGAAGGCAATGAGGCCGGACCGATCGTAGACAAGGATCAGGCTATACTTCTTGTCGAAGGGCGAGGAGGTCGTTGTCCAGTGCGGCTCGGTGGCCTGCCAGTTGACGGCAATGATGCCGTTCATGGCGTCCATCAGCGGCTGACGGTCGCAGGCTTCGACCCGGGAGGCATCGGGTAGACTGTAGATCGCGTAATCCGTCCAAGGCGATTTGATCGCCTCGTATCCGCTGCCCAGATTTCGCGACATGGCAGAACTCCAGAATTCCAATGCGAGCTATACAGGGCAGCCTCGAATGGCTTAAAGGACAATATGCCCTCGAAAACTGCCAAAGCGCCCCGGCCTGAGCCGCGCGACAAGAAAGCAACGCGGCGGATCGCGATCGTTGCCTTTCCCGGTGTGACCTTGCTCGACATCTCGGGACCGGCGCAGGTGTTTGCAGAACTGGAAGCGATCGAACTGCCGGGACCGGACTACTCGCTGTCCTACCTGTCGACCTCCGGCGGGTTGGTGCCGACCGATGTCGGCATGATGATCGACACGGCGCCGATCGACAGTATTGCGCCCGCCGAGGTCGACACGCTGGTGATCCCTGGCGGACCCGGCATCTGGAAGATCCGCAACGACGCGAAGTTGATGAACTGGATCGCGGAGGCGCTGCCGAAGGCGCGCCGTATCGCGTCGGTTTGCCTTGGCGCATTTGCGTTGGCCTGGACCGGGATTCTGGACGGCAAGCGGGCAGCAACGCACTGGCGTTATTGTCCCCGTCTGCAGGATAGCTTTCCCAATATCCGGGTTGAGCCCAACGCGATCTTCGTCAAGGACGGACGGGTCTGGTCATCGGCCGGGGTCAGCGCCGGCATCGATCTGGCGCTCGCCATGATCGAGGAGGATTTCGGCCACACCATCGCGCTCGATGTTGCGCGGAGACTTGTGGTGTTTCTGAAGCGACCGGGCGGTCAGAGCCAGTTCTCGACCGTCCTTGCCGCCCAGGCATCGGACGTCGAGGGACGCTTCAGCGCGCTGCACGCCTGGATCATCGAGAACATCACGAGCGACCTCAAGGTCGAGACCCTCGCGGAAAAGGCGGGGATGACGCCACGCACCTTTGCGCGGACCTATGTCAGCCGCACCGGCATGACACCCGCAAGCGGCGTCGAGGCGCTGCGCGTGGAGACGGCGCGCTTGCTGCTCGAAAGCCGCCAGATCGGCGGTGTGATCGAGGTCGCCAAGCGCGCGGGATTTGGCGATGACGAGCGAATGCGGCGGGCGTTCCTGCGCCACCTCGGCGTATCGCCGACCGAGTACCGAAACCGGTTTTCGGGCAGCTAGCTCGCCTCGGGCGAGGCGGACCGCTTCGCGTCGAAAGCCGATCTATCTCACGAGCGAATAGCTGGCCTTCGCTGGCAGGATTCGTGGCTCAAGGTGGTAGCTTTTCCGGTTTGTCTGCGGCTAATGTGCCGGCCAAATCGGGAGAAGAAACACCATGAATGACGGGACCCCCATTCGACAGGCGCGCAATGTCGAACTCGGCGCCAGCGGCGAGGAATTCCAGAACCTGCACGAATTCGCGCGAAAGGCCCGCGCCAAGCTGAATCAGAACGCCTGGGACTACATCGTCGGCGCCTCGGAGACCGAGACCACGATGCGCCGCAACAGAATGGCGCTCGACGAGATCGCGTTCCGGCCGCGCGTCCTGCGCAACGTCATCAACGTCGATCCTTCCACCGAGGTATTCGGACGCAAGCTCCGGCTTCCCGTGATGATCGCCCCGGTCGGCGCGCTCGAGATCTTCGATCCGGATGCGGGCGCGGCCGTCGCGCGCGGAGCGGGGACGTTCGGCGCGGCGCACATGCTGAGTTCGGTGTCCGAGCCTGGTCTGGAGAATACCGCCAAGGCGGCACCGGATGCGCTTCGCATCTTCCAGCTCTATGTGCGTGGCGACGATGCCTTTGTAGAGGATGTGGTCAGCCGCAGCATCGACAACGGTTACGCCGCGTTCTGCCTCACCGTCGACACCGCCCATTACAGCCGGCGCGAACGCGACATAGCCAAGCGCTATGTTCGCGAGAGCCGCATCCGCGCCACCGGCGGCGATTTCCAGAAGGGTCTGGAATGGCGGACGGTGAAGTTGATCAAGGACAAGTTCAAGATTCCACTTATCCTCAAGGGGATCGCCACCGCCGAAGACGCCAAGATCGCCCTCGACCACGGGGTAGACTGGATTTACGTCTCAAATCATGGCGGCCGACAGCTCGACCATGGCCGTGGGTCCATGCATGTCCTGCCCGAAATCGTTCAGGCGGTCGCCGGCCGTGCCAAGATCATGGTCGACGGCTCGTTCTGCCGCGGCACCGATATTGTGAAGGCTATCATTTCGGGCGCTGATCTTGTCGGCATCGGCCGGCTGCAGTGCTGGGCGCTCGCCGCGGCCGGCGAGGCCGGCATTGTCCGGATGCTTGAACTGCTGGAGGACGAGGTGATCCGCTGCCTCGGTTTGCTCGGTGTCACCGGCTTTTCCGAACTGGACAAATCCTACCTGCATCCCGCGATGCCGACCAATCTTCCGAGCGTGTTCAGCGCATTCCCGCTTCTCGATATCGATCCCTACCGCTACTGAGACGCTGCGAGCGATGCATGGAGCGTCGGCGCGGTCGAGGCATTGTGCGCCTCGATCGCGCCAGCGGCCATCTATCTGTGGTGTCCATGAAGGCGCCGCGGCAACGACAAAGTCTGATCCAAATGCCGCACTAGTCGAGGCGGATGGCAGATAATCCATTCGCGGAATTTTCACTCGAGCGCGCGATCGGCTTGCGCTGGACCTTGCGGGATATCCAGGCCGGCAGGCTCAAATTGTCACCGGTCAGCGACGAGGATCTGCACATCCTCGCTGAACTCGGTCTGGTCGAACTGCATGACGACGAGCCCGGGCTGACGGAGGCGGGAGTCGCTGTGCTGAGCGATTGAACAGGCGCGCAGCCTAGCGCGCGTTCAGGAAGCTTTCACCGGAATTGCAAGGCGTGCACTGATAGGTCAGCACGTCGTAGACTTGATCGCGCGGCTCGATCAAGGCAAGCCGCATTTGCGTGCCGCACTTCATGCACGGCATCTCTATGCTGGTCTTGAACCGGGTGCAGGTCGGTGTCGGACGAACGGCGCGCAGCATCGGATCCCTTATTCCCCAGAGACGCGAACGCGACCGACGAAGAAGCCGAATCACTATGCCACAGTGCTGACATGATTGGAATCGGTTGTCGGTCGCGGCTAGGTAATTTTTCCTCAATCGGCCGGAGCGGGTGGGGTCTTCATAGCTCGCGATCCGGCGCTGACGCCGTCACAATCTATGCTAACGTCGTCGGACGCTTATTTCAGGGGGCGCGATCATGATTGAGCCGAAGCTTGAAGTTCCCGCCGAGTTGCGCGATCTCGCGGAAAAGACCATCGACCAGGCCGAACAGGCCTTCAGCCTGTTCTTTGATGCCGCGAGCAAGTCGATGACGTCGATGCCGGGCGCCGGTACCGAGATCTCCAAACAAGCGCTGTCGTTCACCGAGCAGAACATGAAGGCGGCGTTCGAGCATGCGCGCAAGCTCGTGCACGCAACGGATCTGCAGGAGGCGATGCGGATCCAGTCGGAATTCCTGCGCAGCCAGTTCACCAACGCCGGCGAACACATGCGGCAGATCAGCGGTAGCGTGATGTCGGCGACCAAGGACGCGACGAAGGGCAAGTTCTAGGACGGCGTTCGCGACCCCATCGACGCTTTAGCGCCGGCGCGCGACGGCAACGCCGAGCAGAAACGCGACGAACAGGCTTGCGAGCGGCGCTTCGCGCGTGACCGCACTCACGGTGGCCAGGGCTCCGCCCGGTCGGCGCGAGGTCGCGATTGCATCGCTGAGGCGATCGGCGGCGGCTCGAAGTCCATCCGACACCTCCGTGATCGTACGCGAGACGTCCGTCGCGGTGTCGATCGCTCGTTCACCGAGTGTGGGTTGAAGCGGGAACTCAGGTGTTTCGGAGCTCATGTGCCGTGCCGCGATTTTACTTGAAAGCCAGGTGACAGACGCCTTTGCTATCCGCACGTCCTGAACGGCGGTGGCGGCCACATATCCGGGAAATTCCGCAGCGGCGGATTGGTTCCACCGACATGCCTCGCTTTCACATCGGGGAACCGGAAACTTACGCGCGCGTCGCGGCTTGTTTCCGTGGAGGAGGCGATGATGACAATGCAGGCGCATGGCATTGCGGACGGCGGTTCGGTCAAGCATCGAAATCGGCATGGTGGCACGCCGCTGTTGGTCGCGGCCGTGGTTGCGATCCTCGGCGTGCTCGGCATGCTGATCGTGGATCACGGTCCGTGGAACAAGCCGAACGTGCAGTCGGCCGCTTCGGCGAACTACTCAACGACCGGCGAGGCGGCGCGCGCGGCCGGCGCAAAGGTCATACCGACCGAGCCCAAGGCACCGATCGAGCCTGATCCACCCGGCCCAAAGCCCGCTCATCCGGCAAATCCGGGCACGCCGCGATAGATGCGGGCGTTCGTGGGATCACATCCCGACGCAGGGCGGAGGAATTTGACTCGTCGGGCAAATCAGCGGCACAAAATCATCGTCGGAAACATCGCGGGATGATCAGCGAACGCTGACCAGCACGCCCCACGCTGCTGCAAATCCCGCACCGACGAGAACCAGCACTGGACTATCGCAGAAGATGCCGCCATACTGGCACATGGTGGCACCGAGAGAGCCGATCTGATGGTGGCCCGCGGCGTAGAACAGGCCGGACAGGACCGCGAGCACGGCAGCAACGAAATACATCGACGCTTCCTCCTTGCAATCAAATGCGGCGCGGGTCAGTTCGACCGACGCAAGCCAAAAACTGTATTGATGTCGATCCAAATATTGTGATCCAAATATTGTGAGCTGTCCGCTTGACGCGTCGGGCAACTCAACGGCACACTGACATCATCGCAGCAAGCATAGGCGCTTGGCGCCGGCTCGCGTTGCGATTCCGGATCAATGCCCAAGCTTTTCGCTCAAGGCGGTTTCTCACCGTCGAAGCCGACGCATCGCATTTTACCGATCGCATTCAGCCCGAAAAAAGGGTTTGACACGTCGGGCAACTCAGGGGCATAATCCGAAAATCAGAAATTGTTGAGCCCGCGCGGAGCAATCCGCGGCGGGCTTTTTGTTTGCCGTTTCACCAATCGGACGGCGGCCGCACCGTCACGACGCCACATCCTCCCAGCCCGTCGCCTGAGCGTCGCAAGCGCGCCGCCGTCCGAACCCGTAGAAGCGACCACGAATTGACCGGCGCGCGCGAACGCGCCGGTCCTGCGGCGCGGCGCAAGCCGGCGCCGCCCGCGGCCCCGCTCGTCAGGGATAAGGTTCGCGCCCCAAAGATCGCCGCCCGTGCGCGATCTGCCGCACATTCATTCCACGGCCGCATCGCGCGCTGCCGGCCGATCAACGAGGTTTGCATGACCGCCTATCTGATATCGCTCGCGCTCGCGGGTCTGGTTGCCGTCGCGTTGTGGGAGCTTGCATGAGCGCCGAGATCATCCAGTTCATTCCGCGCCCGCATCCCAAACGCGAGCAGACGGACTTTCCCACGATCGCATTTCGCGCGGTGTTGCCTGATCCTGATCCGGATTGCGACACGGCTCCGAGCGAGTATCTCCCGTCCGATTGGCAGGAGAAGTGAGTGGCAAGAACGATTACGCAGATCCGTTCGCTTGCACGAAGTCACACGAGAAGCGCGATCAACGCACTGGTCGGGGTGATGCGATCGACCAGCGCAACCCCGGCTGCCCGCGTCTCCGCAGCCAATGCCATCCTTGATCGCGGCTGGGGCAAACCGCCGCAAGCGATCGAGAACGGAGACGGAGCGCTCGAACTTGTGCATCGCATCGAGCGCATCATCGTTGAGCCAGAGGGGGCTGAGGGCGACGACGCCTGAGGGCCAGCTGCGGCCCGCCCGGTTCAGCAGTTCAGATTCAGCAGTTCACTTGGGCCGGTCGTCGACGATCGCTCCAACAGGTTCAATCACGTCATTGAGAGCCTGGACCGCTATCACTACCGCTCGCAGCATTGAGCGCCCCGATCCACGGGACCGGTCTACCAACGCGTTGGCCGCCATGATATCTATCATGGTGTGTCAGAGCGGAATGGTCGTATTGTGCGATGATGCAGCCTGCTCGGTCGGTAGTGTCTGATCTCATATCGGTGGATGTCGACGGCCATGGCCAATAGGCCTTTTCGTGCACTAGGGGGCGGTGAGCATGACAGTGCCCCTCTCGACCTTTCAATCGATCTGGTGGCTATTGGGTTACGCCATAGCTCGGCTGGTCTTTCCGGTCGTCTCATTCGGTAAGGTCCGGGTCGGCCCAATCCTCGATTCTCACAAATTCAACTGGCTGGGCTATCGGGATCGCGAAGAAGGCTGCATGGAAATCGAAGCGACTTTCGCCACCTTGATCGGACTCCTGGCTTTTTGTGCGGGGCTCATGGTGATCCTGTTCTTCATTCACTGAGCTGCATCACCGGTCGGCATTTTCCTCACGCTTTTATTCGCTAGCACAGGTGCGCTCGCGTACGAGCCCAGGTGAGCTAGGCCCGCGATCACCTGAGATGTGCGCAACGATTGCGCGCCGCATACTCCAATCCGGACGATTGGCTTGCCGGCTTGCTCAGAGCACGCTCTCGTCAATGACCGTTCAAGCGAGATGATCACCGCTCGGCATCAGACGGGCGTGCACGCCGATTTCCCTTACCGAGAGCAGCCTTGTCGATCCTGAAAATTCCAACCGCAAAAGTGTTCGAGCCGCTGCTTCGGCCGGCACGTTACAAGGGAGCATTCGGCGGCCGGGGGTCGGGAAAGTCTCACTTCTTCGGCGAGCTTCTGGTCGAGATGTGCCAGGCCGAGCGCGGCACCTTGGCGGTTTGCATCCGCGAGGCGCAGCGGACACTGGCGCAATCATCAAAGCGGCTGATCGAAAGCAAGATCGCGTCGCTTGGCGTCGGCCAGGGGTTCAAGGTATATTCGGACAGGATCACAACGCCCGGGGACGGCGTGATGATCTTCCGGGGCATGCGCGATCACACCGCGGATTCGATCAAGAGCCTCGAGGGCTTCAAGGTCGCGTGGATCGACGAGGCGCAGTCGCTGAGCGCGCATAGTCTCGCGTTGCTGCGGCCGACGATCCGTGCGCCCGGCTCGGAATTGTGGGCGAGCTGGAATCCGAGGCGGAAGTCGGACGCGGTCGATGACTTCCTCCGGATACGCCAGCCGCCCGGAGCCATCGTCGTCAAAGCAAACTGGCGCGACAATCCGTGGTTTCCCGCGGTGCTTGACGAAGAGCGGCGCACTGATCTTGCGCTTTATCCCGATCGCTACAATCACATCTGGGAGGGAGGTTACGTGCAGGCGTTCGAAGGCGCTTACTTCGCGGAGCTCTTGACTCAGGCGTCCAAGGACGGCCGGATCGGCAAGGTGGCCGCTGATCCGTTGCTGCCGCTACGCGCCTTCATCGATATCGGTGGCGCCGGTGCGACGGCCGATGCCTTCACGATGTGGATCGTGCAGTGGGCCGGCAGCGAAATCAGGATCCTGGACTACTATGAGAGCGCCGGCCAGGTGTTGGCGTATCATGTCAATTGGCTGCGCTCGCGGAACTATCAGAACGCGATCCTGTATCTTCCGCATGACGGCATGGCGACCAACAACGTCACCGGTAAGCGCTACGAGGACCATCTGCGCGACGCCGGTTTCGCCGTCGAGCCACCGGTGAAGAACCAGGGCCGCGGCGCAGCGATGATGCGCATCGAGGCACTGCGCCGGCTCGGACCGCAACTCTGGTGGAACGAGGCGACGACGGAGGCCGGCCGTGACGCGATCGGCTTCTATCATGAAAGGAAGGACGAGGTGCGCAACGTCGGGCTTGGTCCTGAGCACGATTGGTCCAGCCATGCTGCCGATGCGCTCGGCCTGATGGCGATCTGCTACGAGGCGCCGGGGAGAGCGGGCAGCTTCAATCGGGTGATCCAGTACCGGCAGCAGGGGTGGGTGTGATGCAATGCGTCATTCGCCCTCACGATTCCTGCTTCGCCGGACATCAGAGAGTTCACCAGGCTGCATGAGAGATACTCGATCGATTCCAAGTTGATCAATGGAATGAATGACCCCGGAGGCCAAACATGTCATGGCAATCGCAAAAAATGTCCACCTCAGACCTCAAGGCGATGCTCGCCTCCGAAAAGGCCGATGCGCTCGCGGCGCTGTCCGCAGCGCGGCTCGCCGAGGAGCGGGCGGACGCAATGGATTATTATCTCGGCGACATGCGCAAGGACATGCCGGCGCAGGACGGCCGTTCGCGGGCGGTCTCGACCGATGTCGCCGACACCATCGAGGGGCTGATGCCCTCGCTGATGGACATCTTCGCCGGCTCCGACGAGGTCGTGCGCTTCGAGCCTGTCGGCCCCGAGGACGAGGCCGCCGCGCAGCAGGAGACCGATTACGTCAATCACGTCTTCATGCAGCAGAATCCGGGCTTCATGACGCTCTATTCCTTCATCAAGGACGCGCTGCTGTCGAAGGTCGGCGTCGTGAAGGTGTGGTGGGAGGAGCGCGAGGAAGAGAACCGGGAAACCTATTACGACCTGACCGACGACCAGTTTGCGCTGCTGGCGCAGGCGGTGATGGAGTCGAATGGTGCGATGAAGATCGTCGAGCACACCGTGCGCGATCTGGCCAGCGATGTGGGGACCGAGGTTACGAGCTGACCGCTCGTCGTCGTTCGGGCTCGCGACCTAGAAGGAAGTCCCAAGCAGCGCCAGACTCAGAATTCTGCGGGCCGACGTCGACCGTTCGGCTCGGATTGCTGGCTGCTCAAGTCCTGAGATATGAAAAAAGGACTCCGATCAAGATGAAGCCACCGGCGCCCATGCGATCATGATGCGATCATTTAGTCGCGCCCGATTCGGATAGGTTTTGCCTGCTTCAGTAAGGAGTGAGGGTCGATCGCTGACCCTCACCGGCATGTATGGCGCGTGGGCGCGACGTATGGCGGGTCAGTCCACCCTTGGTCAGCCTGAACGACGGACTCGTCTTTCGCAGGTGTGGAATGACTTCGGCCGACTCGTTGGGGTACGGAACGACCACCAACGTCTCAACGATGCTTCCATCGGTCACGGTCAACACCAGTATTCCCGATCAGAGCGGTGTTCCTCAGTCGGCAAGAAACAAAATGTCGTCGATCGGGGCGGAAGGCTCGGTCGCGCCTGTCGAGCCATGGAGCCCGGCGACGGCGACACCCCGCAGCAGGCGGGCGGCTTGTACGGTTTGATGCTGGACTATCTGCGCGACAACTATTCGGCGGACCGCTGAAGGCTTCCAAGCGGGATGGCGAAGCACACGGAGTTTGGTGCATAGTCGCGATTGTCGTCGAAATGTTCAGGGAATTGCCATGTCTGTCGCCTTCTTTGCCGTCGCCGCAATTGTCGCAATATGGTCGGCCGTCAAGTCCGAGGTCATTCGTCGCCAGCTTGTCGATTCGCTTCCTCCACAGTTCCAGGACTACGACATGTCGCGATACGCGCTTCACACCTATGCGCTCGCGCCTTCGACGTCGTTGCCGCAGCAAGCCGAGTACATGAAGACCTTGTACGGCTGGTGCGCCGCTGCCTTGGGCGGCTCGCTTGGATTCTTCGCGGCGGGAAATATCGTGTTTGGTTGTTTCGTGCTGATTGGAGTCTTCTGGGTTGCTTATCAGACGTTCAAATCCTGGAAAACCTATCGAACCAACTGCGAGTTGGCAGTCGATCAAACGCGGTAAGGAGCACAGATGACAGCAGGGACTTACGGTGGAGGAACGTTTGGCTGGCCATGGGGCGGCGGGGTCGGCGCGTACATCGACAATCACGGCAGACTCTATCCCCAAGTGTATGCGGGCACACCTCGCTGGGGCCTGTCCGCGGGATACACACCAGACCTTGAAGGACTGCTGACTGGGCCGTCGGCATCAGGCAGCATCGGATTCGGACCAGTTCGCGCGAATGTCGGGACCAGCGGAGGCGCGCACGGTGTTGGCTTTGGGACGCCTGGCGCCGGTGTGACGTACGGGTTTGGGCCCTACGAAATGTCCGACGATTATTCGCAGCCCTGGAGCAGACCCCTTATCCGAGATAGCGGTGCGGCCGCCGGGATCCCAAGCAGAAGCAATGTTTGGGAGTACGACTATCCCGACGCCGGATCGCGTCCAGTTGCGTCGGCGGGCGATTTCGGCGCCGCCGGCAGACTCCGTTCGCCGCGCGAGTATGGATATCCCGAAGTGCCCGTAGGCGGTGCGGCCGCGCGGTCGGGAGCGAGTGGGGGGCTTCTGGGCCGGATCGTCGCCCTGACCGACAATGGCGCGGACAGCGTGGATTGGCGGACGCCGGCGATCGCGTCCCCATCATCAGGCAAGGCTTTCAATGAGGGGGTGCCTCCTGTGCGATTTCTCGAAAGGATCTTCGGTCCTTCCGGACGTCAGGCTGACACTTCCGATCTGCGTTACCCCGAGTTGTCCCTGAACGAGTTGGCCGATTTTCTGCAAAGCTACGCACCTACCAATTATCCGGGCAAATAGATCGCCGACGCGATGTACGAGCGCTTGTCAGGCGCACAAGCCGTCGCATACCCCCATTAGATGAGCTCAACGAAAATGGCTGTTCCCATGCTTCCGGGGCCGGCGGCGATGCCGCTTGGCTCATCCATTACACATGACGTCACCATCGTCACCACGCGAAAGCTCGCACAGGCGAGGGTGCTGGGTGTTCCGCCGGAAGAATTCGGCATCGAGCGTGGTGCACGTAGCATCCATGACTGCAACTACTGCTTCCACGAGGTGGTGACCAAGACGGAAGTCCAGCTGATTGCCGAAGGCTTCGATGCCGCGCAGATCAGTTCGCTGAACGACTATACCGGCAATACCAACATCGAGACATTGGCGCGCGATACCGCCGACGAGCATTTCGGTGCCGGCGCCGGCAGCATCAACGCGGCGGCGCGGCTGGTGCGGATCACCGAGCACTATGTGCGGATGGACTATGAGGGTAACGGTCGGCCGTGCCTGTATCAGGTGATCACTGGAGGCGACCAGTGCGAGATCCTGCGTAAGGATGGGCGTGACTGCATCACGCCGTTCGACGCGGTTCCGTTCGCGGCGACGACGCCGGTGCCGATGACGCATCGCTTCTTCGGCCGCTCGATCGCCGAGTTGGTGATGCCGCTGCAGCGGGAGAAGACGGCGCTGAAGCGCGGCGCGCTGGACAATCTCTATCTGCACAACAATCCGCGCGTCGAGGTGGCCGAGAGCAATGCCGGTCCCAATACACTCGATGACTTGCTGGTCTCACGGCCGGGCGGCGTGGTGCGCACCAAGACGCCGGGAGGGCTGAACTGGCAGGTGGTGCCCGACATCACCTCCTCTATCTATCCGATGATGCAATATCTCGATGCCGAGCTCGAGAGCCGCACCGGCCTCAGCCGCCAATCGCAAGGCATCGACGCCAACGCGCTGCAGAACCAGTCGGCGACCGCGGTGGCCCAGGTGTTCTCGGCTTCTCAGATGCGGGTCAAGCTGATCGCGAGGATCATGGCCGAAGGCGTGCGCGACATCTTTGCGCTGCTGCATGGCACGATCCGCAAGCACGGCCAGCAGCGGCAGACAGTGCGGCTGCGCAACAGCTGGGTCACCGTCGATCCGCGCAACTGGAAGACCCGCGACGACATGACGATCAATGTCGGCCTCGGCACCGGTGGCAAGGCGCAGCAGTTCGCGCAGGTGATGGCGCTTGCCAATGTGCAGAAGGAGCTGATCGGCGGCGGCAAGATCAACATGGTCGGCGACCGCGAGCTCTATAACACCGCCGTCGAGCTGACCCGGATCATGGGGCACAAGAATCCGAGCCGGTTCTTCAACGATCCGACCGCGGTCAATCCGCAGACCGGACAGTTGCTACATCCGCCGCCGGCGCCGCCATCGCCGCCGCCGGATCCACGCGTGCTGGCGCTGCAGGCCAGGGCGCTGGCCGATCAGCTTGCCGTCGTCCATCGTGCGCAGGTCGAGCAGCAGAAAGCGCAGGCCGATGCGATCCATCAAAAGCTCAAGGCCGAGGCCGAGATCGAGCTGGCCAAGATCAAGGCCGAGCTCGATGCCCAGATCAAGGTGTTCGACGCGCATCTGAAGGCTGCGACGGAAGCGCGGAAATCAGAACGCATCGCTGTGCCGGGGGCGCGAAAAGGCCAGGGACGGCCACCATTACGTTGAGGATCCGAAGCGGCCCGGCAAATTCCTGATGGTCGTTCCTCATGTCTGATTTCTCTCTGGTGCCCGTCGACCATCAACCGGATTTCGCAGGCGTTACTCTTGTTCCCGTCGACCACGATCCGTTCGCAGCGGAAGTTCTGATTCGAGCCACTGGAACGCAAGCCGAAGGTCAGCCTCAACCGCGTGCAACAAGCGCCGTCCCGCCGGATGTCGGTGTGTCGCTACGCGGCATGCCGCCAGTGGTACCCGGCGAGTCCTACGAGCCGGATTCCGCGGCCACTGGAGTTGCGGGCCAAGTCGCCGCACAGGGGCTTCAATCGGCCGACCGACGAATTGAAGGCGGCGACCTATACGCTCGGCCCTTGGCTTTGTCGATGCAAAGCGCCGCGACGACTTTCCCAGAGCCGTCATAGCTGCAATTGGAATGATACTGGGCGCCATGGGCGGCGCCACGTCCAGACGTGCCGAAGAAACAGCAGTGATCGGCGATGGCGTACCGATCGCCGGCCGAACTCTATATCATTACATTGATGAGGCAGGTCTGAATGGTATCCTAAAAGAGGAAAGGCTAATCCGTCTCTGAAAGCCACAAGCCCGAATGATGTTCGATATGGAAATGGCCAATATCTTTCCGATATCGCCGGGTACCTTGAAACCAGCAAAGCTTTCCGCGAGCCTTCTTAAAAATTCCCTTCCAGGGAGGAGATTTACCCACTACCTCGAAATCAAACACTGCGATCTGGATGTCATTCGAGGCCGGCCCGGTGTTTATGTTATCCCAAACGGGGTGCCGTTGGATTTAAACGGTAGGGTTGTCAGTAGCGGAAAGGTGCCAAGCGAATGATCTATCTCAAGGTGAAATGGAAGCATTCGTTCTCTGATGAACCCGTGCTTCTTTATAGTGAGTTGGATCGCGAACGTTGGGAGGTCCGCAAGGTCGAAATCTTTCGTAGCGGAAGAATGGGGTATGCGGGTCCCGGAAGCGCTGACGGTGGAACGGATTTAGGCGTCGAGCCACTCCCATCCTTTGAGGAGATTGCCGGCGACCCCGAGTTCGAGCCGGAAATCATTTCAAAAGCGGAGTTCGACAAGGTTTGGGCAAAGGCGACGGGATGATTCGACTTCTGGCTGCGATGCAGCACGATCTGCAAGCGGCGTTGGACCAATGTCATGTGCATGCCATTGATGCCTGCAATTGCAGCCGAGGCGGTGATCGATAATCTGTATGGAGCCCAAATCAACGTTGGGGATTAACGATGGCGGTCACGATCGGCTTTGAGCTCTCTTATGGGCAACTCTCTGTGTTCGCGAGCGCGCTGAAGAATCCGTACAATGACTGGACTGATCAACATGTCTCGCAGGGCTTCACCTGGCGGCCTGGCAGCGTGTCGTTCAGCTCGATGGTCGAGTCCGGTCGGCACTCGGTGGAAATCCACGTGGTAAACCACGCCGCTCCCGTTCACGCCGACGCGGTTCGCGCAGTTGAGGTCCCCTTCGAGGTTCCGGCTGACGGGGCTATAGAGGTCGGAAGCATTGCAGAAACCGTTCCGCTGGAGCTGCCGCCGGGATCCTTTCTGCTGCGCTGTGAGTTCTTTCAACCTTCCGGTACCGACGAAGACGAGCGGGTGCGGCTAACCTTTGCGAAAAAGGACGCCCCTCGCTTCGCGGTCGTTCGTGCAGATCCGGAACTGTCGGTCCGTGATGATTTGCTGACGACTGCGCGGCCAGCCATTTAGTTGAGCGGTCGCCAGCACCAATCCCGAAGATGCTTCGACGAAGATTATTGAAGCAGTGTGGCAAACTGAGCATAGCGCCGGCGACAATGCCGACCGCGGCGGCGGCGCCGGTGTGACCATAGGTCAATGTCGCGATCGCCATGCGCCAGCCGAGACGAACTGGCGGCGACGACAAATCACGTGCCGCTTTCAATCTATCGAACACGATCCCTTCGCTGGAGAATCCTCGCGATGACGATTGCCGATGAATCGAGACTCGATCAGGCGGTAGGCCGGGGTGTCAGGGCCGAACGCCTGCTCGCCGACGAATTGCTGGTCGAGGCGTTCGCGACGCTCGAGGATGCCTATACGACCGCGTGGCGGTCGACGACGATCGACGACGCGTCCGGCCGCGAAAAGCTGTTCCTGGCCATCAACGTGGTTGGGAAGGTGCGCGATCACCTCACCGCCGCGGTCACCAACGGCAAGCTGGCGAAAGCCGAGCTGAAAGAGCTGGCGCAGACGGCGGAGCGGAGGAAGCGGTTCGGAATCTTGTAGCGACAATCGTTGACAATGTTCTTGTTTTGTTCTATGTCGCATGAGGGCGCACCAGCAGGTTGTGTCCGAGGGCGGGCATCGCGTTTCCAGCCCGTGTGCACGACATGCCGTGAACAAGCGCCTTCGAATCATGGTCTGCTCCGAAAGTAGATCCGGATGGATGGGATGCTGACCCGACGGCATTTCCAATATGAGGATCTTGTTCGGTCTGTACATGCCATCTTCCGGGAGTTTCGTTGTGGTGTTGCGATCAATGCTCCGCTGGTCCGCTGAACTTTTGCACGTTGTCCTTCTCGCGTCCCTGTGTGCGGTTTTGGTGTTGCCGGATCGCGCGAACGCGCAAGAGAGCAGGCCTTCGGCGCAGCCCAAGAGTATCCCGACATTGGAGTCTCTGCCTCATACGGCACTCCCCGCGGGGAGATTCAACAGCTGGTGTGGAGAGAGCGATCGATATCTCCTCGATACGAATGGCCAGCTCAGCGCCTATGACGCCGATGGCAAAGTTACGCCGATCGCTGTTTCCCCTGGTCGCGGGTTGCAATGCCGTAACGACGGCCGGCAACTTGGCTACGTCTACAACAAGAGTGTGTTGTGGGTTGATATCGCATCCGGCGATAGCGAATGGGTGGCTTCCTATGAACCACCGAAGAGGAAGAATGCGGTCATTTCATTTTCGCCCGATTTCAAAAGCGTCGCGACGAGTGTCCCGCTGAATTTCAGGTCGCTGGCGGAATACATGGAGCAGAGGAGCGAGCGAGGAGGCGACGTGCCTCAACCTCCAGGGCCTGGAATGGCAGCTGTGCCGTACATGCCAGATGATGATGCAGCCTCATTCGCAGATCGCTTCGGCGATCGATCCCAGGTTCGACGATTGCCGTCGCGGTGGGACCGGCCCTGATACGCGATCACGCGTGCAGCCGTCGTGCGGAGAGAATTTTCTGTCAGTCAGAAAAATTATCATCATGCATGTTGACACGTCGGGCAACTCACTAGCATAATCTCATCATCGAAAGTTTTGAGCCCGCGCCGGGAAGCCGCCGCGGGCCTTTTCATGACGCCGACCCTGCCCACGCAGGCGCCACGGCGGAGACGAGGGCCGGCCGAACCGGAAGCGAACTTCCGCGCCATCGTGCAGCCCGAGCGCTCAACCACCCAAGACCATCACGTCCGCCCATCTCGATGCCGAACGTTCCGCCGATTGGGCGGCCGTCCGCTCGCGTTGTCGGACAGCACAAGGACCAACACATGGCTTTGCCTACCAACACGGTGACGACCTACCAGGCGATCGGCAACCGTGAAGACCTCAGCGATATGATCTATCGCATCGATCCGACCGACACTCCGTTCATGAGCGGCGTCGATAAGGAAAAGGCCTCTGCCGTCAACCACGAATGGCAGACCCAGGCGCTGGCGCCGGCCTCCAACGCCAACGCCCAGCTCGAGGGAGATGACCCCACCGCCAACGCGCTGGTGCCGACCGTCCGGCTCGGCAATCTCTGCCAGATCTCCTACAAAATGGCGCAGGTGTCGGGCACGCAGCAGGCGGTCGACCACGCCGGCCGCGACAACGAACTCGCCTACCAGGAGATGCTGCGCGGCCTCGAGCTGAAGCGCGACATCGAGACGATCCTGGTTGGTAGCAACCAGGCCAAGGTTGCCGGCTCGACCAGTGTACCGCGCAAGACGGCGTCGGTGTTGTCGTGGGTCGTGAGCAATACGTCGAAAGGGACGGCCGGCGGTGCAGCCGATCCGGCCGCGGCCGACGGCATCGGCACGCGAACCGACGGCACCCAGCTGGCGTTCACGGAGGTGCGGCTGAAGACCGTGCTGTCGTCGGTCTGGAGCAATGGCGGCAAGCCCGGCACCATCATGACGGGCGCTTTCAACAAGCAGGTATTCTCGACCTTCACCGGCCGGTCCACCGCGATCGAAGAAGCCAAGTCGAAGAAGATCGTCGCCTCGGTCGACGCGTACGAATCCGACTTTGGCAAACTGAAGGTGGTCGCCAATCGCTTCCAGCGTCCGCGCGACGTTCTGGTGCTCGAGATGGACAAATGGGCCGTCGCCTATCTCAACGGCCGCAACATGATCTCGATCCCGTTGGCGAAGACGGGCGATTCCGATCGGCGCCAAGTGCTGGCCGAATACGCGCTGGTCGCGCGTAACGAGAAGGCCTCCGGCGGCGTGTTCGACAACACCACGTCCTAACTCCGTCATTGCGATCTGGCGGGCAACTTCGGTTGCCCGCTTTCCCTTGCCTCAGGAGGCCTTCATGCCACTTCCCGGTAATCACACTCTCAATACCGAGCACCTGACGGTCTATACGCCGTCGTGCGGTGCGTCTCCCGTTGCTGCCTATATTCGGGTTCCATTTCGTTGCCGCGTGCTGAAGGCGACGGGAATTCTGGGCGGCGCGATCACCACGGCCGACGGCACCATCACGGTCGCCGCCAACGGCAACACACTGACGACCTTCACGGTACCGCAGGCTGGATCGGCTGCGGGGCAGCTGTTCTCGGCGGTACCGGCTTCGCCGACATATCTCAACGAAGACGATGTCATCGTGCTGACGCCGTCAGGCGCGTCCGGCGCCGCCGTTCCCATGCACTTCTCTCTCTCGGTGAGGACGGCCTGATGTCATTCTTTCCCAAACATCCGGCGTCGCGCCTCGGCGTGACGCAGACGATCGCCTACGACGCAAGCGTCGGGGCGACCAATGCGTTCGGTGCCGAGACCTACCAGCTGCGCCTGGTCGCCAACTCCGCCTGTTGCTATCGGATTGGCGACGGCACCCAGACCGCGACGACCGCTGATATCTATCTGCCTGCGAACCTGGTCGAATACGTCATCGTCAGTCCCGGGCAGCGGATCGCCGCAATCAAGGCGACAACCAATGGCTTGGTCACGGCAACCGCCGGCACGCTCTGGGTTACGGAGATGTCGTGATGGACGGCATCCTGATCCGGCCGCATTTCGACAGCAACGGTCGCGACCTTGCGATCGAGCACGTGCAGGATGTCGAGCCGATCCTGCAATGGAATCATGCGGCGCGTCGCGACGAACAGCACAGCGAGTGGGGCCGACACGTCGCGCGCATCCCCAACGTGATCTACGTCAAATGGCTAAACGAAGAATACGCCAGGGGCAACACGTCGATTGGGATGTTCTGCCCCGAGTTTGACGCCATCGTGCAGCGCAAGCTCGACGATCCCGAATGGGCCTACCTGCGCACCGATCGACCGAAGCTGCAGGCCGGATGGACAGCGGAGGCCTCGTGACACAAATCGTGGACTATGCCTCCCTGCAATCGGCGGTGACGGAATATCTGGCGCGCGATCAGGATGCCGTCCTGATCGCGCGGATCCCGACCTTCATCCAGCTCTCCGAGGCGAAGCTCAATCGGGAGCTCCTTGTTCGCCAGATGGAGCAGCGCGCCATCGCGGTCATCGACCTCACCTCCGACGAGCCCGAGTTTATCGCGCTGCCGACCGACTTCCAGTCGATGCGAAGGATGCGGCTGTCGAGTGTGGCGGGCAAGCCTTGGCTCGAGTTCAGGTCGGGCACACAGCTCGACGAATACCGGTTCGGCATATCGGACGTCGCGGGACAGCCCCGATACTTCACGATCTTCGGCAACGAGATCGAGATCGCTCCGAAACCCGACAAGCCCTACACGATCGAAATGGTGTACCGGCGGGTGGTCCCACCGCTCGCCAGCAATGATCCGAACTGGCTGCTGTTGGCCGCGCCGGATCTGTATCTCTATGGCGCGCTCCTGGAGGCCGCGCCTTACCTGAAGGACGATGGACGGATCCAGACCTGGGCGCTCGGCTTCTCGGCCGCGCTCAACAGTCTCAATAATCTGGGGCTGACCTCAACTTTCAATGCCGGGCCAATGACGGTTCGCGCTTCCGGTCAGATCATCTAGGAATCACAAGCATGGCCGCCTTCAACAAGTTCAACTGTTTCGTGCAGGATGTCGCTAACGCGCTGCACGACATGAAGACCGGGACGGCACAGGTCTACAAGGTATATCTCACCAACGCGCTGCCCACCGCGACCAACGCCGTCTACAATGTGCCCGCCGATCTCCCGGCCGGAAACGGCTACCTGTCGGGGGGAGCATCGATCGGTGCGGTCGCGGGATCGCAAACCTCGGGCACGTTCAGGTTCTTTGGCTCAACGAACCCGGCATGGACGGCGGCCGGCGGATCGATCGGTCCGTTTCAATATGCCGTTCTCTACAACTCGACTTCCGCAACCAAGCCTTTGATCGGGTGGTGGGATTACGGCACAGGCCTGATGCTCACCAATGGCAATACCTTCACGGTCGCGCTCGACCAGATCAACGGCATCCTGACGATTTCCTGATATGGCAGCATTTCTCGACGCGTGCAGATTTTCTCCGGCATCCGGAGGCACCGCAGATTGGTCGGTCGCGGGGCCCGTAGGAGGATACATGGCGCCCGCGGCGGCAGGAGCCGTCAATGGGCGCATATACAAGTATCGCGCGGAGAGCGCGGACCTTTCTCAATGGGAGCTCGGCGAAGGTACCTGGAACGCCTCGACCGGCGTTCTGTCTCGAACCACGGTCCTGTTCAATTCGTCTGGAACGGCGTCGAAGATCAATTTCTCCGTATCGCCGCAAGTAGCGATCGTGGCTCTGAAAGAGGATCTGATCTCGATCGAGGAAGCTAACAATTTCGGCACGGCACAGCGCGCTCAGGCTCGGGCCAATATCCGAGCCAACCTGTCCGAAAACGGAATCTTTATCGTCGACCGAAATGGCACCGACCTGACCGGGCTAACGGCCTCAGCGTATAACAAGATCATATGGACGAATAAGCAGGTCGATAACGAATCCTGGTTCGATACCTCGACTGGGAAGTATACCCCGCAGACCGCTGGCACCTATCTCTTTGTGCTGGATTGCACGACCGCGACAGGAACTTCTCCAACAGAGAGCTGTCAGCCGTCGCTTTACAAAAACGGCACGCGCATCAAGAACGGGGCTTACACGGCAGTTTCGGGCGGTATGTCGGGCGACAGCAACAAGCTGCTTGTTTGTGCTGTCCCGATGAACGGAAGCACCGACTACGTTGAGGCATATGTCTATATGCCAAACGGCGTCACGACATTGTTCGGTGCTACGTCAGGCACGCATTTTCAAGGCTTCAGGATTGGCGCCTAATGCGCCACCCGGAACCATTGCACGCGCTATGCGTGGCTTTGATGCGCCGAGATGGCTGGCCTTGGGCAGCTAAGCCAGGACGGGATTTCAACCGTCACCCTCGCTGCAAATACAGGCTCTCACTCGATCGTTGGTCGGCAGAAAAGCTTGCGGACAGCCTGGTCGCGAGCACGCGGGCCGATGTCATCACCGGTCGGGCGGTCAGCGTCGTCGGCAGACTGGCATCGGCAGTGGGGCGCCAGCTGTCCGGGCTCGGTCCTCGGTACGGAGCTTTTTACAACATGATGAGATTCATCATCGAGGTGCTGTGCGGCGTCGTGCTTTTCCAACTAGCGGAGGCGGTTTAGCAAATGTCGCTACTCGGGTTCGATGCAATCGGCCGCCTCGCTCTGGGGCAGACGAGGGTAAGCGGATCGAATGTTCTGGTCAGTGGATCAGCATCGTACGTCCTGGAGGGAAACGGGACGATCCTCGGTCTTCGCGAAACGGCGGCTCCGGCAAGCTACGCGCTAGCCGCCAATGCCTTGGCCTTTACTTCAAAGCTGAATGTAAGCTCGAGAAGCTACAATGTGAGCGGTGCCGTCGCGCTGTTCCCTATTGGTCTCGTATTGGGCGCGACGAACTACGTCCTCGCTGGAAATTCCGTGAGGACGGCCATGACGCTCAGCGTCATCGTGGGCGGCTACGTTGTTGTCTGTAACGGAGTGGTTGGGGCGGTTGCACTGAATGCGGGAACGATCGCGTATCAGGTGACCGGCAGCGCCGCGGCGACGGGCCGAGACTACGTGAATTGGTGGCCGGCCCAACCTATCGCGAGCAGCTGGGCTGGTGAAACAGTGCCGTCTCCTGAGTGGGTGACGAGCGCGACGGTTTCGCCTGCCTGGATCACGGACGTTCCAACGGTCACGGCGTGGACGCCCCAAATTGCTCCGGCGGGTGCCTGGATTGCTGATTCCGAGCAAGAAATTCCGGAGCCGGTTGTGCACTAGCGCCGCCCCTGCACGAAGCGCCGGACGCCTGACGTCGCCGGTCACGCGATTCGCAAAGCCTGCCGTCCAATATTCTGGAGACGATTGAACGATGCCCTTGCTTGCCACTGGCGAGTATCGCCCCGATGTCAGCGACTATGAAGGTCAGGCGACGCGAAACATCCTCAACGTGATTCCACGTGGTGACGGCTACGGACCATTTCCGAGCCTGTCAGCTTACGCGGCACCGTTACCAGCCGCGTGCAGGGGAGCCTTCTACGCGCTGAAGTCCGATGGCACGGTGGTCACATTCGCAGGAACCAGCAATAAGCTTTACAAGCTCAACAACACTGATTTCACCTGGACGGATGTGTCGTCAGGAGGCGGAACATACAGCGCGCTGAGCGCCAACGCGCAGTGGCAGTTCGCGCAAACCGGAAATTTCGTCTTCGCCACGCAGGCGAACACAGCGCTGCAGATGTTTGACTTGTCGTCGGCGTCGACGTTCGGCAATGCGCTCGGCTCGCCGCCGCAGGCGGCCTATATCGGGGTCGTCGGCCGGTTCCTGGTGCTGTCCGGATTGCTCTCGAACCCTTACCGGATTCAGTGGTCGGGGCTGAACAATTTCAACGCGGCCGACAGCTGGATCAGCGGCATCAAGTCGTCCGACTTCCAGGATTTTCCCGACGGCGGCATTGTTCGCGGCGTCGCCGGCGGCGAGGCTGGCATCATCTTTCAGGATCAGGCGATCCGGCGGATGTCCTATGTTCCGGGTTCGCCGATCGTGTTCCAGATCGATCGTATTACGCAGGACAAGGGTCTTTACGCGCCGTATTCGATCATCCGGGCCGGTGAGCGCATCTTCTTCTACGCAGGCCAGGGCTTTCACAAGATCGAACCGGGCGGCGTACCGGAGCAGATCGGCCGCGAGAAGGTCGATCGCACGTTCCTGGCGGATCTCGACAAGGGCAATCTGCAGCTCTTCGTGGGCGCGGCTGATCCGCGCAGTACCCGCGTGTACTGGGCCTACAAATCGGTCTCTGGCGCCGTCGGAAATAGCTACGACAAGCTGCTCGGCTACGACTTTCTGCTTGATCGCTTCTTTCCTGTCTCGATGACCGGAGAATATCTGCTGGGTGTCTCGCAGACCGGTCTGACGCTGGAAAACCTCGACACCATCTCGTCCTCGATCGACGCGATGACATTGAGCCTCGATGCCTATGCCACGGCGGTGCAGCCTGAAATCGCGCAGTTCAGCAATGCGCATGTGCTCGGCTTCTTTCGCGGCCAGAACCTGGAAGCGACGCTGGAAAGCGCGGAGCAGGGGACCGACGAAAACCGGATCACGATACGCGGCTTCAGGCCGATTACCGACGCCTCCACGCTGTACGGCTCCGTCTCTACCCGCGATACGCCTTCAGCGACCGCAGTCCCGGGCACTGAGGTGCTCGTGAATGCCAGAACCGGACGCTGCGACATGATGCAGGACACGCGCTACTCGCGGTTCAAGGTGCGGATCCCCGCTGCAACCCAATGGACCTTCTGTGCCGGCGTCGTGCCGGATGTCATCGCGAGCGGCGCGCTATGACGGCGTACGTTCCAGGCATCGTCGAGACCGACCTGAAGAAAATCGTGCTCGCCATCCAGGGCCTCGCCGCCGGCCGCTCGAACGCGGTCGGGTCGGTAACGCTCGCGACGGGTGCGTCGACGACGATCGTCTCGACACCGAACGCCGCGACGGGTTCGACGCCGATCCTGACGCCAGCTTCGGCAAATGCCGCGACGGAGCTTGGCAATGGCACGCTCTACGTCAGCGCCGTGACGAATGGATCGTTCACGATCACACATGTCAATTCAGCGACGCCAGCACGGACGTTCCTATACGCAGTGCTTGGCTAATACCGACAACGTAGGTCGCATTAGCGCGTCGGTACGCCCCCATAGGCAATCTACCCACTCTCACCTTGAGCGATCCATCTACGCGCGACGCAGTGTCGTGCGTCATTTCAGCGAAGGATTTAATCAATGGCTCCTCCATTTAGGGTTGGCCCCGGCGCGTTTGGAAAGGGGCTCCCCTTTCCACCTTTGCCGCCCTCCGGAAATCCCAGTGATCCCAGTCAGGTTCCGCAATTCCGGATGCCGTCGTTCGAAAAAATTCTGGCGCCCAGGCCCATCACGGATGCCTCACAGTTGGCAACGATGTCGATCCTTGATGTTCTACGCTATGGAGCGCTGTTTGCTCGAGTAATGCAGCAAGCCCACACGCTTGAAGGAGCCGACGCTAATCGGAACGCTGAGCGACCAATTGATGGCGCCGGCTCGACTGTACTTCCGCGCGACTTTCCAGATGCTGATCGACGTCCAGTAGAGCCACCGTCCGGACTTCCTAGAGACCAGCCACCGTTTCGGCCGCGAGGTCCACTAGGAGGTTTGGTTGCTCTGATGCTGGGAGCGGACCATCTCCGGCGATCTATCTCCGGCGATGAGGATAGGACTCAACCGATTCCCAATATAGGACCTAGAGCGACGCCGAATCCGGAAGGACAAGGCGCGCTAAGTCGATCTGATCCCAATGTCAGGCAACTTGAGCGTGTCGACATGATGGGAGCGGGACGGAAGCAGCCTCCGAAGATCGACTCTCCGCCCTTGGCGCCGGCGGACAACCAGGATCCTGATCCGAACGCCTCCGCTGACGGTGGTGGAAATGATGCCGATTGTGCAAAGGAGTGGTCAGATGCCCGCAAGGAATGTGAGGATGCATACAATAGCGGAGCGGCAAAGAGAAACCCGTTCCTCTATGGCCAATCCAAGAAGCGTAATGCGCTGTTTTCCGCTGAAGATTGCGAAAAGACCAGAGTGCGGGCGATATGTGGAGGAACGCCCCTTGACCCGGGCCTGAGTTATGAGGAGAGGCGGAAGCGCAACAACGCAATGTTTCGCAAGAAGTCGAAAGGTAGATAACTTTCCACTCGACCGCTTCATGCAATTTCGACGAGGCGCAGTGCGTGCATTTGCCAGATGGCTTGTGCCTACTCCGTCCATAAGCGAAGTCAATCTATGTCCGCTCTCGCGTCCTCGTCGCTCGTTTGTGTCGACCCTGTGCAGGTCCACGAGATTTGGCCACATGCAAGTTTGCTGCTGAGAGAAGCATGTATCCGAACCGCTCTGAGCGCATTCGAAGACATTGAAGCGGACATCCTTTCCGGCCTTAGTCTCCTGTGGCTCGCCTGGAACGGCCGGTCGATTCAGGCGGCAGCTACCACGGTCCTGATCAATTCCGAGATCGGCAAGGTTTGCGTCATCACCGCGTGCGGCGGCACCGGCATGAAGCGCTGGCTGCCGCTGCTCGATGGGATCGAATCTTATGCGAGAGACGAAGGCTGCGCGCGCGTCAGGATCTACGGTCGTAAGGGCTGGCTGCGCGTGCTCGACGGGTATCGTGCGAAGCATATCATCATGGATAAGGAAATTGCTGTCTCGCGGGTGGGTTGACGATTGTTCACCATATGTTCTATGGTTGATGTTGTGTGATCCCTCAACTCACCGAAGTGCAGGTAAGGGTGTTTGGCTTCCGTGGAGTAAATCTAGCGTTTGCTGCATTCCTTTGGGTATTTCCGGGTGCGGAAGCTTCGCGTGCCCAAATGCCAGGGGCGGAAAGCTATTCGGACGTGCTCGCATTCTGCCGAGGGGGCAAGGTGGACTCGCCGGTGCTTCAGCCAAAGGCAACCAGCCCGTTGACGCTTCGGGACGACAAGAGGGTCCTATGTGTCCACGATTGGATATTTTCGCAGCAAGAGCTCGCAGTTGCGAGGAGCCTTCAGCAGGACGGATATGCAGTCGTCAAAGGATTTGGCGGTGAAATCTCTGCGACGATCATGCTTGCCGACATGCTTAGGAGCAAGGAAGCGGTCGTCATCGTCCACGACTACTGCTTCGCGGCTTGCGCCAACTATCTCCTTTTCGCTTCCGCAGAAGCGTTCGTACCGAGAGACGCGATTGTTGCATGGACCAATCTCAAGACTGGGTTGTTGAGCAAGGATTGTTTGCGATTCGTGGAAACGTCCGACTCCGACGCGCAACATTTTGGCACATACCCATGTGCTTCTTCTGCCGATGCCCAACACCAGGCGTTCGCCGATCGCAAGGCCGAGTTCTATCATTCAAGGGGCTTTCCGGCCGGGTTCAAGGAGCCACCTGAAAGCACGACCATCAGAAGAATCCTGAAGCGGAAATTTGACCAGACCGGAGCGCCTCCAGCAGATCTTTTTTGGACGTGGAATCCACGGTATTCCGTGCGCCTGAAGACGAGGCTGATCTATGAAGCATATCCGCGTAGTCAGGACGAGATAGACGCTACCTTGGCCCGACTCGGTCTGTCGCAGTCGGTGATCTACGATCCCTAACTAGTCCATCCCTCAAATAGCGCGATCCGCCAGGATCGAACTCCGGTTGATGAGAATGCGGGGCACGTCCATGACGCGCCCCCGCGCCTTGCCACGTCAGCATCGCATGTGGCGACAGTATCGCAAGTTTCTGTCTCGATTTGTTCATGGAGCAATTCATGACGGCGCGGTTCGGGGACGATCTCTACCGGGTGGCAAATTTCGGAATCGACGGAGCGAGTCCACAGGAGTCTTGGTCGCGCATTCGCGACAAATTTCATGACATCAACGAGCCGGTGCCGCAGAAGCCAGGATTTCCCTGGTGGATCGATCCGTGGATGCCACCGGCGCCAGCTCCTTCTCCCCGACGGCCCAGATACCCTCTTCAGCCTGAGATTCTAGACAACTCGGCAGCTTCGTCGGTGCAGATGATGCCAGACGAGCGTGCGGGTGGCCTTCTCTGATGCCTTACGATGTCGTGCAAGAAAGGGCGGCTTCGCGCGGCACAAATAATCCCGGATTTCTCGGCGTGCCCAGATGGATCGAGAGCGAAGCTGGTTTGTCGTTTGATCTCACCGTCGCCGTCGTTGCGTAGCGCGCTGCGCTGCGCGCTCACGCAGTGAACACAATCATTGATACCAGGAGAAATTGATGGGTGGACAATCTTCATCGACCCAAACGCAGCAGTCCCAGACCGCTCCATGGACGGCCGCCCAGCCGATGTTGCAGGGCATCCTCAGTCAGCTTGGTTCCCGGTTGAACAACACCGGACTCACATCAGCAGAGACCGGTGCATTGACCATCCTTCAGAGCAACGCCGCGCAGGGCAATCCCTATGCCGGTCAAATTGGTGGCTATGCCAACTCGCTGCTGGACGGCGGCGGCGCGAATGCGCAGGCCGGAAATGTGCAGGATAATCTTGGCACGTTGCAGCGGCAGCTCACGCCCTATGCTAACGGCAGCATGATCGGAAACAATCCGGCACTGACAGCGCAACTGGCACAAATCCAGAGCGATGTCGGCAACAGCATCAATTCGCAGTTCGCCGCGGCCGGCCGTGACCTCAGCGGAGCCAACCAGATGGCTTATGGGCGCGGGGTCGCTGCGGCCGAGGCGCCCGTGATCGCGGCACAGTACAACCAGGATGTCGCCAACCAGTTTAATGCGGCGAACGCGCTCTACGGAGCCGGCAACACCACTGCGAATACGCTGAGCGGTATGCAGCAGAACTATCTCACCAACCAGGGGCAGGGCGTCACGGCCTCGCAATCCGCGCTCGATGCCCGGAACTACGGCGCCAACGCAACGCTGGCCGAGGAGGCGCAGCGCCGCGGCATTCCGGTGCAAGCGTTGAGCCTGCTCGCACAGATCGGTGTGCCGATCGCGCAACTCGGCCAGCAGAGCAATGGGACGACGAACACCACCCAGCAGATGTCCGGTGCGCAGCAGTTCGGGGCGATTGCTAACGGCATCGGCAGCCTGTTCAAATTCTTGCCGTCCGACATGCGGCTGAAGGAAGACGTTGCCGCCGTTGGCGCGCTGTTCGATGGGACGCCCGTCTATGGTTTTCGTTACAAGGGAGCGCCTGCCTACCACATCGGCCTGATGGCGCAGGATGTGGAACGGACCGCGCCGCATGCCGTCCTGGACATCAATGGCTACAAGGCCGTCGACTATCACGCCGCGACGGAAACCTCTCGCAAGCTCGGCGAGGTGCGCTGATGGGATTGCTTGACGACTATTTGAGGTTTGATCCGAGGCTTTTCGATCCGGCTGGAGGATTGTATGGTCGGCTGGTCTCCCTGCAGCCGCAGTTGAGTTTCGACCAGTCCGCGCAGGGCTCGCCTTTCCCGGCAGTCCCCGGCGCCGGGAGTTCGGATCTACCGGCAAGCAACCGCGACACAACGCCGCCAGATGGACCGAGTGCAGCTGGGGTGCCTCAAACGCCGTCGAGCTGGCCGCGCGACGATGGGCAGACGCTCAACATGCGTATTGGAGATTACTGGATGCCGCAGTTCGGCCGCGCGGAACCTTCCGCGCCGGTCGCCGTCCCTACATTCGGTGATCGATTGAATGCCGGCTTTCAGAGTTGGGCTCATACCCCGCTAGGCAACCCATTCGCGGCTCTCGCCAACGGCTTGACGGGATTTAACTCCGGCCAGCGTTCGGTCGAGCAGACTGGTCGAACCGCCCCTGCGTTTCCCGACAATCAAGAGGAGCCAACACTTGGGGGGGCACCCGGTCGAAGCCCTGGCGCTTACCTGCGGAGGAGAGGTCTGAACAATGGCCGATGAACCCAGCAACGATCTTACGGGCGCTGCCCATGATTTGGCAGTGGCAGGCTACAAGCCGATGCCAGATCGCAGAGCGGACGAAGAGGAGCCGATCGGCAGCGACAATGCATCGCTTCGCGAGGCCGCAGAGAAGATCTCGGAACAGTCTGAGGACGTGGTTGTCCGGCAGTATCGGGACGCGGAGGGGAAGCCCGCTGCGGCGAATGAAGCGGTAACCTTACGGCGCGCCAGCCGTGATTATGCGGCTGCCGTGGCGGCCGAGAAACTGATCGCCGACGGCGAAGACGCCGAACGATTAGCCGAGCGGGTCGACGCACTGCGCATGGAGGCGCTCGCAAGCGACCCGGAGGCGGCCGAGTTCTACGGCTTCGACCTGCCTGAAACCGGTGTCGCGGAAGCCGGGCGAAGCAACGGCGACGTGAGGACGCAAGATGCCGAAACGGGCGCCAACTTCAACGAAGGGATCGATCCTGCTCTGGCGAGAGCGCTGGAGCATCCGCAGGTGCGTCAGGCGATCGATGAGGAGATCGCAGAAACGCACAAAGTCCGCCAGGGCTATCTTGATGCCCTTACCGGCGCCACGCAGATCGCGCAGGCGAGCTTCGTCAATCAATTTCCCGAGCTCGTCGGCGTTCCGCTCGAGAACTTGCCTGGCGTCCTCGAGCAGATGTCGCGACACGAGCCGGCCAAATTTGCGCGCGTTCAGAGCGCGATCGCGGCAACGGACCAGCTTCTTGCACAACATCAACAAGAGAGCCAACGACAGGCTGAAGCCGCGTATCACTCCTTTCGCGCTCACGCGAAATCAGAGGACGCGCTGTTTGATGCGATGTTGAAGGGAGAGCCCGTCGAAACCCAGCGCGCCGTGATGCAGGAGATCATCGCATCGGCCAAGGCGAGTGGACTCGAGGCTTCCGAGTTGACGTATTTGCTCAACACCGAGCCGCTGATGCGCAACGCCACCTTTCAGCGGATGATGTACGACGCGGGAAAATATCGCCTGATGATGAAGGCGAAGGATGCCGTCACCACCAGACCGCTTCCGCCGGTGCAGCGACCGGGCGCCGCGGCATCGCGTGGCGAGCGCGAGAACGTGGATCTTCGAGCGCTCAATGCAAGGCTTTCGAACACTGGCGATATCAAGGATGCGGTAGCGCTTTATCATGCGCGAAGAGGCGCCAGGCGGTGAAGCGCACGACCGCGGTAGGCTCGTCAACCTTGACAATGTTCGCTATATGTTCTATTCCGATTGTCGGATTTGACGGAATGCCATGCAAGGCAAATTTTCAAATTTGAGCTCGACGTTGCTGAGATGGGCAGCCTTGCTGGTCATTGCTATCTTCTGGTTGCTATTCGTGCCAGCCGCACGTGCAGGTGACTACGCAGTTGCTTATGCGCTTGATGTCGGAGGTCGCCAGGAAACCGGCATTGTCGACAAGTGCAATACTGAAGCAACTTGCAATATCGAGTTCAAGACTCAGCTGATCTCGATCAAGCTGTCTTTCTTTGAACGCGACAAGAAGGTCAAGATCGCGATTCACGGCGCGCGACCGGGTTGCTGCTTCTTCTATGGCGGCACGACGTCGGTGTCGCGTGACGCTGGTTCTCTGGTCGGCCTTACCGTTTATGAGGGGCACCAGCGCAGGGGAAACGAGTTCGTTGTGAATTTCCACATCGGTACCCTGTTCCTGAGATTCGCTCAGGCGGATTAGAGATCGCCGGCTGAGCCGCCGACATTATTCTTCCAAGCAACTGGCCGCAGGCTCCGAAGATCTGACCTTCCGAGGCATCGGGGTCACATGCATTGTAAGGGCCAATATGGAGAAACAGGATGGCGGAAATTGAGAGGAAATACCTTGCGCCGCTCAATCCGAGGACGGTGATCAACGAGGCGGATCGGCGGCGGGTCTATGACATCGTTCGTGGGCAATTGTCCGATCTTATCGTCGGCGATCAGGCTTATTATCCCGATGGCGTGCAGAAGGATAATCAAGCCCGCGCTGACGCTGTGGATGGCTACATCGATGCGATCGCGGCCTTGCGCGGTCAGATCGATGATCCGTCGGACATTCTGGGCGGACTGCTCTCAGATCTTGGGAAATATGCCGACGCGATCAAGAAGCGCATCGGCCGCGAATCGCCGATCGACCATATCGAGCTTCCTCCGGAATTGACCCCGCAAGCTCCGGACAAGGACTGGCTTTACGTGGATCCTGACCACGGTCCATTCTCTCCGCCAAGCCCACTATCGACAAGTCGAGATCCAAGGGAGATCAAAGTTTCGTTTCGGTTACCCGGCGGCAATGGCGAACTCAGGCGGCATCCGCAAGGGAGTTCCGGTTCGCCGATGCCGACGAACGGTGGAAGTGCGGATAAGGGCCTCCCGCGTTCGTTAATTGCGAGCGGATTGGTTAGTGGACAACCGATGCGACAGTGGCCGGTTGACCTCCCGATTTTCTTCCGGTCTTGAGCCTGAGGTTCGCAGATGACAGACGATCGAGATTTTCTCGGGCACGCCGAATCCATCACGGAAAAGGCCTGTGGCCAGCCCGCTACCGTTAGCGAGATCGCCGACAACTTTGCCCTTTATGGATTGAGCAAGCGCGTGGCCGCCCTGGACAGGCTCGATGCGGAGCTCGCCGGAGAGATCAATTCGGGCTCGCATAGCCTTCGGCGCCACGTGCGCCTTCAGGAACTGCGGCGCAGGATGACCGATCTCCATCATGCGTTGCGCAGGGCGAAACGCTGAAGCGGGCGATGGTCAATCCTGTGTTGGCAACGCTCGCGCAAGCTCGCTTGCGTGCCGCACCAATATTTGTTCGCTGGTGTGAGTTGCACGGCGCGGTTCCGTATCCCGCAGCGCCGGCGATCGTTGCCCGGTTCGTGGTCGACTGCGCATCCCTCGGCGTCGAGCGGCTGTGGCCGGCAGTGCAGGATATCTCGAAGCTGCATGTGTCGGCGGGTCTCGCCGACCCCACGCTCGGAGGCCCGGCTGCGGCGGCAATCGCGCATATTGCAGAAGTTGAACCGCCGAGATCCTGGCCGGACGATCGCAAGACGCGCTTCCGGTCATTGCCTTACGATGTGCAGATATTCATTGCAGCCCATGAGGCGCGTCGCGACAAGGCGTTGCGGCGCGCCCAGAACGAAGCGGCCGCGGCGCTGAAGCGATTTGAAGCGCTGCAGCGGACGTCCTGCGCACAGCCAGAAAGGACCAGAGATGAAGCCAGCCCGCACGCCACCAATTGAAAGCCATATCAGTGAACTTCGTGCCGAAATTGAAGCCATCATCGATGCACGTGCGCAGGCTGTAGCCAGGGAGAGCCCCGGCGTACCCATCGGCGTGATCCGCAACCTTCTGATCGCGCGGGCTCCTGCCTGCCCGTGCGCCCAATATCTCCAGCTCGGTCGCGCGGAATAACGAAGGGGCTACCGCTCATCGACGAGAGCTGGCCTCGCGAAAATTCATCAAGGGAAAGTACCATGACTCTCTACAAATGGTCCCGGGTTGCGGCCTCGGATGCAACCGCTGACAGCTCGATCAATTGGCAGGAGGGACAGGCGCCTTCGAGTGTCAATGACTCCGCGCGCGCGATGATGGCGGCCACAGCAAAGTATCGCGACGATATCGCCGGCGCGATTGTCACGACCGGATCCAGCACATCTTATGCGCTGTCAAGCTATCAGCAATTCGACAGCTTCACGAACATGAACGGTACGATGATTGCCTTCACGCCGCACATCACAAACGGCGGAATCACCGTCATCAACGTCGACGGGCTCGGTAACCGTCCGCTGAGAACTGCGCCCGGCGTCGAATTGCAGGCCGGAGTTATCATCCAGGGTACGCCCTATGCGGCGACTTACAGTAACTCTGATGCAGTGTGGTATCTGCACGGCTTCTTTGGCAATCCATACAACGTGCCACTTGCGGCCGGCATGGATTACTGGGCACCTACCGCCCCGAACAGCTCGTTTGTTTTTCCAGTCGGGCAGGCGATCTCGCGCACGACCTATGCGACGTTGTTTGCGCTGGTCGGAACGCTCTATGGAGTGGGCGATGGTTCGACCACGTTCAATATACCCGACAAGCGAGGACGTGCCTCTGTGGCAGCTGATGGCGGCGCTGGTCGGATCACGGGTGCCACGTTCTCCAGTTTGTCGCTCAGCGGAACGGGCGGTTCCGAGACCCAAACCCTTGTTACCGCAAACCTGCCACCCTACACCCCGACGGGTTCGGTATCAGGCGGTATAACTGGCAATGCCTTCGCGAACTTCTTCTCGACTACCACTGGCACTCAGGCAAACGTGTACAGTCCGACTACTGGCACTGCGAGCCCACTTCAGGTAACCGGGACTTTCTCCGGAACGCTGGCGGCTAACCCTCAAGGAGGCACGAGCACGCCATTTTCGAACGTTCAGCCAAGCATTGTCTGCAACTACATCATGCGGATTATTTGATCCGTTGAGGGCATGATGCTTTTGCTCACAATGCTGCCGGGCGTAACGGTGACATTTTTTCCGATCTCCACGCCGCGCAAGATGATCGCACCTGCTCCTATTTGAACGCCATCGCCGATTGTAACCGGGCGATCTGCAAGCTCAACTTGCCGGGGATGCCCGATGGTGAAGATGCTTCTAATTTGTGTGTGTCGTTCTGCGGCGCGTAGCGGGTGCGTGTGATTATCGAAAATATTCACGTTAGGGCCGACTGTGACGTCGTTCCCTATCTTAATTGACACGCCAGACCATATCCGGGCGCCAACATCAATGTAGCAGTTACTTCCTATCTCGATGTCACCACCGTGAGCAAAAACAAACAGTTCACCGCCTACAAATGAATTCTCGCCGATCCTAATGTGTGCGCTGCTTTCGCCTGCGTTGAGAATCCTGGCCCTCCAGCCTAACCTTGCCCCTGGTGCGAGCGTACAAGTAGGGCGTCCAAGAAATGCTCTCGCCAGAAAGCCTAAGTTGGCCTGAACCATTGCCTGATATCGGCCTTGAGGAAGAGCCACGTGGATTTCAGGACAACCTTCCAATACGGAAGAATACGCGGGTCCCGCGCGTAGCGTCGTGTGGTTCGATCAGTGTGCATGTCGCTGCGTTTATCATCACACCCCACTATAGACAATATTTGCAAACGATGTTGCATTGCAGCGTAGGCCGCCTCTGGGCGGCTTTTTCTTTTGGAGATGCTATGACTGACCTCGTTGCCCTAACGGCGGCGAACGCTACCCGCTGGACAAAAGCCAAGTTGACCCGGAATTTCTCCGGTACCGCCAAGAGGCTCGTCGCTCCGACTGCCAAAGGTCGGTATCAGACGGTGTCGGCCAGGACTGGCGTGCCCTGGTTCTTCATCGCGGTCGCCCATGAGCGGGAGGCTTCACAGAACTGGAACACCCAGCTTGGGCAGGGCGACCCGCTCGGAAGCGTCTCGGTCCATGTTCCGAAGGGAAAGGGGCCGTTCAAGGCCTGGGAAGACGGCGCCTTTGACGCGCTGGTCAGTTGTGCGCCCTTCGCTGCCCGAAACAGGGACTGGTCGATCGGTGGCACGCTGACCATGCTCGAGCAATATAACGGGCTCGGCTATGCAGCTCGGGGCAAACCGTCGCCCTACATCTGGTCCGGCACCGATCAGTATGTCTCGGGTAAATATGTTCGGGATGGGGTCTTCGACCCGAGCGTCGTGGATCAGCAACTCGGCTGCGCCGGCTTGTTGGCGGCGATGATGCAACTCGATCCGACCATCACCTTCACCGGGGCGAAGATTACCCCGGCAGGAACGGCGCCTTCGCCAGCGCCAAAGCCTCCTCCGGGCACTCCATCGATCCACGCTCCCGCCAAAGGCTCCCTCGGAGCCTTTTTTGTTGACCTCTTCAGATCTCTTTTCGGAAGGACATGACGATGCTCTGGCTGATCCTGACCTTGCCCGGACTGCTTTGCGCGTATTTCATTGTGCTGCGGCCGGTCTTGCACGCGATTCCAGCTCTCAAATCCTTCTACGATGAGGCCGATACGTTCTGGGGCAAGGCCTGGGCGCTGGCCGGACGATCTGTGACGGTGATCTGGGGCCTCTTCCTGACCGGTCTTGGGACCGTCTTCCAGTGGCTTGATCCGATCGCATCTGCCTTCGGCGATCCTGATCTCAAGGCCCAGATCATGGAGGCGCTGAAGAACAACCCTCGATATCTGGCCTACGCCATGATCGGAATCTCGACGATTACGATCGTCGCGCGGCTGCGGTCGGTAGGAAAGAACTGATCCATGTGGATGGCTATTCTTTCATTCCTTGGTGGTCCCGTCATCAAGGGCCTGATCGATGCGTATCAAGCCAAGCTGAAGGCTGGAAACATTGAGAGCAGGATCGCGGCCGATCTCGCTGCAAGCGAGATCGCAGCCCAGACGGCCGAGGCGCAGGCGCAGAATCAACTCAAGCTCGCCGAGATCGGTCGTCCCTGGGAGCCAGAGAAGTTGGCGTTCTATGTCACTCTTACCTTTTATGCGAAGTGCGTCGTGTGGGACAAGGTTCTCGGTCTTGGGACGACGCCGCAGCTCGCGGGAGACGTAAGCACCTGGGCTGGCATGATCATGGGCTTCTATTTTGGAAAGCGCACGTTCGAGAATGTCGCACGCATCATTCGACGGTGACCGCATGCACGAAGCTGATGTCAAAACGATCGTGATGGAAACGTTGATTGAGCAAGATAGGGTACGGCGAAGCGATATCGACGCGGTGGTGGTCAAGACTATTGCGACTGTTTTGACTTCATTCGGCTTTGAAGAGGGGGACCGACGCGAGCTGCGCGCCGATTTTCAGCACCTCCGGCGCTGGCGACGAAGTGTCGAGCAGGCACAAAACTATACATTCAAGGCGGTGATCACTATGCTTGCCACGGGTTTTCTCGGAGCCGTTTGGTTGGGCATCAAGGCCACGCTCGGAAAATGACTCGCGGAGCGCGGAGCGGATTGATGTCCTTGGACATAGATCTGGGCGCCTTGGCGGACAACAGAATCATTGAGGCGCAGAAATGTATCGGATACGCGAGGTCGAAGCCCTGGACGAAGCGGTGGCGGACTCGCTCGCCGAGCTTCATCAGCTGATATTCTCCGACGGGACCCGTGTACCGGACTTCGAGCAAGGATATTGGTGGATTGCGTTCCGTGGCGCGAAGCCAATCGCATTCGCGGGTGTCGTTCCTTCAACCCATGTTACAAATGCTGGATATCTGTGCCGCGTTGGCGTCGTGATGCCGCACTGCGGCCACGGCCTGCAGCTGCGGCTTACTCGCGCGTTGGAAGCACGAGCGCGCCGTGCCGGCTGGAAGGCGATCGTTTCTGATACCACCGACAACATCTTCTCGGCCAATAATTTTATCCGGCAGGGGTATCGGCTCTTCGAACCTGGCTCGCCCTGGGCATGGCAGCACACGCTGTATTGGCGGAAAGAGCTCGTCTAGATCCTGCGACGTGGTTCGGGTCGTTGCGAACAATCGATGACGTGGAGCGCCCGGTGGCTTCGGTCACCGGGCTTTTTTGCGTTTCTGGCCATGGGTAACCCCCTTTGGCAAGCCGCGGTCGTAGCCGGCATCGAATCTTGGGCGTGGGGATGCTAGAATGGGCATGTGCAGTGCGAACGAAGCATCGCTGGAAGCGTTTCCTAAAATGGGCGCCCGGCGGCAGTCGTGGGATCCTGAGCCTTGAATTGAGGGAATGCAGGCTTGCGCGTCTTGATCTCTGGTGATCGATCGATAAACTGAGTTGACGGCTCGATCGCACGCGCAAATCTCTTGGAGATCGAACGAAGGAAGAGACCATGGTTGAGGTTGGCCGCGGGCTCGATACGAAGGCACAGTCAGGCTCGGATATGGATCGTTATTCGATCATGGTCGCACGAGCCAGGGCGCTAGTTCCGGCTTTGCGCGAACGGGCATCGCGGACCGAAGAGCTGCGCAGATTGCCGTCGGAGACCGAGCGGGATCTACTTGACAGCGGCCTTTTCCGGATACTGCAGCCCAAGCGCGTCGGAGGCAGCGAGCTCGACTATGTTGCGCTGGTCGACTGCGCCGATGCCCTCGGGCAGGGGGATGCCTCGGTCTCCTGGAATTTTGCCAACCTTGCAAGTCACCACTGGATGCTGGCTATGTTCGCGCCCGAAGCGCAGAGCGCGGTGTGGGAAGAGGATCCGGATGCGTTGATCGCGTCTTCCTTTGTCTTCCCGGCGGGTCGCGCGAGGAAGGCCGGCGGCGGATATGTTCTGAGTGGTCATTGGCCGTTTTCGTCCGGGGTGGAATCCTGCGGATGGAACATGCTCGCGAGCGTGGTCGCCTCGGATGATGAGGCCGATGGTGTCGAGTATCGGCTATTCCTGTTGAACAGGCGAGACTACAGCATCGACGACACTTGGAATGCGGCTGGCTTGCGCGGAACGGGATCGAACGACGTGCGGGTCACCGACGCATTCGTTGCCGAGCATATGACCGTTGCCGTCAGCGATCTTGCGGGAGGTGCGACGCCGGGCAGTATCGTCAATCCAAATGCGCTCTACATGCTTCCGGTCTTTTCGTTGTTTCCCTATGTGTTGTCCGGGGTTGGTTTGGGAAATGCGCAGGCTTGCCTTGATGACTATGTCGAGATCGCGCGACACCGCGCTTCGACATATAACCGGGCCAAGATCGGGGACCTGCAAAGCACACAGATCAAGATTGCCGAGGCGTCGGCGAAGATAGATGCCGCGCGGCTGATCATGCGCACGAACTGCGTTGAGGCACTTGCGGAGGTCCGGCGTGGCGATATCCCGGGCATTGCAGCGAAGACGAAGCTTCGGCGCGACGGTGCGTTCGCGGTCAATTTGTGCACCGAGGCGGTGTCTCTTCTATTTGCGGCGGGCGGCGCACGCAGCCTGTTCACCTCGGGAGCGTTGCAGCGCCAATTCCGCGACGCGCATGCGGTGAATTCGCATCTCGCGTTCAATTTCGACGCGGCGGGCACCAATTACGGGCGGGTGGCTCTGGGGCTGCCGTCTGAAAACCTGACGCTTTGAGGTTAGCCGGATGTCCGACTCACCCAAACATCCGCTGGATCCCGCCAGTGAGCTCGCAAGCGATAGTTCGGCGATCGACCCCCGTGATTTCCGCAATGCGCTCGGTACGTTCGCAACAGGTGTGACGATAGTCACCGCGATGTCGGCTGAAGGACGGCCCTATGGAATTACTTGCAATTCCTTTGCATCGGTGTCGCTCAACCCGCCACTGGTGTTGTGGAGCTTGGGCATGTTTTCGCAGGGACTGCCGATCTTCCAGAATGCCAGCCATTTTACGGTCAACGTTCTAGACGCGTCGCAACAGGCGCTGGCGATGCAGTTTGCCAGATCGTCGGGGGACAAGTTCGCGGGTGTGAGCTGGACGCCGGGTCTCGGGAATGCTCCCGTGCTTGCTGATGTGGTCGCGAATTTCCAATGCCGTGCCGCCAACCGCTACTATGGCGGGGATCACGTCATTTTCCTAGGCGCGGTGGAAGCCTACGCCTATAACCGGAACAGTCCGCTGTTGTTCGCGCGCGGAGGTTTTGGCCGGTTTTTGGCTGACGGTGGTGGCAAGACATCATGAATCGAAAGACGCCCGTCAAGCGTGTTCGTGCCAAGCAGAGGCGACTATCAGCTGTCGATCGTCGCAGTGAATTCGTTACCAAGGCAACCGAGCTATTTGCGGAGGAGGGATTTGGCGGCGGCACGCGCGCCCTTGCTCACAAGCTCGGCGTGACGCAGCCGCTGCTTTACCGCTATTTTCCGAGCAAGGACGATCTCATCAAGGAGGTCTACCGCAAGGTATATCTCGAACCACTTGAAATAGGCTGGGAGAAGGTGCTCTCGGATCGGTCACGTCCGCTCCGCGTGCGGCTCCAGGAGTTTTACGAAATCTATACCGACGCGATCTTCAACCGAAGATGGCTCCGAATCTATCTCTACTCCGGCCTGAAGGGCCTCGATATCAATCGCTGGTATGTTGGCATGGTCAAGGACAAGATCCTGACGCGCATTCTCCGGGAATGCCGCCACGACGCCGGCCTCGCGACACAGGGCAGGCCCAGCGCAGAAGAACTCGAGCTGGCCTGGGTGTTTCACGGCGGCATTTTCTATTATGGCGTACGCAAGTACATCTACGAAGCGCCTGTCCTCGAGGACAAGGCGCAGATGATCAGTGACGCGCTGGATATCTTCCTCGCAGGATTTGAGAGAATGGCGGAGAGCGCGACCGATCGTCGACGGGCGCCGATCAAGGTCGCCGGCTGAGCGCGCTACATTGTCGCCATCTGACCCCGATACCAATCCCCGATCTCGCTTGCCGTCATGAGGGCGACGCCGTCATGGCCGATGACGTAATCGAGCAGGGCCTCCAGGTACTTGATACGGTGCGGCACGCCCGTGATGTAGGGATGCACCGAGATGGCCATGATCCGCGCATTCTCTGCGCCCTCAAGGTACAGCCGATCGAATTGGTCAGTGCAGCGCGTCAGGAACTGTTCCGACGGAAGGTGTTGCAGCGCGTGAATGACGATGTCGTTGGTCTCGACCGAATAGGGAATCGTCGTCACGGTGCCGTGCGGCGTGGCGATGTCCTGAGGGAGATCGTCGATCACCCAATCGGCCACGTATTCGATCCCGTTGAGGCGCAGGAGATCGAGCGTGTCTTCGGTTTCGGTCAGGCCCGGGCTTTCCCATGATCGCGGCGGCTTGCCACTAAATCCAGCAATCGTGTCGACCGCGCGCTTGATTGCATCCGCCTGGTTCTCGACCTTGTGCATCGGGCCCTGAACAAACCCGTGTCCCATGAATTCGAAGCCCGCCTCGCGCGCCGCCGACGCCACACGCGGATAGCTGTTGCAGACGTTGGCGTTCGCAGCCAGCGTCACCGGTATCTTTCGATCGGTCAGAGCTTTGAACTGCCGCCAGAAGCCGGTGCGCATGCCGTATTCATGCCACGACCAGTTCGGCACGTCGGGCAGCAGGGGCTGGCCCATCGGTGGGCTCAGCACGGTGCGTGGCATTGCATTCTCGATGCGCCATTCCTCGACATTGAGGATAACCCACACGGCGAGCTTCTTGCCGTCGGGCAGTGTCAGTTTCGGTCGGTCGACCTGCGCCTGGTACGGAATGCGATCAGTAAAGGCCATGTCGAACCTCCTTCACGTCGATGATCCGGCGGCGGTGGCATTGATCCGCGGCAGGACCTTCTCGGCCATCAGGATCATCGATTGACGGCCAAGCTCCCGATCTTTCCAGTCCTTGCCGGCATAAAGCAGGGTTCCGAAGGTGCCAATCTCTTCCTGGAACGCCAGCAACTGGTCAGCCACACTTTCGGGCGTGCCGTAGATGATCAATTTGTCGCAGATCGATTCCAGTGTGACCTCAGCGTCAGGTTGATCCCGTCGTGTCTTGAACAACTCGAGCCGGCCACTGCGCTTCAGCTTCGTGAACAACTGGTGATAATAGTACACGTACGGACTGTCGGGCGACGTGGTATACGCCTTCGCGGTTGCTGCATCTTTTGCCACGAACACGCTCTTGGCGACGCGCCAATTGGCGGGCTCGGGTGCCCGGTTCACGCGCGCACAACCCTCAACATATTTCGGCCAGTGGCTCTTCACCCAGGCCGGCATCAGGAAGTTTGCCGAGATCGGATCCCAGCCGCGCGCCGCCGCCTCCGTGACGCCTTTTGAGAATGGCGCCACCGCGGTTACCACGATTGGCGGGTGAGGAGCCTGCAAAGGGCGAGCGACGATTCCCTGGCCAATGTCCTCGATCAGGGTCCGTTTGACCGAGACATTCCAATATTTGCCCTGCAAATCATAGGGCGGTTTGCCAGCCCAGATATCAAGAACCTGATTGATGGCTTCGAGGAACATGGCATTGCGGTCGGCATCGAGATTGCCAAAAACCTCCGCGTCGGACAGCAATCCACCCGGGCTGATTCCAAGGATGAAACGGCCATCAAGCATGTGATCAAGCATGGCGACAGACGCTGCGATGGCTGCCGGATGCGTGTTTGGCATGTTGATGGTGCCGGTTCCAAGCTTGATGTGCTTGGTTGCGGCTGCGAGCCAGGCAATGAAGGCGATGCTGGAGGTGATGTTCTCGGCCTTGTCGGTGACGTGCTCGCCGACATACGCCTCGGTGAAGCCGAGCTCGTCCGCGAGCAGAAAGGCCTCGCGATCCTCCCGGAGCGATTGCCGCCAATCCTTGTCGAGAGGATGGATCGGCATCGTAAAAAAACCGAGCTTCATGATCCGCCTCCCCGCGATTTGAACTTTAGTTGGCAAGGAACCTGCGGCCTTCCCGAGGCGAAGACAAGCCCCGCCGCACAAATAATCACTCGATAAACAAGCTTGACCTTTGAAGAGGGCGGCCCTCTAATCGGGCAAACCAAAATTGGGCCCGGGAGGCCACGCCCACATGAAAGCTGCGGCTTTCGCCTACGCCCGCGCGACCAGCGTCGTGAACGCGCTGGAGTTGCTCGCCATGCACGGCGACAAGGCGAAGGTTCTGTCGGGTGGTCAGAGCCTGATGCCGGCGATGAACCTGCGGCTCCTGTCTCCGGACATTCTGGTCGATATCGGCGGCCTCGCCGAGTTGCGCGGCATCACCGTGAGGGGAGACCTGCTGGTCATCGGCGCGCTGACCCGGCACGTCGATCTGCTCAGATCGCCGGAGGTTGCACTGCACGCGCGGCTGTTGCGCGATGCCGTTGCCCACGTTGCCCATCCCGCAATTCGCAATCGCGGAACGATCGGCGGTAGCCTCGCTCACGCCGATCCTGCGTCGGAGCTGCCGGCCTGTGTTGTGGCGCTTGACGCCACGATCGTTGTTCGGGGCTCGGCCGGCGAGCGCCGGATTACTGCGACGGAGTTTTTCAGGGGAATTTACGAAACGGCGCTGTTGCCGGACGAGTTGCTTGTCGCGGTCGAGGTGCCGGTCGCAGGCCAAGCCTCGACATTTTTCTTTCAGGAATATGCCCGGCGGCATGGCGACTACGCTGTCGTTGGTCTCGCCGCCCGTGCCGTTGTTGCAGCCGGCAGGTTCTCAGCTCTTCGGCTCGGCTTCTTTGCTGTTGGCGACCGGCCATTGCTCGCGGCGGCCGCCGGCAAACTGATCGATGCCACGGTAACGCCCGCCTTGCTCGCAGAGGCGGCGGCCGCATTGGCCGATGAACTCGATCCACAGGAGGACCAGCAGGCGACCGCGGCCATGCGTCGACACCTCGCGACGGTCTTGCTCCGGCGCTGCGTGGCGGCATTGCTCGCACGGCCAGAACTGGAAACGGGAGTCGGTAAGTGAACGCTCCGGTACCGGTCTCGCTTCTGGTCAACGGCGAACCCATCGACGCCTTCGTCTTGCCGCGGCTCAATCTTGCTGATTTCCTCCGGGAAAATCTCAAGCTGACCGGAACCCACATTGGGTGCGAGCACGGCGTTTGCGGCGCCTGCACGGTCCGGATCGATGGCGAGATCGTTCGCTCCTGTCTGGTGCTGACGGTCCAGGCGCAGGGCGCGTCAGTTGAGACAATCGAGGGGCTGTCTGACAGCGGTGAAATAGCCGATCTTCAGGCGGCATTTCGCGAGCGCAATGCATTGCAGTGTGGCTATTGCACGCCTGGGATGCTGATCACGGCGCAGGACCTGCTGAAGCACGTGTCGGTGCCTGATCGTCGAGCAATCCGTGAGCATCTTTCCGGCAACTATTGCCGCTGCACAGGCTATCAGGCCATCGTGGATGCGGTTGAGGCGACAGCCATGACGCGCGCGGAGCGGGGCGCATGACGGTGACGCGGGCGCCAGCAGACGCGCTTTCGGTGCTTGATCGCCCGAATTCCTACATCGGCAAGACCGTACCGCGGCCGAACCTCGACAGGTTGCTGCAGGGGCGGGGCCAATATGTCAGTGATCTCGAATTGCCGCGGATGGCGCATGTGGTTTTTCTACGGTCGCCACATGCCCACGCCAAAATCGCAGCGATCGACGCCGACGCGGCAAGGCGCATGCCCGGTGTCGTTTCCATCGTCACGGGTCGTGAACTTGAAGCGGTCATCACGCCGTGGGTTGGGGTGCTCTCGCACCTGAAGGGACTGAAGTCTGCGCCACAACACGCGATCGCGGTCGACCGCGTGTGCTGGCAGGGCGAGGCCGTTGCAGCGATTGTGGCGACCAGCCGTGCTGCAGCCGAAGATGCCATGGAGCATATTTCGGTCGACTACGAGGAGCTTGAGGCAGTCACGGACATGCGTGCTGCGCTCGATCCGGCAGCTCTCGTCATTCATGCTGCGCTCGGCGACAATCTTGCCTTTGAGCGGACGCTCGACGCCGGCGACGTCGATCATGCATTGTCGGGGTCCGAACTCGTCGAGGCCGACTTTGTATTCGGGCGCCACACCGGCGTGACACTTGAGTCGCGGGCCGTCGTTGCCGATTGGAATGCGGCCGAGGCACGGCTCACGATCTATCAGGGCACGCAGGCGCCCCATATGGTGCAGAACATCGCGGCGCTGCATCTTGGGTTAAGGGAAGCGCAGGTCCGAGTGGTCTGCAAGGATGTCGGCGGCTCGTTCGGCATCAAGGTCCATATCTACGCCGACGAAATGGCGACCTACGCGCTGTCTAAGCTGTTGCGTCGGCCAGTCAAGTTCGTGGCGGACCGCGTCGAGAGTTTCAACACGGACATCCACGCCCGCGATCATCGATGCAGGGGGCGGATCGGCGTCAGGCCGGACGGCACCATCACAGCCTTCGAGATCGACGACCTGACGGGGATCGGCCCGTATTCGATGTATCCGCGCACCAGCGCCATCGAGGCAAATCAGGTGGTCAATCTGGTCGGTGGGCCCTATGCCACGGCGAACTATCGGGCGCGGGCGCGCGTCGTTTTCCAGAACAAGAACGTGATGTGCCAGTACCGGGCGGTTGGACACCCGATCGCCTGTTCGGTCACCGAAGGTCTGGTCGATCTGGCGGCAGCGAAGATCGGCATGGACCCCGTCGAAATCCGGCGGCGCAATCTGATCGCCGACGATGCCTATCCGTGTGCATCACCCTCGGGCATGAAGTTCGAGCAGCTGTCGCATCACGCCTCGTTGACCAAGCTGCTTCAGATGATGGATTACGACGCGCTGCGCGCTGAGCAAGCGGCCTTGCGCGCCAGAAACGTCCATCGGGGCATCGGAATCGCGAGCTTCATCGAGGTGACCAATCCCAGCGCTGCCTTTTATGGCGTGGGCGGCGCGAAAATTTCATCGCAGGATGGCGTTGCGGTCCGGCTCGACGCGCAAGGGTCGGTGATCTGCCAGACCAGCATCACGGAACAGGGGCAAGGGTCGGAATCGCTGACGGCCCAGATCGTCGGCAGCGTGCTTGGCGTTTCGATGGAACGCGTTCGCGTCATCCTGGGCGACACCGACCACACGCCCTATGGCGGTGGCACCTGGGCCTCGCGCGGCGCCGGCATCGGCGGCGAAGCTGCATTGCAGGCGGCCAAGGCCCTGCGCCAGAATATCCTGAACGTCGCCGCGGCCATCCTGCAATCGACGCCGGCCGAGCTCGATATCGTCGACAACGGTATCGTCAACGCCGCCGACGGCGCGCCGCGCATCGAACTGAACGAGCTTGCGCGGATCGTCTATTTTCGACCGGACACCCTGCCGCCCGGTATCCAGCCCGAATTGATGGCGACCCGGCATTTCGTTCCGCGCCAATATCCCTTTGCATTCACCAACGGCGTTCAGGCCTCATGGCTCGAGGTCGATACCGAGACCGGGTTCGTTAAGCTGCTGAAGCATTGGGTTGTCGAAGACTGCGGCACCATCATCAACCCGCAACTGGTCGACGAGCAGATCCGGGGCGGGGTCGTGCAGGGGCTCGGCGCGGCGCTGTTCGAGAAGTGCATCTACGACGAACGCGGTCAGCTGACCAATGCCAATATGGCGGACTATCTGGTCCCGATGTCCGGCGAGATGCCCGATATCGAGGTCGGCCACGTGGTGTCTCCGACGCAGGAATCGGAGCTGGGAGCCAAAGGGGCTGGGGAGGCGGGGACAGCCGGCGCGGCAGCTGCGGTTGCCAACGCGGTCAATGACGCGCTCCGGCCGCTTGACGCAACAATTACCGAGATTCCGCTCACGCCTCAGGTTATCCTGTCCGCCCTGGGACGGATCTGAGTGGAGACGTCCGGGCAACGATAATACGATAAGCAAAACGCAGACAGTTCTTGGGGAGGAATAGTCATGACGAAGAAGGTGACCAAAGCTGGATCGATATCACGGCGTCGTCTGCTGACGACGGCAAGCGCCGGCGCCGTTCTCGCCGTCTCGCCTTTTCGCATCAATCTGCTTCAGGCCCAGGAAGCGCCCATCAAGATCGGCTTCCCGGTTCCTTTGACCGGTCCATACGGCGCCGAGGCCCAGGACCAGGTGCGGGCGGGTCAGCTTGCTGTCGCCCAGTTCAATGATGCCGGCGGTCTCAACGGCCGCAAGGCCGAGCTCGTCGTGCGTGACGACAAGCTGAATCCCGGTGAGGCGGCGACGCGGACCCTGGAATTGGTCGAGAAGGAGAAGGTGAATTTCGTTGTCGGCAGTCTGTCCGCGGCGGTTCAGCTCGCGATCAACAACGTCACCAAGGAACGCGGGGTCATCTTCAATTCGATCAGCCAGTCCGACGCCATCAACGAGGCGGCAGATTTCAGCAAATACACGTTCCACGAAGCGCTGAACCCGCACATGACGTCAGGGGCGGTCGGTCGCTACGCCTTCACCAAATTCGGCAAGAAGGTGGCGTTTCTCACGGCGGACTATGCTTACGGTCACGAGATGGTTCGCGGCTTTCTCGAGGTCGGCAAGGAGTTCAACATCGAGAATCTTGGTGACATCCGTCATCCGCTTGGAACGACTGATTTCTCGACCCTGCTGCCGCGTCTCCAGGCGCTGAAGCCCGATATTCTATGCATCAGCAATTTCGGCCGGGACCAGCAAATCGCACTGAAACAGGCAACTGACTTCGGCATCAAGAAATCGATCCAGATCATCGCGCCGCTGCTGTCGCATGCCAGTCGCGTTGCGGCGGGCCCCCAGGCATTCGAAGGCGTTGTCGGCGGCTGCTCGTTCTTCTGGGGCATCGAGGACAAGTTCGCCTCGACCAAGGCGTTCAACGACGCGTTCCGCAAGATGTACGACGGCAAGTTGCCTACCGACTACGGTGCGCTCGGCTATGGCGGTGTTCGGACGGTGCTCGAGGCGGTCAGGGGCGCGGGCAGCGTGGAGACCGACAAGGTCGTCGCGGCATTGGAGGCTCTGAAGTACGACTACTACAAGGGGCCGCAATACTATCGCAAATGCGATCACCAGTCGGTGCAATCGGTGCTCGTGATCAAGTCGAAGTCCAAGGACATGAAGAACGAGTCAGATGTGTTCGAGGTTCTATCGACCGAAGAGCCTAACGAGAAGAACCTGCGTACCTGCGACGCGCTTGGTCACAAGAGCTGAGCCATGCGCCGACGCGCACCGCGGGGCGGTGCGCGTCGTGCTGAGGGGGACAAATGGCGGGCCTGAGCTTTGACCTGATTGCACTGCAACTATTCGCCGGGCTGGCGCTCGGCGCCATCTACGTGCTGTTTGCGATCGGCCTCTCGCTGATCTTCGGGATGTTGACCGTCGTCAACTTCGCCCATGGCGCGTTCTACATGGTCGGCGCCTATGTCGGGCTGTACCTCATTTCGATCGGCGGCAATTTCTGGCTCTGCTTGCTGGCGGTGCCGCTTCTGATCGGGCTGTTCGGCCTTGCCGTCGAGCGCGTGCTGATCCGGCCGCTTTACGGCCGCGGCATCGATTATCCGCTGCTGCTGACCTTCGGGTTGAGTTATGTCATGGTCGAGTGCGTGCGCATTGCCTTCGGCAAGACCGGTTATCCCTTCGACACGCCCGAGCTTCTGCAAGGGGCCGTCAACATCGGTGTCGGATATTTTCCACTCTACCGCCTGTTCGTGATCGGTGCGACGGCCGTCGTCTTGTTGGCGCTCTGGCTGTTTCTGGAGAAGACCAGCTTCGGACTCATTATCCGCGCCGGCGCGCGCGATCCGCAAATCGTCCGCGTCCTTGGGGTCGACGTTTCCAGGGTCTGGTTGATCGTGTTCGGGATAGGCACCGCGATTGCTGGCTTTGCCGGGCTGTTGGCTGCCCCGCTTCAAGGCGTCATTCCCGAGATGGGCGGCACGATTCTCGCCGAGGCTTTCGTGGTTACGGTCGTAGGAGGCATGGGCTCGATCGGTGGCGCCGTACTGGCGGGCCTCCTCGTTGGTGTGGTGGTCAGCATGACGTCGCTGTTTGCGCCCGAGATGGCCAAGGTTTCGATCTTTGCGCTGATGGCGATCGTCCTGATCGTTCGTCCCCAAGGCTTCTTCGGCCGCGCCGGATTGATGAGCTGAGAGCCAAGGATGACCGGAGCCACCGAATCCATCAAACAGCCTCGTGCCACGACGGGCAGTTGGTACGAATTCGCAACGCGGCATCGCGCCAGCATTGTGGCCGCGGTGATCCTGATTTTCCCGTTGGTGATGCCGTTCACGGCCCTCGCGGTGAACATCCTGATCTATGGATTGTACGCCGTCGGCTTCAACCTCGTGTTTGGTTATCTCGGTCTGCTGTCATTTGGTCACGCGGCGCTGTTTGGAACCGGTGCCTACCTCTGTGGCATCGCCATCGTGCATTTTGGCTGTCCATGGTATGCGGCCATCGCGGCCGGGATCGCCGGCGGCCTGTTGATGGCATCGTTGATTGGCGTGCTCGCGATCAGGACCCGCGGCATCTACTTCGCGATGGTGACGATGGCGCTGTCGCAATGTGTCTACTACCTGTTCTATCAGGCGGTTGACCTGACCGGTGGCGAAAACGGCCTCCGCGGCATCAACGTCCGCACCATCGATCTGTTCGGCTTGCGGCTCGACTTCATCAATCCGATGATCCGTTACTATGTCATCGCGGCTTTTGTGATTGCCGCGTTTTTCGTGATGTCGCGCATTCTTGCCTCGCCATTTGGCGCCGTCATTGAGGCCGTGCGGGAGAATGAGATGCGCGCCCGCGCGTCAGGCTATGACGTCACCAAGACCCGATTGCTGACCTTCGTTTTGTCTGGCGGCTTCTGCGGTCTCGCGGGAGCCTTGCAGGCGCTGCATCTGTCGATCGTTCCGATCGAGATCCTGCACTACGAGACGTCGGGCCTAGTCGTGATGATCGCATTGCTGGGCGGTATGGGAACGTTCTTCGGGCCGATGATCGGCGCCGCCGTCTTCCTGATCCTGGAGAATGTGGTCTCCGTGTGGACGGTTCACTGGCAACTGATCGTTGGCGCCATTTTCATTGCATGCGTGCTGTTCTTCCCCGCCGGCATCTGGGGCACGCTGATCGCGCGAGGCAGGCGATGAGCGCCGCGGAAGGCCAAACCAAGGAAATCATTCTGCGCACCAGGGGCGTCGGCAAGACGTTCGGGAAGTTTGTCGCGCTGAACGATATCTCGGCGGAGTTTTCCCGAGGAGCGATCACCTCCATTATTGGTCCGAACGGGGCCGGCAAGAGCACCTATTTCAATTTGCTGTGCGGCGCGTTTGCGCCCACCAAAGGCAGCGTTGAATTCGAGGGCAAAGATGTCACCGGCCTGCCGCAGCACCGCTTTGCGCATATGGGCATCGCAAAGTCCTTTCAGATCACCAGCGTGTTTCCGCAGCTCACGACCCGTGAAAACATCCGCGTCGGTCTGCAGGCGCTGGTGTCGAGATACGACATCTGGCGTCCCCGCGCGCGCCTGACCGAGCTGGTCGAGCGGGCGGACGAGCTGCTTGCCCTGGTCGGATTGTGGGAATCTCGCGAACGTGCCGCCAAGACGCTGGCCCATGGCGAGCAGCGCGCGCTGGAAATCGGCATGGCGCTTGCCAGCCAACCCCGGTTGCTGTTGCTGGACGAACCGACGGCCGGCATGAGTCCGGAGGAAACCCGGACCATGATGGATCTGATCGTGAAGCTCGCAAAAGAGCGTACGGTCATTCTCGTCGAGCACAAGATGAAGCTGGTGCTCGGGATCAGCGATCGCATCCTCGTGCTGCATCACGGAGAACTTCTCGCCGAAGGAACGCCGCAGGAGGTCCGGCAGAACGAGGCGGTGAAGCGGGTCTATCTCGGCCAGCGGGAGCATTGACTAATGCTGCAGATCGGCAAGCTCAATGCCTGGTACGGCGCAAGTCACGCGCTGCAGGACATAACGCTCGAAGTGACCAAAGGCGAGATAGTCTGCCTCATCGGTCGCAATGGAGCCGGCAAGACGACGACGCTGAAATCGATCATGGGGTTGATGGGACGAACGCGCGGCTCGGTCACCTTCAAGGGCAAGGAGCTGCTGAGCCGGCCGGCGCATGTGCGCTTCGCGCTGGGACTTGCCTATGTTCCCGAAGAGCGGCGGATTGTGCAGGGATTGTCGGTCCGGGAAAACTTGCGGCTCGGGCTGGTGGCGTCGCCGGCGAAGAAGCGGGAAGCCGAGCGGATCGACGAGATCGCGGTGATATTCCCACGGCTGGCCGAGCGGATGGACCAGGAGGCGGTCACGATGTCCGGCGGCGAGCAGCAGATGCTGGCGATCGCGCGGGCGATGATCGCAAAGCCCGACCTGATCATGCTGGATGAGCCGTCGGAGGGCATCATGCCGGTCCTGGTCGACGAGATGTTCGAGCTGTTCCGCAACATGAAGGCGCAGGGAACGACGGTGCTGCTGGTTGAGCAGAATGTCGAGCTCGCGCTCGGCATCGCCGATCGTGCCTACGTCCTTGATCAGGGGGCGGTGGTGCACCAGGCGTCGGCGCAGGCCCTGCTGGCCGACGACGAGATCAAGGAACGATATTGTTCGGTGTGAGCGGGCTGTCCGGTCTCCCGCCGGCGCGAACGGACCTTACTCCGCAGCGGCGCGCGATCGCGTCGGCCTTGCTTGTGGTGACGACGACCTTGATCGCGTCATCCACGCGATCCCGTGCATATCTGAGCGCCGTCGGCAGGTCTTCCAGCGGAAACGTATGCGTGTGGATCCTTGTCGCGTCGAACCGCTTCGCCGCCATCAATTCCATGGCGCGGCGCGTGGCGCTGCGGCCCTCGCCGCGGATCCCGTAAGCGTAGATGTTGTTTCGCACGAGATGCGCGATGTCCAGCGTCGCAGCTTCGTGCGGGAAGGCGGCCAGACAAATCTTGCCGCCACGATTGGTCATGTGAATGGCCTGGTTGAGTGTCGCTTCGGTGCCGGCGCATTCGACGACATAGTCCGCGCCGATCCCCCCTGTTAGTTGCTTCACGACCGCAACGGCGTCTTCGTCGTTGATGTTGATGACGCGGTCGGCCCCCAGTTCCTGGCCGATCGCCAGCCGCTTGTTGCGCGTGCCGGTCAGAATCACCGGACTTGCGCCAAGCGCCTTGGCCACAGCAACTGCGAGAAGTCCGATCGGCCCCGGGCCGATCACCACGACGCTCTCGCCGGCCACCAATCCTCCCAATTCCGTCAAGCCGTACATCGACGTGCCCGCGGTCACCACGAGCGTCGCCTCCGCGTCGCTCATGCTATCCGGTACGCGCGCCAGCGTATTGATGTGGTTGACTGCGTACTCCGCGAAACCGCCGTCGGTCGTGAAGCCGTTGGCGCGGTGGCCCTTCTCCGGCCTTCCATAGTTGAGACAGGAGGTGTACATGCCCTGGCGGCAGCGTTTGCATTGACCACAGCCGGCGTGGATTTCGACGCTGACCCGCTCACCGATCCTGAATTCGTCAACGTCCGGTCCGAGTGCAGCGACCGAGCCCATATACTCGTGGCCTGGCGTGAAGTTCTTGTTGAAGGGCAGACCGCCCTGAATGCTTGCCGGCGACCCGGCATGGATAATTTCGAGATCGGTGGCGCAGATCGCAACCGCGTCGATGCGCACCAGCACCTCGGCGCGCGAGGGGACCGGCGTCGGCTTTTCGCAAAGCAGGAGCTGGCCGGGCTCACCAAGGACCCAGGCCTGCATCAGGCCGGGAACGGGAAGATCGGGCGATGTGCTGACGCCGGGCGGCCGGTACATGGGCGCTTTCTCTTTTGGTTGACAGCATAGCGCGAAACGACTGGCTGCCGCGAGCACCCGATGGTCGGCATCGGAGCCGTTGCATTTGCTGCACGGCAGCAAGCGCGTCGCAAAACATTCATACGCGGCCTATACTTGGTCCCCCGGTTGATGTTGAAATCCTCATTGCATCCTCTCCCAGACCGGAGCCTCCCATGAAGACCGTCCGCCTTGTCCTTGCGTTGCTGGCGCTGATGCTGATCGCGCCGTGGCAATCAGCCAGGGCGGCCGACGTTATCTGCTACAATTGTCCGCCGGAATGGGCGGATTGGGCGTCGATGCTGAAGGCGATCAAGGCGGATCTCAAGTACGATATCCCGCACGACAACAAGAATTCCGGCCAGGCGCTGGCCCAGATCCTGGCCGAGAAGAGCAATCCGGTCGGTGATATCGGCTATTTCGGCGTGACCTTCGGCATGAAGGCCAAGGCCCAGGATGCGCTCGAGCCCTACAAGCCGGCGCATTGGGATCAGGTCCCCGCCGGCCTCAAGGACCCCGAAGGCTACTGGACCACGATCCACTCCGGCACGCTCGGCCTGTTCGTGAACAAGGATGCGCTTGGCGGCAAGCCGGTGCCGGCCTGCTGGAAGGACCTCCTGAAGCCCGACTACAAGGGGATGGTCGGCTATCTCGATCCGTCGTCGGCGGCGGTCGGCTATGTCGGCGCGGTCGCCGTCAATCTGGCGCTCGGAGGCTCGCCAGGCAACTTCGATCCGGCGATCAGCTTCTTCAAGGAGCTGCGCAAGAACGATCCTATCGTACCCAAGCAGACATCGTATGCCCGCGTCGTCTCCGGTGAGATGCCGATCCTGTTCGACTACGACTTCAATGCCTATCGCGCAAAGTACTCGGAGAAGGGCAACTTCGAGTTTGTGATTCCCTGCGAGGGATCGGTGGTGTTTCCCTATGTCGTTGGTCTCGTGAAGAACGCGCCCGACAAGGAGAAGGCCAAGAAGGTGATGGACTATCTCTTGTCCGACAAAGGGCAGGCGATCTGGACCAATGCCTATCTGCGTCCGGCCCGCCCGATCGAGCTGCCGGCTTCCGTGAAGGTGAAATTCCTCCCCGACAGCGACTATGCCCGCGCCAAGAGCGTCGACTGGGGCGAGATGGAAAACGTGCAAAAAGCCTTCGTCGACCGCTATCTCGCCGAGGTTCGCTGAGGCAATATGGTGCCCTTCGCCGGGGCACCATTCTTCTGATGTCGCAAAAATCCTTCGTTTGGTTCTGCCTGCTGCCGCTCGCGGTCGTGACCACGGCATTCTTCCTGCTGCCGATGGCACGGCTGGTGGTTGCGGGTGCCGAAGGTCCGCACGGGCTCGCCGGATATCTCGCCATCCTGACCGAAGCTCGTTATCGCGCGACGCTGATCAATACCGTGTTGCTGGCCGCGGCAACGACGGTCGTCACGCTGATCGTGGCGACGATTGCCGGAATGTTTCTGCAGCGGCACCGCTTTCCAGGGCGGGCCGTGCTGATCGCGATGCTGACCTTTCCGCTGGCGTTTCCCGGCGTGGTGGTCGGCTTCATGATCATTCTGCTGGCGGGGCGGCAGGGGCTGATCGGCGATCTGTCGAACCGGATCTTCGGCGAGAAGTTCGTCTTCGCCTATTCGATCTACGGGCTGTTCCTCGGATATCTCTACTTCTCGATCCCGCGCGTGATCCTGACCATCATGGCGGCCGTGCAAAAGCTCGATGTCGGTCTGGAAGAAGCCGCGCGTTCGCTCGGCGCCAGCCCCTGGGCGGTCCAGCGTGACGTCGTGCTGCCGGCGCTGGCGCCGGCCTTCGTTGCGTCCGGCGCGATCGCATTTGCGACCGCGATGGGGGCCTTCGGGACTGCGTTTACGCTGGCGACGAATATCGACGTGCTGCCGATGCTGATCTATACCGAGTTCACGCTGGCCGCCAATTTCGCGACCTCGGCCGCGCTGTCGGTGGGACTTGGTCTGATCACCTGGCTCATCCTCGCGCTCGCCCGCTCGTTCAGCGGCAGCGCGGTCGCGGCGGCCGGGTGAACGCATGCGCGATCGCTTGATCTTCACCGGCCAGTTCATCTTCACGCTGCTCGTTGCCGCCTTCCTGGTGGTCCCCGCAGGGCTGTCGATCTCCGCCGGCGTCACCGTGAACTACTTCCGGGGCATCCAGTCCGGCGTGACCCTGCAATGGGTCGCGCAGGTCTGGGAGCTCTATGCCGGTACCATCCTGCTCTCCTTCGTGATCGCATTCGCGACCCTTGCCGTCACGCTGCTTGCCGGCGTTCCCGCAGCCTATGCGTTGCATGCGCGGGGAGGCCGGCTTGCGCGCATCGTCGAGGAGATCATCACGTTGCCTTTGGCGATCCCCGGGCTTGCGATTGCGCTCGCACTGCTGCTCGCCTACGGCAGCTTCGGCGACTTTCGCCGCTCCTGGCTGTTCATCCTGGTCGGGCACGTGATCTTCACCATGCCGTTCATGGTGCGGTCGGTGATGGCGGTGTTCGCGACCGTGGACATCAAGACGCTGGATGAGGGGGCGGCTTCGCTGGGGGCGTCGCCATGGCGACGCTTCCGCGACGTCATCGTGCCGAACGCACTGCCGGGAATTCTTGCCGGCGCATTGATGGTGGTCACGCTGTCGCTCGGTGAATTCAACCTGACCTGGATGCTGCATACGCCGTTGACGAAGACACTACCGATCGGGCTCGCCGACAGCTACGCCTCGATGCGGCTCGAGGTGGCGTCGGCCTATACGTTGATCTTCTTCGTGATGATCATTCCGCTGCTGGTCGCGATGCAGCTGCTGGCCGACAGGGATCACAAGCGATGAGCACGGCCGGGCATGGCGCAGCGGTGCGGATCGAGGCGTGCGGCAAGACCTTTGCCGACGGCACGCGCGCGCTCGATCCCGCAACCCTCGACATTGCGCGTGGCGAGACGCTGGTGCTGCTTGGGCCGTCCGGCTGCGGCAAGACCACGATGCTGCGCATCATCGCAGGCCTCGAGCTGCCGGATGTCGGCGGCAAGGTCCTGTTCGACGGCAAGGACATGACCTCGGTCCCGATCGAGCGGCGCAATGTCGGGATGGTGTTCCAGTCCTACGCCCTGTTCCCCAACATGACGGTGGCGGACAATATCGCCTACGGGTTGAAGATCCGCGGTGTTGCCAGAGGCGAGCGTGCCGCGCGCGTCGCCGAGCTGGTTGCTCTGACGAACATCACGGGATTGGAGAATCGCCGCATCGACCAGCTTTCGGGCGGCCAGCGTCAGCGCGTCGCACTGGCGCGCGCCGTCGCGATCCGGCCCGGCATCTTGCTGCTCGACGAGCCCTTGACCGCGCTCGACGCCGCGCTGCGGGACCGGCTGCGCAGCGAGCTCAACCGGCTGTTGCGCGCGCTTGGGATCACGACGATCTATGTTACCCATGATCAGGCCGAAGCCATGGAATTGGGCGACCGGATTGTCGTGATGCGGAAAGGCGCAATCGCCCAGATCGGCACGCCGCGCGAGGTCTACTTCGCGCCGAAGGACCGGTTTGTGGCGGAGTTCATCGGAGCGGCGAACATTGTGGAGGCTCCGGTCGAGAACGGCGTGTTGATCCTGCCCGGCGGGCGGCTGCCGATCGAGTGTGGCGCGACGACCGCGAACGCGACCGTTATGATCCGCCCCGAAACCATTCGCGTGACGGAGGCGGGCGAGGGGATACTCTCGGGAATCGTCGATTCCGTCAGCTTCATCGGCGACCGGCAGCGGCTCGTCGTGAGTGATGCATCGAGCAAGCCGCTCAATGTCGACGCTCCCAACACGATTCAAGCCAGGATCGGCGATCGCATCGGGCTTTCGATTGCGCCCGACGCTGTCCGTCTGCTTCCCTCCGAACCACGAGATTGATCGATGCCGTCGAAACCGGTTCTCATCGCCCAGATTTCCGACCTCCACATCAAGCCGCCGGGAGCGTTGGCCTATGGTCGGGTCGATACCGCAAAGGCGCTTGAACGCTGCGTGGCGGCGATCAATGGATTCGAGCCGGCGCCCGATTTCGTCGTTATCTCGGGCGACCTTGTCGATACGCCGTCGGTCGAGGAATACGACCATCTCAAGCGACTGCTCGCGCCGCTGCGCGTTCCGTTTGCCGGAATTCCCGGCAATCACGACTCGCGTGCGTGGATGCGTGCCGCGTTTCCTGCCGCACCCTATGTTCACGCCACAGGCCCGCTCGACCAGAAGATCGAGGTGAATGGCCTCGATCTGCTGCTGCTTGATTCAAGCGTTGCCGGGAAGCCTCATGGCATGCTCGAACCGTCGACGCTGCAATGGCTGGACGCGACACTTGCGGCAGCAGACCGGCCCGCGCTGCTTTTCCTGCATCACCCGCCGTTCAAGGGCGGCATCTGGCACATGGACCGCCAGGACCTTTTCAATGCCGCAGAGCTGGCAGCAATCGTCAGGCGTCACCCGCGGGTGCGTTTGATCGGCTGCGGGCACGTCCATCGTGCCATGCTGACCAGCTTCGCCGGGATTCCCGTGACATTGTGCCCCGCGCCGAACCATGCAGTGGACCTGGACCTCGGACAGCTCCGCGAACCATCGTTCAAGGTGGAACCGCCGGCATTTCACCTGCACACGTGGTTTCCCGGGCCGGATTTTGGACAGTTGGTCACGCACCAGGTCCCGATCGGTCAGTTTGACGGGCCGCATCCGTTCTTTGGGCCAGACGGCAAGCTGCTGTGAGCTGGCCGCGTTGACCCCTCGCACAGACGGGATCTTGTCAGGCGAGATTGTCGCGGATGGGCCGGGCATGTCAGATCAAGGGCAGCCCGCAGCCCGCAATTGAGCGTTGCATCGACGCAGATTTATTCCAAATTGTACCTTGGTGCCTTCCATCCCAACTGCGCCGGCTCGGACCTTTGTTGCTGTAGGGCCCCGGGGGGGCTATACTTCTGTCTACTTTCATTGATCGATGGCTTTGTCGGCGTCCGCTGTGCTGGCGGGCCGATTGAACGCAACACAATCAGTCTGGATCACGATGACCGGTGCGTCGCCCATAGAACGAACTTCCGGCGCGCTGTTGTTTTCGAACAACAAGCTGTCGGTGTTGCGCAAGCATCCCTATTTCGCCGATCTCGAGCCCGAGGCATTCGATCAGCTCTGCCGCTACGCCAAGCACACCACGCTGAAGCGGGGTACGACGATCTTTTCCAAGGGTGATCCGGGCACTAGCCTGATTGCGGTGATCTCGGGCACGGTCAAGATCAGCATCTCGTCGCCGGATGGTCGCAACGCGATTTTGAACCTGATCGAGGCCGGCGAGATCTTCGGTGAGATCGCGCTGCTCGACGGCTTGTCGCGGACGGCCGATGCCACCGCCAACACCAATTGCGAGCTGTTCGTCATTGACCGGCGCGAGTTCATTCCGTTCGTGCGCAGCCAGCCGACGCTTGCGATGAAGTTCATCGAGCTGCTTTGCGAAAGACTGCGCCGGACCAGCGATCAGGTCGAGCAGGTCATCCTGCAGAACCTGCCCGGCCGTCTGGCCAGCGCGCTGCTGCGCCTGAGCGACAAGCACAAGCCGCAGGGGCGCACCATCTCGATCACCCAGCAGGAGATCAGCGAGATGGTCGGGATGACGCGCGAGAGCATCAACAAGCAGCTTCGCGCGTGGGCGATACGCGGTTGGGTCAGGCTCGAGCATGGCGCGATCGTCGTGTTGAAGCCCGAGACCCTCCAGGAGCTGGTCGACGCCGGGGCGAACGACGGCGAGTAGTCGCGTCGGCCGCCCGGTCGGTCGCGCATTTCACGAAGCGGTGAGCTGAACAAGGCCTGTGAAGCCATTCACATCGGCCTTGCGTGCGCTGCGGTAAGTGACGCGTCAGGGGAGCACAATATGGAGGAATCCATGCAGAGCTCTTTCGACAAGCGGCGGCAGGACCCACAGCACAATTACCAGAGCTTCAGCATCAAGCTTGTCGCGTTGCCGCTGCTCGTCGTCGTTGCCTTGATCGGGATGCTGGTCAGTCATCCGGCGGCAGTCAGATGGATATCGGACGCGGCGCAAGCGGAGTTCGTCGGAACCGACACCGTCTACACCGATCCGATACCCAATATCGCGCAGGTGGCACCAACGGTCCGGCCGGGCAGCGAGATCCGGACGGTGAAGGCCTACTGATCGTTGATGCCGTCGTCGCGCGGCAAGGCGCGACGACAGCCGCTTGTCCAGCAGCAAGCCGTCCTCACGCGGCTACTCCAAGCAGCTTTGCTGCGGTCCGCCCGAGAATATTGGCCTTGTCATCGTCGCTTAGCGACGACGAGGCGAAGATGTGGTCGACCGGTGCCAGTTGCCATGGATAGGGATAGTCGCTTCCCAGCACGATCTGGCCGGCGCCAACCTGGGCGGCGAGGTGCCTGATCGCCTCAGGCGTGAAGATCAGAGAGTCGAAGTAAATCTGTTTGAGGTACTCCGCCGGCGTTCTCTGGAGCTTGATCTCCGGATTGCATCCCTTGGGTCCAACCAGACAGGCATGGTCCGAGCGGTCGGCGTACGAGCCGAGATAACCGCCGCCATGTGCAGCGATGATTTTCAGTCCCGGGAAGCGGTCGAGCGTGCCCTCGAAGATCAAATGGGAGAGTGCGATCGTCGTCTCGAGCGGATTGCCGATCGTGTTGCCAAGCCACCCATTGCCGGAGAGCCGCTTGTTGAGCTCGGGCACGCCCTGCGGATGGATGAACAGGGGAACGCTGAGTTCCTCGGCCTTGGCCCATACCGGATGAAACTTCGGATTCGAGAATTCGGCGCCGTCGACGACACCGCCGATCGCCGCGCCCTTCAGCCCCTGCTTCTTCACCGCCGTCTCCAGCTCCTGCACCGCAAGGTCCGGTGCCTGCAGCGTCAGCGAGGCGAAAGCTGCGAACCGGTCAGGCTTCGAGGCACAGAGTTCGGCGAGCTTTTCATTCTGGATTTTCACGATCTGCGCAGCAAGGTCGCGATCGCGGTCGTACCAGAACGGATTGATCGAAAGCACCTCCATGTCGACGGCCTGCGCATCCATCGCAGCCAGCCGTTTGTCGATCTCGACGAAGGCTTCCGCGGCGCCGTTGACCGGCGGCAGTTGATATTTTCCGGCGTCCGCGCCGAGCAGCGCGCCCGCCTCGCGGAAATGGCAATGCGCGTGGATGTCGATCGTCTTGACACGTTTGCCGTTGACCGTGACCGGCAACTGTTGGCGCGATTGCTGTGCATTTGCGTTGTGGACGTGCCCGCAGCCGCAGAACACGATGCCTGCCGCCGCCGTTGCTCCCGCTTTCAGGAAATCCCGCCTTGTGGTCATGACGATCGCCTCCCTGGTTGTTTTGTTATGGATGGGGAGCCTAGGGATGCTGGCTAGTGCTCGCAAGATCACACGCTGTGCGTGTCGCGCAATGTTGATCTGCTCAGACCGGCTTGATCCCCGCCTTTGCGATGATGTTGCGCCATTTCGGCACTTCGTCTGCAATACGCCCGCGCATGCCATCGGGCCCGTTTGCAAGCACCTCGAAGCCGTCGTTGCGCAGCTGTTCCGCGATCTTCGGTGTCTTTAGAATCTCGATCGATTTCGCCGACAGCAACGCGACAACGGAGGAGGGCGTATTCGCAGGCGCGAGAAAGCCCTGAAAGGTGTCGGACACGAAATCCCTGTAGCCGAGCTCGATCATGGTCGGCACATCAGGCAAATCGAACCATCGATGGGTTCCGGTGAGGGCCAATGCTTTCAACGCCCCTGACTCGATGTGCGGATGGGCAGGCGGAAGCGCCGCAAAAGCGACCTGGGTCGTTCCGCTCAGGATTGCCTGGATGGCAGGGCCGGCGCCCGAGAACGGCACGTGTGTCATCTGGATCTGACCCATGATCTTGAACAGCTCGCCGGCGAGATGTGGCGTCGTCCCGAGGCCTGGGCTGGCATAGTTCAGTTCGTCCGGGTGGGCCTTTGCGCGTGCGATCAGCTCGGCGACTGAATTGATCCCGAGCTTCGGATTGACCAGGATCACGTTCGGTGATGTGCCAAGCTCGGCGATCGGCGCGAAGTCCCTGACCGGATCGTACGGGACTTTTGCGTAGAGGCCGGGATTGACGACATAGGCGCTCGACGTGATCAGAAGCGTATAGCCGTCGGGCTCGGCATGTGCCGCAATGCCGATCCCGATATTGCCACCTCCACTGGGGCGGTTCTCAACTACGATGGTGCCGCCGAGCGCTTCGCCAAGATGGGTGCCGAGGATGCGGGCCATGATGTCGGTCGGTCCGCCCGGCGCAAACGGCACGATGACCTTGATCGGGCGTTCCGGGTAGCCCGCGGCCTTGGCCTGCCCGGCGAGGCCAGCGATCGCAAGCGCGCTGCATCCTTTCAGGATCGAACGACGCGAGGGACCGGCTGATCTACCTGTCATCGGGTATGCCCCCGCATCGCGATTCTAAAGGTCGAATACCGCTACGGCGCGGATCGGCGACGCCGTCCCGTCGCGCCATTTCATCGGCAGACCGATGAAGGTGAACTGCCCCTGGCCGAGCAGGGTTTCCAGATTGCACAGGCTTTCGATGTGGGTGATGTTGAGATCGAGGCAGGCTTTGTGAACGAGCAGGTTCTCGTCGCCATCGGGACCGGGGCGCATCGAGTCGATGCCGAAATGAACGATGCCTTGTTGCGCCAGCCATTCGGTGGCCGCGACATTCACGCCGGGATTGTCGGTCGCGTATTCCTTGCGCGGAAACGTCCGGGCATGGTGGCCGGTGCAGAGCAGGACGGTGCCGCCCATCGGAATTGGCCGTCCGGCCTTCGTCACGGCAGTCTCGAGGTCGGAAGGGGTGATCTCGGCACGCGGCGCAATGTGGCGAAGGTCGAGACAGATGCCCGGTACAATGCACTTTTCCAGCGGATATTCATTGATCGGTATGCCGCTCGGGCCGAAATGCCGGGGCGCATCGATGTGGGTTCCACCGTGGTCGGGCATCGAGATGAACATCGATGCCAGGCCATAGACGTTTCGAGATTCCGCAAGGGCTTCCTCGTGGTTCTTCCACTTCCCGTGCATGATGGGCGGATGGCCGGGATAGCTCGGCGTGCGGTGATAGAGCTCTCGGCTCAGGTCGACGATCCTCACGACGGGTGCCCTTTCTTGACGGAGCTGGCGCAGGCGCGCTTCTGCCCACAATGCTGACGTGTTTGCCGCGCTTGTGCAAGATGGCGCTTGCCCTCGGTGTCGAACCCGAAGCAAATCGGGAAAGTGCTGCATTCCCGCATGCGTCGCCGAACGGAGGATTCACGTGACCGACTATCGCAAGCTATTCGATCTCACCGGCAAGACCGCCGTCGTGCTGGGAGCGGCCTCAGGAATCGGCAAATCCTCGGCCGAAGCGCTGGCGTCGCTCGGCGCGCGCGTGCTCTGCGCCGATCGAGCACAGGAAGGCGCGGAGGCAACGGCCGCTGCGGTCCGGCAGCAGGGCGGATCGGCAACGTCAGCCAGTTGCGATGCGGCCGATCGTGCCGACGTCGAGGCATTGGCGGGAAAAGCGCTGGCGGAATTCCAGCGCATCGACATCGCGGTGACGACGCCGGGGCTGAATATCCGCAAGACCATCCTCGACTACACCGAGGAGGATCTCGACCGCGTCATCAACCTCAACGTCAAGGGCACGGTCTGGTTCTTCCAGGCGTTCGGCCGGATCATGGTCAAGCAACAGGGCGGCAGCCTGATTGCATGTTCCTCGGTGCGTGCCGTCACCATCGAGCCGGGGCTTGCAGTCTATGGATCGACCAAGGCGGCGATCGGCCTTCTGGTCAAGGGTTTCGCGTCCGAGGTCGGGCGATCCGGCGTTCGCGTCAATGCGATCGCGCCGAGCATCGCGGAGACCGCATTGACCGGCCCGTTCAAGCAGCGGCCCGATATCTACAACCTCTATGCCGGCCATACCGTGTTCAATCGATGGAGCAGCGCCGACGAGGTCGCGACCGCCGTCGCCTACCTTGCATCGGACGCGGCGAGCTATGTCAGCGGCAGCACGCTGTTCGTCGATGGCGGCTGGACCGCGGTCGACGGACCGCCGACCGGTCTCACGCAATTGGCGCGCTAGGTTGCGTCGGAAACAAAGCCAGCCTGGCTGCGTAGCGCAGACGTTTCCGGCGACGTCAGCAGTGCGATCAGGCGTTGTGCCTGCGATGCCGATGATGCATGCGTTGGGATCGCAGCCGTATACATTGTCGCGAGCCCGCATCCCGGGGGCAAAGTGCCCGACAGCACGACACCCCTGGTGCTGATGATCTCGGTCGATTGCGTGCAACCGATCGGCCGCCGGTCTCTGGACTCCGCCAGATGTCGCATGGCCGTCGCACCGTTCGGAAAGATCTTCAGGCGATCGGCGACGACATCAGCGATGTCGAGCTGCGCGAGCACCTTGGCGACATGAATTCCTGCGGTCGATGCCTTGGTATCCGGCACGAAGATCGCGTCCGCGGCGAGCAATGCCGCGCGCAGGCTAGCCGCGTCGTCGGCGCTGACCGACGGATCGCCGGCCCGAACGGCAAGGGCGGTTTCAACGCGGCCGAGGTCCGTGATCGAGCTGCGCAAAACCAGCCCTTCGCCGGCAAGCTTCGCGATCAGAGCGGCGGTCAGGATGACGATGTCGGTCGGTACGCCGGCGCGCAATCTGTCGGCCATGGCGCCGACCGCGCCAAAATCGCCGGCAATGCCGAGGCTGGTTTCGGCTTCAAACGCGGGCGCAAGGCTGCGCACCAGGCCCTGCGCCGCCCCGCCGCTCAGGATGTTCAACGTCTTCATGCGCACTGTTCCTTCGTTCGCGGTCTGCCGCTGCGTGCTTACTGGGCCTTGTCCAGCCTTTTGACTGCGTCTGCCCACTTCACGATATCGGCGCGCAGGAATGCGCCGAACGCCTCCGGCGTCATGGTCATCGGCACCGCGCCCTGCTCGGCCCAGAGCTTCTCGACCTCGGGCCGCCTGATCGCCGCATTCACCGCCGCGTTGAGCTTGTCGACGATCGGCTTCGGCGTGCCCGCCGGGGCCATCAGGCCGAGCCAGATCGTCGCCTCGTAGCCGGACACGCCCGCCTCGATCACCGTCGGAACGTTGGGCAGCACCGTCGAACGAGTCTTGCCGGTCGTTGCGAGCGCTCGCACCTGTTTTTCGGCGACATTCGGCGCCATCGCGGGAACGGCATCGATCATCATCTGGACCTGGCCGCCGATGACGCCGCCGCGGGCTTCGCCGCTATTGCGGTAGGGCACGTGCACGACGTCGATCCCGGCCATGGCTTTGAACAGCTCGCCCGCCATGTGGTACGGCGTGCCCTGACCAGACGACGCATAGTTCAGCTTTCCGGGCTGGGCCTTTGCCAGGGCGATGAATTCCGGCAAGGTCTTTGCCTGTACGGCGGGGTGGACCACGATCACGAGATCCGAAGTGTTCAACGACGCGATCGGCGTCAGGTCGCGCATCAGCTCATATTTGCGCTGCGGTACCAGCGATTCGTTCGCGGTCTGGGTGTTCGACATCATCAGGAGGGTGTAGCCGTCGGCCGGTGCCTTTGCGGCCTCGAGCGTGCCGATCACGCCACCGGCGCCGGTGCGGTTCTCCACCACGAAGGGCTGGCCGAGGCTTTCCTGCAGGATGCCGCCGATCCGTCGCGCGACGACGTCGGCCGGACCGCCGGGACCGAAGGGAACGATGATCCTGACCGGCCGTGCAGGATAGTCTTCGGCGTCAGCATATGAGCCTGACATGGACTCGGTCAGCAACGCCGCGACAAACACCAAGGCGTATCGCAGGCTCGCCATTGACTGAATCCCCCAACTTTAGTCTTGTTTCTTGATCAGAAGTCTAGCTGCAACCTGAAGCATCTGTCGACGACAGACTCCGTTTTCGCGCATCGGAATAAGAGCGGGAGGACGGTGTACTCAAACTTCGCCATCGCGTGCGGGGAATCATATGAGGAAACATCCTGGGCTATCGCGCCGCGACATGCTGAAGGGCTCGGGCGCCGTGCTCGCTGGGGCCGCCCTTTCAACGCGCGTGATGGCTGCTGCGCCACCAGCCGAACCGGTGACGCCGACGCTGATCGAGGCGGCGAAGAAAGAGGGACAGGTCGTCTACTACACCTCGACCGATCTGCCGGTTGCCGAGAAGCTGGCGAGGGCATTTGAAGCGAAATACCCCGATATCAGCGTGCGCGTCGAACGCACCGGCGCGGAGCGTGTGTTCCAGCGGGTCGGCCAGGAATATTCCAGCAACATTCATGCCGTCGACGTCGTCAATTCCTCCGACGCCGCACATTTCATCGTGTGGAAGCGCGACGGCATTCTCGCGCCCTATGTTCCGGAGGAGGTCGCAAAATACTACCCCGAGGAGCATCGCGACGCGGACGGGCAATTCGCAAGCTTCCGGGTCTGGTTGTCGATCATTGCCTACAACACCAATCTCGTGAAGGCCGAGGAGGCGCCCAGGAGCTTTGCCGATCTGCTGGATCCGAAATGGAAGGGCAAGATCGTCAAGGCGCATCCCGGCTATAGCGGCACCATCATGACCGCGACCTATCAGATGCAGCGCGATCTCGGCTGGATCTTTTTCGAGCAGCTTGCCAAGCAGAACATCATGCAGGTGCAGTCCTCGACGGATCCACCCAAGAAGCTCGATCTCGGCGAGCGTGCTGTCATGGCCGACGGCAACGAATACAACATCTTCCAGATGAAGGAGGCCGGCCGCCCGGTCGAGCCGGTCTACGCCACCGAGGGGTCACCGATCATCGTCGGCCCCAACGGGATCTTCAAGGACTGTCCGCATCCGAATGCCGCCAGGCTGTTCCAGTCCTTCGCGCTCGGGCGTGAGGGCCAGCAGCTCAATGTCGAGATCGGCGGCCTCAGATCGGTGCACGCGCAGGCTAAGGAGAAGGCTGGACGCAGGCCGCTAAGGGACATCAAGACGATGAAGGACGATCCGGTGGCAGTCGAGCGGGAAGGGGAATCGATCAAATCGCGATACACGCGTATCTTCCGCGTCTGATGGGACGGCTCAGGCCAACAGCTGACCGTCCGGGCGCCTGCCGCATGGCACGTGCCCGGATTTCGCGCCGGCTGGGTCAATAATGCCCCTCGGCGGGGGAGATATTTGATGTTACCAATTTGGCCATGAACCAGCATGCCAAGGTCGACATCCGCCATTCCACCTGTCCGCACGACTGCCCCTCGGCATGTGCGCTCGACGTCGAGGTGATCGAGGGACGCTCGATCGGCAGGGTGCGCGGCTCAAAGCAGCAGACCTATACGGCCGGCGTGGTCTGCGCCAAGGTCGCGCGTTATGCCGAGCGGATTCACCATGCCGAACGGCTGATGTATCCGCTGCGCCGGACCGGCCCGAAGGGCTCCGGCCAGTTCGCGCGGATCTCCTGGGACGAGGCGCTGGACGAGATCGCGGCGCGCTTCGACGCGGCCGAGCGGGAGTTCGGCGCCGAGTCGGTCTGGCCCTATTACTACGCCGGCACCATGGGGCTGGTGATGCGCGACGGCCTCAACCGGCTGTCGCATGTGAAGAAGTATTCGCGCTTCTACGGCACGATCTGCGCAACCATCGCGCGCATCGGCTTTGCCGCCGGGACCGGCAAGATCGCCGGCGTCGATCCCCGCGAGATGGCCGTCTCCGACCTGGTCGTGATCTGGGGCACCAATCCGGTGAACACTCAGGTCAATGTGATGACGCATGCATCCCGCGCGCGCAAGGAGCGCGGCGCGAAGATCGCGGCGGTCGACGTCTACAACAACGAGACCATGAAGCAGGCCGACATCAAGATCCTGCTGCGGCCGGGCACTGATGGCGCGTTCGCCTGCGCTGTGATGCATGTGCTGTTCCGCGAGGGATTTGCCGATCGCGATTATCTTGCGCGCTATACTGACTGCCCGGACGAGCTGGAGGCGCATCTGAAGACCCGCACGCCGGAATGGGCCTCGGTGATCTCGGGCGTTCCGGTCGAGGAGATCGAGGCATTTGCGCGGCTGGTCGGACAGACCAAGCGCTCGTTCTTCCGCCTCGGCTACGGCTTCACCCGCAGCCGCAACGGCGCCGCCCAGATGCACGCGGCATCGTGCATTCCCGCGGTGACCGGCGCCTGGCAATATGAGGGCGGCGGCGCGTTCTTCAACAATGCCGGAATCTGGCGTTTCGACGAGTCGATCATCGAAGGCCACGACGCGATCGATCCCTCGACGCGGGTGCTCGATCAGTCCAAGATCGGCCGCATCCTGACCGGCGATGCCGAGGCGCTGCGCGGCGGCGGGCCGGTCAAGGCGATGCTGATCCAGAACACCAACCCAATGACGGTGGCGCCCGAGCAGGCGCTGGTGCGCCAGGGCTTTGCCCGCGAGGATCTGTTCGTCGCGGTGCACGAGCAGTTCATGACCGAGACGGCGCAGATGGCCGATATCGTGCTGCCGGCGACGATGTTCATGGAGCACGACGACCTCTATTACGGCGGCGGTCATCAGCACATCTCGGTCGGCCCGAAGCTGATCGATCCGCCCGGCGAGTGCCGTTCCAATCACGAGGTGATGCAGGGGCTCGGCCGCCGGCTCAACGCCGTGCATCCCGGCTTCGACATGACGCCGCGCCAGCTGATCGATGCGACGCTGAAGAAGAGCGGGCACGGCGACATCGACACGCTCGAAGCCGAGCTGTGGCGCGACCTGCAGCCGGATTTCCGCACCTCGCATTATCTCGACGGCTTTGCCCATGCCGACAAGAAGTTCCACTTCAAGGTCGATTGGGGCAAGGTGCCGGTCGGCACCGGCGGGCTGATGGGCGCATGGGACAAGATGCCTTCGCTGCCCGACCACTGGACCATCATCGAGGAGGCGGACGCGCAGCATCCGTTCCGTCTTGCGACCTCGCCGTCCCGCAGCTTCCTCAACACCAGTTTCAACGAAACGCCGTCGTCGCAGGCCCGCGAGGGCGCGCCGACCGTGATGATCCATCCCGACGACGCAGCCAGCCTGTCGATCGCCGACGGCGACGCGGTGACGCTCGGCAACATGCGCGGCGAGACCACGCTGACCGCAAAACTGTTCGACGGCGTTCGCCGCGGCGTGCTGATCGCCGAGTCGATCCATCCGAACAAATCCCATATCGGGGGGCGCGGCATCAACATGCTGACCGGGGCGGAGGCCGTCGCACCGCTCGGCGGCGCCGCGTTCCACGACAACAAGGTCTGGATCCGGAAGGCATCGGCCGCCGCATAAATCCTGCTTGCAGTCGGCGCCGATCCTGCCGCAAATGTGCGCTGACAACAGCGCACAGGCAAGAAAACAGGCAGGAAACATGACCGACAACAGCGTTCTTCTCGAAAAGCGCGGGCAGGCGTTCTGGATCACCATCAACCGCCCGGACAAGCGCAACGCGCTCAATGCCGGTGTGATCGCGGGCATCGCCAAGGGCTATCGCGAGGCGCATGACGACAAGGACGTGCGCGTCATCGTGCTGACCGGTGCGGGCGACAAGGCGTTCTGCGCCGGCGCCGATCTGCAGAACAGCGGCGCGGCGTTCTCGATGGATTTCTCGCGCCCCAATGTCGACTATGCCGACCTGCTGCGGCTGTCGCAGAACGCAACCAAGCCCGCGATCGCGCGGGTCGGCGGCGTCTGCATGGCCGGCGGCATGGGGCTGTTGTGCATGACCGACATGGCGGTCGCCGGCGATGGCGTGATCTTCGGCCTGCCTGAGGTGAAGGTCGGAGTGTTCCCGATGCAGGTGCTGAGCCTGCTGCAATCGATTGCGCCGCCGCGCCTGGTCAACGAATGGGCGCTGACCGGTGAGCCGTTCGACGCCAGGGCCGCGCAGGCTGCGGGTCTGCTCAACTATGTGGTGCCGGCGGCCGAGCTCGACGCCAAGGTCGATTGGCTGATCGGGCGCATCGTCGACAAGTCGCCGACGGCGATCCGTCGCGGCAAATACGCGATGCGGGCGATCGCCTCGATGTCGTTCGATGAAAGCATCGCCTACACCGAAAGCCAGATCGCGCTGCTCGCGATGACCGAGGATGCCAAGGAAGGCCTGAAGGCCTTCGGCGAAAAGCGCAAGCCGACCTGGACCGGACGCTGAGACATCGCTGTGCCGCTTCACCTCGCGCTGCCTGCGGCCGCCGCAGGCGCGCACTGGCAAAATATCGAAAACAACCCCATGCAAAGGGGCCGACGCCTGCCGGCGTTCGACAAGGCAACTTGACACGTCGGGCAAATCAGGAATACATTTCTAATATTCCGAAATTGTGCTCCCGGCCCGCCTCGCTCGCGGAGACGCCGGAACGCGTCGTGAGATGCGCTCCGGGCGAAGTGGAAACTGGTTTGCGTAAAGAAAATGCGCGAAAACGGGAATCTAGACCCTCGTTCCGATTCCATCGGAACGGAGGGGACGCTAGGCCGTGTACCCATAAGCCCTGCGGCGTGGCGCGACGAACGCGATGTCCGCTTTGCCACTATAGCGGCCGTGGTAGTGCGGCAGCGCAATATGTCGCGATGGGCCAAACGCAGACTCGTGCGCCGCCGCAATGGGTCGTTATTCGATCGACTGGTTAGAACAACCACCCTTCTCACTGATTGCAAAAAAAAACGTTGGAATGCCGACGGCTGGTGACTGCGTTGATCTATGTCAAGCTTACCTGCGGTTGTTTGCGCACCCTGTGCGGCGGTCCATTCCCTCTCCTCGATCAGGGGTGATTATCATGCAATTCTCCCGGCGTAACGCACTCAGTCGGCGCCTCGTACTTGGTGCATTCACAACGCTGCCAGTGCTCTCCGTGCCGCTTGCTCCCAATGCGCAGGCGCAAACAACGACCGCGCAAGCACCGTCTACCGAAGGGGCCGGGTTTTCGTTCGCAGCGGTCGGGGACACCCGCCCGATGATGTACCTCCCGCTGAAGGAAGGGCAGCCGGACCTCAGCAAGTTCTTCGTCGAGATGTTCGGGTTGGTCATGCCGGAAAAGGTCGCCGAGGCCGTCGTAGCGAAGGATGTGAAGATGATCTTCGATCCGGTCACCAAGGACCTTATCAAGGTAGTCATGCCGTTCGCATCTAAGACGGAAGTGATGACCCTGACGCTAGATAAAGGCTGGGTCACTGAGGCATCCGTAGAAGACTTGAAACTGCTTCCTGGAGTGCATCGGACGATGTTCCGGCTTCAGGGCGGCGAATGGGTGACCCGTGAAATCGTGAAGGACGTTCAATCAGGTCGCGCCAAATTCGTGGTCAATAGTGGTGACGCCGTCTGGTGGGGCAATCAGGGCTTGACCGTCACTGACAGCCCATACTGGAAGCGCGTGAACGATACGATGTTGAAGAAGCTACCCCCGCCGGATGACGAGCTGCGCGCAGCCGGTCTGGATGGACGTTTTTTCATGAGTGTAGGCAATCATGAGGTGTGGGCCGACCCAAAGATTGAGGGCGTTCTTTCGGCTGTCCCGTATCTGAAAAAATTCGGCGTCACGCCGGAAAACCTCATCTACAAATTCGACTTCAAGGGCACCCGCTTCATCTATCTCTGGAGTGGCAAGTACGACTACCGTTCGCCGTCGCTGTGGGACGCTGATCGGCCAAAATATGCCGAGCAGATGACCCAGCTTCAAAAGTGGATGGACGAGGCGAAGGCCAACGGTATTCGGAAGGTGTTTATCGTCTTCCATTATCCCGTGTTTGCGCGGTCGGGCTTAGGCCCGATCCCGGCTCCCGATAACCCACACAAGGCGATTGCGTCGTATGCCAAGGACATGGAGGTGGTCGTATTGAACGGGCACGTCCACACCACGGAAATCTACGACGTAGATGGGGTAAAGTATCTGATGTTGGGCGGTGGAGGCGCAGAACAAGACCCAATCCTGCCGGGGCGAACCAGCATCAAGGTGCCCGCTGACTATCCGCAGGACCTCTACTGGAAGGGCCAGCCTCCGCAAGAGGAATACAATTACGTCCTGGTGGACGTTGAACCCGGCCAGAAGACGAAATTCACCCTCAATCGCTTCCGTCCGTGGTCGGCGGAGCCATTCAGGACTGAGGAACTCTTCAAGTGAGCAGGATGCCGGTTTTTACGGGAGCGAGGTCCTGGCGACAGCTATTCTGATCATTCACGGCTTGGTCGCGGTCGCACTGCTTGGCGCGATAACACACCAGACTTTAGCGGCATGGGGATCGGCGGACGCGCGACCCGGCTCTTTCTTTGGCCGCTTTCGCTCCATACCGTCGGCCTCGTTCGCCAATGCCGTGGTAGTCCTGTATGCCATTTCCACCCTGCTGGGTGGGATCATTTACCTTTTTTTCCGTGTAGATGTCAGGCCCGAATTGGAGCGTGCGGGTCACTGGTATGTCCTCGGCTTCTTCGACATCAAGGAACATTTCGCCGCTATCGGATTGGCGTTGTTGCCCGCCTACTGGGTTTGCTGGCGACGGCCGGTTGCCGATGAGCCTACCCAAATGCGCGTCGCGCTCACCTCGATACTTGCCTTCATCGTTTGGTGGGGCTTTCTGTCCGGTCACGTCGCCAACAACATCATGGGTTTTGGCTCATGACATCTTCAGCCCCGTTCCGCCGCTTTGCATTTGCATTCGGGACCACGTTCGCCGTCCTCTACGTGGTCGCACTCGCAAAGGACCTTGCTCTTTTCACCGTTTTTCCGTCGCTTGGCATCGTGCTCGCGGGCACGCATCATTCGCGAGACGTTGCTGACCCTGCGATGGGATTTCTGGCTCCCGCGACGTACTGGTACGGGTGGGCCGCGACCGCCGCGCTCGGGGCACTGATGGTCGGCCTTGTTGCTGCTTCGCTGCCCGGAGGTTCGGCGCGATACGTTTGGTCGGGATGGGTGTGGCTAATTCCTACACTCTCGATGATCGCGTGCGTCTATCTCACTCTGCCTTGGTTTCGGCTCTGACTTGAGTGCGACTTCTGCAATGGGTCAAAAGGCGACATCCAGCGGCGTCGCCCGAATGTCAGCAAAGGGCCACGAGCAGACGTAGCCACTTCAGAGGCTCGGTCTTGAGCCAGGAACGGAGAGGTCGATCGAGCGCGAGTGCGGCGCAACCGGCCCTATTGCTGCGCCACATTCGTGGTGAGGTCCTGCAAGGGTCAGGTGCCAAGATGGCGCAGCAAAAAAGCTGACATGCGGTGGACCGCATCGAGATAGCGAACGGAGCTCTCGAAGATGTCGTTGTGTCGGCCCCCCTCGTAGTACGCGGTCTCCACTACCTTTCCAGATGCGCGCGCTGCCTGCTCGAAATCACGCGCCATCCTTATGTTGGTAAACTCGGTCCCGCCGTCCGCGACGCTGTCCGCTGTGCCGTGCAATATTAAGAGAGGCGTGTTCAAGTCGGAAACGAGCGCTGTCAGCTGGCTTGGGTACCTTGCCGAGTTAAGGACGGCGGCTCGCACGCCACCTGCTCGAAGAGTGTAGTTCAGGGCAGCGCCGCCACCTCGTGAGTGCCCAAAGAGCCCAATCTGATCCGGGCATGCATCCGGCAGAGTACGTAGCGCTTGCATCAGCGCATCCACTGTTCGCATGGCCTGCGGACTCAGTGGATCGGGAGCTGGAGGCATCTCCGGGCATGCGATCGGGGTTATGAACCGCACCCCGTTGCCGATGCCTTCTCGAAACCAACCGGCTGCCACAGCGAGCAGACCGGTGCGGGCGAGATCCCGAGCCAAACGCACATATTCGTGCGCGAAGCCATGGCTACCATGCAACAGAAGAAGTGAAGGAAATGGGCCTGCGCCATCAGGTCGAGCCACCGCTGCCGACGTGATGCCCAGTCCCGGAGCATCTATCGAGATCCACGAGACCGCGAGTGTTTCAGCCCCGGACGGCGCGTTAGCAATCGATACTGTCAGGTTCGCCATTAGCCCAAATCTTAACTGGATGCATCATTGAAGCGTCCAAACAGCAAACGCGCAAGGTGTCGTCGCTCGACGAGTAAGGCATTGTGGTCAGGAAGGTCGTCGAGGGCCTCACCGAAGATGCGAGGTCGGCTTCGGGTCATTTTCGACGGATCCAACGGGGTTGTCGGCAAGTTAATGTCCGCTTCTACGCTATGAGCGCCGAACCGGGGCCCGGGCAGAAGCATTGCCGCGGTAGTCGATAGCAATGGTCTGCCGGTACGACTGGCGCTGAGCCCCGGTGAGGCCCACGACGTTCGACTTGCCTGAAAACTGCTGTCTCGTCTGAAAGTCGGCTCAATGCTGCTTGCCGACCGTGGCTATGACGCGGACTGGATCAGAGAGCTTGCCGTGAAGAAGGGCGCGTGGGCCAACATCCCGCCGAAAAGCAATCGCAGCGATCCGATCTGCTTCAGCCCATATCTCTACCGCGCTCGGAACCAGGTCGAGCGGTTCTTCAACAGGATCAAACAATGTCGTCGGGTGGCGACGCGCCACGACAGGCTCGCCGCCAACTACCTTGCCTTCGTTCAGCTCGCGTCAATCAGGCTATGGCCGCGCCTTAATGAGTCCGCGTCCTAGCCCGCGTTGGCCTTGAGGCCGGCGGCTTCGATGCCGGCCACGGCGCAGATCTCGTCATTGTCCGAGGTGTCGCCGCTGACGCCGACGGCGCCGAGCAGGGTGGCACCGTCCATGATCAGGACGCCGCCGGGGACCGGCACCATCCGGCCCTGCGCCAGCGTGTTCACGGCGTCAACGAAATAGGCCTGCTCCTGCGCGCGCTGAAACAGCGCCCGCGATCCCATCCCGAGCGCCAGCGCGCCATAGGCCTTGCCATGGGCGATCTCGGCCCGCATCAGGCTGGTGCCGTCCTGTGCCGCCGTCACCTTCACCGCGCCGCGCGCGTCGAGGATGGTAACGACCAGCGGCTTGAACTTCTTCTCGACCCCCTTGGCCAGCGCGGCATCCAGAATCTTGCGGGCAGTTTCGAGAGTGAGCTCAGCCATGGGCCTCTTCCTTTGTCGGTAACAATCTGTCGGAATTCGATTTCGCACGTTTCAGGCTCATCGCCAATACGCTGGCGACATGCAGCGGCGTGCGCCCGCTGCCGTCCTTGATCTGGTGCCGGCATGAGGTCCCGTCGGCCACGATCAGCGTGTCCTGATCGGCGCCTCTGACAGCCGGCAGCAGCGACAGCTCGGCCATCTCGATCGAGGCCTGATAGGTGTCGGCACCATAGCCGAACGCCCCAGCCATGCCGCAGCAGCTCGACTCGATGGTCTTGACGTCGAGGCCGGGCACCAGGCGCAGCACCTTCTCCACCGGCTTGAACGCACCGAAGGATTTTTGGTGGCAATGACCATGCACCACGGCCTTGCCGGGGACGGCGCCGAGCGGCAACGCCAGTCGTCCGGCTTCCGCTTCGCGCGCCAGAAATTCCTCGAACAGCAGCGCGTGCGCGCTGACGGTCTTGGCGGCCTCATCCGAGCGCAGCGACAGCAGCTCGTCGCGCAACGTGAGAAGGCAGCTTGGCTCGAGACCGATGATCGGCACGCCGCGGGCCGCGAACGGGACGTAGGTCGCAACCAGCCGGTCGAGTTCGGCGCGGGCCTGCTCAACCAGTCCGGCCGACAGGAACGTTCGCCCGCAGCACGGCGGCCGTCCGCCGTCCGATGGCCTCGGCAGATGCACGCGATAGCCGCCGGCGACAAGCACCTCGATCGCGGCGTCGAGATTCTCGCGCTCGTAGCCGCGGTTGAACGTATCGGCGAACAGCACCACTTCGCGGCCATCCGCCGGACCCAGCACCGTGGCGTCGGGCCGGAACGTGTCGCTGCGAAATTCCGGCAATGCGCGCTTGGCGCTGATCCCTGCGAGTTTCTCGAACAGCGCGCGCAGCAGCGGGCTCCGGTTACGCCAGTTCGCGATCGGGGCAAAGCGCGAGGCGAGATCGACATAGCGCGGCAGATAGCCGACCAGGCGGTCGCGCAGCGACAGGCCGTGCGTCGCCGCGCGCGCGGCCAGCACCTCGATCTTCATCTTGGCCATGTCGACGCCGGTCGGGCATTCATGGCGGCACGCCTTGCAGGAGACGCAGAGCTTCAGCGTCTCCATCATCTCGTCGGAGGCGAGCGCGTCCGCACCCAACTGGCCAGAGATCGCGAGCCGCAGCGTATTGGCGCGGCCGCGGGTGACGTCCTTCTCGTTGCGCGTGGCACGATAGGACGGGCACATCACGCCGCCTTCGAGCTTCCGGCAGGCGCCGTTGTTGTTGCACATCTCGACGGCGCCCTGGAAGCCGCCGCCGGCGCCGGGATAGGCCGACCAGTCGAGCACGGTCTTCAATTCGCCGACGCGATAATCCGGCGAAAAACGAAACAGCGAACGGTCGTCCATCCTGGGCGGATCGACGATCTTGCCCGGGTTGAGCGTGTTGCCGGGGTCGAAGCGCTGCTTGACCTCGCGGAAATCGGCCACGATGCGCTGCCCGAACATCGCTTCGTGGAATTCCGAGCGCACCAGGCCGTCGCCGTGCTCGCCGGAATGCGAGCCCTTGTATTCGCGCACCGTCGCGAAGGCTTCCTCGGCAATGGCGCGCATTGCCTTGACGTCCTTCTCGAGCTTGAGATTGAGCACCGGGCGCACATGCAGGCAGCCTTCGGAGGCATGCGCATACATCGTGCCGCGGGTGCCGTGCCTCGCGAACACGGCATTGAGCCGCTCGGTGTAGTCGGCGAGATGCGGCAGCGGCACCGCGCAATCCTCGACGAACGAGACCGGCTTGCCCTCCTGCTTCATCGACATCATGACGTTGAGGCCGGCGGCGCGGAAATCGGCGATGCCGGTTTGCAGCGTGGGCTCGACGATCTCGACCACGCCGCCCCATTTGCGCTGCGGCTTATCCCAACCGAAGCCGAGGTCGGCCATCAGTTCGCCGAGCTGCTTGAGACGGGCGAGGTTGTCGGCCTGGTCCTCTTCGGCGAACTCGACCACCAGGATGGCGTCCGGATCGCCGCGCACCGCAGCCGAGATGATCGGCTGGAACATCGCGATCTCGCGACCCAGTGCGATCATGGTGCGGTCGACCAACTCCACGGCAATGGGCCGCAGCTTGACCAGATGCTGGGCCGCGTCCATCGCCTCGTAGAAGCTGCCGAAATGGCAGACGCCGAGCGCCTTGTTGCGGATCACAGGCCACAGCTTGAGCTCGACCTGCGTCGTGAAGGCGAGAGTGCCCTCCGAGCCGACCAAGAGATGCGCCAGATTGTTCGGCGCGTTGCGTGGCACCAGCGCGTCGAGATTATAGCCGCCGACGCGGCGCTGCACCTTGGGGAATTTGTCGGCGATCTCGAGCGCCTCGCGCTCGCCGAGATCGAGCATGTCGCGAAACAGCTTCAGTCCGCTGTCGGACGAATTGACCCGCGTCAGGTCGCGCGGCACCTCGCCGAAATGCAGCAGCGTGCCGTCGGCGAGCGCGGCATCCATCGACAGCGTGTTGTCGCGCATCGTGCCGTAGCGCAGCGATCGGCCGCCGCAGGAATTGTTGCCGGCCATGCCGCCGATCGTGGCGCGCGATGCGGTCGAGACGTCGACCGGAAACCACAGCCCGTGCTTCCTGAGCTGGCGGTTGAGGTCGTCGAGCACGATGCCGGGCTCGACCACGCAGGTCCGATTCTCGACGTCGAGCGAGAGGATCCGGTTCAGATGCTTGGACAGGTCGACCACGATGCCGTCATTGACGGTCTGGCCGCATTGCGAGGTGCCGCCGCCGCGCGGGGTGACGATCCGCCCGGCGTCGCGGACGATCGCGAGCGTCCGCAGCGCCTCGTCGACGGTTCGCGGCACCACCACGCCGGCCGGCATGATCTGGTAGAACGAGGCGTCGGTCGCGTAGCGGCCGCGGTTGAAGGCGTCGAAAAACACGTCGCCGGCCAGTTCGGACCGCAGGCGCTGTTCGAGCGAGGTGGCGTTCTTCATCCCAGATCCGATGTGATCCATGACGCAACAAAGGGTTGCGCATGGATTATGCATTCTCTCGACGTGAGAATTACATTATGAATTCATAATGGGCAAGGATGGCTGCCCTCCAGCCATCCTTGTGCCGGCCCCTTTTAGTCGTTCCGGGGCGTCGTCTCCAGGCCGCTGTCCGGCCCCTCCGCGAGGTGATCGATGGCGGCGGCCCGCTTGTTGCGCAGGTGCTGGAACAGGATGTCGCTGAGCTCGCTTGCCGCG
>NZ_LFIQ01000051.1:62563-68079 GCF_001189245.1 Bradyrhizobium pachyrhizi | reverse complement strand
GCCGGCGAAGTTGGCGTAGGTCGCCTTCAGCGCCTCGTTGCGCGCGGCCGCAACGATGCTCTCGTGGATTTGCTGGTTGGTCTGGAAATAGCCGTGCATGTCGCGGTGCAGATAATGGCCGTACATCTCGTAGTGCAGGCGCTCGATCGCGACGATTTCCTCGTCGGTGATGATCTCGCATGCCAGTCGTCCGGCGAGGCTCTCGAGCCCGGCCATGACGTCGAACAGCTCCTCGAGGTCGCGCGGGCTGAGCCGGCGCACCCGCGCGCCGCGGTTGGGCAAGAGCTCGATCAGGCCTTCGGCGGCCAGCACCTTGAGCGCTTCGCGCAGCGGCGTCCTGGAGATGCCCAGCATCTCGCAGAGCTGCCGCTCTGGAACGCGGGCGCCCTCGGGAATGTTGCCTTCCACCACATAGTCGCGGAGCCGCAGCAGGATCTCGCCGTGAAGCGAGGCCTCCTGGCGGTCGCCGCCGTTGCCGGCGGCGGGCGGGCTGATCGGAACCCCGGCTTCGGGAATCGCGGATTTCATATTCTGAACAATAATTTGCCGGCGCGGTCGCGTCGATGCTTTCAATCGAATACCAAAATTGGATTGAAAAGACAAAAAATGAATGCAAAATAACTCGCCGAGGAGTCGAAATCCGGCGATTGGGAGGTTCTCATGCATCAAGGGCGCCATTTTCTGCAGATTCCAGGGCCGAGCCCGGTCCCGGATCGCATTCTTCGGGCGATGGACATGCCGGTCATCGACCACCGCAGCGCCGAATTCGCCGCGCTCGGCCGTGCCGTGCTCGAGGGCAGCCAGAAGGTGTTTCAGACCAGGGGTCCGGTGGTGATCTTCCCGTCATCCGGGACCGGCGCCTGGGAGGCCGCGATCGTCAATACCCTGTCGCCGGGCGACAAGGTCCTGATGGTCGAGACCGGCCACTTCGCCACCCTGTGGCGGCAGATGGCCGGCCGCTTTGGCATCGAGGTGGATTTCATGCCCGGCGACTGGCGCCGTGGCGCCGACCCGATCCAGATTGAAGCCAGGCTTGCCGCCGACACCGCGCACAGCATCAAGGCGGTGATGGTCGTCCACAACGAGACCTCGACCGGCGCGACCAGCCGGATCTCGGACATCCGTGCCGCCATCGACCGCACCGCGCATCCGGCGCTCCTGATGGTCGACACCATTTCCTCGCTGGGCTCGGTCGATTACCGGCACGACGAGTGGAAGGTCGACGTCAGCGTCAGCTGCTCGCAGAAGGGCTTCATGCTGCCGCCTGGCCTCGGCTTCAACGCCATCTCGGAGAAGGCGCGCGCCGCGTCGCGCACCAACCGGATGCCGCGCTCCTATTTCGACTGGGAGGAAATGCTGAAGCCGAACGCCAAGGGCTTCTTCCCCTATACGCCGGCGACGAACCTGCTCTACGGGCTGCGCGAGGCGATCGCGATGCTGTTGGAGGAGGGGCTCGACAACGTGTTCGCCCGCCATCAGCGGCTGGCCGCCGCCACGCGCGCCGCCGTCAATCAGTGGGGGCTCGAGGTGCTGTGCCAGGAGCCCTCGGAATTCTCGCCGGTGCTGACCGCGGTGATGATGCCGCCCGGCCATGATGCCGATCAGTTCCGCAAGGTCGTGCTCGACAATTTCAACATGTCGCTCGGCGCCGGCCTGTCGAAGGTCGCGGGCAAGGTGTTCCGCATCGGTCATCTCGGCGAGTGCAACGAGCTGACGCTGCTTGGCGCGCTGACCGGCGTCGAGATGGGGCTGTCGGTCGCCGGCGTCCCGCATCGCCCGGGAGGCGTCGAGGCCGCGATGCGGCTTCTCGAGCAGCGCGACCAGCGCAACGCGTCGTCGCATCTGAAGGTGGTCAGCACCTAGCAGCCACGGCATCCGCAGCACAACGAACTCAGAACAATCGCGGATCGGGGGAGGGGATGATATGAGGCTTCGGTTCAAGGCCACCCATGTCGTGTTGGCCATGCTCTGCGTGATGTACTTCATCACCTATGTGGACCGGGTGAACATCGGCACCGCGGCCGGCGAGATCCAGAAGGAGCTCGGCCTGTCCAACACCGAGCTCGGTCTGGTGTTCTCGGCCTTCGCCTATCCGTACCTGCTGTTCCAGGTGATCGGCGGCTGGGTCGGCGATCGCTTCGGGCCGCGCCAGACCTTGTTCTGGTGCGGCATGATCTGGGCCGCGGCGACCATCATGACCGGCTTTGTCCATGGCCTTGCCGCGCTGTTCGTCGCGCGTTTCGCGCTGGGGTTCGGCGAAGGCGCGACATTTCCGACCGCGACGCGCGCGATGCAGTACTGGACGCCTGCGAACCGCCGCGGCTTCGCGCAAGGCCTGACGCATTCGTTCGCACGGCTCGGCAATGCGATCACTCCGCCGGTGGTCGCGCTCCTGATCCTCTGGCTGACCTGGCGCGGCGCGTTCGTCGTGCTCGGCGTTGTCAGCCTGATCTGGGGCATCGCGTGGGTCTGGTATTTCCGCAACGAGCCGCGGGACCATGGCTCGATCACCGCGGCCGAGCTTGCGACCTTGCCGCCGCGTCCGCAGGGCGAGCGGCCGAAGGTGCCGTGGGGACCGCTGCTGCAGCGGATGTGGCCGGTGACGCTGACCTATTTCTGCTACGGCTGGTGCCTGTGGCTCTATCTCAACTGGCTGCCGCTGTTCTTCAAGAACAACTACAGCCTCGATCTGAAGAACTCGGCGCTGTTCGCATCCGGCGTGTTCTTTGCCGGCGTCGTCGGCGACAGCGTCGGCGGCGTCATCTCCGACCGCATTCTCGAGCGCACCGGCAATGTACGGCTGGCGCGGCTCAGCGTGACGGTCGTGGGCTTCGCCGGCGCGCTGCTGTCGCTGATGCCGATCCTGTTCGTTCACGACATCACGGTGGTGGCGCTCTGCCTGTCGGCCGGATTCTTCTGTGCCGAGCTCGTGATCGGGCCCATGTGGTCGATCCCGATGGACATCGCGGCGAAATATTCCGGCACCGCCGCGGGGATCATGAACACCGGCTCGGCTTTCGCGGCCATCGTCTCGCCGCTGGTCGCCGGCTTCGTCATCGACGCCACCGGAAACTGGTACCTGCCGTTCCTGATGTCGATGGGCCTGCTGCTGGTCGGCGGTTTCTCGGCGTTCCTGATGCATCCCGAGCGGCCGTTCGAGGAGACGAACGAATCGGTGGTGCCGGGCAAGGTGGTGGCCGCCGAATGAGGCGCTGCCGGCCCGGCGGAGCGCCGTCAGATATGCATGACCGACCCCCGCCGGGCCTAGGACAAACCCGGCGAATAGTGATATGCGAGCGGCTCACCACGACCAAGACGAGACCGGGAAAGACGCTCATGACCGTGCATACTGGAAGGCATTTTCTGCAGATTCCGGGACCGACCAACGTGCCGGACCGGGTGCTGCGGGCCATGGATATGCCGACCATGGACCATCGCGGTCCCGAGTTCGCCGAGATCGGTTTTGCCGTGCTTTCTGCGATGCAGCGTGTGTTCCGGACCAAGCAGCCCGTGATCATCTACCCGTCGTCGGGGACCGGCGCCTGGGAGGCCGCGATCGTCAACACGCTGCAGCCCGGCGACAAGGTCCTGATGTGCGAGACCGGGCAGTTCGCCGTGCTGTGGCATGGCATTGCCGACAAGTTCAAGCTCGACGTCGACTTCATATCGGGCGACTGGCGCCACGGCGCCGACCTCGAGCAGATCGAGGCCAGGCTGTCCGCCGACAAGGCGCACAAGATCAAGGCGGTCTGCGTGGTCCATAACGAGACCTCGACCGCCTGCGTCACCTATCCGCGCGACGTCCGCAAGATCCTCGACACGTTGAAGCATCCGGCGCTCTTGATGGTCGACACCATATCCGGCCTCGGCTCGCTGGAATATGAGCATGATGCCTGGGGCATCGATGTCTCCATCGCCGGCTCCCAGAAGGGGCTGATGCTGCCGCCCGGCCTCGGCTTCAACGCCGTGTCGGAGAAGGCGCTCGCCGTGGCCAAGGCCAATCCGGGCATGCGCTCCTATTGGGATTGGCAGGAAGTCATCAACATCAACAAGGCCGGCACCTGGCCGTATACGCCCGCCACCAACCTCCTGTTCGGCCTGCGCGAGGCCGTGAAGATGCTGGAGGAGGAGGGCCTCGAGAACGTCTTCGCCCGCCACAAGCGCCACAGCGAAGCGACGCGCGCGGCGATCAAGGTCTGGGGCCTCGAGACACAATGCCAGGAGCAGGGCGCACACTCGCCGGCGCTGACCGCGGTGCGGGTACCCGACGGCCACGATGCCGATCATTTCCGCAAGGTCGTGCTGGAGAATTTCGACATGTCGCTCGGCACCGGCCTCAACAAGGTCAAGGGCAAGGTGTTCCGGATCGGGCATATCGGCCACTTCAACGACCTGATGCTGATGGGCACGCTGTCCGGCGTCGAGATGGGGCTCGATCTGGCCAAGGTGCCGCATCGCAGCGGCGGCGTGCTGGCGGCGATGGAGGTCCTGAAGGGCCGCGACGCCGCACAGTCGAGGGCTGTCGCTTAAAGGGCTGTCGCCTGAAATCGAATCGCAAACAACAGAAAGAGCGAGACATGAACGCGCCCGTCACTTCGACCGAAGACCTGATCTACTCCGTCGAGGACGGGATCGCGCGCATCACGTTCAACCGGCCGCAGGCGCGCAATGCGCTGACCTTTGCGATGTACGAGCAGATGGCCGCGATATGCGAGAACATCAATCAGGATCACTCCATCAAGGTGCTGATCATGACCGGCGCGGGCGACAAGGCGTTCGCCTCGGGCACCGACATCTCGCAGTTCCGCGCGTTCAAGACGGCGCAGGATGCGCTCGACTATGAGGCGCGGATCGATCGCGTGCTGGGAACGCTCGAGCAGTGCCGTGTGCCTGTGATCGCGGCGATCGCCGGCGCGTGCACCGGCGGTGGCGCCGGCATCGCCGCCTGCTGCGATATCCGGATCGGCACCGAGGCGACGCGGATCGGCTTCCCGATCGCGCGCACGCTCGGCAACTGCCTCTCGATGTCCAACATCTCGCGGCTGGTGTCGCTGATCGGTCCGGCGCGGACCAAGGATCTGATCTTCAAGGCGCGCCTCGTCGAGGCGCCGGAAGCGCTGGCGCTCGGGCTGTTGAACGAAGTCGTCCCCGATGTGGAAACGTTGCAGCGCCGCGCCACCGAGACGGCGAAGCTCGTCGCCGGCCACGCGCCGATCACGCTCGAAGTGACCAAGGAAGCGGTCCGCCGCATCCGCCGCACGCTGTCGCGCGAGGAGGGCGAGGACCTGATCCTGCGCGCCTATATGAGCGAGGATTTCCGCGAGGGCATGGACGCCTTCCTCAACAAGCGTGCGCCCAACTTCAAAGGCAAGTAACGGGGGCTGGGTGACAGAAGGCCGCGGGCTCGCCGAACCGAGGTCTCCGTCGTCATTCCGGGCTCTCGCGGAGCCTGTCATCGGGCGGCGCTCTGCGCCGACCCGTTGGCGAACCCCGGAATGACGGATGGGCTAGGGGTT
>NZ_LFIQ01000051.1:62376-62553 GCF_001189245.1 Bradyrhizobium pachyrhizi | reverse complement strand
TGCCACTGAGTTGCCCGACGGCGCAAGCCCCCCTTTGAAAAAATATTTCGGTTTACCGGAAGATCAACTCAGTGTTATGAATTGCCCGTCTCACCCGATCGAGGGGCGCTTCGCGGTCGTCACGAACGTGGGTTGAGATGCGGTGGACGCTGTGCGTGGTACTGACGAGAGCACGCA
>NZ_LFIQ01000051.1:49000-62355 GCF_001189245.1 Bradyrhizobium pachyrhizi | reverse complement strand
CGCGACCCGGGACCCATAACCACCGAAGGTCATTGTCGCATACGCTGGAGCCACAGCTCGCTTCAACAACGAACGTCTGTGGTTATGGGTCCCTGCTTTTGCAGGGACGACAGCGAACAAGCGGCGCGCCTCTGGCCACCCTACACGGTCTGCTCCATTGGCAAACGACGCCCACCTCATTCCAAAGTCATAGGCCATGCGGCAGTTCGCGGCTTGAACTCAGCGGCATTCTCGGCACAATGATGGCGCCCGCCACCTCGCAGGTTTTGCCAAGCCGAACAAATAGATAGGGAAGAAACACGTGGGACAGATTGTAAAAACCACGGCTGCAATCGCGGCCCTCTTGCTGAACACGCCGGCCTTTGCCGGCTGGGAGCCGAGCAAGCCGGTTGAAATCGTGGTCGCGGCCGGTGCCGGCGGCGCCTCCGACCAGATGGCGCGCATGATGCAGGCGGCGATCCAGAAGAACAATCTGATGAAGCAGCCGATGGTGGTGTCGCTGAAGGGCGGCGCGTCGGGTGCGGAAGCGCTGATGTACATGAAGTCCAGCGAGGGTGATCCCAACAAGGTGTTGATCGCCTATTCGCTGATCTACATGCTGCCGCTGTCGGCCAAAATTCCGTTCAACTGGCGCGACCTCACCCCGGTGTCGGTGGTCGCGCTCGACCAGTTCGTGTTGTGGGACAATGCGTCGGGCCCCAAGACCGTCAAGGACTTCATCGCGGCCGCGAAGACAGCGAGTGCGCCGTTCAAGATGGGCGGCACCGGCTCCAAGCGCGAAGATCACGTGCTGACCGTGTTCATGGAGCAGAAGACCGGCGCAAAATTCTCCTACCTGCCGTACAAATCCGGCGGTGAGGCAGCGACCCAGCTGGTCGGCGGCCACACAGAGTCCAACGTCAACAATCCCAGCGAGAACCTCGAGGTCTGGCGCGCCGGACAGGTTCGCGCGCTCTGCGTGTTCGACAAGGAGCGCATCTCCTACAAGACCAAGGTCACCGACACGCAATCCTGGAACGACATCCCGACCTGCAAGGAAGAGGGGCTCGACGTGCAGTACCTGATGCTGCGCGCGATGTTCCTGCCGGGCAAGGTCACGCAGGAGCAGCAGGCGTTCTATGTCGACCTGTTCCAGAAGGTGACGCAGACGGCTGAATACAAGGACTACATGGAGAAGCAGGCGCTGAAGCCGATCTTCCTCACCGGCAAGGACATGGTCGAGTTCCTCGAGGATGACGACAAGCAGAATGCCTCGCTGATGAACGCGGCAGGGTTCGTCGCAAAATAGCGGATCCGCCGTCATTCCGGGGCGATGCGAAGCATCGAACCCGGAATCTCAAGATTCCGGGTTCACCCTTCGGGTGCCCCGGAATGACTGGGCCTGTTAGCTTGGAATTGCCTTGCAAGCGGCAGCGGCGCAGTGATTACTGCGCCGCAGTATGGCCGAACGTCCGGCGAGCCCGATCGGGCTGGGTCACCCCTCCGGCGCCGTTGCGGGACCGTGAGGAGCGATCATGAGCAAAGCCGTGTTGGGGATCATCGGTGGATCCGGCATCTACGATCTGCCGGGCCTGGAAAATGTCCGCGAGGAGGCGATCACAAGCCCCTGGGGCGAGCCGTCCGCGCCGCTCCGCCGCGGCGAGATGGCGGGACTCCCGATCGTGTTCTTGCCGCGCCACGGCCATGGACACGCGCTGTCGCCGTCCGACATCAACTATCGCGCCAATATCGACGTGCTGAAGCGGGCGGGGGTCACCGACCTCGTCGCGCTGTCCGCGTGCGGCTCGTTCAAGGAAGAGCTGCCGCCGGGCACGTTCGTATTGGTCGACCAGTTCGTCGATCGCACCCACAAGCGCGAGAGCTCGTTCTTTGGCAGGGGCTGCGTCGCACATGTCTCGATGGCGCATCCGGTGTCGCCGTTGCTGGCGAGGCATCTGGCGGCTGCTGCCGAGGCCGAAGATATCGCGTTCGCCCGCGGCGGCACTTACCTCTGCATGGAGGGGCCGCAGTTCTCCTCGCTCGCCGAAAGCCTGACCTACAAGGCGCAGGGCTATTCGGTGATTGGCATGACCAACATGCCGGAAGCCAAGCTCGCCCGCGAGGCCGAGATCTGCTACGCCAGCGTGGCGATGGTCACCGATTTCGATTGCTGGCATCCGGCCCATGATGCCGTGACGGTCCAGGATATCATCCGCGTGCTGAATTCGAATGCCGAGAAGGCAAAGGCGCTGGTCGCGCGGCTGGCGCGGGATTTCCCGCGCGAGCACGAGCCGTGTCCGGTCGGTTCGGATCGGGCGCTTGATACCGCGCTGATCACGGCGCCCGCGGCCCGCGATCCTCAATTGCTTGCGAAGCTCGATGCCGTGGCTGGAAGGGTGTTGCGGTCGTGAAGAAGTCCTCCAGGGAGCGCGCGACGCGAAGGGCGTAGGCATGAAGGTCGATGGACGACATTTTCGCAGCATCTGGCTCGAGCCCGACGGCTGGTCGGTCGGCGCGATCGATCAGCGCCGGCTGCCGCATGAATTCATCGTCGCCAAACTCACCACCGCGGACGAGGCCGGCGAGGCGATCCGCTCGATGCTGGTCCGCGGCGCGCCGCTGATCGGCGCCACCGCGGCCTATGGCATGGCGCTCGCGATGCGCGCTGATGCCTCCGACGCGGCACTCGAGCGCGCCGGCAAGATGCTGCTGGCGACCCGGCCGACCGCGATCAATCTGAAATGGGCGATCGACGAGATGCAGCGCGCGCTCGTGCCGCTCGCGGCCTCGGCGCGCGCCGAGGCGGCCTACGCCCGTGCCCGCGAGATCGCCGACGAGGATGTCGAGATCAATCGCGAGATCGGCCGCCACGGGCTCGGCCTGATCGAGACGGTTGCCGCGACCAAGAAGTCGGGCGAGGTGGTGAACGTCCTGACGCATTGCAACGCCGGCTGGCTTGCAACCGTGGATTGGGGAACGGCGACATCGCCGATCTACCAGGCGCACGATCACGGCATTCCGGTCCATGTCTGGGTCGACGAGACCCGTCCGCGCAATCAGGGCGCTTCGCTCACCGCCTGGGAACTCGGGCACCACGGCGTGCCGCACACCGTGATCCCCGACAACACCGGCGGCCATCTGATGCAGCACCGCATGGTCGACCTCGCGATCGTCGGGACCGATCGCGTCGCCGCCAATGGCGACGTCTGCAACAAGATCGGGACCTATCTGAAAGCGCTCGCGGCCCACGACAACGGCGTGCCGTTCTATGTGGCGCTGCCGTCGCCGACCATCGACTTTAGCATCGATGACGGCGTCAGGCAGATTCCGATCGAGCAGCGCGCGGCCGCCGAGGTGACGCACCTCACGGGACGCACGGCGGATGGCCGGATCGAGACCGTGCGCGTGGTTCCGGACGGCTCGTCGGTGGCCAATTTCGGCTTCGACGTCACGCCGGCGCGGCTGGTGACCGGATTGATCACCGAGCGCGGCGTTCTCAAGCCGGAGCGTGCTGCACTTGCGAGCGCCTTTCCCGAACGTTCCACCGTTTAGCTGAAGGCTGCATTGACGGTGGTTGCATCAGCACGCTATCCCAATCGTTGCCCTCGCAACCCAGACCGTCTCATCCATGTCCAATACCGAACTTGAGATCGTCGTCGACGATCCGACCGCACCTGAAGATAACTCGCCGGCGGTCGTCAGCACCGGCGTCGTCGACGTCGTCGTGTCGCTGCTCTTGCTTGCGCTCGCCGTAGTGCTCGGCTGGGACAATTGGCGCACCGGCGCGTCGTGGGACTCGACCGGGCCGCAGCCGGGCTATTTTCCGTTCTACCTCTCGGTCATCCTCGGCGGCGCCAGCCTCTATGGCCTCGGCGCGGCCTTTCTTTCGCGCCGGGAAGCCGCCGAGACCTTTGTCACCCGGGCCCAGCTTCGCCGGGTGATGGCGGTGTTCGTGCCGACATTGCTGTTCTGCCTCGCCACCCAATATCTCGGCCTCTACGTCGCGAGCTTTTTCCTGATCGCAGGCTTCATGCGCCTCGTCGGCAAGATCGCGCTGTGGAAGTCACTGCTCACCGCCTTCGTCTTCACCGCCGTGATGTTCGTGACCTTCGACATCGTCTTCGACGTCATCATGCCGAAGGGGCCGCTCGAAGCGGCTCTCGGCCGCTAGCGAACCGACAGAATTTCGAAACATGGAAGCCTTCGGTCTCCTGCTGCACGGCTTTGCCGTCCTTCTGACGTGGAAGACGTTGCTCTTGATGATGGTCGGGCTGGTGCTCGGCATCTTCGTCGGTGTACTGCCCGGGCTTGGCGGCCCCAACGGCGTCGCGATCCTGCTGCCGCTGACCTTCACGATGGATCCGACCTCCGCCATCGTGATGCTCTCGTGCATCTACTGGGGCGCGCTGTTCGGCGGCGCCATCACCTCGATCCTGTTCAATATCCCGGGCGAAGCCTGGTCGGTCGCGACCACGTTCGACGGCTATCCGATGGCGCAGCAGGGCAGGGCGGCCGAAGCGCTCACCGCGGCATTCACCTCGTCCTTCGTCGGTTCGCTGGTCGCGGTGCTGCTGATCACCTTCCTGGCGCCGATGATCTCGTCGTTTGCGCTGAGGTTCGGCCCACCGGAATTCTTCGCTGTCTATCTCCTGACCTTCTGTTCCTTCGTCGGCCTCGGCCGCGAGGCCAAGCACAAGACTGTCATTTCGATGTCGCTCGGGCTGCTGCTCGCCGGCGTCGGCATGGATACGGTGTCCGGGCAACTGCGCATGACCTTCGGCTCCGCGGAGCTCCTGCGCGGCATCAACTTCCTCGTCGCGGTCATCGGCCTGTTCGGCATCAGCGAGATCCTGCTCACGATGGAGGAGCGCCTTGCGCTGCGCGGACACGCCGCCGGCATCAGCCTGCGCGTCGTGCTCTCGGTGTGGAAGGACCTGCCGAAATACTGGGTGACGCTGCTGCGCTCGTCGGTGATCGGCTGCTGGCTCGGCATCACGCCCGGCGGCGCGATCGCGGCCTCCTTCATGGGCTACAACCTCGCCAAGCGCTTCGCCAAGGATCAGGAGAGCTTTGGCAAGGGCCGGATCGAGGGCGTGTTCGCGCCCGAGACGGCCGCGCATGCCTCGGGCACCTCGGCGCTGTTGCCGATGCTGGCGCTCGGCATTCCCGGCTCGGGGACCGCTGCGATCCTGCTCGGCGGCTTGATGGTGTGGGGCCTCAACCCGGGGCCGCTGCTGTTCGTCGAGCACAAGGATTTCGTCTGGGGCCTGATCGCCTCGATGTATCTCGGCAATGTCGTCGGCCTCGTGCTGGTGCTGACCACGGTTCCGATCTTCGCCTCGATCCTGCGCGTACCGTTCGCGGCCGTAGCGCCGATGATCGTGGTGTCCTGCGCGATCGGCGCTTACGCGATCCAGAATGCGATGTTCGATATCTGGCTGATGCTGGGCTTCGGCGTCGTCGGCTATGTCTTCAAGAAGATCGGGATCCCGCTCGCGCCGTTCACCCTCGCATTGGTGCTCGGCAACCGCGCCGAGGACGCGTTCCGCCTCTCGATGATCGGCTCCGGCGGCGACATGAAGGTGTTCTGGTCAAACGGCCTGGTCGGAACCATCACGACACTGGCGATCGTGCTGCTGTTCTGGCCGGTGATCGACAAGGCGTTCGTCGGGCTCGGACGAATGCTGCGGCCTGCACGGGCGTAGTCGCGGTCCGGGATCTGGCGACCTCGAACCGCTAGGCATTGGTGGTTTGATACCGTCAAACCACCTTGCGCTGACGGAGCTCGGCGATCTCTTCCTTGCCGAAGCCGAATTCGGCCAGCAGCTCCTCGGTCTGCTCGCCGAACTCCGGCGGGCGGGCGGCCATCCTGCTCGGCGTCCGCGACAGCGTCACCGGTTGGCTGACCAGCTGGATCTGCCGGTTCTCGTCATTGGGCACGTGCTGGGCCATGCCGAGATGCTTGACCTGGGCATCCTCGAACATCTGGTCGATCGAGTAGATCGGCCCGCACGGCACGCCGGCGGCGTTCAGCTCCTGCACCCAGGTCTCGGTCGATTTCTTCTCGGTCAGCGCGCCGATCCTCGCATTCAGCGCGTCGCGGTTCTTCGAGCGTGCCGGCGCGGTCGCGTAGTCGGGGTCGGTGATCAGCTCGGGCGCGCCGATCGCCTGTGCACAACGCTCCCAGATCCGCCCGCCTGTTGTGGCGATGTTGATGTAACCGTCGGAGGTCTTGAACACGCCGGTCGGGATCGAGGTCGGATGGTTGTTGCCGGCCTGCTTGGCCACTTCCTTTTCCATCAGCCAGCGTGCCGCCTGGAAATCCAGCATGAAGATCTGGGCCTGCAGCAGCGAGGTCTGCACCCACTGGCCTTCGCCGGATACGTCGCGTTCCAGCAGCGCCGTGAGGATGCCGATCGCACAGAACAGGCCCGCGGTCAGATCGGCGACGGGAATGCCGACCCGCATCGGTCCGCCGCCGGGCGCGCCGGTCACCGACATCAGCCCGCCCATGCCCTGGGCGATCTGATCGAAACCCGGGCGCTTGTGATAGGGGCCATCCTGGCCGAACCCGGAGATGCTGCCATAGACGATCCGCGGATTGATCTTGCGGATGCTCTCGTAATCGATGCCGAGCTTGGCCTTGACGTCCGGCCGGAAGTTTTCGACCACGACATCAGCCTGTTCGGCCAGCCGCTTGAACACCTCGAGCCCCCTGGGGTCCTTGAGGTTCAGCGTCATGGCGCGCTTGTTGCGATGCAGGTTCTGGAAATCGGAGCCGCCGCGCGGGCCGCCCGGCTGCTCGCCACCGCTATCCTCCAGAAGCGCATCGATCTTGACGACATTGGCGCCCCAATCGGCGAGCTGACGCACGCAGGTCGGCCCAGACCGGACCCGGGTCAAATCCAGCACGGTGAAACGGGACAGGGCTTGGGATGCGCGGGGAAAGGGCATTGAGACACCTCTTGTTGGGCGGGCTGCCCGGGGGCTTGAGCCCATCTGCCATAGACAATTTGGCAGGCCTTTCCAACTGTTACCCGGATCACAAACAGGGCCGAAAACAACCAGCCATGGTTCCGTGGAGATCGGCTCCTGTATTTTGCGGCCCTGGTCTGGCCTCACGCCTCCCCGCCGTCCGCCAACTCTCGACAATCACCGCGCCGGCTGCTAGCCCGTCGCCATGCCGAATGGGTTTTGCCCTTACGGAAGAGGCACTTGAGGCGTATCGGAGCGATGGACCGAAAGCGGGCATGGCGGTGAGAAAGGGTCCATCCCATCTGCTCGGTAACTCGGCATGGAACGCGACCGCCTTCGCGGTCGCGGTGCTGCTCAATCTCGCGATCCTGCCGTTCGTGATTTTCCGGCTCGGTCTCGCCGCGTTCGGCGTTGCGGGTCTGGTGACGGCCTGTGTCGCGCCGGCGCTGATGTTCAGCAATGCGCTCGGCCTTTCGACGGCGCGCGAGCTCGCGCAAAGGTTGGAACCGTCCGACCGCGATCAGGCGCAGCGATTTTTCGCGACCGCTCTCGTGCTTGCCATCGTCCTTGGCGGCCTGATCGCGGCGTTGCTTGCCTTTGCCGGCGCGCCGCTCGCACGACTGGGATTCCACCTCGGCGGCCCGGCCGCCGACGATCTCGGACTCGCCTTCGCATTCGCCGGCGCCGGTTGGCTGTTCCAGTGCCTGTTCGCCGTCTTCCTCTCGCTGTTCACGGCGCGTCAGGACTATCGGCGGATCGCGTCGATCAGCATCACCGGCACGGTGGTGACGACGATGTCGATGCTGCTGCTGATCCCCTACGCGCCGCGTGCCTCGACCTTCCTCGGCTGTCAGGCCTTGGGCTTTGCAACAAATCTCGTGATGGCCTTTGCCTGGTCGCGCCACGCCATCAGTGACTGGCTGGCACGGCCGGCGCTCGATCGCGGTGCGCTGCGTGCGCTGGTCAAGCTTGGCGGTTGGCAGTTCGCGGCGCAAAGCGGCGCGCTGTTCGCCGGGCAGGCGGACCGCTATCTGCTCGGCGCGCTGTTGCAGCCGCAATTCGTCGGCTTCTACAGCGTCGCGCAGCGGCTGGAGGAGGCTGTCTATATCGGTGTGCTGAAGATCGGCGAGATCTTGTTCCCGTTCTTCAGCACCCTGCAGAGGGAGGATGACGATCGCAAGGTCGACCTCCTGCTTCGCTCGTCCTGGATTCTCAATGTGCTTGCCGCGAGCGCGCTGGGCGGCCTGATCCCGGCCGCAGGCGCATTGCTGCATCGATGGACCGGCGCCGAGATCGCCGCCGAGGCCCAGCTGGTGCTGGTGGTGCTCGCGATCAGCGGAATATTGGGGTCCAGCGCCAATGTGTTTGCGTTCTATCTGCTGTCGCAGGGGCGCTCCAGTTCCAACGCGCTGATCTCGCTCGTCACGGGCATCTTCACGCTGGCGACCAGCGCCGTCGCGTTGCCGTATTTCGGCTGGCAGGCGGCCGGTTGGAGCTCCTGCGTCGGGATGGTCGCCCAGATGGTGATCACCGTGCTGTTGCTGCAGCGAACCTTCCGCCTTTCAGATATGTGGTCACGGATGTTGCATTTCGTATTGATCCCGCTCGGCACGGGAGTAGCCATCGCGCTGGCGCTGCGTTCGCAGCTCGGCCACGCGTCATTCGACCACGCGCCGTCATGGTGGTATGTGGTGTCACTCTACGGCGTGTCGGCGGCGGCCATCTTTGTCGCCGCCGTTGCCGCGTCGCAGCTCGGTCCCTACCGCGCCGTGTGCTGGCGGGATCTCCGCGTCATCAGCAGTCGCTTCCTGCCCTTCAAGGCCATCTAGACATGTGCGGCATCGCAGGCATCGTCAATCTGCGCGGCGCTCCCGTGGAGCCGGCCGACATCTCGCGGCTCACCAAATTGATCGCGCATCGCGGTCCGTTCGGCGAGGGCACCTGGTTCAATGCCAAGCGAAACGTCGCCTTCGGCCATCGTCGGCTCGCCATCATCGACCCCGGCGAGGGCGGCTATCAGCCGATGGCATCGGGCGATGGCCGCCATGTGATCGTCTACAACGGCGAGATCTACAACTTCCTCGAATTGCGCCGCGAGCTCGAGGCGAAGGGCGCGGTTTTCCGCAGCCAGTCCGATACCGAAGTGATCCTTGCCGCCTGGCAGGCATGGGGCGAGGACATGCTGCTGCGCTTCAACGGCATGTGGGCGCTGGCGATCTACGACACGGCCACCGATGATCTGTTCCTGGCGCGCGATCGCTTCGGCATCAAACCGATGTTGTATGCGCTGTCGTCCGAGCGGTTCGTTTTCGCGTCCGAGCAGCGGGCGCTGGCGCGGAGCGGGCTGGTTGAGGCGTCGCTCGATGTCGACGTGGCGCGGCGGCTGTTGCTTGACCCGTTCGGGATCGAAGGCAGCGAGCGGACGCTGTTCGCGCAACTGCGCCGCCTGCAGGGCGGCCACTGCATGTGGTTGCGCCAGGGGCGTGTGCAGGTGCGCCGCTGGTGGCGAACCGTGGACCATCTGCCGGCAATCCCGGATACCGAGAGCGAACGCGTCGAGCGCTTTCGTGACCTGTTTCAGGATTCCGTCGCGCTGCGGATGCGCAGCGACGTTCCGATCGGGACCTGTCTGTCCGGCGGCTTCGATTCGTCCGCGGTGATCTGCGCCATGGCGACCCATGAGAAAGCCGGCATGGGGCCGCGTGACTCGACCGCCTGGCGGCACGCCTTTGTCGCGACCTTTCCCGGCGCCAGCAATGACGAGCGGCCGATGGCGGAGGAAGCGGCCGCGTGGGCCGAGGTGGCACCGAGCTTTCTCGAGATCGGCCGCTCCGACGCGCTCACCGACCTTGACCGCATTCTCGACGACAATGACGACGTCTATATCGGGCTGCCGAGCGCGCCTTGGCTGATCTATCGCGAGCTCCGGCGCCAGAACGTCACCGTGTCACTCGACGGCCACGGCGCGGACGAATTGATGGGCGCCTACCTGCAGGAGGGACAGTCGGCCGCATTCCGGATCCGGAACGCAGCAGCCGCGCTCACCTCACGATCGCAGCTGGCGCAGCGCGGCATCGACTTCCTGCGCGCGCAGATGATCAGGCGCGAGGGGCACTACTTCCTGCGCGGAGGTGCTGCGGCCGCGCCCGCGCCGCTGCCGCTGGTCGCCGAGGACGACGAATTGCCTGATACATGGGGTGCGTTGAACCGGCGCCTCTACCGCATGTTCCATTCGACCACGCTGCCTACCATTCTGCGCAATTTCGACCGACTCTCGATGGCGCACGGGATCGAGGTCCGCATGCCGTTCATGGATTGGCGGCTGGTCACCTACACGATGGCGCTGCCGGAAACGAGCAAGTCGGCGGATGGCCTGACCAAGGTGGTGGCGCGGCAGGCGATGGCGAACCTGATGCCCGAAACCATCCGCACCGCGCGCCGCAAGGTAGGCTTCAACTCGCCGATGCCGGAATGGCTGAATGGGCCATTGGCGGGGTGGACGGCACAGCTGCTCGATCGGAATGTTCCGGCTTTCGCCGAGTTCGTCGACGAAACGCCCCTTCGAAAGGCGGTCGGCCGCTTGACGGCGTCGCAGAGCTGGGATTGGAAGAGTGTCGGCCGGATCTGGCCTTATTTGAACATGAAATGGATGTTGGCAAGGTCCGCGTAACCAATGCGTCTGTTCCAGAATAGCGGTCTCTATCCGTCCTATTTGCCGAGGCTGAACCAGCTCGCGGCAAAAGCGTCAAGTTTCGACGCGCGCCGCGACGTGTTCCTGCATGATCGGTTTGGCGCCGCGCATTTTCTCAAGCCTGTGCTCGACGGCGCAGTTGAAGCCTTCTTCACGAATGGCGACGATGAGGTGCTGCAGCGCCAGTGGGCACGTGAGCAGGGCCTGAAGGAAGCGCCGACGCTCGAGGCCATTCTGCTCGCGCAGATCGAGCATCACAGAACCGAGGTGTTCTACAATCTCGATCCGGTGCGCTATCCGAGTGCGTTCGTCGCCAAGCTTCCCGGCTGTGTGAAGAAGACGCTGTGCTGGCGCGCCGCGCCTTCCGGAAATGCCGATCTCACCGCCTATGGCGCGGTGCTTGGAAACTTCCCCTCGATCCTCGAGGCGTGGCGCAGCAAGGGGTGCCGGGCGGAGCTCTTCTTTCCCGCGATCGACCCTGTCATGGAGCAGTACGGCCACGGCGAACGACCGATCGACGTGGCGTTTGTCGGTGGATATTCGCGGCATCATAGCGCGCGGGGCAGGACGCTCGAACAGGTCGCCGCGCTGGCAGCTGACCACAAGATCGTATTCTGCCTCGATGCGTCGCGGCTGACACGGCTTGCCGAAAGCGCGGTCGGTCGATTGCTGCCGCTGCGCAAGCACCGCCGCCCCGACGCCATCGCGCGAATCGCGAGGTTGCCGCTGTTCGGCAGGGACCTCTACGAGTTGTTCGGATCGGCGAAGATCGTGCTCAACGGCGCAATCGACATGGCCGGCAACGATCGCGGCAATATGCGCTGCTTCGAGGCGATGGGTTGCGGCTCGCTGCTCGTGTCGGATGCCGGCAACTATCCGGAGGCGATGCAGGACGGCGTCACGATGCGCAGCTACGACGCTCCCGAGCGGGCCGCCGAGGCGATCTCACGCAGCCTGCGGGATTGGCCTCAATGGGCTGCGATCGCCGCCTCCGGCAGGAGCCGCGTGCAGGAGACCTACAGCAAGGCCTCGCAATGGGCGCAGTTTATCGACCTCGTCGCGCGGATTGAGCCGTGATAGAGCGTTTTCGAGCGAAGTGGGCGCCGGTTCGCGCAGGGAAAATGCGTCAAAACAACAATCTGGAGCCCCGTTCCGATTCCATCGGAACGGAAAAGGCTCTAGACGGTGCACAGGGCCGGCCAGCGGGCGGGCGATCGGGCCGAGATGATGTCTGCAACTGACTTGATCCATCAGCTGAAATGGGCGGCCGACGGGCTCGCTGTGCCGCTGTTCAGGCTGCGGCCGCGGCCGTTCGGCCCGGGCTATCAGACGGTCAAGCGCGATACCATCACCGCGGCGATCGACGCAGGCCTGCTACAGGCAGGAAAGGAGCTTCCGCCCGGCTACGGCGTCGCCATGGACGAGCGCGTGGTGGAATATCCCTGGGTCTATGCCCGATTGAACAATGTCGGCAAGATGCTGGACGCGGGATCGACGTTCAACCACGATTTCCTGCTGCAGCGTCCGCCGCTGCGCGGCGCGGATCTCACCATCATGACGCTGGCGCCGGAGAAGCGATGCTATTGGCATGACGGCTACTCCTATGTGTTCGGCGATCTTCGCAACACGATGTTCGGCGATCAGGTTTTCGACACCGTCGCCAGCATTTCGACGATCGAGCACATCGGCCTCGACAATCAGATGCTGTACACGGGCGATCCGCGCGACGCCGAGACCGATCGCGACGGCTTTGTTCCGGCGGTGCGGGAGTTCAAGCGCATTCTCAAGCCCGGCGGGACCTGCTTGATCTCGGTGCCGTTCGGCAAACGCGACAATCTCGGTTGGTATCAGGTGTTCGATCTCGCCATGATCGAGCGGATCATCGAGGCATTCGGCGCGGCATCCTCTCATGTCGACTATTTCGGCTATTCGCGGCAGGGCTGGTCGCGCCAGAGCGCCGAGGCGCTCGCCGGCGCGACCGTTTTCGACGTCCACACCGGCAAAGGGCAGGGCAATGACCTTGCGGCGTCGTCGCGCGCCGTTGCTTGCCTGCAGTTGACGGCATGAATGTCGATTACCTGATCCAGCGCCTGATCGGTCGCGCGACGTGCCGGCTGCAGCCGGACGCGGCGCTCGGCCGCTATGCCAGGATCAGAAATATCAGCGGCGATTCCGACAAGATCGTCGTGGGCCGCAATAGCCGCATCCTGGGTGAACTCCTGACCTTCGCGCATGGTGGCGAGATCAAGATCGGCGAATGGTGCTACGTCGGAGAAGGAACCCGGATCTGGTCGGCGGCGTCGATCGAGATCGGCAACCGCGTCCTGATCTCGCATTCGGCGAATGTCTTCGACAATCTCACGCACCCGCTGCGGGCGGCCGAGCGGCACAAACAGGTCCAGCAGATTTTCACCCGCGGGCATCCGAACGATATCTCGCTTGATGAGAGTCCAGTCAAAATCTGCGATGATGCCTGGATCGGCGCGGGTGCGATGGTCTTGCGCGGTGTGACGGTGGGCCAGGGCGCTATCGTCGCGGCCGGCGCGGTCGTAACCAGGGATGTCGCGGCGTTTTCGATCGTGGCGGGCAATCCGGCCGTATTGGTGAGGGAGCTTGGGCCCGATGAACGGTGAGCGCAAGTTTACCACCTGGGAGGACGCGGTGGTCTGGCTGCGCAATCAGCCGGATCAGCGCCAGCTTGTGCTCGATG
>NZ_LFIQ01000051.1:10980-48990 GCF_001189245.1 Bradyrhizobium pachyrhizi | reverse complement strand
CCGGCGCCGCGCTCGATGTCGGCGCCGGCCGCGGCATTGCGAGCTACGCGCTCGCCCGAACCGGCTTTGCCGTGACGGCGCTCGAGCCGGATCCCAGCGCGATCGTGGGAGCGGCGGCGATCCGCGATCTGGCAGCGCAGTCGCAACAGCCGATCCGGGTGGTCGAAGAGTTTTCCGAGCGGCTGCCGTTCGCCGATGCGGCGTTCGATGTCGTCTTTGCCCGCGCCGTGCTGCACCACACGCGCGATCTCGAGGGAGCATGCCGGGAGATGTTTCGCGTGCTGCGGCCCGGCGGCATGCTGATCGCTGCGCGCGAGCATGTCATCAGCAAGGAGGCGGACCTCCCCCAGTTCCTCGCGCAGCATCCGTTGCATCATCTTTACGGGGGCGAGCATGCCTACCTGCTCGATCGCTACACCGGCGCGCTGACCGCCGCAGGCTTTTCCGCGATCGACGCGCTGGCGCCGCTGCAAAGCCCGATCAACCTGTTTCCCTATACGCTGGAGACCCTGAAATCGGCGATCGTGACCAGGTTGACGCAAAAGGTTCCGGTGGCGCCGCTGTGGCGAACCGCGTTTGCGTCGCGTCTTGTGTTCGGCTCGTTGCTGTCGATGGCCGAACGTTTCGACAATCGGCCGGGCCGGCTCTACTCTTTTGTCTGTCACAAGGCCTGATCGATGATCGTCTGGGTCACAGGCGCGAATGGGTTCATCGGCCGTCATCTCGTGCATGAGCTGGCGGGAGCGGGCCAAGCGGTGCACGGCGTCGGGCACGGCGCACTCGATGCAGCGGAATCCCGGCGGCTTGGTTTGCAGAGCTGGATCAACGGTGAAATCGACGCGGCCAATCTCAATGCGCTCGCGGCCGCGCACGGGCTACCGGCGCAGATCTTTCATCTGGCCGGCGGATCGTCGGTCGGCATCTCGATCGAGCGGCCGTTCGAGGACTTTTCGCGCACCGTGGCGAGCACCGCGCGGCTGCTCGAATGGCTGCGCGGATCCGCGCCGAACTGCGCCGTGATCGCGGCGTCAAGTGCGGCCGTCTATGGAGCCGACCATGTCGGCCCGATCGCTGAAAGCGCGATCGCAACTCCGATGTCGCCCTATGGGAAGCACAAGTTGATGATGGAGCAATTGTGCGGGAGCTACGCGCAGTCGTTTGGCATCCGCTGCACGATCGTGCGGCTGTTCTCGGTCTATGGACCCAATTTGCGCAAGCAGCTGCTCTGGGACATCTGCTCGCGGCTGGCGGCCAAGGAGCAGGTGCTCACGCTTGGCGGGACGGGCAACGAAATCCGCGACTGGATCGACGTGCGTGATGTCGCAAGGCTGCTCGCAAGCGTCGCAACACCGTCGTCGCAGGCGGCCTTCCGGGTCATCAATGGCGGGTCGGGCCGTGGGACCAGCGTTGCCGATATCGCAGCCGGTCTCATCCGGCAGTGGGGCGGCAATACCGTTGTGCGGCACTCGGGCGTAAGCCGGCCCGGCGATCCCGTGAGCCTGTTGGCCGACGATGCCGTGCTGCGCCAGATCGGGTTCGATTGGCGCATTCCGCTCGATCGAGGCCTTGCCGATTACGTGGCCTGGTTCAAGGGGCAGGCTTCGTGACGCCCCGCCCATTGCGGTTCGCGTTCGGTCACATTTCGCGACGGCTTTGGGCCGGCGGCTACAATTATCAGCGCAATCTGTTTGCGGCGCTTGCCAGGTTTCTGCCCGGCGAATTCGTTCCGATTGTCTTTGCCGGGAACAGGGCCGAAGAGAATGAACTCGCGGAGCTTGCCGCGATACCGGGTGTCGAGGTCGTTCGATCGGAGACTTTCGATGGACAGCCAGGGTTGGCCGCGGCACTCGGGCTTGGTCTGGATCGCGGAGCCGCGGCGGCGTTTCGAGGCGCCGGGATCGATGTCGTCGTCGAATCGGCACGTTTCTTTGGTTGGCGGCTCGCGCATCCGGCAGTGGCATGGATTCCGGATTTGCAGCACCGCTCTCTGCCGCAACTGTTTCCAACGACGGCACGCTGGCGCCGCGAGCTTGGCTTTCGCATGCAAATCGCCTCGGGCCGAACCATCATGCTGAGCAGCGAGAGCGCGCTGCGTGATTTCAGGGCCTACTATCCAGGCGCAAGAAACCAGGTCTGCGTCGTTCGCTTCGCGACCCAGCCGCCGGCCGCGTTCCTGAACACGGACCCGGCCGAAGTGATCGGGGCATATCATCTGCCGGCGAACTATTTCTATCTGCCCAATCAGTTCTATCGCCACAAGAACCACAAGCTCGTCGTCGACGCCTTGACGATCCTGAAGGGGCGGGCGATCGACGTGGTGATCTGTGCATCCGGCAGCAAGGAAGACCGGCGCGAGCCGGGCTATTATGATCTGGTCAACTCCGAGATCCAGAAGCGCGGCCTTGAAGCGCAGTTCCGCCACCTAGGCGTTATCCCGCTGCCGCATGTCTACGCGCTGCTGCGCGCTTCAACGGCGCTGATCAACCCATCGCGCTTCGAGGGCTGGAGCACGACCGTCGAGGAGGCGAAATCGTTTGGCGTTCCGATGATCCTGTCCGACATCGACGTGCATCGGGAGCAGACCGCGGGTAGCGCCCGCTATTTCGGCGTCGACGATCCGGTCGCGTTGGCAGACCACCTGATGCAGGCCGTGCAGGAAGCTCACGGGCCCACCATTCGGAACGTCGTCCCGCACCAGGACGACAATGTCAGCGCGTTCGCAGCGAGTTTTGCGGCGACAATGCGACAGGCGGCAGGTCAGGATGTCGGTGAACCGATCGAAAGATAGACGGCAAGTCAGCTCGCGCGATCGCTCCTTCACCCGGTGAGGTTGACGTTCATCGCGTGAACGGGTTAGAGGTGAGCTCAGGCGCCGGATGGGATTTCAAGCCATAGCGGCTCGAATGCGTTTCCTGTCGCATTGTCCACGAAACCCAAGCGGATATAGGTCAGTCACTCGTGTGCGGCATATTCGGCCTAGTCGCCAAGAACGGGCTCGTTGATGCTGATCAAGTCGATCGACTGACCGATCTCGTCGCTCACCGCGGTCCGGACGGGCGCGGAGTGCGGGTCAATGGCGCGGTCGGGTTGGGGCACCGGCGGTTGGCCATCATCGACTTGACCGACGACGGCGCGCAGCCGATGCGCGATCGACTGCTCCCGATCTGGATCACCTACAACGGTGAGATTTACAACTATCTCGAGCTTCGTACAGAACTCGAAGCGCTCGGTCACGTCTTTCATACCGCCTCCGACACCGAGGTCTTGCTGGCGGCCTATGTCCGCTGGGGCGAGAAGTGCCTCGACCGTTTCAACGGCATGTGGTCGTTCGCGATTCACGACGAGCGCGACAATACGCTGTTCTGCGCGCGCGATCGCTTTGGCGTAAAGCCGTTCTACTTCGCAAACACGGCGACGCAGTTCGCGTTCGGTTCGGAAATTCGCCAGCTGCTTCCCCTGATCGGGCGTTCGATCGCGGACGACGACCTCGTCAGGGATTTTCTTGTCTGCGGTTTGAGCGATCACACCAGCCGGACCTTCTTCAAGGGTGTCGAGAAGCTGCCGCCCGGACACAAGATGCGCGTCGACGTGTCGACAGGCCGGATCGAGATCGAACGCTATTATTCGCTGGCGCCTCGTTTGGCCGTGGCGAACGAACAGGATGCGGCCAGGTTACTGGCGGAGCTGCTCGACGATGCGACGCGCCTGCGCCTGCGCTCGGATGTTCGCGTCGGAACCTGCTTGTCGGGAGGTTTGGACAGTTCGAGCGTCGCGACGCTGGCCGCAAGGCACTACGCGTCGTCCTCCAATGGTCGCTTCTTTGCCATCACTGCGGTGAGCGAGCAGGCGGCGAACAACGAGGAAGCCTACGCGGCCGACGTCGTGGAAAAGGCCGAGCTGAACTGGTTGCGCACCAAGCCGAGCTATGAGGATTTCGCATCGACTGCGGAAGCCTTGCTCGAGGTGCAGGAAGAGCCGTTCGCTGGCCCCTCGATCATGATGCAATACGAGGTGATGAAGACGGCGCGCGCGAACGGCGTGATTGTGCTGCTCGATGGTCAGGGGGGCGATGAGACGCTGCTGGGCTATCATCGCTATTATGCGGCGTGGCTCCGCGACCAGCTGGACCGCTCCGGTGTAAGGGGATTTTTCTCCGCCTTCCGCGCGGCCACACAGGCCGGCGTATCAGCTCAACGCTTGCTGATGTACCTGTTTGGCGCCAGCTCGGCAGTGCTAAGAGCCACATTCTACCGTTGGCGATATGCCTTCCTGAAGAACCCGGACTTGCCGGAGTGTCTTCGCCGTTTTGCGCGGGAGACGAGGGACGCGCAGGAAATGCAGGTACTCGAGATCACGGAAACCAACCTGCCGATGCTGCTCCGTTTCGAGGACAAGAACTCGATGCGGTTTGGGATCGAGACGCGATTGCCGTTCCTGGATTACCGATTTGTTGAGTTTGCGTTGAGCTTGCCGACGCGCATCAAGTTGAACAATGGATGGACGAAGTGGCCGCTTCGTGCGGCCATGCAGGAGGTTCTTCCGGCCAGCATCTCCTGGCGCAAGGACAAGATCGGTTTCGCCGCGCCCGATCAGCTATGGCTCAATCGACACTCGCCTGCGATGTATGAAAAGGTGGCCGGCAGCGCACTGCTTGCCCGGTACGTGAACATGGCTGCGGTGAAGAGGAAATTTCACCGGCTCGACCTCGGGATGCGCTGGCGGCTTTATTGCGTGGCGCTTTGGGCTGAACGCTTCGGGGTTGAAGCCCCATGAAGATTTGCATGTTGTCGAGTGTCCATTCGGCCGATGACATTCGAATTGTCGAGAAGGAGGCGCGGAGCCTCTCCGAAGCCGGTCACGACGTGACTGTCGTGGCGCGATCACCCCGTCCGAGCGATCCAGGTCGCATTGAATTCAAGTTGATCGAGGTGCCGCCGGTTCCCCGTTGGAAGCGCCCGTGGGTCGCGGGACGAGCGGCGCTTGCGCTTGCCCGCGCGACCGGCGCGGATGTCGTGCAATTTCACGATCCTGAACTGATACCGTTCGCGCTGCAGCTGAAGAGCCGACGTTGCAGGGTGATCTACGACGTCCACGAGGACGTGCCGGCGGACATTTATTCCAAGCGGTGGATTTGGTCCTGGATGCGGCCGGCTGTGGCGCGCACGATGGAAGTTGTGGAGCGGAGCGCCGCGCGCCGCTTTGATGCGATCGTGGCTGCGACACCGGCCATTGCCGATCGCTTTCGCGCCTATGGTGCGGCCGTCACGCTGGTGCGAAACACCGTGCGACTGGACGAATTCATCGAGCCGACGCCGACGACGAGACGCCGGCGGCAGGCGGTTTACGTGGGCCGGACGAGTTTCGATCGCGGGTTGGTCGAAATGGTGGAGGCATGTGCCGCGGTGCGTTTGCCGCTCGTGCTCGCCGGGAGCATCGGCCGCGAAGAAGAAGCCTGGCTCGCGAAATCTTCCGCCGACGTATCATACAGGGGCAGGCTGGGACGCGGTGAGATCGCGGCGCTGCTGAACGAAAGCCTCATCGGTCTCAATCTGCTGTTGCCCGAACCGAATTATCTGCTGTCACTTCCAACCAAGCTTTTTGAATACATGGCCGCCGGGCTGCCCGTCATTTCAAGTGACTTGCCGAAATCAAAAGAGATCGTCGACGCGGCGGGGTGCGGATTCGTCGTGTCGCTCAACGATCGCGCGGCGCTGCTGAACAGCCTGTCCATGCTCGCGGATGATCCGGAACGGGCGATCCGATTGGGGCTGGCGGGACGGGCAGCGGTCGCCGGGAATTTCAACTGGCAGCATGACGCGGCGGAGCTCAACGAACTCTACCGACGATTTGCTTCGCTCGGGGCCGCGGCATGAATATCTGGCTGCTGCATCCCTTTGCAGGAGGTCCGGGCCTGGGCCGCCATTATCGTCCGTTCTGGCTTGCCGATGCCTGGAGACAGATGGGGCACCGGGTGCTGGTGGTCAGCGCAGCCTTCCATCATCTGCACAGGCAGCCGCGCGTTCCGGGGCCGCAGCGGATCAACGACGTCGACTTCTGGTTTCTCGATACGCCGCGTTATGCCGGCGGCAGCCTGGGGCGGCTTCGGAACAATTTGAGCTTCGGGCCGGCTTTCCGCTCGGCAGCGTCTGCAATCGCCGCGCAGTTCGGCAAACCGGATCTGATGATAGCGTCGAGCCCGCATCTGTTCTTCATCTCGGCGGCGGATCAGATCGCGCGGCAGTTCGGTGCCAGGTTCTGGCTGGAGGTCCGTGACCTCTGGCCGGAGAGCATCGTGGCGCTTGGAATGACTCCCGCCTGGCATCCGCTGATGAAGGTGCTCGGCTGGAAGGAGCGCTCGGCCTATCGCGCGGCCGATCGCGTGATCTGTCTGCTGGCCGGGGCTGAAGCGCATATGCGCGCGCGTGGCTTGCCGTCCGGCAAGTTCACGTGGATCCCCAACGGAGTGTCCGACGGTGAAATACAGAGCGCGCTGACGATCGAAAATCTGGGTCACCCTCTGATCGATCGCATCAATCTGTTGAAGCGGCAGGGCAGGCGCGTCGTTCTCTACGCCGGCGGCATGGGCCCTCCAAATGCCGTGGAGGCCATTCTCGACGCGGCTTCTATCATCGGCAAGGCAAACCCCGAGATCCATTTCGTGATGATCGGTTCAGGCACCTCGAGGGACGCGTTGAGACAGCGGGCGGCCACGCTTGCCAATGTGGAGTTTCACGATGAAGTCGATCGATCGGTCGTGCACGGCATGCTGCATGCCTCCGATTGCGCGGTCGTGGCCTTCCACAACAATGCGCTCTATCACCATGGCATCAGCCCGAACAAACTCTTCGACTACTGTCTCTTCGCACCGCGCAGCGTCATCGCGTGCGAGGGCAGGGCGCTCGCGGGGCTTGAAAAGCTGGTGACGTCTCGATGCGCACCGGACGATCCGCCGGCGCTCGCCAAGTCCCTGGTCGCGGCGCTGAATGGCCCGGAGCGCTCGCGGGACGATCGGATCGCCATAGCCCGGCAGTACAGTTACTCGGTGCTGGCAGCGCGATACTTGACGCCATCGGGCGACCACGCCTGACATTTGGTGGGGACGAGATGTCGGCTCCTCCGATAAATTTCTTTTAAAAACAATTACTTGTGTTGTTCATCGCGTGAACGATTTGGCTTGACGTTCATCGCATGAACGCGCTAATGCACGCATTGCAGGAATGGGCGCATGGCAAACACACTCCCGACGGACGACAGAGACAGCGATCGACTTGTGCTCGGTCTGCTGACCTCCGTTGAAATCGACGGGGCGCGCTCGCAGCGGCGCATCGCGGCGGAGCTTGGAATCGCGCTTGGCTTGGTCAATGCCTATTTGAGGCGAGCCATCAAGAAGGGGTTCGTCAAGGTTGGTCAGGCGCCGGCCCGTCGATATGCCTATTATCTCACGCCCCAGGGCTTTTCCGAGAAATCAAGGCTCACGGTTGAGTTCCTCTCTTCGTCGTTTTCGCTCTTTCGAAGAGCCAAGGAAGAGTATTCGCGCGTGTTCGATCGCGCTCAGGTGCTGGGCTTCAAGCGAATTGTTTTTGCCGGGAAATCCGATCTTTGCGAAATAGCCATCTTGTGCGCCGTGGACAGCCCGGTGTCCATCGTTGCTGTTGTCGATGCCGATGAAGCCGCGTCACACTTCTTCGGGATCGAGGTGGTGCCGTCCTATGCTGAAGTGGCCGAGCCGTTCGACGCGGTCGTCGTTACGCATCTCAACAAGGCCAGGGATGTGTTCGATCAGGCTGTCGATATGTTTGGGCCGGAAAGAGTGTTGACGCCTGACCTGCTGGGCTTGCGTCCGCCTGGCGTGCAGAGGGTGGAATGATGGCAACGGAAGCGCAACTCGGCCTCAGCTGGTATGTCGTGCAGACGCACGTCAATGCCGAAGTGAAGGCGGCGGCCAATCTGGTCCGCCAGGGATTTGGTGTCTATCTTCCGCGCTACCAAAAGCGCCGCAGTCACGCGCGCCGGGTCGACGTCGTCGCGCGGCCGCTGTTTCCGCGCTATCTGTTTGTCGCCATCGATCTCGCAACGCAGCGGTGGCGCGCTATTCAATCGACGCTCGGTGTTTCCCATCTGGTCTGCTTGCACGGCAGGCCGGCGTCGGTGGAGAACGCTGTGGTCGGGGCGTTGAAAGCACGTGAGGACGAAGCCGGTTTCATCGCGCTTTCGCGTCGGTCTCCCTTTTCGCCCGGAGACAAAGTGCGGATCACCGAGGGAGCGTTCGCTGATAGCCTCGCGCTGGTGGAGGGCGTCAGCGATCATGAGCGTGTCGCGGTCTTGCTCGACCTATTGGGGCGCAAGGTGCGTGTGATGGTCGGCGCCAATCTGATTGCCGCGGCCTGACGGCGTCTGCTGCTCGCAGGCGTGGTGGTAGAGAAATCCGGCTCGGGGTGGTGCTCGATTCACCCCGAGTGCGGTAGCTTGGAAAAATTGAACTTCGTTGGGAGGCGTGAGAAGTCAGATGCATTCGTTTGCGTTGATAGGAGCAGCCGGTTATGTGGCGCCGCGTCACATGCGGGCGATACACGCGGTAGGCGGAGATCTGAAGATCGCCTACGATCCAAATGACTCAGTCGGCATTCTGGATAGTTATTTTCCCAATGCCCACTTCTTTACCGAGTTCGAGCGATTTGACCGCCACGTCGACAAGCTGCGGCGGCGCGGCGAGAAAATCGACTACGCGTCGATCTGCTCACCCAATCATCTGCATGATGCGCATTGCCGCTTTGCCCTGCGATCAGGAGCCGACGCAATTTGCGAGAAGCCGCTGGTTTTGAATCCATGGAACATCGACGGTCTCGCTGAGATAGAGCAGGATACCGGCCGTCGCATCTCGACAATCCTGCAGCTGAGGCTTCATCCCGCTATCATCAACCTGCGGGAGAAGTTCGGGACGAGCAACAAGCGACACAAGGTCGAGCTCACTTATATCGCCTCACGAGGCCGCTGGTATTACACATCCTGGAAAGGCGAGGATGCCAAGTCGGGAGGGGTCGCCACCAATATCGGTGTGCACTTCTTCGACATGCTGAGCTTCGTGTTCGGTTCGGTCAAGCGCAACGAGGCGCATCTGCGCCAGCGCGAACGGGCGGCCGGATTTCTCGAATGCGAGCGGGCCGACATCAGCTGGTTTCTATCGGTAGACAGCAATGATCTGCCGCCTGACGTCCAAGGCAAGAAGACGACGTTCCGCTCGATCACCGTGGATGGCGAGGAGGTCGAGTTCTCGGAGGGCTTCACGGATCTCCATACGCGGAGCTACCAGGAGATTCTCGCAGGGCGCGGTTTCGGCCTCGACGACGTGCGGGCTTCGATCGAGATCGTGTCTGCCTTCCGCCAGGCGCCACTGACCACCGGGCATGAATGGCAGCATCCGTCCGCGCGTGGGGCGTCGTCCAAATGAGCGAGATGAAGGATGATCCGCGATTTCCGGGTGTGCTGATCCACGCATCCAGCTACGTGGACGATGGCGTGATCATCGGGCGAGGCACCAAGATCTGGCACTTCTGTCACGTGCTTCCCGGCACCGTCATCGGTCAGAATTGTTCGATCGGACAAAATGTCATGATCGGGCCGCGCGTGAAGATCGGCGATGGATGCAAGATCCAGAATAATGTGTCGCTCTACGATGGTGTCGAGCTCGCAGACGACGTGTTTTGCGGTCCGAGTTGCGTGTTCACCAACGTCAACAATCCGCGTGCCGATGTGTCGCGCAAGGACGAGTTTCGCAGCACACCCGTCGGGCGTGGCGCCAGCATCGGTGCCAACGCCACCATCGTGTGCGGCCATTCGCTCGGCGAATACTGCTTCATCGGCGCCGGCTCTGTCGTGACGAAGAATGTGCCGGCATTCGCCTTGATGATCGGCAATCCGGCGCGACGGGCCGGCTGGATGAGCCGAAGCGGAGAGCGGCTGGGCGCAGATCTGGTCTGTCCGCGAACCGGCGAGAAATACAAGCTCGATTCGTCAGGGGCGCTCGGCGCTGACGCCGGCTAGCGTCGTGCAATTCGAGGAAGTCGATCGACGGGTCAGATCGAGGCCCAAGGAGCTTCTTCTCCACCGCATCGATGAAGCTGATGGAAAATGAAATACTCATCAAATCTGAACGTTTTTCGACTTCTTTCGATCTACGGAGGACGCGTCATTGAGGGGGTGGCTCACGACGTCCGCCAACGTTATCTTGGATCGGTGGTCGGCATCGGTTGGGCAGTCCTTCTGCCCGCGATGCAGCTAAGCATCTACGCCGGATTGTATGCCTTCGTATTCAAGGTCCGCCCCAGCGGTCTCAATGAGTGGGGCTACATCCTGCTGGTCTTCTCCGGGCTCGTTCCGATTATGGCCTTCAACGAAGCGCTCACGAGCTCAATTTCTTCGGTCTCCGCAAACAAGAATCTGCTGCTCAACACCGTGTTTCCCGCGGAGTTGATCCCGCTGCGATCCGTGGTGGCGGCGCACTTTCCTCATCTGTTCGGTCTCGCAATCACGCTCTGCCTGGGCTTCGCTCTTGGGCGAACCGACTGGAAGGCCATCGTGCTCGTTCCCGTGTGCTGGCTCCTCCTGTTGATGTTTGCGACTGGAATTGGATGGATACTTTCGCTTGTCTCGTTAATTGCGAAAGACATTCAGCAGGTCATCGGACTGGTTCTTATGGTCATGATGATCATCAGTCCGTTCGCCTATACTCCGGAGATGGTTCCGGGGGCCATGAAGCCGCTGCTTCTCCTGAATCCGCTTTCCTACTTCGTGCTGACGTTTCAGCAGCTCATCTGCTACGGCAACTGGCCCGACCCCCGCATTTTTGGCGGCGCAGCACTGATAGCGATTACGAGCTTTTTGGTGGGATATTCGTTCTTCCAGCGCGCAAAGGGTGTGTTCTTTGACTACGCTTGAGCAGTTCGCGATCAAGTTCGAAGCGGTTTCCAAGATCTACAAGCTCTATGGAAGTCAAGGCGACCAGCTGGTCGACGTCCTTGGGCTGCAGCGCTTCGGATTTCGAACCCGCCAACAGCCGAAGATTTTTCCTGCGCTCAGCGACATTTCCATCGCGGTGCCGCGTGGCCACAGGATCGGGATCATCGGGCGGAACGGGGCGGGAAAGACCACGCTGTTGAAGCTGGTCTGCGGAAATTTCTCGCCGACACATGGATCGGTGTTGGTGAATGGGGAAGTTCAGGCGCTGATGGCCGCAGGCCTCGGGTTTCATCCGGAGCATACCGGGCGGGAAAACGTCGAAGCTTCATTGCAGTACAACGGTCTTCGCAAGGACGAGTATCGGGACGCAGTCGAGGGAATCATCGAGTTCTGCGAACTCGGCGACTTCTTCGATCAGCCGATCAAGACCTACTCGTTGGGCATGCTGGCGCGCCTGATGTTTGCCGCCGCAACCGCGATCCGGCCGGAGATATTGATCGTCGATGAAGTCCTCGGCGCCGGAGATGCCTACTTCGTTGCCAAATCGAAGGCCAGGGTGGAAACCCTTGTGCGAAGTGGCTGCACGATGCTGCTTGTTTCCCACTCAATGCCGCAGGTACTCGAGCTGTGCAGCGAAGTGATCTGGCTTCACGAGGGCAAGATCCGCATGCAGGGGGATGCCTTCGCAGTGGTGAAGGCCTATGAGGAGTTCGTGCACGGAGGGGGCGATCAGCGCCTTCAGGCGCCCGTGGTTTCGTCTGCCGCCGGCGACGATGGCGCACCGGCAAAGGCTGCTGGTTCAGTGTCGCTTCCGGCGCGGTCGGAAAAGCCCGCCGATGGCAAAACAACATTCGATCGGGAGGTCCTGTTGCAGGAGCCGCATTTCGCTCCGCACGCGACGGCAGCTGTTTTTCCGGCGATCGAGCCGCCCCGGGATTTCAAGTTTGTCGCGCGTGGTGGGCTATCGAGATGGGCATCAAGCGGCGATTTGAAGCTGTCCGGATTTACGATGGTCACGGAGCGCGGAGAGACCAACAGATTAATGGCGCTGGCGCCGGCCAAGATGATGCTGAATGTGGTTGCCTGCGTGGATGGGGACTTTGAGTGCCGATACGGCATCGTCGTGCTCGACTATCTGGGAGCATGCCGGGCAAAGCTGATAAGTCCCCCCGACAAGTTTTCCGCGACGAAAGGACAAGAACGCTGTGTGGAAATGCTGTTTAATCCAGTGCAGCTCGGGCCGGGTGAATACGTTGTAAGTCTCAGTATCCATGGAGCCGATCACCTGGCAAGATTCAACGGCACCGTGCGTCATGACTTGTTGTCGCGAAGCTTCGATCTGATAGTTGAGGTTCAGGAATCTCTGGTTGACGTTTCCGCGGACTTCTTTCATTCGGCGGAGTGGCAGTTCGCTCCCGATCAGGACTCTGGTTCGAGCTTGAATCCGGAGGCTCGGCATTTGCTGGATACCGAGATTCGATGACAGGTCGAGTGATGCGGGTTCTGGTAGCCTATTCGGCTGCCGCGAATGTTGTCCCAACGACATTGGAATACCTTACCGCGCTGAAGGACCTTCCCGGCTGCGAAGTCCAATTCGTTCATTGCACGGATGATGCGCGGCTGAATTTCGACATCAATGAATTCGATGTCCTGATCAACAGCTACAGTGCGCGGCTCTGTTTTGATTGGTACTTGAACCCCGATTACGTGCGAGCCGTTCTGTCGTTTCGTGGCCTGAAGATCGCAATAGCGCAGGACGAGTACGATCGGACAGGTGTGCTGCGGAGTGCGATCAGGCGCCTCGGCTTTCATGTTCTGCTTACGAGCGTTCAGAAGGAGTTCTGGCCGCTTGTGTACCCCGCGATGCAACTGCCGGGTGTTGCCTTGAGGCAGGTGCTGACGGGATACGCGCCGGCCGCACATCCGGATCGCCGGATCAAGCCGCTGGCTGATCGAGCTTTTCCGATCGGTTATCGCGGCCGCCAAATCGGCGCGAGGTACGGACGGCTCGGCTTTGAGAAATTCGAGATTGGCCGCTACATGGCCGCGCTTTGCGATGAGCTGGGCCAGCCGCACAACATCAGGACTGATGAAGCCAGTCGAATCTACGGCGAGGACTGGTTCAACTTCATCGGTGACTGCCGAACTATGCTTGGCAGCGAAAGCGGAAGCAACGCCTTCGATTTCGACCAGGAGCTCGAGCGGGAGATCGAGCGATTCCGGGCCCTGCACGGCCGTGCGCCTGAATATCCAGAGCTGACTGACTTCCTGGCGCCTTTCGAGCGGCCATTTGATACCGGACAGGTCTCTCCGCGTGTGTTCGAATGCGCAGCGATGATGACGCCGATGATTCTCTTTCGGGGACGCTATTCCGATGCGATCGTCCCGGATGTTCACTACATCCCGTTGGAGAAGGATTTCTCGAACGCCCGCGATGTTCTGGCAAGGCTTGACAATTTTGAGTCCTTGCAGGGCTATGTGGAACGAGCTCATGAACATCTGATTGCATCTGGTAACTACAGCTACCGCGCGCTCACTTCGGTGATCGCTTCCGCGATCGAAGAGCTCTATCCAAACGTTGTCGGAGATCCCGAAAGGCAACATTGGCGGTCGGTTGCGCAGCCGTGGCGATCTCCCCATGATCCGCAGGATCCCTACACGGTCGCGTTGTCGGAGGTGCCCACCGACGCACCCCAGTTATCGGCCTATCTCTCTGCCAAGCAGGAACATCTAAGGCAGCTACTCGAACCGAGGAGCGAGCCGCAAAATGATGATGTGCCTCAAGCCGTGGATGATATTCCGCAGGCTGAAGGTGCGGCGGCGCCGGTCGAGCCGGATATGAGTCCGGTTGGGCCGATAGGGAAAATGTGGAGAGCGGTGCCTGGGAGGGTCAGAAGCCGGGTCAGTCCGCTATTGGCCTGGTTGGCGAGGTAATCTCTCTGATCGCCACCGGCAAATGCCGAAAGGCGCTCATGTCCGAGCCGTCTGAGCTTCGTTGGCGTCGAGGTGAGTGTGGATCTCGTGGCCGGTAATTTCGCTGAAGGACCAACCAAAGTGACACGGCAGGCGTTTGACGTTTTGGGTCTCTACGTCAATTCGGTAGGAGCTTAGATCAATGTTGAGGCGAATAGGAGCATCTTTGGCGAACAAATTTAAGGGCGGCCGCACGGTGCTTGCAGCTGCGACCTCGCCTCACACCGAGGCCGATCCTTCCTCTGAATCTTACTGGAGCGACTTCAACGTCACGCTCCATAAGAAATTCTCGTCGCCGGCGGAGTCTCTCGACTATATGCATTGGCGAAACGACCAATATGTCGACTACATCAAGTTTCTGCCGGTTTCGTCCCACGATGGCGAGGTGATCGTCGACTACGGTTGCGGTCCGGGTCACGACTTGGTTGGGTTTCTAACGTATTCCCGCCCTGCGGCCGTATATGGCATGGACATTTCCCGTCCGTCGCTGGCGGAGTCGGCGGATCGCCTGCGCGTTCACGGGTATGATTGCAAGCTTGTCCACGTATCGGAAACTGACGATCGCATCCCCCTTGATGATGGAACGGTCGATTACGTCCACTGCTCCGGAGTGCTCAATCACGTCCCGAGCCCGGAGAAAATTCTGAAGGAGTTTCGACGAATCCTGAAGCCGTCGGGATACGCGCGGCTGATGGTCTACAATCGCAACAGCATCTGGGTTCATCTGTTCGTTTCTCACGTCTTGCCGGCGAGCGACCCAAAATATCGCGGTCTTTCGCGTGAGGAAGCCTTCAGGCGATCTACCGATACCTTCGACTGTCCGATAAGCCGAAATTGGACGACGCAAGAGATGAATGAGCTTGCGGGCATTTCGGGGTTCAGTGCCAAGCACCTCGGGAATGCGGTTTCCATCTTCGAAATGTCGTTGCTGCCGCAGCGGTTCACGCCGATGATGGATCGATCCTTCGACGCTGAAAGTCGTCAGTTTCTTTCCAGGCTGGAATTTGATGCCAGAGGTGTGCCGTATGTCGACGGACAGGCCGCCGGAATTGACGGCTGCTACGAACTTCGGAAAGTGGGATGACATACTCCGTGTATTCGAAGACCCTTTCCATGGCGCGCTGCGGTAGTTGCGCGAGTGGGCCGAGTGTCCTGGTCCAGATGTCGTATCGCTGATGTGCGGCATATTCGGCGTGTTTGATCGCGGTGGCTTCCGCATGCCACCGAGGGATCTCCTCAAGGGGTTGTCCGTTGCTGCGCACCGCGGTCCTGACGGAGAGGGGGCCGTCTGGTTCGATACGCGACAGGGCAGGGGGAAAGTCATTCCCGACGGTGATTTGTCTGCAAATGGAGATGAGGCCAATCTCCTTCTTGCGCACCGGAGGCTCGCCATCATCGACCTGTCGGAATCCGGCCATCAGCCGATGGCCTCCGATGACGGGCGACTCTGGATCACCTACAACGGCGAGATCTATAACTATCTTGAGTTGCGCGCCGAATTGGAGGGGCGCGGGGCTGTATTCCGCTCTCATTCCGACACGGAAGTCATTCTTCGAGCCTATGAGGCATGGGGACCTGATGCTTTCACCCGCTTCGTCGGAATGTGGGCGCTCGCAATCCTCGATCTTCGCCAACGTCACCTGATTCTGTCGCGCGATCGTTTCGGGATCAAGCCGCTTCACTATGCTGCGGTCGGCGACCGCTTTGCGTTTGGTTCGGAAATCAAGCAACTGCTTGAAGTCCCGTGGGTGCCACGCACGCTCAACGCCCGGGCGGTGTACGATTATCTTCAGTACGAGATTTCAGACGTCAGTGACGAGACGTTTTTTGCCGGTATCAGCAAGCTTCGTCCTGGAAGGACGCTCGTATTGCGCCTGGATCAGGGCGGGCCGGACGAGCGGCGGTACTACACCCCCGCCGCGGGTCCCGTGCTCGAGGGCATCTCGCCGGAGGAGGCGGCCCGACGATTCCGCGAACTGCTTCGCGAAAGCGTTCGCATCCATCTACGTGCCGATGTGCCGGTGGGCACCTGTCTTTCGGGCGGACTGGACAGCGGCGCCATTGCGGTGCTGATGCGGGATATTTCACGAGAATCGCAATTGCCGGTCGAGAGGCACGCGTTTAGCTGCCACTTCGACATTGCCGTAGCGAATGAGTTGGAATTCACCCGGCAGAACATGGCTGCAGCCGAGGTGCAGCCGCATTTCATTGAGCCGGGCGACAGGGACATTGAGGCGGACCTGCAAGCTCTCATATGGCACCAGGACGAACCCTTTGGGTCGACCTCCATCTTCGCACAATGGTCGGTGTTTCGCTTGATACGCGATACGGGCGTGAAAGTGGTGCTCGACGGGCAGGGGTCGGATGAGATGCTCGGAGGCTACGCGAGCACCGTACCGCACTTCTTGCTGGAGATGGCTGCGAAGGGGCGGTTCCTGAAGGTATTGCTTGAGAGCTGGCAATGGTCCCGCATGCAAGGAAAACCTTGGCATACGACTCTTCCATGGAGCCGGCTGCGCGGCATATTCGCCGCCCTGGCTGGCGAGAAATCCCCACCGGCGAGCGCGCCTCAGCTCCCCTGGATGCGGGCGGATTTCGAACGAGGATGTGCTGACGCATCGCGGACCAGATTGCAGTCTTTTGAGACCGAGTGGGACGCCAAGGCGCCATTCGCGAGTGTGCTTCGCCGCTTCTTCTTCGAGAGCAACCTGCCGGCGCTGCTGCGTTTCGAGGATCGGAATTCCATGGCTTTCTCGGTTGAATCCAGGGTCCCGTTCCTCGATCATCGTTTGGTTGATTTTGCATTTGCGCTTCCGTCTGACATCAAATTCCGCGGCGGCTACGCGAAGCGTGTGCTGCGTGACGCGATGGATGGAATTCTGCCGGAACCTGTCAGGATGCGCGCTCGAAAGATGGGCTTCGCAACGCCGGAGCTGCACTGGCAGACAACCGTGTTGAGTCCTCTCATCTCGGATGCCGTAAACTCGGATGCTCTTGCCGATTTCATCGACCGCGACGGCGCCCGCGCCGCTTTCTCGAATATCAAGGAAGCCGGCCGTCTCGACTTTTTGCCTTGGCGTTGGCTCAATCTCTATATGTGGCGGAAGCAGTTCAATGTCTGATCGCTCTCACGTATTTTCGTTTCTTGTATCGTGGAAGCCTGGACTCCCGAACTGCCTGATTGCTGGGTGAAGGATGAAGGACGTGGACCGCAGGCCCGTTGTTGTTTCGCTAACGCCGCTGCCATTGTCGGCTGACAGCCGGACGCTCAAACAAGTCACCTCGGTGCATCGGTTTGGATTCAAATCGATTGTTATCGAGGGGGCGCCGAGCCGCCTTGCCGATGAGCCAATCCCGTTCGAGATCATTTCGATCGGCGCGCGCGTTCAGCCTCAAACGTCCACTGCTACTGCGCCAGTCGCGTCCGAAGTGGTCGCAGCTCCACATCCCGAGGCTGAGGAGAAATTAGCTGCCGCTGCTCCAGATCCCGTTGGAATTCAGGATATCAAGAGCCTGTCGATACTACAGCGATGGCCTGTTGGCCGGCTTGCCCTTCGTATTCCAGGCTTGAGGCGTGTCGCACGCGCCCTACAGCGCAATCTCCTTCGAGCAATTGTTTCCCTGAAGGGAGGCAAGCCGCTCCAGCAGCGTCCCTCTATCGCGCAGATCATTTTTGCTCTTCCCTACGCGATGATCCTGCTTGCCAGGGAAGTCGTGGGGTGGTTGCCGACTCGAATTCTTCCTGCTGGAATCTCCCAATCACTCCGTGCTGCTGCCATCAACCCTCTGGCCTTCGCTAACTATCTTGCGACGTACCTTGATCAACACGTCTTTAAGGTCCTTTCCGTCACTCCTCGTGCCGATCTCTACTATCTTCACTCATTTTATCAATTTCCTGCGGTTTTCCTGCTCTGCCTTCGGTATCGAGCCAGGATGATCTACGACGCACATGATTTCTATCAGCATCAAAAGGAAGACCCCACTGTCTCCTCCTATTGGAAGAAGTGGGTGATCCCGTTCGAAGGCGCGATTGAAGCCGCATGTATCCGGTTCGCCTCCGACGTCGTGACGGTCAATGAGGGGATCGCAGCCTTGATGCGCGAACGGTTCGGATGCGAGCCGGTGATCCTGCGCAACGCGCATGATTTCCGGTTGGATCGTCAGGTTCCCCGGACAATCCGCGACGCGATTGGTCTCGCGCCGGAAGCGTTCCTCGTCGTGTTTATCGGAAACTATAAATCAGGCATGACCCTCGAAGGCGCCTTCGACGCCTTGGTATCCCTGCCGAAGCACGTTCATCTCGCATTCCTTGGCGGACGCTATCCTGATTGCAATGACGCGCTCGCGACGCGTGGCCTGGAAGGCCGCGTGCACTTCGTTCCGCCGGTGCTGCCGCAGGAAATCGTTCCCGTCGCGGCGTCAGCCGACGTCGCGGTCCTGCTCTATTTCAAGAGGACTATCCAATATCCCAACATCCTGCCGAACGGCTTCTTTCAGTCGGTGGCGGCAGGGTTGCCGCTGATTTATCCCGATCTCGAGCAGATCCGACGCGTTGCCGAGCGGCACAAGCTTGGAATCATGGCCAATGCACAGGATGCCAACGAGATCAGATCAGCGCTCCAGTTGCTGGTCGAGAATGACGAAGTTCGCGAGACCTTCCGGGAGAATGTTCGGGTAAGCCGTCAGGAGCTTTGCTGGGCGTATGAAGAGCGAACGCTCGAGCCGCTACTTAATCGACATCTCAGCAAGTCGGCTCAAAATGTGTCGCGCATTGAAGACAAAGTTGCGCACTGACCGAGAAGTAACAAGGTGACAAAGAAGAAAGTTCTTTTCCTCGACCAAAACGGAACCGGGAAGGTCGTCCTGACGGCTGCGACGGTGCTGCGTGGTGTTTTTGGCGTAAAGGCAGGTGCTCAGCCTCCCGGCCCGCTCCAGCGCAGTGCACTGGTACGCAACCTCTATGCGCATTTGTATGATTTCAACCAGCGCCTCTCATACGTTAGGGACTGGCGCGATGCGTTTTGCCGGTCTCCCAAGCTCGATGTAACGGTTTGCGACATCAACAACCTGGTCGATCTTGGACGCCATCTGCTGCGCATTCGATCTTACGATCTCATCATCGTGTCTCATGTCGCGGCCGGCGACGACTTGTCGCTGATTAGCCGAGCGGCTCCATTCCTGGCCCGCCGCGCTTGTCCCATCATAGTATTCCTTGGCAACGAGTATGATCTGCTCGATCAGAAGCTCGAGTTTTGCCGGGAGGTGAAAGCTGAATTCCTCTGCAGTCAGCTCCCCATTGCGGCGGCCGAATATCTCTATGGCGGGTTGGAAGGAACGCGCATCCTTGCGACGCCGCACGCGCTCAATCCTTCCGTATATTCACCGCAGCCTGAGGCGCGTCGTGATATCGACGTGGGATTTGTCGGTGACATCTATTGGCCCTTTGTCGGAGATCGAGAACGAACCGATCTGATTGCGTATTTTGAAAAGCACGGCCAGGAACTGGGCATTCGATGTGACATTCGAGGCGGCCGCTCGTCGCGAATGCCGCGCGACGATTGGGCTGCCTTTCTCAATCGCTGCCGCACCTTGATCGGCGCGGAATCCGGGACCTACTACCTCAATGAAAAAGGCGCGCTTCTCGATCGAGCCAGAACCTACAACCTGAAGCAGAACCAGGATGCCAGCTTCGAGGAAGTGTTCGAGAAGTTCTTTATGGGCGTCCCCCGCGGCGTGTCGGGCAAGAGCATCTCGTCAAGGCACTTCGAGGCGATCGGTACCAAGACCTGCCAAGTCCTGATCGAAGGAGGCTATAACGGCATTCTCAGGGCCAATGAGCACTATATCCCCGTGCGGTCCGACCTGTCGAACGTCGACGAGGCTGTCCGTGCGCTCCGGGACGAGGCGCATTGCCGCGAGATTGCGGAACGTGCCTATGATTTGGCGATGTCGGGGCACACCTACGATCATCGCGTGGCCGACATTTTGGCACGCGCTCTTTAGCCAATGGGCAGATAATTCAAGATGTGCGGAATCGCGGGAATCCTGAATTTTGATCGGCAAAGGCCGGTTGATCGCGAGCTGGTCGTGGCGATGACAAGAGCTGTCGCCCATCGAGGTCCGGACGCCGAGGGCATATGGGTGAACGGCCCTGTGGGGCTGGGTCACCGTCGCCTTTCGATCATCGACCTCTCGGTGGCCGCCGAACAGCCGATGGTTTCCGACGACGGACAGGTCCGCATTGTCTACAACGGCGAAGTCTACAACTTCGTCGAACTGAGGCGCGAACTGCAAAAGAGAGGCTATGCCTTCCGAACCTCGTCCGACACCGAGGTTATTTTGCAAGCCTATCGATGCTACGGCTTGGACTTCCTGACGCGGTTGCGAGGCATGTTCGCGCTAGCGATCTGGGATGCCGGGCAAAGGACGCTGCTGCTCGCGCGCGACCGGATCGGGATCAAGCCGCTCTACTATCATGTTGGCCAGGAATCCGTATCGTTCGCATCGGAGTTGAAGTCACTTCTGGCGGACCCGCGCACGCCGCGTGAGGTCGATCAGGCGGCGCTGGCGGACTTCCTTCATCTCCTCAGCATTCCGGATCCGCAATCAATTCTGAAGGGAATTCGGCGGCTCGAGGCCGGTCACGTGCTTATCGTTCGCGGACGCGATGTGCAGGACCGCGAGTACTGGCGCGTTCCCTTGCCGGCCGCTCCGCGCGCTCTTTCACTCGCCGACGCTTGCGTTGAATTCGATGAGCGTTTTGGAAACGCCGTTCGAAGCCATCTTGTCGCGGATGTACCGGTGGGGGCCTTCCTCAGCGGTGGGGTCGACTCGAGTTCGGTCGTCGCCTTGGTAGGGCCGCAGGCCAGCGCCGGCATGCGAACCTTTTCTGTCGTATTTCGCGGAGATGAGGTTTTCGACGAGGGACCTTATGCCAGGGTCGTGGCGGAGCGCTATGGTACCGCGCACCGGGAGATAGACCTCGGCGCGGAGGCGGGCGACTTTCTTCCCGCGATGGCGTGGCATTGCGATGAACCCTTTGCCGTGTCATCGGCGCTCGGGATCTACTTTCTGGCCAAAGCGGCGAGGGACGACGGAATCAAGGTCGTTCTGACGGGCGACGGCGGCGACGAGGTGTTTGCCGGATACACCTGGAGGCACCAAGACTTCGTCCCGCTGCTCGGGCAAAAATACGGCCCCCTGCAGCGGCTTCTCGCTCGGACTGGAGCCATCGGCAATCGAATTGCTCCGGGCCACCGGTTGTGGCGCGCAATGAGCAGGGATCAGCGAGAGTCGGGGCGCTATATCGACAGTTATGCGTGCTTCCGAGACATGGACCTCGTGGATTTTGTGCACCCTGATCTCTGGCCTCATCTAAAGGAAGCGTGGTCGAACAATGTCACGGCCCAACACTACGATGCGACGATCGGTCAGCCGGAGCTGACGCGCAAGCTCTACACCGATATGAAGTCATCGCTGATCAGCGAGATGCTAACCAAGGTCGATAGGCTCACAATGGCCGCTGGCGTTGAGGCGCGCGTTCCTTTTCTGGATCACGAGCTGGTCGAATGGGCATTCTCATTGCCGGGCGATCTCAAGATCAAGGGAAGCGAGGGCAAATTGATCGTGAAGAAAGCCATGGAGTCGCGTCTGCCAACCGACATTCTCTACCGCCCCAAGGCAGGCTTCAATCTGCCGCTCGGCAAGTGGCTGCGGACTGGTCTGAAGGACATGGTGTATGATCTGCTTTCGCCGGCAAGCGTCGCACGCCGGGGATATTTCAGGCCCGATGTTGTCTCGACCATGGTGGATCGTCACATGAAAGGCGGCGACGATATCGGCAACCGGCTGTTCGTGCTGCTCATGCTCGAGCTTTGGCACCGGCAAGTTCTTGATCCCGGCCATTCTGCAATGGCCGTCGGTTCGGCGGCCTAGCGGGACGAATGTGGCAGCCTCGATGACCCGTCCGTTGAAGATCCTGGCGATTGGTTACGCTACGAGCACCCACGTCGTGAACCGGGTGCGCTGTTTCTCGCCCTTGGGGCACAAGGTCTACCTGCTCAGTGCGCCTCCCGCCGCCGGACTGACCGAAATCACAGAACTCACGCCGTCGGTTCGCCCTGGACAAGATGAATGGATCTCGCGCCTTGTGCGTTTGGGCGGCAAGCTGGCCCGGCGGGATCTGAGCGGACTGTCCGATATGGCGCGGCTGTTCTTCGATTTCCGTCGTCTCGTCAGGACGACAAACCCGGACGTCATCCATGTGCATTACGCATATAGCACCTGGGCGTGGCTGGCAGGCGCCTTGGGATTTCGACCTCTGGTGGTCAGCGTCATGGGGGGCGACGTCCTCTTCGAAGAGCAGGGGGCGCCGACGCGACGCGGAATTGCGTTGACCAAGAGGCTCTTTGCGGTAGCCGACTGCATAACGGCAAAATCCGACTTCCTGATCAGCAAGCTCAATGAGCTCGGCGGCTATGGCAGCAAAGCGACGCGCGTAGTGTGGGGAGTTGATCCGCAGCAGTTCCGGCCGCTGGATGCGTCAGCGCTTCGTGCCGAATGCGGAATTCCGGAAGGCGCCCGGGTCGTGCTCAGCCCGAAGATCCTTCAGCCGTTCTATAATATCGATGTCCTTGTCGAAGCCATGGCGTTGGTGGTCAAGCGGGTTCCGTCGGCGCATCTGGTCGTCACGGAATATGCCGCCGATCCGCAGTACCGCGCAGGACTCATGGCGCGGATTGAGGCGCTCGGCCTCGCACTCCATGTCAGCTTTGTTGGCCGCATCCCCCATGACAAGATGCCGATGTTCTATTCCATTGCGGAAGTTGCTGTCGGAATCCCGCGCTCGGATGGCCTGCCGCAGACGCTTCTTGAGGCGATGGCCTGTGGGGTCCCAAACGTTGTCGGTCGGCTCCATCGCTATGGCGAGATCGTCAAGGACGGCGAAAGCGTGCTGTTTGCCGACATCGATCCCGCGGACGTCGGCGACGCAATCCTTCGCCTGCTCGAGGACGAGGCTTTGCGTGAGCGTATCGCTGCCAGGGGGCGGGCTATCGTGGTCGAACAGGCCAACTTCCCCATCGACGTGAAGCGCGTCGAGGCGATGTATCGGGAATTGGCCTCGAAGCCTCGAAGGCGCGCCTTCTATCGTCCGCTCATGCTGGTCGATGTGGTCCGCTATTGGCTACGCGTCTGACATGAACTTGCGCCCCCACTCCTGGACTCCCGACCTTATTTTCAATTGGATAACTCGCCAGCATGAAGCCGATCGTTCCACTCATCTGCCCTGAGACGGGTGAATCACTGCAGCCATTGCCGATGTCCGACGACATCTCCAACCAGACAACGGCGCTAAAGGCATCCGGTGGTCGTACGTATCCCGTCGTCGGAGGTATTCCGCGCTTTGTTGCGCCGGAGAACTACGCCGCAGCTTTTGGGCTGCAATGGAAGACTTTCCGCAAGACCCAGTTGGACTCCTTTACGGGAACGTCGATCAGCCGGGATCGGCTGGAGCGATGTCTTGGCGGCTTCGATGCTGTTCGTGGTAAGAAAGTCCTGGAGGCAGGTTGCGGCGCGGGGCGGTTTACCGAGGTGCTGCTGTCGGAGGGCGCGGAGGTGTTTGCGTGCGACCTTTCGACCGCCGTCGAGGCAAACCTGGAGAACTGTGGGGGAAGGCCGGGCTATTTCGTTTGTCAGGCCGATATCCGCGCTCTTCCGGTTGCACCTCAATCATTCGATGTCGTGATCTGTCTTGGAGTCATCCAGCATACCCCCGACCCCGATGAGACAATCAGGGCCCTTGCGGCTCACGTTGCGCCGGGCGGGCTTCTGGTAATCGATCACTATCGATACAGTCACGAGGACATGACCAAGACGCGCCAGCGGCTGCGCAAATTCCTTATTCGGCAAGATGCAAAGCTTGCGATGAATTTCATCAAGACGCTCGTTGCGGTCCTGTGGCCCTTGCACCGCCTGAGTTGGCGCTACCGGAAGCTTCCGCTCGGCAGCAAATTTCGGCAGGCCGTCCTGTACTACTCGCCCGTTCTTGACTATCACGACTATTATGGACAACTGGGACCCAAGCTGCTCTATGCTTGGGCTGTCCTGGATACTCATGACGCGCTCACCGACCGGTACAAGCACAAGAGGTCGACGGAGCAGATTGCGCAAGCGCTCGATGCCATCGGACTGCTTGGAGTCGAAGCGAGCTACGGTGGGAACGGCGTAGAGGCGCGAGCTCGCGCTCCCGAGCTGTCTCCCGGAAGAAGTTGAGCTATCGAGTGTGGCCGCCGCGCCAAGCACGGAGGTAGCTTTCGAATCTCAGGACACTGCTTTCACGGCGTGGGATTGAACGGTCCGGCGCGACCGTGTGATTGCGCGCATTTCCTGAATTCGAAATAGCTTAGGGTTATCGTATGTGTGGAATTGCCGGCTTCCTGTCGCTAGGCTCCGATCCCTTTCCCAAGGGAGAGGCAGCGCTGCGCGCAATGTCCTCGTTGATCAGTCATCGCGGTCCCGATGGGGCCGGCGAGTGGACATCGAGGGACAAGCGCGTGGGCTTCGTCCACCGACGGCTCGCCATCATCGATCTGTCGACGAGCGGCGCGCAGCCGATGATTGCGCCAAACGGCACCGTCATTACGTATAACGGTGAGATCTACAACTACATCGAACTGCGCAACGAGCTGGCGTCCGGATGGGCGTTTCGCTCGACGTCAGATACGGAAGTGATCCTTGCCGCCTATGACAAGTGGGGAGACGATTGCGTTTCTCATCTGAGGGGAATGTTCGCATTCGCGATCTGGGACGAGAGAAGGCAAAGACTGTTCGCCGCACGAGACCGTTTCGGGATCAAGCCCTTCTACTATACGGAGCAGGACGGCACTCTATTCTTTGCATCAGAGGCCAAGGCCTTGTTGCCCCTGCTGCCGGAGATTCGCACTGACTCGACCGCGCTCGCGGAATATCTGACGTTCCAGTATACGATCGGTGCGAAGACGCTCTTTGCGCATGTCAATGCACTGCTGCCTGGGCATGTGTTCACCGTCGACAACGGAAATGTTCACGTTCAACGTTACTGGGACGTGCAGTATGTCGTCGATTTCGACCACAGCCCGAGATATTTCGAGGAACGCTTCAGGGAGTTGATCGCCGACTCCATGAATGTCCATTTGCGGGCTGATGTCCCGATCGGCGGCTACGTTTCGGGAGGGCTCGACTCGAGCCTCGTCGCCCTTCTGGCTTCGAGTCACGATCATCGCAATCGTCTCGCTTTCCACGGCCGCTTCACGGAATACCCGGGGTACGACGAGAGCCACTATGCGCAGGAAGTGGCCAACCGGGCCGACATGACGGTGCATATTGCGGATATCACCGCGGAGGATTTCAGACGCTCGCTGCACGATGTCATCTACCACCTTGATTTCCCGGTTGCCGGCCCGGGATCCTTTCCGCAATTCATGGTCTCCGCGCTCGCCGCGAAGCATGTGAAAGTCGTGCTCGGTGGGCAGGGCGGGGATGAGCTTCTTGGTGGTTACGCGAGATATCTCGTCGCCTACTTTGAGCAATGCATCAAGGCCGCCATGGACGGTACGTACCGGGAGGGAAATTACGTCGTTACGATCGAGTCCATCGTTCCGAATCTCGGGCTGCTGCGCGAATACAAGCCGATGATCAAGGAGTTCTGGCGCGAGGGATTGTTCGACGATCTGGACAAGCGATATTTCAGGCTCGTTGACCGCTCCACCGACATGGTCGGTGAAGTCGATTGGAAGTCGCTCGACAAGCCGCGTGTCTTTGAGGCGTTCCGCGAAATCTTTAACAACAAGGACAATGTGAGGAAGGAAGCCTATTTCGACAAGATGACTCACTTCGACTTCAAGTGTCTCTTGCCGGCATTGCTGCAGGTCGAAGATCGAATGAGTATGGCGCACGGGCTCGAGAGCCGGGTGCCTCTACTCGATCATCCCCTGGTCGAGTTTCTGGCGACTGTGCCCGCCGACGTGAAGTTCAAGGGCGGGCAGATGAAGCAACTGATGAAGACCGTCTATCGAGATATCTTGCCCGAGGGCATCTTGAGGCGGCGAGACAAAATGGGCTTTCCGGTCCCGCTGAAGGAGTGGTTTGAAGGGACGCTTCAGGAGTTCGTGACGGATATCTTCGATCAGCAGCGAGCGCGCCAGCGCGACCACTTCAACAGCGGCGTGGTGCTTGCGAACTTTCAGAGTGCTTCCCGCTTCTCGCGCAAGACCTGGGGCCTGTTGTCGCTGGAATTGTGGCACCAGCGCTTCCATGACCGGGCTGCCGAATTCAGAGCCATGGTTCGATCGTAGCCAGACCGACGCAGACACCCCGGGTGATGTTTGACAAAGGCGACTGCCATGTTATCGCATCATGCCGAATGCTCTCCATAGGCTTGGGGCCGCGCCAAGCTTAAATCAGGATCGAAAATGAGACACGGACGCAACATCGCTGTAATTGGGTTGGGCTATGTCGGTTTGCCTGTAGCCGTGTCGTTCGCACGATCGGGCGTGCCGGTAATCGGGTTCGATATTGACCAAAGACGCGTTGCCGAGCTCACGGCTGGTAACGACAGAACGCGAGAGGTTGAGGCGCGCGATCTGCGTCAGCCGTCGCTTGTCTTTTCATCCGATCTCGAGGCAATGGCGGGCTCCGATTTCTATATCGTGACGGTGCCCACGCCGATCGACGAGGCGAGACGCCCAGACCTGGGCGCCATGATCTCCGCATCGCGATCAATCGGCCGCGTGCTGAAGAAGGGCGATATCGTCGTCTATGAGTCAACGGTCTATCCCGGCGCCGTGGAAGAGGAGTGCATTCCGGTCCTGCAGGCGGTATCGGGGCTCAAGGCGGGCGAGGACTTCACGGTCGGCTATTCGCCGGAACGAATAAACCCGGGCGACAAGCAGCACCGGTTCGAAACAATCGCCAAGGTGGTTTCGGCGCAGGATCAGCGAACGCTTGATGTCGTTGCCGAAGTTTACGGATCGGTCGTAACGGCCGGCATTCATCGCGCGCCGACCATCAAGGTGGCAGAGGCAGCGAAGGTCATCGAAAACACCCAGCGCGATTTGAACATCGCCTTCATGAACGAACTGTCGCTGATCTTTCAGGCTCTCAACATCGATACTGCGGATGTGTTGTCCGCCGCACGGACCAAATGGAATTTTCTGCCGTTCCAGCCAGGGCTCGTCGGTGGTCATTGCATCGGTGTTGACCCGTACTATCTGACTTATCGCGCAGAGAAGGCCGGCTATCATCCGGAGGTCATTCTCGCGGGTCGGCGGATCAATGACGGCATGGGGCAGCGGGTGGCGCGAGAGTGCGTCAGGGGGCTGCTGCGACGCAAGGCGCAAAGCGGTGTAGTCACGGTCCTTGGACTCACATTCAAGGAGGACGTTCCGGACACACGGAACTCGCGGGTCGTCGATATTGTGCGCGAGCTGCAGTCGTTCGGCTTGGTGGTGCAGCTGCATGATCCTCTCGCAGATGCAGCCGATGCTGAGGAAGAATACGGAGTCAAACTCCTGCCGCTCAACGAGCTGCAATCGGCGGATGCCGTCGTTCTGGCGGTGGCCCACAACGAATACGCGACCGGCGGGTGGCCGCTGATCCAGCGGTTGCTGACCGATGGCAATGGTCTGGTCTACGATGTGAAGTCGACGCTTGATCGTGGCTCCAGGCCGGCCGGCATTGAGCTGTTGCGACTTTGAGTGCGAGCATGTCCAGCAAGGCAGTTCTTGTCACCGGGGCAGCCGGCTTCATCGGTTTCCACGTCAGTCAGCGCCTCCTGTCGGAAGGCCATGACGTGGTTGGCGTTGATAGTATCAACGACTACTACGATCCCAGTCTCAAGCTGGCGCGCCTGGATCTGCTCAAAAGCAATTCCCGTTTCAGTTTTGAAAAGCTCGATCTCGCTGATCGAGGGAAGGCGAAAGCGCTGTTCGATCGGTGTCGCTTTGCCAAGGTGATTCATCTGGCTGCGCAGGCCGGCGTCCGATATTCAATCCAAGATCCGCACGCGTATGTCGACGCGAATATGCAGGGCTTCCTTAACATTCTGGAGGGATGCCGGCACAACGGATGTCAACACCTGGTTTACGCGTCGTCATCCTCGGTCTATGGCGCAAACTCCAAGCTCCCGTTCTCGACCGAAGATGGCGTCGATCACCCGATCAGTCTCTACGCAGCTTCCAAGAGGGCAAACGAGTTGATGGCTCATTCCTATAGCCATCTTTACCGCCTTCCCACGACGGGGCTGCGTTTTTTCACGGTCTATGGCCCGTGGGGCCGTCCTGATATGGCGATGTTCATCTTTGCCAGATCCATTCTGGCTGGAGAGCCGATCCGGCTCTTCAATCACGGTCGAATGCGTCGGGACTTCACCTATGTCGACGACGTTAGCCAGGGCGTCGTTCGTCTCATCGATCGAGCGCCGCAAGGCCTCCAGAATTGGAACAGCGACAAACCCGACCGAGCGACCAGCAGCGCCCCGTGGAAGATCTACAATATCGGGAACAACAAGCCCGAGGAACTGACACATGTCATCTCGCTCCTCGAGAAGGAGTTGGGTAAGGTGGCGGTGAGGGAGATGCTGCCGATGCAGCCCGGCGATGTCGAGGCGACCTACGCCGAGGTCAAGGACCTTGAGCGGGATATCGGCTTTCGCCCGGCGACACCAATCGAGGAAGGTGTCGCGCGCTTCGTCAAATGGTACCGGGACTACTACCGGATTTAGCAACAGTACCTGACTCTCTCAAATCTGGGTAATCGGATGAAAATCTTTGTCACCGGCGGCGCCGGCCAGGTCGGATCAACCGTCATCGATATGTTCTTGTCGCGCGGCGACGAGGTGGTTGCGATCGATAACTATACGACCGGCCGGGCCGACAATCTGACCAAACATGAAAACCTGACCTTGGTCGAAGACACGATCGCGAATGCCGACGTGATCAATCGACTGTTTTCAGATTTTCGGCCCGAGATCGTCGTTCATACAGCGGCCTCCTACAAGGACCCGGAGGATTGGGGAACCGATGCTCTGGTGAATGCTGTCGGCACGGCAAACGTCGCGAAGGCCTGCAAGACCTTCGGCGTATCTCGCCTGATCTACTTTCAGACGGCGCTTTGCTATGGCACCAAGCCGCTACAGTCCCCGATCCCGCTCGATCATCCGATCAATCCCGTCAATTCGAGCTATGCCATCTCGAAGACGGCTGGCGAGAACTACGTGCAGTTTTCTGGCGTGGATTGGGTCACTTTCAGGCTGGCCAACGTAATCGGGCCAAGAAACGTATCCGGTCCGCTGCCGATCTTCTATGGCCGCTTGGCGAAGGGACAGAAGTGCTTCGTTACGCCGGCCCGGCGGGACTTTTGTTACGCGGGTGATTTGGCAAAGGTCGTTGTCAGGGCCGCCGATGGCGTCGGTCGCGGCACCTATCATTTTTCCTCGGGCAAGGACGTTGCGATCAAGGAGCTCTACGACGCAGTCGTGCGGGCAATGAAGATCAATGACTATCCGGAGCCCGAGGTTAAGCCGCTTGGTCCGGATGATGCCGCTTCCATCCTTCTGGACCCCGAACGCACGTTCAAGGACTTCGGCGCAGTTGAGTTCACTTCGCTCGATGAGATCGCCCGTCTGTCGGTTGAGCGCTGGCAGCGGGAGGGCGTCGTCGGCGGATACACACACCTGAAGGAAGCGCGTGCGGAAATCCGCACCTGATCGGATCAAGTTCGATGCGCATCATTATCACCGGCGGGGCGGGGTGCCTCGGCTCGAATCTTATCGAGCACTGGTTGCCGCAGGGTCACGACATTCTTGTCATCGACAATTTCGCGACCGGCAAGCGTGAGGTCGTGCCCGCGCTTCCGGGCCTACATCTCGTCGAAGGTTCGATTGCCGATCGTGATCTGGTAGCGAAGGCCTTTGCCGACTTTGCCCCAACTCACCTGGTACATTCGGCCGCTTCCTACAAGGATCCGGCAAACTGGCGCGAGGACATCGCGACGAACGTCGAGGGGACCGCGAATCTCATTGAATTCGCGCGGACCGCGGGTATTCGCCGGATCATAAATTTCCAGACCGTCTTGTGCTACGGGCGCCCCGAGAGCACGCCTATTGCCGTCGAGCATCCGCTGCGGCCGTTCACGAGCTACGGCATTTCAAAGGTTGCCGGCGAGCAATATCTGGCCATGAGCGGTCTGCCGTTCGTTTCCTTGCGCCTTGCGAACGTCGCCGGCCCGCGCCTCGCAATCGGTCCGATCCCGACCTTCTACAAGCGACTGAAGGCGGGACAGGCATGCTTCTGCACGGCTGCCTACCGGGATTTCCTCGATATGTCCGATTTCGTCGCCGCAGTAGACATTGCGATGGGCGACGGCGCGCCGACCGGCATCTTCAACGTATCCAGCGGGACGGGACATTCCATCAAGGACGTATACGATCTGGTCCGATCGCATCTTCAGTTGCCGGCCGATCCGGATGTCAAGGTGGTGCCTGTCGGAGAGGACGATGTTCCGTCCGTGGTGCCGGATCCTACCAGGACGCGAGAGATCCTCGGGTGGAAAGCAAGGGTTTCGTTTCAAGAGACAATTCGGCGGCAGCTCTCGTGGTACGACGCCCACGGAGTGACGGACGTCTACAGTCACCTGGCTGCACCTAAGGGGTGAAGATGAGTTCTTTCAATGGAGCCACCGTCCTGGTCGTTGGCGGGGCTGGATTTGTCGGATCAAATCTCGTCAAGAAGTTGCTCGAGCAGGCACCAGCTCGAGTCGTCATAGTCGACAACCTGTTGTCGGCTGACATTTCAAATGTACCAGACGATCCACGGGTCGAATTCATTCGGAGCTCCATCACGGATGACGCAGTTCTTGCGGCGTTGCCGGGAAATCTGGACTACGTCTTTCACCTCGCCTGCTATCACGGCAATCAGTCGTCGATCGCCGATCCGCTCGCGGATCACGAGAACAATACGCTCACAAGCCTGAAGCTCTTTGAAAGGCTCAAGAGCATTGGCTCGTTACGGAAGGTTGTGTACGCCGCCGCAGGCTGTGCCGTGGCCGAGAAGACCTTCCAGGGGGCCGAAGCGACGAGAGAGGATGCGCCGGTTTCTCTGTTTCACGACAGTCCGTACTCGATTTCGAAGTTGATCGGCGAGATGTACGGTAACTACTACTTTGCGCGATACAAGCTGCCTTTCGTGAAGGCGCGGTTTCAGAATGTTTACGGTCCCGGCGAGATCCTTGGCGCCGGCCGCTGGCGTGGAACGGTGCATACCGTCTGGAGAAACGTTACGCCGACTTTCATATGGAGAGCGCTGCACGACGAGGCCTTGCCGGTTGAGAACGGCGGGATTGCATCTCGTGACTTCATCTATGTGGAAGACATGGCGAGAGGATTGATGGCGTGCGCGCTTTCGGGCGAGCCCGGCGAAATCTACAATCTCGCCTCTGGCGTCGAAACCAGCATTCTTGAACTGGCGACCCGCGTGAATTCGATCGTCGGCAATGTGACGCCGATTGCGCTGACGCCGGCGCGGGATTGGGACAGGTCCGGGCAGCGCTTCGGCGATCCGGCCAAGGCGCGCGAGAAACTCGGCTTCGTCGCGACGGTGGCCCACGAGGATGGTCTTCGGAGAACCATCGATTGGACGCGCGCAAATCACGAGCGCATCATCGGCTGCATGCGAAATCACGTTGCGCAGCTGCCCGATGTCGCAAGGTATTCCTGAATGCTGAAGATTCTCACGGTTGTCGGCGCCCGTCCGCAATTCATCAAGGCGGCGGCTGTCAGTCGTGCGATCCGCGAGACCGACGGACTCACGGAAGTCATGGTGCATACCGGTCAGCATTTCGACCCGAACATGTCCGACGTGTTCTTCGAGGAACTGGATATTCCAAAGCCGCAGCATCATCTCGATATCCATGGCGGTGGTCACGCCGACATGACGGGACGTATGCTGATTGCGATCGAGCCTATCCTGCTCACGGAAAAGCCCGACTGGGTTGTCGTCTATGGTGACACCAATTCGACTTTGGCCGGCTCGCTCGCGGCGTCGAAGTTGCACATTCCGGTCGCGCACGTCGAAGCGGGGCTTCGTTCGTTCAATCGCAGGATGCCAGAGGAAATCAATCGGCTGGTAACCGACCATCTTGCCACGTTGAATTTCTGTCCGACGGCCGTGGCTGTTGCCAATCTCGCCGCCGAGGGCGTAACCAAAGGCGTACATCACGTCGGGGACGTGATGTACGATGCGACCTTGTTCGTAACGGATAAGGCCGAAGAAAGTTCGACCATACTCACCAGCCTGGGGCTGGTCCCGAAGACATATTCACTTGCCACGATTCATCGCGCTGAAAACACCGACGACCGGGAGCAGCTTCTGGCCGTCGTACGGTTTCTGCAGGATCAGTCGCAGAAATACCCCGTTGTTCTACCGCTGCACCCGCGCACCCGACAGGCGGCTTTGCGTATGGGAGTTGCTCTCGACGGCTTGAAGATCATCGATCCGGTCGGTTACTTCGATATGGCCAAGCTTCTGCACAACGCAATTGAAGTCTATACGGACTCGGGAGGCGTCCAGAAGGAGGCCTATTTCCATCGCGTGCCATGCACTACGCTGCGTGACGAAACCGAATGGACGGAAACGATTTCCCACGGCTGGAATCGGCTCTGGATGCAGCCGGCGCAGGCCGTTCGGCGCGAGATAGAGGAATATGGGACCGGTCGCGCGGCTTACAATGTCACGCGCTTGTTGAGTTCTGGCGGCTTGCCTTAGGTTGGTCGAGGCGGACTGCTGAAGCTTCGTAGCCTCCGCTGCTCGATTCAGTTCAGAACCACCGGCTGCAAGCTCGCATCCTGGTTGGCACCTTCACTTTGCAGACGTTCGCTTGACGCAGTCGTCGACGCTGCCGTCTGGTCGAATGCTGACCGCGGCGTAATGTACCAGAGCAGGAACAGCAGACCGGTGCCGTTCGTCAGCAGGGCGGTTGAAAGCGGCACATTGAGGAGAACCTGGGGGAGCAGCCCCGCGGAGAGCAGAACGAATTGCGACGGCAAGCCGGACGACAGGCGATTGCCGAGGGCAATGATCAAGCCGCAGCCCAGCGCGGATACCGGGGCGAGCACGAGGCCGACCGAAGCGACGCCTTCGGTGGCGAACAGCGAAGCGTTGAAGGCGCCGAGATCGTAGGCCTTGGCCATGACGGCCCATATCGGCTCGTCATAGGCGCAGGCAACCAGGAGCTTCAACGCGTTGATCTGGCAGAAATGGGTCAGCGGGTGCGCCGAGAAGTAGTTGTTGTAGACTTCAAGGGCGAGCGACGGGATCGCAACCATCCTGGTGTTGACGGTGCCGAAATAAACCAATGCGGGCTTGATTGGCAGCACCTCGGCCTTGACCAGGAAGAACAGGATAGTGCCGATCAGGATCGGCAGGAAAAACGACAGGATCGTCGTGACCCTGGCCTCAGCGAGGTTGCAGATCAGCGCTAGAAACAGCAGCCAGACCGGAGCAAACAGCGCCATCTTGGTCAGCATGATCGGGTAGAACATAAGCATGAGAAGCAGAGCGGCCCCTGCCTGCCAGATCCGCTTGCTGGCGACGAAGCAGGCGAAGGCGAAAGGCAACAGCGCGTTCGAGACGATCCAGACCGCATATCGCAGGACGCCCGGCAACGCGAGCTCCGCGCGATATTTGTAGATCTCGGCGAGATCGACCAGCTTGAGGTTGTAGAGAGACCCGATGCCGATGATCGCGACTGAGGCAATCAGGATGACGGAAGGCATCACGTGAAAGGCGCGCGCCGGCATGACGATAGCCTGCCGTACCGGCGCGGTGATGAACAGCACGGGGGCGAGGAATGCGAGCGCCGAAAGCACGATCGAGGCGAGCGCCAGGCGATGATCGTAATCGAGCACCGAAAATTCGATCAGCCAGAGATACCCCAGGACCATGATGTAGAAGTAGAAGCCGACGAGATAGCCAAAGCTGAAGCGACTGATTGCGAACAGGATGACGAGGGAACTGAACGCCAATACGTTGACGATCGCGGATGCCAGGTGTGCCTTGTCGAAGGCGATGACACCCGGGAAGGAATCGATGATCGTAATGCAATACAGCGAGATGCAGCAAACCACGACGTGGGCGTAGGCAAGCAGGGCAAGCTTGGCCTGGCGCCATCCGAAACCCGGCTCCAGCTGAATAACGCGATCGTTCATTCTCACCTACCGCCGTCTCGGGCTGCGCTTTTGGACTGTCTCGTGGATAGTCATCGTATTCGGCAGACTAACCCGCGATCGCCAACCGATGCCGCCTTTTGAGCCAGGGGCATGGCACGACGACGATAAGACGACAAGAACTATGCTGATCCTTCATTCTATTATTCCTGGTTAATAACGCAAATGCCGCTTGTTGCTCCGGGGGCTGGGGAGCGGTTGTCCCTGATCGGATCGCCGTTGCCCGGCGAGGCTTGTCGCAAGGACCTTTGCCATGCTCACAGAGGCCAAGCGCGCCGAGGCCGCGTGAAATCGTGGTGCCGCGGCCGCGCCGCCTGACTGGTGCATGGCCTTGCCTTACCCCGAGTTTTCTGGGTAATGGACGTTGTCGCGCGGCTCGCAAGGCCGCTTGTTCCCTCGGCTCTTCGGCAGGTTGCAATGGCCGGCCACGAGACAAGACAGGGCCTGTTGCATGATCAGATTTGGCCTGCTCGGATGCGGGCGTATCGCCAAGCGTCACTCCGATCTCCTGGGTGGCAATCACATCGAGGGAGCGAGCCTGGTCGCGGTCTGCGATCCGATCCGCGCACGCGCCGATGCGGTTGCCGGGAAGTTCGGCGTTGCGGCCCATTACGACATGGACGAATTCCTGGCGCGGAAGGACATCGATGCCGTCGCCGTGCTGACGCCGAGCGGGCTGCATCCCGCGCATGTGATCGCCTGCGCCAAGGCCGGCAAGCACACCGTGGTCGAGAAGCCCATGGCGCTGCGGCTGCAGGACGCCGACGACATGATCCGGGCCTGTGACCAGGCCGGCGTCAAGATGTTCATCGTCAAGCAGAACCGCTTCAACGTGCCCGTGGTCAAGGCGCGCGAGGCGCTCGACGCCGGCCGCTTCGGTAAGCTCATCCTGGGGACGGTCCGGGTGCGCTGGTGCCGCGACCAGGCCTATTACGACCAGGACGATTGGCGCGGCACCTGGGCCTATGACGGCGGCGTGCTGACCAATCAGGCGAGCCACCATGTCGACATGCTGGAGTGGTTCTTCGGCGACGTGGTGAGCGTGCATGCGCGCGCGGCAACGGCGCTGGCCAATATCGAAACCGAGGATACGGCCGTCGCAACGCTGAAGTTCCGCAACGGCGCGCTCGGGATCATCGAGGCGACCACCGCGGCGCGCCCGACCGATCTCGAGGGTTCGCTCTCGATCCTGGGCGAAAAGGGCACCGTCGAGATTTCGGGCTTCGCGGTCAACCAGATCCGGCACTGGCGCTTTGTCGACGAGCTGCCGTCCGACAAGGACGTCGTGGAGAAGTTCTCGGTCAACCCGCCCAACGTCTACGGCTTCGGCCATCAGGCCTATTATCACCACGTGGTCGATTGCCTCGAGAACCAGCGCGCCGCGCTGGTCGACGGGCTCGAGGGCCGCAAGAGCCTTGAACTGATCTCGGCCCTCTACGAGTCGATCGAGACCGGCGAGGAAGTCGCGCTGCGCTTCACGCCACGGCTGAGCCGGCTGGGCGTCGTTTCGTGAACCGGCCGGAGGTGCATCGGGCCAGCGTGCGCGATGTCGCGTTCGGCGAACGCGTCAAGATCGTCGAGCCGTGCAACCTCTATGGCTGCAAGCTCGGCGACGACTGCTTCGTCGGCCCCTTCACCGAAATCCAGCAGGGCGTGATCGTCGGGGCGCGCACCCGCGTGCAGTCGCATGCCTTCGTCTGCGAGCTCGTCACCATCGGCGAGGACTGTTTCGTCGGGCACGGTGTGATGTTCGTCAACGACACGTTCTCCACCGGCGGCCCGGCACGTGGACGCAAGGAGCTGTGGCGCGAGACGGTGATCGGCAACCGGGTGTCGATCGGCTCCAATGCGACGATCATGCCGGTCAGGATCGTCGACGACGTCGTCATCGGCGCCGGATCGGTGGTGACCAAGGACATCACGACGCCAGGCACCTATGCCGGCAATCCGGCGCGCCGGCTGCTGACGAGCCAATAGGCAACAGGGGAATATCGATGGCGGTGCCGTATGCCGACCTGCAACTGCAATACCAGTCCATCAAGGGCGAGATCGACGCTGCGATCGCCGGCGTGATCGGCGACAACGCCTTCATTCGCGGCAGCTATGTCGACGCCTTCGAGTGCGAATTTGCGGCGGCGGCCGAGGTCGCTCATTGCGTGTCCTGCGCCAACGGCACCGACGCGCTTTACCTTGCCATGCGGGCGCTGAAGGTGAAGCCGGGCGACGAGGTGATCACCACGGCGCATTCCTGGATCTCGACCGCGGCGATGATCACTCATTCCGGTGCCACCGTCGTCTTCTGCGACACCGACGAGGCGACGTTCACGATCGATCCGGCGGCCATCGAGGCCGCGATCACGCCGCGCACGGTCGGCATCATCCCGGTGCATCTCTATGGCCAGCCCGCGGATATGGACGCGATCATGGCGATCGCGCAGAAGCACAAGCTGTGGGTGATCGAGGATTGCGCCCAAGCTCATCTCGCGCGTTACAAGGGCCGCATGGTCGGCACCTTCGGCGAGGCCGCGACCTATTCATTCTATCCCGGCAAGAATCTCGGCGCGATGGGCGATGCCGGCGCGGTCGTCACCAACGACGCGGCGCTCGCCGAGCAGATGGCCATGCTGGCGCGCCACGGTGGACTGGTGAAGCACCAGCACCACATCGAAGGCATCAACAGCCGGCTTGACGGCATGCAGGCCGCGATCCTCTCCGCCAAGCTGCCGCATCTTGCCGCCTGGACCGCGGCCCGGCAGGCGGCGGCCGAGGTCTATGATGCCGGCCTCAACCAGATCGAGGATGTCGTGGTGCCCGAGGTCGCGCCGGCGCGCAGCCACGTCTATCACCTCTACACGATCAGGCATCCGCGCCGTGACGCGCTCGCCGCCCATCTCAACGCCAACGGCGTGCAGACCGCCATCAACTATCCCACCGCGCTGCCGTTCCTGCCGGCCTATGCGCGGTTCGATCACCGGCCTGAGCAGTTCCTCAATGCGCATCGCGATCAGGGCCGGATTCTCTCGCTGCCGATGTTCGCCGAAATCACGCGCCAGCAGCAGGACGAGGTCATCGAGCTGATCCGGAAGTTCTGATCGCGATCGCGGCCTCGCGCCTGACGCTGGGGTCTTCAGCTCCCGAGCAGCAGAGGCCTCAGGAACTTTTCCAGATTGGAGCCTGAGAACAGGTAGCCCTTCAGCCCGGCCGCACGTGCCGCCTCGAGATCCGTCGGCTGATCGCCGACCAGAAAGCTGCGTTCGACGTCGACCGGAAAGCGTTCCAGCAGATCATTGATCATGCCCGGCGACGGTTTGCGCCGGTGGCTGACCTGCCGATATCGTTCGACCGTCCCTTCAGGATGGAACGGGCAGTATTCAAAGGCGTCGATATGCGCGCCGATCCTGCCGAGCTCATCGGCCATCCAGTTGTGAAGCTGCCGGACGTGTGTCTCCTCGTAGAGACCCCTTGCGACGCCTGACTGGTTGGTCACGACGAACGCAAAATACCCCATGTCGTTGACGGCCTTGACCGCCTCGCGTGCGCCGTCGATCCAGACCAGCCTGTGGCTTTCGAACAGATAACCGATGTCCTGGTTCAGGACGCCGTCCCGATCGAAGAAGACGGCCGGCCTTCGCGGCTGATCTCCGGAAGCGCTGCTCATGAGGTGATGATCCGTCCGTCTCCACGGGGCACGAGCTAGCTCAATAGTTCACAACGCCGCGCGCGACAAATGCGGACTGATCAAACGCCGGGTGATCTCAAGGCCTAACGCTCGTCTGCAATCACCTTGCCGTCGTTCGGCAGCGAGCCGGTGCCGACCAGCTCGA
>NZ_LFIQ01000051.1:0-10970 GCF_001189245.1 Bradyrhizobium pachyrhizi | reverse complement strand
CGAGCTTTGTCACGGCACGCAGCGTTGCCGCGACGTCGCTCTGCAGGGCATCCGCCGCCGAGGCGCATTCGGCCCTCAGCGTCATGGCGTCGGCCTCGCCGGCGCGCGTGACCACGAGGCGGAGGCGCCCGAGTTCGGGATGCCGCCTGCCGATCTCCGCGATCTGCTCGGGGCGCACGAACATCCCCTTCACCTTGGTGGTCTGGTCGGCGCGGCCCATCCAGCCCTTGATTCGCATGTTGGTGCGTCCGCACCGGCTCGCGCCGGGCAGGGCGGCGGTCAGATCGCCGAGCGCGAGGCGGATCCAGGGATGGTGCGGATCGAGCGAGGTCACCACGATCTCGCCGACGTCACCCGGCGCAACCGGATCGCCGGTGCCGGGCTTGACGATCTCCAGGATGAGGTCCTCGTTGACCGTCATCCCCTCGCGCGCCGCCGTCTCGAACGCGATCAGGCCGAGATCGGCGGTGCCGAAGGCCTGGTAAGCCTCGACGCCGCGCGACTTCATCTCCTCCTGCAGCGATTTCGGAAATGCCGCGCCTGATACCAGCGCGCGCTTGATCGAGGACACGTCGCGGCCGGCGGTGGCGGCGGCGTCGAGCAGGATCTTCAGGAAGTCCGGGGTGCCGCTATAGCCGACCGGGCGATAGGCCTCGATCAGCTCGAATTGCTGCTCGGTATTGCCGGGGCCTGCCGGGATCACCGCACAGCCGAGCGCCCGCGCGGAAGCATCGAAGATGAAGCCGCCGGGGGTGAGATGATAGCTGAAGGTGTTCAGCACCACGTCCCCCTCGCGAAAGCCCGCCGCAAACAGCGCCCGGGCGCCGCGCCAGGGGTCCGCCTGGCGGCCCTCGGGCTCGAAGATCGGTCCGGGCGAGGTGAACAGCCGGGCGAACGAGCCGGGCGTGTCGGCCACGAAGCCGCCGAACGGCGGGACGGCCTTGTGCAGGGCCGGCAGTTCCGACTTGCGCAGCACCGGCAGCCCCGCCAGCGCCTCCCGGCTGGTGATGGAGGCGGGATCGGTGCCCCTCAACAGGTTGGCATAGGCGGGCGCCGCCATTGCCTTGCGCAGCACCTCAGGCAGCCGGGCGAACAACGCGGCCTCGCGCTCGGCCGGATCGCGCGTTTCAAGGGCGTCGTAATGGTCGGTCATGGCAGGTCCTTGAGAGGAAGTGCGCGGGTTGCGTGCCGGTCCGCCCGTGCTATCAGACGGTGACCGCTGACATTGGGACGGTTCCAGGGAGCACGATGGCTGAGGCAGAGAGCGTTGCGGCGGACGGGGCCGCCGACGTCGTAGCGAGGCTGAAGCGCCGCATCATCGACCAGGCCCTGCCGTTGTGGTCGACCGCGGGCTGGGACAGCACCGCCGGCGGCTTTGTCGACCGGTTGCACCGGGCTGGGACAGCCGATCGCGCCGCCCCGCGCCGGATCATGGTGCAGGCGCGCCAGATCTATTGCTACGCCAAGGCGGCCCAGCTGGGCTGGTATCCGGAGGGGCGCGCGGTCGCGCTTAAGGGGCTGGACTACCTGCTGGCCAAGGCCAGGGCGCCGGACGGCCGGCCCGGCTTCGTCTACAGCCTGACCGCGGAGGGCGGCGTGCACGACCCGCTGCGCGACACCTACGGCCACGCCTTCGTGTTGCTTGCGCTCGCGACCGCCTACGGCCTCGACCAGGACGCCCAGATCCGCGCCGAGATCGACGCGCTGCTGTCGTTCCTCGATACCCAGCTGCGCTCGCCCCATGGCGGCTTCCACGAGGGCCTGCCGCCTTCGATGCCGCGCCGGCAGAACCCGCAGATGCATCTGTTCGAGGCGATGATCGCCTGCTTCGACGCGACCCACGATTTGTCGTTCCAGAACCGTGCCGGCGATTTCTTCGCGCTGTTCCTCGCCAACCTCTACGACAAGCAGACGCGCACCCTCGGCGAATATTTCGAGGAAGACTGGTCGAAAATCCCGCCGGTCAGCGTCGAGCCCGGGCACCTCGCGGAATGGGTCTGGCTGCTGAAGGGCTTCGAGCGCATCACCGGCTGCCCGACCGGGCGCCCGCGCGGCGAGCTGCTGGCGTCGGCGCTGCGCTATCGCGACGCGGCCACCGGCTGCCTGGTCGACGAGGGCGACGCCGAGGGCAACATCCGCCGCCACACACGGCGGCTGTGGCCGCAGAGCGAGCTGGCGAAGGCCTGGATCGCGCAGGCCGAGTCGGGCGAAGCCGGCGCGGCGGACGAGGCGCGTGCGGCGCTGGTGCTGCTCGAGCGGCACTATCTCGGCCATGCCGTGGCCGGCGGCTGGTACGACCAGTTCGACCGCGACGGCAATTCGCTGGTCGACACGATCCCGGCGTCGTCGTTCTATCATGTGCTCTGCGCGGTTACTGAAGCCGAGCAGGTGCTCGGATAGAACCGCCTTCCTGGTCTGACGCGTTTTCTGCACACGCAACTCCGGCCCGAAAACGCTCGATATCCTCACAGCCAGCGCTTGCGCCGCTTGAAGCTCTTCAGGTTCTTGAAGCTCTTGCGCTGGTCGCCGGCGCCGCCGAGGTAGAATTCCTTGACGTCCTCGTTGTCGCGCAGCTCGTCGGCGGAGCCGTCGAGCACGACCTTGCCCTGTTCCATGATGTAGCCATGGCTCGCAACCGAGAGCGCGGCGCGCGCATTCTGCTCGACCAGGAGGATCGTGACGCCGAGATCGCGGTTGATCTCCTTGATGATCGCGAACACTTCCTTGACGAGCAGAGGCGACAGCCCCATCGACGGCTCGTCCATCAGGATCATCTTCGGACGGGCCATGAGCGCGCGGCCGATCGCGAGCATCTGCTGCTCGCCGCCGGAGAGATAGCCGGCGAGGCCGGTGCGCTCCTTCAGGCGCGGGAAATACTTGAACACCATGTCGATGTCATCGGAGACCTCGCCGTCGCGCCGGGTGAAGGCGCCGAGCCGCAGGTTCTCAAGCGACGTCATGTCGGCGACGATGCGGCGGCCTTCCATCACCTGGAAGATGCCCCGGCGGACGATCTTGTCCGGATCGATGCCGTTGATGCGCTGGCCCTCGAACAGGATCTCGCCGCGGGTGACTTCGCCGTCCTCGGTCTTGAGCAGGCCGGAGATCGCCTTCAGCGTGGTCGACTTGCCGGCGCCGTTGGCGCCGAGCAGCGCCACGATCGCGCCCTTCGGCACCTCGAGGCTGAGGCCGCGCAGCACCAGGATGACGTCGTCATAGACGACCTCGATGTTGTTGATGCTGAGGAGCGGCGGCGGCGGGACTGCCGTCGGCCCCGGGCGGGTGGCTTCGAGGGTTTCGTTCATGGTCTGTGTTACCCTTCGATGCCATTGCCGGGCTCGAGCCGGCAATCCGTCGATCGGAATACGTCTTCGCTTGATGGATGCGCGGGCCGGGCCCGCGCATGACGATGTGTGGACCTGTTCGGCTGCCGCCTCACCAGCCAAACCATTCCGGCTTGCGCGGCAGGTCGACGGTCTTCACCTTCTCGAGCTTGATCGTGCCCTTGCCCATCAGGTCGTTGATGTCGCCATCGGTCGCGCCCGAGACCTTCGAGCGATACAGGTCGACCTTCGTGGTCGGGCGGTGATCCTTCTCGGTCCAGGTCGACGGATTGCAGACGCCGTCCATGCCCGCCGGCACCCAATCCTTCTTCTGGTAGAAGCCCTTGGCGACGTTCTCGCCGGTGGCGCCGCCGTTCTTGGCGGCCCAGTCGAGCGCTTCCTTCAGATAGAGCGCGCTGCAGACCGCGGCGATGTAGTGCACGGGCCGATAGACCTTGCCGGATGGGTCGGACATCTTGGAGATTTCCATCACCGTCTTCATGCCGGGGGCGTTGCCGCCCCAGCTCACCGCCGTACGGAGCGGGAAAATCACGCCGTCGGCTGCATCGCCGGCGGTCTTGGCCGCGTTCTCGTCCATGCCCCAGACATTGCCGAGGAACTGGACGTCGACGCCGGCGGTTTTGCAGGCCTTCAGCACCGAGATGTTGGAGGCCGCCGTGTTGCCGAGATAGGCATAATTTGCGCCCGAGCTCTTCAGGCTGAGACACTGCGCCGAGTAGTCGCCGGGGGAGAGCGCGAACACCAGCGGCGGCAGTACCTCGAAGCCGAGCTCGGTCGCCAGCGCTTCACCGGCCGCCTTCGGCGCGTTCGGATACGGATGGTTGGCGCCCATGTGGACGAATTTCGGCTTGCCGGGCTTGCCCTTGGCCTTCCAGTCCTCGGCGGCCCAGGTCAGCATCGCGCGCATCGAGTCCGAATAGCTCGGGCCGTAGAAGAAATTGTACGGCGCGGGCTTGGCCTTGCCGCTGGTGCCTTCCGGATCGGTCAGCGCGGCGGCGTAGGAGCCGGAGATGTCCGGGATCTTGTCCTGCGCCAGGAAGCCGGTGAGGGCCTCGGTATCCGCCGTGCCCCAGCCCATGATCGCAGCGACCTTGCCGTCGGGCGCCGACCACTTCTTGTACAGCGCGATGGCGCGCGGCACCTGGTAGCCATAGTCGTTGCTGTCGACATTGAGCTGCTTGCCGCCGATGCCGCCGTTCTTGTTGACCCAGGCGAAGGTGTCCGCGACGCCCTGGCCATAGGGGGTGCCGACGTCGGACGTGCCGCCCGAGAGGTCCTGCAGATGGCCGATGGCGATCTGCGCCTGCGCGGTGGCGGCCGCGCTGCTGATCAGCAGCGCAACGGAGACCGAGCTCAAAAGGGATCTAATCGTCATTTTTGCGTTCCTCCTGCTTATTCGTTGAACCGAATTTTGAGTTGCGTTCCGTGCCTTGCGTCAATGCGAGAACGGGTAGAGCTTCCAGTAAGCCTTGATCTGCCGCCAGCGATGCGCGAGGCCGTCCGGCTCGAACATCAGGAAGCCGATGATGATCAGGCCGATCGCGATCTCGCGCAGGAAGGTGATGTTGTTGTTGAGCTGCAGCGCCTTGTCGATGGCGCCGCCCTTCAGCCAGGCGCTCAGCCATTCCATCGATTCCGGCAGCAGCACCACGAAGGCCGTGCCCATCAGCGTGCCCATCACCGAGCCGGTGCCGCCGATGATGACCATGGCGAGGAACAGCACCGAGCGTTCGATGCCAAAACCTTCCTGCGAGACCACGAGCTGATAGTGCGCGTAGAGCGCGCCGGCGATGCCGGCAAAGAAGGCGGCAAGCCCGAACGACAGCGTCCGGTACTTGGTGAGGTTGATGCCCATGATCTCGGCGGAGAGATAGTGATCGCGGATCGCGACCAGCGCGCGGCCATCGCGGGTGCGCATCAGGTTGGTGACGAGCAGGTAGCTGATCACCATGTAGGCGAGCACGACGTAGAAATACTGCCGGTCGCCGCGCAGGGTGTAGCCGAAGATCGAGAATGGGTTGGCGCTGGCCGGCACCGAGCCACCCGAGAACCATTCGGCGCGCGAGAAGAAGTCGAGCAGGATGTACTGCGCGGCGAGCGTCGCGATCACGAGATAGAGTCCCTTCAGCCGCGCCGCCGGCACGCCGAAGACCAGGCCGACCAGTGCCGTGACGACGCCGGCGAGGGGGATGGCGAAGAACACCGGGATCGGCGCGTTGTTGGAGATGTAGGCCGAGGTAAACGCGCCGAACAGGAAGAACGCGGCGTGGCCGATCGAGATTTGGCCGGTGAAGCCGACCAGGACGTTGAGGCCGAGGGCCGCAATCGCGAAGATGCCGATCTGAATCGCGATCGAGAGCAGGTAGTTGGACAGCAGCATCGGCGCGAAGCAGGCGAGCACGATGCCGATGATTGCGAAATTGCGGCTGGTCGCGGTCGGGAAGATCGTGGTGTCGGCCGCATAGCTGGTGCGGAAATCGCCCGAGGGGATGAGTGTGCTTGTCGCCATTGATCAGACCCGCTCAATATCCTTGGTGCCGAACAGGCCGTACGGCTTGATCATCAGGATGATGATCAGGACGTAGAACGGCGCGATCTCGTAGAGATTGCCCCAGTGCAGGTACTGGCTGTCGACATACTGGGCGACGTTTTCCAACAGCCCGATGATGATGCCGCCGAGCACGGCGCCGCCGACCGAGTCGAGCCCGCCCAGGATCGCGGCCGGAAACACCTTGATGCCGTAGGCGGAGAGCCCGGACGACACGCCGTTGACCACGGCGACCACGACACCGGCGACCGCCGAGACCGTGGCCGAGATCGCCCATGCCATCGCGAACACGTTCTTGACGGAAATGCCGAGCGACTGCGCGACCTGCTGGTTGAAGGCGGTGGCGCGCATCGCAAGGCCATATTTGGAGGCGCGGAAGAACCAGGCCATGCCGACCATCATGGCGAGCGAGACCACGAGGCTCATGACATAGACGGTCTGGATCTGCAGCCCGAACAGGCTGACCGACTGGCTCTGGAACACGCGCGGGAACGGCTGCGGGTTGACGCCGAAGATCCACTTCAGCGCGGCCTGGAACACCGTCGACAGGCCGATCGTCACCATGATCACGGAGATGATCGGCTCGCCGATCATTGGACGCAGGATCACGACCTGGATCGCGATGCCGAAGATGAACATGAAGACCAGCGTGATCGGCATGCCGACCCAGAACGGCACCTGATACTTCGTCAGCAGCGCCCAGCACACCCAGGCGCCGACCAGCAGCAATTCGCCCTGCGCGAAGTTCACGACCTGTGTCGCCTTGTAGATCAGCACGAACGACATCGCGACCACGCCATACAGCGTGCCGACCACGAGGCCGTTGACGATCAGCTGGATCAGGAACTGGGTGTTCATGGGGTGCGGTCGCTCCGGACTGCGGCGCCAGCACCCTCTCCCCTTGTGGGAGAGGGTGGCTTCGCAAAGCGAAGCCGGGTGAGGGGTTGTCTCCGCAACGGGATCGTGGAGAGGGTACCCCTCACCCAAGCGAGTCGACTAGCGGTGTAGCCTTCTCCCACAAGGGGAGAGGGCATATTCATGAGCACCGCGCTCTGGTCGCGCAACACAGTCATTCCGCGGCCTCCGCAATCACGGCGCGGCCGAGATCGACGACCTCGAGCGTGGTGCGGACGCGCTGGGTCGAGCCGTCCTGGAAGCGGATCACGGTGTCGACGGGGATGCTGGCCTTGCCGCGGTAGATCGCATCGATGATGTCGGCGTATTTCTCGTTGATGACGCCGCGGCGGACCTTGCGGGTCCGGGTCAGCTCGCCGTCATCGGCATCGAGCTCCTTGTAGAGCAGCAAAAAGCGCGAGATGCGTTGCGCCGGCGGCAGGGTGGCATTGACGGTCTCGACCTCTTTCTTGAGCAGCGCATAGACTTCGGGCCGCGAGGACAGGTCGGTGTAGGTCGTGAAAGAGATCCGGTTCTTCTCCGCCCATTTCGAGATGATCGAGTAGCGGATGCAAATCATCGCGGCGAGCGCGTCGCGGCCGGCGCCGAGCACCACCGCCTCGGCGACATAGGGCGAGAACTTCAGCTTGTTCTCGATATATTGCGGCGAGAAGCGTTCGCCGCGCGAGGTCTCGGCGAGATCCTTGATGCGGTCGATCACGACAAGCTGCCGGTTGTCGTTGTAGAAGCCGGCATCGCCCGAATGCATCCAGCCGTCCTTGATGTCGGCGACCGATGCTTCGGGGTTCTTGTAATAGCCGTGGAACATGTTGGGATGCCGCACCACGATCTCGCCGACGCCGTTGACGTCGGCATTGTCGATGCGGATCTCGATGTTGTCGGCCATCGGCACGCCGGTGGTGTCGGGATCGACCTTGCCTTCGGGATGCAGCGTGTAGGCGCCGAGCAGCTCGGTCTGGCCGTACAGCGTGCGCAGCGGCACGCCCATCGCCTGGAAGAACTTGAAGGTATCCGGCCCGAGCGCCGCGCCGCCGGTCGCCGCCGAGCGCAGCCGCGTGAAGCCGAGCCGGTCGCGCAGCGCACGGAACAAGAGCTGGTCGGCGAACACAGAACGCTTGCCCTCGGCGAGCGCCGCAAGGCCGGTCCTCATGCCGAGGTCATAGAGCCGCTGCTTGAACGGCGAGGCGTCCATCACCCCGGCACGGACGTCGGCCGCGATCGATTCCCAGACCCGCGGCGCGAACAGCACGAAGGTCGGCGCGATCTCGCGGAAGTCGTGCATCATGGTGTCGGGCTCTTCGACGAAGTTGACCTTCATCCGGGAGAGCAGCCCTTTGCCCAGCGCGTAGATCTGTTCCATGATCCAGGGCAGCGGCAGCACCGAGACATATTCGTCGTCCGGCCCCTTCGGATCGAAGGCGAGATAGGTCGCGCAGTGCCGCAGCACGCGCCCGGCCGAGAGCATCGCAAGCTTCGGGTTGGCCGTCGTGCCCGAGGTGGTGCAGAGGATCGCGACGTCCTCGCCCTTCGTAGCATCGACCAGTCGCTCGTAGAGCCCAGGCTCGCGCGCGGCGCGATCGCGGCCCAGCGCAACGAGCTTGCTCGCCTCCATCAATCGCGGATCGTCGTATTTGCGCATGCCGCGCGGGTCGGAATAGACGATGTGCTTGAGGCGGGGCACGCGATCGGCAAGGCCGAGCAGCTTGTCGACCTGTTCCTCGTCCTCGGCGAAGACCAGCTTGGCCTCGCCATAGGTCAGGAGATAGGCGGCTTCCTCGTCCAGCACGTCGCGATAAAGACCGAGGCTCATCGCGCCAATCGCGTGGGCAGCGATCTCGGCGGCGACCCAGTCCGGCCGGTTGTCGCCGATAATGCCGATCACGTCACCGCGGCCAAGCCCGAGCTCGACCATGCCGAGCGCGAAATCATGGGTGCGGGTCTGGTAGTCGTTCCAGGTGAATTCGCGCCACAGCCCGAAATCCTTCTCGCGCAGCGCGATCTCCTGGCCGTGCTCCTTCGCGTTGAGGCGCAGCATCTTGGGAAAGGTGTCGGCCTGCGCGGCGCGACCGGCATAGTCCATCATGCGGCACTCTCCCGCACCGCCGGCTTGTCGTCGGGATCGACCAGCGCCTCGTCCTCTTCGCCGAGGTAGGCGCGCTTGACATGGGGATCGGCGAGCACGGTGGCCGGATCGCCCTCGGCGATCTTGCGGCCGAAGTCGAGCACCATGACGCGGTGGGAGATGTCCATCACGACGCCCATGTCGTGCTCGATCATCATCACCGTCATGCCGAACTCTTCGTTGAGATCGACGATGTAGCGCGCCATGTCTTCCTTCTCTTCGAAGTTCATGCCGGCCATCGGCTCGTCAAGCAGGATCAGTTGCGGCTCGAGCGCCATCGCACGGGCGAGCTCGACGCGCTTGCGCAGGCCGTAGGGCAGGGTGCCGGCGGTCGCCTTGCGCACCGATTGCAGATCGAGGAAGTCGATGATCTCCTCGACCTTGCGGCGGTGCTCCAGCTCCTCGCGGCGCGCGCCGGTCAGCCAGTACAGCGATCCCGTGATGAAGTTGTTCTTCAGGAGGTGATGGCGGCCGACCATGATGTTGTCGAGCACGCTCATGTGGTGGAACAGCGCGAGATTCTGGAAGGTCCGGCCGATTCCGAGCCGGGGCCGCGCGTTCGGGTTGAGGCCGGTAATGTCCTGGCCGCGATAGAACAGCTGGCCTTCGGTTGGCCGGTAGCGGCCGGAGATGCAGTTGACGATCGAGGTCTTGCCGGCGCCGTTCGGGCCGATGATGGAGAACAGCTCGCCCTCGTTGACGCCGAAGCTCACTTCGGTCAGCGCGCGGACGCCGCCAAAGCGCAATGAGACTCCGCGCACCTCGAGACTATTAGCCACCCTGTTCCCTCCAGATACGGGCGCTTTGGCGCGCTCTTTATCTTCGCTTCGATCTTGCTTCGATCTTACATGGGCCGCCGAAGGGAGACCATCCGACTAATGATGCCGGCGTTCGGGAGCATCGCTTGACCCGATCGCCTGCGTCATGCGCGGTAACGCCGCACCCGCCTGCAAGCCCGTCCCTCGCGTCGTCCGCGTTCAGCGATCCATCAAGGCGCTGCGCGACGTTACGCGAGGTGGCTCTGAATACGAGAAAGCGATAGGTTGAATTGTCATGTGCCCGACATTTGGTCAGGAATTTTCGCTGGCATTCCAGGCCTCGGGTCCCTGGCTTCGCGCACGGCGTTGCTGCGGTGCAATATCGTTGCAGTATCTTGGGGTAGGACGCCGTCGCTAGAATGATTGCTGCTGATTACCTGAGGCGCATCGCGGCCTGGTCGCGCGAACTGAGCGAGCAAGAAATCGAAATCGCGCGCGCCGGCATTTCCGAGAAATCCTATCGCGCCAACGAATTCATCTTCATGCGCGGCGACAACTTCCAGTATTGGACCGGCATCGTCACCGGGTTGGCGCGCATGGGCATCGTCTCGCGCGGCGGCAAGGCGGCGAGTTTCGCGGGCCTCACCGCAGGCGCGTGGTTCGGCGAGGGGACCGTGCTCAAGAATGAGCCCCGGCGCTACGATGTGGTTGCGCTGCGCGACACGCGACTGGCGATGATGGATCGCCGGACCTTCGTCTGGCTGTTCGAGAACAGTGTCGGCTTCAACCGATTCCTGGTCGGCTCGCTCAATGAGCGGCTCGGCCAGTTCATCGCGCTGCTCGAATATGGCCGCACGCTGGACGCCACGGCGCGGCTGGCGCGCTCGATCGCCTCGCTGTTCAATCCGATTCTCTATCCCGACCTGACGCTGCACCTTGAGATCACCCAGGAGGAGATCGGGGCGCTGTCGGGAATCTCCCGGCAGAATGCCAACCAGTGCCTGAAGCGGCTCGAGCGGGAAGGGCTGTTGCGGCTCGAATATGGCGGGGTGACCATCCTCAACCTCGACCGGCTGCGGCACTATGGCGAGTGACGGGTTCCGGGCGCATTGAGCCGTTTTCGCAGACCTAAAGTCCTGATTTCAAACGATTAAGCCATTAGACTTGGGGCAGGCTGGATGCTACAGACCGGCCTCGTCGGGATCGCGCGGTTTTCGCGCTCTCTGGAGATGACATGGCGGTTAAGGATTCGGCGGCTCAGGACTCAAAGCGGCGCGTTGCGC
>NZ_LFIQ01000050.1 GCF_001189245.1 Bradyrhizobium pachyrhizi | reverse complement strand
GCCTGCCCGGGGTGCTGACCGGATGCGTACTCTCGGTCCAGTTCACGCGTCCGCGCAGGTGGGTCTTCTCGATAACTATGCGATCGACGGGGCAATGAGGTGGCTCTGGAATGTGGCCGAGGCACCAATAGTACTTGAGCGCGAGGTTAAGCAGCTTCTGGGCGACACCATATGAACATCATTTTGCTCGGAGTTGACACTCGCCCTACCTAACCGTCCGGCGCGCGAATTGCGATGATGGTACGCGATTTCGGAGTGCAGCCGTCTGAGCTGCATTCCATGCGGGTGGGACGGCTTGTCACTCATTGAAAATGCAGGCGGACCTCACGAAATTTCGCGTGTTGAGGACCAATGTCCAATCCCTCCGTAAACGGCGACAATCAGTGGCCACCGTCAACGCATTGTCGGAAACATGGAGGCCGCGCCAGCGCGCCACGGCTCAAAATAGACGTCAAGCGCCTCGAGCGCCTTCCTGTCGATGACGTTAGGATCGAACTGTGGGGGATCCCAGAGGCGCATATCTTCATGTTCTGGATGGGTAGGGTCGCCGATGGCATCGAGGTATTCGGCATAGCGTGGCGCATCGCCGACGTCTTCTGGAGGATAACGACCGGCGGCCTCGAGCAAGAGGGAAGTCCCTCTGTCGTCGCGTTGTCGAACCATTTTTCGAGCTTGATCACATGGTCCCAGCTGTCGCCGAAGTCATAGAGATAATGGGTCGTCTTGGCTCCGGTCTCTTGAATCATATCGGAGAGCCGCGCCTTACGGGCATCGATCGGCTTGGGGGCCAAAATCACCGTCGGGATCAGGGATATCCCAACGTCCTTCGCTAGCGAGGAATTCGAAGAGGTGGCTGTTTGTCCAGCCGAACGCCGCCTGAGGTGTCAGGTGCAGCCGATCAAGGCGTAAGGTGACGGGTACGACACCCGATCCGCGCGCTTCGCACGGAAGACCACCGCCACGCCCTTCATCGGATCGTGGCCTAGCGCCTCCTTCGCCAACAGCGCCAAGCCATCTGCGCCCCTCCGGAAGTCGACAGATCGAGTCGCAACGTAAATCATGAGGCTCGCGGGTGGCGTGTCAAGGTTCCGTCGGAGCGCCAAAAACACATCACTCAGCACAGCAAGGCCAGGCGCTCCGCGCACCTTCACCCGGCCACCCAGGAACTCAACCGTAACAGTGACGGCTTCCGGCGATCCGGATGGCTCCGCAGACGCCGGCAGCGGCGATTCCGACACCAACGGTAGGAACGACAGCGCATCCGCCGAAGCCGGCAGCACCAGTTGACCTAAACGCGCCCGGCGCCGCCAGTCATCAGCTGAGTGGCGGCGCAGAGCCGCTGACTTCGGTCGCGTTCCATGCCAAGCCGCACCGCATCGAAAAGGTCCTGATCACGAAAGGGCCTTAAGAAAGCAAAGAGTAACCCTTGCTCGTGCTTCAGGTGGATGATCTGATCCAGCCTGGCGCGAAACAGGTCGCCTTCCCCCGTCCTCTCCGGCCTCTTCGGTCGCATCGCGCGCCTCAGCTGCGAACGGAATGAGGCTGGCGGTTCTGCAAGCTTTCCGGCGTCCCGACCTCAAAAGCTTGCAATCTCGAATCCGCAGCGGGGCAAAAAAACGACTCTCACTCAACGGCTTGGATACCTCTTCACGGACGATGACTTATGAAGACGCTCCGGCGAGCGCGGCGCCGTACTGCGCGCTTTCGCCGGCCTCGCCCTGTCGTTTCACCGAATTTAGTTTTCTCTTCATTTGTCGGCGTCAGCTTACGGACAGCTAAGCTGCATATCAGCGGAGTCAGGTCTAAGACCTGAACACAATGCAACATCCATAGGAGTGTGGTCGTCATGTACGGTCGAATCAACAATTGGTCGGATGTTCCATCCAATGATGAATATCATCGCGCAGGCTCCCCGGAGCACGGGAATGCCGACGACTTCGCGGACGCATTCGCTAGAATGCGAATGCAGGATTCCGGTGCCAGCTCATCCTCGCGTCCAAGTTATTACAACAGTTCAAGACCTCCTATCGTCGAGATCGACCGGGCGACATTCCGGCGAGAGGTGAGGACCTTTCATGGCGACGAAATCAATCATATCGCCAACAATCCACAGGAATACTCAGAACGTGTATCCGAAAGGGCTAGGCGCACATCGGACGTCGCTAGCGAGTTTGGCATCCGAAGAGATTCGGACGCCGCCCGATATTACAGCTACCAACTCGGAAATAGGAGTGTCGGTCTCCAAAGAACGGAAGGCGGATTTCCTATGACTGACTTCAACAGCCAAGGCTGGCGAGAACAGTTCCCCGGACGAACTGACGTCACCTCAATCGTGGATTTCCAGGTTGTTCATCCGCTCGTTTCGAATGCCGGCGATATTTTGCTCGAGCATCAACTTCGGCAAGACGGCGAACGGCCTCTGGTGAACTGGCGTCCTGCGAATGATGACGCGAGGACCCGTGCAGAACAAATGGGCTTCGTCCATGTGGACCGAGACGATATGGTACTTGACCCAACCCGGTCCGGACCCTGGAGCTACAGGGATGGTGAATGGCAACGTGCAACCCATCATTCGAGGTATCTCTCCAAAGAGGCCAGCGATACTGAATCTTCAGCAGCGTCCGACTCGGATGGAGACTTTATGTGACGCGAGATCTCCACCAATCCATGAAGGAGGTTGAGCAAGGAGCGCAGACCAACGAACATCTGCGGCTTACGATCGAGTCAAGGATCGAACGAAGCCGAAACCAATTCGGCTGAATTCGCGAGGTGCACTATACGGACGCACCGCGGCGGTTACGAGACCCGATGAAAGGGCAACAGGAAACCCCGGCTTTCGGCCGGGGTTTTCGATTGCACTTCCCGGACGGGAAGAGCAGATTGGCTATCAGGGTCTCATGAGACCATCAGACCTAAGCAGATGAGGGCTGAGAGGCATAAACCTGACGGCGCGGTTAATGTGCAAGAACCTGCGGCGAAGAGGCGACTACGGCTATTGTACTGTCTGGTTAGACGAGTCGGACAGCGGTTGTAGATTCGTGCTCCCGGCTTTGCCCTTCTCATCGAGGGCAAGCGAGAGCTTGAGGTTGTTGGTCAGCATCGGATTGTCAGGAGCCGTTGCGAGAGCTTGCCGATATAGCGCTTGTTCTTCTTGGTGACGCCCCTCGTTGTCAAGGACAACCCCCTTCGCGTTCAATATGCGCAAGTCGCCAGGGGCAGCGAGTAAGACTTTGTCAAGCACCTCAAGCGCCTGATCCGGGCACTTTCGCGCCAGCAGAGCACGCACAAGGGGAATGGCAGCGTTGACGTTGTCGGGCTGCTTCTTCAACGCATCACGCAAATCCTCCTCGTCAACGTCCCCACGTACGGCGCATGCAAAGCTTTGGCGCGTAGCAGCATCGATCTCCCTGGTGCCCAGTAGCTCTGGTGCCGCCATCTGCTGTGTTGAAAGTCCTGGCTTATCCCAGCTCGTGCAACTTCCATGCAGCAGAAGTGGAACGATAGCTAGGCGCAAGTTCGCACTACGGCAGCACAACGTCCGACGGGCATTCATCTGATATGAATTCATAGCATGACCCTACGACCGGCTGCCGTGCTCTGTTAGGGTTCAGACTCAATTGATCCAATAGGCGACGATGGCGGCGAGCTGGACGGCAGCCAAGAAATTTCTGGCAAGTTTGTCGTAGCGAGTTGCGACGCGCCTAAAATCATTGAGCCGGCAGAAACAGCGCTCGATGACATTGCGCCCTTTGTAGGCGCGTTTGCTGAAGCTGTGGAGGGTCACCCTGTTGGATTTGTTTGGAATGACGGGCTTCGCGCCGCGACTGACGATTTCGGCGCGAAAGCTGTCGCCATCGTAGCCTTTGTCCCCAATGAGGGTAGACACGGGCGGCGCAAGCTTCAAAAGGGCCGGTCCTGCCGCAATATCTGCGTCTTGTCCTGGAGTGAGATGAAATGCGCAAGGTTTGCAATCAGAGTCACTCAGCGCGTGTATTTTCGTGGTCCGCCCACCGCGCGAGCGGCCGATCGCCTGTTCATGCTCTCCCCTTTTCCACCGCTCGCCGAGCGATGCTGATCGAAGTGGAGTCGATGGACAAAGTCACGCCCTCCTTGCCGCAGCGGGCGAGCGCTTCAAAGATCGCCTGCCAATGTCCGCGCTTAGCCCACCGATTGAAACCTTTGTAGATCGCCGTATGAGGACCATAGTCGGGCCGGCAATCGCGCCAGCGTGCGCCGCACTGAAGCATGTGAATGATACCGCTGATAATGCGTCGATCGTCTTCGCGCGCCGGGCCCGTCTGGTTCGTCGGCAAATGCTGCTTTATCTGAGCCCACTGCTTATCGTTGAGCCAGAACAGTCCTTTGCGCATCGAAGCCCCCCGTGCCCGAATCAACTCGGTGCGAGGGAATCAGAACCCGCTAATTAGGTACAGACCCTAGTAAGCCGACGTCCGCTTCTGATCTGCTGCTCGGATCCGTTCTAGGCATCCCGCAGACCAAGCGTCGCCGCGTGTTATTTTCCTTCCACCATGCCGATATCATGCGCGTTAACAATGTTCGGCTCTCGGGCGAATTTTCTAAGTCAGCGTCTGACACAGGTCGGGAGATCGATGGCTTCTACGACAACAGCTTATGGGAGAGCAAAAAGCGCTACGGCGATGATGCTATCAAGGACCTGATCCGCGATGGAGTGAAGAACAGTTCTGCTGTCTGCGTATTCGTTGGTACTGAGACGTGGGCTCGGCGCTGGGTGAGATACGAGATTGCCCGTGCGATTATCGATGGGCGTGGTCTCCTAGCTGTGCATGTGAATGGTCTGAACCATCATCAGCTCCGCATTCCTCATCCGTTCGGGGAGAACCCGCTGAACTGGATCGGTGTTGATAAGGTGCGAGCGAATTTGCTGACCGATCCGAGTTACTATCTCTTTGAGAAGCAGTTGCGCTGGAACGGGCAGCAATACGTGGTCGATTGGCTCCGGTACGGTGAGTACACGCTCCCGGTGAGTCGCCCGAAATGGCTGGCAGATCCTTCTCCCGGCTGGGTCATGCCACTTTCGGTGAATGCGTCGGCCTACGACTACATTGGGGGAGCGGGAGCAAGAAATATTGGCGCCTGGATTGACGGAGCGGCTATCGCGGCGGGACGCTGATTGGTTTGCAGACACCGGCGTCTTTCAGTGCTGGCTCGCGGGATTCTCCCGGGTGGTCAAGATCTGCCTGTCTCCGCCTAGATAGGGCAACTAAGCGTTGTCATGACTCAGGAAGCACTCCAGATCCGTACCAAGCGGCAGGGATCCAGCGATCCCGGCGACTTCGTGTTTCCGTGCCACAACAACGCCGACAAGGCCTTCATCCGGCGGCTTGCCGACGCACTCGAGCTTGAGTTCGGAACCAGCTTCTTTCTCGACGTCTTTGCAATTCCGACCGGCGAAGCCTTCATTCCTTGGATCGAGAATGCGATGGAGCGCTGCACGATCTGCGCGATTTTTCTCGGTGGCAATGGTTGGGGCCCGACCCATCTCTGGGAAGCCGAGCTTGCGCTGGCGCGCTACCGGCGGGATCCAGCATTCAAGATCATCCCGGTGGCACTTCCAGGCCTATCGCTGCTCGAGTCCGCTAAGCTCGGTTCGGGAAGGCTGTTTCAGGAGATAAACTGGGCTGACTTCTCGAAAGGCATTGACGACAAGGACAGCCTTGAGAAGCTGGAAGCAGCGCTCTCGGGTCGCAAGACGCTCGGATACCGCGGTCCAGCAAAATTGACCCGCTATCAGGTCCGCCGAGACGCCGAGCTTTGGCTACGATCTGGGCGATCGGACAGAAGCATCCTGTATTCTGGGACGCAGCTGACCGAGGCTGAGGCGATGGTTCGGGAAAATCTGGACGCCATGGACGTCGCGGGCGTTAGCGAATTTCTTAGCTCCTCCCGCGAGGGCCAGAGCGCTTATTGGCGGCGGTTGACCTTCGCGGCAGTCGGCACCGCGGCAGTTTTGCTGGCCGCTGCAAGCGTCGCGATCACGAACTATTTTCTCGCCGAGCAGCGGCGTCAGGCATCGGTTTCACGGCAATTGGCAATCATCTCGAAGGATGCTGCAGGTGCCGACCGAGCATTGTCGATTGGCGCTCGCGCGTTGCTGGTTTCCGACACACCGGAGGCACGTGGCGCACTGATCGAGAAACTCCAGGAATTCCGTTTTCTGAAACGTGTAATTCATGCGGGCAGCTACATCGAATCAGTGGCCCTCGGCGCGTCGGGCGAATATGTCCTGGCCACGGACAGCGGATTGCGCGCTCTCGCTCCAGGAACTAACTCGCTCGGGCCGGTTGAGGCAAATTCGCATGAGGCCGTCACTTCTGTCGTGACGAGCGCGGAGGAAACTTGGATAGGCAGCGAGGATGGTCGGGTCGACCGACAGCGAAATGGGATCGTGAGCCTGGTGCTCAAGGCAGCCCCCAATGTGCCAACCGGACGGGATCGACGGATTCGCGTTCTGGCCTATGATCCGGCGAAGCGATTGGTAGCCGCGGGGACCGGGGCTGAATGCCTCGCGATCCTCGACGCCCGCGATGGCACGTTGGTCCATGAACTCGACGAGGGCGACGACACAAGGATCGAAGCGATCTCGTTTGATCCGACGCGCCGGCGCCTGGCGTTTGGCACGAGCGCTGGGATGGTTGTTATCGTTGATGCGCACGCACTCTCCGTTATCGATCGTTAATCGGGGGCTCTCGGCAGATATCTCGCCAGCCAGGAGATGTCGTTGCGCCCGGCCAGCACCCACATTGCCTCGGCGAACTGGGCGAAGACGTCGTTGTGACGCTTGGGCAGAAAGAGGTATCGCTCAAGCGGCTGATCCAGTGTGGTGACTCTGCCAACTAGTTCGCGAGTAGCCTTGCCTCGCACGACAACGTTGGAGCCGTGCTCCAATACGTCGACGACACTGCCGGCAGTGGCAAAGCTTATGTTGCGATAAGTGGACATGGCGCAAAACTCGCGTTGCTTGTTCAGTTCGTTGGTGTAAACGTCGTAGTCGCTCGACATGTAGGAGCGCAGCCGCCTGGATGGCGGCCCCGGCGTGTTTGAGTCTCCTCGTAGTCGCCGTTGCAAAAGCGTGCGATGTCGCGGAGGGCTTCGCTCCGGGCCTCAATGAGCAACGGCTTGTATTTCTCGACCTGAGCGTCTGTCGGTTGCCCGCCGCCTTCTCGGGTCAGTATTTCTCACCGCCGATCTGTCGAGTTGCTCCTGGTCGTCAGCAGTGCTGGAATGCTCGTCCCAACCAAGGCGCGTCGCCAGTCTCATAGCGGCGAAGCCGGTACCTGGTTCAGCCTTGTTGGCGTCGCGGATTTCGATGTGGATATCGCGTTGGATGGCATAGAGGTCATGATGGGTTAGCCGGGGCTTTTCGGACGAATCCTTAGCCGCCAACGCGGCCCATTCGCGCTCCAGTTTGTCCGAGACCACCCCGATCCTGATGTTTGCCGTGCGCCGGTCGGTGGTCCGGAGCGACCGCCAGACCTCGGTCTTGCGGACCAGGGCTGAGTACCTCTTGGGCACCTTCTTCCGGATCCAATAGACGTTCTGTTGAAGTTCACCCATTCGACAGTCATGGAGAAGCTCTTACGCTCCAGTTTGGGCGGTCATTTTGAACCGCCTTGAAAAACAATGAGGCGTGTCTTACCCAAACAATTCCGTAAGGCATTGAATTCGCTATATTGTTTCAGTTCCCTAGGGAGCGCCATTTGAGCCCTCATCCGCAAACCCGGAACTGACCCGCTCGGCACGCAAAAGCCGCGATTTCGAGCACGTGCCTGCGGCTCTCGATTCAAATTGCGCGGTGCCGTGGGCCGCGATCACCGGCATGAGCGATTGCGCAGGTCTTTCGGAACGGGCTCGCGCGAGAGCGTGCCCTGGTCGTTCACCCCGTGCGAGCTGATCGGCGCAGACGCGATGCCTAGACTCCGCTGCAAATCCGCTGCTATACTTTCAGTTGCTCGACCGGCGTGAAGCACGCGCCGACATTTCGTTCGATTGTCATATCGCGAAAAGGAGCTCGACGATGGCGATTACGCTGACGGTCTTGGCGAGCCTGCTGCAATTGCACGGGCCGGGTGCGACAATCGAAAGCGATCATCAGGGTATCGACGCATTGCTGAGTGGTGTGCGCGAGCAGAGCCTTCAGGAACAGAGCGCTCAGGAACAGAGCTTTCAAGAACAGAGCCCTCAAGACGTAGAGAGCTTGCAGTTGGGGGTGGTTTCCGACCAGCCCCAGGCAACTCAGGTCTATTTCAGGCGGGGGGCCTTTGCCAGGGGGCCCTATGCGGGCGGCTTTCGCAGGGGCGGCGGCTATTATCCGGGCGCCGGCGCATTTCGCAGGGCCGGCGGATATTATCCCGGAGCAGGCGCGTTCCGACGAGGTGGCTTCGTCAGGGGCTACTAGGCCGATCGCAGCTTGCTGGTATCCGCATGTCGGTTGACGCTTCAAATTCCGTCGCGTTCCAGGAGCAGCCGATCACGCAGTTGCTGGTCAAGGTAGCGGCGAGGTGCAACATCGATTGCTCCTATTGCTACTGGTTTCGCGATGCGGCCGTCTATGACAAGCCCAAGCTGATGAGCGCGGAGGTGCTGCAGCAGCTGTTGCTGCGCCTCGAACAGCACGTCGCCAGATACTCCCTCGTCGACTTTCCCGTGATCCTGCACGGCGGTGAGCCGCTGCTTTGGGGCGTCGATAATTTTCACCGTTTTGCGGAGGGCTGCGAGGGCATTTCATCCCGGACCGGCTGTGAGATCCCCATCGCGGTGACGACAAACGGCGTCCTGATTGACGACGAATGGCTCGACTGCTTCGAGGCCCGCAATATTTCGGTGGCGATCAGTATCGATGGGCCGGCACATATTCACGACGCTCACCGCAAGACGTTTCAGGGTACCGGCACCCATGCCGCCGTGGAACGCGCCGCCCGCATGCTGGTATCGCGCGACATTGGCGTGATCGCCCTCGCAGTCTGCAACCCGGCCTACGCGCCGCAGGAGTATGCGGATTTTTTCGCGGCGTGCGGCATCGCCAACTACGACATCATGATTCCCGACGCGACGGTGGACGAGAAGCCGTCGTCCATTGCCCCGTTCTATAACGGCCTCTTCGACCTGTGGCTGGAAGCCAATCGCACGACGCCGACATCGAATGTCCGCATCATTTCCGACATGGTCGCGGCCCTGATCGGCAACAACGCGCCGACCGAAGGCGTGGGCCACAAGCCGGTCGAGCTTTGCACGGTCATGACCGACGGCACGGTGGAGGCCCACGACGTGTTGCGAATTGCGGGTGACGGTTTCACCAACACGAGGTTCAACATCTTCGATCACGCGATCGACGACGTCAGGAACGAGCCGCGCTGGAAAGCCGCACGCGATGCGTCAGTCAATCTTTGCGAGAAGTGCCGGCAGTGCAAGTTCATGAACGCCTGCGGCGGAGGCTATCTTCCGCACCGCTTCTCCACGAAGAACGGTTTCGACAATCCGTCGGTTTATTGCGACGATCTCTATTCGATGTTCGAGAATATGCAGTCCGTGCTGGAACGTCATCTCTACGTCCGCAAGCAGGACGGGGAACGGATTGGCGTGCGCAACGCAGCGGCGGGCGGTTAGGCAATTCGGATCAATCGGCAGCTCCGCTCTTGTAGATGACGCGACACGCGCGGTATCGTTCCATTGCGAGCAAAGCCCGACTGTCTCAAGACCACCGTCGAAACACCAGGCTGGCGTTGACGCCGCCAAATCCGAAGCCGTTCGAGATCGCGTGTTCGATTGTCATTCGCCGCGCAACGTTCGCGACGAGGTCGATGCCCTGCGCCGCGGAATCGGCGTTCTCCAGATTGAGCGTGGGCGGCGCGACCTGATCGCGCAGCGCCAGGATGGTGAAGATCGCCTCGATGCCGCCGGCGGCGCCGAGCAGATGTCCGGTCGCCGACTTGGTCGCGCTGACGGCAATTCCTCCCTCGCGCCCGAACACGCGCTTGATCGCCTCGAGCTCGGAGAGATCGCCGACCGGCGTCGATGTCGAATGCGCGTTGAGATGCTGGATCTGGTCGGGCCGCAACCCGGCCTGCTGCAGCGCCGCCTCCATCGCGCGCCGGGCGCCGTCGCCGTCCTCCGGGCCTGCGGTGATGTGATAGGCGTCCGCCGTCGTGCCGTAGCCGATGAGTTCCGCGACCGGCTTCGCGCCGCGCCGAAGCGCGTGTTCGAGCTCTTCGATCACAACGATACCTGCGCCTTCGCCCATCACGAAGCCGTCGCGGTCGCGGTCGAACGGCCGCGACGCCCGCGCCGGCGTGTCGTTGAAGGATGTCGACAACGCCCGCGCGGCCGCAAAGCCGCCGAGGCTCACCGGATCGATGCAGGACTCCGCGCCGCCGCAGATCGCGACGTCGGCTTCGCCTGATCTGATCAGGCGCGCGCCGTCGCCGATCGCCTGAACGCTCGCGGCGCAGGCGGTCACCGGCGCGCCGATTGGACCCTTGTAGCCGTAGCGGATCGTGATGTGCCCGGCCGCGAGATTGGCCAGGAAGGATGGAATGGTGAACGGCGACAACCGGCGCAGGCCGCTCTTCTCCGCGGTGCGCACGGCGTCCGCGATCGCGGGAAACCCGCCGATCCCGGACGCGATCACGGTGGCGGTGCGCTGCTGCGCAAGCGCCTCGGCCGGCATCCAGCCGGCCTGCGCCACGGCCTCGGCCGCTGCGAGCAGCGCGAACAGGATGAACCGGTCCATCTTCTTCTGGTCCTTGCGCGGGGCTGCGGAATCGGGATCGAACCCGCCCTCGGCATCCCCCGCCTTGTCAGGAACCTGTCCAGCGACGCGCCCCGGCAGCACGGCCGCCCACTCGGGCAATGTGCGAAGCCCTGAATGCCCCGCAAGCAGCCTCGACCACACCAGTTCGGTGCCACAGCCCAGCGGAGACACCGTCCCCAGGCCCGTCACAACAATTCGACGCATGGCTCTCCTGTCGCGCCCTTGGTGCGAACCGGCATGGCCGGAATCCGAACCTGCCCGGGCGTCGGGTCGTTATATGATGATTGTCATCTATTGTCTCGACCGGCCGGCCGTCAAGGGATTGACTTCGCTCTCAGCGCTCCGTTCGTCTGGCGGGCTCAATGATTAGGATCGTGGTCAGTAGATTGCGGCCGAAACCCATGTACCGCCGCCTCGAAGTGAAATGCATCGGCTGTGAGACCCACCAGACTGTCATCGTCCGCCGGCCGAAGTCTACGCCCGTGCGCGAGCTCGAGCGCTACATGCGCTGCAAGGATTGCTCGGAGGTCCGCGGCTATCCATTCAGGAGGCGACGATCGAGGAGGCGATGATCGATTCGATGTGTGAGAATTGCGCCGAGCTGGATGATCGGATCGCACAAGTCGATAGCCTTGCGAGTCACGGACCAGCAGCGCACCAAAACGGCATCGCATGCCTGATCGAAGAACACGAAGCCGAGAAGGATCACTCCATCCGGCGGCGAAAGAGTAAGGGGCGCCTCAGTTGGCGGCCAGTTGAAACCCTGACGTCAAGAGAAATGGCCGCGCGAGAGGCATCGACACCGAGGCCAAGCCGACATGTCATCCATGAGGTACGGCAGGTTCAGCAGACCATAGCCAGCCCAAGCAGATGATAAGCGCGATCAGCGATATCCCCGCTAAGCCGATGAGGCTGAACTCAACGCCGTCGAGATCGGTCCTGAATATGGAAGCCAGCCTGCCCCAGGTTCCGAGTGACCGCATTAACGTATATCGGTCAATGCGCGTATCCTGATGGGACGCAAAACGCAGGCCGGCAAAGACTCGTTCGCGTAGAACAGCACCCACCTCTGGGTTCCCCCGTATTGCGGCCCCATCGTCATCAACCCTTTGCGTTTCGAACGTACCGATAATCATCAGGAATTTGCACTTCCTCCTGGGGCAAGGCCGACGCCGCCCGCATGCATTTTAAGCGGGCGGCGTTGGGCGTTCTCGGCCATATGGATAATTGACCAGGCGCCGAGAGCTTGGGATAGCGTCTGCCCGGCTCAGGTCGGGCTATCCCAAGGCGAGGCACCTGACATGGAAACAGCCACGCTTTTATCGATTCTCCGCGAGCGGAACGTCAGAGTATGGATCGAAGGGGGACGCCTTAAGTGCAGCGCACCCGCTGGCGCTCTTGACGCAGAGTTGCGCGCGACACTGGCGGACCGAAAGCAAGATCTGCTCGCCTGGTTGCGGCAGGCGGAGACGCCTAAGAGCGGTCCGGCCGATTCCCTACCCATCGAGCGCGAGGATGGGACAGGAGCGCTCCTGCCGACAATTTCCAGGCAAGTTCCGTTGCCGATAATCCCGGCACAGCGCGAATGCATGAGCCGCTTCGTTAAGGAACTCCGGGGTTGCGGCTACGACCTTGCAAGCTGTGCCGAACGCCTCGAGGTCCTTCCTCGCATCGGAGTGAATTTCTGGCAAAAAATGCGAACGTCTTGGACTCCTCGAAAGGAAGATCCAATCGACAATCTCATTACGCTCTTCATCGATGGCCAGCAGGTGAGCGCAGACATCGTCGCGAAACGGATTTCGTCGCTCTTTGTTGATGCGGCGCTCGAAATGGGATTGGTTGAAAAAGACGGCGACGTGTTGCGGTCGGACTTCAGTCTGTTCCCATGTTATGGGAAATACCTCGTGACGGATCATGGAGAGAAGAACACCGCAATCAATCAAGTCATGTGGCTGTGGGGAGAGAGCTTTATACTCGGCGGCATGGTCAAGAGGATCGCCCGCAGGCGCGCCATTGATCTGGGAACAGGCTCCGGCGTGCACGCTATTCTGGCAAGCGACCATTCCGCGAGGGTAGTGGGCGCAGACGTCAGTCCGCGCGCCATCGCCTTCTCCAACTTCAATGCAGCGCTAAACGAAAAGACCAACATCGATTTTATCATAAGCGATCTCTTCGATTCGATCGCCGGAACATGTGATCTGCTGGTATCCAACGTTCCCTACGCACCGGACACTGCCGCCAAGGCGAGCGATAATTTTTGGAGCGGTGGAATAGAAGGCACTGAGCTTCTGCGGAGGGTCGTCGAGGCTCTTCCCACGAGGTTGGATGCGGACGGAACAGCGTACATCAATGCTCTGTTTCCGAATCCTCCGGGAACGAAAATCAGGGATCACTTCGATGCCTGGCTTGAAGGCAATCTCACGGAGTGGGACGTGCTGGATCACACCTGGCCTGTGCCGGGATATCAAGATTTGCTCTCCGAGCAGCCATTCCAGGGTGATATGAGCGCGTGGCGCTTTGGCGTGGTGAGTATGCGTCGATCTCGGATTGGCCGGGGTTGGTGGAAGGAAGTCGCAGGCAATGGCCTGTTCTTCCGAGAGGACGGAAGTTGCAGCGT
>NZ_LFIQ01000049.1:122843-146564 GCF_001189245.1 Bradyrhizobium pachyrhizi | reverse complement strand
GACGTCGATCGCGTGCTCGAACTGGTGCCCGATGCCAAAGCGGCGTGAACAGGGCCGCCCGAACTGAAGAACTGAAACATCCCACCGGGGATGAGGAAGTAGAGGTCGCAGATGAGAACCTGTCTTGTTGTCGATGACTCAAGCGTCATTCGCAAGGTCGCCCGCCGCATCCTGGAAGGGCTCGACTTCCAGATCGTCGAGGCTGAGGATGGCGCCAAGGCGCTCGAGGCCTGCAAGCGCGCGATGCCGGAAGCCGTGCTGCTCGACTGGAACATGCCGGTCATGGACGGCTACGAGTTTCTCGGCAATCTCCGCCGCATGCCCGGCGGCGATCAGCCCAAGGTCGTGTTCTGCACCACCGAGAATGATGTCGCGCATATCGCACGCGCGCTGCATGCCGGTGCCAACGAGTACATCATGAAGCCGTTCGACCGGGACATCGTCACCGCGAAGTTCCAGGAAGTCGGGCTGATCTAGAGCATGATCCGGAAAAGTGGGAACCGGCTTTCCGAGAAGATCATGCTGACTTAGATTCTCCGTTCGATCCGGCGGCAGAAGCCTTCGGCTCAACGGTTGTTGTGCGTCGTGTTGCGTCGCTGGTGAAGCCATGAGTGTTGCGTTGACAAGTACTGCGGTCCCGACATCGACCCGATCCGACAAGGTGCGAGTGATGGTGGTCGACGATTCCGTGGTGATCCGCGGGATGATCTCGCGCTGGATCGGCGCCGAGCCCGACATGGAGGTCGTCGCCTCGCTGCGCACAGGCCTCGACGCCGTCAACCAGCTCGAACGCATCAACCCCGATGTCGCGGTGCTCGATATCGAGATGCCCGACCTCGACGGCATCTCGGCGCTGCCGCAGCTGCTGGCGAAGAAGCGCGATCTCGTCGTCATCATGGCCTCCACGCTGACCCGCCGCAACGCGGAGATCAGCCTGAAGGCGCTCTCGCTCGGTGCGTCCGACTACATTCCGAAGCCCGAAAGCACGCGCGAGGCCACCGCCGCGGAAACCTTCCGCCACGACCTGATCCAGAAGATCCGTCATCTCGGCGCCAAGGCGCGGCGCAGCCCGGTGCACACGACGGCAAGCCCGCCGCTTGCGCCCGGTCATGACAGACCGCGGCCGTCTATTCCCGCTGCCGCGCACACGGCGCCGGCCCAGGCCACGCGCCGTTCGTTCGGCCTGCTGTCGCCCAAGGTGCTGATGATCGGCTCGTCGACCGGCGGACCGCAGGCGCTGATGACGCTGGTCGCCGAGATCGGCCCGGTGATTGATCGCTTCCCGGTGTTGATCACCCAGCACATGCCGCCGACCTTCACGACCATTCTCGCCGAGCATCTGGCGCGCACCAGCAAGCGGCCGGCGCATGAGGGGATCGACGGCGAGAGCGTCAAGCCGGGCCAGATCTATCTGGCGCCCGGCGGGCGCCACATGCGCGTCGCCCGCCACGGCGTCGATGCCACGATCGCGCTCGACGACGGGCCGCCGGTCAATTTCTGCAAGCCCGCTGTGGATCCGATGTTCACCTCTGCGATCGATGTCTGGCAGGGCAGCATCATGTCCGTGATCCTGACCGGCATGGGCTCCGACGGCATGCGCGGCGGCAAGGACATCGTCGCCGCCGGCGGCAGCGTGATCGCCCAGGACGAAGCGACCAGTGTGGTGTGGGGCATGCCCGGCGCCGCGGTCAATGCCGGCATCTGCGCCGCGGTGCTGCCGCTCAATCAGATCGCATCGAAGCTTGTTCGGGTATTTGCGGGAGACCGTTCGTGACGCCGCTGGACTACGAGTATCTGCGTAAGCTGCTGAAGGAGCGTTCCGGCCTCGATCTCTCCGTCGATAAGCAGTATCTCGTCGAGAGCCGCCTGCTGCCGTTGGCGCGCCGGTCGAACCTCGCCGGGATTCCCGAGCTGGTGCAGCGGATGAAGGGCGGCGCGGAGCTGCTGACATCGGAGGTGGTCGAAGCGATGACCACCAACGAGACCTTCTTCTTTCGCGACAAGATCCCGTTCGACCATCTGAAGGAAGCGGTGCTGCCCGCGCTCGCGCAGGCGCGCGCGGCGCGCCGAAGCTTGCGCATCTGGTGCGCGGCGTCGTCGACCGGGCAGGAGCCGTATTCAATTGCGATGCTGCTGAAGGAGATGACTGCGCTGTTTGCCGGCTGGCGGATCGAGATCATCGCCACCGACCTGTCGCAGGCGGTGCTCGAAAAGGCGAAGGCCGGCCTCTTCAGCCAGTTCGAGGTGCAGCGCGGCCTGCCGATCCAGCTGCTGGTCAAGTATTTCGTGCAGAAGGGCGAGCTCTGGCAGCTCAACGCCGATATTCGCGGCATGGTGCAGCACCGCCAGCTCAATCTGTTGCAAGACCTGTCGCATCTCGGCACCTTCGACGTGATCTTTTGCCGCAACGTGCTGATCTATTTCGATCAGCAGACCAAGGCCGGTATCTTCGGCAAGGTGGCCAGGATGCTCGAGCCCGACGGCGTGCTGGCGCTTGGCGCGGCGGAATCCGTGGTCGGCATCACCAACCTGTTCAGGCCCTATCCCGACCGGCGCGGGCTCTATCAGCCGAGCGTCGCCCCGGTCGCGCGCGCCGGCGCCGCGCTGCATGTGCTGAAGGCGGTTGCGTCCGCTGCGCGGTGAGGCGAGACATCTCGTTTTAACTCCGTCACCCTGAGAAGCCGCGAAGCAGCGTCTCGAAGGGTCGGGGGCCACCAGCGGGGGCCGTGCATCCTTCGAGGCTCGCAAGGGCTCGTACCTCCAGCGACAAAAGCGAAGCCTTTGCGCGGGGATGACGGCGACAGAGCCGCGTTCGTTTCAACGTTCATGAGCTACAAAATCGCGTGCGGCAGGAAGCGCGAGGTGTTGCCGGTGATCGGATTCTCGTCTTCCCGAATCGAGAGTCCGCAGGGCGTGCCATCGACCACCCAGCTGCCGAGTACCGGATACTGCCCGGAAAAATTCGGCAGTGGCGCCAGTGCCTGGCGGATGAAACCTTCGGTGCCGTAGGGGCCTTGCTCGGCGACCAGCGTGACGCCGGCGCTGACCAGCTCGACATTGGCGCCCTCGCGCGAATAGATCGGCTTGCGCACGAACGACGTGCCGAGCCGGGCGGCTTGCGGGTCGTCCTCGAAATAGGCCGGCAGCAGATTGGGGTGGTTCGGGAACATCTCCCAGAGCAGCGGCAGGATGCCCTTGTTGGAGAGGATCGCCTTCCACGGCGGCTCGATCCATTGCGTCGGCGCGGTCGAGAGGTTCTTGCCGAACGCGTCGTGGAACATCCATTCCCAGGGATAGAGCTTGAACGCGAGCGCGATCGGGCGTTCGTCGAGGTCGACGAACTGACCGTCGTCGCGCAGTCCGATCTCCTCGATGTCGAGCAGCGTGGTCTTCAGCCCGGCCTGCGCTGCGGCGTCCTCGAGATAGGCGAGCGTGCCGGCGTCCTCGGGATTTCCGGTCAGTCCGGTGAGATGCAGCGGGTGGGTCGCGCCGATCTTCTTCCAGGCCTCGATTAGCCGGTCGTGGATCGAGTTGAACTGGTCGGCGCGCTTCGGGATGATGTTGCGCGCGATCGCCTGTTCGAGCCAGATCCATTGAAACACCGCGGCCTCGAAGATCGAGGTCGGCGTGTCGGCATTGTATTCGAGCAGCTTGGCCGGGCCGCGCCCGTCGAAGGTGAGATCGAGCCGGCCGTACAGGCTCGGGTTCTTGCGGCGCCAGCTTGCCGCGATCAGATCCCAGTACGCCTCCGGTATCTTCAGCCGGCGCAGATAGCGTTCGTCCTTGACAGCGCGTCCGGCGAGTTCGAGGCACATCGCGTCGATCTCGCCGGTCGGCGCCTCGATCGAGCGCTCGATCTCGTCCAGCGTGAACGCGTAATAGGCGCGCTCGTCCCAGTACCGTTCGCCGTCGATGGTGTGGAAGGTGAAGCCGGCATTCTCGGCAGTCGTCCGCCAATCGTCGCGTTCGGGACATGCGATGCGTTGCATGAGGGGAAACCGCGCTCGCTCGTCAGCCTGGTGTCAGCTTCCGCCATGCGACGGATCGTCGTCGCCGTAGCGGGCGATGGTGCGCGGCGCGCCGCCGAAGCCGCCGGAGGGCGAGCGTTCGGCGGGCTTTCGCTTCGCGTCGTGCCCTGCATGGTGGTGGCTGCGGGCATGGCTTGGCGTCAGGCCGATCGACGCCGCGCCGATCGCGATACTCCCCATCAATTTCAGCCATACGCGGCGCGAGCGTTTCATGGACGCAATCCCTGCCTTGCCGTCTGCGGAGCCATGCCGAGTTTCCATCAGCTGCGTTCGCCGGGCAAGCGAAAGCGCGATGACACGGCGATGACACGGCAACATGCATCAGCCACCGCTGAAGCCGAACGCATGCGCGAATGAACCGAAGCCGCCGCGGCTCACCGACGAGCTTGACGACGAGCTCGCGGACGAGGAGGTGCCGCTCGACGACGAGCTGCTGTTGAAGAAGCTGCTGCGTGACGAGCCGCCGCTGCCGCCCGATCCGGACGACGAACTGCGCGCCGTGCAGTCGACGCCGGGTTGTGGCTGGACCGGTGTGGCGACGCCCGGTGCGGTGACGCCCGGCGGCGTCGGCGGCACCGGCTGGCAATTCGGCCGCGGCATCAGCGCGTAGGCACTGCCGCCGACCGCGAGCGTGCCCATCAAGAGCAGCGCGACATGGTTGGAGCGCTTGGATGGCGCATCCGGCCGCGGCGGCGTCGGCACGACCGGTCGCCGTTTGCCGAAGTCCGGGTTCGGTTCGCGCGCCATGGTGGCTCAACGGCTCAGTAGATCATGCAGGCCGCGTTCAGCGCGCCTGCGGCCAGCGAGGACAGTCCGAGCCAGATCGCCGGCGCCATTTCGCCGGAGGCGATCCGCCCCGACAGGTTCGGCACCGGGATCTTCACGATGTAATAGACGATGATCTGCACGATCAGCGCGATGAGGCTCCAGATCAGGCAGTCCACCACATTGGCGGAATGGGCGATGGCGCTGACCACCGGCAGCACGAAGCCGAGCAGGCTTAAGCCCAGCGCAATCGCTGCCGCCGGATCGTTGTCGCGGATCAGCTGGAATTCGTCATGCGGCGTGACGCGCGTGTAGACGAAGAGGTAGGCGACCACGGCGATCAGCGCCGTGCAGAAATAGACCAGGAACGCCGGCAGGCCGGCGAGGGATTGCAGGATCATGTCGGGGCGGTCCGGGAGTTCGTCAGGATTCGCGCGAGGCAGGATTGCACGTTCCCTTGGTCGGCGCATGCCGACAGCCGGTTCAATCCCAAACAAAAACCCCGCCATTTGCGGCGGGGTTCAGGTCGAAAGGAGCGAACCTTGCGGTTCTCTGCGGGCGCCCGGAAGGTCAGGCGGGAATGCGCTCGTCGGCCTCGTGCGGCTCGCGCAGCACGTAGCCGCGGCCCCACACGGTCTCGATGAAGTTGCGGCCTTCGGAGGCGTTGGCGAGCTTCTTGCGGAGCTTGCAGATGAAGACGTCGATGATCTTCAGCTCCGGCTCGTCCATGCCGCCGTAGAGATGGTTGAGGAACATTTCCTTGGTGAGCGTAGTGCCCTTGCGGAGCGAGAGGAGCTCCAGCATCTGGTATTCCTTGCCGGTCAGGTGCACGCGCTGGCCGCCGACCTCGACCGTCTTGGTGTCGAGATTGACCACGAGATCGCCGGTCTGGATGACCGACTGGGCGTGACCCTTGGAGCGGCGCACGATCGCGTGGATGCGGGCGACCAGTTCGTCCTTGTGGAAGGGTTTGGTCATGTAGTCGTCGGCGCCGACGCCGAGACCCTTGACCTTGTCCTCGATGCCGGCGAGGCCGGAGAGGATCAGAATGGGAGTTTTGATCTTCGACACCCGGAGCTGCTTGAGCACGTCGTAGCCGGACATGTCGGGCAGGTTGAGGTCGAGAAGGATGATGTCGTAGTCGTAAAGCTTGCCGAGATCGACGCCCTCTTCGCCGAGGTCCGTCGTGTAGACGTTGAAACTCTCGGACTTGAGCATCAATTCGATCGACTGCGCGACGGCGCTGTCATCTTCAATCAGCAAAACGCGCATGCCAGTCCCCTATAGTCGCCGCTCCGGGCGTCAGGTCGGCCGCACTTGCGGCACTCACAAAACGCCTTTGAACAACTGATTCGGATCCTGACGAGATATGGTTAACAAAAACTGATTCCTCCACGCAAGCTCTAACCGTGCAATTTTTGTCGAATCGCCCTAAGATATTGCGTAGAAGAAGCTTTTCCTAACCGCGTCCGTTCAGTTTCCACATTAAGAGACGGGCCTAACCGACTCTCGCGACTCGCCCTTCTTCTGATGGGCAAGCGACCTCAGTCACCAAAGACAGTGACGCAATGATTAATGATGCGGGTAAACACGAAGTTAAGCGGCCGGAGCAAAAAAGCGGAAACTTAAGGTTTTCGCAATGAAGGCGCTCGCGGAGCAGATCGGCGACATCGACGGCGTCAATATTTATGGCCGTGTGGTCGGCGTCCGCGGGCTGATGGTCGAGATCGCGGGCCCCATTCACGCGATGTCGGTCGGCGCCCGCATCGTGATCGACGTCGGCGCGGGCCGCTTCATCCCCGCCGAGGTGATCGGCTTCTCCGGCGAGAACGCGGTGGTGATGCCGTTCGGCGGACTAGATGGCGTGAGGCGCGGTTGCCGCGCGGTGATCGCCAACGCGGCGAGCCAGGTGCGGCCGTCGCCGGCCTGGCTCGGCCGCGTCGTCAACGCGATGGGCGAGCCGATCGACGGCAAGGGCCCGCTGGTGCAGGGCGCTTCGCCGATGTCCTACCGCAACTCGCCGCCGCCGGCGCATTCGCGCAAGCGGGTCGGCCCGCCGCTCGATCTCGGCGTGCGCGGTCTCAATACTTTCCTGACCTGCTGCCGCGGCCAGCGGCTCGGCATCTTCGCCGGCTCCGGCGTCGGCAAGTCGGTGCTGCTGTCGATGCTGGCGCGCAATGTCGATGCCGCGATCTCGGTGATCGGGCTGATCGGCGAACGCGGCCGCGAGGTGCAGGAATTCCTCCAGGAGGATCTCGGCGAGGAGGGGCTGGCGCGCTCGGTCGTGGTGGTCGCCACCTCGGATGAGCCGGCGCTGATGCGGCGCCAGGCGGCGTATCTGACGCTCGCCATCGCGGAATATTTCCGCGACGAGGACCAGGACGTGCTGTGCCTGATGGACTCGGTGACGCGTTTTGCGATGGCGCAGCGCGAGATCGGCCTCTCGGCGGGCGAGCCGCCGACCGCCAAGGGCTACACGCCGACCGTGTTCACTGAACTGCCAAAGCTGCTCGAGCGGGCAGGGCCGGGCACCGGCGACGGCACCATCACCGCGATCTTCACGGTGCTGGTCGACGGCGACGATCACAATGAGCCGATCGCGGATGCGGTGCGCGGCATCCTCGACGGTCATATCGTGATGCAGCGGGCGATCGCCGAGCGCGGCCGCTATCCGGCGGTCAACATCCTTAAGTCGGTGTCGCGCACCATGCCGCGGTCGGCCGACCCCAACTTCCTGCCCTACATCAACAAGGCGCGGCAGGTGATGGCGACCTATGCCGACATGGAGGAATTGATCCGGCTTGGGGCCTACCGGCCGGGTTCCAGCGCGGAGGTCGACGAGGCGATCCGGCTGCATGAGCCGCTCGAGGCCTACCTGCGCCAGGCCAAGGACGAGTCCACCAGCCTTCCCGACGGCTACCGGCAACTGGCTCAAATCCTGTCGGGTTTGGAAACGGAACGCTAACTTTGTCAGGCCATCATCGCCGGCACACCATAGCTATGCCGGCGGGGCCCAGCGGGGAGCCGGCTCTGTCCCGCGTTCAGATTTGGGACTTCTGGGGAGTATGAGTCGATGAAGTCACGTGAAACGCTGATCCGCCTGAAGAAATTTCAGGTCGACGAAAAGCGCCGTCGGGTTACCCAGATCGAAGGCATGATCGCCGACTTCCAGCGCATGTCGGTCGAGCTCGAGCGCGAGATCCAGACCGAGCAGGAGCGCGCCGGGATCAACGACCCCACGCACTTCGCCTATCCGACCTATGCCAAGGCCGCGATCCAGCGCCGCGAGAACCTGACCCGTTCGGCCGACGAACTGCGCGCCCAGCTCGACGACGCCAAGGCGCTGCTGTCGGAGGCATTCGAGGAATTGAAGAAGGTCGAGCTGCTCGACGAGCGCGACCAGGCGCGCGAACGCGCGGAGGAGAGCGCTCGCGAACAAGCCGACATGGATTCGATCGGCCTGATGCGGGCCCGTCTCGGCGTCATCGCCTGAACCCTCGCTCCCTCCGCTGACCAGATTGAGAGCCCGGGCCGATCGCCCGGGCTTTTTGCTGGGCGCTGTCCACAAGCCGCCGGCCTGCCGGCCACTTGTTAGCCCCTTGGCGGATCGTGGTGTCCCAAAATATGCTACCACCGGTCAGGACGGATGATCGGCGGCACGGTGGCAATGAGGCGATGGGGGGTCGGGGCTTGGAGGGCGCAAGATGCTGACGCCGGCTGAGCTGGTCTGGCTGATCGCCGCCGTCGCCAAGGGGGATGAGGCCGCCTTCGAGCGGCTGTACGCCGCGACCCGCGCGAAACTCTTCGGCGTCGTGCTCCGTATCTTGCGGCGACAGGACCTCGCCGAGGAGGTCATTCAGGAGGCTTACGTCAAGATCTGGAACAGCGCCGGGCAGTTCAACCCAGCCCTGTCGTCCCCGATCACGTGGATGACGTCGATCGCGCGCAACCGGGCCATCGACGTGGTGCGCAAGCGCGGCGAGGCCTCGCTGGAGGAAGAGCCGGCGGCGATGGAGGTCGCAGCCGACCAGCCCGATCCGCTGGCGCGACGGGAGATGACGGAAGAGTTGAAGCGATTGCTGGAGTGCGTCGGTCGTCTGGAGCCGGATCGTCAGAAGCTCGTGCTGCTCGCCTATTACAACGGCTGGAGCCGCGAGCAACTCGCCGCAAAGTTCGAGACGCCGGTGAACACGGTGAAGACCTGGCTGCGCCGCAGCCTGATGGATATCCGGGAGTGTCTTGGACTCTGATTGATGGCCTATAGCGAAGACCATATCGCGCTCGCCGCGGAATATGCGCTCGGAACGCTCGATGCCGAGGAGCGCGCGCAGGTCGAGACCATGATGGCCGTCGACAGCGAGTTCGCAGTGCTGGTGCAGGCCTGGCAGTTCAGACTCGGGCCGCTGAACCAGATGGTCGGCCTGGTCGAGCCGCGTCCGGTGGTCTGGGACAACATCAAGACGGCGATCGGCCCCACGAGCGCGCCGCAGGCGCCGTTGGGGCTGCCGGAGACGCCGGCCACGACGGTGACGCCGCCGCCTTCGCCAGTCACAGACGATCCCGAATTCGGCTCGGCGTTCGATCCGGAGCCTGCGCAGTCGCCCGAGCCCCGGAGGCTGCCCGAGGCCCGACCGCCGCGGGTCATCTTCGACGAACGCAACGTGACCGCGCTGACGGGCCGCGTGAAACGCTGGCGCGGCATCGCGTCGGCCGCGACCGCGATCGCGGCCGCGCTGCTCGTCACGCTCGGTCTGCAGATCTATCGGCCCGACTCTCTGCCGAATGCGATCCGGCCGAAGCCGCGCATCCAGACCGTCGAAGTGAAGACGCCGGCGCCGGCGTTGACGCCGTCGGCGCAATATGTCGCGCTGCTGCAGGGGCCGAATGGCGGGCCGGCCTTCATCATGACCATCGACGGCGCCACCAAGAACTTCACCGTCCGCAAGGTCGGCGCCCCGTCGGAGCCCGGCAAGAGCTTCGAGCTCTGGCTGATCTCCGACAAGCTGCCGCAGCCGCGCTCGCTCGGCGTGATCGGCGCCGATGATTTCACCGCGCGGCCGGTGCTGTCGGGCTACGATCCCGACGTGATCAACGGCGCCACCTACGCGGTGACCGTCGAGCAGGCCGGCGGTTCGCCGAACGGCCAGCCGACCTCGGCGCCGATCTTTACCGGGAAGCTGATCGAGACCGTGCCGGGCGCGTCGGGTTCGCCGCCGCGATAGGCCAGCCGCCCATCGTCATAGGTTGCCGATGGTGGTGGTCCGTCATTGCGAGCGGAGCGAAGCAATCCATCCTTCCGCATGAGCGGTGACAGTGGATTGCTTGGCTGCGCTCGCCAATGACCTGGATAAGATGTCGCGTCGACCACCCGCAAAAAAAGAAAACGCCCGTGGGGAGCGGGCGTTTTCGATAGTCAACTTGGGGGTAGTTGGGGGTCTTAAATATCCACGCAGCGACTTTGGGGGGCTGTAAAGAACACTACGTGAATTCGTGAAACTCTCCTGTTAGCGGACCAGCGAGTTGCTGGAGCTGGTGATCGCGACGGGCTTGCCGGCCTTCATGACCCGCGCCGTCTGCGTGTATCCCTCATCCGACGAATTATGTGCCGCGATGCCGAAGCCCGCGACCAGGATACCGGCGAACAACGCCACAACCACAATCTTCAGGTGCGTCATACGATCGGCGCTGTAGATCGAGTGGTTCATGGAAGTCTCCTGCCGCCTTCCTGCTCTCGGTAATCTGTCGGTTCGGTCTGTTGTCCGGTTCAACGTCTCGTGCCCCGCTAACGTAGGATTTGCCGATTCCGTTCCCTAGAGGTCATCACAAGGCCGTGATGAGACGTGATCGGCCGCGATCAAAAATGACCCTTTGGTAATTAAAGCTATTTAATATCAGTATCTTGAACTTGCACTGGAATGCTGCATCCCAGATAGGGCCGTTCCGGCCTGTTCCCCATAAATCAGTTGCCTGTGGCGAGAAAACACAGACGAAAACGCAAGTGATTTGCGGCCGCTAGCGCGTTTTCGCGCGAAGTGGACACCCGGCTCGCGTGCAGAAAACGCTTCCGGACAACAGGCTCTAAACGCTGCCGACCGTCTTCAGCCGGGCCCTGGGATGGATCTCGGCTTGCGACAGGACGGTGGTCTGCGAGCGGAACCGTTCCACCAGCGAACGAACGAACGGCCGGATCGCGGCCGACGTCACCAAGACCGGCGCCTCGCCCTCGCGCGCCGCCTGCTCGAAGGCGTTGCGCACGGCGGTCATGAACTCCGATAGTTTCGAGGGCTGCATCGCCAGGCTGCGGTCGTCGCCGGTGCCTACGATCGACTCCGCAAACGCCTGCTCCCAGCGCGCCGACAGCGCGATCAGCGGCAAATAGCCGTTCGGCGAGGTGTTTTGCGCACAGATCTGGCGGGCCAGCCGGGCACGGACGTGCTCGACCATGGTGGCCGGGTTGCGCGAGAACGCCAGCGCGTCGGCGATGCCTTCGAGAATGGTCGAGAGATCGCGGATCGAGATGCGCTCGGCGAGCAGCAATTGCAGCACGCGCTGGATGCCCGACACCGTGACCTGGCCCGGCACGATGTCCTTGATCAGCTCGCCTTGCTCCTTCGGCAGGTCCTTCAAGAGCTTCTGCACCTCGCCGTAGGACAACAGGTCCGCCATGTTGGTCTTGAGCAGCTCGGTCAGATGCGTCGACAGCACTGTCGCGGCGTCGACCACGGTGTAGCCCTTCAGCGCGGCCTCTTCCTTCAGGCCGGCATCGACCCAGGTCGCCGGCAGGCCGAAGGTCGGCTCGATGGTGTGGATGCCGGGCAGTTGCACCTGGTTGCCGGCCGGGTCCATGACCATGAACTGGCTCGGCCAGATCTTGCCGGTGCCGGCGTCGACTTCCTTGATCTTGATGACGTAGCTGTTGGCTTCGAGCTGGACGTTGTCGAGGATGCGCACCGCCGGCATCACAAAACCCATCTCGATGGCCAGCGAGCGGCGCAGCGCCTTGATCTGCTCGGTCAGGCGGTCGGTGCCGTCGGGGCCGTTGACCAGCGGCAGCAGCGCGTAGCCGAGCTCGATCTTGAGGTCGTCTATCTTGAGCGCGGCGGCGATTGGCTCCTCCGCGGCTGCAGCGGCGGCGGCCGCGGCCGCAGCAGGGGCAGCGGCTGCTGCCGTTTCGGCCGCCTTCGCGGCCCGCTTCTGCTTGCGTGCGTTCCAGGCCAGCACCGCGGCGCCGGAGCCGAGCGCCAGGAACGGCAGCGTCGGAATGCCCGGCAGCAGCGCCAGCACCAGCATCACGCCGGCCGACATGCCGAGCGCCTGCGGATAGCCGGAGAGCTGGCGCATCAGCGCCTTGTCGGCGGCGCCGGTGATGCCGGCCTTGGAGACCAGGAGGCCGGCGGCGGTCGAGACGATCAGCGCGGGCACCTGGGTGACGAGGCCGTCGCCGACCGTCAGGACGGTGTAGGTCCGGGCGGCTTCGCTGAAGGAGAGGCCCTGCTGGGCGACGCCGATGATGATGCCGCCGACGATGTTGATGCCGACGATCAGGAGGCCGGCGATGGCGTCGCCGCGGACGAATTTCGAGGCACCGTCCATGGCACCGAAGAAGCCGCTCTCGTCTTCCAGCGCCTTGCGGCGCTCCTTGGCGGCCTTCTCGTCGATCAGGCCGGCGGAGAGGTCGGCGTCGATCGCCATCTGCTTGCCGGGCATCGAGTCCAGCTGGAAGCGTGCGGCGACTTCGGCGATGCGGCCCGAACCCTTGGTGATGACCACGAAGTTCACGATCACCAGGATCGCGAACACGATGATGCCGATCACGAAGTTGCCGCCCATCACGAAGTTGCCGAACGCCTCGATGACGTGGCCGGCGGCCGCCGTGCCCTCATGGCCGTGGCTCAGGATCAGCCGGGTCGAGGCCATGTTCAGCGACAGCCGCAGCATGGTCGAGATCAGGAGGATGGTCGGAAACGAGGAGAATTCCAGCGGCGCCTGGATGAACAGCGAGGTCATCAGGATCAGGATCGAGACCGTGATCGAGACCGCCAGGAACAGGTCGAGCACGATCGAGGGCAGCGGCAGGATCAGCACCACCAGGATGGTGAGGACGCCGATCGCCAGCGCGATATCGCCGCGCTTTAAGATGTCGCCGATCTCGCCGAGGCTCGGCAATCCGCTCTTGCCTGCCGTGCCCTGACCCGCCGTGACGTCGACCATGGTAGCCGCTCTCCCCCGCGACTGGCGGCTGCGGCCGCCAAGCGTCTGCGCGACGGCCGCAGGGCCGCCGTTCCGAAAGTGAGGCACCGCGCTGGCGTTCACGGGGATCTCCGCCCGTTAGACGCGTTCGACGACACTCGACTTCACTCGGCAATTCTTGCCGGGTGTATGGTTAGCAAAGGGTTAATAAGTGTCGTCCAGGGACCGTGCGGGGAGGGGGAGCGCGGACGTCGCAGGCCCGAGGCGTCAGGAGGTCGGTCGGGTAGGCTGGATCGTCCGGCCGTTCGGGGATGGCCTCGCGGCCTCTATTTGAGCGCACCAAGCACGACGCCCGATGCGGCGATGATGCAGAGCGTGATGACACTGGCGCGCCACAAGAACTGCTGCCGGGCGGCGCGCCGGTCATGAAAGGTCAGCCAGTCGCGAACGAAGCCGGCGGGAATGTCGAACACCACCGCAAGCTCGTCGCGATGGTGCGTCTCATGTTCGCAATACATCGTCCGGACCGTCGGCACGCCCAGCCGCTCGAGCTCGCAATGCCACTCCCAGGCATGCTTGCCGTTGGTCCAGCGATTTTCGAAAGGGACCACGTGTGATTCCATGACGAGCCTCCTGGCCCACCCTGAACCCACGTCGCCATTGTAGCTCAAGGTGAGGACCGGCGCGAGATCGGCGCCGGTCGCCTCGGCCGATCACAGCGGCGCTAGTTGGCCGACTGCGTCCATCTGCGCCAATGCGTCGGCTGGATGTCGAGGTGCTTGCTGCCGGCATGGTCGACCCATTCGGCGCCGTCGCGGTGGCACGGGAACATGAGCGCGTGGACCATGCCATCATAATCGAGGACACAGACTTCGAGCTCGCGGTCCGACGGCGCTGATGCAACGGGTAACCACTCTGCTGACGAATGCATGATGACCCTCCGACAGTTAAGCGCTTCGATCCTTCAACCTTGCGAACTGCGCGCCGTCCAGCGGGATGATAGGTCCGGATGGCGGGCCGCCAGTGTGAACCGGTTCGCATTGTAGCAGTTTCTTCGTAAGCATGGATCACAGTTCGACGGCCGTTATTCCCGGGTTCGCCAGGAACCGCGCCGGAGTTGAACTTGCCCGGCCCGGCGTCCGACCAAACGCAAATTGAACGTCTTTGCTCAGGGATGCCGGATGTCAAAACCGATGCGCCGTACCGTTGCAGTGCCTGACGGATATGCGTTGGTGCGACGCGGCCTCGTCGCAGCTATTTCCGTTTGCTGCATTTGCGGTGCGACCGCCGTAGCCGCCAAGCCGCCCGGCGCCGAGGCGGTGATGATCCGCATGATCACCTGCGACGGCGAGGGCGTCCGGATGGAGGTGTATCTGCCACTCTCGGTCGACCGCCATATGCGGGGCGGACAATCCGTCATCGGCTATTACACGCTCGATCTGACCGACGTGAACAAGGGCAAGCCGCTTGAGCCGGTGCGTGTCACGTTGAGCACCGACCAGAAGACCGTGACCGTCGATCAATACCTCCGGGGCCTGCCGCCCACCCGCATACCGGTCACTGGCGGCACCGTCGATTTCGACCAGCGGTTCGCAAAGCACGCGAAGTGCCGCCCGTTCCAGTCGCAGGATCCCAATTTCGGCAATTGATCCGGCTCACTTTCTCGTCGCAGGACGCGCGTCCCGTTGTTCGCGCATGCCTAATCTCTCGGCAATGTGGCTTGACCCGGAGGCAAATGCCGACGAAGTTCCGCCTGCCGTGGTAATTTCTTCTGAATATTCCCCTGAAGTCGCTACGTTCATTCCCGACTCGCGCCGGGCATGGCTGCGCCTCGTCGTGGCCGTGGTGATCGGCTCGCTCGGCAGCGTCGGCATGTGGTCGGTCGTGGTGGCGTTGCCGGTGGTGCAGACCGATTTCGGCGCGACCCGCGGAACGGCCTCGCTCGCCTTCACCATGGTGATGCTCGGCTTCGGCCTCGGCCAGGTCGTCACCGGCAAGATCAGCGACCGCTACGGTATCGTCGCGGCGATCGGCGCCGGGATCGGCATCCTCGGCCTCGGCTATGTCGGCGCCGGCTACGCGCCGTCGATCTGGGCCTTCATCCTGCTGCATTTTGCCATCGGCCTGTCGTCGGCGGCGACCTTCGGCCCGTTGATGGCGGAGGCGTCGCACTGGTTCGAGCGCTACCGCGGCCTCGCGGTCGCGATCGCCGCGAGCGGCAATTACGTCGGCGGTACGGTGTGGCCGCCGCTGGTCAATTTCGGCATGCAGAGTGTCGGCTGGCGCACCACCCATGTTGCGATCGGCATCTTCACCGCGGTCTCGATGCTGCTTGCGCTCATGGTGCTGCGCGTGTTGATGGGCGCAGCGACCAGGCGCAGTCATGTCAACGCGGCACCGCCCCGGGTCGACCTCAAGCTTTCCACCAACGCGCTGACCGCGATCCTGTCGCTCGCGTCGATTTCCTGCTGCGTGGCGATGTCGATGCCGCAGGTCCATATCGTCGCCTATTGCGGCGATCTCGGCTACGGCGTGGCGCGCGGCGCCGAGATGCTGTCGCTGATGCTCGGCTTCGGCATCATCAGCCGGATCGGCTCCGGCTTCCTCGCCGACCGGATCGGCGGTATCCGCACCCTGCTGATCGGGTCGATCGCGCAAGGCGCGGCGCTGTTGTTCTATCTGTTCTTCGACAGCCTGACCTCGCTCTACATCATCTCGGCGATGTTCGGCCTGTTCCAGGGCGGCATCGTGCCGAGCTACGCGATCATCGTGCGTGAGGCGATGCCGGCGTCGGAGGCCGCGACGCGGATCGGCATCGTGATCTTCGCCTCGGTGTTCGGCATGTCCTTTGGCGGCTGGATCTCGGGCGTGATCTTCGACGCCACCGGCTCCTACGCCGCCGCCTTCGCCAACGGCCTCGCCTGGAACCTGCTCAATGTCAGCATCATCCTGCTGCTCATGATGCGGGCGCGGCAGCGGGTGGCGCTGGCATGATTCTCGATCACACCGACTGGCCGGCCTTGAGCAATGAGCAGCCGGTGATCTTCAGGCTGCCGTCGGCCTGCCGCACCAGCGTGTAGAGCGCCTCCCACGCCTCGCCATTGGCGTCGACGATATGGACGCGCTGCGCGATCCGGTCGCCGTCGCTGCGCGCCTCGCCGAACTCGAAGCTTCTGTGCCGATAGACCGGCGCATATTGATTCTGCACCATCGACATGAAGATGTCGGCTTGCGGAAAGATCTGGCGGATCGCCGGCGCGGCATGCGAATAGGCCGCCGCGGCGTCGTCGCGGCCGAACGCCTGCTCCTGGGCGCGGATCACAGCCTGCGCGGCGCCGACGTCGTCGGCCGCTGCGGGAGCGAGCGAGCCAAGCAGAATAGCGACGAACATCAGGATGATGCGCATGCGGTGGCACCGTCGACAGTCGGACCTTCCAGTCGCCGCAAGGCTACTCCCGCACGACCACGGCGGCAACGGAGCAGGGGGCCTGCGGCGGCTGGCTCCGAACGACCGAGCAGCGCGATGTCAGTTGACGCGCCGATGGCGGCGCAGCGCCTCAGCAGTCGGGCATCCGGCGTGCCGCGCATGACGCGTTGCGAATGGCTGCTCGATGGTGACGATCTGGCAACCGTATTGCGCCGAAACCTCGGCGATGACGTTCGACACCGCGTCGTCGATCCGCGAGCCGGGCAGATGCGCGACGATCAGGTCGCCGATGCTGAGGCGCTTGCGGACGCGCATGTCGTTGTCGATGCGGTAACTGAACAGGGCATGGATCACGCCGCGGCGATCGCGGATCGCGATCAGCCCGGTCTCGGGCGAGCTGCCGCGGCAGCGCCGGCGCACGAACCGCAGCCACTGATCCGTGGTAATACTTGCATCATGCATGAACACCAGCGGATAGGCCACGATCGCATGCTGATGGTCGATCGGAAGTGCCTGGAATTGCTCGTTCATCGCCGGATTCCCCGATGATGGCGAAACTGCTGGGGAAAGCGCGGCGCAGCATTGATCTGCATCAATGCCGCCGGCGGTTGATCCAGATCAAATCGGGGTTGATAGTGTCAAGCACCCAACCAAGCGGACACCCGAAGCCATGAGCATTGCCGAGCCACTGCAGGATTCGTGTGCAGGCGCGACGCGTTCCGACTGCAGGCACGGCCGCGCCACGAATGGCTGCGAGGACTGCAAGGTCAGGCTGTTCAGCGTCTGCGCTGCGCTGGAGCCGTCCGAGCTCGAGGAGCTCGACCGGATCAGCCAGGCAAAGCAGGTTCCGGCGCGAACGACGCTGTTCGAGCAGAGTGCGCTGGCGGGCAGCGTGTTCAATGTCACCGACGGGGTCGTGCGGCTTTACAAATCATTGCCCGACGGCCGCCGCCAGATCGTGGGTTTCGCGCTGCCGGGCGACTTCCTCGGACTTGCGCTGCAGGACCGCTACGGCGTCACCGCGGAGGCGGTCAACGAGGTCGCGGTTTGCCGTTTCGTGCGATCGGCGTTCCTCGCCTATGTCGACGGCAAGCCGCATCTGCTGCGCCGCCTGCATGAGTTCGCGGGGCACGAGTTGAGCCTGGCGCAGGACCAGATGTTGCTGCTCGGACGGCGCAGTGCCGAGGAAAAGATCGCTGCATTCTTGCTCAACATGCAGACGCGATACGCCCGGATCGGAAGCGTGTCCGTCACCGTGCCGCTGCCGATGAGCCGGCAGGACATCGCCGACTATCTCGGTCTCACCATCGAGACAGTGAGCCGCACGCTGACCCGCCTTGCGCGCGAGAAGGTGGTGTTGATCGTGCCCGATGGCGTGCGGCTGCTCGACCTCGAACGGCTCAAGCTGAGCGGCGCGAGCTGACGCTTCGGCGTCGGCTTTTTGATCCAGCACAAGGCGATGCGCGCGCAGGCGCGCTAGGTCTCTCCATGATATGCAGGAGACGACCCATGCCTCTCGACACTATCCTTGTCATGATCGCGGTCACAGCGATGTTCGCCACAATTGCCGCCGTTATTGCGTGGGGCGACCGGCAGACGCGCGATCTGTGATACTGTCGTGTGATCAGAGCCTTTCCGGTCCGATTGATGTAGCGCTTCGTCGCGAACAGATCGTCCTGCCGGTTGACGATCAGCATGGCGTGGTCGCGCTCTAGCGTGTCGGGATTCTTGCGCTGCTCGTCGGAGCGGAACGTGCCGCCGACGATCTTGCCCGTCATCTCGTAGTCGCAGCCGGCCTTCCAGTCGCCCTGGTCCCACTTCCATCCCATCGCCTTCACGGCGCCGTTGCTCTCGGTGGTGATCTTGATGATGGCGTTATGGGCGAGCCAGATGCCGGCAAGCCCGCCGCGTTTGTCGTCAAAGCCTTCGAGCAGCGCCAGGCGTTCGCGCTGCAATCCGTCGACGTGGTCGCGCGCATCGACGGTGAAGTGAACCTGGGAGCTCTGCTTGTTCCAGGCCGGGTGCAGGAATTCCGGATATTGCTGCGTCTGGCTCTTCACCCAGCCGCGCCATGCGGCCCCTGCGGCTTGGGTCGCCCGCTGCGCGCGCCGGGTTCAAAATGTCGGCGGTGTGCAGGCCGAGATCACCTCGCACGGCTTGGCGCCGATGCAGCGGAAGCGGTGCGGGCGGCGGCTTTCGAAGTAATAGGCGTCGCCGGCGTTGAGCACCCGCCGCTCGTCGTCGACCGTGACCTCGAGCCGGCCCGAGATCACGATGCCGCCTTCCTCGCCCTCATGCACCAGCGGCACCCGGCCGGTGTCGCTGCCGGGCTCGTAGCGCTCTTTCAGGATCTGCAACGCCCGGCCGAACAGACTGTCGCCGATTTGCAGGTAGGAGATCGGCTTCTTGCCGATCTCGGTCAGCTCGTCGGCGCGATAGAACGCCTTGCGCGGCCGCTCCGGCTCGATCGCGAAGAATTCGGCGAGCCCCATCGGAATCCCGTCGAGGATGCGCTTGAGGGCGCCGACCGACGGGTTCATCTGGTTGGATTCGATCAGCGAAATCGTTGAATTGGTCACGCCGGAGCGCTTGGCGAGCTCGCGCTGCGACAGCTTGTGCCGCGCGCGGATGAATCGAAGCCGACCGCCGATGTCGACGCTCATGGCAGTCCCCTTGGCAAATCCCTGTTGCAGGTGTTGCGGATCGAACAAATCTTGGCAGACCGCCTCAACAAGATCAATGGCTTGCGCTGCGGCAGAAAAGGACTTGTTGAGTGCCTGGAAGAGTGGTCCGACTAGCGTCAGTCAGCAATGGAGCGCCGCCGTGACCGTTCATCAGATTCCGAACACCATCAAGACCGACTCGTTCTGGATGCCGTTCACGGCCAACCGGCAGTTCAAGAAGGCGCCGCGGCTGTTCTCCTCCGCCAAGGGCATGTACTACACCTCGGTCGACGGCCGGCAGGTGATCGACGGCTCAGCCGGCCTGTGGTGCGTCAACGCCGGCCACGGCCGCCCGCAGATCGCGGCCGCGGTCGAGCGGCAGCTGTCGACCTTGGACTTCGCCCCCTCGTTCAACATGGGCCACCCGCTGGCGTTCGATTTCGCCGAGCGGCTTGCCGAGATCGCCCCGAAGGGGCTGGATCGCGTCTTCTTCACCAATTCGGGCTCTGAATCGGTCGATACCGCGCTGAAGATCGCGCTGGCCTATCACCGCGCCGCCGGCCAGCCGAGCCGCACCCGTTTGATCGGCCGCGAGCGCGGCTATCACGGCGTCGGCTTCGGCGGCATGTCGGTCGGCGGCATGGTCGCCAACCGCCGCCAGTTCGCGACCCATCTGCCCGGCGTCGACCACATCCGTCATACCCATGATCTCGCCCGCAACGCCTTCGCCAAGGACCAGCCGGAGCATGGTGCCGAGCTCGCCGACGACGTCGAGCGGATGGTGGCGCTGCATGGCGCCGACACCATCGCGGCGGTAATCGTCGAGCCGGTGCCGGGCTCGACCGCAGTGCTGCCGGCGCCGAAGGGCTATCTGCAGCGCCTGCGCGAGCTCTGCACCAAGCACGGCATCCTCCTGATCTTCGACGAGGTCATCACCGGCTTCGGCCGCCTCGGCACCCCGTTCGCCGCCAACTTCTACGGCGTGACGCCCGACATGATGACGACCGCGAAGGGCATCACCAACGGCACCGTGCCGTGCGGCGCGGTGTTCACCAGCCGCCAGATCCACGACGGGCTGATGGTTGGCCCGGACAACGCCATGGAGCTGTTCCACGGCTACACCTATTCGGCGCATCCGGTGGCCTGCGCGGCGGGTCTTGCCACGCTCGACATCTACAAGGACGAGGCTTTGCTGACCCGCGGCGCCTCGCTCGCCGACTACTGGCGCGATGCCCTGCATTCGCTGAAGGGTCTGCCGAACGTGGTCGACATCCGCAATCAGGGCCTGATGGGCGCGGTCGAAGTCGCGCCGCGCGATGGTGCCGTCGGCGCGCGCGGCTACGACATCATGGTCGATTGCTTCAATCGCGGCCTCTACTTCCGCATGAGCGGCGACTCGCTGGCGTTGTCGCCGCCCCTGATCGTCGAGAAGTCGCATATCGACGACATCGTCTCGATCCTTGGCGACTCCATCAAGCGCGTGGCCTGATAATTGCTAGCTAGATATTAGCTAGCTCTACAAATTGCTGTCGCCGTTGCGAAGCAGAGTGGTTTCGCAGCGGCGATTGCGTTTTCGCTGCAGGATGTGAGGAAAAGTGAAGGTCCTTGTTCTCGGCAGTGGCGTGATCGGCGTCACCTCTGCCTATTACCTTGCGCGCGCCGGTCACGAGGTGACGGTGATCGACCGTCAGCCCAAGCCCGCGCTGGAAACCTCCTTTGCCAATGCCGGCGAAGTGTCGCCGGGCTACTCATCGCCCTGGGCCGGCCCCGGCGTGCCGGTCAAGGCGGTGAAGTGGCTGTTGATGAAGCACGGCCCGCTGGTGATCCGCCCCAAGCTCGATCCCGTGATGTGGCTCTGGCTCTTGAAGATGCTGCGCAACTGCACGACGGCGCGCTACGCGGTGAACAAGAGCCGGATGATCCCGATCGCGGAATACAGCCGCGACTGCCTGCAGGCGCTGCGCGGCGAGATCGGCATCCGCTATGACGAGCGTGCGCGCGGCACGCTGCAGCTGTTTCGCGAGCAGGCGCAGCTCGATCACACCGGCGACGACATCGCGGTGCTGAAGCAGTACGGCGTGCCGTTCGAGGTGCTCGGCCGCGAGGGCTGCATCGCCGCCGAGCCCGCGCTGGCCGGCGTGAAGGAAAAATTCGCCGGCGGGCTGCGGCTGCCGCATGACGAGACCGGCGACTGCCACATGTTCACGCAGGCCCTGGCGCTGGAAGCCGAGAAGCTCGGCGTGCGCTTCAACTTCAATGTCGGCATCGACGGACTGAATGCGGACACCACCCGGATCACCGGCGTCGCGACCAGCGCCGGAATGATGACGGCGGACGCCTATGTGCTGGCGCTCGGCAGCTATTCGCCGATCCTGCTGCGGCCGCTCGGCATCTCGCTGCCGGTCTATCCGGTCAAGGGCTATTCGATCACCGTTCCGATCAAGGACGCGTCCGGCGCGCCGGAATCGACCGTGATGGACGAGAGCTACAAGGTCGCCATCACCCGGCTCGGCGATCGCATCCGCGTCGGCGGCACCGCGGAGATCTCAGGCTATTCGACCAAGCTCTACGCCGCGCGGCGCGCGACGCTGGATCATTCGCTGACCGACCTGTTTCCGCGCGGCGGCGACCTTCCCAGGGCCACCTTCTGGTGCGGGCTGCGCCCGATGACGCCGGACGGCCCGCCGGTGATCGGCGCAACGCGCTTTGCCAACCTGCACCTCAACACCGGCCACGGCACGCTCGGCTGGACCATGGCCTGCGGCTCGGGCCGGGTGCTGGCGGACATGCTCTCGGGGAAGAAGCCCGAGATCGACACCAAGGAGCTGTCGATCAAGCGCTACGATGTCAGGTTCGGGTAGGCCTCATCGCCGCACGCGAGCCACTATTCGGCGGCGTGCTTCACGGGCGGTTCGGCATCGTCGTCTTTCTTCGTTGCCGTCCAGTTCGACAGCGCATTCGAGAATCGGTCGAGATAGAGATACACGACCGGCGTTGTGAACAGCGTGAGCGCCTGGCTCACGATCAGGCCCCCCACCATCGCATAGCCGAGCGGCTGACGGATTTCCGATCCCGTTCCGGTGCCAAGCATCAGCGGGACGCCGCCGAGCAAGGCCGCCATCGTCGTCATCATGATCGGGCGGAAGCGCAGCAGGGCCGCTTTCCGGATCGATTCACGCGGCGATAGATGCTCCTCGCGTTCGGCGGCGATCGCGAAGTCGACCATCATAATGCCGTTCTTCTTCACGATCCCGATCAGGAGGATGATGCCGATCAGCGCGATCAGGCTGAAATCGAACCCGAACGCCATCAGGATCGCCAGCGCGCCGACCCCGGCCGATGGCAGCGTGGACAGGATCGTGAGCGGATGGATGTAGCTCTCATAGAGCACGCCGAGGATCAGGTAGACCACGACCAGCGCGGCCAGGATCAGCAGCGGCACCGAGCTCAGTGACTGCTGGAAGGCCTGCGCGGTACCCTGGAAACTCGAGCTGAGCGTGGCTGGAGCACCGAGATCGGCGACCGCGTTCTGGATCGCATCGGTGGCCTGGCCGAGCGCCACTCCTTGCGCGAGGTTGAAGCTGATCGTGGTGGCCGGAAACTGCCCCTGGTGTGCGATCGCGAGCGGGCGCACCGGAATGGTGGTCCATTTGCAGAACACGGAGAGCGGTACCTCGTCCCCCGTGGTCGGCGACCTGATGTAGATCTTGTTGAGCGTGTCGAGCTTGCCCTGCAATTCCGGGAGGATCTCCAGGATGACGTGGTAGCTGTTGAGCTGGGTGAAGTATTGGGTCACCTGGCGCTGGCCGAACGCGTCGTACAGCGTGTCGTCGATCAGTTGTGGCTGGATGCCGAAGCGCGACGCGGTGTCGCGATCGATGGTCAGTGTCAGCGTCGTTCCCTCGGTCTGCTGGTCGGTGGCGACGTCGCGCAGTTCGGGCAGCGTCTTCATTCTGGCCAGAATCTTCGGCGCCCATTCGTTCAGCTCGTCGAGTTTTGCATCCTGCAGCGTGTATTCGAATTGGGTCCGCGTCGCGCGGCCGCCGAGCCGGACGTCCTGGGAGGCCTGCATGTAGAGCCGCGCGCCCTCGACCGCCTCGAGCTTCGGCCGCAACCGTTCGATGATCTGCTGCGCGCTCGCGTCGCGCTCCTCGCGCGGCTTCAGCGTGATGTACATGCGGCCCGAATTGAGCGCGGTACCGCCGCCGCCGAGTTCATCGGCCATGCTGTCGACCGCGGGATCGGCCCGGACGATGCTGCTGAGCTCTTCCTGATGCCGCTTCATGTCGGCAAACGAGATATCTTGCGCCATCTGCGACACGGCGATCAGGAAGCCGTTGTCCTGTTGCGGGAAGAATCCCTTGGGAATGATCACGAACAGGTAGACCGACAGGGCCACCGTCGCGAAGAAGATGCAGAGTGTGGTGCGGCTCCAGCTCAGCGCCAGATCAAGGCCGCGTTGATAGCCATGCAGCATCCTGTCGAATGCCGCCTCGCTCCATTGGTAGAGCCGGCCGTGCCTGGTTTCGCCATGCGCGCGCAGGAAGCGCGATGCCATCATCGGCGTCAGCGTCAGCGACACCACCAGCGAGACGAAGATCGCCATCGCGAGCGTCACCGCGAACTCGCGAAATAGCCGGCCGATCAC
>NZ_LFIQ01000049.1:117344-122833 GCF_001189245.1 Bradyrhizobium pachyrhizi | reverse complement strand
GTCGACCACGAAGCCGACCGCAATCGTCAGCGCCATCAGCGAAAGGTTGTCGAGCGTATAGCCGAACACCCACATCAGCGCGCAGGCGCCGAGCAGCGCGAGCGGCACGGTCACGGCAGGAATCACCGTCGCCCAGAAGCTGCGCAGGAACAGGAAGATCACCATGACGACCAGAACGATGGTGATCAGCAGCGTGATCTGCACGTCCTCGACGGCGGCGCGGATGGTCAATGTCCGGTCGCTGATGATCTTGATCTTGATGGCGTGCGGAATGGCGGTAACGAGCCTTGGAAGCTGCTCCTTGATCCTGTCGACCGTCCCGATGACGTTGGCGCCGGGTTGCTTGAAGATGACGAGGAACACGCCGCGTTTGCCGTCCGCCCAGGCCGCCTGTTTCATGTCTTCCGGCGCGGCGACGGCCCGGCCGATGTCGCGGATCCGCAACGGGCCGCCGTTGCGATAGGCGACGATGACGTCATTCCAGTCCTTGGCATCCGGCAGCTGATCGTTGGCGTAGATCGTGTAGGCGCGGCTGGCGCCGTCGATGTTGCCCTTCGGACTGTCTGTCGTCGTGATGGCGATCTGGCCGCGGATATCTTCCAGCGACAATCCCTTGGCGACCAGCTTGGCGGGATCGATCTGCACGCGAATTGCGGGCTTCCGCTGGCCGCCGATGAACACCTGGGCGACGCCCGAGATCTGACTGATCTGCTGCCCGAGCTGGGCGTCGACCGCGTCGCTCACCTTGATCAGCGGCAATGTGTCCGAGGTCGCCGACAATATGAGGACAGGCGAGTCCGCCGGGTTGACCTTGCGATAGGTCGGCGGCGACGGCAGGTTCTTGGGCAACTGGCCGCCAGCGGCATTGATCGCGGCCTGGACATCGTTGGCGGCGCCGTCGATGCTGCGGTTCAGATCGAACTGGATGGTGACCGCGGTCGACCCCAGCGAACTCGTCGAGGTCATTTGGGCGATGCCGGGAATCTGCGCGAATTGCCGCTCCAGCGGCTGCGCAACCGAGGACGCCATGGTTTCCGGGCTGGCGCCGGGCAGACTTGCGGAGATCTGAATGGTCGGAAAGTCGACCTGCGGCAGCGGCGCGACCGGCAGCAGGGGATAGGCGACCATTCCGACGAACAGAATGCCGGCCATCAGCAGCGAGGTGCCGATCGGGTAGCGGATAAACCGAGATGAGATGCTCTCGTTCATTTCTGCGATCCAAATGAACGGCAGGCGCATCTTTTCCCGAAGGTCGGGAGTCGTGCTCGAAAGCTCGAGCGCGAACGCGCGTTTTCCTCGCCATGGCCAATCGGCAGATCGCGGAGTTTGCCTCCGCGTCTACCTGTTTTTTGCCAGCATAATCATTCCGGGGGGCGCCGCGCGAATGGAAACGTCGGACCGGCCATTCGACGTTCGTTCAATGGCCGGAATTTCGTGCCGCTATCGCCGTTTCGGAAGCGTCAAAAATGTCGCTGGCGCAAAATATATCGTGGAACGACATAGAATTGCGCGCGCGGTTGGCTCGACGCCACGAGAGAGCGTCACGATTGTTCAGGCGCAGCCTGTCCGGTGCAACTTGCTCGTGCGGCGGTCCTAGGCGATGTCGAACTCGTCCTGCATCCTGGTCACGATGTCGCGAAGCTCTTTTTCCTTCGCCTCGTCCAGCGCGGTCTCGCGGGTGCCGCCGAGATCCCAGCTCGGCGTATAGCCCTTGAGCCGGATCAGCTTCAGGCCCGTGACACCGGATCGTCTTTCGAGTTCGGCCGTGATCTCGTGCTGCATTTGAAGTGTCTTCATCATGCATCTCCGGGAACGCTATTCCGCTCAACAGGACAGCCAGCGTCATGTTCCTCGCGAGCGCGCGTCGGATGCGTGTCCTGCCGTCCAGGAACGTCCGCCTTGCGGTCCACGTTGCTTCCGGTCGAACCAGGAAAGGACCTCACATGAAGAAACTGGCAACGATCGGATTGGCTGCGGCCATGATGCTGGCCACCTCGCTCGCCTTTGCGCAGGGTGGCGGCGGCGCCGGTGGAGGATCGGCCGGCGGCGCGAGTGCAGGGGCGGGGACCGGAAACTCCGGCACAGGAACCGGCACCGGCGGCACCACCGGGATGGGAACAGGCTCGGGAATGAGCAATCCGCCCGGCAGCACGACCGGCAACATGAACAACCCAGGCACCTCGACGCCGAACTACTCGACCGACCCGAACAACAATCCCGCGACCGGGACCGGGACATCGAACCTGCCCGGCAACAACAGCGGAACGCGGACCAATCCGCGGTGATCGCGAAAGCCCCGCCTCAGTGCGGGGCTTTTCGTTACGGCGCGATGGGCAACGAAAAAGCCCGGCACGATGGCCGGGCCGGATCGCGAATATAAACAGATATGTATGTACGAGGCTTGGCAATGCGACGATCTAACCGAATGCCAATCTGATCGTCTGTGCACTTTAGCACACTTGCGCGGCCTCCATGCCTAGCGACCGCCGCCATCGCATCCGGCCGCGGGCTTATGCGGCTCATATGCCGCGGAGCCCGCGGCGCTCTCGAATTCATATCCCGCCCTGAAGATATTGAGCCCAATGCAAGCGCTCCCGCGGACGCCAGGCCGCCGAGGCCCGGCCGCACGCGCGTGAGCGAACGGGAAACAGGTGATGTCATGTCTTCGCTTCAGATTGCTATCGGCGACCGGATCATCGAGCCGATGATCGCGCTTGCCGGCTGCACGACGCAACAGCGCATCGTCGTGGCCGGCACGAGGAGCATGGAATTGATGTTCGAGCTGCAGCGGCGCGGCTATGCGCGCGCGGCGGCGTCGGGCAATTGCGGCCGCCCGGCAGGTCAGTACGACGTTGCGCTGGTCGATTGGCGGCGGCGCACGCTTCTCGCACTCGAGCCGACGCTGGACTGGTTGACGAATGTCCTCAGCGCGCGTGCGGTGCTGGTGGTGTGGGTCGATGCCCAGAAGGCCTCGGCCAACCAAAGCCTGCGGGCGTCGCTGGAGCGGCGCGGCTTCGTCGTCGAGCAGGGCATCGTGCATGAATGCGGCTGCGCGCTGTCGGCACGGAGGTCGCAAACCCATCCGCTGCAGCTGGCGGCCTGACGCGCTGAACGCGGCTTATCGCGAAGGGAAATCGCCATGTCCAAGGTGCGACGCGCCGTGATCCGCGAATGGATGCTGCTGGCGCGCGAGAAACGGCAATCCAGCGAGCAGGCGGCTGCCTTTGCAAGGGCGGCGCTGCAGCGGCACGACCTGCCGCGCAGCAGCCGGCGAACACCGCATGAAATCATCATGCGGTGGCTGCGGCCACGCACCGGACGTCCTTGAGCGGTGGCCGCCACCGTCGTGGGGCGGGAGGCAATCAACAGCAGAGCAATCGATGCGTGTCCATGAGTTAGAGCTGTCCCCGCATGCGCCTCGCGACGCGGAGGATCTTGTTGCCGAAATCGCGAGGTCAACGTCCGACGCTGCGGCGTGCAGCGCCGCGGCGCTCGCGCTGGTATGTTGCGACATCATCGCGGGCGAGGGACCCACGGTGGCCGGCCGGGCGCATTTCTCGCGAACGATCGACGCCGCCGACGCCGCGCTATGCGCCCGCATCCTCTGTGCCGCCGGTCGCGCCGGGCATTCGGTCAGTCGCGCCGAAGCCGACGCGCTGTTCGCGATCGATGCGGTCGGGAGCGAACGGGTCGATGACGGACGTTTCGACGACCTGCTTGCCAAGGCGGTGCTGCATCATCTGATGGGCGCTGCCGGCACAACCATTCCCGGCCGCGAGCAGGCGCTGGCCCGCGACAATCCGCTGGATAGCTGGGGGTCGGCGATCGTGCTGGCTGCGGAGCCGCGATCCTGGCTCGCCGGTCATCTTGACTGGATGAAGCCGTCATCCTCCGCCGCGCGCACCATCGATGCGGTGCTTCATGTCAATCCGGCAGGACCCCGGCTGCCGCTCGGCATTCTCTTCAACATGGCGGCCTGAACAGGCCTCGCCGGGTCAGCGCGACGGCTTGGCTTTCTGCCGCGCCGGCCTTGGGCTCTCCGACTTCGTCATCGTGACCGCCGGCTGCACCCGCAGGCCGTCCACGAATACGTCCAACAGCCTGAGCGCGGTGGTCTGCCAGCCGGGCTGGTCGTGCATGTAGCACATGCCGATCAGCGCCCGCAGCACGTCCTCGGCGCTGATATCGTTGCGGATCGCGCCGGCCGCGACTGCGCGCGCGAGCAACGTGCCGATCGCCCCGGTCAGACGGTCGAACGAATAGGCGTGCAATTCGGTCGAGCCGTGGGCGACCAGCGCCAGTGCTGCGACCATGCCCTTCTTGGTGGCGACGAATTCCACATTGGCGCGCAGCCAGCGGCGCAGCGCCTCGACCGGCTCGGGGGCGCATTGCAGTTGCTCGGCCAGATCGCCGAGCTGCTCGACCTCGCGGCGATAGACCGCCTCGTAGAGCGCCTCGCGGGTCGGGAAGTGGCGATACAGCGTGCCGATGCCGACGCCGGCATGGCGCGCCACCGCCTCGAGACTCGCCTCGCTGCCGCCGGCCGAGAACACGGCCTTGGCCGATTCCAGCACGCGCTCGCGATTGCGGACGGCGTCGGCGCGGGGCTTGCGTGCAATTTCTGGTGATCGACCGGCCATCGCTTTTTCTTTTCACCCTCCCTTGTAAACGGAGGATGCCTCCGTATATGGCGACCAGCACCGGACCTGACAAGGCGCGCCGATCCTGCATCGGTGGCCACGGGCTTCCGTTGCCTCGATTCAACCCGACCATACACGGATCGGAGCCCTGCATGAATCTCCCACTCAGCCTCACCATCAACGGTGTCCGCCGGGAAATTGCCCTCGACGACCCCCGCGTTACCCTGCTCGACCTGTTGCGCGAGCGCCTCGATCTCACCGGCACCAAGAAGGGATGCGACCGCGGCCAGTGCGGCGCATGCACCGTCCTGGTCGACGGCCGCCGCATCAATTCCTGCCTCGCGCTTGCCGTCAGCCATGACGGCGCCGAGATCACAACCATCGAAGGCGTCGCGCGCGGCGACCAGCTGCATCCGGTGCAGGCCGCCTTCATCGCCCATGACGGCTTCCAGTGCGGCTTCTGCACGCCGGGCCAGATCATGAGCGGCATCGGCCTGATCCAGGAGGGCCAGGCCGGCGAAGATCCGGAGCGCGTGCGCGAATGCATGAGCGGCAATCTGTGCCGCTGCGGGGCCTATCAAGGAATCACCGAGGCCGTGCTCGAGGCGCAGGCCAGCATCACCGCGACCAAGCAGAGGCGCTCCGCATGATGAACTTCGATTATGTCAGGCCGGCCAGCGTCGCGGACGCGATCGCGGCGGCATCCGAAAAGGGCGCAAGCTATCTCGCCTCCGGCACCAATCTGCTCGACCTGATGAAGGGCGGCGTCAGCCGGCCGAGCCTTCTCGTTGACGTCACGCGTCTGCCGGGGCTCGACCGCATCGAGCATCTGGCCGACGGCGGCCTGCG
>NZ_LFIQ01000049.1:104344-117334 GCF_001189245.1 Bradyrhizobium pachyrhizi | reverse complement strand
GCCGATCTCGCGCATGACGCGGAGTTCGCGCGCAACTATCCGGCGGTCGCCGAGGCGTTGCTGTCGGGCGCATCCGCCCAGCTGCGCAATGCCGCGACCGTCGGCGGCAATCTGATGCAGCGAACGCGCTGTGCGTATTTCTACGACGCCGGCAGCGCCTGCAACCGGCGCTGGCCGGGCGCCGGCTGCGACGCGCTCAAGGGCGAGAACCGCCTGCACGCGGTGCTTGGCTGGAGCGAGGGCTGCATTGCCACCCATCCGTCGGATTTCTGCGTGCCGCTGGTCGCGTTCGACGCCGTCGTCGAGATCGAGGGCAAGACCGGCCGGCGCGAGCTGCCGCTGGAGGCGCTGCACCGTCTGCCGGGCGAGACGCCGGAGCGCGAGACCGCGCTGGAGCGCGGCGACCTGATCGTCGCGCTGCGGCTGCCGGCCGAAGCGCAAGGCTTCTCCGGGCATGCCCGCTACATCAAGGTACGCGAGCGCACGTCCTATGCGTTCGCCGTGGTCTCGGCCGCTGCGGCCTTGCGCATCGAGGATGGCAAAATCCGCGAGGGGCGTCTCGCGCTCGGCGGCGTCGCCGCAAAGCCGTGGCGGGCGCGCGAGGCCGAGCAGGTGCTTGCGGGCGCCGCGCCGGACGCGGCGACCTACCGCGAGGCGGCGCGTGCCGCGCTCGCCGATGCAAGGCCGTCCGGCGACAACGCCTTCAAGATCGAGCTCGCGCAACGCATCGTCGTGCGCGCGCTCACCCTTGCTGCCGCAGGCACGCCGGATCGCATTCCCGCGCTGCCGGGCTCTCCCTTCTCATCCGTTGCAGGAGCGTAACGCATGACGGCTGAACTCAATCTGACCCGCGACCCCGCCCATCTCAGGCACGGCTCGAATATCGGCCAGCCGATGACCCGCACCGACGGCACGCTGAAGGTGACGGGCAAGGCCCGCTATGCCGCCGACAATCATCCGCCCGGCATGGTCTATGCCGTGATCGCGACCAACTGCATCGCGCGCGGCCGCGTCACCGCGCTCGACGTCGCTGCCGCCAAGCGCCACCCCGGCGTCATCGACGTGATGACGCCGGCGCACAAGCCGGAGCTCGCGGAGGACCCGGACGCCAAGGGCAATCCGTTCGCCTTCCGCATGGAGCTGCTGCAGAGCGACGAGGTGCGTTACGCCAACCAGGCGATCGCGGTCGTGATTGCCGAGACGCTGGAAGCCGCCACCGAAGGCGCCGCGCTGCTGTCGCCGCGCTATCAGGTCGAGATCGCGCGTGTCGGCCTCGACGCCGGGGAGGCCTATGCGCCGCCGGTGGTCGGCATCGGCAATCCCGCCGAGGTCCACCATGGCGATATCGATGCGGGCCTTGCCGCTGCATCGAAGCGGATCGACGCAACTTACGAGACCCCCGCGCAGTATCACAACGCGATGGAGCCGCACGCGATCGTCGCGGTGTGGGACGGCGACCGCCTGTTCCTCGACACGCCGAGCCAGGGCATGGCGATGGCGCAGATGCGGATCGGCGGCCTGTTCGGCATTCCGCCCGGCAACATCCACATCAACAGCCCGTTCCTCGGCGGCGGCTTCGGCTCCAAGGGCCTGGTCTCCGGGCCGCAGGTGCTCGGCGTCATGGCGGCGAAGCTGGTCGGGCGTCCGGTCAAGCTGGTGCTGCGGCGGAGCCAGATGTACGGCCCGGTCGGCCATCGTCCGCAGACCCGCCAGCGCATCCGGATCGGCACCGGTGACGACGGCCTGCTGACCGCGCTCGATCACGAGGCGCGCGTCACGACGTCGAGCTTCGACGATTTCTACGAGCCGGCGGCGGACGCCTCGCACACGCTCTATGCGAGTCCGGCAATCCGCACCGCGCATGAGGCGGTGCGCGTCGACACCGGCACGCCGCTGTTCATGCGCGCTCCGGGCGAGGCAACCGGATCGATCGCGCTGGAAAGCGCGATCGACGAGGCGGCGTTCGCCTGCGGCATCGATCCCCTGGAATTCCGGCTGAAGAACTACGCCGAGGTCGAGCCGACCACCGGCAAGCCGTTTTCCTCCAAGGCGCTGCGGCAGTGCTACGCCAAGGCGGCCGAACGTTTCGGCTGGGCGGGGCGTCCGCTACAGCCAAGGCAGATGCGCGACGAGAGCGGCTTTCTGGTCGGATGGGGCATGGGCACCGCGACATTCCCGGCGCTGATGTTCCAGGGCAATGCGCGCGCCGTGATCCGCGCCGACGGACGCGGCGTGATGGAAAGCGGCGCGCACGACATGGGGCAGGGCGCCTGGACCGCGCTCACGCAAATCTCGGCCGACGCGCTCGCGCTCGATCTCGAGCAGATCTCGTTCCTGTCCGGCACGTCGGACCTGCCGGATGCCGGCATCGCCGGCGGCTCCGCGCACACTGCGACGGTCGGTGCCGCGATCCACAATGCCGGTGCGGCGGTGATCGCAAAGCTCGCCGAGCTTGCGACCTCCGACCAGCGCTCGCCGCTGTTCGGCGCCGGCAATGCCGGCGTGGTGGCGCGGGCCGGGCGGCTCTATCGCCGCGACGACGACACGCGCAGCGAAGGCTATGCCGAGATCCTGGCGCGCGCCGGTGTTGCCGAGGTCGAGGCCACCGGCACGGGTGCGGCCGATCCGGCGGCGCAATCGCAATATGCGATGCACGCGCATGGCGCTGTCTTTGCCGAGGTGAAGGTCGATCCGGAGCTCGGCCAGATCCGCGCCACGCGGCTGGTCGGCGCGTTCGCCGCAGGGCGCATCATCAATCCGTTGATGGTGCAGAGCCAGCTCCGCGGCGGCATGATCTGGGGCCTCTCGTTCGCGCTGCACGAGGAGGCGGTGATGGACAAGAGGTCCGGCCGCATCCTGAATGCGAACCTCGCCGAGTATCATGTGCCCGTGAATGCCGACGTGCCGCCGATGGAGGTCATCACCGTCGACGAGCACGATCCCCATGTGAACCCGCTCGGCATCAAGGGCGTCGGCGAGATCGGCATCACCGGCAGCGCCGGCGCCGTCGCCAACGCCGTCTTCCACGCCACCGGCATCCGCGTGCGGAATTTCCCGATCAAGATCGAGGAAGTGGTGATGGGGTTGAAGTGATGCGGCCTGACGTGAGGGCTCCGTAATAACAGGTGTCGTCCCGGCTTTCGCCGGGACGACGAGTGGAGAGAGTGGGGCCGTCACCCCGCCGCCGTCACGCAGTTCACCCAGAGCACCACGGCCTTGGCATCGCGCGCTGGATTGGAGAAGCGGTGCGGACGCCGGCTGGCGAAGCGGAAGCTGTCGCCTTCTTTCAGCGTCCAGGTCTCCGTGTCCACCGTCAGCGTCATCTCGCCCTGGAGCACGAGGCCGGCCTCTTCGCCGTCATGGGTATAGAACTCGTCGCCGGTGTTGCCGCCGGGCTCGAGATGCACCAGGAACAGATTGAGCCGGCTCTCGCTGCCGGCTGGGCTCAGCAGCTGCTTTGAAATTCCGGTGCGCCACAGCTTCAGCTCGGCGCGCTGCACCTCGCGGGTCACGACGCCGCCGGCGCCGTCATCCTTGGGCGTCGCGCCGAACAGCGCGGCGATGCCGACGCCGAGCACGTCGGCCAATGTCGCCAGCACGCGCAGCGAGGGCGACGACAGGCCGCGCTCGATCTGGCTGATGAAGCCGATCGACAAGTCGGTGCGCGCGGCAACCACCTCCAGCGACATCTCCTTGCTGCGGCGCAGGTCGCGGATGCGGCGCCCGACCGCGAGATCCATCGCGGGCTCGGCCGGCTTGCTGGCCGGCTTTCTGGCGGCGCGGCGTGCCGTTGCGGGCTTCGCTGCCGCGCCTTTACGCATTCTCTTGCCGCCGCTCACGTCAATCCGCTTCCTTCATGTGCATGAAAACCGCTTGCATTGGCCGCGGTTTCGTGACCACAATTTCATATTGGTGAAAATAGGCCGGAACGGCGTCGACCGCAACCAAAAGCGCGAAACGCGCGGGCGATGCGGCGCCAAGGCCAGCTTCGGGAGGTGTTGCGATGTCGTTTCAGCGTCTCGTCCAGGCCGCGGTGGCGGCGCTTGCCCTTGCCTTGACCTCGCCGTCAGTGGCGCAGCAGGTGCTCAAGGTCGGCTCGACCCCGACCGGCATTCCCTTCACCTTCCTCGACACCAAGACCAACTCGATCCAGGGCATCATGGTCGATCTCGCCGCCGAGATCGGCAAGGACGCCGGCTTTACCGTGCAGATCGAGCCGATGCAGTTCTCGGCGCTGATCCCCTCGCTGACATCCAACAAGATCGATATCATCGCCGCCGCGATGTTCGCCACCGCCGCACGCAAGGAGGTGATCGACTTCTCCGAGCCGGTTTACACCTATGGCGAGGGCCTCGTGGTGCCGAAGGCCGACACCAAGGCCTATGCCTCGCAGGAGGATCTGAAGGGCGCCGTGGTCGGCGCCCAGGTCGGTACTGCCTTTGTCGACGCGCTGAAGAAGACCGGGCTGTTCAGCGAGGTCAAGGTCTACGATACCATTCCCGACATCCTGCGCGACGTGAATGCGGGCCGCCTCAAGGCCGGCTTCGCCGACCATCCGATCCTCGCCTACAATCTGCAGCAGGGCAATTTCGCCGACGTCCGTCTGGTCGACGGCTACAAGCCGGTCACGGTCGGCACCGTCGCGATCGGCGTCCGCAAGAGCGACACCGAGCTGCTCGCGAAGATCAACGCCTCGCTGACGAAGCTGAAGGCCAACGGCACGATCGCCAAGATCCTGGAGAAATGGGGCCAGAAGGCCGGCGCGTCGTGAGTATTTATGTCCCGAAGTGATCCGTCACCCTGAGGTGCGAGCGAAGCGAGCCTCGAAGGGGCGACGGCCACCAGCCGGGCCGTACATCCTTCGAGACGCGGCGAAGACGCCGCTCGTCAGGATGACGGAGGTAATGTTCGAATAGTGTCGGGACGGGATACGTTTGAGCCGATGCAAAAATTCTTCCATGACGCCGTCGAGTTCGTGCCGATCCTGCTGCAGGGTGTCTGGCTGACCATCGTCGTCACCGTCGGCTCACTGTTGCTGTCGACGGTGCTCGGGCTGATATGGGCCTTGATGCGGGTGTCCGGGATCGGCGTCCTGGTCGGCCTCAGCGCCTCGCTGATCAATGTGATCCGCGGCATCCCGATCATCGTGCTGCTGTTCTACATCTACTTCGTGATGCCCGATTTCGGCATCGCGCTGTCGGCGCTGCAGGCCGCGATCATCGGGCTCGGCATCGCCTATTCGGCCTATCAGGCAGAAAATTTCCGCGCCGGCATCGAGGCGATCGACAAGGGGCAGATCGAGGCGGCACAGACCATCGGGATGGGCTGGTGGCTCACCATGCGCCGCGTGGTGCTGCCGCAGGCGGTCAGGATCATCCTGCCGCCCTACGGCAACATCATGATCATGATGCTGAAGGATTCCTCGCAGGCGTCCACCATCACGGTCGCCGAGCTCGCGCTGCAGGGCAAGCTGATCGCCTCTTCGACCTTCAAGAACACCAGCGTGTTCACGCTGGTGGCGCTGATGTACCTCACCATGAGCATCCCGCTCATCCTGCTGGTTCGGCACTTCGAGAACAAGGCGAACCGCAAATGATCGAGCTCCGCGACGTCCACAAGAGTTTTGGCAAGGTCGAGGTGCTGAAGGGCATCACCGCCTCCGTCGCCAGGAGCGAGGTGGTCTGCATCGTCGGTCCGTCCGGCTCCGGCAAGTCGACCATCCTGCGCTGCATCAACGGGCTCGAGAGCTACGATCGCGGCGAGATCAGCGTCGAGGGTGCGCGCGTCGACAGCAATGACCGCTCGATCGTGGCGATCCGCACCCAGGTCTCGATGGTGTTCCAGCGCTTCAACCTGTTTCCGCACCGCACCGCGCTCGAGAACGTTATCGAGGGGCCGCTCTATGTGAAGAAGCAGCCGCGCGAGCAGGCGATCGCCCGCGGCCGTGCGCTGCTCGCGCAGGTCGGGCTCGCCGACAAGGCCGAGGTGCATCCGCCAAAACTCTCCGGCGGCCAGCAGCAGCGCGTCGCGATCGCGCGGGCGCTGGCGATGCAGCCGAAGGCGATCCTGTTCGACGAGCCGACCTCCGCGCTTGATCCGGAGTTGGTCGGCGAGGTGCTGTCGGTGATGCGCAAGCTCGCCGACGACGGCATGACCATGGTCGTCGTCACCCATGAAATGGGCTTTGCCCGCGACGTGGCCGATCGCGTGCTGTTCATCGACGGCGGCGTCATCGTCGAGCAGGGCGCCGCCAAATCCGTCCTCAACCAACCCCAGCACCCGCGCACCCAGGATTTCCTGCGCCGCGTGCTGCATCCACTGTGATCGGGTCGCCTGCAATGAACGCGCCTATTCGCCTGCCGCTGCCACCGAGCCTCTACGCCGACACCGCGGTGCAGGCGACGCCGACGCCTCTGCTGACGTCGGACAAGAGCGTACCGGTCGCGATCATCGGCGGCGGCTTCACCGGCCTGTCGACAGCGCTGCACCTCGCCGAGCAGGGCGTGCTTGCGACCGTGCTCGAAGCGCAGGAGCCGGGCTGGGGCGCGTCCGGCAACAATGGCGGGCAGACCAATCCGGGACTGAAGCACGACCCCGACCAGATCGAACGGGATTTCGGCGCCGATCTCGGCCGTCGTATGATCGAATTCTCCTACGGCACCACCAACTTCACGCATGATTTGATCCGCCGCTACCAGATCCCCTGCGAGGCCAGGCAGAACGGCACGCTGCGCGCGGCCTACAACGAAGCCAGCGCAGCGGCGATCGAGACCACCGCAAAGCAGTGCATCCGGCGCGGCATGCCGGTGAAGCTGCTCGACGCCGCCGAGATGCGGCAGATGACCGGCAGCGACCGTTACCTCTGCGCCATGCTGGATGCGCGCGGCGGCGACCTGCATCCGCTGAGCTATGCGCGGGGTCTTGCGCGCGCTGCGATCGGGGCCGGCGTTGCCGTCCATGGCGAGACCCCGGCGCTGTCGCTCCGCCGCGACGGCGGCCGCTGGCGGATCGAGACGCCGCGCGCGGTCGTGCTCGCCGACAAGGTGCTGCTCGCGACCAACGGCTTTACCGATGATCTCTGGCCGGCGCTCCGCCGCAGCATCGTGCCGGTGTTCTCGTCGATCGCGGCGACCGCGCCGCTGTCCGAAACGATCGCGCGCGCGATCATGCCGACCCGGCCGGTGCTCTACGAAAGCGGCCACATCACGGTCTATTACCGCATCGACCAGCACAATCGGCTCTTGATGGGCGGCCGCGGCCCGATGCGCTGGATCAGCAAGCCGACCGACGTCGCCTATCTGATCAGCTACGCCGAGCGGCTGTGGCCGCAGCTCAAGGGCGTCAGCTGGACCCACGGCTGGAACAGCCGTCTCGCCATCACCGCCGATCACTACCCGCATGTCCATGAGCCCGCGGAGAATTTGCTGATCTCGCTCGGCTGCAACGGCCGCGGCGTCGCGCTCTCGACCGCGATGGGCGCAGAGCTGGCGCGCCGGCTGATCGGCGGCCCCAAGGCCGAGATCGACATGCCCGTGACCGGCATCAAGCCGATCCCGATGCACGCCTTCTGGCGGGTCGGCGTCACCGCGACCGTGCTGACCGGCCGGGTGCTGGACCGCCTCGGTGTGTGAGGCATTTAACACAATTACAGAATGTGCTGGGCTAATCTCGTGCGTCGGATATATTCGCAGTCTTTACTGGAAGGCTGTTCATGCAATGCGAGCGATGCGGTCACGCAAACCGGGCTGGCAACGATTATTGTGAAGATTGCGGTGCGCCATTAGGCCTCAAATGTGACTCCTGTCAGCATGTGAACGGGCCCTCCAGCCGCTTCTGCGGCCGCTGCGGGACCGTGCTCGCCGCGGGCAGCGTCCGTCCCGACGCGCCCTCGCAGCGCCTGCTGCGTTCGCTCAGCACCAAGGGCGGCGAACGCAAGAACCTCACTCTGCTGTTTGCCGATATCCGCAACTCGACCAATCTGATCGACAGCCTCGGCGATCCCGAACTCGGCATGCGGCGCCTCGAGCCGGTGCTCGACCTGATGAAGGAAGCGGTCCACCGCTACGACGGCATCGTCAACAAGATCCAGGGCGACGGCGTCATGGCGCTGTTCGGCGCGCCGCCGCGCCCGCATGAAGATCATGCGGTCCGCGGCTGTCTCGCCGCGCTCGCCATGCAGGATTCGGTGGCCAGGCTCGCCGATCCCGGCATGCAGATCCGGGTCGGGCTGCACACCGGCGAAGTCGTCGTTCAGACGGTGGAAAACACCATCTACCAGACCTACGACGCCGCCGGCGCCAACGTCCATATCGCCAACCGGATGGAGCAGATGGCGGATGAGGGCGCGATCCTCATCACGCGCGACACCTATCTCGGCGCCAGGCAATTCGTCGAGGTGACGCCGCTCGGTATGCAGACCATTCGCGGCATCTCGATGCCGGTGGAGGTCTTCAGACTGACGGGGCTGCTCAGCGCGCCCGCCAGCGACGTTTTCCGCAGCGGCCGCCGCCTGACCTCGATGGTCAACCGGACCGAGCAGATGGCGGCGTTGGAGCATGAGCTGTCGCGTGCAGTTGGCGGCGACGGCCGGGTCGTCGGCATGGTCGGCGACGCCGGCATCGGCAAGAGCCGGCTTTGCTTCGAGTTCGCCGAAAATTGCCGCCGCAAGGGCATTCGCGTCTACGAGGCCCGCGTGCTGGCGCATGGCCGCGCAACACCGTTCCAGCCCGTGCTCGAGCTGTTGCGCGATATCTTCGGCATCCGCGCCAAGGAGCCGATCGAGACATCCCGGCGTCGCGTCATCGACCGTTTCGCCGAGATGGCCTCATCGGAGCAGGAACTGCTGGTGCTGCTCGAATTCCTCGGGCTCGCCGATCCGGCGTATCCGGCCCCGAAGCTTGATCCGCGTGCGCTGCGGCTGCAACTCCTCGAGCTGGTTCGAACGCTGGTGCGCGCGCGCCCCGGGGACGCGCCGGCGGTCGTCATGATCGAGGACCTGCACTGGATCGACGCCGCGAGCGAAGAGTTCGTCGAGACGCTGGTCGATGCCATCGTCGGCACCGCGACGTTGCTGGTGGTCAATTTCAGGCCGGGCTTCACGGCACCTTTCATGCAACGGTCTCACTACCGTCAGATCGCAATTCCGCCGCTGCCGTGGTCCGATTCGAACGAGCTGCTCCGCGAGCATTTCGGCAGGCATCCCTCGCTGGCCTCGCTGAGCAGCAATGTCATCGAACGCGCGCAGGGCAATCCGTTCTTCATCGAGGAGCTCGCCAACACCGTCGTGGAGCGCGGCAATGTCGAGGGCGAACGCGGCAACTACCGGCTCAAGCATGGCGTCGATGCGGTGCCGCTGCCTGCGACGGTGCAGGCCGTCGTGGCCGCCCGCATCGATCACCTCGAGGATATCGCCAAGCAGGTGCTCGAGACGGCGGCGGTGATCGGCCGGCTGGTCGCGATGTCGGTGCTGCGCCCGGTCGCGGCGCTGCCGAACGACGATTTGCAGAACGCCATCGCGCAGCTGCGCCAGGCCGAGCTGTTGTACGACCTGCCGCCCTACGACAAGGGATTGCTGGCGTTTCGCCATCCATTGATCCAGGAGGTCGCCTATGCAACTCAGTTGCGGTCGCGGCTGACCACGCTGCATGCGACCGTCGCCAAGGCGATCGAGGGCTTCGACTGGGGCAAGCTCGACGAGTTTGCCGGGCTGCTCGCCTATCACTACGAGGCCGCGGGCCAGCCGCTGGAGGCGGTCACCCATTTGCAGCGGGCGGCGCGCTGGATCGGCAAGACCAACTCCGCCGAGGCAATGAAGAGCTGGAAAAAGGTTCGCGCCCTGCTGCAGGACCAGCCCCCGTCCGAATATGTCGACCGGCTGCGGGCGATGTCGAGCGGCCAGATCCTCAACTTCGGCTGGCGTGAGGGGATGTCCGCCGAAGAGGTCAAGCCCTACGCCGAAGAGGCGATCAAATACGCACGCGCGGCGGACCCGGTGCACGAGCCGATCCTGCTCGGCGCCTACGGCAGGATTCTGGCCGCGACCGCGGCTGCCGACGACTATGTCAAGCTCGTGCAGGACGCCTTGAAGCTCACCTCCGGCACCGGGGACGTCGGACGGTTTGCGACGGTCAATGCCATGCTGAGCCAGGCGTTCTTCCTGTCGGGCCGTCTAGCCGAGGCGCTCGACGCCGGGCAGGTGGCGGTTGCCGCGATTGCCGAGCAGGGCGGTTTTCACAACAACGTCACACTCGGTCTCAACCCGAACCAGATTCTCGGCTTCGACGTCGAGCACTGGATCAGGTGTCTCGGCACCAGAATTCTGGTGCGGCTGGGCCGGTTCGACGAAGCCGAACGGCGGATCGCCGAGGTGCTGCGGGCCGAGCCGGAGCGCTTCGCCGCCGTCGTGCAGTTCATTCCGCATTTTGCGATGGTGGAGATGGGCTGGAGCCGCGGCCGGCCGGAACTCGCCAAGCCGCATGCGGCGAGGATCGCCGAACTGGCCGAGCAGTCCGGCACGCCCTATCTGCGGGTCGCGGCGCTCGCCGGCGCCGGCCTCGCCAGCGGCGCCGCAGGCGACTTCAAGATTGCCGCCGCCCAGCTTCAGGAAGCGATCGACTTTGCGCGCTCTGCGCGAGCCGGCCTCGAATTCGAGGCGCGCATGCTGGCCGATCTGGCCGAAGCGCTCTATCGCGCCGCTGACCACCATGCGGCCCTGCAAGCGGTCGACGAGGCGCTGACGGTCGCGCGGCGAAGGACCGATCGCATCGCCGAGCTGCACGCGACCGTGTTGCGCGGCCTGATCGTTTGCGCCTTGGGCAGCACGTCACATGAGGAGCTTGACGAGATTGTCGGCGGCGCTCAGAATCTGCTCGATGTCTCGGGGGCAGTCTACTTCACACCACAACTCGATCAGCTTCGATTGCATCTTGAGCGACGCCGCTAGACGCGACGATTTTTTCATTTCTGGAAACAAGGTATTGAGGGGATTTCAATGGGACGGATGATTCAAGACGATACGACGCGCGATGTCCTGGATCTGCTGAACAGGCGGTTTGGTCCCGGCGGGATCATGGAGATGGTGGAGCTGCAAAAGGAGTTCGACATCTTCTCCCCCAATCATCCGCTCGAGCAGTCGTTCCGCCTGATCGGGATCGAGCCGGCCGACCGGATCGAGCGGAAGCGCTGGTATACCTTCCTCGGCACGCTGAAGGACTATCCTTCCGATCAACCCAATGTGAGCGGATACAAACGGGTGGTCCAGGCGTTCCGGCAGGCGCTCACGCAGAGTCCGTATCTGCCGGTGCTCGTTAGCGTTCACGCCATGAAGGAAAATCCGAAGGTGACGTTTGCAGCCGATGGCCACACGCCGCTGATCTACTCGACCCAGTCGTATCGGGTTCTGTCGATCCCGACCAAGCCAAGCCAGGTCGCCCGCAAGGAGCTTGCGGCGATGGCGAAGCAGCGGCGGGCCAAAGCCAAGAAATGAGCAAGACGTGAGCATCGCAGCGGAGACCGCAGCTTTCGGCGCCGGAGGCGACCGGGCGCGGTTCTCCGACCTCTATGCCGATGTCGAATCCTACTACAGCGCGCGGGTCGCCAAATACGGCGCCACCCCGCGCGGGGTGGACTGGTCCTGCCAGGCCACCCAGGACCTGCGCTTCGTCCAGTTGCTGAAGCTCTGCGACTTCTCCGCACCGTTCAGCCTGAACGACATCGGCTGCGGATACGGCGCGCTGTGCGCCTATCTCGCAAGGCGCCATCCGCAAGCGGAGATCGACTATCTCGGGATCGACCTGTCGCTGGCCATGATCAGCCGCGCGCGCCGCCGTTTCTCGGCGCCGGGGCGCCGCTTCAAGGTCGGCAAAGGCAGCCTGCGTCGCGCGACCTATTCGGTCGCGAGCGGCATCATGAATGTCGATGTCGGCGGCTGCCGCCGATCCTGGGAGGCATTTGTCGCCGGGATGCTGGCCGACCTGCGCCGCGCCAGCCTGCGCGGCTTCAGCGTCAACTTCGTCACTGGCGGAACGGAAGGCACGGCGGCCGACGATGCATCGCCGGTGCAGCTCTATTGCACCAGCCCCGAGCCGTGGATCGATTATTGCGAACGCGAGCTTGGCTGCACCGTCGAGACCGTCGACGGCTACGGAATGAACGAAGTCACCCTGCTGGCGCGATGTAGGGATTGCTGATCGATCGGACCTGCGTCAGCCCAGGCAGATGAGAGCAGGTCGAGAGGCGTGACGCGATCGAAGCCTGCCGCACGGCTATCGCTTGTCCAGAATCCGCAACTCGGCCGTGGCGCTGGCGACCGTCACGTCGTTGGCGTCGATCAGATCGGCTTCGACGATCATGTCGCGGTCGGTCTGCGAGATGACCTTCGCCTTGGCCGTGATCGGGCCGATGCGCGCCGGTTTGAGAAACCGCGTGGTGAGAGTCCTGGTCACGACGGTTCGCGTTGCGGGCAGCGCTGCGAGCGCGCCGAGGCCCGTGGCTGAATCCAGCATCGCGGCAAGGAAACCGCCCTGGATCGTTCCGTGGCGATTGGTGAACAAGGGTTTCGCCTCGAAGCGGACGGTGGCGATTTCACCGTCGAAGCCCAGCCACTCGCGTCCAAGAAGTTGCGCGCCGGGCGGCACGTCTGCGCTTGCTTCACTCAAGCCGGTCACCGCAATTGTTGTCGGTCCAAATGTATCAGCCCGTTCGGGTCATGCAATGTCCGCGGGCGCGGGTCGCGAAGAGCGCCAAATCACTGAGTTGCCCGACCTTTTGCACGAGGCCCATGGGTGCGATCGGCACCCGGCTTTCCTGCGCCCTCTGCAAGCAAGAGGGCGGAAGGAAGAGCAAGCTCGGGCAGATCATGGCGCAGGAATGCGGGCGTATGACTCACAGGTCGCGCAACACCTTCACCGTCGTCCCGGCGAAGGCCGGGACCCATAACCACCGATGCTCGTTGTTTCGCGATGCTGGAACGACCAGCGCGATCCACAATTC
>NZ_LFIQ01000049.1:65894-104334 GCF_001189245.1 Bradyrhizobium pachyrhizi | reverse complement strand
TGGGTCCCGGCCTGCGCCGGGACGACGGTGGAGAAGGAGTCGTGCGTATAACTCACCCCTCCGCGACTGCGTCGCCCCAGGGCTGGAACGGCTCGGTGACGCCGCTGTTGGTGGTGCCGTCGCGCAGCACGACGCTCGGGCAGGCGAACTTCATCGGCAGGGTCTGGATGCGGGCCTCCTCGAAGTCGAAGCGGCCGCGCAGCGCCTCGCGCACGCTGGCGGGCAGACGCTTGTCGCCGATCACCACGGCGCCCTCGCTGGCGTCGATCCGCGGCTGGTGGATCGCGGCGTCGAGATCCATGCCGAAATCCATCACGAACGAGAGCAGTTGCGACACCGCCGGCAGGATGCGGCGGCCGCCCGATGCGCCCGCGGCGAGCGTGCGGCCGTCGGCGGCCTGCGCCACGACAGGCGTGTAGTTGGTCAGGCAGCGCTTGCCGGGCGCGAGCGAGTTCGGTGCGCCTTGCGCCGGATCGAACCACATGATGCCGTTGTTCATGGTGAGCCCGGTGTTCGGCGTCACGAATTTGGAGCCGAAGGTCGACAGCAGGGTCTGCGTCACCGCGGCCATGTTGCCGTCGCGGTCGACCGCGGAGAAATGCGTGGTGCAGCTTGGCGCGATCGCTTCGGCGCCGAGCGCGCGCCGGCCGTCGACGTCGCCCATGTCCTTCAGCCGTTCGCGATAGGCGGCTTGCAGCGCCTCCGCATAGGCAGCGTAGGCCGCCGCATCCGGACCGCCCTGCGCGGGCGCCAGCGACTTTTGCAAAAGGCCGAGCGTGCGCGCCATGGTCGGACCCGCGGTCAGCTCCGGCGTCGCATAGACCGTGCCGCCGCGATAGGAAATTTTCAGCGGCTCGCGCAGATGGGCGCGGAAGGCGGCGAGGTCGCGCACCGACAGCGCGCCGCCGGCGGCCTGGATGTCGTCGGCTATGCTGCGCGCCAGATCGCCCTCGTAGAAATCGCGCGGACCGGCCGCGGCGAGCTGCGCCATCGTGGCTTTCAGCCTGTCCTGCGGCATGCGGACCACCGACCTGATGCCCCATTGCGCGTTCGGCGGCAGGCCGTCCTGCAGATACGCCGCGGCGCTGGCGGGATAGCGCCGCAGATCGGCCGCGGAGCTTGCGATCATCGCGGTGGTCCACCAATCGACCAGAAGGCCGTCGCCGGCGAGCTTGACGCTCGGCGCCAGCAGGTCCTTCCACGGCATTTTGGCGTGACGGCGATGCGCTTCCTCCATGCCGGCAACGACGCCGGGCACCGCGATCGAGCCGGGGCCGTGCAGGTTGCGGTCGTCCTTGACCCGCGCCCAAGGGAACAGGTCGGAGGCCGCGCCGCCGGTCAGCGGATAATCCTCGATGCGCAGGCCGTCGGGCGCGCGCATGCCGTAGTCGATCACCTCGACGCGGTTCTCCTTGGCGCGATACAGCACCATCGCGCCGCCGCCGCCGGCGCCGCTCATCCACGGCTCCACGACGCCAAGCGCGAAGGTGGTTGCGATCACGGCGTCGACGCAATCGCCACCCGCCGCCAATACCTCCGCGCCGACCTCGGCCGCCTTGCGCGACTGCGCGGCGACGATGCCGCCCTTGGCGCTGACGGCCGGCTTGCGGATCACTTGCGAGTTGGAGAACTGGTCGGACATGGCGTTGCTTTCGCTGTTCTTGTTGCGGGTGGGGCACGTTGGCGTAGCATGCCAAGCATGGCACTGTCAGTGCAACAACAAGAACCAATTTCAGGGAGCGGAAAAATGACTGGTGTGAAGCGTGAACGGGACGGCAAGGTCGGCATCCTGACGCTCAACGATCCCGCGAGCCTGAACGCCATGACGCCGGAACTGCTCGGCGATCTCGCGCGCGCCGTCGGCGAGATGAGCCTCGACCCGGACATCCGCGCGCTGGTCCTGACCGGGGAGGGACGCGGCTTCTGCTCCGGGCAGAACCTCAAGGCGTTCCAGTCGCTCGGCGACAACATCTACACCGGCGTGATGAGGCATTATTGGCCGGCGATGCAGGCGTTGCGCGAATGCCGCGTGCCGGTCGTGGTCGCGGTCAACGGAGTCGCGGCCGGCGGCGGCTTCAGCCTCGCGATGTCCGGCGACATCATCCTGGCGGCGCGCTCGGCGAGCTTCATCCAGGTGTTCAGCCGGATCGGCCTGGTGCCGGATCTCGGCTCGACCTGGCTGTTGCCGCGCCTGATCGGCCGCCAGCGCGCGCTCGACCTGATGCTGCTGAACGAGCCGCTGCCGGCCGAACGGGCCAAGGAGTGGGGGTTGGTGCGCGACGTGGTCGACGATGCCAAACTGCTCGACGAGGCGAAGGCGCTCGCCGGCCGTCTCGCGGACGGACCGACGCGCGCGCTGGTCGCGACGCGGCAGCTGCTCGAGGAGAGCGAGCACGCCAGCTACGCCGATCAGTTCCGCCGCGAGATCGAGCTGCAGCAGGTGATCCGCGAAAGCGCCGACGCGAGGGAAGGCCGCCAGGCCTTCGTCGAGAAACGCAAGGCCCAGTTCACGGGAAGGTAATCCTTGATCGCAGGCACGCTAGCCGATCGCAATCGCGATCTTGCCGAAATGCGCGCCGCTCGCCATGTGGGCGAACGCGGCCTTGACCTGGTCGAAGGCGAACACCTTGTCGATCACGGGCTTGACGCCGTGCAGGCTGATGCCGTCGCACAGCGCCTGCAGGTCCTCGATCGAGCCGACGGTGACGCCTTGCAGCCGCTGCTGCTGCATCACCATCAGCGGCAGCCGCGTGTCGGACGCGGCGGGACCTGCGAGCACGCCGATGAAGGCGATGGTGCCGCCGATCCTGGTGGCGCGGATCGATTCGTTCAGCGTGCCGACGCCGCCGACCTCGACGACGAGATCGACGCCGCGCCCGGTCAGCTCGCGCGCCTTCTTGCCCCAATCGGGCGTGGACTTGTAGTTGAGCGTGACATCGGCGCCAAGTTGTTTCAGCCGCGCGATCTTGGCGTCGCTGGAGGATGTCGCGATGACGCGGGCGCCGCACATCTTGGCGAATTGCAACGCGAACAGCGAGACGCCGCCGGTGCCCTGGGTCAGCACCGTCTGCCCCGGCTTGAGGTCGCCGAGCTTGACCACCGCACTCCACGCCGTGAGGCCGGCGCATGGCAGTGCCGCGGCCTCGATGTCGTTCAGATGATCCGGCGTGCGCACCAGCGCATGCGCGGGGAAGACCCGGTACTCGGTCAGTACACCGTCGACGCTGCCGCCGAGCGCCGCGCGCATCCGCGCCTCGCTCGGCTCGCCGGCGAGCCAGCTTTCGAAGAAGCTGCCGATCACGCGATCGCCGGGTGCGAAGCTCCTGACGCCGACGCCGACCGCCTCGACCGTGCCGGCGCCGTCGGAGACCGGCACCAGCGGAAATTTCTGGCGCGAGCCGTAACCGCCCTTGACCGTGAGCAGGTCGCGATAGTTCAGCGTCGCCGCCTTCAGCCGCACCAGGACCTCGCCCGGGCCGGCTTGCGGAACCGGCTTGTCGACCAGCGCCAGCGCGTCGACGCCGCCGGGGCCTTGCAACTCATAGCATTTCACGGAACGTCTCCTGCTCGGTGCTCTTGTGTTGGGCAGCGCTCGCGGCGCCGCCGCGCATGTGCCGAGCATATGTCAGGCCCGCCGCGCGTGGCCAGAGCGCGCAGTGAAGCCGATGGAATGGCGCCCATGTCCGAACGCGTTGGCGGTGCCCGAAAATACCGCCAATCCGTGCCGTCAATGAAGGGACCGAGCGGAGGTGACGATGGCTGCCTTGCTTGAGACCAACGGCGATCTGATCGCAACGCTCGCACGCGGCGCGGTCCGCGTGCTGCTTGCCGCTGCATGGATCGCTTGCGGTGGTGCGATGGCCGCAGCAGACGACAGCCTCTACCGCGCGCAGACCGTCGTCACCGGCCAGGGCGAGCCGAACCGCATCATAGGCTTCGGGGCATGTCTGGAGGACGTCCTGATCAAGGTTTCCGGTCAGCCAATGCTGGCAGGCGACCGCCGGCTTGCCGTCTACAAATCGAAGGCCGGGGAGTTCGTCAGCAGTTTCGACTATCACGATCAGTATGTCGGCAAGCCGCATCATGACGAGCAGGGCACCCGCGACCGGCCGTACGACCTGACGGTGGATTTCGACGAGAAGAAGATCGACGGCATTCTCGCCAGGCTCGGTCTCAAGCCGTGGCGGTCGCAGCGGCCGGTGCTCGGCGTCTTCGCCGAGATGCAGCACGGTCCGAAGGACTACATCGTCACATCCGACGGGACGCAGTCCGACCTGCAGCGCGACGCGCTTGCGGCTGCCGCCCGCAAGCGCGGCATGGGCTTCGTGCTGCCTGATACAACCGGGTTGACGAGCGCCAACCTCACCGCCGCCGAACTGTTGAAGACGCCGTCGGCGAAGCTGAGTGCGATCGTCGCGCCGCATGGCGGCGAGGCCACCCTGCTCGGTCGGCTGGTCTGGGACGACAAGGATCTCGGCTGGGCCACGCAATGGCGGATGGCCTGGCACGGCAAGGATTACAAATGGCAGTTTCGCGGCGTCACCTTCGATGAAGCCTTCCGCCGCGGCATCGGCGGCGCCGCGCAGGTGCTGTCGGGCAATGGCGATCCGGGGCGACCGAAATGAGCTTGCGCGCGTAGCGGCTGGTTTTGCGCTATGGCGGGATGAAGTGAGGTTGAATCGGTTTGGCCTCGGGTTCGGCTCACCTCTCCCCAGCGGGGAGAGGTCGATTTGCGGAGCAAATCGGGTGAGGGGCCGCAGCTCTCACGAGGGACCGTAGCCCCTCACCCGGCGCTGCGCGCCGACCTCTCCCAAGGGAGAGGTGAACCTCCGACGCCGCTCCAATTCAACTTGATCTCATCATGCTCTACCCGGCGTAGCCAAGCGTTTGCGACGGATATTCCCCGAACATCGCGCGGTAATATTGCGAGAAGCGCCCGAGCTCGATGAAGCCCTGTTCGATCGCAACCTTGGAGACGGTGGTCTGGTCCGGGGTGCTTTCGCGCAGGATCGAACGGATCATGCAGAGCCGCTTGTAGCGCAGGAACGTCACCGGGCCGACCCCGAACACCTCGTGGAAGGCGCGGTGCAGGCTGCGTCGCGACAGCCGAAGCTCGGTGCAGATTTCCGAGACGTGGACCGGGCGCGTGCCCGCGGCGTGCAGATAGTCCTCGACGTGGCGCACCAAGCGCATCGCCGACGGCAGATAGCTCGTTCCGTCGGGGGGCAGCGATGTCACGACCGTCGCGGTCACGCAGTCGACGATCGCGCGCTTCCAGAAGCCGGCCGACGCGTCCGTCAAGGCGTCCGGATAGCGCGCGAGATGCGCGACGATCCGCGGCAGTTTGTCCGCCGCGCCCATGCCGATCGTGGGGTCGGCGCGAAAGTGGTTCTTCGCCTGCCAGGTTTCGGCGTCGGCGAGCCGCGGCTCGCCGCCGAATATATCGGGCAGGTCGGCGAGGTCGAAGCGGATGGCGGCGTAGGACGAGGCGCTGTGAAAGACCCCGTCATGCTCGACCGACGGAGGAATCACCAGCACATCGGCCGGCTGCATGTCGAATGCCCAATGCGTGACGCGGTCGGTCGCGCGCAGCAGCATCCCGATGATCAGCTTGGGGTCGGTCGAGATGCGCTGGGTACGGACCCCGACATTGAATGCGCCGATGCTGAGCGAAAAATCACCGATCCCGACGTGAGACAATGTGCCGCGCAGCTTGCCGCGCTCAAGCTGCATGACTTCGACATGCGAGCCTTTGACGGCATCGTGGAGACCCTCGAAGCCGTCAAGCTCGCCGGTGCTAACCGTCAGGTGTTGGCCCATATCCACGTTCACAACTGCAGCGCGATTAATCTACTAAAACCAAATGCTTGAAGTCAGTACAAACAGTTTGCCCCGCGACAATGCTCCTACGTTAGCTTGAGTCGCATGGCGAGATCGTGATGTGGATTTGCAAACCTGCAGATTTTCGCTTGTTTTTCCGAGAAAGCAATAAGGCCGGCCGGGCCGGATTGATCGAATTGGAGCATCTTTCGTTAAGCCTGCACGGCTCGGGGTTGAGATTGGCACAAAGTGCACATCACTTGTATAGTGCGTTCCGCTATCGTTTGAACTGACAGCAGAATTCGCTCGTGACAACGTCCAGTGGAACGAGTCACGACGGAGAACATTGTGCACGCAAGTGTGCACACGGATTAGCGACGGAGGAGAAAGGGAAGAAGGCCTGACGGATCAACGCTGCCGAAAAGTGCAGCACAGAAAAATGGAAGGGCGCGACAATGCACTCAGGCACGACGCAATCATGCACGACGTTCGGTCACCGAGATCATAAGCCTGCGATCTTCAACAAGATTTTCCGTCTGGCAGTCATTGGAGCAGCCGCGATCGTCGCGCAAGCAGGCCCGGCGTCGGCGGTCAGCATCGGCTCTTCCGCTTCATTCCCGATCATCAAACAGCAGGAAGGCAGCGGTAACGTTGTGCAGGTGCGCGCTGTCGCGCGCCGCGGCGGCGTTGCCGTCGGACCGCGCGGCGGTGCGGTTGCCTATCGCAGCCGGACGGTGGTGCGCCCAGGAGTGAGGCCCGGCTGGCACGGCGCCGGCACGCGCTGGGTTGGACCGCGGCCGGGAGGTTGGGCGCGGCCCGGCTGGTACGGCTGGCCGATCGGGGGCGCGGTTGCGGCCGGCGCAGCGATCGGTTTCGTCAGCGCGGCGAGCGCAGCCGCCTGGGCGGGACCGCCGCCGGCAGCGGGCATGTGCTGGTACTACACCGACCCGTCGCGAACACAGGGCTTCTGGGACTACTGCTCACGGTAAATGCGCGAAGGGGTGCATCGCCATGTCCCGGGTAGAGATCACCTCCGCCGAAACAGAGCGCGACGACCGCGTCCAGACCGACGACATGGTCTGGATTCCCGGCGGCACATTCCGCATGGGCTCCGACCATCACTATCCCGAGGAGGCGCCGGCGCATCGGGCGTCAGTCGATGGCTTCTGGATCGACCGCACCCCGGTGACCAACGCTCAATTCCGCGAATTCGTGCGTGAGACCGGGCACATCACGGTCGCCGAGCGACCGCCGGATCCTGCGCAATATCCGGGTGCGCTGCCGCATATGCTCTACGCCGGCTCGCTGGTGTTTCAGCCGCCGCGCCGCGTCACGACCCTGCGCGACTGGAGCCAATGGTGGACCTTGATGAAGGGCGCGAACTGGCGCCGCCCCTACGGCCCGCGCAGCAACATCAACGTGCTCGGCAGCCATCCGGTGGTCCACGTCGCCTATGCCGATGCGCTCGCCTACGCCAAATGGGCCGGCAAGGACCTTCCGACCGAAGCCGAGTGGGAGTTCGCGGCGCGCGGCGGGCTCGAGGCCGAGGAGTTCGCCTGGGGCAATGCCTTGACGCCCGGCGGCAGGCACATGGCCAACACGTGGCAGGGCAATTTCCCGATTCAGAACCTCTGCGAGGACGGCTTCGACCGGACCTCGCCGGTGACCGCGTTTCCGCCCAACGGCTACGGCGTCCACGACATGATCGGCAATGTCTGGGAGTGGACCGCCGACTGGTGGTCCGCCCGTCATGAGGCCGACGCTACGAAGCCCTGCTGCATCCCGCAGAATCCGCGCGGCGGTCGCGAGGATGCGAGCTACGACCCCGCCCAGCCCGCCATCAAGATTCCGCGCAAGGTCCTCAAGGGCGGCTCGCATCTGTGCGCCCCGAATTACTGCCGCCGGTATCGCCCTGCCGCCCGCCATGCCGAACCGGTCGACACCTCGACCAGCCATGTCGGCTTTCGCTGCGTGGTGCGGCGAGCCGATTCTCAATCGTCATAAAAACCGTTCGACAAGCAAGGAGCGTCAGAATGAGCGATGAGAGCAATATCGTTGCCAGGCCGTCCGGTAGTCGCGGAGGGTTGCTTCGTGGCTTGTTCGCGGCGGCGTTGGTCGCGACAAGCCTGGCGCCATTTGCCGGGTCTCCCGCGTCAGCGCAGCAGACGAACGCGGCAAAGCCGAACATCCTCGTCATCTTCGGCGACGATGTGGGCCAATCCAATCTGAGCGCCTATACGCGCGGTGTGGTCGGCTACAAGACGCCGAACATCGACCGCATCGCCAATGAAGGGATGATCTTCACGGATTATTATGCCGAAAATAGCTGCACGGCCGGCCGTTCGACTTTCATTACCGGTCAGGCCTGCCTTCGGACGGGACTCTGCAAGGTCGGCATTCCAGGCGCGACGGTCGGCCTGCAGAAGGGCGACATCACCATAGCGCAGGCCTTGAAGCCGCTCGGCTATGCCACGGGCCAGTTCGGCAAGAACCATCTTGGCGATCGGGACGAATATCTGCCGACCAATCACGGCTTCGACGAGTTCTTCGGCAATCTTTATCACCTCAACGCCGAGGAAGAGCCCGAGCGGCCGTACTTCCCGAAAGACGACCCGGCTTTCGTCAAGGCCTATTCGCCGCGCGGGGTGCTCAAGGCGTCCGCTGACGGAAAGATCGAGGATACCGGCCCACTCACCAGGAAGCGGATGGAGACCGTCGACGACGAGACCACCAGCGCTGCGATCGATTTTGTCACGCGACAGGCAAAGGCGAACAAGCCGTTCTTCACCTGGATGAACTTCACGCGCATGCACATCTTCACCCATGTTCGTCCCTCGATGCGCGGGCAAAGCGGCATGCCGGGCAATGAGTACGCCGACGGCATGGTCGAGATGGACATGAACGTCGGAAAGCTGCTCAAGACGCTCGAGGACCTGAAGATCGCGGACAACACGATCGTCGTCTTCAGCACGGACAATGGCCCGAACGCGTTCACCTGGCCGGATGCTGCGACGACACCCTTCCGATCGGAGAAGGACACCAATTGGGAAGGCGCGTTCCGCGTGCCGGCGATGATCCGTTGGCCTGGCCACATCAAGGCAGGCGAGACTGCCAACGGAATCATGTCAGGCCTCGACTGGTTCCCGACGCTGCTTGCCGCCGCCGGCGATCCCGGGGTGAAGGACCGCCTGCTCAACGGCTGGCAGCCGCAGGGCAGCCCGACCACCTTCCGCGACCACCTCGACGGGTTCAATCAACTCGACTACATCACCGGCAAGGCGGACAAGAGCGCACGCGACGAGTTCTTCTACTTCAATGACGACGGCGATCTGGTTGCGGTGCGTTTCGACAACTGGAAGTTCGTCTTTGAGAAGCAGGAGCAGCCCGGACAGTTCGACGTCTGGGCGAATCCCTTCAAGAAGCTGCGCGTTCCGAAAATGTTCAACCTGCGCATGGATCCGTATGAGCATGCTGAAATTTCCGGCAGTGGTTACGACCAGTGGCGTGTGGAAAACGCGTACCTGTTTGCCAAGGCGGTCATGAAGTCGGCCGCGTTCCTCCAGACGTTTGTTGACTATCCCCCGAGCCAACGGCCAGCCAGCTTCAGCATCGACCAGGTTCGTAGCCAGGTCGACAAGAAGATCGACGAGTCGTTCAAGAAGCGCGGTCTCGAATAGTCGCGGGGCCCTGCGAGACAGGCCAGTGGTATCGGCCTGTCTCGCGCTTATCCAAGGGGACTAGCGGATGGATGCTCGATCGAGCATAGGGTCTGCATCGACCGCGACCCGAGCACACCGAAAGAGACTGGACGCCGGTGCGAGCCGGAGGCTTGTCGCAGCGGCGCTGGCGTTCGTCTCGGGTACCGCCGGCTTGATCTACCAGGTGATCTGGATCAAGCAGCTCTCGCTTGTCGTCGGCGCTGATGTCTACGCCATCACGACCGCCGTGAGTGCCTTCTTTACCGGCCTGGCGTTGGGCGGCCTGATCTTCGGTGGAAGGGCCGACCGGGCCAGCCAGCCGGCGAAAGTCTACATCGCGATCGAGATCGGCATCGGCATAACCGGCGTCGCCACCACATTGATCCTGGCGAATATTGCGCCGGTCTTCGTGGCGATCGAGAGCGCGAGCGGTTTGCTTGCATGGGCCATGGTGTTCGTTCTGGTCGGCATCGCCCCGCTTCTGATGGGTGGGACGCTACCGGTCCTTGTGCGTGCGGTGCTGCATAACTCTCGCGATGCCGGCCGCATCGGCGGCCGGCTATACGCCGCCAACACGGCCGGCGCGATTCTTGGCGCTCTGCTGCCGATGTTTGTCCTCATTCCGCTGTTCGGAGTGCAGGGGACTTCGATCGCGGCGGCGACACTCAATGCCCTCGCGGCGGCGGGGGCGACGGTGCTCGGCCGGAATCCCCTGGCGTCGGCGAGCATCAGGCCTGCCGGCCGCGCGGCGGCGCATCAACCGCGCCGGGTCGGATTGGCCGTCGCTCTCTATGCCGCCGCCGGCGCAATTGCCCTCGGCTATGAGGTCATCTGGTCCCAGTCTATCGTTCAGTTCATGAGTACGCGCAGTTTCGCGTTTTCCGTGGTGCTTGCGACGTACCTCGCGGGACTTGCGGCGGGCGCCGCGATCGTTGTGCGCGTGATCGACCGGATCCGCGATCCCTGGAGTGTCTTTGGCCTTCTGATCGCCGCTGCCGGGTTCCTGGCCTTGATCGAGATCGCGGCACTTGGCCATTGGCTCGTGGTCGCACAGACGGCGACCGAGGCGTTCGTGCTCCGCCTTACCGAAAACCAGTTCGCCGGCATGTGCGCCCGCTTCGCGGTGGCAGCGTTCTGTATCGTATTCCTGCCGACCTTGCTGCTCGGGGCGGCCTTTCCGGTGGCGCTGCGTCTGGTGGTGCGGGATGCGCACATCGGGCAGGACGTTGGCGCGGTCGTGGCGGTCAATACGCTGGGCGGTGTGGGGGGCGCGCTTCTCACCGGCTTCGTGCTTCTGCCCTGGCTTGGGCTTGTCCACACCCTGGCATTGCTCGCAATCGGCGCCGGCCTCCTGGGTGTCATTGCCTGCTGGGGCGGTCGCTCGAGCCGCACCGGTCTTGGACTGGCATTTGCGGTCGGCGCAGCCTGCATCATCGCTGCGGTCGTCACGCCGTCCGACCGATTTGCCCAATTGCTGCCGGCAGCGCGGTCGGGAAAAATCATGTTCTATGAGGAGAGCCCGGGTGGGACGGTTGCGGTGGTCAACACCGGGCGCTTCCGCCGGCTCTATATCCAGGGCGTATCCAACTCCGGCGATGCGATGCCGTCGTTGCGATACATGCGGCTCCAGGCGCTGTTGCCTCTCATCATTCACAATGGCGAGCCGAAATCAGCCTTGGTGATCGGCTACGGCACGGGCATTACGGCCGGCGCTCTCTCGCAATTCCCTGCTCTCGACAGGAGGGTGGTGGGTGAACTGCTCCCGGCGGTCCTTCGTGCGGCTCCGATATTCGACGGCACCTTCAACGCCGCGTCCGACCCGGGATTGCAGAAGCGCTTGGGCGACGGCCGTCGCCTCCTGCAGCGCGAGAGCCAGACCTACGACCTGATCACGCTGGAGCCGCCGCCGCCATCGGCGGTGGGCGTCGTCAATCTCTATTCTCGCGATTTTTATCGCTTGGCATCGTCGCGGCTGAACGACGACGGGATCGTCGCGCAGTGGTTGCCGCTGCCAACACAGAACGATGAGGACACGCGCTCACTGGTTCGTAGCTTCATCGATGTGTTTCCGTACGCGTCTCTGTGGACATCGGAGCTGCATGAGATGTTGCTTGTCGGGTCGCATCGTCCGATTCAGTTGGATGCGGAGCGCATCAGCGCGAGATTCCACCAGCCCGAGACGTCTGCGGCGCTTTCCGCGGTCGGCGTCAATTCGGTCGCGGCGCTGATCGCAACCTGGATCACCGACCGCGACGGGCTCGTGCGCTACGCGGCGGACGCGCCGGCAGTGACGGACGACAGGCCGCGGATCGAATACGCGACATGGGTGCGTCCCGACGAGTTCAGCCGAACGATTTCGCACATCTGGCAGTACCGAAGCGAGCCGCCGCTCAAGGGAGCAGACGAGCAATTCACCACTTCGCTGCTGAGCGAAAGGCGAGATCTTGATGCGTTCTATCGTGCCGGCCTCAGCGCCTATGCGGGCAACCGGCAAGCCTACGCGCGCGAGATGGCGAGCCTCAGCCAAGCGGCGAGACGAAACCCCTATTACAGGTGGTTTACGGGGTCCAAGGAGCCGTAGTGCAATGTCAGATCACGCCGCAACACCGTTAGCGGCCGCCCCGGCGCGGCGAACTGCCAAGGACTCCGCGGCCCGCGACGCCGTGCTCGATCTCAAGGCGCGCATCGGCAGATCGGTGCTCGGGCAGGATCATCTGGTCGAGAGCATGCTGATCGGCTTGCTGGCCAACGGCAATCTCCTGATCGAAAGCCTGCCGGGGCTTGCCAAGACACGCGCGGTGAAGACGCTGGCGAAGAATCTTGCCGCGGACCTGTCGCGCGTGCAGTTCACGCCGGACCTGCTGCCGTCGGACGTGACCGGCGCGGAAATCTACCTGCAGACCGAGAAGGGCGGCCAGTTCCAATTCCAGAAGGGGCCGATCTTCGCCAACCTCGTGCTCGCGGACGAGATCAACCGCGCGCCGGCCAAGGTGCAGTCGGCGCTGCTGGAAGCGATGGAGGAACGTCAGGTCACCGTTGCCGGCAAGACCTACAAGATGCCCGACCTGTTCATGGTGCTCGCGACCGAGAATCCGATCGAGCAGGAAGGCACCTATCCGCTTCCCGAGGCGCAGCTCGACCGTTTCCTGATGCATGTCGTGATCACCTATCCCGACGAGGCGACCGAAGGCGAGATCATCAAGCTCAATCGCGCCGAGAATGCGCAGAAACCGCAAGCCGGCTCCGCCCCGCCGCCGGCGGTGCCGCAGCAGGCGATCCTCGATGCGCGCGGCGAGCTCGACGGCATCTTCGTCTCCGACCTCGCACAGAAATATATCGTCGACCTGATCTACGCGACGCGGTTTCCCGGCCGTTACGGCGAACCCTTGGGCAAATGGATCCAGATCGGCGCCAGCCCGCGCGGCAGCCTTGCCATCGACCGCTGCGCGCGGGCGCGGGCATGGCTCGACGGGCAGGACTTCGTCACGCCTGACCACATCCGCGCCGTCATCCACGACTGCCTGCGGCACCGGTTGATCCTGAGCTACGAGGCCGTGTCGCAGGGCATCAGCCCCGACCAGGTAATCGACAAGATCACCGAGCTTGTCGCTGCAGCGTGAGGGCCGTGATGACGGAGACATCAGCCAGAATGCCCGGTGTCTACGTCAGTCTCGACGATCTGATCGCGCTCGAATTCAGGGATCGCAGGGTTTCGTTCCTGCCGCGCCAGCCGGTACATAGTCTGCTGTCGGGCCGGTTCGCCTCGCGCATGCGTGGCCGCGGGCTGAACTTCGAGGAGATCAGGGACTATCGCCCGGGCGACGATGTCCGGGAGATCGACTGGAAGGTCACGGCGCGGCTGCAGAAGCCGCATGTGCGCGTCTTCAACGAGGAGCGCGACCGTCAGGCCCTGCTCGTGGTCGATCAGCGGCTGTCGATGTTCTTCGGCAGCCGGCGCGCCATGAAGTCGGTCACCGCAGCCGAGACCGCCGCGATCGGCGCCTGGCGTGTGCTCGGCGTCGGCGACCGGGTCGGCGCCATCGTGTTCAATGACAGCGATGTCGTCGAGCTGGCGGCGCGGCGCAGTCGCGCGACGGTGTTGCAGATATTGTCCACCATCGTCGCGCAGAACCAGGCGCTCGGCGTCGGCCGCGGCATCGTCCCGGCGTCAGGCATGCTCAACCGGGCGCTCGAACATGCCGAGCGGCGGACGATGCATGACGCCACGGTGATCCTGATCAGCGATTTCGATGGCGCGGATACCGCAACGCGCCGGATGATCGGGACGATCGCCCGGCATAACAACGTGGTCGCGGTGCTGGTCCACGATCCCTTGCAAAGCGATTTGCCGGCCTCGAGCCGGATGACCGTCACCGATGGCGAGCTGCAGATCCAGCTCGAAGTCGGCCGCGAGAGTATCCGCAAAAGTATCGCGCAGGCGTCGCAGGAGCGGCTGCGCGGCGTATTCGCGTGGACGCGCGAGCTTGGCATTCCGGTGCTGCCGCTGAGCACAGCCGAGGAAACGGCGCCGCAACTCCGGCGTCTCCTGGGCGGGCTGCCGGCCCGGCACGGACGCGGTGGCGGTCACGCCAGAGCGGAGGCGGCTCTTGGCTGACACCCGACCTGTCATTGTGGATCCCGTCGCGGGCCTGATCGATATCCCGCTGCCACCGTCGGTGAGCCTGCTTCCGGCGACCTGGGCGTCGCGGATCGTGATCGTGCTGGTCGCCGCGGGGGTCGCCGTTGCGGCGTGGCGCCTGCTGCGGCGTTTCCGCGCCAACCGCTATCGGCGCGCGGCGCTCGCGGAGCTCGACCGGCTGCTGCAGACACAACGCGGCGCCCCGGAGGGAATGGCCGCGAGCCTCGCGCTGCTCGTGCGGCAGACTGCGCTCGATGCCTTTCCGCGCGAAACCATCGCGCCACTTGCCGGCGCGGGCTGGCTTGCGTTCCTCGACCGCAGCTATGGCGGGGACGAATTCTCGCAAGGCGCGGGACGGCTGCTCGCGACCGCGCCGTACGGGCGGACGACGGCGGATGCCGGCGATCTAACGGCGCTGCAGGATCTGGTGCGGCGCTGGATCAGGGGGCACCATGTTTGAGTTCGCATGGCCCTGGATGCTCGCGCTCCTGCCGCTGCCGATCCTCGTGTGGTGGCTGTTGCCGCCGTATCGCGCGCGGCAGGCCTCGGTGATGGTGCCGTTCTTCGACCGCCTTGCGGCGGCAACCGGACAGACCCCGCAGCGCGGCGCCGTCGTGCTGCAGCGCCGGCGCATCCAGATGGTGACGGCCGCATTGATCTGGGCGCTCGTCGTCGCGGCGCTGGCGCGGCCGCAATGGGTCGGCGACCCCGTCACGCGCGAGGTTTCGGCGCGCGATCTCATGCTCGCGATCGACATCTCCGGCTCGATGGACCAGCGCGATTTCCGAGGTAGCGACGGCGCGATGCTGACGCGGCTCGACGGCGTCAAGCGCGTGGTCGCGGATTTCATCGCGCACCGGAACGGCGACCGCGTCGCGCTGGTGCTGTTCGGCACCAGGCCCTATGTGCAGGTGCCGTTCACACAGGATCTGCAGACCGCGACCGCGCTGCTGGTACAGACCGAGGTCGGCATGGCCGGACAGCAGACCGCGATCGGCGACACCATCGGGCTTGCGATCAAGACCTTCGAGACAAGCAAGGCGCGCGAGAAGCTTCTCGTCCTGCTCACCGATGGCAACGATACGGCGAGCCGCGTCCCTCCCGAGCATGCCGCCGACATCGCGCACCAGAATGGCGTCGTGATCGACACGATCGGCGTCGGTGATCCGGCCGCGACCGGCGAGAACCGCGTCGATCTCGGCGTCCTGCGGTCGGTCGCCGCCACGACGGGCGGCCATTTCTACCGTGCCGAGGACGGTGCGCAGTTGCAGGCGATCTACGCGGACATCGACCGTCTCGCGCCGGCCAAGCTCGATACACTGTCTTGGCGCCCGAAGCAGCCGCTGTTCCAGTGGCCGCTCGGCGCCGCCGTGGTGCTGTCGCTGCTGCTGTGGCTCGGCCTTTCGCTGGAAAGCGGGCTGGGACGAAGGGGAGCGCCCGGCCATGCATGACGCGGCCGCCATCCCGTTCCATCTGCTGCGGCCGCTGTGGCTGCTCGCGCTGATTCCTGTCGCTGCCGTCTTCGCGTGGGTGCGGTGGCGACAGAGCCCGCTAGCGCAATGGGGCGGGGTGATCGCGCCGCATCTGCTCAACCATCTCATCGTGCAACCGGGGACGGGACGCGGCGTCAGCCCGCTTTATCTGGTCGCCGCCGCGATGTCGCTCGGCATCGTCGCGTCGTCGGGCCCGACCTGGCGGCGTGAGCTGCCGCCCTTCGTCGAGGACAAGGCGCCGCTGATGATCGCGCTGTCGCTTGATGCAACGATGGGGCAGAGCGACGTCGCGCCGACGCGGCTCGAACGCGCCAAACAGAAGATCAGGGATCTGCTCGCGGCGCGCGCCGGCGCGCGCACGGGGCTGATCGCCTATGCGGGCAGCGCGCATTTGGTGATGCCGCTGACCGACGATCGAGCCGTCATCGAACCCTTCCTTGCCGCGCTTGCCCCGGGCCTGATGCCGTCGCCCGGAAAGAACGCCGTCGCGGCCGCGGCGCTCGCTGCGGAGGCGCTCGCGGCCGAAACGGTGCCTGGCACGATCCTGCTCGTCGCCGACGATCCCGGTGACGCGGAAGGCGCGGTTCGTCAGGCTGCCGGACGGAACGGCCTGGTCAAGCTGAGCGTCACGCCGAGCAAGGCCGAAAGGTTCGCGCTCGGTTCGGACGTCGTCCAGGTCAGCATCGATGGCGCCGACATCGCGGCGCTCGAGCGCCGGATCGAAACCCGCTATCAGGCCGCGCAGGGTGACGCGTTCGGTACGCAATGGCGCGACGAGGGCTTTTGGCTGCTGCTGCCGATTGCCCTGCTCAGCCTGCTCTGGTTCCGGCGCGGCACCACGGTGGCCTGGGTTGTCGCTTTCGTCTGCCTGTCGCACGTGTCGTCCGCGAGGGCGGAGGAGCCGCGCCGTTTTGCCGACCTGTGGCTGACGCCGGACCAGCAAGGACGCATCGCCTTCGATCGCGGCGACTATCCGACCGCGGCCAAGCGCTTCTCCGATCCGATGTGGCGCGGCATCGCCGCCTATCGTGCGTTCGACTTCCTGACTGCCGCGCAGGAATTCGCCCATGTCGATACGCTCGAGGGACACTTCGCGCTCGGCAACGCCCAGGCGCAGAACCACGCCTATGAGAAGGCGATCGCCGCCTATGATGAGGTCCTGAAGATCGCGCCCGGCCATGTCGCCGCGAAGACCAACCGTGCCATCGTGGTGGCGGCGCTGCAGGCGAAGGAAGAAAAGCGAAGGAAGCAGGAGCAGGATGACAGCGCGCCGCCGGACATGAAGGCCGACGAGACGCGTGTCGATCCGAACCAGAAGGGCGGCAAGAAGATCCAGGTGACGCCACAGGATCTGACCACCGCCGGCGCCGCCGAAGCCTGGATGCGTCAGGTCCAGACCACGCCGGCCGACTTCCTCAAGCTGAAATTTGCGATTCAGGACGCGGCGCGGCCGGCGGGGGCGAAGCCATGAGGCAGCCGCTCGCCGCCGCAGCCCTGATGCTCGGACTGCTCATGCCCTGCGCAGCACTCGCGCAGCAAAGCGCGCCGGAGCCGATCCTGCGGGTGACGATCGATCCGCCGCGCGTCGTGGTGGGGCAGGCGGCCGCGCTGCGGATCGACGTGCTGGCGCCGAACTACATGACGGCGCCGCCCGAGCTGCCCGACTTCCAGGTCCGCAACGCCGTGACCCGTCAGTTGCGGAGCATCAACGAGAACGAGCAGCGGGACGGCGTCACCTATGCCGGCGTCCGGTTCGAATTTGCCATCCATCCGCAGGAGCCGGGCAGCTACGCGATCGCCGGCCAGGCGATCACCATCAAATACGCCGCCGAGCCGCCGGCGACGCGCGAGGCCACGCTTGCGCTGCCGCCGATCGCATTTGAGGCCTTCATCCCGGACGCGGCCTCCGCCCTGCAGCCGTTCCTGGCCGCGCGCAATCTATCGATCGAGCAGACCGTCAACCGTTCGTCGGATCAGCTCAAGACCGGCGATGCCGTGACGCGGACCGTCACCATCAAGGCCGAGGGCATTCCGGCGATGCTGCTGCCGCCGGTGAAGTTCACCGCGTTCGACGGGCTCAAGCTCTACCCCGCGCAGCCGTCGCTCCAGGACAAGACAGACGGGCGCACCGATGTGCTGTCCTCGGCGCGCACCGACAGCGGCGTCTACATGCTCGAGAAGGCCGGTGACTATGTGCTGCCGCCGATCGACCTGCGCTGGTGGAACATCGACGCGCAACGCATCGATGTGGCGCATCTCGACCCGGTGACGCTGCAGGTGGAGGCGAACCCCGCAGCCGGCGCCGCGTCGTCAATCGGCACCTCCGGCCCGCACCGGTCATGGGGCGCGCTGCGCGATGTCGTCGCCGATCACTGGAAGTCGACCGCGGCCGTGCTGCTGGCGCTTGCCGGGCTCGGCTGGCTGACGCCGCGGATGGTGCGGACGATAGCGGCACGTCTTCGCCGGCATCGCGAGGCCTATCGGCGCTCGGAACCGTTCGCCTTCAGGGAGCTGCGGCGTGCCGCGCGCCATGGCGACGCCAAGGCGGTCTACTTCGCGCTGCTCGACTGGCTGCAGCGGTTCGAGCCGGTCGCGCCGCAGCATACGGTCGAGGCGTTCAAGGCCGCCGCGCATGATGCCGCGCTCGATGACGAGATCGGCGCGGTCGAGCGCGAGCTGTTCGCGCCGTCTGCCGGCGCGGCGCGCTGGTCACCGCACCGGCTGCTGCGCCAGGTCGGCGGCGCCCGACGCAATCTGCGTCGGCGCGCGAGACGCCGCGAAGACACGCGCCTACTTCAGAACCTGAATCCGGTCGGGCTTTCCTCCACCACGTCCTTTGGTCGACCAAAGCCCGCCAGATGAACGAAGCACATTGAGACCGATCGAGCAGAACGCATGATTCGTAATCACCGGAGCGAGCAACCCCAGAGTAACTCAGGAGTATCGAATGAGTGAGACGAAGAAACATGACGCCGGCGCCGATTCCACTTGCGGTGCCTCGAACATTGATCGCCGGGCCGTGCTGCTCGGCACATCGTCGCTTGCTGCCACCGCGGCGTTGACGTCACAGGCTCTCGCGCAAGCCCAGAAAGCCGCGCCAGCCGCGGCGCCGGCCGGCGGCGGCAAGCCGAATATCCTCGTCATCTTCGGCGACGACATCGGTGTTCCACAGATCAGCGCCTACACCATGGGCTTGATGGGATACCGCACGCCCAACATCGACCGGATCGCCCAGGAAGGAGCCATCTTCACTGATGCTTACGGTCAACAGAGCTGCACGGCGGGACGCGCGTCGTTCATCCTGGGGCAGGAGCCGTTCCGCACCGGCCTTCTGACCATCGGTATGCCTGGGGACCCTCATGGTATTCAGGATTGGATGCCGACCATTGCCGACGCCCTCAAAACGCAGGGCTATGCCACGGGACAGTTCGGCAAGAACCACCTTGGCGATCGCGATGAACATCTGCCGACCAAGCACGGCTTCGACGAGTTCTTCGGCAATCTCTATCACCTCAATGCCGAAGAGGAGCCGGAAGGTTACTTCTATCCAAAGGATCCGGCTTTCCGGAGGCAATACGGACCGCGCGGGGTCATCAAATCCACGGCCGATGGAAAGATCGAGGACACAGGTCCCTTGAACATCGCGCGCATGCCGACAGTCGACGAGGAGTTCCTTGGGGCGGCCAAGGATTTCATCGGCCGCCAGGCCAGGGCCAAACGACCATTCTTCTGCTGGTTCAACAGCACGCGCATGCACGTCTTCACGCATCTCAAGGCATCGTCGCTAGGCAAGACCGGCAAAGGCATTCACGCAGACGGCATGGTGGAGCACGACGCCATGGTCGGCGAGTTGCTCAAGCAGCTCGACGAACTCGGGATCACCGAGAACACCATCGTGGTCTACACCACGGACAATGGCGCCGAAATCGCGCTTTGGCCCGACGGTGCGATGACCATGTTCCATGGCGAAAAAGGGACGACATGGGAAGGCGGCTTCCGCATCCCGATGATGGTGCGATGGCCGGGTGTGGTCAAACCCGGCACTCAGTACAACGACGTCATCTCACTGATGGATTGGTTTCCGACGTTGTTGGCGGCTGCAGGTGTGCCCGACATCAAGGAAAAGATGAAGACCGGCTTTGCCGGTGCGGGAGGGAAGACCTTCAAGGTCCACCTCGATGGCTACAATTTCCTGCCCTACTTCAAAGGCGAGGAGAAGCAGGGGCCTCGCGACGCGATCTACTATTTCGACCAGGGCGGGAATCTCAACGCCATCCGCTGGAACGACTGGAAGCTCAGCTTCGCGACCACCAAGGGTAACATCGCAACGGGGGTTCGCGAAACGTCGGCCTGGGCGTTGATCGCGAATCTGCGCATGGATCCGTACGAAAAGGGTCTCGAGGAAGGTGGCGGCGCTATCGAGTTCCTGGCGCGCAATATCTGGCTGCTCGTGCCTATCCAGGGAAAGGTCAAGGAGTTCTTCAGTGACTTCGATCAATTCCCGTATCAAACCGGCAGCTCGCTGAATGCGGGTGGTATCAACTATGCGTTGCTGCGGCAACAAGATGCGCTGAAGCGGCTCAATGACCTGGAACGGATGAAGCCACAGTGAGGCGGAGACGAAGCAACGGGTAAGAGGAAGGACAAGTGCGATGATGGTTCGGTTCGCCGCTGTGCTGCTTGCGTATCTTGCATCCATCTCCGTTGCGATGGCGCAGCCGGCGGATCCCCTGCCATCCTGGAACGACGGCGCGGCGAAAACGGCGATCTCCGATTTCGTCGCGCGCGTCACGGCGCAAGGCGGACGGGACTTCGTGCCGCCCGCCGAGCGCATCGCGACGTTCGACAATGACGGCACGCTGTGGACCGAGCAGCCGTTCTACTTCCAGCTCGCCTTCGCGTTCGACCGCGTCAAGGCGATGGCGCCGGAGCATCCGGACTGGAAAACGCGGCAACCCTTCAAGGCGCTTCTCGAGAAGGACAGCAAGGCGCTGGCCGCGAGCGGCGAGAAGGGCCTCTTGCAGATCGTGATGGCGACGCATGCCGGCATGACCACCGATGCGTTCGCAAATCTGGTGCGCGACTGGCTCGCGACCGCCAGGCATCCGCGCTTCAACCGGCCGTACGACAGTCTGGTCTATCAGCCGATGCTGGAGCTACTGGCCTATCTCAGGGCCAACGGCTTCAAGACCTTTGTCGTCTCCGGTGGCGGGGTCGAATTCATGCGGCCATGGATGGAGCGGGTCTACGGCATCCCGCCGGAGCAGGTGGTCGGCTCGTCCGGCGTGGTGAAATTCCAGATCGGCGCCGACGGCAAGCCGGTGCTGATGAAGGAAGCCAAGGTCGAGTTCATCGATGACGGCCCGGGCAAGCCGGTCGGCATCAACCGGTTCATCGGCCGCCGTCCGATCTTCGCGTTCGGCAACTCGGATGGTGATCTGCAAATGCTGCAATGGACCACAGCAGGATCGGGCGCGCGCTTCGCCGGCATCGTGCATCACACGGACGAGGTTCGTGAATATGCCTACGACCGGCAATCGAAGGTCGGCAAGCTCGACAAGGCGCTCGATGCAGCCGCCGCGAGCGGCTGGACCGTCGTCGACATGAAGCGGGACTGGAAGGAGGTCTTTCCGTCCCTGACCGCGGCCGGCGCCGCGAAGGAGGTGAAGCCATGAGCGGCTACGACGTCTTCGCCTGGATCGTGCTCGTCATCGTGGTTGCCAGCGCGATCGGCGTGTTCTGCATCGCGGGCTGGCTGCCCGGGCATATCGCCAAAACCCGTGGTCATCCTTGGGCGCAGGCCGTCGCGGTGGCCGGCTGGATCACGTTGATCTGCGGCTTCGCGCTCTGGCCGCTCGCCTTCATCTGGGCCTATGTCGACGTGCCGGCGCCGCGCCGATCGGGAGATGCGTGATGGCTGTCGCGATCATCAACATTTATCTCGTGCTGCTGTTCCTTCTGGTGCACTTCAAGATCGTGCCGTTCAACATGTTCTGGAAGCTTTCGCCGTTCCTGGTGATCGTGCTGACACTGTTCGGCCTGATGGTGCCGATGGGCTGGGGCGCGCCGCAGGGCTCCGCGCTGGTCGTGCGCAACGCGGTGTCGATCGTGCCCGACGTGGCGGGCGAGGTGACCGAGGTGCCCGTCGTCGCCAACGCGCCGCTGAAGGCCGGCGACGTTCTGTTCAAGATCGATCCGACGCCCTACGACGCGCAAGTCAAGGCGATCACGGCGCAGCTCAAGCTGTCGAAGACACGGCTTGCGCAGATGACGACGCTCTATGAGCGCGATGCGGGGCGTGGCTTCGACGTCGAGCAGCGGCAGTCCGAGGTCGACCAGCTCAGCGGCCAGCTCGAGGCCGCGCAGTGGAACAGCGACAAGACCGTGGTCCGCGCGCCGGCCGACGGCTACGTCACCAACGTTGCGCTGCGCAAGGGCGCGCGGGTGTCGAACTTGCCGTTGTCTCCGGTGATGGCGTTCATCGATACCTCGAACACGATCATCGGCGTCGAGATCAACCAGATCGATGCGCGCTACGTCGCGCCGGGGCAGGAGGTCGAGGTGACCTTCAAATTCGCGCCCGGGCAGATTTATTCGGGGAAGGTCGAAAGCGTGCTGCAGGCCGTGGCGACCGGACAGGCCACGACCTCGGGCACAGCCGTTGCGCCGAAGGCGATCGAGGCGGTACCCTTCGTGGTGCGCGTTAAGCTCGACGATGCCGCCTTCGCCGATCGATTGCCGGCGGGCGCGACCGGTACGGCCGCCATCTACACCGATCGCATGAAGCCGACCCACATCGTGCGTCGCGTGATCCTGCGCCAGCTCGCGATCGTCAATTATGTCAATCCGTTTTGAATGACGGAGATTGTCATGAAGCCATTGATCGCCGGAGGACTTGCGCTGATGGCGATCGCATCAACGCATGCCCAAACGCCGTCTAGCGACGATCTCAACCGCCGCATGATCGAGCGCCGCGCTGTCGAGGCCGTGATCTGGGGCATTTCCGCGGTCCATACCGATCTGATGCGGCATGAGATGCTGATCAGGACGCCGGGCAAGGTGGGGCAGGTGAACTATTGGGGGCGGCCGCTTGATTGGCACAACCAGACGCTGACGCCGAATCCGGACGCGCTGTACTTCATGACGTTCTTCGACACGAGGAATGGTCCGATCGTGCTCGATCTCCCGCCTGGCGATACGAACGGATCGTTCAACGGCAATATCGTCACGGTCTGGCAGATGCCGCTCGAGGATGCCGGCCTGCTCGGCGTCGACAAGGGTGCCGGCGGCAAGTTCCTGATTCTGCCGCCGGGCCACTACGACCCAAAGCCCGACGGCTACATGCTTCTGCGCTCCAACCTCAAGAGCCACGGCGATGCCAATGTTACGGTTGGAAATGGAGTGAAGCAGTGAAATTCAGATATCTGTTGACTGGTGTCCTTTGCCTCGCGGGCCAGAGCGCATCGCTCGCGCAATCGCCGGTCCCCGTCACGGTCGACACTTTTACCCGTGCCGAGTCCGATCTCTATATCGGTAATCTGTCCAAGGAGGGCGGCCTCGGAAAGCTCAACCATCGTCGCGAGCCGGCGCGCATCGACAACCAGACCGTCATCAGGCTCAACCGCGATACGCTCTATACATCAGGGGTGTTCGACCTCGAAGCCGGGCCGGTGACGATCACGATGCCGGACCCTGGCAAGCGCTATATGGCACTGCAGGTGATCAGCGAGGATCATTATGTGCCCGCGGTCTATTACGGTGCCGGCAAGCGTACGCTGACGCGCGAGAACGTCGGCACGCGCTATGTGGTGGTCGGGATTCGCACGCTGGTCGATCCGAACGATCCCAAGGACATCGCGCAGGTGCACGCGCTGCAGGATGCCATCAAGGTCAGCCAGAAAGGCACCGGCAAGCTCGAACTTCCGATTTGGGACCCCGCCAGCCAGAAAGCCATTCGCGAAGCGCTGCTTGCGCTGAATGATTACACCGGCGGCTTCGCCCATGCGTTCGGACCCAAGGGATACGTCGATCCTGTCAGGCATCTGATCGGCACGGCCGCCGGCTGGGGCGGCAATCCCGACAAGGACGCGACCTATCTGAGCATCACGCCTATGAAAAATGACGGCACGACGGTCTACAAGCTGACCGTCCGTGACGTTCCCGTCGACGCGTTCTGGTCGATCAGTGTCTACAACGCCAAGGGATATTTCGAAAAGAATCCCTATGACGCCTACACGCTGAACAACGTCACCGGCGTGAAGGGCCCTGACGGCTCCATCGCGGTTCAGTTCGGCGGCTGCGACGGCAAGATCCAAAACTGCCTGCCGATCACCAAGGGTTGGAACTACACCGTCCGGCTCTATCGGCCGCGTGCGGAAATCCTGAACGGCAAATGGAAGTTTCCGGAGGCGCAGGTGGCGAATTGACGGTTCGACGACAAACATCGTCGATGCGGAGTGAGACTCTGGATTAGTGGGCAGAAGGATGCCGTAGATGATCAGATCAGCGATTGCATTGATTGTCCTGGGACTGGGATTGATGCCGGGCCTGCCGGTTTCGGCGCAAAGCATCTCCGAGCAGCAGGCGTACGAGATCGCGCGCGACGCCTATGTCTTCGCCTATCCGATCGTCACCATGGACATCTCGATGCGTCAGTCGACCAATGTGCCCAACGCGAACACGGTCCCGTTGCGTGCCCCGATCAACCAGTTCGCACATGCGCGGACCTATCCGCGCGCCGAGGACAGGGATGTCGTGCGCTACAATTTCGACACGCTCTACTCGCCCGTGTGGCTCGATATTTCGCCGGAGCCGATCATCCTGTCGGTTCCCGATACGGGCGGACGCTACTATCTGCTGCCGATGCTCGACATGTGGACTGATGTGTTCAGTGTCGTGGGCTCGCGCACGACCGGAACCAGGGCGGGGAGTTTCGCCATCGTCGCGCCGGGCTGGAATGGGACGCTGCCCGAAGGCCTGACCAAGATCGTGGCGCCAACGCCGACCATCTGGATTCTTGGCCGCACGCAGACTAACGGTCCGGCCGACTACGATAACGTGCACAAGGTTCAGGACGGCTACAAGCTGACGCCGCTCAGCCAATGGGGCAAGGCCATTCCGCCCCAGGCCAACATGCCGACCGATCCGGCGATCGACAACAAGACACCGCCGCTTGTGCAGGTCAACAAGATGGACGGCGTCGCGGTGCTCGGGCGATTGGCCGAGCTGATGGCGAAACATCCACCGCACGCCAACGATTATCCGATCCTGTTCCGGATGCGGCAGATCGGTCTCGAGTCCGGCAAGCCGTTCGACGCCGCGAAGCTCGACCCGGCGCTGGTCAAGACGATCAATGCCGCCGCCAAGGATGCGCTTGCGGATCTTGAGCAGTCCGGCAAGAGCGGCGCCGGCATCGGCCCGCAGGTAGGCTTCATCTTCCCGGTCGCCGACGGCTACCAGGGCTATCTGAACCTTCGTGGCTACAAGGATTTCGCCGCAGAGAACCGGCCGGAAGGGTGGACGGCGTGGGTGACGTTCCAGCTCTCGCCGGCCGCGCCGGCTGCTACACCGACCAAGCCGATCGTGCGCAAATATTAGCGGAGGCGAACGACGAGCTCGATGAGTGATGCGCGCGAGACCGACCGGGGGCCGGTTCGTATCGGCTTTCGTGCCTCCATCATCACGGCATTCATCGCCGCGGTGCTGGTGGTCGGACTGACGCTGGTCTATCTCAGCTTCAGGCGGGTCTCGTCCATCACCCAGATGGCTGCGAGCACCTTCATCGACAAGGTGGGGCAAATCGGCGCCGATCGCATCGACGCGCAGTTCAAGAATGTACGCGACAGCCTCGAGATCCTGGCAGGCATACCGGCCATCCAGGAGGCCGACGTCGCCGATAATGTCAGGCTCTACGCCCTGCTGGCCTCGATGCTGCGCAACAATCCGCAGATCTTCAATCTCTATGTCGGATACGAAGACGGCTCCTTCCTGGAGATGGACGTCATCGATCGCGCCAAGCCGCAATTCCGCACGGCGCTGAATGTCGCCGCTGACGCTGTCTACCGCGTCGTCGTGATTGCCCGCTCCGGGGCGGCCGCCCCGGCGCCGGTGACGCTGTTCCTGTCGGAAAACCTGACCCAGGTCGCCGAGGTGGCGGGGCCGCATAGCTACGACCCGCGGCGGCGTCCCTGGTATGTCGATGCCTTAAAGGATCGCAAGACGCTGCTCACCGGGCCCTATGTGTTCTACGCGACCGGGGAGCCCGGCTACACGCTGCGCACGCCGCTCAGGGAAGGCCGCCGCGGGGTGGTGGCCGCCGACCTGCTGCTCAATCGCCTCGAGGAGATGCTGAGCCGGCAAAAGCTCGGAAAATCCGGGCTGGCCTTCCTGTTCAACGACGCCGACCGTATCGTCGGCCATCCCGAGATGCGCGGTCTGATGGCGGAACGCAGCGACGCATTGCCCCGGATCGATGCCATCAAGCTTCCCGGCCTGTCCGCGGCGATCCAGGCCTGGCGCACCGACGGACTCGCCCAGCAGTTCTTCACGGACGCCGACGGACGGACCCTTGTGGCGGCCTTTCACCGCATCGAGACGGCCGGCGCGGCCAACATCCACCTCGCGGTGGTCGCCCCGCTCGACGAGTTTTTCGCCAAGATCATCTCGGAGCGGCGCGCGCTGTTCGCCATCGCGCTCGGCTTTGTGATCGCGATGCTCCCCTTCGCGTTCTGGCTCGGCTCGCTGCTCGCCCGATCGCTGCGCGAGTTGGCGCGGCAGACCGACGAGATCCAGCGCTTTCAGCTCGCCGACCGGCCGCGGATGCAATCGGCCATCGACGAGATCGATGAACTGGGGCGCTCGGTGTTTACGATGCGCACCGTCGTACGCAACTCCTCAAGCTTCATTCCGCAGCCGATCGTCCGTCAGCTGATGGAATCCGGAGCCTCCCTGCAGCTCGGCGGCATCAGGCGCGAGGTCACGGTTCTCTTCACCGACGTCGCCGACTTCACCGCGAAGACCGAGAAGGCGGACCCCTCCCAGGTCATGATCTACACCTCGCGTTATTTCGCCGCGATGTCGGAGGCGATCATGAGACACCATGGCACCATCGACAAGTTCATCGGCGATGCGGTGATGGCACTATGGAACGCGCCGGACGAGGATCCCGATCACGTCGTTCATGCCTGCGAGGCCGTGCTTGACTGCGTTCAGCGCAATGCCGAGCTCAACCGGGCCTTCCGCAGCGAAGGCTGGCCGGCCTATGGCACGCGGTTCGGCCTGCATCTCGGCGATGCCGTGGTCGGCAATGTCGGCTCCGCCGCCCGCATGAGCTACACCGCGCTCGGCGCCACCATCAATCTGGCCTCGCGTCTCGAAGGCCTCAACAAGAACTACGGCACGCAGGTCCTGGTGAGCGCAGCCGTGAAGGCGCGTGCCGAACACAGATTCGCGTTCCGCAGCGTCGACCAGATCCGGCCGAAGGGCTTTGCCGACGCGATCACGGTCTACGAGCTGTGCGGCGAACGCGGCGACTCGGAGCTGACGTTCTGCGCGCGCTGGGAAGCTGTCTACAGTTCGATCCGGTACGCGGAGCCCGCCGTGGCGGCGCTGCGCATTGCCGATTTCCTGGTCGAGTACCCCCGGGATGGCGTCGCGCAATACCATGCTGAACGACTGCGCAATGCCGTTCGGCAACCGCTGCTTGATCTGCCGGCGCACTGAGAAGCGGGGTGAGGAATTTTGATCCGACCCTCGATCTTCCAGGACCGCTTCGGTCATCGATCGGGTCGCGCGATCGCCGATGCGATCGTTTCAACCGCCCCCGCAACGCGGGCGCGCAACGCCGGTGGCTAGGCCGCCATCAGTTGCTGAAGCGCAACAGCCTGCTCACGGGTCTGGAATGCGATGGCGGTGTGGGTAAAGCCCGACGAGGCCTGGGTTTGCGCGATGTGGTTGAGGACCTCGGTGCCCTTGACCACGTGAAGATCCATTCCCTGGCCGGCCGGAAAAATCCCGAGAACGACGTCGTAGGCCTCGATGATGGCCTTCAAGGCGCCACCCTTGTCTTCCGACGCGTCGATAAAGATACGAACATCCGCGGCGATACTACGAAGTTCGTCAAAGTCGATCACTGGAAGTCTCCCATACGCAACTCACTGGTCGATCCTAGCTACAACTTGCTTACTGAAACATAAATTACGCGGGGTTCCTCACCCGACAAGTGTCGCTAGGCGCCGGTCGGCGGCCTCCGCTTCGCAATGCGTTTGACCGGCGCGTGGGCCGGCACGGCATTCGAGGTCTGGTCGGCCATGCGGGGAATGCGGTGCTCGATATGCGCCACGACCCGGAAGAAGCTCTCCAGTGCCTTGGCGTCGAGACCGGCCGTGAGGTTGCTGTGCCGGCGCAGGATTTCATCCAGACTGCGGTCGAGCAGCGCCACGCCCTGCGATGTCAGCCGGATCTCGGTCCGGTTCCGGGCGCTGCCTCGCACCGGCGTCAGCTCGATCAGGCCCTTTTTCTTCAGCGAGGTCGTCTCGCGGCTGACGACGGCCTTGTCCAGTTGCGCATTGGTCCAGATATCGTAGGCGCTTGCCGGTTCATGCTCCCTGAGAAAGGACAGCACCCGCCATTCCGCGAGCGACACGCCGTAGGCCTGCGGGAAGAAGGCGTTGGCATTGGCGCGCAACCTCGCGACCAGGCTGGACAGCACCGTGGGCACATAGCGCTCGAAATCGATCACCAGTTCCGAGCGCGCATCCTCTTGCGCGGCGCGGCGCGGGGCAGGGGTCTTGGTACGGTTTGTGGCGGTCCGACTGCTCATTCTTTCACGAGTTGGGTGCGTGCGATCAAGACCAACGTCGCCGCGACCAGGAGAACGCCTGTTACCACGAGGAATCCGATGGTGAAACTGCCCGAGGCGTCCTTGGCGCGTCCGATCACGATCGGGATGGTGGCGCCTCCGATGCTGCCGATGGTGCTGACCAGGCCGATCGCGCCCGGCGCGCTCTGCCGCGACATGTAGGACTGCGGAATGGTCCAGAACACGGCCTGCGTACCATAGACACCGACATTGGCAACCATGAATCCGATGATGATCCAAACCGGCGATGTTGAAAAGGCCGCTATCGCGAATCCGGCCGCCGCGATCACGAAGGTCATGGCAGCATAATAGAAGCGCTCACCGACATGGTCGGAGTGCCGCGACAACGCGATCATGCCGATCAGGCCGGCGACAGGCGGGATCGCGGTCACGAAACCGACCTGTGAATTCGGCAGCCCGAACGACTTGATGATTTGCGGCAGCCAGGGAAACAGCGAAGCCAGGCCACAGAACAGGCCGAAATTGCACAGGCCGAACAGCAGCACCATCGGCTTGGTGATGGTCCGGAGCACGCCTTCGGCATGCACCACCCCGGTCGCCTTGGCGTCGCGCTCGAGCGCGCTGGTCAGCCAGTTGCGCTGCGCCGTCGACAGCCAGCTCGCCTGCTGCGGGCGATCGGTCAGATAGAAGATGCCGACGATCCCGAGAATGACGGGCGGCAGGCCCTCGAGGATGAACAGCCATTTCCAGCCCGAGATGCCGAACGTTCCGTTCAGCTCGAGGATCGCGCCGGAGATCAGCGAGGCGAAGATATAGGAGATCGGCACCGCATAGTTGAACATCGCGTTGTAGCGGGCGCGGTACTTGAACGGAAACCAGAGGCTCAGCAGCAGCATCACGCCGGGAAACAGGCCGGACTCGGCAAATCCGAGGAAGCCGCGGAATGCATAGAGGCTGAGCGGGCCTTGCGTGAATGCCATCAGCATCGTGGCGATGCCCCACAGGATCGCGATCCGCGTCAGCGTGACGCGCGCGCCGTATTTGCTGAGGATGAGATTGCTCGGAATCTCGAAGATGGAATAGGTGAAGTACATGATGCCGACCGCGATGCCGAACATCTCGGCATTGAGCCCGAGCTCCTTGTTCATCTGCAGCGCGGCAAAGGAGATGTTTCCGCGGTCGAGAATGGCGAGGAAGTACATCGCCATGACGAACCACATCAGGCGCAGCGCGACCTTGCGGATTGTGGTGCGTTCGATCTGCGGATCGGCGGTCGTTATCGCCGCCTTGTCCATCACGACTTCGGTCATCCCTGTTTCCCCCGAATTATTGATTTTTGATGGTTCTCTTATGCGGGCAGGCAGACTTCGAGCCTGTCACCCACCACGCGTACCGGATAGGTCCGGATATCGATCTCGACCGGACTGGTCAGCGCCTCGCCGGTCCGGATATCGAAGCGGCCCATGTGCAGCGGGCATTCGATCTCGCAACCCTCCAGAATGCCGTCGGACAGCAGCGCCTCCGCATGCGTGCAGATGTTGCTCGTGGCGTAGTACTCATTGCCGATGCGATAGAGCGCGACATGGTGACGGCCGATTTCGATGCCGTACGGCTCGCCTTCGTTCAGCGCGCTGAGCGCGGCCGCTTCGTGCCAGGTTCCCTGATCGTCCGTCATGTGCCCTCTCAAATGCTGTAGAAATCGAGCACGGTCGGGACGCGGTCGTTGACCAGCGTGATGACCTTGCGCGCGATCTTCCAGGTCTCGCCGTCACGCCGCAGCGTGTGCTCATAGCGCCCGTGCCGCAGATGCTCCTTGGCCACGCGCGGGTCGTAGACGTGGACCGAGAACACCGAATGGCAGGTGATCTGTTCAGCGCCGGTTTCCGACGCTTCCAGGTTCGAGATCTGGTGCACGGTGCGCGGCAGCGGCAGCGCGGTGATCGATTTGCGCGACTCGATGCGTGCGATCCGCTCTTCCAGCCCGCGCCGCGCATCGTGGTAGAGCAACGAGACCTGCGTGTCGGGATCGTTGGTGGTGGTGTACTCGTCGAGCCATGCCGGCACCCAATAGACGGCATCCTCGCTGTACATCGCGACCCAGTCGGCCCATTCGCCGGCGTCGAGCAGGCGCGCCTCGCGAAAGATGACCGCGGCTGCGACCGCGCGCGCATCGGCTTCCCTGATTGCGTCGGCCGCCATCACGCCGTCTCCCCGGCGGCGTGCTGCAACAGCCTGCGCCACTCGCGATACCCGGGATGGAAATTCGTCTCGCCGCCGAAGCTGGCGGGGCCGAACGACCATTCGGTTGGGGTGATGCCGAGTTCGCGCGTGTGCGCGCTCTCGCCATGGCCGACTTCCGCGACGCCGCGCAGATAACCTTGCGTGGGCGCGGCGGTTGTCGCGTCGTAGCCGGTCTGGCAGAACTCATACATGACGTTGTCGTCCGAGCTTGCCAGCCCGGAGGCATTGAAGAAGTCTTCGTAGTTGCGAATACGAAGCGTGCGCGCCGCGGCGCTTTCGCCGACCGGAGCAAGGCAATGCGACACCATCTCGGTCTTGTCGGGTGCCAGCGGCCGCCAGGTTCGCACCTGCGCCGACAGGATGTCGATGACCTGCAGGTTCGGAAAAATCGTGAGGTTGCGCTGGCGCAGCATCCATTTGGCACGGGTGCTGCCGACGCGCTGCCGCACGGCATCGAGACGCGCCGGATCCATGCCGAGCGGCCGGCCATAGAGCTGCGTGCGCTTGATCGACCAGTTGACGGCGTGACCGTAATCGAAGCTGAAGCTGCCTTGCCCTTCCTGCTCGCCTTCCGGCTCCGCAGTGAATCCGGCATCCGGTCCGGCGCTTGCATTGCGCTTCTTCAGGATATCGACGTAGGAGCTGTGCGTGGTCGCGAAGTGATAGTAATCGAGACCGTTCTCGAACTGCAGCTTCCAGTTTCCATCGAACGTGTAGGTGCTGGCGCCCGGCACGAATTCGACCTCACCGCTGTCGCTCTGATCGATGATGAGGTCGAGGAACGCGCGGGTGTCGCCGAGAAATTCTTCCAGCGGTGGAACGTCGGCCGAGAGGCTCGCGAACAGGAATCCGCGATACGAACCCAGCCGCGCGACCGGAAGAAGGTCGTGATTGCTGTTCGAGAAGGACGGCGGATACTGTCCGCTCGCTTCCTCCGTCACGGAGATGTTGCGCCCGCCCGAATCGTAGGCCCAGCCGTGATAGCGGCAGACATGGAATTTCTGCCGGCCCTGCTTGAACGGACAGACGATCGTTCCGCGATGCCGGCAGGTGTTGAGGAAGGCGCCGACTTTTCCCTCAGCGCTCCGCATCACCAGAATGGGATGCCGGCCGATATGGGTGGTGACGAAGTCGTTGGGCCGGGCGACCTGAGATTCCAGGCCGATGAAATTCCACGTGGCCTCGAAGATATATCGCAGCTCGGCGTCGAACACGGCCGGATCGGTGAAGATCCGGCGATCGACTTCAAAGATGCGTTCGCCGGGGCGGTCATCGATGAGCCGGGAAATCTCGCTCAGCCTTGCCGCATGGATCTGCGAAGCAGCGTTCATAACGTCCTCCCTTCGACTAACCGCCGGCCGTGAAAAGTCGCCCGCAGAGCCGCGTCACGGCTCGCGTCTTTTCACGGCGGGAACAGCCGGCTTGATCGCCAATCTTGGAATGACTCTATAGTTGTCATGACAACTATGGTCAAGACGGATTGGTCGATCGGAACCTGGAGCCGGACGCAACGGATACGGCCCGTGCGTCGGGCTACAGGGAGGAATGAGCAGACCGCTTGCGTGGAGCGGCGGGTTCAGCTCTTGCGCGCCGGCGAGGTCAGGATGATTCCCTCGTCGATCAGGGCGCGGCAGATCTTCTTCAGCGCGGCAATCGCTTCACGCGTGGCCCGGCTCACGGGCCGTCCGCGCGGCAGCGCCAGCACGCGCTCGGCGCGCATCCACGGCAACAGCGCCGCCGACAGCACGCCGGCAGCCACCTCCTGGTGAATGCCGGAGAATGGTAGCAGCGCGTAGCCGAGGCCAGATGCCACCATGCGCTTCATCGGTGTGCTGTTATCGACCCGCACCGCGCAGAGCATGGTCGACGGGAACGGGTTGCGGCTGAGCGGGGCCACCGCGGATGGCAGGGCGTCGAATTCCTTGCGGGTCAGCCGGCCGCGCTTCAGCAGCGGGTCGCGCGACGGCCCGATCAGGAACACCTGCTCGATGACCAGCAGTTCGTAGTCGAGGTGATCGTTGGGGGATGGCGTCGTCACGATCGCCAGATCGAGTTCACCGCGTAGTAGGCGTTCGGATGCGCTTTCCGTCAGGCCCTCGCTCAGTTCGAGTCGCACGCGTGGAAATTGCTTCACGAAGGTCTGGGCCAGCGGCGGGTAGAGGATATCGCCGAGGCTCGGCGGCGCGCCGATCCGCACCGTTCCGCTGGGCTCGCGATTTTCCGTGCGCACCTCGGCCTTGATGTCGTCGATTGTGCCGAGCAGCCAGCGTCCGCGCGCGAGCAGCACCTTGCCGGATTCCGTGACCGAGACCCCGCGCGCGCCGCGTTCGAGCAAGGCGCCGCCCAATTCGTCCTCGAGTTCCTTGACGTGGCGGCTGAGTGCCGACTGGGCGACGTTCAGCGTGCTCGCTGCAGCGGCAAAGCCGCCCCGCTCGGCGACGGCGACGAAATAGCGGATCTGCCGCAGGTCCATGGCGGGCACACTCCATCTCAAATCGAGATGGATACCATATCAAACATATTCTTGTGAGATACCAAAAAAGGAGCAGTCTCCTCGCAACGATCAAACGGAGGAGAGACGAGGATGGGCATCGCCACCGATGAGGCACGCCAGACGTCCATATTCATCGCCGGCGGCGGGCCGGTCGGCCTTGCGATGTCGCTGCTGCTCGATCGCTTCGGCATCGACTGCGTGGTGGTCGAGAAGAGCCCGACGACGACGGATCATCCGAAGTCGCGCGGCTGCTGGGTCCGCACCATGGAGATCTTCCGGCAGTGGGGGATCGAGCAGGCGATCCGCGACCGCGGCCTGCAGGACAATTCCGACATGTTCGTGTTCCTCGACAGCATCGCGGGCCACGAGTTCGGCCGCACCCGCCCCGAACCGAATGTCGGTCATACCCCCGCCTGGAAGAGCCTGGTCGCCCAGGACGCCGTCGAGGAGGAAATCCTGCGGGTGGTCGAAAAGTCCAGGCACGCCACAGTCCTGTTCAACACGGCCTGTGAATCGTTCGAGGAGACCAACAGCGGCGTCAACGTCACGACACGTTGCGAAAAGACCGGCGAAGTGACGCAGTGGACGGCGACATATTTGATCGCGGCCGATGGCGCGGGCAGCCAGACGCGGCGCAGCGCGGGGATCGAGATGGTTGGGCCCTCGACGCTGGCGGTGATGTCGAACGAGTATTGGCGTGCCGATCTGTCGCGGCTGCCGATCGCGCGCGAGGCCGCCGGTTTCATCATCGTCCCGGACAGGCCCGATCTGCCGCGCGCCGGTATCCTGAACACCAATGGCCGCGATCGCTGGCTGACGGTGACGCAAATCGGCCTGACCAAGGACGATCGCGAGCGGCCTTGGACCGACCAGGAGTTCATCGAGATCGCGCGCGGCCATGTCGGCATTCCCGATCTCGATGTCACGCTTTTGAACCGCTCGATCTGGCGCGTCAGCATGCAGGTGGCCGAGACCTTTCGAAAGGGCCGGGTGTTTCTGGTCGGCGACTGCGCGCACCGTTTTCCGCCGACCGGCGGATTCGGCCTGAACTCCGGCGTTCAGGACGCGCATAACCTCGCGTGGAAGCTGGCCTTCGTGCTGAAGGGCCTTGCGGACGAAAAGCTGCTCGAGAGCTATTCCAGCGAGCGACGTCCGATCGCGCAATCCAATGCCAATTTCAGCTACGGCAATCGGCTGAGATTCGGGCTGACCGATGATGCCGTGCGATCGCGCAATCCGGACCGGATCAGGTTCTGGATCAACGACATGGACAATCACCTGCACAGCATCGGGCAGAACCTCGGCCACAATTACGAGGAGGGCGCGGTGATCCCCGATGGCACCGTCGCGAAGGCCTTGAACTCCCGCTACTACACGCCGACGGATCGTCCCGGCGCGCGATTTCCGCACATGTGGCTGGAGCCTTCGCGCAAGAAATCGACGCTCGACTGGTTCGACAAGCAGTTCACCGTCGTCGCGGGCCCACTCGGCAGTGAGTGGCTGGAAGCGGGAAAACAGGTATCCGAGAAGACCGCCTTGCCGTTGTCGCTGAAGCAGTTGCCCTCAGCCGATCCGGCGGATGGATTCCAGCTCGGCATGCGCGGCGCCGTGTTGGTGCGCCCCGATGGACATGTGGCGTGGCGGATGCCGTGGCTGCCATCGGATCCTGCGAAGGAATTGGCCGGCGCGCTTTCAACGCTGCTGCATTAGCGGGGACCCCGATGCAATCGTTCGAATCCAACGGCGTCGTCACGGCGTTTGAGAAAACCGGGCGCGGCGATCCGATCGTCCTGTTGCATGGCGGCGAGGCTGATCATGCGATGTTTGACGGCCTTGCGCCTGTCCTTGCGGAGAACTTCACGGTGATCGCCTATGACCAGCGCGACTCCGGTGCCACCCGAAACCCTCCGTCATCCTATTCGCTGGCCGATTTGGCCGACGACACCGCGGCCTTGATCGGAGGGCTCGGTTACGATCGTGCCCATGTCTTCGGAACCTCGCTGGGTGGGCAGATCGCGCAGGTGCTGGCGGCCCGTCATCCCGACCGCATCGACCGCCTGATCCTGAGCAGCACCTGGAAGGTCAACAGAAGCCCGCTCGACGTCAATGCGGATGCCTTCCGCAAGCTCGCTTCCTGGCGCGCGGATACCATCGCCAATGCGTCGAAGATTGCCGAGTTCTTCTTCCCGCCAGCATACCTGCGCACGCGGCCTGAGCTGATCGAGATCTTCCGCGGCTCCAGCCGCGACGAGGGCCAGAAGGCGCGCCGCGGCGCCTTGCTTGCGCAGCCTGTCGCCTCCGATCTGACCGGCTTTGATCGCCCGACGCTCTTGCTGGCGGGCGGTGATGACCGGCTGATCCCGAACGCGGAAACATTTGCGCTCGCCCGCGATCTTGCGCGCGTCGAGACGAAGATCATCGCAGGCGTCGGCCATGTCGCGTCGATCCAGGCCACCGAACGTGTGGCGGAGGCGGTGACGGCATTTCTGAATTCAAACAAGAAGGCGGCTTGACAACAACAGGGGGAGACCATGGCGGAACAAACGAGCGCAGTGCCGTTCGACGAAGCGCCGGTAACGACGCGCTATTGGCTATCGATCATCATCTTCGCCGTCACCGGCGTGGTCGATTTCTTCGATTTCTTTGTGGTCGGATTCCTGGTCTCGGTGCTGGCGCCGAAATGGCACCTGACGTTTGGGCAGACGTCGATCATGCTGATGAGCGCCGGCATCGGAGCGATGCTGGGAGCGTTCGTCGCGGGCATCCTCGCGGATCGTTTCGGGCGCAAGCCGCTGGCGATATCAGGTGTTCTGCTCTGCGGCCTGACCTCGGGCGCGATCGCGTTCATTCCGGAAGACGGCTGGGTTGCGTTTGCGATCCTGCGCTTCTTCGTCGGCTTCGGCCTTGCCGCCGGCGCGGCGGCGGCGGTTCCTGCTATCGTCGAATTCGCACCGACCCGCCATCGCACGTTGGTCACGAGTCTCGTGGTCGTCCCGGTCGCCTTTGGCGTGCTGTCGGCGTCGGTGACGGCGAGCTTCCTGCTGCCGCTGGTTGGCTGGCGCGGATTGGCGGCAGTCGGCTTCCTGCCGATCCTCCTCGGAATTCTGACCATGATCGTCATGCCGGAATCGCCGCGCTGGCTGATCAGCAAGGGCCGCGTGCGCGAGGCGCAGGCGAGCATCCGGAAACTCTACCGGGTCGGTGGCGAGTCCTTCGTGCTGCCTGCGCTGCCGCCGGCGAGCCCGGCGACATTTGCCGATCTCTTTGCCGAGCAGCGGCGCTTCTGGCTGACAGTCCTGATCTGGTTCGGCGCCAGCACGGCGAATTACGGCGTGTTCTTGTGGGGACCGACGATCGTGGCGCTGCTGCTTGGCGTCGCGCCCCAGGATGCGGCCAAGATGTTCATCTATGTCAGCCTCGCCGGCGTGTTCGGCCGGACCGGCTTCGCCTTCCTCGCCCATCGGATCGGCCGCAAGCCCTGTGGCCAGTTGATGGGATATGGCACCGCGGTGTCGCTTGCGCTCGCCGCCTATTTTCACAACGACTTTGCCGGCTCGGTGCCGCTGTTCCTGGTCTTCCTGATCGTCGGCGCCGTGTTCTTCGATGGCGGATTTTCGAACGTCGGACCCTATCCGGCGGAAATCTTCCCGGTTCAGCTGTCGGGACGCGCGGTCGGCCTTGCCCAGCTCTCGAACGGGATTGGCAAGATCGTAGGTCCCCTGTGTCTCGCATTGATCGCCGGTGCGGATAATCTCGTGCATCCAAGTGCGACCGCCGCGGCGGTGATGCCGGCGTTCTGCTTTCTTGCCGGCGCGGGCCTCCTGATCGGCCTTGCCTTCACGTTCCTCGGCGTTGAGCCGCACGGGCGCCCGGTGGTTCTGTTTGGCGAAAACGCGGGCGCGAGCGCCGCACCGAAATCGCTGGCCGCAAAACCGGCCGCGGGACAGTGAAAGACGAAAGGTCATACCATGGACAACGCTTTCGACACGATCGCAACGGCGGCGCCGTTCGATACTGCAAAGCTCGATCGGCTGATGGATGAAGCGGGGCTCGACGTCCTGATCGTCACCTCGCGTCACAATGTGCAGTATCTGCTCGGTGGATATCGCTTCTTCTTCTTCGACGTCATGGAGGCAATCGGCACCAGTCGCTATCTGCCGGTGTTCGTCTATCAGAAAGGACACCCGGAAAATTCCGCCTACATCGGCAACCGCATGGAAAAGTTCGAGCACGAGCTCGGACGGATATGGACGCCGACCGTCAGAGCGGAGGCGTGGGGAACGATCGATGCGATCGGCCTTGCGATCGATCATGCGAGGAAGCTCGCGGGCTCCACCAAGCGCATCGGCATCGAGGCAGCCTTCCTGCCGGCCGATGCCAGGGATCATCTGCGCACCGGCCTTGGCGACGTCGAGTTCCGCGAGGCCCATTTCACGCTGGAACGGCTTCGTGCCGTAAAATCTCCCGCCGAACTGGACCTGATCAGGGAGGCTTCCGAACGGGTCGTCGATGCGATGATGGCCACGTTCAAGGGCTGCGCACTGGGCATGACCAAGAGCGACGTCGTCGCCCGTCTGCGCCGCGAGGAGCAGGAGCGCGATCTCGTCTTCGAATACTGCCTGATTGCCGCGGGCAAGAGCCATAACCGCGCGCCTTCCAGCCAGCGTCTCGAGCAAGGCGACGTGATCTCGATCGATTCCGGCGGAAACTACCGGGGCTACATCGGTGACCTCAGCCGCATGGGCATCCTGGGTGAGCCCGACAGCGAGCTGCGCGAGTTGCTGCAACAGGTCGAGGACATCCAGCAGGTGGCCCGGCGCGCGATCCGGCCGGGCGCCATGGGTGGCGACATCATCGCGGCGGGCGAGGCGGCCGTCAAAGCCTCGCCGCATCGCGCCGTGCTCGATTTCACCGCACACGGCATTGGGCTCGTCAGCCACGAAGCGCCGCGCCTGACTGCAACAGGTCCGGTGCCTTATTCGCCGTATGACGCTGATCGGCCGCTGGAACACGGGATGGTGATCTCGATCGAGACCGCGCTGCTGCATCCAACGCGCGGCTACATCAAGCTCGAGGACACCCTGATCGTCTCCGAATCGGGCTGGGAAGCGCCCGGTGACCATGGCAGGGAATGGAATTCATCGCGTCTCATGGCGTGAAGCGGTCAACGCCAGGGCGGCATTTTGGGCTGGGACACCGATTCATCTGCGGGGTCAAGTTCGGAATATTAGAAAT
>NZ_LFIQ01000049.1:62203-65881 GCF_001189245.1 Bradyrhizobium pachyrhizi | reverse complement strand
ATGGGGTTGTTTTCGATATTTTGGCGGCGCCCATGCGACGGCCCAGATGACTTCATATGCGCTCGGCCAGGCGATTGATCCGGCGGTCTTGGCTTCACTCGAGCCTTCGGCCGTGCGATGCTTCGAGCTGGATGTAGCGGCGGCTCCGTGCCGTCTGCTCGCCAGGTCGGCGCCGACGATGGGCAGGTGCAACCGATAAGGATTGCCTCCCATCGGCAGAAGCGACCCGATGACCTCTAATGCGCTCCGCGACTACGCCCAAAGCATCCTGACCGCACGGGTCTACGACGTGGCGGTCGAAACGCCGCTCGATCCCATGCCGCGGCTCTCCGAACGATTGTCGCGCACGGTGTTGCTGAAGCGGGAAGACTTCCAGCCGATCTTCTCGTTCAAGCTTCGCGGCGCCTACAACAAGATCGTCAGGCTGCCGGACGCGCAGCGCAGGCTGGGCGTCATTTGCGCTTCGGCGGGCAATCATGCGCAGGGCGTGGCGCTGTCGGCGCGCAAGCTTGGGATTCCGGCGACGATCGTCATGCCGAGGACGACGCCCGCCATCAAGGTCGAGGCCGTCCGGCGCTTGGGCGGTGACGTTGTCCTGCATGGCGATACGTTCGACGACGCACAGACCAAGGCCAGGGAGATCGAGGCCGCGCGTGGTTTGACCTTTGTGCATCCGTTCGACGATCCCGATGTGATCGCCGGCCAGGGAACGGTCGGGATGGAGATCCTGCGCCAGCATCCCGATACGATCGAGGCGATCTTCGTGCCGATCGGCGGAGGCGGACTGGCGGCCGGCGTGGCTGCCTTCGTGAAGTTCCTCAACCCGTCGATCAAGGTCGTCGGCGTCGAGCCGGCGGACGCCGCGTCGATGGCGGCCGCGCTCGCCAAGGGCAATGTCGTCGCGCTGGATCAGGTCGGACTGTTCGCCGACGGTGTCGCCGTCCGCAAGGTGGGAACCGAGACCTTCCGGCTCTGCCGCGACCTGCTCGACGAGGTTGTCACGGTGGACACCGATGCCATGTGCGCCGCCATCAAGGACATCTTCGACGACGTGCGATCGGTCGCCGAACCTTCCGGGGCATTGGCGCTCGCCGGCCTCAAGCTCTATGCCGAGCGCGGCGCGCTGAGCGACGGAAGCCTGATTGCCGTCAACAGCGGCGCCAATCTGAATTTCGACCGGCTGCGCACCATTGCCGACCGCGCCGAGGTCGGCGAACATCGCGAGGCGCTGCTTGCCGTGACCGTGCCGGAGAAGCCGGGCAGCTATCGGCACTTCATCCGCATCCTCGGCTCGCGCGCGATCACGGAATTCAACTACCGCTTTGCCGAGACCACCGCGCCGGCGCAACTGTTCGTCGGCATCGCGCTGAGCCGCGGCGAGGTCGAGAAGCGGGAAGTCATGGAGCTGCTTCGGCGCGAAGGCTATCCGATCCTCGATCTGAGCGAGAATGAGATGGCCAAGGACCATGTGCGCTACATGGTGGGCGGTCGCGCTCCGCTGCTCAAGGACGAGGTCATCTACCGCTTCGAGTTTCCAGAGCGTCCCGGCGCGTTGCTGAAATTCCTCGAGAGCCTGGCGCCGGACTGGAATATTTCGCTGTTCCACTATCGCAATCACGGCGCCGACTACGGACGCATTCTGGCGGGGATCGAGGTCAAGCCTCACGAGCGCGCCCGGTTCGTTCAGGCGCTGGATGCGCTCGGCTATCCCTACTGGAACGAGAGCGAAAATCCGGCCTATCGCCTGTTTCTCTCCGCCGAGAAGGGATGAAGCGGCGAGCGTCTCTGTTGGCCAACGGTCAGCGATCGGCCGTCAGTTGCTGGCGATAGCGCTCGGCGTCCCAGTTCAGCAGCGCATGCTCATTCTCTGCTGTCAGATAGTTGACCCGTGCGGTCAGGGGCAGGCGGCAGGTGACCAATGCGAGACAGCTCAGCATGGCTTCCGCGCCGTCACTCGCATCCTCGCGGATGAGGCTGCCGAGGTCAGGGACAAGAAGCGCAACCGGCGGCGGCAGTCCGTTCGCGGTGGTCTGCGCGATCATGCCGCTCAGCTTCTCGCGATGCTCCAGGACCGGCAGGCCCGGGCCAAGGAAGACGACGTGATCGGGATACAACGAGCCGCTGGTCGCGATCGCGCGGCTGTAACGGTCGGTGGCGATGTCGTGGCCGCGAGGATCCTGCGGCAGGCGATAATTGGTGCCTGCACTGATCGTCCGGAGCGCGTCATGATCTGCCGACGGCGCGCTGCGCTGCTCCAGCGCGAGGCGTCTCTCGACGTCGGCCACCAACGCCTCCGCCGCGTCGCAAGTGTCTGCACCGACCACCAGGCCGTGATTGCCAAGGATCAGGACGTCGACCGCATCCCGCGCGATCGCCGCGCTGACGGCGCGCGCGAGCGGCAGCCCCGGGTGATGATAGTCGAGGTAACGCCACGCCAATCCATCCAGGCGCCGGGCAAATTCGTCGCGGGCGTCGATGCGCACCGCCCATGCGATGGTGTTGACGGAATGGACGTGCAGCACGATCCGCTGCGGCATCAACGCATGCAGCGAGGTCTCGATCGAGGCGCGCAGCGTCGTCCCGGCGTTCGGCGCCAGCGGCACGCGTTCGTCGCCATGCATCAGCGCCGCGCGCGCGGCCGATAAGGCGACCGGCACGAAAATCTCCTTGTCCTCGGCATCGGCGAGCCAGGTACCTGACGCCTTCACCCACAGCACGTCGCCATCCTTGACCGACGAATTGCCGCCGGCGCCTTGCACCAGCAGGATATTCCTGCCGACGCGTGCCGACATGCGGCGCAGTTCATCCATCATTTGAGGCCGTCGCATCGGGGCTGTTCTCACCAGGTCAGATGGTCCATCGTCCAGTGCGGCATCCGCGCCGCTGTGCCGGCTACGGTCTTGATCGCCCGCGGCAGATCGCTCGCCTGCGCAAGCGTCGCGCGGTGGGCGCCGGAGCCGATCAGCAGGGTCAGCATGCCGGCGGTGCGTCCACCGGCGATATCGTGATCGAGGGAGTCGCCGATGACGAGGATCCGTTCCGGCGGCGGATGCCCCAATTGATCGAGCGCGGCGGCAAACATCGGCGGATGCGGTTTGCCGACGAACAGCACGGTGCCGCCAAGCGAATGATAGAATGCAGCGAGCGCGCCCGGCGCGGGGATCAGGCCCGCGACGCCGAACATCACGAGATCAGGATTGGCGCACAGCATCGGCAACTGGCGTGCGGCAGCGGTTGCCAGCGGCTCACGCCATCGCTCGGGCTCGGCCGCGTCATCGTCGAGACCGCCGAGCAGGATGAAATCGGCCTCGCGCATGTTCGAGACCACCACAAGGTCGGTGCCGTCGACGATCGAGCGGTCACCGTCGCGCGAGATCAGGAAGCAGGCGCGTCCGAGCTCGGCAAAGGGCGCCTGCTCGCGCGCATGCAGGCCGCGCCAGGTGACCTCGCCCGAGGACAGCACGCCGTCATAGGCGTCGGACGGCAAGCCGAGCGTCGCGAGCCGCCGCTGGTTGCTGCCGGCGCGCTTGCCGGAATTGGACAGGATCAGGATCCGCTTGCCGGCTTCGCGCAGCCGCGCCACGCACTCCAGCGCCGCGGGGAACACCGCCAGTCCCTCATGCAGCGTGCCCCACTGGTCGAGCAGCACATGATCGAAGCGGTCGGCGATGGCGTGAA
>NZ_LFIQ01000049.1:0-62193 GCF_001189245.1 Bradyrhizobium pachyrhizi | reverse complement strand
GCGCCGTAGCTTGCTTCGGTCTGCTCGGCGACCGAAACGGGAACGCCGAGCACGCGGTGCCGGATCCGGATCCATGCGTCGTTCTTCGCGCCGCCGCCGATGCCGATGACGCGGCGCAGGCGCGGCGCACCGAGCTGCGCCAGCTGGCGGTAGGCGAGGGCTTCCACCGAGGCGATGCCCTCGAGCAGGCCCTGGAAGAAGCGGCAATCTTCCGCCGGACGCGGCGTGACCCGCGCGGCCAGCGCTGGATCGGCGATCGGAAAGCGTTCGCCGGGTTTTGGCAGCGGATAATAGTCGAGCCCCGTCGGCTGGTCCGGCGTCAGCTGAGGTGTCAGCCGCTCCATCTCGGCGGCGGTGAAATGCATCAGCAGCGCCGCGCCGCCCGAGTTCGAGGCGCCGCCGGCGAGCCAGCGTTCGCCGAGCCGGTGCGAATAGACGCCCTGATCGGCCGCGAAGATCGGCTGGGTCGCAAGCTGCTTCACCACCAGCGTGGTGCCGAGCGAGGTGACGGCATCGCCAGGCTGGTCGGCGCGCGTTGCGATGAAGGCCGCAACGCCATCGGTGGTGCCGGCGGCGACCTGCGCTGTAGGGGGCAGCCCCAGCGACCGCGCGATCTGCGGATCCATCTCGGAAAATGGCGTGCCCGGCACCAGCACTTCGGGGAGCAGATCGTCGCGCACGCCGAGCTGTTCGAGCCAGGATGGCCAGGTGCGCGCGACCGGGTCGTAACCGAGCTTCAGCGCGTTGTTCTCGTCGCTGATGCCGTGATGGTTCGCGAGCCGGCCGGCGATCCAGTCCGCTTGGTGAACGGCGTGGCGGGCATCGCCGACATAGCCGTCATTCTGCAGATAGAGCAGCTTGGCGAGCGCGCTGCTCGCGCCATGCGCGCCGCTCTCGCGCGGGGCGACCGCCGCGACGCGCGTCGCCTCACGCGTGGCGCGGGCATCATTGTACATCAGCCCCGGCGAGCAGGGGCGGCCGGCGGCGTCGACCAGCAGCAGCGTGCCCGACGTGCCGTCGACGACGATGCGGGTGACGTCGCCGAGAGCCACGGTCTCGCCCAGCTTGCGGATGGCCGCCGTCGCGGCTTGCCACCACAGCTCCGGTGTTTGGTCGATGGCGTTGCCGTCGACGCGCGGTGCCGGCAGCGCGACGGACGCGACGCCGCGGATGCCGCCGTGCGGATCGATTGCGCAGGCGCGCACGCCTCCGGTTCCGACATCGATGCCGAGATACAGACCTCCCATGCGACCTCATCGCTCTCTGGTGCGCGCGCGACGACATTGGTTGCGCTGCAGCACGTTTGGGGGATTGACGCCCCGTTCGGCCTCTGCAATTTTTTGCAGGACGTGAAGAAATTTGCAAGCGGACTTTTCCTGATATGGCACCCCCGCCCGACAGGTTGCCGGTGATCGACGGCGAGGCGTCGCTCGCGACGCGCGCGGCGTGGCTGTATTTCGCGGCGGGGCTCACCCAGTCGGAGGTCGCCGATCGCCTCAACATCCAGAGCACCAAGGCGCATCGCCTGATCGCGCGCGCCAGCCGCGAGGGCATGATCCGCGTGTTCGTCGAGGGACCGGTCGCCGAATGCGTCGCGCTCGAGAACGATATCGCGCAGCGCTTCGGCCTTTCGTTCTGCCGCGTCGCGCCTGATCTCGGCGAGGGCGATCTGCCGCTGAAGGCGCTGGCGCTGGAAGGCGCGAGCTTCCTGCGCCAGATCCTGGAGCGCGGCCAGGACAAGGTGATCGGCGTCGGTCATGGCCGCACGCTTGCAGCCGTCGTCGAGCAGATGCCGCAGACGCCTGCGCGCGACGCGCAGTTCGTGTCGCTGCTCGGCGGACTGACGCGGAAATTTGCCGCCAATCCGTTCGACGTGATTCACAAGCTCGCCGAGCGCACCGGCGCGGAAGCCTATCTGCTGCCGGTGCCGGTGTTCGCCAATTCGGTCGCCGACCGCGCCGTTCTGATGCAGCAATTCGGCATCGCCGACGTGTTCGCTCTGGCGCGCAAGGCCTCGCTGCTGTTCGTCGGCATCGGCCAGGTCAGCCGCGACGGCTTCCTGGTGTCGAGCGGCATGATCAAGCCCGACGAGGTCGTCGAGCTGAAGCGCGTCGGCGCCTGCGCCGACCTGCTCGGGCATTTCTTCAGCGCCGACGGAACGGTGCTGGACACCGACCTGTCGGCCCGCGCCACCTCAATGAGCATGCCCGATCTCAGGAAGCACCGGATCGTCGCCATCGCCGGCGGGCCGGCCAAGGTGACCGCGCTGCGCGGCGTGCTGCGCAGCGGCGTTCTGCACGGCCTCATCATCGACGAAGCGACCGCAAAGGCGCTCGCCACCGACAAGCCGGAGACCACATCCGGCAAGACAAGAAGCAAGACCCGGAAGGACACATAAAACAAGCGTCAACAAGGAGAGGAAATACATGTTCGATCGCGAGAAGAATCTGTTCGACTCCTACGCTGCCAAACGCATCAGCCGCCGCGATCTCCTGGACGGCGCCGCCAAGCTCGGCATCGCGGGCATCGCCGCCAACGCCGCTTTCGCCTCCTCGATGTCGAAGGCGATGGCCGCCGACTTCAACTGGAAGGCCCAGAGCGGCAAGAGCGTCAAGCTGCTGCTCAACAAGCACCCCTATGTCGATGCGATGATCGGCGACATCGAGGCGTTCAAGACGCTCACCGGCATGAACGTCACCTACGACATCTTCCCGGAGGACGTCTATTTCGACAAGGTGACGGCGGCGCTGTCGTCGAAGTCGGACCAGTACGATGCCTTCATGACCGGCGCCTACATGACCTGGACCTATGGTCCGGCGGGCTGGATCGAAGACCTCAACACCTACATCAAGGATCCGGCCAAGACCAACCCGGCCTTCGCCTGGGACGACGTGCTGCCGGGCCTGCGCGCCTCGACCGCGTGGGACGGCGTCGCCGGCTCCGAGCTCGGCTCGGGCAAGGCCAAGCAGTGGTGCATCCCCTGGGGCTATGAGCTCAACAACATCACCTACAACCGCAACGTCTTCGACAAGGTGGGCGTCAAGCCGCCCAAGAACCTCGACGAGATGCTGGAGGTCGCGGCCAAGATCACCAAGGACGCCGGCGGTCCCTACGGCGTCGGCGTGCGGGGCTCGCGCTCCTGGGCGACCATCCATCCCGGCTTCCTGTCGGCCTATTCGAACTTCGGCCAGAAGGATTTCGTGATGGAGGGCGGCAAGCTGAAGGCCGCGATGAACACCAAGGCCTCGAAGGATTTCCACGACAAATGGGTCAAGATGATCCAGACCTCGGGCCCGAAGAACTGGTCGACTTACACCTGGTACCAGGTCGGCACCGATCTCGGCGCCGGCGCCTCGGGCATGATCTTCGACGCCGACATTCTCGGCTATTTCATGAACGGCGGCGACAACAAGGAGAAGGGGCATCTCGGCTATGCGCCGTTCGCGGCCAATCCGGCCGCCAAGGCGCCGACCCCGAATGTCTGGATCTGGTCGCTCGCGATGTCGAGCTTCTCCAAGCAGAAGGAGGCGGCCTGGCTGTTCATGCAGTGGGCGGCATCCGTCGAGCACGACCTGTTCGGCGCGCGCAAGATGGACTTCGTCAACCCGGTTCGCGCATCGGTGTGGAAGGACAGCGAATTCCGCGACCGCATCGCGAAATCCTATCCCGGCTATCTCGAGCAGCACGACATGTCGTCGCCCGGCGCCAAGATCTACTTCACGGCGCAGCCGCTGTTCTTCGACCTGACGACGGAATGGGCCGCCTCGCTGCAGAAGATGGTGGCCAAGGAGGTCAGCGTCGACGAGGGGCTCGACAAGCTCGCCGACAGCATCAACCGCCAGCTCAAGCAGGCCGGTCTCGGCTGACGGATCAACTGTGCGGTGCCTGATCCCCCGCACCGCACCCATCCGCCGGCTCGGACCCTTGTCCCATCCGAGCCGGCGGCGTTTGCCAGCCGAACGCGATCTCTTATCATCATGAGCATGGTCCAACTTCTCCAGACGAACGCGCAGGCAACGCCGGCCAAACCAAGGCCGCGCGTGCGCCTCTTGCCTTATCTGCTCAGCCTGCCGGCGCTGCTCGTCTGCGTGGCGATCCTGGTTCCGTTCGTGACCGCGGCGGTCTACTCGCTGCAGCGCTACCGGCTGAACCTGCCTCATCTGCGCGGCTTTATCGGCGCCGGAAACTACATCGACTTCCTGTCCGACCCGGCGTTCTGGAATACGTTCCGCGTCTCGATCACCTATACCGTGGTCACGGTCGTGCTCGAGCTGCTGCTCGGTCTTGGCATCGCGCTGCTGCTGCGCCGGCCGACCCGCTTCCACAATGCGGTGTCGATCATGCTGCTGCTGCCGCTGATGACGGCGCCGGCGATCGCCGCGCTGATGTGGAAGCTGATGACCAATCCGAGCTTCGGCATCCTGTCCTATCTGGTCGGCCTGTTCGGCGTCACCGATTTCAAATGGGCCTCCGATCCATCGAGTGCGCTGTTCACGGTCGTGCTGGTCGATGTCTGGGTCTACACGCCCTTCATCATGATCCTGCTGCTGGCGGGGCTGCGCTCGCTGCCGCGGCAGCCGTTCGAGGCCGCAGCACTCGACGGCGTGCCGGCGAGCTTTGTGTTCTTCCGCATCACCCTGCCGATGCTGGCGCCCTACATCATCACGGCGTCGCTGTTCCGGCTGCTCGATTCGATCCAGCAGTTCGACATCATCTATGCGATGACGCAGGGCGGGCCGGGTGACCGGCTGATGGTGTTCCAGGTGCAGGCCTATCTGGAGTTCTTCCAGTACACCAATGTCGGCAGATCGGCGGCGCTGTTGATGATCCTATGGCTGATCACCAACATCCTGTCGAACATCTTCATCAAGAACTGGCTGCGGCTGCGCGCGCGTGCGCACGGCCACACGTGACGGGGAGAGGAGCGATGGAACATTCCAGCCTTGCCGGTCGCATCTTCCGCGGCGTGGCGCTCACGCTGATCCTGATCTTCTTCATGTTTCCGATCGTCTGGATCTTCCTGATGTCGTTCCAGACCAACGAGCAGATCCTGCGGATCCCGCCGCGGATCCTGTTCGAGCCGACGCTTGCCAATTACGAGGCGCTGATCTCCGGCCAGCTGCGCACCGCGGCCGGCAATCTGCAGATCTCCTTCATGCGCAATTTGTTTAACAGCGTCGTGTTGTCGAGCGCGGCGGTGCTGCTGGCGCTGCTGCTCGGCGTGCCGGCCGCCTACGCCTTTGCGCGCTTCAAATTCCGCCTCGGCGAGAGCATTGCGTTCACGCTGCTGTCGTTCCGCTTTGCGCCGCCGCTGCTCGTGCTCCTGCCGCTGTCGCTGTACTACCAGGAGCTCGGGTTGAACGACACCTACTTCGGGATCGTCTGGGTCTATCAGTTGATCGCGCTGCCGTTGATCCTGTGGATCGTGCGCGGCTATTTCGAGGATATCAGCCCCGATATCGAGCATGCCTACCGACTGGCCGGGCATTCCTGGCGCGAGGCCTTCACGAGAATCGCGGTGCCGCTGGCTGGGCCGGGGATCGCCGCGGCGGGGCTGCTGTCGTTCATCTTCTGCTGGAACAATTTCGTCTTCGCTCTGATCCTGGCCTCCGCCGACAAGCAGCCGGTGACGGTCGGCGCGCTCGCCTTCGTCACCGCATCGGGAATCCAGTACGGCCAGATCGCGGCGGCGATCGTGCTGTCGGTGACGCCGACCCTGTTGCTCGCGCTCTATGCGCAGCGCTATCTGGTCGAGGGTCTCTCGCTCGGCGCGGTGAAAGGCTGATCCGATGGCGCGTCTCGAGATCAACTCGGTGAGCAAGGCATTCGGTGCGGCACGGCCCGCCGACGGATTGTCGCTGGCCGTCGAACCCGGCGAGATCGTGGCGGTGTTCGGACCGTCCGGCAGCGGCAAGACGGTGCTGCTGCGCATGATCGCGGGCATGTTCGAGCCCGACGACGGCGATATCCTCGTCGGCGGCCGCTCGGTGGTCGGTGCTCCGCCGGAGCGGCGCGGGATCGGCATGGCATTCCAGAACTTTGCCTTGTTCCCGCACATGACCGCCCGCGACAATATCGCAAGCGGCCTGCGCGCCAGGGCCGGCGGCGGCGATGTCGCCGGCCGCGTTGCCGCGATCAGCAGGCTGCTCAAGATCGAGCACGTGCTCGGTCACGCGCCGCGCGAATTGTCGAACGGACAGAAGCAGCGCACGGCGCTGGCGCGGGCGCTGATCGGCAATCCGGATGTCCTGCTGCTGGATGATCCCTTGCGCAATGTCGACGCCAAGCTGCGCTACGAGATGCGGCTCGAGCTGCCGAATCTGCTGCGGCGCGGCACTGCCGCCGTGCTTTACGTGACCCAGGACTATCGTGAGGCGATGGCGATCGCCGACCGCATCGCAGTCTTGATCGACGGCCGGCTCGCGCAGGTCGCGACGCCTGCCGATATCTATGCCCAACCCGCGTCGGTAGCGATCGCGCGCCTGTTCGGCGATCCGACCATCAACCTCGCCGAGGTATCGCCGGTGGCGGAACACGGCATGTTGTTGGCCACGGTCGCCGGCGCCAGGATGCGGCTCGGGGCGGCCGATGGCGCAGCGCCGGCCGGTGCATGTTGGCTGGGCGTCCGGCCGGAGGATCTCGCGGTTTCGTCCGCGTCCACCGACGACGCCATCCCGGCGCGCATTCTCGCGATCACGCCGATGCACGAGAAGGCGGTGCTGCTGCTCCGTCTTGCCGACGGAACGGAATGGCTGGCGGCGCTGCCGCCGGATGCACCGCAAGGCGCGGCTGACGATGCCGTTTTCGTTCGCTTCGCGCCCGACGCCGCGATGCTGTTCGATCGCGCGACGGGGCTGCGGATCGGGGCGTCGCACCGGCTCAAGGCGGCATAGGAGCGGATGGTCATGGACATGCTCGAGCTTCGAGGCATCGACAAGGTCTACCGCAGCCGCGGAAAAGAGCCGGTGCATGCGGTGCGCGCACTCGACATGGCGGTCGAGAAGGGAGAGATCGTCGCACTGTTGGGATCATCGGGCTGCGGCAAGACATCGACGTTGCGCATGATCGCAGGCTTCGAGGACGTCTCCGCCGGATCGATCGCGCTCGGCGGGCGGCGGATCCACGAGCTGCCGCCGGCGCGGCGCAAGGTCGCGATGGCGTTCGAGGGCTACTCGCTCTATCCGCCGCTCACGGTCCGCGAGAACATTGCGTTCGCGCTGAAATCCGCCCAGCTGCCGCGCGCGGAGGTAACGCGCCGCGTCGACGAGATCGCCCGCCTGGTCGAGATCGAGGACATCCTTGACAGCTATCCGCGCGCGATCTCCGGCGGCCAGCAGCAGCGCGTGTCGCTGGCGCGGGCGCTGGTGCGCGACGCCGATCTTTATCTGCTCGATGAGCCGATGGGGCAGCTCGAACCGCAGCTGCGCGCGGTGCTGCGTGGCCGGATCAAGAGCCTGCTTGCCGAGCGCGGCATGACCGCGATCTTCGTCACCCACGACCAGACCGAAGCGAGTGCGCTGGCCGACCGCATCGCCGTCATGGAAGGCGGCGTGCTGCAGCAATTCGCCAGCGAGAAGGAGCTGAAGGGCCGGCCCGCCAATCTGTTCGTCGCAAGCTTCATTGGCGAGCCGCCGATGAACCTGCTCGACGCGGAGGTGATGCGGTCGGATAGCGGCTTCCGCCTGTCGGTCGGAACCGACATGCGTTTCGATATCGCCGGCGCCGGACTCGACGTTGAGGCGGCGAAGACGCTCGCGGCCACGCCGCAGGTGCGGATCGGCATTCGTCCGCAGAAGATCGTGGTCGGGACCGGTGACGTCAGGGTCAAGGTCGTCTCCAACCAGTGGCTCGGCGATCAATCGCATGTCGCCGGCGATTGCGGCGGCCGCATGCTGATCGCGGTCACGCCGGGCCGCGTCGCCGCGCGGCCGGGAGAGATCGTCTCGTTCGCGCTGGAGCCGCGTCACCTGCACATCTTCGGCGGCGACGGGACCTGCATTCGCCATGCGGAGGGAGCGTGACGATGACCGCTTCGGCCAGCCGCGACGTCATCATCGGCATTGACGCCGGCACCTCCCTGATCAAGGCCGTGGCGTTCACGCTGACCGGCGAGCAGCTTGCCGATGTCTCGCGGCCGAACGCGTACGTTAGCCCGGCCAGCGGCCACGTCGAGCAGGACATGGCGCAAACCTGGAGCGATACGGTCGCGGTGATTCGTGCGCTGGCGAAGTCAGTGCCTGACCTGTCGGCGCGGATCGCGGCCGTCGCGGTCACCGGGCAGGGCGACGGCACCTGGCTGATCGACGACGACGGCCGGCCGGTTGCGCCGGCGCTGCTGTGGCTGGATTCGCGCGCCGGCCGGCTGGTCGAGGAGATTCGCGCCGGCGAGCGCAACGCGGCCCTCTACCGCCGCACCGGCTCCGGGCTCAATGCCTGCCAGCAGGGGCCGCAACTGGCGTGGCTGCAGGCCCATATGCCTGACACGATCGCTCGCGCGACAACGGCCTTCCACTGCAAGGACTGGCTCTATTTCCTGCTTACCGGTGAACGCGCAACCGATCCGTCGGAAGCCACGTTCTCCTGCGGTGATTTCCGCAAGCGTGCCTTCGATGCGGAGACCGCGCGGTTGATCGGTATCGCCGACCTGACGCGCCTGTTCCCGCCGGTCGTTGACGGCGCGGTCATGACGCATCCGCTGACAGCGGCCGCCGCCATCGAGATCGGCCTGCCGGAAGGAGTTCCGGTGTGCCTCGGCTATGTGGACGTGATCTGCAATGCGCTCGGGGCCGGGCTCTACGATCCGTCACCCGATGTCGGCTGCACCATCATAGGCTCGACCGGCATGCATATGCGGCTGGTGCCGAGCGCCGACGCGGTGACGCTGAACCGGGAGGCCACCGGCTACACCATGCCGTTCCCGGTGCCGGGTCATTATGCTCAGATGCAGTCCAACATGGCGGCGACGCTGAATATCGACTGGATGCTCGATCTCGCCTGCGACATGCTGGCGGCGGAAGGCGTGACGCGCACGCGCGCCGAGCTGATCCGCCGGCTCGACGATCAGGTGCTGCGGGCCAGGCCCGGCGAGGTGCTGTTCCATCCGTTCATTTCCGATGCCGGTGAGCGCGGTCCGTTCGTGGCGCATGAGGCCAGCGCGCAATTCTTCGGCCTGCGCTCGCGTCACCGCTATGGCGACTTGATGCGCGGCGTGATGGAGGGCTTGGCCTTCGCCGCGCGGGATTGCTATGCGGCGATGGGCTCGCTGCCGCGCGACGTCAGGATCACGGGCGGCGCGGCGAAGAGCCGTGCGCTTGGTGCCATCCTCGGGGCCGCACTGGATTGCGACGTCCGCATCTGCAGCCGCGCCGAGGCCGGCGCCGCGGGCGCTGCGATGATCGCGGCGGTCGCGATCGATGCCTATCCCGACATGCGCGCCTGTGCCGGGCAGTGGGTCGCGCCGCATCTCAGTAGCCCGCAATCGCCGGACGCTGCGCTGGCGAAGCGCTATGCCAGCATCTTCCCGACCTATCTCGAGGCAAGGCTGGCGTCGCGGCCGGTCTGGAAGCAACTCGCCGCGCTGCGCGCCGGAGGCGATCATGTCTAAGTCCATCGCCATCGTCGGCGACCGCTTCATGCTGCCCTCGGTGTTCGCCGAGCACATCCGATCGGCCTGCGGCGATGGCGTCGACATTCGCACCCTGGAGCAGCCCTGGCCGGACGAGCCGATGGAGCACGGTTACGCCGGCTCGAAGCTCGACGGCCTGAAGGAATTCATGGGGCAGCCCGACGAGATCATCGGTTTCATCGGCGATGCCGAACTGCTCGTCACCCATCTGGCGCCGATCTCGCGGTCGATGCTGGAACGGCTGCCGAAGCTGAAGTTCATCGCGGTGTCGCGCGGCGGCCCGGTCAACATCGACATGCAGGCGGCGCGCGACCACAACGTGCTGGTGGTCAATACGCCCGGCCGCAATGCAGGTGCGGTCGCGGAGTTCACGATCGGCGCCATTCTGGCCGAGACACGCCTGATCCGCAGCGGTCACGAGGCGCTGCGAGGCGGGGAATGGCGCGGCGATCTCTATCGCGCCGACCGTACCGGGCGCGAGCTCGGCGAGATGACGGTCGGCATTGTCGGCTACGGCGCGATCGGCAGCCGCGTGGTCAAGCTGCTGAAGGCCTTCGGCTGCAAGATCCTGGTCGCCGACCCCTATGTCCAGCTCAGCGCCCAGGACCGCAATGACGGCGTCGAGCATGTCGCGCTCGGCGAATTGCTCGGCCGCGCCGACGTCGTCACGCTGCACGCCCGGGTGACGCCGGAGACCACCCGTTTCATCGGGCGCGAGGCGCTGGCGCGGATCAAGCCGGGCGCGTTCCTGATCAACACCGCGCGCGGTCCGCTGGTCGACTACGAAGCGCTGCATGATGCGCTGGCGTCGGGGCATCTCGGCGGCGCTATGCTCGACACCTTCGCGGTCGAGCCGGTTCCGGCGGACTGGCCGCTCTTGCAACTCCCCAACGTCACGCTGACGCCGCACATCGCCGGCGCCTCCGTGCGTACCGTCACCGTGGCCGCCGTGCAGGCGGCCGAAGAGGTTCGCCGCTTCCTGGCCGGCGAGCCGCCACGCAATCCGTGCTGAAGAGAAAGGCAGTTCGTATGACCCGTGAGGAACGACAATTGCGCGAGGCGATCATCGCCAAGTGCCGGTGGATGAATGCGTCGGGTCTCAACCAGGGGACATCGGGCAACATCTCCGCCCGCTACAAGGACCGGATGCTGATCACGCCGTCGGCGACCCCCTACGATTCGATGAAGCCGGAGATGATCGCCTCGATGCCGCTGGAGGGCGACTACGGCGCGTGGGAGGGGCCGCTGCAGCCGTCCACCGAATGGCGCTTCCATCTCGACATCACGCGCGCCCGGCCCGACGTCGGCGCCATCGTCCATACCCATTCGACCTACGCGACCGTGCTCGCGATCGCGCGCAAGCCGATCCCGGCCTGCCATTACATGATGGCGGCGTTCGGCGGCACCGAGGTCCGCTGCGCCGGCTATGCGCGCTACGGCACCAAGGAATTGTCCGATCATGCGATCGCGGCGCTCGAAGGACGCAATGGCTGCCTGCTCGCCAATCACGGCATGATCGCGCTCGGCGCCAATCTCGACAAGGCAATGTGGCTCGCGGTCGAGCTCGAGACCATCGCGCGGCAGTACTACCTCTCGCTCGCGCTCGATTCGCGCGTCATCCTGACCGACGAGGAGATTGCCGACACTGCGAAGGGGTTCTCCACCTACGGTTTGCAGGCGCCGAAGCCGAACAAGACCCGCGCGACGGCAAAGGCGGCGCCGCGCCGCGCCGAGAAACGGCGCAGCAGCAAGCGATGACGGGCACTGCGCCGGTCGCAGGTACAGATCACGGGCTGGTCGATATCGCGGTCATCGGTGGCGGCATCAACGGTGCCGGCATCGCCCGCGACGCCGCCGGCCGCGGACTGAAAGTGCTGCTCTGCGAGAAGGATGATTTCGCCGAGGGCACCTCGTCGCGCTCGGGCAAGCTGATCCATGGCGGGCTGCGCTATCTCGAATATTACGAGTTCCGACTGGTGCGCGAGGCGCTGATCGAGCGCGAGGTGCTGCTCGCGTCGGCGCCGCACATCATCTGGCCGATGCGCTTCGTGCTGCCGCATTCGCCGGAGCAGCGGCCGGCGTGGCTGGTCCGCACCGGGCTGTTGCTCTACGACCATCTCGGTGGCCGCAAGCAGCTGCCGGCGAGCCGCAGCCTGGATCTGTCGCGCGCTCCGGAGGGCGCGCCGCTGCGTCAGGAGTTCCGGCGAGGCTTCGAATATTCGGACTGCTGGGTCGATGACAGCAGGCTGGTGATCCTCAATTTGATCGATGCCGCGCAGAACGGCGCCAGCATCCTGCCGCGCACGCGGGCGGTGCGCGCGCGCCGCGACGGCGAGACCTGGCTGCTCGAAATGCACGGCGACGACGGCGCGGCGCAGGTGGTGCGGGCGCGCGCGCTGGTCAACGCCGCCGGGCCGTGGGTTCAGGATGTCATCCAGGGCGTGGCCGGACTGAATTCGGCCCAGAGCTTGCGGCTGGTGAAGGGCAGCCATATCGTGGTGCCAAAATTCTGGAACGGGCCGCAGGCCTATCTGCTGCAGAACAGCGATCGCCGGGTGATCTTCGTCAACCCCTACGAGGATGATCTCGCCTTGATCGGCACAACGGACATTCCCTATCACGGCCGCGCCGAGGACGTCGCGATCGGCGAGGACGAGATCGATTACCTGTTGCAGGTCTTGCGCCGCTATTTCCAGACGCCGCCGCAGGCGAGCGAGATCGTGCACGCGTTCTCCGGGGTCCGGCCGCTCTACGACGACAACGCCGACAATCCGTCGGCCGTGACGCGCGACTATGTGTTCGAGGTTCACGGCGCGCAGAATGCACCGCCGCTGCTGTCGATCTTCGGCGGCAAGATCACGACCTACCGCCGGCTGGCGGAGCAGGCGCTGCAGCGCTTCGCGCCGTGGTTTCCGAAGTTGTCGTCGGCCTGGACCGCGCACCGGCCGTTACCGGGCGGCGACATCGGCGGCAGCTTCGATGAATTCGCAAATCGGCTGGCACGCGACTATCCCGACCTGCCGCGAACCCTCGTCGATCACTATGCCCGTCTCTATGGGACGCGCGCGCGCCAACTGCTGGGTCGGGTCCGCAGCACCGTCGACCTGGGTCGTCATTTCGGCGGCGAGTTCTATGAATGCGAAGCGGTGTATCTCCGCGAGAATGAGTGGGCGAGGCAGCCCGCCGACTTCCTGGACCGGCGCACCAAGCACGGCTTGCACTTGACGCCCGCGCAGCGAGTCGCGTTCGAAAACTACCTCTAAAGCATGATCCGGAAAAGTGCGAAGCGGTTTTCCGAAAAGATCATGCTCAAACAAGGAGCTAAAGCGCGACGACGATTCAACCTAATCTCATCGCGCTTTAGGACGCGATTCGCGTCCAGGTGCGTCACGCAATCGTTTTCAGATACAGGCTCGGATCGAAATATTTGCTTGCCGGCGTAAAGTTCTTGATGCCGGCATTGGCCATGAAGAAGTCGGTCGATTGCTGCAGCCAGTTGGTGACCGTGCCGTCGGAATACATCCGCTTCCAGTCCCGAGACGAGAACATCTTCTGCGCCTTGAACGATTCGTCGATGTCGGCCATCGGCGTCTGGCTGTAATGGCCCTTCTGCAGCTTTTCCATCGCTTCGGTGCTGTTCGCGATGATGTAGTCATTGGCATCGGCCCAGCCACGGATCAGCTTCGCCAGCGTTTCCTTGTTGGGCTCGTAATAATCGTTGGCCGCCGCCCAGCCGCCGATGATCGCGGCCTTCGGATAATAGGCTGAGGCGTCGGCGAGCTTGACCGCGCCCGGCACCTTGTCGCGAACCGTCACGTTGAAAGGCACCCAGAGCGCGACGGCAGGTACCGCGCCTGAAATGAACGCGGTTACGGCGGCCGGCATGGTCTGGTTGACGAGTTCGACCTGTTTGGGATCGACCTTGTTCGCGCGCAACGCGGTGTCCAGGAACACATGCGCGGTAGTGCCGGTCGCGGTTGCGATTCGCTTGCCCTTCAGATCCTCGAATGACTTGATGCCTTGATCGCCGCGCACCCAGAGCTGTGCGGTCGCGACCTCGATGTCGTTAATGAGGAAGACTTTGCCCTGGCCGCGGGCGGGGAAGTTCGAGAGCACGGCGCCCGTCGCCAGCACGTCGAGGCTGCCGCCGATCAGCGCCTGGAAGATTTCGAGGCCGGTATTGAACTGCCGCAGCTCGAGATCCAGTCCCTGCTTTTCGAAGGAGCCGCGGTCCATGCCGGTCCAGATCTGGCCGTCGACGGCAACGGTGTGCAGATAGCCGACCCGAACTTTTGTTTTTGCCTGCGCAATCGCAGGGGCTGCGGCGGTGAAGGACCCCAGGGCAAGCCCGGCCGTCGTGGTCAGAAATTGTCGCCGATCCATAGGTCGTCCTCCGCTGTGTTGTTATTCCGAGAATGAGACCGGACGCATCTGCGCCTGCTGGGCGCGATACTCGTCCATCACCAGATGCTTGATATAGCTTCGCAGCTCGCCGAATTCGGGCCGTTCCTGGATCGATTCATCGCGCGGATAGGCGAACGGCACGTCGATGATCTGCCTGATCCGCGCCGGCCGCGCGGTTACCACCACGATACGGGACGCGAGATAGATCGCCTCCTCCACGGAGTGGGTGATCAGCATGACCGTCTTGCCTTCGGTCTGGAGCACCTTGAGCAGCAGGTTCTGCATGTTGGAACGGGTCTGGGCGTCGAGCGCACCGAACGGCTCGTCCATCAGCAGGAACTGCGGCTTGACCGCGTAAGCCCGCGCGATCGCGAGCCGCTGACGCATGCCGCCGGACAAATGCTTCGGATAGGAGTTGGCGAAGTCGGACAGCCCCATTAGGCCGAGATAGTGATCGCAGATCAAATCGCGCTCACCGGCCGCAACGTGATTGGCCCGGAGCGTCAGGCCGAAAGCGATGTTCTGTTTCACCGTCAGCCACGGGAAGACGCCATATTCCTGGAAGATGACGCCGCGCTCGGGACCGGGACCAGCGACGGGCTGTCCGTCGAACAACACGCTTCCGGTCGTCGGCTTCTGGAAGCCGGCGAGCATGCTCATCATCGTGGTCTTGCCGCAGCCTGACGGGCCGATCACCGCGATGAAATCGCCATCGTTGATATCGTAGCTGACATCCTCGACGACGTTGAGGCGTCCCTTCGGGGTCTCGAAGGCAAGCGAAACCTTGTCGAACTGCGCGCGCGTGGTCATGCGATGGCCCGATCCTGCCAGACCAGCAACCGGGCCGTGATCTTGCGCAGGATCATGTCCATGATCAGCGCGATCAGGCCGATGCAGATGATGCCGACATAGATGACGTCGAGCAGGAAATAGGTCGATGCATTCTGGATCATGGCGCCAAGCCCACGCTGGGCGGCGATCAGTTCGGATGCCACCAGCGTCGCCCAGGCTACCCCAAGCGCGACCCGCAGCGCGGTGAGGATGTGCGGAACGGTGAGGGGAATGATCACCTTGCGAAAGATTTCCGTTTGATTGGCGCCGAGCGTCTGCGCCACGCGGATATAGAGCGGCGTGATCTGAGAGACCCCCTCATACATGACGATCACGCCGGAGAAGAACGAGGCGTAGAACAGGATGACGAGCTTTGCGAGCTCGTCCACGCCGAAATAGACGATGACGAGCGGGATCAGCGCGATCGGCGGCAGCGCGCGGAAGAAGTTGATCATGGGGTCGGCGAAGGTGCGGGCCGGGCGATACCATCCGAGCAGAAAGCCGACGGGCACCGCGACGAGAATTCCAAGCGAGACGCCGAAGAAGACGCGCCTGGTCGAGGCGAAGATGTCGATCAGGAGGCCTTCCTTGGTGAGAAGCTCGACGAACTTCGCGGCGACCTGGTGCGGGGCGGGGATCAGCGATGTGTTGACGAAGCCGCTCCAGCGCACGGCATACCAGAGCAGGATCGCACCGACCCACGGTATCAACCCGAGACCAAAGCGTCTCACGCCAGCTCCGTCCATTCGACGCGTCCACCCAGATTGCAGTTGATGTTTGCCCAAGTCATATTATAAATAGGATGACCATACAAGCGCCGCTTTGGTCGTAGGCGCCGCAGGCTTCCGCGCATGACATCGCCGCCTTTCACCATCCGGAGCGTCCAGGCCTTTGGCTTTCGCTATCCTCTGACGATACCGGTCATCACCTCGTTCGGGCGGATGGGGGACCGGCCTGCCGTGTTCGTTCGGGTCGAGGACACGGACGGTTACGTGGGCTGGGGCGAGGTCTGGTGCAACTTTCCCGCGCCGGGCGCCGAGCATCGTGTCCGGCTGGTCAACGAGGTCTTGGCACCGGCGCTTGTCGGATTCAGGGCAAGCGAACCTGATGCCGCATTCGAGCGATTGACGCAGGGGACGTCGGTGCTCGCGTTGCAATCCGGCGAAGCAGGTCCATTCGCGCAATCGATCGCCGGCATCGATCTCGCCGTCTGGGATCTCCATGCGCGCCGCCGGAACGTAGCGTTGTGGAAACTGCTCGGCGGATCGCGGAGCCGCATCAAGGTCTATGCCAGCGGCATCAATCCGGTCGGATCGGAGCGAGCGGCGGAAGCAGCGCTCGGCCGCGGCTACCGCGCCTTGAAGCTGAAGATCGGCTTCGATCCGGCAGGCGACCGGGCCAATCTCGCCGCGCTGCGCCGCCTCGTCGGCGATGGCATGCTTGCGGCCGATGTCAACCAGGGTTGGACCATTGCGCAGGCGCTCGAGCGTGCGCCGCAGCTCGAGCCGTTCGGCCTTGCCTGGCTCGAGGAGCCCATCCGCGCGGACCGTCCGCGGCAGGAATGGAAGCAGCTGCACGAGACGATCCGTTTTCCGCTCGCGGCCGGTGAGAACATCGCGAGCCACGCTGGCTTTGCCGAGATGCTTAGCGAGCCGGTTCTCGGTGTCGTCCAGCCTGACATCGCCAAGTGGGGCGGGCTTTCGGCTTGCGCCGGCATCGCCCGCGACATCCTGACGTCAGGCAAGATGTTCTGCCCGCACTATCTCGGCGCCGGCATCGGCCTGTTGACGTCGGCGCATCTTCTGGCGGGCGTCGGCGGCGAGGGACTGCTGGAGGTCGACAGCAATGAGAACCCGCTGCGGGATCAATTCTGCGGCCCCGTGCTTCACGTCAGCGATGGAATGATCGAGCTCGGCGACGAGGCAGGTCTCGGCATCGCGCCCGATCTTGCCTCGATCGAACAATACCGGACCGCGTGATGTCGGGGCTTGGCTACGATTACATCATCGTCGGTGCGGGGTCGGCGGGCTGTTTGGTCGCAAACAGACTGTCAGCCGATCCTGCCTGCCGCGTGCTGCTGCTCGAAGCCGGCGGATCGGACCGGAATTTCTGGCTCAAGCTGCCGGTCGGGTATTACCGGACCATCTACAACGAGCGCTTCTCGCGCCTGTTCAACACCGAGCCGTCGGAAGGAAGCGGCGGCCGCGCCATTGTCTGGCCGCGCGGCCGCGTGCTCGGCGGATCGTCGTCGATCAATGGCCTGATCTTCATCCGCGGCCAGCACGAGGATTTTGACGACTGGGAACGTCTCGGCGCCGACGGCTGGAGCTATCGCGACGTCCTGCCCTATTTCCGGCGCTACGAGCGCTATCGCGGCGGCGAGAGCCAGTATCACGGCGGCCTCGGTGAGTTCGAGGTCTCCGACCTCCGGAACGACAATCCGGCGTCGAGTGCCTGGGTGGAGGCGGGCGTACAGTTCGGCCTGCCGCGCAATCCCGACTTCAACGGCGCGACGACGCTTGGCGTCGGTTCCTATCAGCTTGGCATCGGACGGCATTGGCGGACCAGCTCGGCATCCGCCTTTCTTCGACCGATTGCCGACCGGCGCAACCTCACCATCATCACGCACGCGCAGGTGAGCAAAGTCACTTTCAACGGCCGCGTCGCGACTGGCGTCGAGTGGATCAGCAAGGGGCAGGTTCATCGCGCGACAGCCGATCGCGAGGTCATCCTGTCCGGCGGCGCGCTGCAATCGCCGCAAATCCTCCAGCTTTCCGGGATCGGTCCGGCCGACCTGCTTCGCAAGCACGGTATTGCCGTCGTCACCGACTCGCCCGAAGTCGGCTCCAATCTGCAGGACCATTACCAGGCACGGCTGATCGTGCGCCTGAAGGAGCGGATCTCGCTCAATGACCAGGTCCGTCATCCCGTCGCGCTCGCGAAGATGGGGTTGCAGTGGATGCTGGCCGGGCGGGGGCCGTTGACGGTGGGGGCGGGACAGGTGGGCGGAGCGGCCTGTACCGAATATGCGGTCGGTGGCCGTCCGGACGTGCAGTTCAACGTGATGCCGCTCTCTGTCGACAAGCCCGGCGAACCCCTCCACAGCTATTCCGGCTTCACGGCCTCGGTCTGGCAATGCCACGGCCGGTCGCGCGGACAGCTTGCGATCCGTTCGGCCGATCCGTTCGAGCAGCCGCTGATCGCGCCCAATTATTTCGCCGAGGAGATCGACCGCAAGACCATTGTTGCCGGCCTGAAGATCTTGCGCGAGATCTATCGGCAAGAGGCGTTCCGCCCGCTCTGGGACGTCGAAATGGTGCCGGGCGAGGCCGCACGCAACGATGCCGGGCTATGGGATTTCGCGCGCAACACCGGCGGCACGGTGTTTCACTGCGTCGGCACCTGCCGCATGGGCAGCGACGAGCGGGCAGTGCTCGATCCGCAGCTGCGGGTGCGCGGCGTTGAGCGGCTGCGCGTGATCGACGCCTCGGTGATGCCGCAGATCACCTCGGCCAACACCAACGCGACCAGCCTGATGATCGGGGAACGCGGTGCAGCCCTTGTCATGCCGTGATTGGGTCGCTTGATTTCCGGAGGGCGAGATGGAATTGAGTTCCGACAGTCACGTCCCCAAATACGCGCAGATTGCCGATATCTTTCGCCAGCGGATTGCGCGCGGTGTCTGGAGTCAAGGTTTTCGCCTGCCGGCCAACGAGGATCTGGCGGCCGAGTTCGGCGTCTCGCGCGTCACCATCAGGCAGGCCGTCGAACTGCTCGCCCGCGACGGTGTCATCGAGGCGCAGCAGGGCCGCGGCACCTTCGTCACCGGGACTGTACGACAGGACCGCTGGCTCAAGGTCGAGACCACCCTGTCCGACCTCGCGGACATGTACCGCGACACCTCGCCGGAAATCATCAACATCTCGGAAAGCCGGAGCGATGCGCCGTTGCTTCCCGAAGACGGCAAGCCGGCCGAGAAATATGTCTTCATGCGCCGTCTGCACTCGCGCCAGAAGCAGCCTTACTGCGTCATTTCCATCTATCTCGATGAGAAGATCTTTCGCAGGTCTCCCAAGCGCTTTCGCAACGAGACGGTGATCCCGATCCTCAACGATCTCAGGGATCCGGCGATTGCCAGCGCCCGACAGACATTGACCATCGGAACCGCGGATATCGAGGCGGCGCGGCTGCTGCGCGTACCTCTGAACTCGCCGGTTGCCGAAGTCCGCCGTGTCTTCACGGCGAGCGATCGCACCGTGATCTATCTCGGTGAAGTCACCTATCGCGGCGATTTTGTGCGGATCGATATGGATCTAAGGCCATAGCGCGCAAGGTTCACCGCGAAAACAGCTCCTGGTTCCGGCGTTCGAGCTCTTCCCCATAGGTGCGCAGCACATGGGATTCGCTTAAGGTGCCAATCGTGACGCGATGGTCGGCACGGTCAATGACCGCGAGGACGTCGGCTTCGCTCCGTTCAAAGGCTTTCAGGATCTCGCGAACCGACGTGGTCGGAAGCAGGTACTCATCCTGCTGCTGCGCCAGCGATCCGAGCGCATCGTCGTCCCGATTGGTAACGGAATGCAGCGTCGCCGCCGCAACGATGCCGGCATAGCTGCCGTTCGGATCGCGCAGCACGACCTGCCGGACCTGGGCCGGCGAGAACAGCTTCTGCGCCTCGCCGATCGGCATGGTCGTCAGTGCATTCTCGAAGTCGGCGCGCATCAGGGAAGCCGCGCTCATCTGACGGACCCAGCCGATGTCCTGCGGACCGCGGATCACCTCGCCGCGCAGGTGGAAGCGCCATGTCGCAAAGCTGTAGCCGAACAACTCGCGGACGATGAGCGCGCAGACCGATGATGCGACCACCGCCCCGACGGTCACGGAGAAATCGCCGGTGATCTCGAGTGCGAGACAAACCATGCTGAACGGTGCACCCAGCACGCCGGTCCCAAGCGCGGCGAGAGCCGCGATGGCGGCGGTGCCGGGCTGAAGCGCGAGCGTGGGGAAGGGGCCGGTCAGCACGACGCTGTAGAGCTGCCCGATCAGCGCGCCGAGCAGCAGCGAGGCGAAGAACAGGCCGCCGCGGAAGCCGGAGCCGAGCGAGATGGCCGATGCCAGGATCTTGAGCACGATGGTCGTCGTGAGCAGGAGCCAGGTCGGGTTGCTGACCAGCAGGATCTGCATTGCGCCGTGGCCGGCGCCGAGCACGGTCGGCGTCAGCAAAGCGAGGCCGCCGAGCAGCAGGCCGCCGATGATCGGACGCACGAAGCCGCTGAAAAGCGTGACGCGCTGAAAGCAGCGTTCGGAAAATGCGACCGCGAGCATGACGAGGATGCTGATGAATGCGCAAATGATGCCGATCAGCACGGTCTGTCCGATCATCTCGACGGACACGGGCGATGGGAAGCCCGGCACCATCAGAAAGGACTGATGCGTCAACTCCCGCGCCACCAGCCAGGCCGTGACGGCGCTGGCGATGACGGGCACGAGAGCGGCTGAGGTGTAGGCTCCCAGCACGACCTCGAAGGCATAGAAGGCGCCGGCCAGCGGAGCCGAAAACGCCGCGCTGATCGCCCCCGCCGCGCCGCAGGCCACCAACAGCCGCATGTCGTTACGGCGGGCGGCGAGGCGCTGGCCGACATGGGAGCCAAACATCGAACAGATCTGCGTGTATCCCGCTTCCAGTCCGACCGATCCACCGAACCCGTTGGACAGCAGCGTCTGGATCGAGATCAGCAGGCTGCCGCGGAAGGACACCCGGCCACCATAGAGCGCGTTGGCTTCGATCGCGTCAGCGAGCTGCTGTCCCTTCACGCGCCGCGCGAAGTACAGCCCGATCAGCGCCAGGACCAGGCCGCCAACTGCCGGGATCAGCAGCGTGCGCTGCCAGGAAATTACGCCGGTGGCGCTCAGATGTGCGTCGAGGGGAATGTCGAACAGCAGCGCGTGCGAAGCCTGGCTGAGGCCCGAGATCGCGGCAACGAGGACGCCGCTCAGCAACCCGACGACAATGCCGACCAGCACGAGGCCGGTCTCGCGATTGCGCACGAAATTGCGCAAGAACTGCGGCAACAGACGGGTGCCGGGAGCAGGTGCCGGCTTCGCGGCATTTGTCGCCAGCGTCATCCTATGCCGGATCCCGCAGCTGCTCGGTGCGCACGACGGGGAAGCCGGTCTTGCCCGACGAGCCGACCGATGCGTTCGGGTTTCGCGCTGCGAAGCGGTGGCGGCTGCCGCGGGACTCGAGGCAGGATTCACCGCGCGTCGAGCGGTTCGGTGCAGGCTCGCGATTCAAGGGGACTCCCGACGGTGCGAGGCGGTCCTCGTACCATTCCCAAACATTTCCGGCGACATTATGCAGGCCGTATCCGTTGGTTTCCTGGCTCATCCGGCAAGAAATCCGCCATCCACCGCGACGACGGTGCCGGTAGCATATTGTGATGCCGGCATGCAGAGGAATGCGACGGCTCCCGCAATGTCGTCCGGCTGACCCCAGCGCTTGAACGCGGTGCGGTCGGCGATGCGCTGATAGTGCGCGCGATCGGTGCGGCCGGCCGCATTGATCGCCGTTTCGATATAGCCGGGCGCAACCGCATTGACCCGGATGCCTTGCTCGGCCCATGCCAAGGCGAGCGCCTTGGTCAGCATCACGACACCGCCCTTGCTGGCGCAATAAGCCGGGATTCGCGGCAGCGCCAATGTCGCATTCATCGAGGCAAGATTGACGATCGCGCCCTTGCTCTCGGCGAGAAGCGGGCGGAACGCCATGCAGGTTCGAAAAGTGCCCGTGAGATTGACGTCGAGCACTTTCATGAAGGTCTCGATCTCGTATTCCTTGTCGCGAGCGAGGATTCCCGCGCAGTTGACCAGCGCGTCGACGCGCTTTTGTTGTCGGGCAAGGGAAGCGACAGCGTCGTCGTTCGTGACGTCGAGCGTCGCCAGTGTAAGTCCGGCGCGCGATTTCAGCAAAGTGCGCGCCAGATCGGTCTCGTTGGCCGCCGTTGCGGTCACCGTCGCGCCGAGGTCGCAAAACTGATTGCTGATTGCGGCGCCAATGTCGCCGGCGCCGCCGATCACCACGGCATGGAAGTCGGGCGCAAGAGAAAAGTTTGAGCGCATTGGAGGGTCTCGCTTCAGGATTTGAGTGGGGGAGCCGTCGATTCACGGACCACCAGGGAGAAGTCGATCTCGCGATGCATGATGGTCTGCTCGCCGGCGAGGCTGCGCACCAGATACTCCCCGGCGCGCTGCCAGGTTTCTCCGGTCGGTACGTGGATCGTGGTCAGGCTCGGCCGCAAATGGCGGCTCCAGTCGAGATCGTCGAAGCCGACCACCGACAGGTCGCGCGGCACCGAAAATCCATCGCGCTCCGCCTCGAGCAACACGCCGTAGGCGATCACATCGTTGCCGCAGACGACGGCGGTCGGACGATCCTTCAGGCTGAGGAGATAGCGGGCCGCTTCGCGCGCGTCGTCCAGCGTGTAGGGCACCTCGACATGCCATTGCGGAGGAAGCTCCAGGCCGTTCTCGGTGAGCGCGCGGCGAAAGCCGGCGACGCGAGCGCTGGCGCGGTCGTTGTTGCGCTGGAGCGCCGAGACGATCCCGATGCGGCGGTGGCCAAGCTCGATGACGTGGGCGGCGGCGCGGTGGGCCGCCGCTTCGTTGTTGGTTCCGACGCACGGGTGGGGTCGATCAGGCTGGTAGATGCCGACATTGATGAAGGGAACCGCGTTGTCCGCAAGCAACTTGCGCAGTCCCTCGTGATGGCAATCACCGCGCAGCACAAGTCCATCGACGCCGCGGCTGATCAAATTGCGCGCTTGCTGCAATTCGACGTCGAGATCATAGCCGCTCGTGGTGAGAAACAGCATGTATCCGACCGAGGAGAGATACTGCTGGAGCGAGGCGATGCCGCGCGCGAACATCGTGTTGTCGATGGTCGGAACGATGGCGCCGAGAGTGCGCGAGCGCCGTGACGACAGGATGCGCGCCGGCGCATGCGGGATGTAGCCGAGCGCGTCGATGGCCTGTTCGATGCGCGCCCGCAGGGAAGGGCTTACCGCATCGGGATTGTTCAGCGCGCGCGACACCGAGGCCGTTGAGACGCCGGCACGGGCTGCTACGGCGCGGATGCCTTGTTTCACGGATTTGGCGTTGGTCAATCGCATCAATGTAACGTTACATTCGATGAGGCAAACCGCATGGCAGCGGTAACCTCGTAAATTTGCCGCAGAATATCCGGTTTGTCCATTGCTTGACACAACCGATGTGAGGTTTAGATTGTAACCGTTTTCAAGTTGCGTTCAAAATGGCCCGCCAGCTTAAGGCGGCCAGCCGGGAGGAGAGTTCGATGAAGGTCAGGATGCTCGCGACCCACGTCGCGTTGCCCGTTCTCGCGATTGTCGCCGTCGGCGCGCAGGCTCATGCGGCCGATTTCGACTGGATGAAGTTCAAGGGCAGGACCGTCACCTTTCTCGCCAATAACAATCCGGTCGCGCAGGCGCTGCTGACCTACAAGGCCGATTTCGAGAAGCTGACCGGCATGACCCTGAAGGTCGACGGCTATCAGGAACAACAGATGCGCCAGCGTCTGGTCACCGTCATGAATGCGAACAGCGACGAGGTTGACGTGTTCATGACGCTACCTTCGCGCGAGGGCGAGCAGTTCGCCGCGGCGGGCTGGTACGGCGATCTCACTGCGATGGCCAAGAACGAGGTGGCCAAGGAATACGACCCGGCCGGGTTGAGCCAGGCTCTGCTCAAGGCCGCGACCTTCGGCGGCAAGCTGACCAGCATGCCGATGAACATCGAAGGTCCGATCTTCTATTACCGCACCGACATCTTCAAGAAGTGCGGCATCGAGGCGCCGAAGACCATCAAGGATGTCGAGGCGGCGGCCGAGAAGATCAAGACCTGCGACAGCGCTGTTACGCCCTTTGTCTCGCGCGGCCTCAAACCCGCCGTCGCCTACACCTTCAGCAACATGCTGCACAACATCGGAGGCAGCTACATCGCGGGCGGCAAGTCGAACCTCTGCTCGGCCAAGGGCAAGGAAGCACTCGACACCTATAGCCGGCTGCTGCGCGACTTCGGTCCGCCGGGTGTGGTCAACTACAGCTTCCAGCAGATTTCGGCGCTCTACCGCAGCGGCCGCGCCGCGATGGCGTTCGAATCCTCGAATGAGTTGCGCACGGTGATGGAGGGCGGCGCGCGCCTGAAGGACACCGGCCTGTTGCCGTTCCCGGCGGGCGAGGCCGGCCAGGTGCCGACCACGATCGGCTGGGGCATGGCGGTGTCTTCGCACAGCAAACAGCCGGACGCGGCCTGGTACTTCGTGCAGTGGGCGACCAGCCCCGAGGTGCAGAAGAAAATGGCGCTTCAGGGCATTGCGCCGCCGCGGCCGTCGGTCGCCAAGGATCCTGAGTACCGCAAGTGGATCGACGAAGAACCCGTCCGCAAGGAATGGCAGGCTGCGCTCGATGTGCTGGCCACGAAGGGCTCCTCCGAGGTCGGCTACCCCATCATCGCCAACCCGGAATCGCGCGAGTTCATCGGCCAGGCTGTGCAGGATCTGATCTTGAAGCAGAAGCCGATCGACCAGGCCTGTGCTGATGCCGACAAGGCGCTCGATGCGTTGATCGCCCAGAAGTAACCGCTTGATGCCGGCAGGCTTGCGCCTGCCGGCGCCTCACTCTCAAGGAAACGGACGCATGTCGGACGCGGCCGCGACACTCACGCAGGACCGGCAGAAGCTGGAAATGGCGACGCTCTCGGCGCCGGCCGTGATCTTCACGGTCGCGATGATCGCGTTTCCGGTCATCTATACGATCTGGCTCGGCTTCCAGACATTCTCCTCGACCGGCAAGCAGTCCTTTGCGGGCCTCGCCAATTACTCAAAGCTGATCTCCGACTACGAGTTTTGGCACGGGCTCTGGATCACCATAGCGCTCTATGTGCTGTCGTTGGTGCTCCAGCTCGTCTTTGGCGTGTGGCTGGCTCTGGTGTTGTTTCACGCCAAGCGCCTGCCGGGAATCGTGCGCTCGCTTTTCATCTCCCCCTTCATGATGCCGCCGGTGGTGGCGGGCATGATGTGGCTGGTGATCCTCGATCCCTCGCTGGGCGCGGCCAACTATATCCTGCAGTCGTTCGGCCTGCCGCCGTCGGACTGGCTGGCGTCGCCGACCTGGGTTATCCCGACCGTCGCTCTGATCGACAGCTGGCAGTGGACGCCATATGTCGCCTTGATCGTGCTGGGCGGCCTGCAATCGCTGCCGCCGAGCGTCTACGAGGCCGCGCAGATCGACGGGGCTTCGCCGTTCAAGACTTTTCAGCGCATCACGCTGCCGCTGCTCTTGCCGACCATCGTGACCGCAGCCATCCTGCGCAGCGTCGATCTCCTGCGCTTCTTCGACATCATCTACATCACGACCCAGGGCGGCCCCGGCAACGCCTCGAACACGCTCAACATCTACGGCTTCCGGGTCGGCTTCGAATTCTTCAACATCGGCTATGCCAGCGCCCTGATGCTGACGCTGACGGCGATCGTGTTCGGCGCCGTGCTCGCCTTCAACCGCCTGCGCGGCGCCGTGGCGTGGTGATGTCATGACGGATGCCGCCAACACCGACCGCTGGATCCGCTGGCTCAATACCGTGCAGCTCGTGCTCGCCGGCGTGCTCATCATGGCGCCGACGGTCTGGATGGTGCTGTCCTCGTTCAAGCCGTCGTTCGAGGTGACGGCCTATCCGCCGACGCTGATCTTCACGCCGACGCTCGACAATTATGTCGAGCTGACCAAGACCACGCCGTTCCTCAGCTATGCGCTCAACAGCCTCATCGTCACCGTCGGCTCGACGGCGCTGGGGCTGCTGTTCGGGATCCCCGCCGCTTTCGCCGTGTCCTGGACACGGATCTCGTGGCCGGCGATCCTGACGCTCGCAGCGCGCATGGCGCCGGGCACGCTGTTCCTGCTGCCGTGGTACGTCATGTTCCGGCAGGTCGGGATGATCGGCTCCTACACCGCGCTGATCCTGAGCCACGCGGTCATCACGCTGCCGATCGTGATCTGGGTGCTGCTGCCATCCTTCGACGGCATCCCGCGCAGCGTCTTCGAGGCGGCGCAGGTCGACGGATGCAGCGTCACGCGCATCCTCTGGCGCATCGCGCTGCCGCTGGTGGCGTCCGGCGTCGCCGTCTCGGCGATCCTCGCTTTCGTCTTCTCATGGAACTACTTCCTGTTTGCGCTGGTGCTCTCCAACGGCGACACCAAGACGCTGATCGCGGCGGCCTTCAACTTCATGGGCGAAGGCTCGACGCAATGGGGCGCTCTCATGGCCGCGGCGACGCTGATCGCGCTGCCGCCGCTGGTGCTGGCTGCTCTGGTGCAGCGCTGGCTGGTGTCCGGACTGACGCTCGGTGCGGTGAAAGGCTAGGTATCTGATGAACGTATCACCCCGTCCGAATTCGATCATGCAGGCCGCGGTCTTCCACGGCAACGACCGCATCACCATCGAGCGCGTGGCAATGCCTGACGTCGGCACAGGTGAAGTGCTCGTGCGCGTTTCGCGCACCGCGCTGTGCGGTTCGGACTTCAAGCTCTGGCACAAGGGCGCCGAGTTCACCGCCGGCCATGAGATTTTCGGCGTGGTCGAGCAGCCCGGTCACCGGCTGCATGGTCGCCGCTGTGCCGTCTATATTCCACTCCACTGCGACCATTGCGCGGCTTGCAAACGCGGCGATACCCAGATGTGCCTGGAGGTCTCGAGCCTGATCGGCTGGAACCGGCCGGGCGGCTACGCCGAATACGTGCCGGTGCCGGAAAATTGCCTGTTGCCGGTGCCCGATGACATCGAGGACAGCCTCGCGCCGCTGCTGCTCGACACCATCGGGACGTCGGGTCACGCCGTGCGCTTCGTCAGCCGCGTGGTGCCGCCGGGTGAGGCCGGACCTGTTCTTGTCATGGGCGCCGGGCCAGTCGGTCTCGGCGTCGTGCTGGCGCTCCGCGCGCTCGGCTACAACGACATCCACGTCGCCGACCCCAATGCGACGCGGCTGAAGATCGCGCAATCCTTCGGCGCGAAGGCGCATCCCGTGGGCGACACCTCGAAGCGCTTTGCTCTCATCATGGAATGCTCCGGCGCGCATGCGGCGCGCAATCTCGGCATCGAGCTCGTCCTGCCGCGCGGCGCGCTGGTGCTGGTCGGCGAGAACGCCGCGCCCTGGACCATCGAGGAGGGCAAGGTGTTCCGCCGCAAGGACTTCTACATGATCCGGACCTTCTACTTTCCGGTCTCGGATTTCGAGCCGAACATCGAGCTGCTGCGCAAGTTCAAGGACGAATACCGCGTCCTCGTCGACGGCGAGTTCGGCCTGCCGGCCCTGCCTGAGAATTTCGCCCGCTTTGCCAGGGGCGAGCTGATCAAGCCGGTATTGGCGCTGGATTAGCGATCATGGCCTCGATCTCGATCCGCAACCTCGTCAAGCGCTACGGCAGTTTCACCGTGATCCCCGATCTCAATCTGGAGATCGCGGACCATGAATTCGTCGTCTTCGTGGGGCCGTCCGGCTGTGGCAAGTCGACCCTGCTGCGAATCATCGCGGGTCTCGAGCCGATCACGTCCGGTGACCTCTACATAGGCGACAAGCGTGTCAACGGCGTGCAAGCCGCACAGCGCGACATCGCGATGGTGTTCCAGGACTACGCGCTCTATCCGCACATGCGCGTCTACGACAATATGTCGTTCGCATTGGAGTTGCGGGGAACGCCGAAGGCGGAGATCGACGCGCGCGTGAAGCGTGCCGCCGCGCTCCTGCACATCGAGCCCTATCTCGATCGCAAGCCGAAGGAGCTCTCCGGCGGGCAGCGCCAGCGCGTCGCCATGGGCCGTGCGATTGTGCGCAATCCCAAGGCGTTCCTGTTCGACGAGCCGTTGTCCAACCTCGACGCAAAACTGCGCGGACAGGTGCGGGCCGAGATCAAGGCGCTATCGCAGGAGCTCAAGACCACCATGGTCTTCGTGACCCATGACCAGATCGAGGCCATGACGATGGCCGACCGGATCGTGGTGCTCCAGAACGGTACGATCCAGCAATACGACACGCCGGAGACGGTCTACGAGCGGCCGGCCAACCAGTTCGTCGCCGGCTTCATCGGCTCGCCGGCCATGAACTTTTTCCCAGTCGAATGGCGTGAGGAGCGCGCGATCCTTTCACAAGGCGCAACGGTGGCGCCGCTGGACGGCGAGGCCGCAAGCCGCCTGCAGCGGGCAGGAAATGCCGTGCTCGGCATTCGTCCTGAACATTTTGCCGTCGCGACCGATGCGGCGGACGGCATCGCCATCAACGTCAAGCTGGTCGAGCCGCTCGGCTCGGATACGCTGATCCATTTCGATCTCGCCGACGTCTCCGCGATCGCAAGGGTCGATCCAGCGTTGCGACCAAAGCTCGGCGATCGCCTCAGTTTGCGGCCGCAGCCGGGCAAGACGCATTTGTTCGATGCAGCGAACGGGCAGGTCTTGCGGTGAGCGCATCGGCGAACATAGCAGCTCTTTCGGCGCTCGCGGATGTAGCGTCGGGAACCAGGGGCGTCCAGGTGATCTGCCTTGGGCTATCCGCGCTCGATCAGGTCTGGCGTGTCGATCGGCTCTTTGCGGGCAACAGCGAGAAGATAAAGGCCATCGACTACGGTACCCTTGGCGGCGGAATGGCCGCTAATGCCGCGGTTGCGGCCGCACGGCTCGGTGCCTCCGTCGCGTTCTGGGGACGGGCAGGGGACGATGCCGCCGGGCACGAGATGCGGTCGGCTTTTGCTGCCGAAGGTGTCGACGTCGAGAATTTCCGGCTGTTTCCCGATGGCCGCTCGTCGGTCTCAGGCATCATTGTCGACAGTTCGGGCGAGCGGCAGATCGTGAACTTCCGTGGTCTCTTTCCGGAAGCGGCCGATTGGCTTCCGCTTGAAGCCGTCGCTCGCGCATCCTCGGTGCTGGCCGATCCGCGCTGGGTGGAGGGCGCCGCAACGCTGTTTCGCGAGGCGCGTGCGCGCGGCATTCCGACGGTGCTCGACGGCGACATGGCTGATGCCGAGATATTCGAGCGACTGCTGCCCTTGACCGACCACGCGATCTTCTCCGAGCCTGCGCTCGCCTCTTTCGCCGGATCTGCCAAAGACGAATCTCTCGCAAGGCTGGCGCGCTTCGGCTGCAGTGTCCTCGCCGTCACGCGCGGCGAGGGTGGCGTCAGTTGGTACGAGAATGGCCAGCTGCACGGGCACGCCGCCTATGCCGTCGATGTCGTCGATACCACCGGGGCCGGCGACGTCTTCCACGGCGCCTATGCGCTGGCGATCGGCGTCGGCCTCGATGTGCGCAACGCCATGGCGTTTTCCGCGGCCACGGCTGCGATGAAATGTCGCCACGCCGGCGGCCGCAACGGAATCCCCACCATCAACGATTGTCTTGCATTCATGAGGACGAAGCCATGAGAACGATTGGAAAGAACCGCGGGCTGGGACGCCTTGCTGATGCGGAAGGCCACTTTCGCATGGTCGCGTTGGATCAGCGACCGCCGCTGTTCGATGCCATTGCGAGGGCGAAGGGAATCGCGCGGGATCAGGTCGAATATTCCGACGTCACCGCGGCCAAGCGGCTCCTCGTCGAAAACCTTGCGCCGCATTGCAGCTCGATGTTGTTCGACCCGAATTTTGCCGTGCCCGCCGCGATTGATCTGTTGCCGCCGCGCTGCGGCCTGATCATGACGCTGGAGGAGCATCGCGTCGAGGAGACCGCGGGCGGTCGCATGTCGCGCGCGATCGCCAACTGGAGTGTGGAGAAAATTCGCGCCATGGGCGGCGACGCCGTCAAGGTGCTGGCCTGGTATCGGCCGGATGCGGACGCCGCGGTAAACGAGCATCAGAAGCGCTTCGTGCGCGAGATTGGCGAGGAGTGCGCCCGCCACGATGTTCCCTATGTTCTTGAACTGCTGGTCTATCCGTTCCTTGGCAGCGCCAATCACACCGCCGATTATGTGGAATCGCCCGGCAAGCTCCCGGGCCTCGTCATCGATAGCGTGCGCGAGTTTGCCAGGCCCGAATACGGCGTCGATCTCCTGAAGCTTGAGAGCCCTCTCGCGGCCAACAGCCTGCCGGCCCGTGACGGCAGCGCCGAAGCCAAGGCCGCGCAGAAGGAATTCGATGCGATCGGCGATATCTGCCGCGAGCGGAGCATTCCCTGGGTCCTGTTGTCGGGCGGCGCCGCGCCGGAAAAATTCGAACGCGTTCTCGACTTCGCCTATGCCGCGGGCGCGGGCGGTTTCCTGGCCGGTCGCACCATCTGGCTCGATGCCGTCCTGAAGAATTTCCCGGACCTTACAGCGGTTTCGGCGAGCCTGCGCAAGGATGGCCTCGGCGTGCTTGAGCGGCTCAACAAGCTGACGACGGCCAAGGGCACGCCGTGGAAAGCGCGCTTTCCGGTATTCACTGACATCAAGCAGGAGGGGGACTTCGCGCGCGCCTATTGAAATGGTGACGCCTCAGCGTGTCTTGGTGGGCCCGCCAGGACTCGGACCTGCAGAGGAAAGCCTGCGACTGCCGTTATCCCAGGTGTTCTGCCGGACAAAAACGGTCTGTGTGCACGTGAGCGAAGCGATGCGTGAACTGGACCCGGTTCGCTGTAATGGAAGGTTCAAGCTTCCTTCCTTAGGCCGTCGACATAGGCGTTTCCGGCTGATGATTCCGGCAACACGGTCTGGATATGTCAGAGCCAGATCCCAGCCGACGGACGCGCCACAGTCAAAGACGTACAGGACGTAAGCTTGATGTGCTCAGTTCGCTTGCCGAGGGAATCCGTGTATCAGATGATCCGCCGAGATGCGTCCCGGTCCCCAAGCCATGATCCCGAGCGCCATCGCCGCCCAAGTGAGGTGGATCGGCCAGCCGTCGGGCACGGTGAGTTCGACAATCATGGTCATGAACAACAGCCCGAGTGCGGCAAAGCGGGTGCCAAGGCCGAGCACCAGCAGCACCGGAAAGGTGATCTCGCCGCATCCGGACAGGAATGCCATCACCGCAGGTAGCGGATAGTGATAGGGCCCGCCTGGCAGGTGCAGCATGAACTCGTCGGTGAACAGCGTCACCGCGGTGTCGCTCAGCTTGAGGAAGCCGGTCCATTTCAGAATGCCGGATTTCCAGAACGGCACCGCCAGCGCCACGCGCATCACGAATTGAACCAGCGACGGCAAGGCCATTGTCTGGATCAGGTGCTCGGCCCTGTCAGCGAGGTGGCTCAGCCGGTAGCGTTCACTGGCGCCAAAATGCTGATCGATGACCATCATGCTTCTCCGAAATTGATTGATGTGAAAGCGCCCGCCTCGATCATGCCCGCGATGTTCGCCGCGATGTCGAAGCCGGGCGAGGACTGAAGTGCCGACGCTGCTGCGTCGCCAAGCGGCCGTCCCGACATCAGGTTTGTCAGAAACACCGCGCCGGCCTCGGGCAGATGGCGCACGACGACGTCCATCTCGGGCCGGGTGATCAGAGCATCCTCCGGGGTTCCCGCGTCGATCCGACCTGGCATCTCTCCGCTGCGATTGGCGGCGAAGATCGTCACTGCCGCGAAAGGCGAGCGGACGATTCCTGCCGCGGGATGTGCGGTGAACACCACATCCGCCAGCCGCTCCGGTGGAACCAGAGCGAGCGCATCCCGTGACAGTGGCGCGGCATCGGCGGCATGATAGGCATCGAGCCAGGCCCGCTCGATCCGCGCGACATCCGCTAGCCAGGGCATGGCACAGGCATATTCGTAGGTTTCGATGAACGCGGGAAAATCGCGGCCATAGTCGAGCAAGAGTAGCGATGTTGGCGGAGAGGCCCGGACATGGAAACGCGCCATGGCACGGAAGAACTCGACCCCCGTGATGCGCTGGACCGCAGGGTAGACCGCGGCAAGCGCATCGATCAGGCTGACCGTGGCGTTGTTGCGATAGACGTTGTAGCGCCGGACCGCCGCCTTTCCGTTCGGCCCGGTGACGAGTGAGGGCGTCGCGCGCCCGGGGTCGATCAGCGCAGCCGCGAAGCGCGCCGCGTAGGACGAGAGCTCCTGCTCAAGCGGCAGCATAGCGCATCTCCCGCTGGTGGCGGTCGAGGATTGCTTGCGCCGCGGCCGCTTCGGCCTTCAGCACTGGCCAGCCCGGAATTTTGCGGTCCCATTCGACCAGCGTCGGTACGGGACCACAGCGCGAGATGACGATCTCGAACAGCTTCCACACCGAGTCCGTGACCGGTCCGTCATGGCTATCGATCAGGAGCAGGTCGCCTTCATCGTCGAGCTGCTCGGCATGACCGGCGAGATGGATTTCGCCGACGCGTGACAACGGAAAGTCGGAGAGATAGTCGAGCGCGGAGAAGCCGTGATTGTTTGCCGAGACAAACACATTGTTGATGTCGAGCAGCAGTCCGCATCCGGTGCGCTCCGCGACGCCGCGGATGAACTCGGTCTCGCTCATCGTCGATTCGGTGAATGCGAGATAGGTCGACGGATTTTCCAGCAGCAGCGGCCGCCAGATGGCGTCTTGCACTTGATCGATATGATCGCAGACCCGTGCGAGCGTCGCTTCGGTATAGGGCAGCGGCAACAGGTCGTTGAAGTAGGTGGTGTCGTGGGTCGACCAGGCGAGATGTTCCGAAACCAGCGCAGGCTCGTAGCGCTCGACGAGATCGCGGAAGCGCTTCAGATGCGCCTTGTCGAGCGGCCGTTCGCCGCCAATCGACATGCACACACCATGCAGGGACAGCGGATGGTCGCGGCGCACGGCTTCCAGCGCGCGATGCGGCGGCCCGCCTGCGCCCATGTAATTCTCTGCATGCACCTCGAAAAAGCCACGCTGCCGTCCGGCGCCAAGGATCGCAGCAAGGTGCTCGGGCTTGAAGCTGGTACCAGCCAGGCCATGTATGGCAAGCGCGGGAAAGCGGGCAGGCTCGGCTGCGAGCAACCGGGACAAGATCGCAGCGTTCATGTCGTCTCTCCGCTTTCCCTATGATCGTGAACGTCTGCCGTGCGGTGCGACTAGACCGGCTTGAGCGATCCGGTCTTCCCGTTCGGAAGCTGGATGCTGGTGCAGGTGCCACCCTGCACGAACTTCCACGCATTGCCCTGAAAGTCGACCGTCGAGGTGCCCTGGCAGGTCGTGCCGGGGCCGGCCGCGCAATCGTTCTGGCCCTTCAGCGCGACGCCGAAGCACTTCTCCTTGTGGGCCGCGGTCGCTGCATCCGCCTCGGCCTTGGTGAGGGGAGCGGCGGTGGCAAGGGTTGCAAGCGCGGTCGAAACGGCGCCGGCAAGGACAAGCGAGCTGATGACATTCTTCATAGATCTCTCCACATCGTTATTTTGCGTCGCCTCCTGAGGCGTCGGGGGCGCATCGACAGGTTCGTTCCGTTCGCTGCTGCCATTACGGTTTTGGCGGCTCACGAATCCGTGACTTCGCTGCGGGGTGTCACGCAAATGGCTCTTGTGCCGTCTGCGTGCCAATCAAATACGCCGACATCGACCGGAGCCTCCAATGCCTTGTCGCTATGGAAACCGGGCGGGTCGAGCATTGGCGATGGCGACGCTCCGCCTGTCATAATTCCGAGACGTAACAATCTGCCGGACGCAAGCGTATCGCCATCAAGCCCTCCGACCGCCGGCGAAGGCCAACATGAACGCCTTTGAACGCTCAAGCGCCCTCGAACGACCGCGGTCACCGTCTTCGGCGAGGATGCTGACGATCAGCATTCGTCTTGCCGTCTCGGCGCTGGTCCTTACGGCGATCCTGCTCACCGCCGCAGCCTCGAGCCTGCTCTGGTGGCGCACGGCCGAATCGATCAGCCGGCAGCTCGCCTCAACGATCAACGAACAGATCGTCGCTGCCGTTCGCAAGGAGGTGGCCGCGATCGTCAATGAAGCGCGCGCCGCCCACACCGCCGTGCGCACGCTGTTCCTGCAGAACGTGCTCGATACCCGCGAGGCCGACAAGCGCGAGTTCGTGTTCCTATCACAATTGCAGTCACAAGCGACGATCTCCTGGGTCGCCTTCGGGTGGCCCGACGGTTCCTTCTTCGCCGCACATAAGCTCGGTGACGGCCATCTCGAGATGATGGAGATCTCGAAGATCGACCATGTCGGCCAGCGCCGCATCGACGAATATCAGGTTATCCCCGGCGACATCGAATTTGAATCCCGCCGTTTCGAACCCACAGACTTTAGCGTCACTATGCAGGACTGGTTCAAGATCGGCATGGAGGCCAATGGCCCGCAGTGGTTCGGGGTCGTCGACCATCCGATCGGCCCGCGCCCATCGATCGCCTTCGCGGGGCCGATCGATGTCTATCAGGAACGTCAGGGCGTCCTTGCGATCATCATCGAGTACACCAGGCTCTCCCGTTTCCTCGCCCAGCTCGAGGTCGGCCGCACCGGAACGGCTTTCATCCTCGGTGCCGGCGACGAATTGATCGCGGCTCCCGACAAGAACGCCGACGAACTGCATCCCGCGCACAGCCGGATCGATCTGTTGCCGTTGGCGCGCATGGCTCGGACACTGGCCGGCGAGGACGGTCGCAAGGAAGCATGGCGGCGGCGGCTTACCCTCGATGGCGCAGCCTATGAGGTTGGGCTGACGCCCCTACCATTTACCGGCTGGTGCCTGGCGACCGTGATCCCTGAGGCTGAGTTTCTTGGCCCGGTCGAAACCACGTTGCGACGGCTCATCATCGGTCTTGCCATCGGTGCGCTCCTCGCCGCCCTGTTCTCTGCGATGCTGGCGCGGTCGGTGATCGCCACGCCGCTCGCCCGTGTGGTCGGCGAAATCCGACATGTGGAAAGCTTTGCATTGGACCAGGTGCGCCGCCACCCGTCGCGGCTCGCCGAGATTTCGAGCCTTTCGGGCGCGATAGCCGAGATGGCGCAGGGCTTGTCTGCTTTCCGCAAATTCATCCCGGCCGATCTGGTCCGGTCGCTCCTTCGCCAGGGCATCGAGGCGAAACCTGGCGGCTCGATCCAGGAGCTGACGGTAATGTTTATCGATGTGGCCGGCTTCACCGGGCTTTCCGAGCGCATGGGGGATCGCGTTGTGCCGCTGTTGTCGCGATATCTCGACGTCGCCTCCGAAGTCATCGTCGCCCACGGCGGCACCATCGACAAATTCATTGGCGACGCTGTGATGGCATTCTGGGGCGCGCCGACAGCGCAGGCCGAACATGCCCTGCTCTGTTGCCGTGCAGCACTCGTCTGCCGCCAGGGCATTGAGGCCGCGGGCGTCAGGGACGACCAGGGCCATCCCCTGCAAATCCGGATCGGCATCAATTCCGGCCGCATGCTGGTTGGCAATGTCGGCTCCGAATTGCGGCTGAACTACACCGTAATTGGCGATGCCGTGAACGTGGCGAGCCGCCTCGAAGGCGCCAACAAGCGCTATGAGACGCAAATTCTGATCGGCGCCGAGACCAAGCGCCTGGTTGAGGGGGCCATGGTCACACGCGAGATCGATCGCATAGCCGTCTACGGCAAGACAGAAGGCCTCGCCGTGCATGAACTGATCGGTTCGGCTACAGGCGACGCTTACCCGGCCTGGATCATCGATTACGAGCAGGGACTGCTTGAATATCGCAAGCGCGACTTCGCCAGCGCCATATGCTGCTTCGAGGCTGTCTTGCGCCAGCGTCCTCACGACAGGCCAACTGAACTGATGCTCGACCGCTGCAAGCTCCTCGAGCAGTCGGGTGTTGACGACACGTGGTCACCTGTCGTGACACTTCAATCAAAATAGCCGACCCGCCGGTACCAGGCAGACGACTGGATGCTGGCTATGTGCGAAAGCGGCAGCATTCGATATCGAAGAAGGACGTCGTTGCCGGCCCGCTGGTCAATCCTGAGTTCTGGCGGGAAGTAAGCCTGACCACGGTCAAGGGGACGCCCTATTCGTGGGCTGTCGGTTCGCTCGTCCGCGAGGCTGAGGTAGACGTGGCTAGGTGACATCCCTCTTGCCGTCAAGGACCTCTCCGCTAAGGAAGCTGGATCGGACGAGTAATTCTCCCATCGCGCAATCCTGTTCCTGGATCGCACCTTATTCCGCCGCCACCGGCATCAATTCCATCTGCTCATGCAGGATCACGCCCGACAGCGGATCAAACTCGCCAACCCACGGCGCGTGTTCAAGGGCTGCTCTCGTGTGCGAGTAACCAGCGTCCCACCGCTGCATGATGCCGCGCGGGCTGAAATCGATGTCCTTGGTGTGGGTTTCGCGATCAAGCTGCGGCGCAAGCAGACGCACGACGTGCATGCGTGTCTGACAGCCATAACCGGCCAGTTCGCGCACCTCTGGAGTGTTGCGTTCGCTGTCGGGCAGCCGTTTGGCCAATTGGTTGATGATGTGACGCAACCGATGCGCCTGCTGCTGGCGTGCGATGTGGCTCATGATGCGGCTGGAATATTGGACATCCTTGTGTCGATTCAGCACCTCCGCCATCGTGGTCGGCTCCAGGCCTGCAGGATTCCACAGATGGACAGCGAAGATCAGCGAGTTCTTGCGGGGATCGTCATCGAACACGACTTCAGTCGGCGTGTTGGACAGAATACCGCCGTCCCAATAGAGCTCGCCGTCGATGCGGACGGCGGGAAAGGCCGGTGGCAACGCGCCGGAGGCCATAATATGCCTGATGGTGAGTTCGCCGTCGCGGCTATCGAAATAGCGCATCTGGCTGGTCCGCACGTGGGCGGCCCCGACCGTCAGACGCGGCGAACAGCTATTGAGCAGCTTGACGTCGACGAGTTCGCACAGGGTCTGCTCCAGTGGCGCGGTCGAGTAATAGCCGGCCCGTTCGGCACCCAGCGGGTAGCCGTCACCCGCATGCGCAAGGGCATTTGGACGAAAAAAGCCAGGAATTCCGTGGGTGATGGTCGCCCAGTAGGATAGCCGGTCATTGAAGCCGGGAAAGGCCGTCCGGATGTTCCAGACCGGATTTTGCTCCATCCGCTTCCAGAACTCTTTCAGGCGTGACAGCCGGTTCTCGACCGGATTGCCGGCGATGAGGCTGGCATTGATGGCGCCGATCGATGTGCCGATGATCCAGTCCGGCTCTATGCCTGCTTCGTGCAAGGCTTGATAGACACCTGCCTGGTACGAGCCCAAGGCGCCGCCGCCTTGCAACACCAGAACGACCTGGCCGGGGAGATCCTTGGCCAGCGATCTGATATTTCGCGACGAAGTTCTGTCCTGCATGTTGTGCTCCCATTTCGGCCTGGTCTAATATTCGCAAGCGCGCCCGGCTCTGTTACGAGCGTCGTCTCAATGCGCTGTCCAACCGCCATCGACCGGCAAAGCAATTCCGGTAATCGACGCGGCTGCTTCGCTCGCCAGGAAAACCGCCAGCGCACCGATCTCCTCGACTGTCGCAAAGCGTTTATTCGGTTGCTGGGCCAGCAGCACGTCGCGGATCACCTGATCCCGGGAGATGCCATGCGCCTTGGCTTGTCCATCGATCTGGGCTTCGACTAGCGGGGTATAGACATAGCCAGGGCAGATGGCGTTGCACGTAATACCTTCCTCGGCGATTTCGAGCGCCGCTACCTTTGTCAAACCGACAATGCCGTGTTTGGCGGCGACATAGGTCCCCTTGAACGGCGAGGCGACCAGCCCATGCGCAGATGCCACATTGATGATGCGGCCGAATCCTTGTTTGCGCATCGCCGGCAGTGCCAGCCGCGTGGTGTGGAACGCGGACGATAGATTGATCGCAAGGATCTGATCCCATTTTTCGACCGGAAACTGGTCGAGCGGCGCGACGTGCTGAATACCGGCATTGTTGATGAGAATGTCGAGCCGACCAAGGTCGGCCAGCGTCACCGCGACCATCTCGGCGATCGCATCCGGCGACGCCATATCGGCCGCTGAATAGCCGACCTTGACGCCATGATCGGCTTCTATCGCGTCCTTCGTCCAGGCGATCTCGGCCGCGGCTCCGAAGCCATTCAGCATCACGTTTGCGCCAGCCGCGGCAAGCGCGCGGGCGATGCCAAGCCCGATCCCGCTGGTTGAGCCGGTCACGACGGCGGCCCTGCCATCGAGCAATTTTGCGTCAACGTCGGCATGCGATTTGATCTGGACATTCATCTTGTGAAATCCCGCTTGCATCGTCGGCGGTATCCGACGGTCGCCAAAATCTGCATCGCAAAATGGACTTACGGAAATACCCTTTGACTTCCAAAACCATAGGTGCGCGCTATGGCCGCCTTGGCCCTCAATCGGCTAGACTGTGAGCCGGATCAGGGGAGTTCGGCCATGGAAATGCATCAGGTTCGGTACTTCCTCGCGGTCGCGCGGACGCTCAATTTCACGCGTGCTGCTGATGAGTGCAATGTCACCCAGCCATCGCTGACGCGGGCAATCAAGCAGCTCGAGGCTGAGCTTGGCGGCGACCTGTTTCGCCGCGAGCGTCCGGCCGGATTGACCGAGCTTGGTCAGCGCATGCACCCCTTGCTGAAGCAATGCTACGAGGCCGCCGCCGGCGCGCGCTCGCTCGCCTCGTCATTCAAAAGCGGCGAAATCGGCGCGCTGAGAATCGCGCTCACCCACTCGATCGATCTGTGTCTGCTGATTCCCTTCCTCGATCAGATCAAGCGCCAGTTCAATCGGTTGGAATTCCGTTTTCTCCGTGGCAATGGCCGCGAAGTCGGAGACATGCTGAGGAAAGGTGAGGCGGAGCTTGGAATCGCAGCTGAACTCGACCCGAATTGGGAGCGGCTCGACACTTGGCCGCTATTTACGGAGGACTTTCAGCTCGTCGTCAACGCTGACCACCGGCTTGCCGATCAGGACAGCATCGACCTCGATGATCTGCGTTCCGAACAGCTTTTGTCGCGTGGGTACTGCGAGTATGGCCTGCGTTTGAACACCGTCTTGCGAGAGCACGGCATAGACGTCGGTCATTGCCACGAGATCTCGAGCGAGCGCGATCTCATTGAGCTGCTTGAGGCCGGTATCGGCATCGCCGTGGTTCCTGACACCTCGCGGATACCGCAGACGCTCAAACGTACCTCGGTAGAGGGACTCGATGCCCGACGCACGGTCAATCTCTACGGCATCGCCGGTCGCGAACGAACTGCGGTCGCATCTGCCGTCATGCGCATGCTGCGTGGCACGGATTGGCGGCAGTTTTTGGAGAAGAGCCGAGCCGCGTGAGAGTACCAATGCACGCGGGTCGTCCGGAAGTGCCTACCTCGCGTCCTTCAGAGCTCCGAGTAGATCCTCGATCGCCATGCGGCGCCGGAAGTCGGGATCAACAAAACGCGTTTTGACGATGCCATCGCATCCGATCACAAAGGCCGCAGGAATTGGCAACACCCAACCGTCGTTGCCGTGAAAGCTCGGCATGTCGAGATAAGAGAGAAGCCGCTCAATCTCTGCACCAAGCCAGATCGCCAGGTTGAGGGACAGCGCATAGCCATTGTCGAGATCGGTCAGCACTGGAAACGGTGCTCCGGCTTCGGACTTGAATTCTGCCGCATATTCCTGTGTCTCGGGCATGATGGCGACGACGTCCGCCCCCAGAGCCTTGATGCGGTCATAGGCCTTGATCACCGCCCTGACATTGAGCCGGCAATACGGGCACCAATGGCCGCGGAAAAACATCACCGCCACCGGGCCTCGCTCGAGCAGAGAAGGCAAGGCGATTAGGCGACCGCTTTCGTCGGGTAGCACGAAGGGTGGCATCGGTTCGCCAGGGCGCGGCGCGTTTTCGCCGCCGCCATTTTCGTTGACCCTGATAACGAGGCGATCGACTGCGTCGCCGTAGGCCGGAAAGATTTCCCGGCCTGCTGCCGCATAAGCTTGGAGCTGCTCGTTGAGAGTGCCTTCCATCTCCCGGCAGCGCTGAAAGGCGACCTTGAGCCGCTCGGCGTCGGCTGGGGAAAGCGATGTCATCCCTTGCTCCCGTATGTTTGACCTTCAGATGGCAATCCTGCGCGGACCGCCCACCACAGGCGCCTTTGTCTCCGCCAGGAGCATTGCACAAAGCACGATAGCATTGGGCTATCGATATCAGAGCGCGCCCGCATTTCATGTTGGACGCCTGAGCGAGGATGGCCGTCCCCCGAGGGGTTTTCTATGTCCCGCTATAACGTACTGTGATTTGGCAAATTCGCTACCTTTCCTTTCCTGATTTCCACCTCGTGGGCCATGGCGGTTATAAGCTTGGAGATATGTTCGGCCTTGCAATGAATCTCGACATTCGCGCGAGCGAGCTTCGTGACCACATTTCCGCCTGTCGGACCTTCGCGTCCGGACATCGAGCACATGCCCGGCAACGCTTGAGTCGCATAGCTCGCCGCTATCGACTCAACAGCCAACGGGCATTTCCCGAAGCAAAGGCCTTGCGCGATGCTCCTGACACGCCGGCCAGCCTTTCGGGGCCGCGACATCGAGGAGACAACAACATGTTCAATGACATCGCAACCGCGCGCAAGATCTGGCAAGCTCTCGGCGTCGCAAGCGCCATTGCCATTTCGCTCGCGACAGCATCCGCGACATTCGCCGGTGAATGTCCCGCCGACAAGATGAAGGCCAATGCCCGCTCGATGGTGGACTACAAGCCGGTTGGTGTTACCGACGTGACGCTTGGCTCCATCGATCTCGGCAAGCAGCCCGCGCATATCGAGGGACGCGAACTGCGCTTCCGCAAGCTGACCATCGAGCCCGGCGGCATCGTGCCCTGGCATAGCCATGACGACCGGCCGGCACTGATCTTTGTCCAGCAGGGCGAGGTCGTCGAATACGCCAGCAACTGCGTCGACCCAATTGTGCACAAGGCTGGCGACCTGCGACCGGAGGTCTACGGCACCTCGCATTGGTGGAAGAACCTCGGCAAAGAGACCGTCATTCTCTACGTGGGTGATGTCCGCAAGGATCCGACCGACCACAACATGTAACGAGTGCTCCGCCCCACGCCTCGTTACCGGATGTGACGACCCGGGAGCCCGTGTTGGCCCCGCACGCCCGGCGTCACATCCCCTCTTTCGATTACAGGAGCTGCCGCGATGGCCGACATGCCGATGGGAGTCACGGCAGAACCGATGCAAGAGCACGGTCATTCAACCGGCGTGGCGCTGCGATCCCTGGTGATCGGCCTCACCGCATTCCTGACCGTCGTCGACCTGTTCGCAACTCAAGCAATTCTACCAACTCTGACGCGGCACTACGGCGTCACGCCCGGTGCGATGGGTTTCGCCGTCAATGCCAGCACCATCGGCATGGCAGTCGCAGGACTGGTGGTCGGATCCTTCAGCCCGCACATCGATCGCAGGACCGGCATTCTGGCAAGCCTGCTTCTGCTCGCAATTCCGACGAGCTTGCTTGCCATCGCACCGAACCTTACCGTCTTCACCATTCTTCGCGTCATGCAGGGCCTCTGCATGGCGTCAGCCTTTACGCTCACCCTTGCCCATTTGGGCGAACAGTGCAGCGCGATGGATGCTGGCGGCGCCTTCGCTGCCTATATCACCGGGAACGTCGCAAGCAATCTGATCGGGCGTCTCATCTCGGCGTCCGTGTCCGACAATCTGGGCCTGGCGACGAATTTCTATTTCTTTGCCGTGCTCAATCTCGCAGGCGCGCTGCTGGTCCACTTCACAATCAAGCGCGTCCAGCCCATGCACTCCATCGACCCGGCGCAATCGCCACTTTCGGCAATGATAGAGCATTGGCACGATCCGGCCCTGCGCGCGGCCTACGGCCTTGGCTTCTGCATCCTGTTCGCGTTCATCGGCACCTTTACCTACGTCAACTTCATCCTGGTCCGTGCCCCACTGTCGCTCGGCATGATGGGGGTGGGTTTTGTCTATTTCGTGTTTCTCCCCTCCGTCGTCACGACGCTGCTGGCTGGCAAAGCGGTGGCACTGTTCGGCATGCGCCTATCACTTTGGGGCGGTCTCGCAATCGCCGCTCTGGGCCTGCCACTGATGCTCTCATCGCACCTTGCGGAGGTGCTCGCGGGGATGGTGCTGATCGGGGTCGGCACGTTCTTTGCGCAAGCCTGCGCCACGGGCTTCGTCGGGCAAGCGGCGCGAACAAACCGCGGGGTTGCCAGCGGCACCTACCTTGCCTGCTATTTCTTCGGCGGCCTGGTCGGCAGCGCGGTGCTTGGTCAATTGTTCGACCATTTCGGATGGGCCGCCTGTGTCGCAGGCGTGGGTGTGGCGTTGGCATTGGGGTGCATTTTGACCGCAAGCCTCAGGATCCCGGTGTCCGGTCGATAACACGAGTGGTGGGCCCGCCAGGACTCGGACCTGCAACCAGACCGGTTATGAGCGGTGGAGCAAGATCAGCTTCGTTGATCTTGCTGCACCATGCTTGAGTTCGATTGCGCTCGTCGCGCTTTGGTGAGGTCGTGTTCTGGCGCGAAACTGGTGCGGTTCGCGGCAATGGCGGATTTCGGCCGACGCTGAGGCTGCTCGCGCGCTCAATCGCTTTGTTGAACGTTCAGTAAAGTCGCATACTAAACATTCTGGCTGTGGCTGACCTTCTGGCTTTCCTGTTATCGGGACGGGCCGAATTGCGTCCGCCGGACCAGGTCGGCAATCGTTGTTCGCCGCATTCGCTGCAATCCTTGGGCAATTTGTTGCATTGCGAACGTCGACGCTTGCGCGTGCGAGCGTCGGGAATATTTTCGCCAAGGTCGCGAGAACCGGCTTGACGGGCCAAAAAATTTAGTACTACGTTTAGTAATACAAAAAACTAAACATCGCGCATCGAGCGCTGATGTGCAGGAGGAGCCCAAGCCATGCCGGAGCCGTCTCCGGCAGCGGTCCGTCTCGTCCTTCACTCATCGCTCCTCAAACTCGGTTTCAGGGTCTTGGCGTCGCTCCGGCAGGGCGCGCTGAGCGGGTTGGACGCTTCAACGAGAGAGGAAACGGATATGCGGACATTCAATTGGCTGAGAAGCTCAGCGGCCACCACGGTTCTCGGGGCGGCGCTGCTGGGGATATTTGGCGGAGGCGAAGCTGCGGCCCAGGGTAAGCAGCTCACGCTGTGCTGGGCGGCATGGGATCCGGCCAACGCGCTGGTCGAACTCGGCAAGGATTTCACCAAGCAATCCGGCATCGAGATGAAGTACGAGTTTGTCCCCTGGACGAGCTACGCGGATCGCTTCCTCAACGAGCTCAACTCCCACGGCAAGCTCTGCGACCTGATCATCGGCGACAGCCAGTGGATCGGCGGCGCCGCCGAGAACAAGTGGTACGTCAAGCTCAACGATTTCTTCGACAAAGAGCACATCTCGATGGACGACTTCGTCCCGGCGACCGTTGTCGGCTATTCGCAGTGGCCAAAGAATTCGGCGAACTACTGGGCGCTGCCGGCGATGGCCGACGCCGTGGGCTGGACCTATCGCAAGGACTGGTTCTCGCGGCCCGACATTCAGTCGGCTTTCAAGGCCAAGTACGGTCGTGATCTGGCACCGCCGAAAACCTATGACGAGTTGAAGCAGATCGCGGAGTTCTTCCAGGGCCGCGAGATCGACGGCAAGAAGGTCTATGGCGCCTACATCTTCACCGAGCGCGGCTCCGAAGGCATCACGATGGGCGTGACCAACGTGCTCTACAATTACGGCTTCAGTTACGACAATCCGAAGAAGCCGTACCAGATGCAAGGCATCGTCAATTCCGCCGAGGCGGCCAAGGGGCTCGAGTTCTACAAGGAACTCTACAAGTGCTGCACCGCGCCGGGCATGACCAATGCCTACATGCAGGAAGGGCTCGATGCCTTCAAGTCGGGCCAGGTGGCGATGCAAATGAACTGGTTCGCCTTCTTCCCCGGCCTCTACAAGGATCCGAATGTCGGTGGCGACAAGATCGGCTTCTTCGTCAATCCGGCCGGCCCGAACGGGCACTTCACCCAGCTCGGCGGACAGGGCATCTCGGTGGTTGCGACCTCCGACCGCAAGGACGACGCGCTCGCCTACATCAAGTGGTTCGCGCAGCCCGCCGTGCAGCAGAAATGGTGGCAGATCGGCGGCTACTCGGCGCTCAAGGCGGTGGTCGACGCGCCGGACTTCCCGAAGAGCGCGGCGTTCGCGCCGCAATTCCTGGAGTCGATGGGCATTGTCAAGGACTTCTGGGCCGAGCCGTCCTACGCCCAGCTGCTGCTTGATATGCAGAAGCGGGTGCATGACTACGTCGTCGCCGACAAGGGTACCGCGCAGCAGGCGCTCGATCTCCTGGTCAAGGACTGGACCAAGGTGTTCAAGGAACAGGGCAAGCAAGTCGCCTCGCAATAGCTCGAACGCCGCGTCCCAACTGAACTGGCTTCCCCGAGGTCAGCCTCGGGGAAGCCGAACCAGCCCAGCCGATGGACAAGATGACGACGATCCTGCAACCCGACCATGCTACGATCCCGGGCGTGAGCGAGCCAGCCAAATCCCGCGCCGCGCGCCGCGTCCATGGTCTGTCCGACCGGACCATTGCGTGGCTGTTCGTCGCGCCGACGATTGCGCTGCTGCTCGCGATCAACATCTTTCCGCTGGTCTGGATGATCCGGCTGTCCTTCACCAGCCTCAACCTCAGCATGTCCTATCTGCCGCTGCGGTTTGTAGGGCTCGACAATTTCAGCGACATACTCAACGACGAGGACGTCTGGTTCCGGCTCCAGACCACCGCGCAATTCGTGATCTGCTCGGTCGCCATGCAGGTCGTGATCGGCTTTGGGCTCGCGCTTCTGATCAACCGTCAATTCCGCGGCCACAGTTTCTGGACCACGATCATCCTGCTGCCGATGATGCTGTCGCCGGCGGTTGTCGGCAATTTCTGGACGCTGCTGCTGCAGCCGCAGATCGGCCCGTTCAACTATCTGATCAGCATGTTCACCGGTGTGCCGCCGAGCTCCTTCAGCATGACAGGGCAGGTCGCGCTCGCGCCATGGACCATCGTGCTCGTCGACACCTGGATGTGGGCGCCCTACGTGATGCTGATCTGTCTCGCGGGGCTGCGCTCGATCCCGGATTACATCTACGAGGCCGCCGAAGTCGATCGTGCCTCGGCCTGGCGGCAGTTCTGGTCGATCACGCTGCCGATGACGGTACCGTTCCTGATGCTGGCGGTGCTGTTTCGCGCGATCGAGAACTTCAAGATGTTCGACATGGTCAACCTGCTGACGTCGGGAGGCCCGGGGTCAACCACCGAGCTCGTATCGATCACACTGAAGCGCGCGGCATTCGAGAAGTGGCGCACCGGTTATTCGTCCGCGCTCGCCATCATCCTGTTCGTGGCCGTGTTCGGGGCCGCCAACATCTACGTCAAAGCGCTCAACAAGGTGAAGCAACGATGACCGCTGCCGTAGCCAAACCTGTCCTGGCCAGATCCAGCGCACACTCGATCGTCGAGGCCTCGCCGCGCACCAAGGCATTCGCTGGTGCTCTCGTCATCCTCTATGCGTTGATCACGATCCTGCCGCTGCTCTGGATCGTCGCCACCGCCTTCAAGTCGCAAAGCGATGCGATCGCCTATCCGCCCAAGGTAATCTTCGAGCCGACGCTCGAAGGTTATGTCAACCTGTTCACGGTGCGCACCCGCCAGACACCTGATTTCATCGCCAAGTTGCCGCCCCCGGAGACCTGGTATGACAAGCTGGTCCGCAAGCATGACATGGTCATTGCCGGACCGTCCAAAGTCGTCCCGCGCTTCGTCAACTCGCTGATCATCGGGTTCGGTTCGACCTTCCTCGCCGTCTTCCTCGGTACGCTCGCGGCCTACGCATTCTCGCGCTTCCGCATTCCGTTGGCCGACGATCTCTTGTTCTTCATTCTGTCGACGCGGATGATGCCGCCGGTCGCGGTCGCGATCCCGATCTATCTGATGTACCGGCAGCTCAACCTGACCGACACCAGGCTCGGAATGATCCTGCTCTATACCGCCGTGAACGTCTCGCTCGCAGTCTGGTTACTCAAGGGGTTCATCGACGAGATCCCACGCGAGTACGAAGAGGCGGCCCTCGTCGACGGCTACACGCGGCTGCAGGCGCTGCGCAAGGTGGTGCTGCCGCAGGCCGTCACCGGAATTGCGGCGACCGCGATCTTCTGCCTGATCTTCTCCTGGAATGAATACGCCTTCGCGGTTCTGCTGACCAGCGGCGAGGCGCAGACCATGCCGCCCTTCATTCCTTTCATCATCGGTGAGGGCGGGCAGGACTGGCCGGCGGTTGCCGCCGCGACCACGCTGTTCGTCGTCCCGATCGTCATGTTCACCGTGCTGCTCCGCAAGCATCTGTTGCGCGGCATCACCTTCGGAGCGGTGCGCAAATGAGCGGTTCTGCTGTTATTAGGGGTGCCAAGGGAACCAAGGGGGCATTGCCCTGCTTCTTCAGTCGCGGGCGCTGGGAGGCCGTTGCGATGACCCTGATCGGGGGCGGCATCTTCATGCTGGTGCAGCCCTTCTCGATCGATCTCTACAGCTATTCATTCGTGACGATTCTGGCCGGCACGGTAGGCTTCGTCGTCGTCAGCCATTTTCCGGAATAGGGTCATGGCTCAGATCCGCATCGAAAATCTTCGCAAGTCGTTCGATCAGTTCACCGCGGTGGAAGGGTCGACCTTCACCATCGACGATGGCACTTTCTTTGCGTTGCTCGGCCCTTCCGGCTGCGGCAAGACCACCACCTTACGCATGATCGCCGGCCTCGAGCTGCCGACCGAGGGCAAGATCCTGCTCGACGGGGAGGACGTCACGTTCCACCGTGCCGCCGCCCGCGATATCGCGTTCGTGTTCCAGCTGTTCGCGCTCTATCCGCATATGGATGTCGGGCAGAATATCGGCTTCCCCCTGAAGTGCCAGGGCATGGCGCGGCGCGAGATTCGCGAGCGGGTGCAGGAGACCGCGCGGATGCTGCGGATCGAGCATCTGCTGTCGAGCAAGACATCGAAGCTCTCGGGCGGCGACCGCCAGCGTGTCGCGCTCGGCCGAGCCATGGTGCGGCGCCCGAAGGCCTTCCTGATGGACGAGCCGCTGGGCGCGCTCGACGCCGAGTTTCGTCATCTGATGTGCGGCGAGCTGCGCGATTTGCACGATCGCATCAAGGCGACCACGGTCTATGTCACCCACGACCAGCTCGAAGCGATGTCGATGGCCGACCAGATCGCGATCATGAACAAGGGGCGCGTGGAACAGATCGGCACGCCGCAGGAGGTTTATGACCGGCCTGCCAGCATGTTCGTCGCGGACTTCATCGGCTCGCCACCGATGAACTTCCTGCGCTTCGAGGGCGGCCTGCGATCTGGTGACCGGGCGATCAAGTTTCACGACACCAGGCTCGTGGTGCCCGAGATCCGCGAGGACCGGGCCAGCGCTGCGCTGGCCCTCGGGATTCGTCCGGAGCATATTCGCTTCAGCGACGCCGGATCCGTTCGTGGCGAGGTGTTCGGCGCGGAATATCTCGGCACGACGCAGATCGTCACAATCGACACCGCCTATGGACGGGTCGCGGCGCGGCTGCCGTCGAGCGCCTCGGTGCGGGTCGGAGAGACCGTCGGCCTCGAATTCAACTCCGTTCGGCTCTCACTGTTCGATGCCGGCAGCGGCCTTGCAATCAGGACCGCCGGCGAGGAGGGGGGGCGCCATGGTTGACGTCAGCTTGCGCAATATCAGCAAGCGCTTCGGCGCGGTAGAGGCGGTGCGCGACCTCTCACTGACGGTGAACGACGGTGAGTTCCTCGTCCTGCTCGGGCCGAGCGGCGCCGGCAAGACCACGACGCTGCGGCTGATCACCGGGCTCGAGAGCCCCGACGCCGGTTCGGTCATGATCGGCGGGCGCGACGTGACGCATGATCCGCCGGGTTCACGGGACATCGCATTCGTGTTCCAGCAATATTCGCTGTATCCGCATCTGTCGGTCTATGACAACCTCGCGTTCCCGCTGCGCTCTCCGGCGCGGCGCGTGCCGGAGCCACAGATCCGCAAGCGGGTCGAGCAGACCGCGGAGCTCCTGCATATCGCCAGCAAGCTGAATAATCGCGCCACTCGCCTGTCGGGAGGTGAGATGCAGCGGGTCGCGATCGGCCGCGCGCTGGTGCGCGATCCCTCGATCTATCTGATGGACGAGCCGCTGTCGTCGCTGGATGCAAAGCTTCGCGCCGAGCTTCGCCTCGAATTGAAACGGATCCAGCTCGAGCTCGGCGCGACCATCCTTTATGTGACCCACGACCAGGTCGAAGCCATGACGATGGCGTCAAGGATCGGCGTGATCAAGGACGGTCGGCTGCTTCAGCTCGGCACGCCGAGGGAGATCTACGAAAATCCATCCAGCAGCTACGTCGCATCGCGGCTCGGGACGCCCCAGATCAATTTCCTCCCCGCACGGTTGCTGTCCGATGTGGCGATACCGCCGGAAACGGAGACGGTCGGCATCCGCACCGAGCACCTTCAGATCGCCGCGCGCAACGGCGGGCAGATGGTCGGCCGGGTGCATCGCGTCGAGCACCTCGGCGAGCAGAATCACGTTCACCTCGACTATAAGGGCGAAACGCTGGTGACGCTGGCGGATCCGCATCAACCGTTGCGGGCCGGCCAGGAGGTTGAATTGCAACTGCTGCGTCCGCTGTGTTTCGACCGTGCGGGGCAACGCATCGGCGCGATGGTCCAATAGGGGAGCGAGAGGTTCAGATAGATGTCTGTGCAACCGGAGACATTCAAGTCGCTGCTCAAGGCGGCCGCCGAGCAGGTCATCGCCAGCGCGCCTGAGCTCACGAGCCTGGACCAGGCGATCGGCGACGGCGACCACGGGACCAACATGAAGCGCGGCTTCGAAGCCGTGCTCGGCAAGCTCGATGCCATCTCGGCGCAGCCGCTCAACGAGGCATTCAAGGCGATCGGCAAGACCCTTGTCATGACGGTCGGCGGCGCCTCCGGCCCGCTTTATGGCAGTTTCTTTCTCGCCGCGGGCGAAGCGCTGTCGCAAGACAAACACCTGCCTGACGATCTCGCCGACGTGTTCGGCAGCGGAGTGGACGCGGTGAGCGCGCGCGGTCGCTCGCAGGCCGGCGAGAAGACAATGCTCGATGTGCTCGTTCCGGTGCTGGAGACACTGAAAGCGGGCGCCGGCCAGCCCGATTTGATCGCGCGGGTGCGCATCACCGCAGCTGAAGCGGTCGAGCGCACAGTGCCGATGCAAGCCACCAAGGGCCGGGCGTCGTTCCTCGGTGCGCGCAGCGTCGGTCATGTCGATCCCGGGGCGCGATCGAGCTGCGTTCTGCTGCACGCTGTGTGCGCTGGCCTGGAGGCGCGGCAATGACCGATACCGTAGGGATCGTGATCGTCTCGCATTCCCGGGATATCGCCAAGGGAACCGCGGACATGGTGCGGCAGATGGTCGGCAGCGAGGTCAAGGTCGCCTTCTGCGGCGGCAATCCCGATGGTGGTCTCGGCACCAGCGTGCCGCTGATCATCGACGCCATCAACGATGCCTGGTCGTCGAAAGGCGTTGCTGTACTTGTCGACCTCGGCGGCGCCGAGACGAACAGCGAAATGGCGGTCGAAATGCTGGAGCCGGCGAGGCGTGATCTCGTTGTCGTCTGCAACGCGCCGATCGTCGAGGGCGCCGTCATGGCGGCGACCGAAGCTGCGGGCGGCAGCTCGCTGGCCCAGGTCAGAGCCGTGGCCGAGGAACTCTCTGCCGATTGAGATGTCGGCGATGCGATTAATGGATGATGAGCATGCTTGATAGAGCGGACGGACAGATCTTCACCGGCAATGTGCGGCTGGTGCATGCAGTCGGCATGCACGCGCGCCCCGCGGTCAAGCTGACCAAGCTCGCCAAGAAGTTCCAGGCTCAGATCTCCGTGCGGGTCGCGGGCGCGCCGGAATGGATCAATGCCAAGAGCGTGGCCAAGATCATGGCAATGCGCGCGGCACATGGCAGCACGATCGAGATCAAGGCCTCCGGTAGCGACGCCGAGGCCGCGGTCGCGGCGCTGGTCGATCTGATCGCAAGCGATTTTCCGGATGGAGCACCATAGCATGCAGGGCGGCGCTGCAGGTCTGGCCTACCGCGGCAGGACCGCCTCGATCGGCTTTGCCCATGGCCCGTTTGTCCGTGTCGATGCGGGCGCGGCCGGCGAGCGCGTGGCCGGCACACTGGTCGAGGAGGCGCTGGCCTTGCGCAATGCGATCGACGTCGCGAGTGGCCAGATCGCCGATCTTGCCGCCAGCGCCGGCGGCGAAGCTGCGCAGATTCTCGAATTCCAGGTTGCGCTGCTGGAGGACGAGGATTTGATCGAGGCGATCTTCGCGTCGGTCGGCGAGGGACGTCCGGCCGATATCGCGTGGCGTTCGACGCTCGACGCGCACATCGCCGACTACAATTCCGCACCGGACGACTATCTGAAAGCGCGTTCCTCCGATCTTGCGGATTTGCGCGACCGCGTGGTCCACATTCTGCGTGGCGACGAGGGGCAGCCGCTGAAGGTCCCGAGCGGGGGCGTGGTCTGCGCCGACGATCTGCCGCCATCGCGATTCCTCGAGATCGACTGGTCCGGCGGCGGTGGCCTGGCGCTGTTGCGCGGCAGCCCGACCAGCCATGTCGCGATGCTGGCGCGCGCGCGCGGCATCCCGATGGTGGTGCAGCTCGGTTCGATTCCAGACGTCGGCACCACGGCGTTGCTCGACGGCGAAGGCGCGACGCTGGAGCTCGATCCCAATGCCGAACAGGTCCGTACTTTCGAGAAGCGGCGCGACAGCCATCTCAAGAGCAGGGCATCCGCGCGCGCGATCCTGCGGCGGCCGACAGCCTCCTGGCGCGGCGAGCGGATCAAGCTCTTCATCAATATCCAGCGCGTCGAGGATCTCGAGCATGCCGACGCGCAATATGCCGACGGCATCGGCCTGATGCGCACCGAGTTCCTGCTGACGGAGCGTGGTGGCCTGCCCGACGAGGAGACACAGTTTCAGGCCTACGATGCGGTGTTGCGTTGGGCAGACCGGCGACCGGTCACCATTCGCACGTTTGACGCGGGCGGCGACAAGCCGGTGCCGGGCTTCACGGTGGACGGCGAAGCCAATCCGTTCCTCGGGGTGCGCGGCCTGCGCCTGTGCCTCGCCCGGCCCGAGATCTTTGCGGTTCAGCTCCGCGCGCTGGCGCGGGCCGCGGTGCGCGGCAATCTCAAGGTCATGTTCCCGATGGTCACCTCGGCGGACGAGCTCGAGGCGGGGCGGAAGCTGTTCGCAGATGTCGTGCAGCGCTTGCAGGCGGACGGCATTGCCGCGATGCTGCCCGAACTTGGAATCATGGTCGAGGTTCCGGCGGCGGCCCTGGCAATCGCGAGCTTCAAGACGTCCTTTTTCTCGATCGGCTCGAACGATCTCGCGCAATATGTGCTGGCCTGCGACCGTTCCAACGGAGCTCTCGCCCCCCTGATGGACCCGCTGCATCCGGCAGTGCTCGAACTGATCGCGCGGACTGCGGAGCATGGGCGCCGCGCCGCCATCAGCGTCAGCCTGTGCGGCGACATGGCGGGTGATCCGCGCTGCCTGCCCGCCCTGCTGAATTGTGGCCTGCGCGAACTCTCCGTCAATGCATCGGCGCTGGCGCAGATCAAGCAGACCATCGACCGGCTGAGCAGCGGAGGCGGCCTTGGCTGACACGGCGGCCGATGACGCGCCCGAAGCCGGCGCGGTGGCAGTCTACAAGCGCATCTTCAAGGAGGTGCTGGAGAGCCGTCCCTCCGGCATGCGGCTTCGGCTGGCCCATGCCATGGGCAAGAACCGCAGCTTCGTCAGCCAGATCAGCAATCCCGCATATCCGGTGCCGATACCGGTGCAGCATCTCAACACGATCTTCGATGTCTGCCACTTTCCGCCACAGGCGAAGGCAGCCTTCCTTCGCGCCTATGCGCGCGCACATCCGCGCCGCGTCGGCCGGTTGAGCGAAGGCTCGCACGAGCGGGCGCTGACGCTGCATCTGCCGGACCTCGGCAGCGCCAAGCGCAACGCCGAGCTCGACACGTTGCTCCAGGAGTTCACGCGGCGACTGATTGGCATCATGCGGGAAAAATAGGCGAGAAACGCCAAACGGACGAAGCGGGGAGGACACAATGAAGAAGTTCATCAATGCGGTCGATAACATGCTCGCAGAGAGCCTCGACGGCTTTGCCGCCGCGCATGCCGACCTCGTCATGCTCGGCGCTGAGCGGAAATTCGTCCGTCGCCGCGAGCTGAACTCGAAGAAAGTCGCGCTGTTGTCGGGGGGCGGCAGCGGGCATGAGCCGCTGCATGCGGGCTTCGTCGGCTACGGCATGCTGGATGCCGCCTGTCCCGGCCAGGTGTTCACTTCGCCGACGCCGGACCAGATCGTCGAGGCCGCCCAGGCGGTCGCGGGCGATGCCGGCGTCCTGTTCATCGTCAAGAACTATGCCGGCGACCGCATGAACTTCGAGATGGCAGCCGAGATCGCCGAGGGTCGCATCGCCACCATCGTGACCGATGACGATGTCGCGGTCGAGAAGTCGACCTACAGTATCGGGCGGCGCGGCGTCGCCGGCACGTTGATTGTCGAGAAGATCGTCGGCGCCGCCGCCGAGGGAGGCGCCGATCTCAAGACCTGCGTGGCGCTCGGCGAGCGCGTCAACGCGCGAACACGTTCGATAGGCGTGGCGCTGACCAGCTGCACCGTTCCGGCCGCGGGCACGCCGACCTTCGCGCTCGGCGTGGACGAGATGGAGATGGGCGTTGGCATCCACGGCGAGCCGGGCCGCCGCCGCGTCAAGCTTGCAGAGGCCGATGCGATCGCATCGGAGATGACGGCAGCGATCGCCGGCGATCTCGCGGCGCCCGCGGGCTCCGAGGCGCTGCTGCTCGTCAACGGCTTCGGCGGCACGCCGACGATCGAGCTCTATCTGATGTACAACGCGGCGCGCCGGATGCTCGAGGAGCGAGGTCTGCGCATCGCCCGTTCGCTGGTCGGCAGCTACGTCACATCGCTGGACATGGCGGGTTGCTCGCTCACCGTAAGCCTGCTCGACAGCGAGACCACCGCGCTCTGGGATCATCCCGTGCGTACGGCCGCATTGAAATGGTGACCGCCTTGGTGGGCGGCCGCTGATTTTCAGATTGCGCCCTGACTGACGATGGGCCGGGGTCGCAGGCATGCACCGGAAGTCTGCCGGTTCACCCTCCCTGAAACTTGCCGTGTCCTTCGGGCGCGGCATCTTTTTTGCGTGGAGTAGACAGGACCTCCGGCGATCGTGAGTGCCGAGCCATTGATTTACTGGTGGGCCCGGCAGGACTCGAACCAGCAACCATGAGCGGGCATAGCGGTTCGGTTGTGAATTCGCCCTTGGATGCTTGCTCCACAATTCGCCTGACGCGGAGCATTTGGACTGTTCGGACGGCGTTAAGAGGCAGCAGAACCGAGTGAAGGACGAGGATTGGATACAAGTCGTCGAAGAACGCGTATGCGATGAACGCGACATTGCTCAAGATGGCCGTGATCCTGAGCTGGAGCATCGTCTTCATGCAAAACGTGGCGAAGACGAGAAGAGATGCGAGATAGCCGGCGGCTTCAACCCAGGACTTCGAGCTGCAGAACAAAACGTCTGAGCAGCGCATTTCCGCGTCCTTCTATGAACTTGCCCCTGAAGAGCGCGACGACCCCTGTACATGTGGGTCAACGGGCTTGGATACCGAAGAAAACGCAAAAATCAGATGCTGATCGGCTAGAAGAATCCGGCACTGAGATCCAGCCCATAAGTCACCGACAGCAGCCACACCAAGAGGGCGGCTCCACAGAACAACGCGGTCTGCTTGAGGACGTTTGCCTGCAATGAGGATGCGGGGAATACCCGGACAAAAGCGTTTGCAATCGCAGCAACTGCAACGGCGCGCATGATGATCTCCAGAAGTTGGCTAATGACTGGGCGTTAGCGAGCGTCGTGCTTCACGCATGAGCTCGCGATTCCGCTCTCGGCGACGGAGGGTTTCTTCGATCTTCTAGAACGCCCAGACAAAGCAGGCCCCCAAGGCAAACTGAAATCAGCATGGGCAAAGATGCCCGATCGCTAACGGTCTGGATCACACAATTTCCAATGCAAATGAAATCTCGGCTCCAGGCAAGTGGCGCGCCAACAGCGCCTCGATCAGGGAATGTTGATCGCCGGCAGCGGGCCAGTGGGGCGGATCAACGCTTTAGCGGGTTGCTCCTGCGCGAAGACCGCGAGTGCAATCAAAACGGCGCATAATAGGGCGATGAAAAAGCCGAGACGCCACCGCCGCTCCGTCCAGTCGTCGTCGGGTGTGTCAAGTCGGCGCGCGCCCGTTGCTGTGCGCATCGTTAATCTCCGAATATCGTGACGGTGAGAAGGCCAGTCTTCCCAACACCGCACTGAATATCTCGCCACTTGATGCGTCTGGGAACCACCTAGAAAGGTGGTCCGGTGTCTCCTATGCTTGCTCGAAGGTCGGTGACCTGCGCACTCGTTTCGGGGGGGGGACATGTATCTATCCACGGATTCCACCAATCCGCAGAATCAAGATGTCTATGCACTTTGGGATCGGCTGGCCGAGTTCTCCGTCGGCGACGCCGACGCCGCACTGACACATCTACTAGCCGCACTGCGTACCATGTTGTCGGCACGCAATGTGCTATGGGGTGTAGTCGTGCGATTGCCTTCGCCGAAGCGGGCCGATCCCTTGCTCGGTTGGCGTCCGCGCCTCGTCCGGGTGCTGGACCCGATACCGGCGGTGGCAGCATCCGTGCAGCAGCAGTTCGATACGCTCTGGTCCCGCAACGTCGACCTGTCTCAGATCCTTTCCATGTCGGGAGATGAGCCGTTCCGCGTCCGCCTGCTGTTCGAAGCGCTGCCGCCGGAATGGTTCGAGGGCGAGCACTATCGGCGGCACTATTTGGACGTCGGCTTCGCCGACAGCATTTCCGTGCGCATTGCGCTCAATGACGACGTGAGGATTCGCCTGTTCGTATTTCGCGATGCGGAGGCCCCTCGCTTCTCGGCGCAGGACGGCCAACGTCTGGGCTTCGTGATGCGCGGGTTGAGATGGTTTCATCGTCAGCAACTGCTCAGCCACGGCCTGCTCATCGCCAATGCACCCCTGACACCTGCTGAACGCAGGGTGTTGCTCGCACTGCTCGACGGGCACACGGAAAAGCAGATCGCGCAGAGGCTTGACCAAAGTCCGAACACCACGCATTTCCACGTCAAGTCGATCTACGCCAAGTTCGGCGTGCGCAATCGCTCGGCGCTCACCGCGCTGTGGCTCGGCAAGCTGCGATAACGAACTTGCAGTTGATTTGCTGGTGGGCCCGGCAGGACTCGAACCTGCAACCAGACCGTTATGAGCGGCCGGCTCTAACCATTGAGCTACAGGCCCCGCCGCCTTGCGGGCCGCGGGGCGCGGCCGGCAACGGTGCGGGCTCCGTTTACAGGCTGACTGCGGTTTCGGCAATGCCGCCCGCACCCTGTGCCATCGCCGTCGGGCCGGCCACGTCTCGCGGCTGGCATCGCTGGAACAGTGGCAGGCAGCCATCTTGCCCGGCCCTCCGTTTCCCCGGCGACCGGCGCCTCAATCCACCGAGACGCCGGCAAACTCGACGACTTTGCGCCATTTCTCGGTCTCGTCGGCCACCAGCTTGCCGAATTCGGCCGGGGCCATCGGCTTCGGGATGCCGCCGACCTCGGCGAGGCGCGTCACGAGCTTGGGATCCTTCAGCGCTTCGCCCACCGCCTTGTTGAGCGCGTCGACGATCTCAGGCGGGGTGCCCTTCGGCGCCGAGATGCCGTAGAAGCCGACCGCCTCGAATCCCGGCACGGTCTCGGCGATCGCCGGCACGTCGGGCACGCCCGCCCAGCGCTTCGGCGAGGTCACGCCGAGCGCGCGGACGTTGCCGCCGCGGGCCTGCTCCAGCGCCGACGGCAGATTGTCGAAGATCAGCTGCACCTTGTTGGAGATGATGTCGGGGAAGGCGATCGCGGATCCCCGATACGGCACATGCAGCATGTCGCACTTGGTCATCGCCTTGAACAACTCGGCCGACATGTGCACCGAGGTGCCGTTGCCTGACGAGGCATAGGAGATCTTGCCGGGATTGGCCTTGCAGTAGTCGATGAACTCCTGGACGGTCTTCACCGGCATCGCGTTCGAGACCACCAGCATGTTGGTGAGCTGCATGATGCTCGCGACCGGGGTGGTGTCGCGCAGGAAGTCGAACGGCAGCTTCTTGTAGAGCGAGGTCGAGATCGCGTTGTTGGGCGCGACGAACAGCAGCGTATAGCCGTCAGCCGGCGAGTTGATCGCGGCCGCGGCGGCGATGTTGCCGCCCGATCCGGTGCGGTTCTCGACGATGAATTGCTGGCCGAAATGATCCGACAGCCACTGGCTCATGATGCGCGCGACGATGTCGACCGGACCGCCGGCGGCAAACCCGATCACCCACCGCACCGGGCGGTTCGGATAGTCGGATGCGGATGAGGGGGCAATCGAGGCGAGGCAGCAAATCAAACCAAGCAAAGCGACACGCGCGAACCGGATCATCGTCTCTCCCGTCATTTTCTTGTGACTGTTGCCGGCATGGTTTCACAAAACGCTGGCTTTGCCTACGACGTCGCCCGTGCGACGATAGTCAGGCTGGTGTGGAATGCTTGAGGCTCGGGATGAAATTCGCTGTTATGATATGCGCCGGCGCGCTGCTGCTCGCGGGCGGGGCGGCGGCGCAAGAGGGGAGCAAGACCATTTCCAAAACCACGATCAGTTTCGCCACGGCGACGCCGGGTGGCGGCTTTCCGCTCTATGGCAATGCCTTTGCCGAGGTGATGAATGCGGCCGACCCGACGCTGTCGATCGAGCCGCGCAACACCAAGGGCTCCAATGAGAACATCCCGCTGCTCGAGGCCGGCAACGTCGATATCGCGACCGTGGCAGGCGAGCCGTCCTATGAAGCCTTCATGGGCATCGGCCGGCCGAAGGCCACGAAGCTGAAGATCCTCACCGCGATGTATTCGAGCCCGGGCATGTTCGTGGTGCGTGCCGACAGTCCCTACAAGACGATCCAGGACCTGGTCGGCCAGCCCGTCGCGTTCGGCGCCAAGGGCTCCGGCCTGCCGATCCTGTCGCGCTACATCCTCGACGGCATCGGGCTGAAGCAGGACGAGGACTTCAAGTCGATCTATCTCGATCGCGCCGGCGATGGGCCCGCGATGGTCGAGGACGGCCGCGCCGCCGCATTGTGGGGCGCCGGCATCGGCTGGCCCGGCTTCACCAAGATGGCCGAGAGTGCCACCGGCGCGCGCTTCATCGCGCCGACCACGGACGAGATCGCCCGCATCCGCGCCAAGCATGCTTTCCTCAAGCCGCTGACGATCCCCGCCGGCAGCTATCCAAAGCAGGCCGCGGCAATCGCCTCGGTCGGCTCCTGGAGCTACATCCTGGTGCGCGAGACCTTGCCCGACGATGTCGCCTACCGGCTGGCGAAGACGCTGCACGGTATCGAGGCGACCTTCTGCAACAAGCTCGCCCAGGCGTGCGAGACCACGGCGGCGAACACGCTCGCTGCCGCGCCTGATATCAACCTGATCCACCCCGGCGTGCTCAGATATTTCCGCGAGATCGGGGTGGCGAAATGATGAGGGCGAATAGCCAGTAGCGAATGGCGAATGGAAATTCTGATCTATCGCCATCGCTACTCTCTATCCGCCATTCGTCTATCCTATTTCTTCGCCATCGCGCAGGCCGGGTCCGGCGGGCCGAACGCGTCCTCGCCCGAGATCTTGGCCAGGATCTTGTAATAGTCCCACGGATATTTCGACTCGGCCGGGGTCTTGACCTGCACGAGCCAGAGGTCGTGCACCATCAGATTGTCCTCGCGCAGCTTGCCGTTGCGGGCGAAGAAATCCTCGACCGGCTTCTCGCGCATCTTGGCCGCGACCTTGAGCGGATCGTCGGTGCCGGCATCCTTGATCGCGTTCAGATAGGCGGTCACGGAGGAGTAGACGCCGGCCTGCCACATCGTCGGCATCCGATTCATCTTGGCGAAATAGCGCTTCGACCACTCGCGGGTCTTGTCGTCCATGTCCCAGTAGAACGAGGTGGTCAGCAGCAGGCCCTGCGCGGCCGACAGCCCGATCGAGTGGATGTCGGTGATCAGCGCCAGCAGCGCCGCCATCTGCTGCCCGCCGGCGAAGACGCCGAACTCGGCGGCGGTCTTGATCTCGTTGGTGTTGTTGGGCGGTCCGCCGGCAATGCCGATGATCTTGGCCTTCGAGGCCTGCGCCTGCAGGATGAAGGACGACAGATCGGGCGTCGCAAATGGAGGCCGCACCGCGCCGAGCACCTTGCCGCCGTTCTTGGTCACGATCGCGGAGGCGTCCTTCTCCAGCGAGTGGCCGAACGCATAATCGTCGGTGATGAAGAACCAGCTGTCGCCGCCGCGCTTCACCACCTCCTGCGCGGTGCCGACCGCGAGCGCCCTGGTGTCGAACACCCACTGAATCGCATAGGGCGAGCAGAATTTGCCGTGGAAATCGGTCGCGCCGGTCGAGTGCGTGATGAACAGCTTCTTCTTTTCGTTGGCGATGTTCTGCACCGCGAGCCCGACCGCCGAGACCGGCACGTCGACGATGAGGTCGACCTGATCGACGTCATACCAGCGCCGCGCAATGGTCGCGCCGATATCCGGCTTGAGCTGGTGATCGCCGACGATCACCGAGATTGGCTTGCCGAGCACCTTGCCGCCGAAATCGTCGATGGCCATCTGCGCGGCGGTGACCGAGCCCTGGCCGGTCGGCGTCGAGGCGGGGCCGTTCATGTCGGTCAGCACGCCGATCTTGACGACGTCGTCGGATACCTGCGCCGATACGGTCGGGGAGGCCAGCAGCGCGGCTGCGAGCGTCCCGAACATGGCTAGTCTGGTGGCCTTCATTCTGTCTCCCTCCTGAATTGGCGCATTGGCCATTATTGGTTGTGCCGGGCCTTCAGGGACCCGGTCATATTGGTTTCTTTTGCAACTATATTGGGGACCGCGTCAACGCGCCATCGGTCTAATGACGCAGCCCCGGTCGGGCGAGAGGCAGTTTCCTTCGGGGCCGATTCAGTCCATAGCGGGCCATGGTCACCGCCCAGCGCCTTCCGCCTTCGCTCACCCCGCTCGATGCGGCACTGGCCGCCGTGCTGCGCGACGTCGGGCCGGTCCAGCCGATCGCGTTGCCGCCGGCCGACGCCTTGCGCTGCATTGCAGCCGAGATGCCGGCCTTGCGCGCCTACCCGCCGCACGATATCGCGGTCAGCGACGGGTGGGCGATGCGCGCCAATGACCTGGTCGGCGCGTCTTCCTATGCGCCGTTGCCGCTGGCCGAACCTCCGGTCTGGGTGGCGGCAGGCGCCGCGATGCCTGATGGCACCGACTGCGTCGTCGATGCCGATGCCGTCGATACCTCCGGTCCGCTTCCGCAGGTGCTCGCCGAAGCAATCCCGGGGCAGGGCGTCAGGCGTGCCGGCAGCGACATCGCCGTCGGGCGCACCGTGATCGCAGCAGGGGAGCCGCTGCTGCCGCGCGGCCTGCTGCTCGCGCGCGCGGCCGGACTGCAGATGTTGCGCGCGCGACGGCCGCGGCTTTGCATCGTCAACATCGCCAATGGTGAGCTGACCGCACAACTGATCGCTGATACCGCGCGCCTCGCGGGCGCTGAGGTCGTCGGCATCGAGGCGGCGCCCGATGCGGCGACGATTGCAAACGCACTCGATACCGACGGCTGCGATCTGATCATCACGATCGGCGGCACCGGCGTTGGTCACACCGATGCTGCGGTGAATGCGCTGGCGTCGCGCGGCACGCTGATCGCGCACGGCATTGCCCTGCAGCCCGGGCGCACCACGGCGGTCGGCCGGATTCATACAACGCCCGTCGTGGCCTTGCCCGGCGCGCCGGATCAGGCTTTCGCAGCCTGGTGGGCGATTGCGCTTCCGGTGCTCGACCGCCTGTCGGGCCGGCGCGCTCGCAAAACGCTGGCGCTGCCGCTGGAACGCAAGATCGCTTCCGGCGTCGGCGTTGCCGAGGTCGCGCTGCTGACACGCGAGCAAGGTACTCAACAGGATTCCTGGGCGGCGCTTGCGACCGGCGACCTGTCGCTCGATGCCATCGCGCGCGCCGAAGCCCTGCTGATCGTGCCCGGCGCCGCCGAGGGCTTCGCTGCGGGCACGGTGGTCGATGCCTATATGTTGCCGGAGTGAGTTCCCGAGATGAGCAAGATGCCCGCATCGAACGAGGGTAAGCAGCAACGTCATTCCGGGGCGCGCGATAGCGCGAACACGGAATCTCGAGATTCCGGGTCTGGTGCTGGCGCACCATCCCGGAATGACACCTCCCGCTTCGAGCAGGACCAGTTCCTGACCATCCTGTCGCGCGAGGAGGCGCTCGCACGTTTCGAGGCGGCGCTGTTCCCGCGCCAATTGCCGTCCGAGAGATGGCTGCTCGCCGATGCGCTCGGCCGTGCGCTGGCGGAGGACGTGGTGGCGCCGATCGACGTGCCGCCATTCGATCGCTCCAATGTCGACGGCTTTGCGGTGCGCTCGGCCGATCTGGCGCGCGCCGGCGAGGCTGCGCCGGTGCAACTCGCGCTGAACGGCGAGACGATTTCGTGCGGCACCGCGCCCACCCTGCCGGCTCTTCCGGGCACCGCGACCGCGATTGCGACCGGCGGTCCGGTGCCGCGCGGCGCTGATGCGATCGTGATGGTCGAGCACACCCAGCCCGCCGGCCACGGCACCATCGAGGTCCGGCGTGCGGCGTCGCCCGGCCAGTTCGTGTCCTATGCCGGCTCCGACATCGCGCGCGGCGAGGCCCTGCTGCGCGCCGGAACGATGATCGGGTCGCGCGAGATCGGCATGCTCGCGGCCTGCGGCATCGCCGACGTTCGGGTGGTGCGCCGTCCGCGGGTCGCAATCCTCTCGACCGGCGACGAACTGGTGCAGCCGGGCGAGAAGCTGCGGCCGGCCGCGATCTACGACACCAATGGTGCGATCGTCACCGCGGCGATTGCCGAGAACGGCGGCGACGCGTCGTTCCTCGGCGCGATCGCCGACAATGAGGCGATGCTCGAGGCCGTGATGCGCAAGGCGCTGGCGGACAGCGACATGTTGGTGCTGTCGGGGGGCACATCCAAGGGGGCGGGCGATGTCTCGCACCGGATCATCGCCCGGCTCGGCGAGCCCGGCATCATCGCGCATGGCGTGGCGCTGAAGCCCGGCAAGCCGCTGTGCCTTGCGGTGTGCGACGGCAAGCCGGTCGTCATCCTGCCGGGCTTTCCGACCTCGGCGATGTTCACCTTCCACGACATGATCGTGCCGGCGCTGCGGCGGATGGCCGGGCTGCCGCCGCGCTCGGATGCCAAGGTGGCGGCGAAGGTGCCGGTGCGCATCGCCTCCGAGCTCGGGCGTACCGAGTTCGTGATGGTGTCGCTGGTCGAAGGCGCCGACGGCCTGATCGCCTATCCCGGCGGCAAGGGTTCGGGCGCGATCACGTCGTTCGCGCAGGCCGACGGCTTCCTGAAGATCGAGGCGCTGGCCGACCAGTTGCCGGCCGGCAGCGAGGCCGAGGTGACGCTGTTCACGCCGCATGTGCGGGTGCCCGATCTCGTCATCGTCGGCAGCCATTGCACCGGGCTCGATCTCGTCACGGCGCCGCTGGCGCATGCCGGGCTCGTGGTGCGTTCGATCGCGGTCGGCAGTCTCGGCGGACTCGCTGCCGCCAAGCGCGGCGAATGCGATCTCGCCCCGATCCACCTGTTCGACGACAAGACCGAGACCTACAACACGCCGTATCTGGCCGACGGACTCGAGCTGGTGCCGGGCTGGCGGCGCATGCAGGGCATCGTGTTCCGCAAGGACGACACACGTTTCGCCGGATTGAGCGCAGAGCAGGCGGTGCGCGCCGCGCTCGCCGATCCCGCCTGCATCATGGTCAACCGCAACCAGGGCGCCGGCACCCGCATCCTGATCGATCGCTTGCTCGCGGGCAGCCGGCCCGACGGTTACTGGAATCAGCCGCGCTCGCACAATGCGGTTGCGGCCGCAGTGGCGCAGCACCGCGCCGACTGGGGCATGACCATCGCGCCGGTCGCCGATGCGTCGGGACTCGGCTTCATACCGCATGCTGAAGAGCATTATGACTTCGCATTGGTGACGGCGCGCAAGCAGCGGCCGGCAGTGCGGGCTTTTCTTGACGCGCTGGCATCGAATGAGGGGCGGGCTGCGTTGACGAAGGCGGGATTCAGGCCGGCGTAGCCGAGATTTGCGACATTCACCGCTGTCGTCCTGGCGAAAGCCAGGAGGTAGAT
>NZ_LFIQ01000048.1 GCF_001189245.1 Bradyrhizobium pachyrhizi | reverse complement strand
TGCTCGAACTTCTTCACCCAATCATTGAGTTGCGTGGACATGTAGGCCCAGTCGGGTAGATAAGCAAATTTGTCGTGCTCCTCCGGCGTATACTGCAGGGGGGCGGCGCCGGCACTCGCCTTCGCCTTCTGGTTGGCCGGAACTCCGCCAGTCAATTCATTGAAGAGTTCGGCGTTCTCTTTGCTCACCATGAAATTGGCGAACTCCATGGCGGCCTTCTTGTTCTTTGAGTTCGCCATAACCACCCATCCCTCGACATATTGGGCTGCCTTCAGGGACGGGTCCACCTTTGTCAGCGCCTTCAT
>NZ_LFIQ01000047.1 GCF_001189245.1 Bradyrhizobium pachyrhizi | reverse complement strand
TAACAGTTGCCGGCTTTCGCCGGGACGACAGGTGTATGCGTGTCGGCGCCGCAGGGCCTCACGTCGCGGCGTTGTGCGTTCGCTCACTGCTCGTGCAACATCCCCGGTGTCGTCCCGGGCTTGACCCGGGACCCATAACCACAAATGTCGGTTGGTTGCACGACGCTGTGGCCCCCGCGTGTCTCGCCAACCCGATCCTGTGGTTATGGGTCCCGGCTTTCGCCAGGACGAAGGGTGATGCGCGGGTTGCTCCGCGCCATTGTGCTACTGGCTCGCCCTCGCGGCATCGCGCGCGATCCGCCGCGCCGCCGTCTTCTCCATCATCCGTTGCATGGTTTTCCAGTAGGTCGCCGGGCGGAAGCGTTGTAGCAGGTCCATGAAGTATGCGTCCTTGCCGATCAGGATGCGCGGCTGGTTCTTCTCGATGCCGGCGATGATGCGCTGTGCGGCCGCGGTCGGCGTGGTCCTGGCCAGCGCGTCGAAGCGCTCGATCGATTCGGCGCGGCGGGCATTGTCGGTGACGCCGGTGCCGGCGCGCGAGTTGCGCGCGATGCTGGTGGCGACGCCGCCGGGATGCACCACGGACAGGCGCACCGGGCTGTTCGCCACCGCAAGCTCGTGGCGCAGGCTCTCCGAGAAGCCGCGCACCGCGAACTTGGCCGCGCAATAGGCGCTCTGGCCGGGCGGGGCGATGATGCCGAAGATCGAGGAGACGTTGACGATATGTGCCTCGCGCTGCCGCGAAAGCTGCGGCAGGAAGGCGCGGGTGCCGTGCACCACGCCCCAGAAATTGATGTTGAACAGCCACTCCATCTGCGCCTGATCGAACTCGCCGAACTCGCCGAGCAGCGCGACGCCGGCATTGTTGACGACGATGTTGAGCGAGGGATGCGCCGCAACGGCGGCCTCCGCGAATGCCGTGATCTGGTCCGGCTCGCTGACGTCGAGGCGGTGCACGGTGACCTTGCGCGGGCTCGCTTTCGCGATCTCCGCGGCGGCGGCCTGCAGGCCGGCCTCGTCGCGGTCGGCGATCGCCAGATCGCAGCCGCGCAGCGCCAGTTCATGCGCGAGCGCGCGGCCGATGCCGCTGGCGGCTCCGGTCACGGCAGCGGCGGATCCAGGGATCGCGGTCATGTCGGGTGAGCTCCATCTCAACGGGGGTGGTGGTTGCCAGGCGAGGAACACGGCATTTCCACGCTTTTCTCAAATTGGAACTGAACCATCCAGTGATTTTGGGCATTTAATCTATGTTACGCGCTCGAACCGAAGCATTCAAACCAAGGGAGCCACACCCATGGGACAGTCAAAGCCCTATCGTGCGAAGGCCCTGGTGGTTGAGGACGACCCGATGCAGCGCGAGATGATCGGGCTGCTGCTGGAGGAAAGCGAGTTCGACGTCATCGCCTGCGAGAGCGCCGAGGCCGCCGAACTGGTGTTGCAGGGCAACGGCGACAACGTCGTGCTGATGATGACCGACGTCGAATTGGCCGGACACATGACCGGCATCGAGCTCGCTTATGCCGCGAAGAAATACAGGCCCGATCTCGACGTGATCGTCACCTCGGGCAAGCCGCTGCGGCAGCGCCTGCCCGAAGGCGCCTTGTTCTGGGCCAAGCCCTGGGCGCCGCTGGACGTGATCCGGGTCGCCGAGATGAAGGCGTCGGAGCTTTCGCATCGCGGATGGCGCAGGTCGTCATAACGGGGTGCCGGCGCCGGCGCCGGGCGGAGGCCGGCAGCCGCTTCCGCCGTCCCCGTCGCCGTGATATTGGCGGACGATGTCCCGCTCGCCGAGGATTTGAAGTGACGGATTTGAAGTGACCTGGTCCTTTCTGCTGACGTCGCTGATCGTGGTGGCCTCGCCCGGCACCGGCGTGCTCTATACGCTCGCGGTGGCGTTGACCCGGGGAGCGCGGGCGAGCGTGGCGGCGGCGTTCGGCTGCACGCTCGGGATCGTGCCGCAGATGATCGCGGCGATGCTCGGGCTCGCGGCCATCCTGCACACCAGCGCCGTGGCGTTCGCGGCGCTGAAATGGGTCGGCGTCGTCTATCTGCTCTACATGGCCTGGCAGGCGCTGCGCGAGCGCGGCGCGCTCGCCGTCGACACCGAGATCAAGCCGCGCTCGCGCCGGCGCGTGATCGTGACCGCGATCCTGATCAACATCCTCAATCCAAAGCTGTCGATCTTCTTCCTGGCCTTCCTGCCGCAGTTCATCGCGGTCGACGAGCCGCATCCGCTGGCGCGGATGGTCGAGCTCAGCTGTGTCTTCATGGCGATGACCTTTGCGGTGTTCGCAGTCTACGGGCTGTTCGCCGCCTCGGTGCGCGACCGCGTCATCACCCGGCCGAAGGTGATGGCCTGGCTGCGGCGGAGCTTTGCCGCGGGCTTTGCCCTGCTCGGCGCCAGGCTCGCCTTGGCGGAGCGCTGACGTCGCGGCCGTCAGGCCCTGATGCAGGCAATAAAAAAGCAGGCGTTGCGCCTGCTGCCATGCGCCCCGCCAGTTCGGGGCCGATCGATGTAGGGTGGTGAATTCGAGGTTGACGTCGCTGCGACCGGTCGTCCCGGTCCGGGTGCCCGGGCAGGGCGAGAGCCGCTACCCGGGCTGGAATTCGTTACTTCTTGGCGGCCTTCTTCTTGGTGGCCTTTTTCGCCTTCGCCTTCTTCGCCTTCTTCGCTTTCTTAGCCATAGTATCCTCTCAGGGTTTCATGGATTGAACGCGACTCCGAGGCATGCTTGGCGGAGGGCCAGCCTCGCAACATCCTCGATATCAAACTCAGCAGATTCGGAGGCTGCTGCCGCGTGCTGTCACGGCGCCGTCATCGTGTTATCCACAACTGTTACGCGTTTTCGTCAGCTTTTTCGCAAAGCGTTGCGCATGTCGCGCGTCGCGGCGTCGTCGCATCCGTCATGCTTAACGATGCGCAAACGGCGGATGCGCAGATCTTCATCGATTCAAAACCACAGCGCGGATTGGCACGTTGTGGGTGACGCTCCGTTAAGCGGCGCGGCCGCATGCTGTTCCGCAAGACAACGGGGATTGTCATTTGAGGAAGCGCCCGGAGGGGGCAGACGGTCATTTCAGGAGAGGCGAGGCCGATACGGCTCTCGAACAGGGGCGATGTTGAGCGTTCCGACGCTTTGGACGGTATTCATTATCAATTTTCTCGCGCTCGGGCTGATCTGGGCCTATGTCGCGCGGAGCTATCCTGCTTTCGGCGCGGCGCGGTTCTGGACCGCGTCGGCGCTCGTCGCCTCCGCCGGCGCCAGCTGCGCGATGCTTCGCGTGATGCTGACGGACTCGCTGCTGCCGCTGCTTGCGGCGGGGACCTTGATGGTGTTCGCCGCCGGCCTTGCCACGATGGGCATCGAGCGGTTCTACGACAAGCCCGCGACCTGGCGCGCCACGTTGCTGACCACAGCGCTGGCCTTCGCCGGTCTCGGCACCTTCATCTTCGCCTATGACAGCATGCCGATGCGCATCCTGGTCTACACCATTGCCCAGGTCACGCCGTTCGCGCTGACGCTGAAGCTGTTGCTGTCGTCCGAGAACGGCCGCGTCAGCCCCGGTGCCCGGCTCGCCGGCATCGTCGCCTCCGTGCTGATCGGCATCTATGCGCTGCGCGCCGTCGGCGCGCTGCTGCAGCCCGGCGAGTTCTCCTTCGTCCGCTTCTCTGCGGGGCAGTCGCTGGTGATCCTGCTGATGGTGTTCCTGTCGATGGCGCTCAATTTCGGCTTCCTGCTGATGGCGATCGACCGGCTGCGCAACGAGGTCGCCGACCTCGCGCTGCTCGACGATCTCACCGGCGTCGGCAACCGCCGCCATCTCCTGCAGCGGCTGACCGAGGAATGCGCGCGCTCCGACCGCAACGGCGAGGCGTTCGCGCTGCTGGTGATCGACCTCGACGGTTTCAAGGGCATCAACGACACCCATGGCCACGCCGCCGGCGACGCCTGCCTGCAGCATTTCACGCTGATGGCGCAGACGCGGCTCCGGCCAGGCGACATGCTGGCCCGCACCGGCGGCGACGAGTTCTGCATCGTGCTGCCGTCCTCGACGCTGCGCGAGGGCGCGATAATCGCGCGCCGCGTGCTCGAGGTCTGCCGCGCCGATGCCGAGCAGTGCACCGGCAGGGACATCCCGATCGCGGTCTCGATCGGCGTCGCGCAATGGACCCGCGAGATCGGCCTGCATCCCGATCGCCTGGTCGCCGCCGCCGACCACGCGCTCTACGATGCCAAGAAGGGCGGCAAGAACGGCTACGCGACCTACGAGCCGAAGCTGCCCGAGACGGTCGAGGCGAGCCTGCGCAAGCGCGCCTGAGGGTGCTAAAGCATGATCCGGAAAAGTGCGAAGCGGTTTTCCGAAAAGATCATGCTGAATAGAGAGACGACACCGGATCTTCCGTGATGATGCTTCGCCTGCTCACCGCGCTCGTTGCACTGGTCCTGTCCGCTGCCGCGTCAGCCGAAACGCCCGATCTCGCGACCATCGCGCGATCGCAAGGCACGCCCGAGATTCCCGGCTTGAAGATGGTCTGGCTGGCACCCTGGGGCGACGTCACCAAATCGCATCCCTGGCGCAATATCATCGTGCACCAGACCGAGGGGCCGCAGGGCTCGGCGCGATATGGCGCCGAGGCGCAGCACAAGAACCCGACCCGGCGCGGCGTCATGGTCTGGGTCGAAACCGACGGCACGGTCTATTGGGCGGTCGCCGACAACCTCGTTCCGACCCACACAGACGGCGCCGATCGCAACGACAACAAATACGTCGACAACAGCAAGACCTATCACCAGGTGAACAAGGACACGTCGATCGGCGTCGAATTCGCCGGCAATTATCCCGACGTCACGACGGGCCCGACCGACGCACAGGTCGCGGCCTGGCGGGTGCTGGTGAAGCTGCTGCGCGCGCGTTACGGCATTCCGCCGGAGCGCGTCTACGCCCACAACTGGATCGACTTCAAGGATGCCCGCTACTGCGAGGGCTGCACGCTCGCCACCATGGCGCGAGAGTGGGGCGAGTAGGGCGGCGTACTCATCAAAATCCGGGACGCCGGCGTTCGGGGACGAAGCGGCAACCCGACCCGACCTCAGGGATACCGCCTTCTGACCCGAAGCGGTCATGTGGCTGTCCCAACCCCGACTCCCACCTTAAAGGTGACAAATTTTCAGACATTGAGAAGAGCAGGCGAAAGTTTGCTGCGTGACGTCGGAGTGCACCAAGATGAGCCCTTCCGGAGCTTTGATCGCGATCCTGCCGTGCAATGACCTTGATGCGTCGGAGCGGTTCTACAATCGGCTGGGCTTTGCGCGCCCGGACGGCGAAAGGCCTGCTCCGGGAGAGCCCGACACCTATCGCATGCTGTCGAACGGGAAGGGCGGATATCTGCATCTGACGGACGCGGTCGAGGGATGGCTGACGCCGGGCAGAAACCCTTTTGGGCTTTATCTTTATCTCGAGAGTGTTGATGCCGCGGCCCGCGAATTTCAGCAATCGCCCGAAGACAAGCCGTGGGGGATGTACGAATTTGCGGTCTCTGATCCAGATGAAACGCTGGTCCGTGTCGGTTGGCCAACCCGCCTCCGCACCGGAGCGCAATAATTCGTCTGCTTTTGGCCCCTAGCCGACATAGCCAAGAGCGCCTGCTTTGTCCGCTTCGTCGGATGGGTGGAGCCGGCGATCGAATGTGGACGATGGGTGTTGCAGAACAAGGACTGGCGTTAACGACGCTTGGCGATTTCCAGCTTGAGCGACATCGCTTCGAAGCTTGTTAAAATTTGCCGGATACCCCTTCCGGGCATAGCGATCAGGGGAGAGGTATGGGTAAGCGAGCCAAACGTGGAAAGACCGAGACGCTCGCGCTACCGGTGGCCGGAAGAGTTGCAATCGGCGCAGTAGCCGCTGCCGCATTGGGGTACGGTTTGCTGTCGCGCCCGGCGAGCGTCCAACCGATACGGAAGCAAGCCGCGCACCAGGCCCCGGCGCCATCGACTCCTATTCACGTAGCGGCACCGGTTCAGGTTCCAGCGCAAGCTCCGGTTCCAATCCCGGTCCCCGCGCCCCGGATCGAAACACCAGCCGTCGCTGACGCTCCCGGAAAATTTGTTCGGCAGGTGGTTGACTACGTCAGTCACCAGCCGCCGGGCACCGTCGTCATCGATACCGGAAACACATTCCTCTATCTCGTTCTGAACGGCGGGCAGGCGGTGCGCTACGGCATCGGTGTCGGCCGCGAAGGTTTCACATGGTCCGGTGAACAGGTCGTGGCCCGCAAGACAGAATGGCCGGACTGGCGTCCGCCGGCAGAGATGATTTCGCGCCAGCCTTATCTGCCGCGGTTCATGGCGGGCGGCCCCGGCAATCCGCTCGGTGCCCGGGCGATGTATCTGGGCGATACCGAATACAGAATTCACGGCACCAACAAGCCCGATACGATCGGGAAGCGGGTTTCGTCCGGCTGCATCCGGCTGACCAATGACGACGTCATGGACCTCTATGATCGGGTGAAAGTCGGCGCGAAAGTGATCGTGCTTCCGGCACAAGCCGCCCATCGACCATTCCCGGGCGCGCCGCCCGACGCTGCCGTCTCATCGCAGGAACCGGCGTCGCCGTCGAGCCGGCCCTCGGCAGCCAACGCGCAACCGCAGTCATCTCGACCGAAGATGGCCGACGCCCAGTAACTCAATTCCTCTGTCCCAGATCTACAACTTGAGAAGCAGCCCCTGATCAAAATGGGCTAGGTGGCCGCACCGGAACTTGCGGCATGCCAGGCGTCGGTGCGCTGTATGAGACCGTATGATCGCGTGCGTGGGGCATTGGTAGTAGCGCGCTGCAGCAACAGCGGTTTCTTGTGGATCAAATTCGGGAAAGTCGTAGCGTCGTGAGTAGAGGCTGTGCCGCTACAGCCTTCCAGCCCCGGCAGCCCCAGCTCACCCCCTGAGCTGGGGCTTGCCCGTTCCTCGTTCGATGGTCGATCGAGATGGATGACGTCGAGTACGGCCTGATAGGTCTAGCGATCGTTTTATTCGTCGTCGGCGGGGGCGCTCTTCTGCTCGGATGATCAGCGCTACAACCCCCACACCATCGCGATGGCCAAGAGCACCAGCATGCCTTATCGCATGGTCGAGGTGTGGTGGAACGTCGGCCAAATCCGCACGACTGAGCACATCGTAAATCGGCAAATGCCCGCGGCAATTGCCATCCCGAACTAGTCCTAACCAACAGACGGGCAGGCAAATCGCGTGCGCAAAAGTAGTAGCGCGCCGCAGCATTGCGGTTGGCAGTGGATAGAAACTGGGAAAAAGGCGCAATGTAGCGTCGTGGGCGGAGGGCGGCCGCCACAGCCTCCGAAGCCGCGTCAGTTCCAGCTCAATCCGCCTTCCAGCTGGGCGCACCGGACGGGGAGGGAGATCTCATGAAGGCAGCGCTCTTGGCATTATCGCTCGTTGGTCAGCCGCCCGTACAAATTTCAGACAGTGTTCCCAACTTCGATATCAACGCGCTTTGCGCGGACGTTTCCGTTGACGATAAAGCGTCGGGACTTCCCCAGGACGCGAGTAAGTGCGTGAGTGACGAGGCGGTTGCGCGGCAGCAGCTAAACTCGATCTGGCTAACTGTCCCGGCAGGACCGCGAGAAAGTTGCGAACTCGAGGCGGGGTCAGGGCAAGTACAAAGCTATGTCGAACTCCTCATTTGCTTGAAAATGATTGACTGGGACTCGCCATCGACAGTGCCCTCTCAGAGGCCCAAGCAAGGTTCGAAAACGCCAGGCAATTGAGCGCCGTTCGAAGAATTGCGGTTGAAAGAGGCCGCCAGCTGAGGCGGCGGTAGGTCAGTTTGAGAACTGCCCCCCGAGAGATTTTCCTTGGTTAAATAACGATGTTTACCAGCTAGGACGGAACGGCCCTATTCTTGGGCTGTGAAGCGTACGGAGAGGTCACCATCATGTTGGCCGATCAAACGCACGGACCGGCAAAATGAAATGGCTCCGATCTGGCGGCCAGACCGGAGCCATACGCGCGACCAAGACAATTCAGTCTTCCGAGCGCAGGGCCGCCTCGACGCGCTGGATCAGCCGCTCCCGCATCTCAGGCATGGCCCCGCCGAGCAGGAGGAAGACGCGGACGATCGGCAAATAGGGCTGCATCGCCGCCGTCAACGCCGCAGGGGCTATGCCGGCCAGCCGCGCATACTCCGCCTGCAGAACCGAATTGACCGTGGCCCGCTCCGGATCGTCGGCATGTTCCGGGCAAGCTCGGCAATCAGGACATGGCACTGTGCAATCTCATAGGCGGCGGGCGCACGAGCCGCGCCGAGCCAGTCGATCAGTCTCGGACCCTGCGCCGTCATGATCACGTTGCCGGGGTGAAGGTCGGAATGGCACAGCACGTCATCGGGCGCGAGGTGCTCGATCAGCGCGAGGACGCCGGTGGTGATGCGCTCCGGAAGCACGCTGCCGCCGAACCGCAATCTGGCGTCCATCGCCTCGCGCAGCGAGAGTGCGTCCGGCGGCGGTCGCGTCTTGTGGACGGCACGGCAGAGCGTCGCAAGGATTTCGCCCGCTTGTTCACGCGTGATGGCGCCGGTGCGCGTAGCCTGCGTCAGGGTCGGCCCATCGAACCGCGGCAGCACGATGCCAAAGCGGCCGTCCAGGGTGACTTCGCCGAGCACCTCCGGCGCTGGGCCGCCGGCGGCGAAGACCGCGCGGGTCATTTGCGCCTCGTGCCGGACGACCCACTGCGGGATACCTGGCCTGGACAATTTGACGACCTGACCGGGTGCCCAGGCGTGGACATCAGCGAAGACGCCTTGGCCGATCTTTTCCCCCAGCGATCCCTGCATGCCCGTTCTCCGCCGTGCAGAGGAAACACCGGCGGCGAGCAAAAAGAAACCCCTCCGTCGCGGGGCCGCCGGACACCATGATCGCCTTGTAACCTGCAGAGACCTTCGTCCACTCCGCAAACTGCGACATCAAAGAGCATCGCATGCTGCGATGTCGCACGTGGTTCAGCCCTGCCAACGTAGCCGGTTAAACCGGTACGATGCCTGCTCACCCTCTTCTGCTGTGGATCAGAACTCGGCGAGCACCCGGCTGGTCGACCGTTCGTGGAGCGGCACCAAACCGTGGGCTCGAAATTCTCTGCGCTAGCGGCAAGGCTTTGGCGAATCTCGTCCGAGGCCTTTAGCTCGGTTCAATCCAATGGGAAGGATTCGAGACGTACATGGTTCCTCGCGTCAAGAAAGCGGACAATTCAAGTCCCACACCTAAAAACGGCAAGTCGAGCACAATGACGCCCGAGCCCTTGGCTGCCTCGAATCCTCCGTACAGCGTGTGGAGTGCATTTCTCACGTTCTGAAGCAAGCCAATAGCCGTAAAGGTGTTTCGCGTATTCAGCGCGGGTGCCACGTACCTGCCGTTTTTCAAGCCATCGATGAAGTACTTGCTGTTATGGATCGATTGCAGTGCCGATTTCGAGATCAGCTTTTCGGTAAATGCGACATTGACGCCCCAGTCATTCAGGGGTTCACGGTGCAACTCATACGGAACGCTGAAACCAAAGCCGATAACGGCAACGGCCCCTCCGCTGCCTCCAAGACCAAGTCCCCACCGGCTGCTAATAATCTGGAGATCGAAGGTCTCCAAATCTCCCAGGTTCACGACGTACGCGGTCGTGCTCTCGATGCCGCCGATTAACAACTGTCCGCCGGACTTGACGCCGAAGCCAAGCCAACGCTTGAAGAATTTGCGTTCCTCCGGATAAAATTGAGGTTTCGGTTGAGGCGGCGGTGGCGGCGGTGGCGGTGGTGGATTTGGCTTAGTCCAAACTGAGATGATCACACCGCGCCAGCTTTCGTTTTCCACCCCATCCATTTCACCTGCGTACTTGGCCGCGCGTTCCCCTTTCGCCACCTCGAGCGCAACTTTGAAATTGTTGGGCACTTGCTTGCGAAGCAAATCAATTACGGCCCGCAGCCTATTATGCGACAATTCCATGTTGAAATCGTCGCTGCCGGTACGACTTGCAAGTCCTATAATTGTAAGGCTTCCTCCGCTCCTCAATTTTGGAGCGACGACACTGATCAGCCAGTTGGAATGTTCCGGCTTTATGGCGAACTTGCCGACTTCAAAGTTGAATAACTTCGCCGCAATCGTATCCGGTGCCTGCGATCCGTACTCCTGGATTTTTCCGGGTGATGCCATGCTGACTATCTCCCAACGGAGAGACCGACTGCGGAACGGGTAGAACCCGGATTGAAATATCCGCGTATCAATGGGTCGCTTTGGAGTTTATGCCGGTTCATCGTCGCCCTCGGATTTCCCGTCAGCGACTTGAAGGGTGCCGTCGAAGTCGGTGAAGGCGAAGCCATAAGACACTCCGTGGTTTTCGGCGGAATGAGCGTACGGCGGCTTGGGTTTCATCGCGATGTCGCGGCATAGCGCGGCAGTGGGCGAGCAGGGCCACGTACTCCATTAAAATCCAGGACGCCTGCTTTCGGGGACGAAGCGGAAACCCGATCCGAGTTCGGGGATATCGCGTTCTGACCCGAAGCGGTCCGGCACGCGGATGGCGCGTCGTCGCGCGCGCCATCCGCTCCTACAATCTATCTCTTGCTATCCCTTGCGAAGAAAAAAGAGCCTAGGCCTTCAGGTCCGTGATCCGCATGATCGCGACCACATTCCCATCGTTGTACGCCTGCTCTTTTGTTTCCTTGTTACAGGTCCAGACAAAATTCTTCTTGCCGGTAAAGGTCTTTCCCTCCTGTTCAAGCCGAAGCTCCCCTTCAGTGATATGGCAGATCATGGCATTCATCATCGGGGGGCCCATGGTCTTCGATCCCGGCTGCATAATGACATCGCGCATTGAGACCGTCTTAAATCCTGGGATCAGGGATGGTGTCTCGCCTTCATATTCACGCACCACGACACCTGGCCAAGGTGCCGTATCCTTGTAGCCCGTGGCTTGAGCCGCGGCGGGCTTGATCATGGCAGTCGAAACCGCTGCCAATGCGATTCCCAGTGCGGACCTTCGATCGACCTTCCTCATCGCTTTTCTCCCGACGTTACCGAACGAGCGGCCGCAAATGCAGCGCGCAAGGTTCGTGGTGAACGGTGGTGCGAAACCGAAAAAAGAACGGCCTCTAAGAGAGCGTGCCTGCCGATAGCACCAGTGCTGCTCGTTTGCCCGGACGGTGATTTCGGCACGTCCCGCTTCAAGGGCCGTGACATTCTACGCCACCTGACGCATCCGGGGAACAGGTGGCGTTGCACGAAGACACTGCAGCCTGTCGGGAAGGTCCGAAACTGGCCCGTTAGCCGACATGACCGAGTGCGCCTCGCGTGTCCGCACCCGAGGGCTGATGCGGACATTCGTCGGCAGGCGGATTGATGGCGACACGCCCCGGATCGAGGTGCGTGCCGAGGACCACTTTGCAAACAACAAAAAAGCCGGCGTTGCCGCCGGCTTTCGTGTCTGTTGGCTTTATCGCTGCGCGATCAGTGCGCGGCTTCGAGCGCGGCTTCCTGCCGGGCGATCGTGCCCTTGACGGCCGACTGCACCTTCTCGAACGCGCGGACCTCGATCTGCCGCACGCGCTCGCGCGACACGCCGAACTCGGCGGCGAGATCTTCCAGCGTCATCGGCTCATCCGCCAGACGCCGCGCCTCGAAGATGCGGCGTTCGCGCGGGTTGAGCACGCCGATCGCACCGTTCAGGGCCTGGCGGCGATGATCGAACTCCTCGCTCTCGGCCATCAGGGCTTCGGCGTTGGGCGAGTTGTCGACCAGCCAGTCCTGCCATTCGCCGGCTTCGCCGTCGTCGCGGATCGGGGCGTTGAGCGACGCGTCACCGCCGAGGCGGCGGTTCATGTCGATCACGTCCTGGTCGGTCACGCCGAGGCGCTTGGCAATCAGCTTGACCTGGTCGGGGTGGAGATCACCCTCTTCCAGGGCGGAGATCTTGCTCTTCGCCTTGCGCAGGTTGAAGAAGAGCTTCTTCTGGTTCGCGGTGGTGCCCATCTTCACGAGCGACCAGGAACGCAGAATGTACTCTTGTATTGACGCCTTGATCCACCACATGGCGTAAGTGGCGAGACGGAAGCCCTTCTCGGGCTCGAATCGCTTCACCGCCTGCATCAGGCCGACATTGCCTTCCGAGACGACCTCGGAGATTGGCAAGCCGTAGCCGCGATAGCCCATGGCGATCTTGGCCACGAGCCTGAGATGGCTGGTGACGAGCTTATGCGCCGCGTCGCGATCGTCATGCTCGCGCCAACGCTTGGCGAGCATGTACTCCTGCTGGGGTTCCAGCATCGGGAACTTGCGGATCTCGGCGAGGTATCGAGAGAGGCCGGATTCTCCATTGAGGACCGGCAACGTAGCTGTACGGGCCATTTGAGCGCCCTCCAGTGGTTCAGGCCCCCGATAGCGGCGGGCCCGGCAGGTGGCCGCTGGGTTAAAGCCGGCCATGCTGCGATGTTCCGCGCTGGATATTCAGCGCAGGTGCAACATACACCAAACTGTCCGTGATAGGGAAGGATTGCTGACGTCACGTCCCCGTGTGGCAGGTATAACCTGTTGTCATAACGCGGCTTTTCCGGAAGGGGTGCGTCATACCGCCGCTTCCAGCGCCCGTTGCAGGAGAAGCAAGTCCTCCGGCAAGGGCGCTTCCCAGTGCAAAAATTCCCCGGTCCGGGGGTGCTCCAATGCCAGCAGATAGGCGTGGAGGGCCTGCCGGCCGAGGGCGGTGAGTGTGTCCTTACCTTCCGCGCCGAGCTGCCCGGCCTTGGTCTTGAAGTGGGCGCCGTAAACGCTGTCGCCGAGCAGCGGATGGCCGAGATGGGCAAGGTGCACGCGGATCTGATGGGTCCGCCCGGTCTCGAGCCGGCACGCCAAGAGCGAGGCGACCGGCTTGCCGTCGCGGCCGGCAAAGCTCGAGAGCACCTCGAAATGGGTGATCGCCTCGCGGCCGCCCTGGCGCACCGCCATCTTCTCGCGGGCGTGCGGGTGGCGATCGATCGGCGCGTCGATCGTGCCGTGGGGCCGGTTCGGCACGCCCCAGACGAACGCCATGTAGCCGCGCTCCATGGGGCCGGTGCGGCCATGGTCGGCGAACTGCGCGGTCAGCGACTGATGGGCCTGGTCGTTCTTTGCGACCACCATCAGTCCGGTGGTGTCCTTGTCGAGGCGGTGCACGATGCCCGGCCGCTTGACCCCGCCGATGCCCGACAGGCTCGAGCCGCAATGCGCGATCAGCGCGTTGACCAGCGTTCCGCTGGCGTGGCCGGCGGCGGGATGCACGACGAGGCCCCTCGGCTTGTCGATGACGATGATGTCGTCGTCCTCGAACACGATATCGAGCGCGATATCCTCGCCCTGCGGCTCGGCGGGCGCGGCCTCCGGCACGTCGATTATGATCGTATCGCCCTTGGCGACATGATAAGCGGGGTCGCAGACGACGGCGTCCTTGACGGTCACGGAACCGGCGAGGATCAGCGCCTTCAGCCGGGACCGCGACAGTTCGGGACTGCGCTGCGCGAGCACGCGGTCGAGCCGGGCCGAGCCCTCGTCGCCGGCGACGACGACCTCCAGCTTCCGACCGCCATTCGAAGAGACTTGTTGCGAAGACACTTGCAAAGATAGAGCCTTGTGATGACCGACACCGCTGTGACCGAACCGACCCCCGACCAGGCCGCGCTGATCGCGCGGGTGCGGCGCATGATGCTGATCGCGGGCCTGACCTCGGCACTGGCCGTGGCCGTCGTATTGATTGCCATCGGCTACCGCCTTTATCGCAGCGAGGGAAGCCCCGTTTCCGTTTCCGACGTCACTGCTGCGCTGCCGAAAGGCGCGCGCATCGTCGCCACCGGTGTCGCCGGCGAGCGCTTGATCCTCACGCTTGATGTGGGCGGTGCAACAGAGATCCGCACATTTGATGCAAAGACGCTGAAACCTGTCGGCAGGCTGAGCTTCGTCAACGAGCCCTGATCGCAGCGCTCGCGAAGCCGCGCCATCGATCAACCAAAAGCTGCAGCGCATTTTTTGCGCATGCGTTCGCGCATCGAGAAGGTGTGCCGCCATCTTTTCGGCCGAGTTGCACGTTCAGCTTGCGCCATGTCGCGATCCAACCCCAGCGCTTCCATCGAACAGTCTGGTGAGTCCGATGTATCGGGCTCGTGCGCCGACCCGACGCGCCGCGCGGTGTTGACCGCGCTCGCGAGCTGCGCCTGTCTCGCCGCGATCGAGCCTGCGGCCGCCGACGATGACGAACAACCCGGCGCCAATGAGCGGCCGCAAAAAGCCGATCGGCTCGTGCGCGCCGAGGGCGACAAGGCCGGCCAGGTCATCAAGTCGGAAGATCTGACCTTGGGCGGCCCGCCCATTCGCGCCTGGCCGCAGGACCCGAACACCTCGGTCGTCCGCAAGGGCTCGCGGCTGAACGAGGTCGTGCTGGTCAAGCTCGATCCGAACGAACTCGACGATGCGACGCGCGCCCGCGCCCCTGACGGCATCGTCTGCTACTCGGTCATCTGCACGCATGCCGGATGTCCGATCACCGCCTGGTTGAAGGAAGAGCAGGGCGACAAGAACGTCCTGAAATGCCTCTGTCACAACTCCGAATACGATCCGCGGCAGAATGCGCAGGTCGTGTTCGGGCCGGCGCCACGTCGCCTCGCGGCATTGCCGCTGACGGTTGCCGACGGCGCGATCACGGTCGCAGCGCCATTCGTCGGAAAGGTGGGTGCTCAGCAAGGAGGATGAGGCCACATCGGGATTTCTGCACGACCTAAAGCATGATCCGGAAAAGTGCGATGCGGTTTTCCGAAAAGATCATGCTCAAAATAAAATTGAAAAATCAAAACAGAGCAGGGAGGTAGCATCTCATGACAAGCAAGCAGTGGTTATTGTCGAGTTGTGTCGCATTCACGTGCCTCATTTCGACCTATGCCGTCGCGGGGCCGATCGAAAACTACAGTTCGGTGACCTCAGCGCGTCTCGAAAATCCCGAACCCGGCAACTGGATGCTGTATCGCCGGACCTATGACGGACAGGGGTACAGTCCGCTCAACCAGATCAACACCTCCAACGTCAAGAACCTCAAGCCGGTCTGGACCTTCTCGACCGGCGTCATCGAGGGCCATGAGGCGCCGCCGATCGTCAACAATGGCGTGATGTTCGCCGCGACCCCGATGGGGCAGGTGATCGCGCTCAACGCCAAGACCGGCGAGGAGTATTGGCGCTACAAGCGGCAGCTTCCCGACGATCTGTTCCAGCTGCATCCGACCAGCCGTGGCGTCGGCCTGTGGCAGGACAAGGTCTACTTCGCCACCACCGACGACCATGTCGTCGCGCTCGACGCCAAGACCGGCAAGGTGGTCTGGGACACCAAGGTCCAGGACTACAAGAAGGGTCAGTACCTGACGCTGATGCCGCTGGTGGTCGACGGCAAGGTGATCGTCGGCGGCTCCGGCGGCGAGTTCGGCGTGCGCGGCTATGTCGTCGCCTACGATGCCGAGAGCGGCAAGGAGCTCTGGCGCACCTTCACCATCCCCGGCGAAGGCGAGCCCGGGCACGAGACCTGGAGCGGCGACGATTGGAAGTCGGGCGGCGGATCGGCCTGGATGACCGGCACCTACGACAAGGACAACAAGACGATCCTCTGGGGCGTCGGCAACGCTGCGCCGTGGCCGGGCTCGGCTCACGCCGGCGACAACCTTTACACCAGCTCGGTGATCGGTCTCGATCCCGAGACCGGCAAGATCAAGAAGCACTTCCAGTATCACCAGAACGATTCCTGGGACTGGGACGAGGTCGACGCGCCGATGCTGGTCGACCTGCAGCGTGACGGACGGTCGTTCAAGAGCCTGATCCACCCGGGACGCGACGCGATCTTCTGGATACTCGAGAACAAGCCCGACAAGATCAACTACGTGTCCGGCTGGCCGTTCGTGAAGACCAATGTCTGGAAGGGCATCGAGGCCGAGACCGGCCGGCCGATCGTCGATCCCGAGCACAAGCCGGTGATCGGCAAGCGGGTCGAGTTCTGCCCGTCGCTGTGGGGCGGCAAGGATTGGCCGTCGGCGGCGTACAGCCAGAGCACCAAGCTCGTCTACGTTCCCGCCAACGAGAACTTCTGCGGCGGCTTCACCGGCGAGAAGCAGCCGCTGGTACCCGGCCAGCTCTGGCTCGGCACCAAGCCGGAGGACATCGGACTGACGCCGGCGCCGAACGCCGATCATTTCGGCGAGTTGCAGGCGTGGGATCCGGCCACCGGCAAGAAGGTCTGGCAGCACGACTTCAAGACCTCGCAGCTGTTCGGCTCGGTGACGGCGACCGCGGGCGACCTGGTTCTCGCCGGCGGCACCAACGACCGGATGTTCCGCATCTTCAACGCCAAGACCGGCGAGCTGTTGTGGGAGCAGAAGACCAACTCCGGCATCATGGCGATGCCGATGTCCTATGAGGTCGACGGAACGCAATACATCGCGGTCCAGTCGGGTTGGGGCGTCGACGCGCAACGCATCCAGGATGCTCTGGCCGGCAAGGTCAAGGGCTTCGAGAACAACGTCCCGCAAGGCGGCGTGATCTGGGTGTTCGCGCTCGACAAGAAGTAAGCCACGTGATCCGAGCTTCGGTCCTGATTGAAGGACCGAAGCTCCGGCTCTCATGACGCGTTTTCTGCAAGCGAAACGGTGTTCGTTCGTTCGAAAACGCTTCTTACCAATAGGGGGCGATGCGATCGGGAAGCGGCGGATGGGGAGACCGCCGCTTCCCGGTCCGCGCTTGCGCTATTTGCCCTTGGTGTCGACCTTCCGCTTCTCGTCGTCGTTCATCTGCTTGATCGTGGGATCGCGGCTGGCCTCGCCGGTGGTCTGGCCGGTGGTCGCTGGCGGGCCGCTGCTTGGAACCGAGTTCTGGTCGGGCAGCACCCGCGCCGGACGCGTCGCCGTTGCGTTTGGCGGCGAGGCGGTTTGTGCGAGTGCAGCCTGTGTCGCAAAAAGAAAGACGCCCGCGGACAAGGCTGCCGCGAGCGTCCCGAATGTCTGAGGCGGGGTTCTCATCGATCTGCTTCCTCTAAAGCGCGATCGATGAGAACGGCCCGTCTCGTCTAACGTTCCAGCGTCAGGTCTCCAGCTGCTTGCCGATCGGAAGGGCGCGGATGCGCTTTCCGGTCGCGGCAAAGATCGCGTTGATCAGTGCCGGCGCGAACGGCGGCACGCCGGGCTCGCCGACGCCGCTCGGCGGGGTGTCGGCGCCGGGCGGCACGATGTGGACGTTGGTGATCGCAGGCGACTCGTCCATCCGGATCACCGGGAAGTCGTCGAAATTGCCCTGCTGCACCTTGCCATCCTTGAAGCTGATCTCGCCGTATTTGGCGAGGCTCAGTCCCATGATCGCAGCGCCCTCGATCTGCGAGTGGATCCGTTCCGGATTGACATAGGTGCCGCAATCGATCGCGGTGTCGACCCGCGGCACCGAGAACTTGCCCTTGTCGTCGACCGCCACCTCGACGATGGTCGCGATGTAGCTGACGAACGAGCGGTGCACCGCGATGCCAAGGCCGTGGCCCTTCGGCACCTTGCGGCCCCACTCGCCCTTTTCGGCGACCAGCTCGACCACCTTGCGCAAGCGCGCGGTGTCGATCGGGTAGCTGTCATAGGGCTCGCCGTAGTTCCAGGGATCCTTCACCGAGGACAGGTTGACGATCCGCGGGCTTCCGATCAGCTCCAGCAGCATCTCCTTCTGGTCGCGGCCCGTCGCATGCGCGATTTCCCCGACCATGGATTGCACCGCAAAGGCGCGCGGGATGTTCGAGACCGAGCGGAACCAGCCGATCCGTGTGAACGCGGCCGCTTCCGGATTCTCGCACTGCAGGTTGGCGATCTCGAACGGGTTGTCGATCAGGCCCATGCCGAGTTCGAACGGCGCTTCGTGATTGGCACCGGCGGCGAAGGTCGAGGCGATGGTCGGCGCCACGCTGCGGTGCCGCCATGCAATCACCTTGCCGCTCTTGTCGAGACCGGCCTCGATCCGTTCCACCGAGACGGTGTGCAGGAAGTCGTGATGCACGTCGTCCTCACGCGTCCACTGCACCTTGACCGGCGCGCCGAGCTCCTTCGACAGCAATGCCGCCTCGAGCGCGAAGTCGCATTTCGACTTGCGGCCGAAGCCGCCGCCGAGCAGCGTCACGTTGACGGTGACATTGTCCTCGGGGATGCCGAGCGTCTTGGCGACATCCTCGCGGGTGCCGCCGGGGCTCTGCACCGGCGCCCAGATCGTGGCCTTGTCGCCCTTGACGTCGGCCACCGCGACCGGCGGCTCCATGCTGACATGGGCGAGATGCGGCAGATAGTATTCGCCCGTTATCACCTTGTCGGCGCTCTTCAAGGCCGCATCGACATCGCCTTCCTTGCGCACCACGAGGCCGGGCTTGCGCGCGGCTTCCTCGAGCGAGGCACGATAGGTGACGGAGTCGTATTTGGCGTTGGCGCCGTCGTCCCAGACGATCTTCAGCGCGTCGCGGCCCTTGATTGCGGCGCCGGTGTTGCGCGCGATCACGGCCACGCCGCCGAGCGGCTGGAACTTGGACGGCCACGGCCAGCCCTTCACCTCCATCACCTTCTCGACGCCCGGCACCTTCTTGGCCGCGTTGTCGTCGAACGACTTGAGCTTGCCGCCGGTGACCGGCGGACGGGCGATCACGGCGTATTTCAGGCCGGGCAGGCGGACATCGGCGCCGTAATGCGCCTTGCCGGTGGTGATGTCGTGCAGGTCGACGATCGAGACCTGGCCCTTGCCGAGATAGCGGAAGTCCTTGGGGTCCTTCAGCTTGAGGCCCTCGACGCTCGGCACCGACTCCTTCGCGGCGTCCGCAGCGAGTTCGCCGAAGCCGGCCTTGCGACCGCTCGCGCTATGCACCACCTCGTGGTTCTGCGCCTTCACCTCGGTGACCGGCACGCCCCATTTCTTGGCGGCGGCGGCTTCCAGCATCGAGCGCGCCGAGGCGCCGATCTGGCGCATCGGAATCAGATAGTGCCGCGTGCTGCGCGAGCCGTCGGTGTCCTGGTTGCCGAACTTGACCTCGTCGCCATGCGCCTGCTGGACATGGACGCGCGTCCAGTCGGCCTCCATCTCCTCGGCGACGATCAAGGGCAGGCTGGTGCGCACGCCAGTGCCCATCTCGGAGCGGTGCGCCAGGATGGTGACGATGCCGTCGGGGGCAATCGCGACGAACACGCGCGGGTCGACCACGACGCCGTGCGGCATCTTGCCGGCACCGGTCTCATAGGCGAACGCCTGGCGCGTCATCACGGGGGCGGCGAGCACGAAAGAGCCGGCGATGCCGAGCCCCTTGAGGATGCTGCGGCGCGAAACGTTCTCGACCTTCACGTGCTTCTCGAAGCCGCGAAGCTTGCTGGGGTTGGTGCGGATATTCATGTCACACCCCCGTCGATGCGAGATGGACGGCATTCTCGATCCGCTGGTAGCAGCCGCAGCGGCAGATATTGCCCGCCATGGCTTCGCGGATCTGGTCGTGGCTTGGCTTCGGGTTCTGATCCAGCAGCGCCGCGGCCTGCATGATCTGGCCGGCCTGGCAGTAGCCGCACTGCGGCACGTTGACCTGGCGCCAGGCCTTCTGCACCGGATGGTCGCCGGTCGGATGCAGCCCCTCGATGGTGGTGACCTCGCGGCCGACGACGTCGGAGACCGAGGTGATGCAGGCGCGGACCGCCTCCTTGTCGACGATCACGGTGCAGGCGCCGCACAGCGCCTGGCCGCAGCCGAACTTGGTACCCGTGAGGCCTGCTTCGTCACGGAGATACCAGAGCAGCGAAAGATCCGGGTCGCCGTCCCAATTCTGTTCCTGGCCGTTGATTTTTAGTTTGATCATGGTCTGTCCTCGCTCTGCTTAAGCTATTGACCTGTGCGGCGCGAGGTGCGGAACGTCTTCCATGGCCTGCGACCGCGCTGATGTTTGTTGTGCCAAGATATTCGTGAGCCAAATCTGCCGTGCGCCAAGGCCGTCAAGCGCTTGCGCTTTGTTCCAAGCACTCCTCTCGCTTGTCCGGCGCCGTGCGGGGCGCAGCATGGTGAAGGGCTGCGATGTTAGCAGAGACGGACGCCGGGTGACTTCACAGCCAGGTGTTTTGCATTGCCATTTGGCGAAAGCAGGGCCGTGCACGACGACGACATGACATCTCAGGGTGGCCATCATGCAATCGCGAGGGCGGTGCCACTGTAGCGTGCAGGTGCGACGCGCTCGGGCAAGGCACGCGCGGCATTGCGCCCGGCACCGTCTTCCCCGGTGCGCAATTGCGCGGCGATGAACCCGGAATCCAGAGGTATGGCGCCGGATGCCCCCGGGGTTCGTAAAGCATGGCTGACAAAATCCCCGCCGCAATGCACAAGGCATCTTGCGGCCGCCGGATTTCGAGGCTATTGCCTTCCCTCTCAACGCTCCCTTCGTCTAGCGGTTAGGACGCGGCCCTCTCAAGGCTGAAACAGGGGTTCGATTCCCCTAGGGAGCGCCAGCCTCGCACCTTTCGACTTGATTTCCCTTTGGTTTTCGGCGTTTTCCCCAAACCTGCGGAAGTGGTTTGGGGAATCCTGTTCGCGTTGTGTCCTTCAAGCTTGATGACCGCGTCTTCAGCGAGGGCCGCCTGATCAGCCTCCTCCGTGTAGCGCTCAGCTTCAGCTAGCGTCGTGTGTCCGAGGACAGACATGATCATCTTCGCCGTTGCGCCGGCTTCGGCGAGCAAACGTCCGGCGGCTTTGCGTAGACCGTGCGGCTTGCAATCGAGAGGCAGTCCGGCCTTCGAGATAGCGTCGCGCATCCATCCACTGAAACCATCAACCGTGAAGGACTTGCCATAAGCAGTCGTAATGATCACGACGCGTTGCATGTCATATGCGTCGAGCGCCTCGACGGTGTCTCGATGCAACGGGATGAGAAGCTCGCGCCCGGTCTTCTGTTGCTTTATCCTGATCTTGCGTTCTGGCGTGATGTGCGTCTGCGCCATCCTGACTACGTCGGAGCGACGCTGACCCAGATTGAGGAACAGGTGAAACGCAGTGCGCTGCTTGGTGCCGAGCGGCCAGCATTTTTTGAATTGCTCAATTTCGTCGTCGGTCCAGGACCGAATTTTCTTGATCTTAGGCCGCTTGATACCCAATGACGGATCATGCTTCAGCCATCCGATATTGATCGCGTGACGGATCAGTATCCGAAGCTTCTTCAGTGTATCGAGTGCCGCACCTGGGCGATTCGCATAGGGTTGAAGAATGCCAGTGATGATTCGCTCGCGCGAGAGCCCGGCGATTGTGCGATGACCGTGTTCGACCCGGAGCGTCTCAAGACGGCCAATGTAGCCCGTCTTGCTCGTGTCACGGAGGCCAATGTATTCGGCGCTCTTCATGTAGGAAGCAATAAGCGCCGCGATAGTGCCAGGCGCAGCCGGCACAAACCGATCTCGGACCGGTACAAATTGGCCGAGCAACGCGGCTTGGTACGCCACCATAAATTCTTCGCTCGTGGGATCATTCGGCAAACGAGAGCGAGGTCCTTTGCCACGGCGAAACGATAGATACGTATGGCCTTTGACATGATTACGCTCGACGTGAGGCGGCAGCTTGCGGGGCATCGACATCATTCCACGTGTCGTCTACGCGGGTATTATTGCCATCGGAAGGCAGTTGATCAATGGCGATGTCAAGTTGACGGACATCCCAAGCCCGACGCCGCTCCCCGAGCAATCGTGCTCGGGGCATTTGGCCGTTCTTCACCATCTCATCAAACGTGTTGGGGGACACGCAGACGTAAGCGGCGGCGGCTTCGCGACTGATGAGCCGTGGTGCAAGTGATGGCGGTAGCGCTGTTTGCCGTGGCATCGCGATGCCCTGTGCCAGGCGATCCATTCCGCCGATCTGTAAATCGCAACATGAAGGTGCTTGGCTCGTCCAAGCAAGGGCGCGCGGTCCCATTCGGAAGCTCATGCGTGCAATGGCGCACAAATCGGACGGTACCACGGGACAATGCGTGTTCAGCTTCAAAATTCTCGTCGATGAATGTCGGGCCTTTGCGAAGGAACAGAGGAGGCTGTCCCGCGAGCAGGTCGGTCAGGCGGGCATGGGTCGCAAGAGCTGAAGTGACGATCAGGAACTGGCTGGCACGATTGGCGGACAGTTGGTCCGCGCTGTGCGTGCTGGCAAGTTTTCGCGGATCCTCGCCGAGACCCCAAGAGTTCCACTATGCCGCCAAAGCACCCCAACTGGCTAAACATGGTTGAGATCGAGATGGGCGTTCTCGCCGCAAATGCCTCGATCGGCGCATCGACAGTTTTCCCCGCCTCGTTGCCAGACCACCGGACGGCGCAATGCTGACCACGCCAGCGTCAAATGGTCGTTACAACCCAAAAGGCTCGCGCAAAAAAGCGCGCACCTATCCACGGCCCTCGGCCAAATCAGGTCGATTTCAACGAATCAAAACCTCTGTGTCGAGGTACTAGTCAGCTTCTCGAAAGCCAACCTTCCTAGAATTCGAAATTGATCTGGATGCCGATGCCGCCTTTGACTGAACTGGTCACGAACCCAGGGCAACCCGCTGGGCGGATCGGCGACTGGCTTTGCCACTCTTAAGAGCAAGGAGAGCATTATGGATTCCAATCGGATAAACGGTGCCGGCTCGCCAGGTTGCCAAACGGGGTACGTCTGTAGACAGGAGGATCATAATCTATTTGGGCGGGCTGTGAATGAAGCCAGGTCACTGTCTGCCGTGCCTGTACCGGCATCTGGCGAGGAAGCAAGCCGTTAGTCTACGGCAATCCTCGCGTGGCCAACTGCGCCGGGGTCGTTACCGCCATCGAGGTGACCAGCGGCCCTGGCCCTGACGGTTTGATAATGAGGTACGAAGCTCGCCGCCAATTCGGATGCTTTGCGGCTTCCGTGCCGCTGCCGACGAAGACGCCCTGCACGATGCTCGGCACATAGGTCGAGATGATGAAGACAACGACGGAGATGCCGCCGATCGGCGCATCGACAATTTCCTCCCGTGGTTCGTCGCCGAGACCGCCCCTGGGAGAAACGATCGCGCCCCGCGTCAAATGGATGTTCATAACCGAAAGCCTCGCGCCAAAATGGCGTGCTCCTATCCAAGGCTCTCAGCCAAATCAGGCCTATTTCAACGAACTAAACCCTCTGTGTCGAGTTACTATAACCTATCTTAAAATTGGTGGACCAAGATCAGCAGGCAAGCGAGTTGAACGAAAGAGGCCGAGGAGGTTCTGCGGATAGAACTCGCAGCCAACCAGAAAGCGGCGCCTCCAATGCATGCCGGCGAAGAAGCATTCGACGAGCCAGCGCCGAGAATAGCGAAGACCGAGAAACGGCCGAGCTGCTCTTAAACAACAATGAGAAACTTGCCGCGGTCCAAAGAGACCAGGCGGAGCACTTGCACAAACAGCGAGAACTCGAAGACGCCCGTAGAGAGATGGATCTCACGGTTGAGAAGAACGTACTGAAACAGCTTGCCGGCGCAATGACGAAAGCCAAGCAGAAAGCCAAGCAGAAAGCCGAGCATGAGCTGATCTCAAAGCGAGGTCCTGGACCTTGAGCTGGAAAAGTGTTCAATGCAAGGTTTCCGAACGACGTTTTGAGCCGGCAGCAAGGGGCGAACCGGGGAGCCGACGTTGGTTCAGCGTACTAACGATGCGATCGGGATGACTGCGGTGGGTGCTGGGAATCAAAACGGATCGAGAGCGTTCTGTCTGGCAACGTCACCAGTCTCGCGCGGCTGCGGCCAGCGTTCCGTTGCGACAAACCTTGGTTTAGGGTTTGCAGCCTATTCTATATTGCCCGCTTACCTTCGTAGAGTTGAGCGGCCGTCAGGTTGCTTGTACTTTCGATGTTGAAGCTGGATCATTCGATCGACGTGTCGGTGCGAAGCTTTAGGCTGAATTGATACCTTGCTCGAAGTCGTTGCGTTTCATTCAGGCGTGAGGACGAAACATCTTGGGTCGGACCTCTGGTCGATTGCGCGGCAAAAAAGGACATGGGTCTCAATCCTAAGAAGGTGCTCCCCGATCCGAGATCGCGATCAGCGATCCGAATGGCAGGGCCGACTTTCATCCAGGCAACGAAGATGGTGAAGCGAAGGAGCGGGCTGTCTCTGCTTTGGAATGTGTGAGCCGTTAGGCAGTCGTTTCCGCTTATCTCATGCTGCAGGCCTTAGCCGTAGTCGTCGCATTGATGGCCGTGGCCGTACGCGACTTGCTAGCGAATTTGCGTCACCCTCTTTGAATGCGAGTCGAAATGGCGTTTACCGAGCTTTTCATCAAACGTCCGGTTTTGTCTGTCGTAGTTAGTCTCCTGATCCTGCTGATCGGCCTTCGCGCGGCTGCCGTTCTGCCGATCCGGCAGTATCCCAAGCTATCTAATACGGTCGTCAATATAACGACCTCCTATCCTGGCGCCTCCGCCGACATGATTCAGGGATTCATCACGACTCCCCTGGAGCAGACAGTCGCTTCCGCAGAGGGCGTCGACTACGTCACTTCCTCATCGGTGCTCGGTACCTCAACGATTCAAGTTTACATCAAGCTCAATTTCGATCCCAACGAGGCGCTCACCGAGGTGCTCTCTAAGGTCAACTCAGTCAAATATTTGATCCCCAAAGAATCGAACGATCCGGTTGTCACTAAGTCAACCGGGCAGGCCACCGCTGTCATGTATATCGCCTTCTCCAGCGAGGAGCTGACGGCCAGCGCGATCTCCGATTATCTCTCGCGCGTCGTGCAACCGGTTATGTCTACTGTAGACGGCGTCGCGGCGGCAGACATCTTGGGCGGCCAGAGTTTTGCGATGCGGCTATGGCTCGACGCCGCGAAAATGGCGGGGCACGGCGTTTCGCCCGCTGATGTTTCGGCTGCAATCGCCGCCAACAACTTCCAGGCCGCGGCCGGCCAGACCAAGGGCTATTTCACTATCTCCGACGTCACGGCGAACACCGACTTGCGCAGTGTCGATGACTTCAAGCGTATGGTCGTCAAGTCCAATGACGGCGGCTTTGTGCGCATGGAGGATATTGCGACAATCGAGCTCGCCGCGCAGACCACAGATGTCAGCGTGTCCATGAACGGCGAGCACGCGGTCTTCATCGGCGTGCAGGCGAGCCCACAAGGCAATCCGCTAAACATAGTACGAGGTGTTCGGGCTCTGTTTCCAGAAATGGAACGTAACCTGCCGCCATCACTGAAGATGAAAGTGGCCTACGATTCTACCAAATTCATTCAATCGTCGATTGATGAAGTGGAGAAGACGCTAATTGAGGCCATTGTGATCGTGGTGGTGGTGATCTTCCTATTCCTGGCATCGCTGCGGTCAGTCATCATTCCTGTCGTCACCATTCCGTTGTCGCTCGTTGGCGTCTGCAGCATGATGCTGGCGCTGGGATTTTCATTCAATCTCCTGACCCTCCTTGCGATGGTGCTCGCAATCGGTCTCGTGGTCGACGATGCGATCGTCGTGGTGGAGAACATTCACCGCCATCTAGAGGAAGGTGCGCCGCCCCTACAGGCTGCTACGAGGGGCGCTCGCGAGATCGTCGGTCCGGTTGTCTCCATGACGATTACATTGGCCGCTGTGTACGCCCCAATCGGCTTTCTCGGCGGCCTCACCGGGGCGCTGTTTCGCGAATTTGCGTTTACGCTGGCGGGGGCGGTGATCGTGTCGGGCGTGATCGCTTTGACGCTTTCGCCGATGATGTGCTCGATCCTGCTGAAGAGTGCTGAAGAGGGGCGGTTTGCCAGATCTGTGAACCGCGTGTTCGGCGCCATGACCCGCTGGTACGGGCGCAAACTCGACCGCTCACTCGATTATCGACCGATTACCGGGCTGTTTGCGCTGACCATGCTGGGCCTTGTCGGCTTTCTCTATTTGCACACGTCCAAGGAACTAGCACCCGAGGAGGATCAAGGGATTGTATTCGCACTGACCAAGGCGCCGAAATACGCCAATATCGACTACCTCGACTATTACGGCGCCAAGCTCGAAAAGGCGTTCAAGAAGTTTTCCGAGACTGATTTGAGCTTCGTGCTCAACGGTATTAGCGGCTCGCGGGGTGGCATGGCCGGCATGTTGCTCAAGCCATGGGACGAGCGCGGGCGATCATCGATCGCGCTAAAGTCCTTGGTCCAAGCCGAGCTGTCCAAAATCGAAGGCATTAACGCATTTGCTTTTAGCTTGCCGCCGCTTCCAGGTGGTTCGGATGGCTTGCCAGTGCAGATGGTGATCAATTCGACGCTAGGCTTCCAATCCGTCTATGAGCAGATGTCGAAGCTGAAGGATGCTGCGCGCAAGAGCGGCCTGTTCATGGTCAGCGACTCTGACCTTGAGTTTAACCAGCCGGTGGTGCGGATCAAGGTCGATCGATCCAAGGCTAACGAGCTTGGCGTCACCATGCAGAACATCGGTAACGCGCTCGCCACTCTGCTTGGCGGAAACTACGTCAATCGCTTCAATCTGCAGGGTCGCTCCTACCAGGTGATCCCGCAGGTGCCACGGGAGCAACGCCTGGCGCCGGAAGCGATCGGGAATTATTATGTGAAGACTGCGACTGGCTCGATGCTCCCGTTGTCTACCGTAGTCTCCATCGAAACTGCGACCGATCCGAACGCGCTCACCCACTACAACCAGCTCAACTGCGCGACCTTTCAAGCCGTGCCGATGCCCGGGGTCACGATCGGTCAGGCCGTGGACTTCCTGGAAGCGGAGGCAAAGAAGCTGCCCGCAGGCTTCAGCCACGACTTCCTTGCCGACGCCCGGCAATATCTGCACGAGGGTAACCAACTGGCCATCACCTTCGCATTTGCCCTGATCGTCATATTCTTGGTGCTTGCGGCGCAGTTCGAAAGTCTGCGCGATCCCCTCATTATTATGATCAGTGTGCCGATGGCCATCGTCGGCGCCTTGATACCCCTATTCTTTGGCTGGACGACGATGAACATCTACACTCAAGTTGGACTGCTGACGCTGGTCGGTTTGATTTCCAAGCACGGGATCCTGATGGTTGAGTTCGCCAATGAGCTCCAGCTCAAGGAGAGACTCGACCGTCGCGCGGCGATAGAAATGGCGGCGCGCGTCCGACTTCGTCCAATCTTGATGACGACGGCCGCGATGGTCACGGGCCTGGTACCCCTATTGACCGCAACGGGAGCTGGTGCGGCGAGCCGCTTCTCAATCGGGCTCGTGATCGTCGCTGGCATGTCTGTTGGCACGCTATTCACGCTCTTCGTGCTGCCGGCAGTCTACGTCGCGATCGCGTCCGATCATCGTGTCGACACGAGTTCCGGCCACGAGAAGAACGCCACCGAACTCGACTTCACCGTCGCCGCTGATGCCCAGCTGGCCAAACAATGACACAAAAACCGATCTGGGTTGGCTCGATTGCTGCTCTCGATAAGGGCATTGCCTGCCGACCGCGGTAATTTGATAGGCCCAAAATTCGTGACGAACCGAAGGATGATCTTGGTTGCTGAGCTCGTCGATCCATCGTTCGCCCGCGAAGGACTACGCCGCCAAGAAATACGACCTTTCATGACGCCGGTGTGGTGAGCGACGGAGTCTGGGATGGCTTCACGCTCCCTTGCACATCGAGCTCTTCATGCCTGTGCTGCCGAGCTTGGCATGCATTAGGTGCTCGGCGAAAAACATGTCAGCGATCCGTTGCTGCTCGGCCAGGGCGAATTGCCGGACGGTGACGGCCGCGGAACGCCCAAATTCGTACGGGGGCGAGAGAATTTATACTCCCCTGATGATAAAGAGGCGTTGCCATTATTCTGGCGCCTCTTGAAGTAGAATTATTTACTCCCCGTGGCCGCCGTATTGGCTGTGTGATCGCAGTCAGGTAGTGGGAAGTACGGCATGACTTCTCAACTGAAGCCGATAATAGGAGCAGATGTTGAACCGGTGCACTTGACCACATCCACTGCCACTATGAAGGCGGCATGAGCTGTCAAACGACTGGTCAGAATCCGCCTCAATCCAGATTGACCAATGTTCGGGTCTGATTCCCTGACGCATGGCGCGACGCCCTCCTAAGTGCGAAAGTTACGAATGCCTGAGTTTGATGCAGCTATGTTGTTTTTGGCCGCCACAACGTGTTTTGCGGCCTTTGTAAATGGAGCCATCGGATATGGGTTTTCGTCGCTCACTGTACCCCTTGCGCTGGTTTTCTACACCAATCGCATTCTCAACCCCGCGATTGTTATTGTCGAGGTCTTCGTCAACGTTTGCGTCCTCTTCATCAATCTGAAGGGCGTGCCGGCGGTTTGGAGACGAGTGTTTCCCATTTTGCTTGGGCTCTTGCCGGGCATTGCGCTCGGCGGCTATGCGTTGGCCTCGCTGCAGCCGGGCTGGATCAAATTCGCCACCTACACGATCATGCTGCCCCTTATCCTGCTGCAAGCCGCGGGTTGGCGCCGCCCTATCGAAGCAAGCTGGCTGATCGGTCTGCCATTTGGGTGGATGCTGGGAATTCTTTATTCGGTGACGACCATCTCCGGTCCGCCTTTGGCGATGTTGTTTAACAATCAGGGCCTGGTCAAAAGCGAATTTCGCGCCGGTCTAGCCCTGGTTCGCGTGGTTGAATCGAGCGTGACCGCCTTCGTCTATTACAAGCTAGGCCTGTTTATCTCCGAAAGCGGCAGCCTTCTCTATGCGTTTATACCCAGTGTTGTGCTCGGTATCCCGCTGGGATCTTACGCCATCCGCCGGCTTGATCCGGAGATATTCCGACGCATCTGCATGAGCTTTGATGCTTGGATCGTCGGCTTCGGCCTCTCACGGGTGCTGATCGACCTCGATCTAGTGCGGAGCTCTTGGGCTTATAGCGTGATGTCGGCGACGATACTGATCGATCTTTGTCTGCTATACTCGTTCTTTACCACGCACAGTCCGGCCTGGTCAGAGCGACGGTCTCGGCGCGCTGCGGATATTAGCGCCTGAACGATGTCGGTGAGCACCTCAGTATCGAACGCGCGCGCGTCCTGGACCTAACCAGCCCGATAGAAAAGGTAATCGATGACTGCGCGCGATGCTGATGTGGGCCCGTCGGCGTCAACGATAATGACACGGAGCATCTTGCTGATGGCCTCACGACAACTAAGGCTCCGGTGGAATCACAGTTCTGAAACCGTCGGATCAGTGCCGTTGCTTTCGGTGTGAACTTCCCGGATTGGCATCGCATGCTGTCGAGGAACTTACGGCCGTGTTCGCGCTAGCTGTAGCCTTCTCCTCGAAGTACACGCAATTCTGGGTACCGTCAGCTTTGTACGTTTTGCAACAAAGCCAGCTTTAGCTGTTGCGCCTCTGACTGTCGGAGACGAGCAAAAATAGCGTCCCCCGCAAGGCTAGCCCGAGAGAGATAGGCCGAAACACGCATCCGGGGTGCTTCACGATCACTCCTCTTTGCTCGCCTGTTTTGAGGCAGCCCGAACTTTTTGCGGTGGCATCGCATTTGCAGGGATGAAAATGTCAACGTGAGGCCATCATCGCGGAGCTGCGGGCCGCTTGCAGGCGACGCACAGGATGAGGGGCGCCGTGCTCACGAGCCCGTTCTCTCAGGAGTGCCTGTGATACCATCTGCCAGTTGGGCTGCCGGCCTGCTTGGGACGCGGCTTGCGTTTTTTGTCGCCGGATTTGGCCTGGCGGCGTGGGCGCCTTTGGTGCCGCTCGCCAAGGAGCGGCTCGCGGTAGACGACCGCATGCTTGGGCTTTTGCTGCTCTGTCTCGGCGCGGGATCCGTTCTCGCTATGCTTTTGACCAGCGTGTCGAACGCGCGGTACGGTAGCAAGCCCATCATCCTCGTGGGTGGACTCGGCCTGGCGCTTATCCTGCCGTGGCTGGCTATCGCGAAAACACCTCTTGCACTCGGTGCCACGCTGTTTGCTTTCGGAGTTTCACTCGGTTCGATCGATGTCGCCATGAACATTTATGCGCTCGAATTGGAGCGCGGCGCCGGCCGCCCACTGATGTCCGGTTTCCATGCCCATTACAGCATCGGAGAGTTCACCGGCTCTGCCGCCGTGACCTCGTTCCTCTCGCTTCAGCTTGGTCCGCTTTTTTCGACGTTGGTCTGTTCGGCGTTAATGATGACCGCGATTGTGTTGGCTTGGCCGCGGTTGACGGCGACGACTGTGACGCAGCAAGGGCCATTGTTTGTCTTGCCCCATCGCAGTGTATTGCTGATTGCTGCGCTCGCGGCGATCACTTTTCTCGTTGAAGGTGCAATGCTTGATTGGAGCGCTTTACTTCTTGTTGGGCAAGATCTTCTCGCGGAGGCACATGGAGGTCTTGGTTGTATGCTCTTCGCCGTCGCGATGACCGCAGGACGTTTCGGCGGAGATGCCGTGGTGGAGCGAATCGGCGACCGTGCCACGTTGATGCTCGGAACTCTACCGATCATGACAGGCTTCTTGGCTGTGGTCGCCGCGCCGGTTGCGGTGGTTGCCATGGCGGGGTTCCTGCTTATTGGATTGGGTATTTCAAATGTTGTACCTGTACTGTGTCGCCGCGCCGGCAAACAGAAAGTGATGCCGGTAGGCGTTGCGATCGCGGTCATCACGACAGCCGGGTACGCCGGTATACTGATGGGGCCCGCCAGCATCGGGCTCGTCGCACATATGACTGGCCTGCCTTTTGCGTTCGGGATGTTAGGCGCGCTCATGTGCATCGTCATGCTGTCGGCGCGGATGGTGATGGCCGACCCTCGATAGGCCGCTGATCGTGAGGAAAAGGACACCGGCATGTTCCGGGCTAATGATCGGTCGGGCGGCGTTCGAGATTGGGATCGATCAGGTTCAACTGGGTAGCAGTAGAGCAGCACATCTCGAGCATGACATTTCTGTTTCCTGCGAGATGGTTGGCTGAGCCGTAACCAGAATATGTGGGGTCACTCGGGTGATCGGACGTCCAACCGAGCGCTCTTGTTGACGAAGAGCGTTGGGCGACGCGTGGCAAGGTTAATCATTGCGCGAGGACGGGGCCAGCTAGGCTGGGACATTTGCTGCCCCGCGGATCCTCGGATGGGTCTGCTTGCGCCCGCTTGTCGGGGACAAGCAGTTTCACTCTGGCGCAGTCCATTTGCTGTCGGCGAGAAATGCCCGGTACGCTAGCTGAATCCCGTCCTCCAGCGTGGTCTGGGCGCGCCAGCCGAGCCTGGCCAGACGGCTGACGTCGAGCAGCTTGCGCGGCGTGCCGTCCGGACGCGAGGTGTCGAAGCCGATCTCGCCGCGAAAACCGACCGCCGCCGCGACCATGAGCGCGAACTCGGCGATGGTGATGTCCTCGCCGGTGCCGATATTGACCAGTTCGGGCGAGGAATAGGTCTTCATCAGATAGACGCAGGCGTCGGCGAGATCGTCGACGTAGAGGAATTCGCGGCGCGGCGTGCCGGTGCCCCACACCGCGACGTTGCCCGCGCCCGAAACCTTGGCCTCGTGGAAGCGGCGGATCAGCGCGGCGACGACGTGGCTGTATTCGGGGTGATAATTGTCGCCGGGGCCGTAGAGATTGGTCGGCATCACGCTGATGAAATCGGCGCCGTACTGGCTGCGATAGGCCTCGGCCATCTTGATGCCGGCGATCTTGGCGATGGCATAGGGCTCGTTGGTCGGCTCGAGCGGGCCGGTCAACATCGAATCCTCGCGCAGCGGTTGTGGCGCCAGGCGCGGATAGATGCAGGACGAG
>NZ_LFIQ01000046.1 GCF_001189245.1 Bradyrhizobium pachyrhizi | reverse complement strand
GCCGCGACGCGGCCGGCGACATTGGTGTAGCCGACGATCTTGATGCCGTCGGTCTCGACCACTTCGCCGGGCTTGGCGCCCTCGACATTGCCGCCGCGCTCGACCGCGAGATCGACCAGCACCGAGCCGGGCTTCATCGATTTCACCATCTCGCCGGTGACGAGCTTCGGCGCCGGACGGCCCGGGATCAGTGCGGTCGTGATCACGATGTCCTGCTTCTTGATGTGCTCGGCGGTCAGCGCGGCCTGCTTGGCCTGGTACTCCTTGGACATTTCCTTGGCGTAGCCGCCGGCGGTCTGCGCGTTCTTGAACTCCTCGTCCTC
>NZ_LFIQ01000045.1 GCF_001189245.1 Bradyrhizobium pachyrhizi | reverse complement strand
AGCCGCAGCACGCCGATCGCATCGGCGTTGGCGGTGTATTCCGGGCTCTCGAAACTGACCTGGACGTGGCTCTGGGCCGCCAGGTTGTAGATCTCGGTCGGCCGGATCTGCTGCACCAGGCGGATCAGATTGGTCGAATCGGTCATGTCGCCATAGTGCATCAGGAACGACACGTTGCCGGCGTGCGGATCCTGGTAGAGATGATCGACGCGCGCGGTGTTGAACGAGGACGACCGGCGCTTGATCCCGTGCACGGT
>NZ_LFIQ01000044.1:29621-37537 GCF_001189245.1 Bradyrhizobium pachyrhizi | reverse complement strand
ATCTACCTCCTGGCCTTCGCCAGGACGACGCCGGGGTTGGCATCGCGCCCAACTCAACCTAAGACCATGCGCGGCGACGCGCAGTCTCGAAGCCGGGATGACGTGGAGTGTGCCCTACGCCCGCTCGATATGCTTGGCGATCACCGGGAAGTAATTGTCCTTCGATCCCTTGTCGATCGCTTCCTGCAGCACCATGCCGATCAGCTCCGCGCCGCGGATCTTGATGCCCGCATCGGTAGCGAGCTCCAGCGCGTAGGACAGATCCTTCAGCGCATATTCGGTCGAGAATGCGCGCTCGGGAAACACGCCGGGCACGATCGCCTTCATGCCATGGTTGCGCAGCGCAAAGCTGTCGGCCGAGCCCTTCGACAGTGTCTCAAGCAAGAGCTTCGGATCGACGCCATTGTGCTTCGCCACCGCGACGGCCTCGGCCAGCGCATTCACGGTCTCGAACAGCACCATGTTGTTGAGGATCTTGGTCACCTGCCCGGCGCCGACGTCACCGCAATTGGTGACATCGGTGGCGAAGCAGCGGATCAAGGGCTCGATCGCGGCATACAGCGCGGGCGCCGCGCCGACCATCACGCTGAGCGTGCCGTCCTGCGCCGCCTGCCGCGTGCGCGCGATCGGCGCGTCGGCCCACGCCGCGCCCTTGGCCTGCAACTGCGCGGCGAAATCGCGGGTCTGGCTGACTGACGACGTGCCGAGATCGACCACGATCTGGCCGCTTCTCGCGTTCTTCAAAATGCCGTCGCCTTCGAACACCGCGCGCACGTGCCTGCGCTCGGCAAGCAGAGGAACAGCACATCGCTCTGCTTGATGACGTCGGCGACCGACGCCGCAACCTCGGCACCGTCGGCGCGCAACCGCTGCAGCGGTTCGGCCGAGAGGTCGAACGCGACAACGCGTTTGCCGCTCTTCCTGACCAGGTTGCGGCAAATCGGCTCACCCATCACGCCGAGGCCGATGAACCCGAGAGTCCTGGTGTCAGTCGTCTTGGTGTCAGTCATATAGCTTCTTCTTTGACGTTTCTTGACGTGTTGCAGACGTGCCTCGCCGATCGGCGAGGCTATTTCGCGAACGATCGCGACGGCGCCAGATGCAGTGCGAACGCATCGACCTTGTCGCTGGCGCGCGGATAGATCTCGCTGACGATCGGATCGTGACCGGGAATGAAGCGGTCCGGATGACCGGCGAGCCGCTCGACGGTCTCCCAGCCCTGCGCCATGTCGCCGACATTGTAGACGATCGGGAACGGGCTGCGCTTGTGCAGGTTCGCATAATAATGCGCGGCGTCCGACGCCAGCACGACCGGGCCGCGCGCGGTCTCGATGCGCACCACCTGCAGGCCGTCGGAATGGCCGCCGACGCGATGCACGGTGACGCCGGGTGCGATCTCGCCGTCGCCGGAGTGGAAGTTGACGCGCTCGCCATAGACGTGGCGCACCATCTGCGTGACGTGCTCGATGGAGAACGGATGGCGCAGCATACCGTTGCACATGCAGCGGCCGGTCGCGTAGCTCATCTCGCGTTCCTGCAGATGGAATTTGGCGTTCGGAAAGCGATCGAGATTGCCGGCGTGGTCGTAGTGCAGATGGGTAACGATGACATCCTTGATGCTGTCGGCGCTGACGCCGAAGCCGGCCAGCGCATCGACTGGGTTGAGCGTCAGCTTGCGAGCGCGCGCCTTGGCCTCCTCGGCGTTGAATCCGGTGTCGACCAGGATGTCGCGGCCATGACCCCGAATCAGCCAGACGAAATAATCCAGGTCCTGCGCGGTGGTATCGTGCGGATCGGGCACCAGGAAGTTGAGGTGGGGCGTGCGCGGCGACATTGTCGCATAGCGCAGGGCGTAGATCTCGTAGGCGTTTCCCATCGGTTTCGCTCTTGTTTGCAAGGCCTGTTTTGACGGCTTGTTTTTGAATGGCCTGCCGTCCCGAACACAAAGCCATCGCCTCGCGCAAAGGTCAAACCGCGCAGAGTGCGACGAGCGCATGACAGGGTGGCGAGAGTGAGTGCGATCACATGATCGGCTCGTGGGAACCAGCACCGTGCCGTGATGGCGATGGCCGCCGTGACCGCATGCTGCTGCACTGCGGTCTGGCTGGTATCACCGCGATAAACGATGCTGCCGCAAGCCGTTGACGGGGATTTGGCCGTGGTTTGATAATGGATTTTCGCTAGAGTAAGGTTCCCGAGGCGCAGGCTGGAAGCGGCGCCATTTCACTGGAATGCCGCGATCTGGATTTGCTGCGATTATGAAAATCCGCCTTGCCTTGCTCGCCACGCTGATTTTTTCAATCGCGGCGCCCGCTTTGTCCTTTGCCGCCGGCGACCGTTTCGCGCTGGTCATCGGCAACGCCAAATATCCCGACGCCGACGCACCGCTGAAGGAGCCGGTCAATGACGCCCGTGACGTCGCCGACGAGCTCAAGCGCGACGGCTTCACCGTCGAGGTCGGGGAGAACCTGACCGGCGACGGCATGCGCCGCGCCTTCGACCGGCTCTACGGCAAGATCAAGCCGGGCTCGGTCGCCCTGATCTTCTTCTCCGGTTACGGTATCCAGTCGAACCGGCAGAGCTACATGATCCCGATCGATGCGCAGATCTGGGCCGAGGCCGACGTGCGCCGCGACGGCTTCAGCCTCGAGACCGTGCTCGGGGAAATCAACAGCCGTGGCGCCGGGGTGAAGATCGCCTTGATCGACGCCTCGCGGCGCAACCCGTTCGAGCGGCGCTTCCGCAGCTTTTCGGCAGGGCTGGCCCCGGTGATCGCCCCGAACGGTACATTGGTGATGTATTCGGCCGCGCTGTCGTCCGTCGTCTCCGACAATGGCAACGACCACAGCCTGTTCGTGCGGGAACTCCTGAAAGAGATCCGCACCCCCGACCTGATGGCCGAGGAAACGCTGAACCGCACCCGCGTCGGCGTCACCCGCGCCTCGCGGCAGGAACAGGTGCCGTGGATCTCGTCGTCACTGGCCGAGGATTTCTCGTTCATTCCGGCCGGCACGGGCGGGCCGTCGAACGCCGCGCCGGCACCCGCCGCGTCGCCGTCACCCGAGGTGGCAGCGGCACCGCCGGTCGCACCTCCGCCGGCTCCGCCCGCAGCAACGCCGACACCGCCCGCGGCAACCCCGACGCCACTAGCGGCAACAGCGCCGACACCATCACCGGCGCCGCCGAAGCCTCCGGTCGCGGCAGCGCCGACCGCACCGTCACCCCAGCCCAAGGCGCCCGAGATCGCCCTGCCACCGCCCGCGGCTCCGCCGCCAGTGGTGATCCAGCCCACGCCGGCGCCGAGCAATTCGCCTGTGCTCGCCGATGATCCGACGATCAAGAGCCTGAGCGAAAAGCTGGACAAGAATCCCGATGACGCAGCGGCGCTGTATCGCCGCGGCCAGGTCTATGCCAGCAAGGGGGCCTACGACCTCGCGGTGAAGGACTTCACCAATTCGCTGCGGCTGAACCCGAAGGATGTCGAGGCCTATAACAACCGCTGCTGGGTCCGTACCGTGATCGGCGACCTGCAGGCGGCACTGAAGGACTGCAACGAGGCGCTGCGGCTGCGTCCGAACTTCGTCGATGCGCTCGACAGCCGCGGGCTGATGAACCTGAAGGGCGGGCAGAACAAGAACGCGATCGCCGATTTCGACGCCGCGCTGAAGATCAACCCGCGGCTGACCTCGTCGTTGTACGGGCGCGGGCTCGCAAAGCAACGCAACGGCGCAGTCGCGGAGGGCGATCTCGACATCGCCAACGCCAAGGCGATGGACCCGAACATCGTCAAGGAATTCGCCGACTACGGCGTGCAGTGACAACGGACGAAGGTCTGCCCGCGGCTCGAACCGCTGACGGAATTGAGCGACTAATCAGAGGGTGCGTGCCGGGCCGCAATGCCGGCAATCAATCTGGATAGTCGTTGGAACCGCGCCAGCCTGCGCAGGAGGGACCGCAATGTTCAAGCCGTCGGCAAAGGCCGCCATCGTTTCAATCATGACCGTTGGCGCCGCGCTGTCGTTTTGCCTGGCGGCCGCCCGCGCCGGTGACGATGTCACCGAGGACCAGATCATCAGGGCGCTGACGCCCGACAAGAAGCCGCTGACCCGCGGCCTTTCGGCCGGCCCGCAGACCACCTCGCCGGAGCTGAACGCAGACCAGGCCAAATTCGTGCAGAGTGTCCGCGGCCGCGCCACCCGCTCGCTGTCCTCGGCCGAGCGCGAGGAAATCGCGACCATCGTCCAGGACAAGCCCAAGATCGACCTCGAGATCAACTTCGACTACAACTCCGCCGACATCAGCGCGAAGTCGCTGCCGTCGGTGCAGGCGCTCGGCCGCGCCTTGACCAATCAGGACCTGAAGGGCTCGACCTTCGTGGTCGCCGGCCACACCGACGCCGCCGGTGGCGAGGACTACAATCAGGGCCTCTCGGAACGCCGCGCCGACGCCATCAAGCGCTATCTCGTCGACAAATACGGCATCAACGGCACCGATCTCGTCACCGTCGGCTATGGCAAGAGCAAGCTGAAGGATCCGAGCCACCCGATGGCGGAGGTGAACCGGCGCGTGCAGGTCGTGAACGTGGAAAACAAGGCCACCGCCGCCAAGTGATGGGCGGTGGCGTGGCTCCTTTTTGAGGCTACAATGCGTCCCGCACCCCGGCGGGGCGCATTTGCTTTAGGGCCAATGCTGTTGGGCCGAGCCCCGACGCAGCCCACAGGTGACCCGCCTCACATGACGTCAGGGCATGATCCGGAACAATGGCACCGGTCTTCCGAATACCCAGGCAATACGATAGCGAGCGTGATGAGACTTCGACCAACACCCATGACGCGCCAAGCTCTGGATTGATCAGGCGATGAATTTTTCCCAATACCTCAAGCCTGCGCTCGGCACGGTGTTTTTCCTCGCCCTCGCGATCGCCTATTACGCGTTCGAGCACCGCTCGCATCCGGAGGAGAAGGAGACGCCGGGCCAGGCACTGGTCGTGGTGACGAAGTCGACCAATGCCTGCTTCTCCGACATGGTCCGCGTCACCGGATTCATCGTGCCGCGCCGCGAGGCGCAGGTGAATGTCGACCAGGATGGCTCCAAGGTCACCGACGTGCTGGTCCGCGAGGGCGATACCGTGACCGAGAACCAGGAACTGGCGCGGCTGACCCCGCCGCCGCAGCAGGCCGCACAGGCCAATGCCAAGCCGCTTGTGCTGCGGGCGCCGGCCGCCGGCCTCGTCACCGAGGTGCGCACCGCGCCCGGCGCGCCGGCTTCGCCGCAGGCTCCCCCGATGTTCAAGATCTCGATCAACAACGAGATCGAGCTCGACGCCGAGGTGCCGGGCTTCCAGCTGCTGAAACTCAATCCCGGCGCCAATGTGCGGATCAGCCGCGACGATGCGCCCGACATGGTCGGCAAGGTCCGCCAGATCTCGCCGCAGATCGACCGCACCACCCAGCTCGGGCATGTCCGCATCACCATCAACAACAATCCGACGCTGAAGGTCGGCATGTTCGCGCGCGCCAATATCGACGCCAAGCGCTCCTGCGGCGTCGCGGTGCCGCGCACCGCGATCGACCGCCTGACCCTGCAGGTCGTGAAAGGCAACACCGTCGAGACCCGCAGGGTGCGCGTCGGGCTGACCTCCGACACCTCGACCGAAATCCTTGAAGGCCTCGACGTCGGCGAAATCGTCGTGGCCGATGCTGGCACCTCGCTGCATGACGGCGACCAGATCAAGACCATGTTCGCCGACGAACTCGATCGCACGCGATCACGGTAATTCGGGCACGCTAATGGCTTTGAACATCTCGGCATGGTCGATCCGGAACCCGCTTCCCTCGATCGTCTTCTCGATCATCCTGCTCGTGCTGGGCTGGGTCTCCTTCACCAAGCTCGCGGTGACACGGCTGCCGAGCGCCGACATTCCGGTGATCTCGGTCGCGGTCTCGCAATTCGGCGCCGCGCCGTCGGAACTTGAATCGCAGGTCACCAAGACCATCGAAGACGGTGTCTCCGGCGTCGAGGGCGTGCGTCATATCTCCTCCTCGATCACCGACGGCCTGTCGGTGACCACGATCCAGTTCGCGCTGGAGACCAACACCGACCGCGCGCTCAACGACGTCAAGGACGCGGTGACGCGCGTGCGCGCCAACCTGCCGCAGAACGTCACCGAGCCCCTGATCCAGCGCGTCGACGTGATCGGCCTGCCGATCGTGACCTATGCCGCGATCTCGCCCGGCAAGACGCCGGAGCAGCTGTCCTATTTCGTCGACGACGTGGTCAAGCGCGCCCTGCAGGGCGTGCGCGGCGTCGCCCAGGTCGAGCGCATCGGCGGTGTCGAGCGCGAGATCCTGGTCTCGCTCGATCCCGACAAGCTGCAGGCGGTGGGACTCACCGCGGTCAATGTCAGCCAGATCCTGCGCGGCACCAATGTCGACGTCGCGGGCGGCCGCGCCGAGATCGGCAAGAACGACCAGGCGATCCGGACGCTGGCCGGCGCCAAGACGCTGAACGAGCTCGCCGGCACCATGATCCCGCTGTTCGGCGGCGGCGAGATCCGGCTCGACGATCTCGGCACCGTCACCGACACCATCGCCGACCGGCGCACCTTCGCCCGCTTCAACGGCGAGCCGGTGGTCGCGCTCGGCATCAAGCGCTCCAAGGGCGCCAGCGACGTCGTCGTCGCGGCCGCGGTACAGAAGCGGATCGACGCGCTGAAGGTGGCCTATCCCGACGTCGACCTCAAGCTGATCGACACCTCGGTCGAGTTCACCAAAGGCAATTACGAGGCCGCGATCTCGACCTTGTTCGAGGGCGCGATCCTCGCCGTGATCATCGTGCTGCTGTTCCTGCGCGACATGCGCGCCACGATCATCGCGGCGGTCTCGCTGCCGCTGTCCATCTTCCCGGCATTCTGGGCGATGGACCTGCTCGGCTTCTCGCTCAACCTCGTCTCCTTCCTCGCCATCACGCTCTCGACCGGCATCCTGGTCGACGATGCCATCGTCGAGATCGAGAACATCGTCCGCCACATGCGGATGGGCAAGACGCCCTATCGTGCCGCCCTCGAAGCCGCCGACGAGATCGGCCTTGCGGTGATCGCGATCTCACTCACGATCATCGCGATCTTCGCGCCGGCGAGCTTCATGTCCGGCATTGCCGGGCAGTTCTTCAAGCAGTTCGGCATCACCGTGTCGGTGCAGGTGTTCTTCTCGCTGCTCGCCGCGCGCTTCGTGACGCCGATGCTGGCCGCCTATTTCCTCAAGCATCATGACCACGACGATCCGCCGCCCGGCCCGATCCTGCGCGGCTATCACAGCCTCGTCACCTGGTCGGTGAAGCACTATTTCATCACCGTGCTGATCGGCTTTGCGATCTTCGCCGCGTCGATCTGGAGCATCACGCTGCTGCCGCAGGGCTTCCTGCCGGCGCAGGACACCGCGCGCTCGCTGCTGGCGATGGAACTGCCGCCCGGCTCGCAGCTCGCCTACACCGAGAAGGTCACCGAGGAGATCGTGACGCGGCTGCGCAAGCGACCCGAGGTACGAAGCGTGTTCGTCGACGGCGGCCGGGTGCCGCCGGGCCTCCAGGAGGTCCGCCGCGCCGCGCTGATCATCAACTACACGCCGAAGGCCGACCGCAAGATCACCCAGCGTGAGCTCGAGCTGTCGATCGGCAAGGAGCTCGATAACGTCCCGGATATCAGGTTCTGGTTCCTCGACGAGAACGGCCTGCGCGCGATCTCGCTGGTCGTCACCGGCACCGACAGCAACATCGTCAACAACGTCGCCAGCGAGCTCGCGACGCAGATGAAGCGGATTCCGATCATCGCCAACGTGATCTCGGAGACCGCGCTCGACCGGCCCGAGCTGCGCATCCGCCCGCGCGCCGAGCTCGCGGCCCGGCTCGGCGTCTCGACC
>NZ_LFIQ01000044.1:28239-29611 GCF_001189245.1 Bradyrhizobium pachyrhizi | reverse complement strand
AGACCATCCGCGTCGCCACCATCGGCGACGTCGGTCCAGCGCTGGCGAAGTTCGACGCCGGCGACCGCCAGGTGCCGATCCGCGTCCAGCTCGAGGACAATGCGCGCAGCGACCTGCAGATGCTTGAGCAGCTGCGGGTGCCGCTCGGCCAGCGTGGCGAGCGCGGCGGCGTGCCGCTCTCCGTCGTCGCCGACATCCAGCTCGACCAGGGCCCGACCAGCATCAACCGCTACGATCGCGAGCGGCAGGCCACCGTCGCGGCCGACCTCGTCGGCAACGCCGCGCTCGGCGACGCCACCAAGCTGATCTACGACCTGCCGGTCATGAAGACCCTGCCGAAGGGCGTGAGGGTAAGCCCGTCCGGCGACGCCGAGAGCCTCGCCGAGCTGTCCGACGGCTTCGCCACCGCGATTACCGCCGGCCTGATGATGGTCTATGCTGTGCTGGTGCTGCTGTTCGGCACCTTCCTGCAGCCGATCACCATCCTGTTCTCGCTGCCGCTTTCGATCGGCGGCGCGATCGGCGCGCTGCTGCTGACCGGCAAGCAGCTCACCACGCCGGTATGGATCGGCATCCTGATGCTGATGGGCATCGTCACCAAGAACGCCATCATGCTGGTGGAGTTCGCGGTGGAGGCGATCCGCGACGGCAAGACGCGCGAGGAAGCCATGATCGACGCCGGCATGAAGCGCGCCCGCCCGATCGTGATGACCACGATCGCGATGGCCGCCGGCATGATGCCCTCGGCGCTCGCGTTCGGCGCCGGCGGCGAATTCCGCTCGCCGATGGCGCTCGCAGTGATCGGCGGCCTGATCTTCTCGACCGCGCTGTCCCTGGTGTTCGTGCCGGCGATGTTCATGGTGATGGACGATATCGGCGGCCTGATCTGGCGCTTCGGCAAACGGCTCGTGGTCTCGCATGCCGACCACGAGCTGACCCCGAACGAGCACCAGTCCGACGACACCAAGCGGCCGCCCGGCCCGCCGAACATGATCTCGCCCGCCGCGGAATGAGCTGAGCTCGCGCCTCGCCCACGGCGCGATCCGCGCAAGATGACGTACTTAAAATATCGAAAACAACCCCATGCAAAGGAGCTGGCGGGCCGGCATTCGGCACGGCAACTTGACTCGTCGGGCAAATCAGCAGTATTCTTCCATTATACAGAAATCGTGCAGACGCCCCGCGGCTATGGCATATGGGAAAGCCCTGGGGCGTCGCTTCCCTGCGGCCATCCGTCGTGCCGTCCGCCGTTAACTCCGCGGCCCCTCCAACACGTCGTCCCTGCCCAATGCGCACGGGAGCAGGGACCCATACGCCGCGGCGGACCTTGTTGCAGGGACTCGTCGTTCCAGCATCGCCCAACGATTGGCAG
>NZ_LFIQ01000044.1:15661-28229 GCF_001189245.1 Bradyrhizobium pachyrhizi | reverse complement strand
TCCCTGCTTTCGCAGGGACGACGGTGAGGATGGTTCCCGATTGGTTTCAGCAGGTTCTAGTAGAGCCGCGTCCGATAGGCCTCTTCCATCGCCTTCTCGGCGACTTCGACCTCGATCGCGGCGGTCTGCTCGGCGATGATTCGGCCGAGCGTCGGAAAGCTGTGGCGCTCGACCTGCGCGGCGGGATTCCAGAGCTTCGAGCGCATCAGCGCCTTGCCGCAGTGGAAGTAGGTCTCGTCGACATGCACCTTGAGCCCAATGATCGGCGTGACGTTCTGCACCGTCAGCGGCGTCAACAGATCCGGCTCCTGCGAGATCTCGGCCCGCCCGTTGACGCGCAGCGTTTCGTTGATGCCGGGCACCATGAAGATCAGCCCGATCCCGGGCGACGCGATGATGTTGCCGAACGTATCGACCCGGTTGTTGCCCCGCCGATCCGGGATCAGCAGCGTCTTGTCGTCGAGCACGGAGACGAAGCCCGGCGCATCGCCGCGCGGACTGGCGTCGGCATGCCCCTTGCCGTCGCTGGAAGCGATGACGAGGAACGGCGACAGCGCGATGAAGTCGCGGCAGAACTTGTCGAGATGGTGGAGGACCTTCTTCTCCGCGAGCGGGCTCACTTGCCCGAAATGGCTACGAAGATCCTCCTGCGATTTGACTGCTGGTTTGCCGACCGCGCCCTGGTTGTCCATGAGGAGCCTCTCTTTTCATTCCAGCATCGAAGTAGAGTGCTGGAACAGCATAGTCCAGACCGCGGAAGGCCGCATCCATCGGCGCCTTGGCCGCGATGTTCAAGCGCGAGCCCGGCGCCGGTCCAATCCCGAAATGATGTTGAAGTCGACAGATTCGCCTCGCGCCGCCGCCGAAATGCAAAACCCCTGCGGTCAACGGGAGAGACCGCAGGGGTTTGCAGGTGGATGGCGTGAGGCCAGCAAGGCTGGGTGTCACCCCAAGGACCGGCGGCCGGATCAAAGCGGTACCGGCCTCATCATGCAAGCACGTCTTTTAGGCAGGAGTGCGTCAACATCCGCAAGCGGCGCGCGCGAGAAAATCTCACCTTCGCGCGCGCGTTGTATGCGGTCCGGTTCAGTCGTTGCGGGCGACCGCCGTCAGCTTGGTCATGTTGTGCAGCATGATCCGGCCGCGTTGCAGGTCGACGATGCCGTCCCTGCGCCAGGTCTGCAGCTGCCGGTTGACGCTTTCGCGCGCGGCACCGACGAAGATGCCGAGCTGTTCCTGCGAGATGTGCACCTCGGAACCGAAATCCTCGGCCAGCGCGCATAGCCGCCGTGCGAGGCGGACCGGCAATGGCTGCAGCACGGATTCTTCCATCCGCTCGCTCTGCCAACGAATCCGCTGGCAGAGCAATTCGATCAGCCTGACCGCAACCTTCGGCTCGCGCTCGAGGAAGCCGAGGAAATCCTGTCGCCGCAACACGAATAATTCGCTGGGCTCGCCCGCGGTCGCATCCGCGGTGCGGTCCTGACCGTCGAGCACGGCGACTTCGCCGAACAGATCGCCGGATCCCATGAAGTTGAGTGTGAGCCGGCTGCCGTCGGAAGCACCGGTCTCGATCCGAATCTGGCCGCGGCGGACCCCAAACAGGGCATCGCCGGGATCGCCTTTCTGGAACAGCACCTCACCGGTCGCGAGCTGCTGGGTGTGGCAGAGGCCGGAAAGCCGCTGCAACTCGTCCGCACCGAGATCGGCGAACATCGGATTCATCTTCAGAATGACCGCAAATTCGGCCTGTTTGCTCATTGTACTGCCTTCCAAATCCAATCCGAGCAGTCCCCTGACGCCCGGTTAGCAAAAATCACCCTCATAAGAGTGTGGGAGAGGTCACATAAGTTCATGCGGTAACGGATTATTTTTCCGGTCATTGGAGCCAGCTCCCGCTTGCGGGATAAACTCGTGTGATCGGCCGTGACTTTCTGCAACGGAACCCCGCTTGCCCGGCCTGGAACAACGACATGAGAGCACTGAAATTCGCCGGGGCCGCCATTGCTGCCGTGATCGTGATCATCGCGTTGGTGGCTGTGATCGGGATCCCGTCCTCGTTCCTCACATCGACCATCACCGACCGGGTCGAGCGCGAGACCGGCTACAAGCTCACCATCAATGGCGGTGCCAAGATTGGCCTCTGGCCGAAGGTCAATCTGACGCTGCGCGACGTCGTGTTGCAGGACCCGCGCGGGCGCGACGTCAACAACCGGTTCGCGGCAAGCAGCGTCGAAGCCGAGATGACGCTGTCGAGCCTGTGGTCGGGCCGGACCGACATCACCGACCTCGCGATCGTCAAGCCGGTGATCAACCTGCCGCTGCAGCGCGAGCGCACCCGCGACCACAATCCGCCGGCGAAATCCTCCGCGCCCGATGGCGGCGGCATCACGATCCGGCATGTCAGCGTCAGCAGCGGCACCATCGTCTTCGCCAATGTGCGCGACCGGATCGAGAGCCGGATCGACACGCTCAACGCGGACGCGACCATCGGCGACGACCGCAAGATCATCGTGACCGGTGACGCACACGCCGGCGACAAGCCGCTGAAGTTCGAGATCCGCGCGACCGCGCCGCAAGCATCGCTGGAGCGCCAAAGCGTGCCGGCCGAATTCAGCATCGATGCGCCCGGCCTGTTGCCCGCCGCGATCAAGGCGAATGCGGACGCGCGGCTGAACGGCACGGTGGTGATGTTCAACGGCGTGTCCGGCACGCTCGGCGATGGCGGCTTCACCGGCTGGGCGTCGGTCGATTTCGCCAGCAACAAGCCGCTGGTGAAGCTCGATCTCGACTTCCAGCGCATTGCGATCGCGATGCCGCCGGGCCAGTCCGGCACCACGCAGCCGCCCGGCACCAATACCTGGAGCAACGCGTCGATCGATCTTGCCGGGCTCAACTATGTCGACGCGCAGGCGCGCATTTCGGCGGCGGAGCTCGTGATCGGCGACGGCCGCTTCGCGCAGGCGGCAATCGATGCGTCGATCGACAGCGGCGTGCTGAAGGGCCGGCTCGCCCATCTCGGCGCCTATGAGGGCACCGCCGATGGCGATGTCACCATCGACGCGCGAGCTACGAATCCAACCTACGCGCTGCGGCTCGACCTCGCCGGGGTGCGCGCGCTGCCGGTGCTGAAGAGCCTCGCCGAATTCGACAAGCTCGACGGCAGGATGCAGGCCAAGATCGCGCTGACCTCGCAAGGCGGCAGCGAGCGCGTCATCGTCGGCAATCTCGCGGGCACTGCCTTCGTCGTATTCCAGGATGGCAAGATCCTCGGCCTCAACGTGGCTCAGATGATCCGCAACCTCACCACCAGCACCCTGTCGGGGTGGCAGGAGAGCCAGGAATTGTCGACCGATCTCAGCCAGCTCTCGGCCTCGTTCAAGGTCGACAAGGGCCAGGCCGTCACCACGGATCTCAACCTGATCGGCCCGCTGGTGAAGATGACCGGGGTCGGCACGATCGACCTCAACACCCGCCAGATCGGATTCCGCGTCGAGCCGCAGCTCGTGATGACCACCGAAGGCCAGGGCCGCGCCGGCAATCCGGTCGGCCTCGGCATCCCCGTGATGCTCGAGGGACCCTGGGTGTCGCCGCGGATCTATCCGGAGATGCAGGGCATGCTCGACAATCCGCAGGCCGCCTATGCCAAGCTGAAGGAGATGGGCAAGGGCCTGTTCGGGGCGAACGGCCAAGGGCTGAGCGAGGGCCTCAACGGGCTGACCAATCTGCTCAACGGCGCGCAGGGCGGCACAGGCCAGCCACCGGACGGCGGCGCCGGCCAGGGCAATCCGCTCGGCGGGCAGCTTGGCGACACCATCGGCAATTTGCTGCAGCAGGGCCTCTCCACCCTCAACCGGAGCAACGCGTCGCGCTCGAGCCGCGACCTGAGCCGGCCGGCGCCGCCGGCCGCCGATCAGGCCCCGCCACCGCCCCCTCCGCCGGGCGAGACCGCCGAGCAGCACGACAGTCCCGCGATGAAGGACGTGCTGCGTCAGCTGTTCAATCGCTGATATTCCCGGATATCCCCCGCCGATATGAAGGGATAACCATGCGGCCCGAGGAGCCGCCCCGCCCAGCCGATCCGTGCTAAACAGCGGCGGATCATGCGGCGCACCCGATCAGGGGCCGGACGAGGCTGGATGAGCGCGGCTACGGACAAGGGCAAGAACTGGTTCCTGCGCGGCGGCCTGTTCGCCAAATACGTCCTCGCGCTGGTCGGCCTCGTCGTGTTCGTGCTCGCGGTCAACGGCGCGCTCGAGACCTGGATCAGCTACCGCGGCATCAAGGGCACGCTGACGGACGCGATGAGCGAGAAGGCGGACGCCACCGCCAAGCGCATCGAGCAGGCGATTTCCGATCTCGAACGGCAGATCTCCTGGGTGACCCGCGCCTCCTCCAACACGATCGAGCTGCGCCGTGCCGACTACGCGCAGTTGCTCGGCCAGGTGCCGGCGGTGAGCCAGCTCACCCTGATCAGCGGCCAAGGCCGCGAAATGCTGCGGCTGTCGCGCCAGACCACCACGGTCAACTCCAACGCCGATTTCTCCCGCGATGTCAGATTCACCGAGACCATCGCCCGCGGCACTGCCTACGCGCCGGCGTATTTTCGCGACGGGCGGCCGTTCATGTCGATCGGCGAGCAGCATTCCGGCTTCAATGCCGGCGTCACCATGGCAGAGATCGACCTGCGCTTCCTCAATGACTATTTCGGCGATTCCCAGGTCGGCCGGCTCGCGCATGCGTATGTCGTCGATGCCAAGGGCCGGGTGCTCGCGAGTTCGTCGAAGGGGCCGGAGGTCGGCAAGGACCTCGCCGCGCTGCCCCAGGTCACCGCGGTGCTGTCGCAGAGTGGCAGGCCGATCGCCTCCGGCAAGGATGTCGACGGCAACGCGGTGCTGACGACAGCGACGGCCGCGCCGAACCTCGGCTGGCACGTGTTCTATGAGCAGCCGACCGCGCAGGCGCTGTCGCCGATCCGCGACCAGCTGGTGCGCATCGCGCTTCTGATCGCGCTCGGCCTCGTGGTCGCGATCATCGCCGGCACGATCCTGGCGCGGCGCATGCTGGAGCCGATCACGGCGCTGCGCACCGGCGCGCGGCGGCTCGGCGCCGGCGATTTCGGTCATCGCATCGAGGTGAAAACATCCGATGAGCTGGAAGAGCTCGCCGGTCAGTTCAACAGCATGGCCACCCAGCTTGCCGAGACCTATTCCGACCTCGAAGCCAAGGTGAAGGAGCGCACCCGCGACCTCGCGCAATCGATCAACGAGCTGAAGGTGCTGGAGGAGGTCGGCCGCGCGGTGGCGTCCTCGCTCGACCTCAATGCCGTGCTGCCGACGGTCGCCGCCCGCGCGCTCGAGATCACCCATGCCGACGCCGTGCTGATCTATGGCTATGACGTCGCGCAGCGCAGCTTCACCCTGACGCAATCGATCGGCATCGACAGCGGAGCCGAAGGCCATCATCGCGCGATCGATGCGGCAAACAGCCCGCTCGGCGAGGCCGCCGCGAAGGGCGAGCCGCTGGCGTTTCCCGATCTCGCGGCAAGTCCCGATTATCCGCCCGATCATCCGCTGCGCGATGTCGTGGTCGGCGCCGGCTTCCGCTCCGTGCTCGTGGTGCCGCTGGTCGACCAGCAGGGCGTGCTCGGCGCGCTGGTGGTGCTGCGCAAGGCGGCCGGCGATTTCCCCTCGAGCCTGATCGGCCTGGTGAAGACCTTCGCGCACCAGGCGGTGCTGGCGATGCGCAACGCGCGGCTGTTCACCGAGGTGGACCAGAAGAGCCACGCGCTGGAACAGGCCAACGCCACCGTGCGCGAGCAGGCCGACAAGCTGCGCGAGCAGACCGAAGCGCTCAAGGACTGGAACAAGTCGCTGGAGCAGCGGGTCGAGACCCAGCTCGGCGAGCTCGAACGGGTCCGCCGGCTCGAGCGCTTCCTGGCGCCGCAGGTGGCGCAGCTGATCGCCTCGTCGGACAATCCCGAGGGCCTGCTCGACAGCCACCGCCGCGAGGTCACCGTGGTGTTCTGCGACCTGCGCGGCTTTACCGCCTTCACCGAGGCGACCGAGCCCGAGGAGGCGATGAACGTGCTGCGCGAATATCACGCCGCGCTCGGCAAGCTGATCTTCAAATACGAAGGCACGCTCGACAAATATGCCGGCGACGGCGTGATGATCCTGTTCAACGCGCCGATCCAGCTTGCCGACCACACCGCGCGCGCGGTGAAGATGGCGGTGGAGATGCGCGACACGGTCGGCCCGCTGACCGAGAAGTGGCGAAACCGCGGGCACAGTCTCGGCTTCGGCATCGGCATTGCGCTCGGCTATGCCACGCTCGGCCAGGTCGGCTTCGAGCAGCGGCTGGAATATGCCGCGATCGGCAGCGTCACCAACCTCGCCTCCCGTCTGTGCGGCGAGGCCAAGGCCGGCCAGATCGTGGTGAGCCGCCGCGTCTACGGCATGGTCGAGGCTTGCGTCGAAGGCCGCGCCATCGACGACCTCGTGCTGAAGGGATTCAACCATCCGATTTTGGCTGCGGAGATCCTGCGCTGGAAGGGCGAGCCGTCAGCGGAGGCGGCGGCGGAGTAAGCGGCACACTCTCCCCTACGTCGTCCCGGCGAAGGCCGGGACCCATTACCACCGCTGTCATTTGTTAGAGTACGCTGCGGCCCCACCCTACCTCACAACCACCATGTGTGGTTATGGGTCCCGGCCTTCGCCGGGACGACACCAAATGTGGGCCCCGTTCCCGATTCAACTATCAAACAGCCAAGGGAGAAACACACGCCGGCAACCTCGCGATGCCGCCGCGCGCGAGTCATGCGATTAACCACCCTCACACAGGAGAGGGCGCAGGGAAGGCCGGGCGCCGACTGCCACGAACCTCAAAATCACCATCCAGTGAATCTGACTGCGCGCGCAATCACGATCACGGCCCCACCCACCCCCTCCCAGGAATAACCCCTCCCCCTCCTCGCTCGCGTCATGACGGGCGCGTGCGAACGCGCGGCCGGCGACAACAAGAACAAGCAGGATGGGTTTGATGACGGGTTTGGATGGGACGCACGCGGCGGCGTCGGTGGTGGCGTTGCATTGCTCGCTGGGGTCGGGACGGCAATGGACCAAGCTTGCGGCGGCGCTCGGCGGCGACCGGTTCATGGCACCGGATATTTCCGGCTATGGCGTTGCCGCCTGCGGGCGCGACTGGCCGCGGACGCTGGATGGCGAGATCGCGCGGCTTGAGCCCTGGCTCGCCAAGGCCGACGGGCCGATCCATCTGATCGGGCATTCCTATGGCGGGGCGATCGCGTTTCGGCTGGCGACCACCTCGCCTTATGCGCAGCACATTCGCAGCCTGACGCTGATCGAGCCGGTGTTACCCACGCTGCTTCGTGACACGCCCGCCGACGCGCGGCTGTACGATCGCTTCGCGCGGATCGCGCAGATCGTCTCAAAGGATATTCTCGACGGCGCCGTGATGGAGGCGGTCGAGGCGTTCACCGCGTTCTGGGCCGGCTCCGGGCCGCGCGAGCAGTTCTCGCCGAGCGGACGGCTGCGGATGATCGAGCAGGCTGACAAGCTGGCTTGCGATTTCGCCGCCGCGCTCGACCTCGACGGGGTGGCGGAAGCCGCGCGCGCGTTGCAGGTGCCGACACTGCTGCTGTCGGGCGGGCTGTCGCCCTATGTGACGCAGCGCATTGTCACCAAACTCGCCGCGCTGATCGATGGCGCCGAGCTGCGGCATCTGCCGGGTGCCGGCCACATGCTGCCGGCGACGCATGCCGATCGGGTCAACCCGGAAATCTTGCGGCATATCTGGCGCGCCCAGGAGCTGGCGAATTTGGAGCTGGCCAAGCTGGAGCTGGCGGCGGATGCGGGACCGGCCGACACAGCGCAGCCGGCTGGCTCGGCCAGGCGGCATCTGGTATTCAGGAGGCCCTCATTTTGGGAATAATTTGCCGATGATCTCGCGTGTGAATCGATTGATGGGTTTCGCGGAGTTTATCATCGGGCCGCGCGTTGCGCGGACCCGTTGGCTCTCCCCATCCTACGGACCGTCGATTGTCGTCGCGCTGCTTCTGCTCGCCGGCTCTCCCGCGCTCGCCGCAGGAGAGGCCGACGCGGTGCCGAAGGGCGCGGCGGTGACGGTGCTGAAGGCCTCGAAATTCTGCTTCGGCAATATCGTCGAGGTTTCAGGCATCGTGCTGCCGCGCGACGAGCAGCAGATCCGGCCCGATCGTTTCGGCTTGAAGGTGGCGGAGGTGATGGCCGATCCCGGCGACACCGTCACCGCAGGGCAAGTGCTGGCGAAGCTGACCGACGGCGCCAACCCGGTCAACGTCACGGCGCCAGTGGCGGGCACGATCTCGGGCTCGTCGGCGATCGTCGGCGCGCCGGCCTCGGGCAAGGACGCGCTGTTCTCGATCATCGCCAAGAGCGAGTACGATCTGGTCGGCATGGTGCCGACCCGCGACATCGCCAAGCTGAAGACCGAGCAGACGGCCCAGCTCAAAGTCCTCGGCGCCGGCGATCTCGACGGCAAGGTGCGGCGGATCGCGCCGACGGTCGAGCCGAACAGCCAGCTCGGCCAGGTGTTCATCGGCATTGGCGCCAACAAGCGGCTGCTGGTGAATTCGTCCGGCCGCGCCCAGATCAAGACCGGGCAGAGCTGCGGCGTCGCGGTGCCGCTGACCGCGATCCTCTATTCCACCGCCGGCACCGTGGTGCAGGTGGTGCGCGGCGGCCGCGTCGAGACGCGGCGGGTCGAGACCGGATTGATGTCGGCCGGACAGGTCGAGATCCGCGACGGCATCCAGGAAGGCGACATCGTCGTCGCCCGCGCCGGCGCGCTGCTGCGCGAGGGCGATCCGGTGCGGCCGGTGGGCGCGAGCGCGGATGCGAAATAGGCGAAGCAGGCGCCGCCACATTCACAGTGTCGTCCCGGGCAAGCGAAGCGCGACCCGGGACCCACAACCACGAATGCGCGAATAGGATCGCGCTGGGGCCACAGCGCGCTTCAGCAACGCAGCCCTGTGGTTATGGGTCCCGGCTTTCGCCGGGACGACTTAGGGAAAGAGCTAGACTCTCAGCCGCCGAGCTTGATGTCTTCCAGCAGCGAGGACGACACGCTCGGCACCTGCTCGCCTTCCGACGCGCGCGAGATCGCGACGCGGGTCTTGTTGAAGGCGCTTTCGGCGCCGGCCTGGGCGTTGAGGTTGTTGAGCAGCTCGGAGACCAGCACGCTGTTCGGCGCCTTAGAGTCGTCGGCGACCTTGCCCGGCGTCGCCGAGCTCAGCACGATGGTGTTCTCCGGCGGGCTGATCGGGGCGAGACCGTGCGAGAACGCGCGGAAGCGGCGCTCATAGGGATTGCGGCGCGAGGCGTCGAGCACGACGAGCTTGGCCTTGGCGCCGCGCTCCTTCATCGCATCGAGCACGGACTCGACGCTGACGCCGGTGCGCTTGACGTCGGCTTCCTTCCAGATCGTGGCGTCGACCGGGATCATGTAGCTCTCGCGGCCGACCTGCACGCCGTAGCCGCCGAAGAACAGCATCACGACGGTGTCGGGACGAATCTTGGCCTTCATGCGCTCGACCGCGCGGAACATGTCGTCCTTGGTCGCATCCTCGACCACGTCGACGTCAAAGCCCTCGCGGCGCAGCGCCGACGACAGGGTGCGGGCATCGTTGATCGGCTGGGCCAGCGGCGCCGCGGCGTCCGGGTAGTGGCCGTTGCCGATGATCAGCGCGAGGCGGGAAGTGCCTGCCGGAATGCTGCCGGTCAGCTCGGTCGGGGCGACCTTGTCGCCACCAGCAATGGTCTCCTTGGCGACATCGAGGGTGCGCTTGTTGAGCGCGGCATGGGCGCCAATCGCCAGCGACACCGTGCCGGCCACTGCCACGCAGACGGCGATGGTGCGGCGGGAAATGCGAAGCTGCCCAAGGTCCATAGCGTTCCTAAGTCCCAATTCTTATCCCGATGGCGCTCAAGCGAAGATCGCGCCAGTTAGTCGCGTCAAAGACGTTCAGGTTTAATGGGGTTGAGGTGTGTGTGCCGTTGAATTGAACTCAATTTGCGGCGCCGCAACAAACGCTCCTTTAACCCGGACGGCCGCCCGGGGCAACCCGAATTGCCGCATGCCGCCGCCCGGCAGAGGCCATTGACGCCGTTAAAATCCCGTTACGTGACCTCAGTCACATTTGTGTTTTGTAGCGATTCATGTAGCTTTCCAAAGGCTTGCGGGTTTGGGGCAGAGCGACAGGAAACACCGTCGGGCGGCGGCGTTAACCGGTCCTCGGGAAAGGGGATTCTTTGAGCTTCTTGGGCCTTCACGAGATCGCAGGCGCGGTGTGCCGGTCGCTGACCGCCCGAAAGGACGGCCCATCGCTGTACGACGTCTGCGACCCCGTGCTGCAGGCCTATCGCGGCGGCGATGCCCATCTCGGAAAATTCTACCGGACCGCGCTCGGCAATCCGCCGCTGCGCGCGCTGCTCCGCCGCACCGGCCTGCCCGCGCTCGACGATCCCGACCGCCTTGCCGGCCTGCGCGCGGCGCTCACCGCGGCGCGCGACGTCGCGACGCCGGACTGGGCCGCGATCGGCACGCCCGTCGCGGCATTGATGGACGGTATCGGCGTGCACCACCCGGCCCCGCCCGCCGCGACCGCACCTAGCCGCCCGCCGGAGGTCGCCGAGATCGACCGCGTGATCCGCCTGACCGGCGCGCATCTGTTGCGCTCGTTCGGCAGGAACGGCTTCATCCCGACCTACGCCGCCTTCAACCTGATCGGCGACCCCGACGTCGGCGGGCGCGAGCTGCTGATGGCGCTGACCGGGCTGAACGCGCGCGGCTACAAGAACTCGACCTTGCTGTTCAATCTGGCGCGGATCTTCATCGCGCATTCGCCGGCGCGCGCGCTGATCAACCCGGCCTGGCGCGGCATCGCCGAGCCGATGTGGGAGCCGGTGCAGATCCGCCACCGCTCGGCCTATTACGACGCCTTCTTCACCGAGGCGCTGCTCGGCTTCGTCGAGACCGGGCTTGCCTCGCCGGATGAAGCTGCTACCGCGCGGCGCGCGATCGCCGACATGGTGGATTTCTGCCTCAAGACCAGCGCCGAGGAGGTGCCGTCGCATGACGGCTCGACGGTGAAGGTCATCACCGCGCTGGCGCCGGGCCGGCATCCGCGCTTCTCGCGCTTCTTCGCGCAGATCAAGCAGGATCTCGGCTTCGGCATCTATGTGCCGGACTGCGACACCACGGCGTGCTCGTTCTCGGCGGCGACCCAGGCCGGCTCCGACGATCCGATCCTGCAGCAGCCGCTGCTCGACTTCTACCGCGGCTACCAGGTGCGATCGGGCGCCAACGAGCCGCGCGTCACCGTGCCGCTTAACGACAACATCGATTACGAGGGCGGCGTCGTCACCTGGATCGACAATCTCGCCGGCGAGCGGCCCTATGGCAACGACCTCGATCCGACGCTAAACCTCGACATCCTCGAGGTCTCGTTCCGCAACCTTACCGGCTGGCAGATCATCGAGACGCCGCAGCGGCTGGAGACCGTGCATCGCATCATCGCCTTCCAGAAGAATCTGGTCGAAAGCGGCGCGTTCAAAAATCCGCGCTCGCACATCTATTATCTGCCCGAGCTCTATTCGGCCTATTTCGGCCGCTGCTATGCCGCCTTCGTCGCGCTGCCGCTGGCAGCGCAGCGCATCATCGATCCCGGCAACGTGTTCGCGCTGATCCGCGCCCGCGTGCTCGACTATGTCACGCACGAGCTGATCGTCCATGAGATGAACCCGTTCGACGCCGCGCTGGCGCTGATGGCGCTGGCGCATCTCGGCGCCGAGGTCTCGACCTTCACGCCGGCGCTGCACTGCATCGTGCAGGGCCTCGGCGAGGGCGGCCGCAAGGGGCCCTACAGGGCCTATGAGTGGAATAAGATGAAGACGCCGACCCGCATCCTGGTCGGCGGGCCGGAGGTGACCTCGGCCTTCGTGCTGATGGCGCTGGCGCTGGCGAAGCGACGAATGGCCGCGGTGTTGTAGCCCGGACGGAGCGCAGCGAAATCCGGGGGCTGCCGACGCAGACGCACCTCCCCGGATTGCGCTTCGCTTCATCCGGGCTACGGATAAAGACCAACGCCTCGTTGATACCCGATGACGCTGCGCCCTACTTATCCGGGCTGCGAGACTTCACCCTCCCCTGGAGGGGGAGGGTCGTATCGCATCGCGCGAAGCAAGATGCGATATGGGGTGGGGTGATCTCTCAACACCGGCACTGCTCAAGTGGACAGACCTTCACCCCACCTCGGCTCGCATTGCGCTGCGCTTCATGCGACCCGATCCTCCCCCTCCAGGGGAGGATGGCGGACATCGGGATGACGCGAAGTTGAAACTGGCGGAAACGCAACAGCACTGGCACGGTTGCCCAATTGCCCGCACAATCGTTGGGCACTGACCACTGCACGCTAAAAGCCATTTGAACGATAAGAACCTGGCCGGGAACGCCGATGTTCAAGACGCTGCTCACCGCGGGCCTGCTGCTCTCGCTGCCGACGCTGGCT
>NZ_LFIQ01000044.1:12276-15651 GCF_001189245.1 Bradyrhizobium pachyrhizi | reverse complement strand
CGGCGACCAGCTCATGATCGGCAGCGTCCGCATCCGGCTCGCAGGCATCGACGCGCCGTCGACCGACCAGCTCTGCCTCAACACCAAGGGCGAACGCTGGACCTGCGGTGTCGCGGCGCGCGACGAGTTGATCAAGCATGCCGGCAGCAAGACCTGGACCTGCCACGCCCGCTCGGTCGATCGTCGCGGCCGCACCATCGCGCGCTGCGAGGTCGACGGCGAGGACATCCAGAGGTGGCTTGTCAGCAATGGCTGGGCGCTGGCCTACACCCGCGCCTCGCATGACTACGAAGCCGACGAGAAGGCCGCGCGTGAGGCAAAAGCCGGGATGTGGCAGGGCGCCTTCATCGCGCCGTGGGACTGGCGGGTGCGCAACAAGAAGACCACCGTGCTCGGCGCGGTGAAGCCGCCGGATGGCGCCAACGCGATCCTGCTCGCCTCGGCCTCCGGCCCGGTGGCGCCGTCGCCCGACTGCACCATCAAGGGCAACGTCAACCGCTCCGGTGAATGCATCTTTCACCAGCGGACCAGCCGCTGGTACGCCAAGATCGAAATGAAGATCAGCAAGGGCACGCGCTGGTTCTGCTCGGTCGAGGAAGCCGAGGCCGCCGGCTGCCGCGAGACGCGGCGCTAGTCGGAAGTGCGATTGGGTTGTAGCCTCATCGGCACCGCTTGCGACGCTCTTTATGAGGAGTAAGTCCCCACCCGGATTGCATCTTCGATGCAATCCGACCTCCCCCGCAAGCGGGTGAGGACCACGGCATGACCGATGTCGAGATCAAGCCGCCTTCCGCGCGCCGGCGCAGCCGCCTCCGGCAAGCGCAGATACTATTGCTGCTCGTTCTGGCGATCTACCTGATCGCGGCCTATCTGCTGCTGCCGGCGTTGTGGACGCATTACGAGCACCAGAAGGGCCTCGCCAATCTGCCGATGGTGACGCGCACCGCGCAGGGCATTCCCGGCGATCCGATGAATGTCGGGCTGATCGGCGACAAGAGGGACGTGGTCTGCGCGATGCACGAGGCCGGCTGGTATCCGGCCGATCCGGTCACGCTGAAATCCTCGATCGAGATCGTCGGCAGCGTGCTGCTCGATCGTCCCTACAAGGATGCGCCGGTGAGCAACCTGTTCTATCTCGACCGCCGCGAGGATCTCGCCTTCGAGCGGCCGGTCGGATCGAGCGCGGACCGCCGCAACCATGTCCGGTTCTGGAAGGTGCTCGATCAGGGCGAGGAGAAGCGTCCGGTGTGGCTGGGTGCCGCGACGCTCGACCGCAGCGTCGGCGTCAGCCACTACACCGGCGCGGTAACCCATCACATCGCGGCCGACCTCGATGCCGAACGTGCGCTGCTCGCCACCGACCTCGAGTCGGCCGGCATGGCCACCGCGAAATATCAGGTGACCGGCATCGGCCCGACCTTCAACGGTCGCAATGGCGGCGGCGATCCCTATTACACCGACGGCGAAATCTGGGTACTGCGGCTGGTCGAGGCCTGCCGCAAGAACCACGGCACCGTCGAGCAGCTCCCGAGCCCCGCCGCGACCGAGTTCAAGGACCAGATCTGGCGCGCGGTCGTCGAATCGATCGGCAAATAGCATCGTGTCCCGCGGTTTTGGAAACGCTGGATTGCTTCGTCCTGCTCGCAATCGTAGCCGCGATGGAATAGTCTCCGCGCTTGACCCCTCACACGCATGATTTGCGCGCTTTATCCAAAAGGAACAGGACGATGACCGTTCGCGCGGGCCGGGAATTTCTGGCCATCCCCGGGCCCACCACGATGCCCGATCAGGTGCTGCAGGCAATGCACCGCCCGGCGCTCGACATCTACTCCAACGAGATGGTCGAACTCACTGACAGCCTGCTGCGCGACCTCTCGAGGCTGTTCGCCACCCAGGGCAAGTCCTACATCTACATCTCCAACGGCCACGGCGCCTGGGAGGCGACGCTCTCCAACGTGCTGTCGCGCGGCGACAAGGTGCTGGTGCTGGAGAGCGGGCGCTTCGCGATCGGCTGGGGCCAAGCTGCGGCCGCGATGGGCGCCGAGGTCGAGGTGCTGAAGGGCGACTGGCGCCGTGCGATCCGCCCGGCCGAGGTCGAGGAGCGGCTGCGGCGCGACAAGGAGCACACGATCAAGGCGATCCTGGTGGTACAGGTCGACACCGCGTCCGGCGCCTATAACGACATCGAGGCGATCGGCAAGGCGATCAAGGCCGCCGGCCATCCTGCATTGTTCATGGTCGACACCGTGGCCTCGCTCGGCTGCATGCCGTTCGAGATGGACAAATGGTACGTCGACGTCGCGATGTCCGGCTCGCAGAAGGGCCTGATGACGCCGCCCGGCCTCGGCTTCGTCGCCGCCAATGACCGCGCCTGGGACGCCCACAAGAAGGCCGATCTGCGCACGCCCTATTGGGACTGGACCGAGCGCGAGGGCAGCGAGCACTACCGCAAATATGCCGGCACCGCGCCGGTGCATCTCTTGTTCGCGCTGCGCGAGGCGATCAACATGCTGCATGCCGAAGGCCTGGAGAATGCGCATCTGCGGCATCGGCTGCTCGGCGAAGCCGTGCGCCGCGCGGTCGCGGTCTGGGGTGAGGGACAGGTGCTCGGCTTCAACATCGCTGAGCCCGCCGAACGTTCCAACACCGTGACGACGGTGACCGTGAAGGGCGCCGATCCCGCCGCGATCCAGCGCTATGCCAAGGAGAAATGCGGCGTGGTGCTCGGCACCGGCATCGGCGATTTGCAGGGTCAGGCCTTCCGCATCGCGCATATGGGCCACGTCAACGCCCCGATGATCCTCGGCACCCTCGGCGTCGTCGAGGTCGCGCTGACGGCGCTGAACATCCCCCACGGCAAGGCCGGCGCCGACGCCGCCATCCAGTGGCTCGGCGAGAACGTGAAGGCGTAGGCCGAGCGCAGGCAGCGACCCGTCATCCTGAGGTACGAACGAGGCCGCACGCTCCGCTGTCGTCCCGGCGAAAGCCGGGACCTATAATCGGCGGCGAATATTGTGGCAGCCTCGTCGTTCCGCCGGCGCACAACAATGACCATCGGTGGCTATGGGTCCCAGGCCCCCGTGCGCAATTGCGCACCAGGCCGGGACGACACTGAATGTTTGGCGTCGCTTGCGAATACGCCCACAAGGGTGACGGGAGGCAATGCATGCAACGCATTGCTAAGGCACGAGCACTTTTCGTCGTCATCATTTTCCGCTTTACTGCCGGCAACAGCCGGGCACGGATCCCTGCGACACAACAAAATGGAGGGACCGCTTGGCATCGGTGGAATTGCGCGGCCTGGTCAAGCGGTTTGGATCGTTTGTCGCGGTTGATGATGTTTCGCTCACGATCGATCATGGCCAGCTGGTCTGT
>NZ_LFIQ01000044.1:5772-12266 GCF_001189245.1 Bradyrhizobium pachyrhizi | reverse complement strand
CTCGGGCCGTCCGGCTGCGGCAAGACCACGACGCTGCGGCTGATCGCCGGGTTCCTTGAACCATCCGACGGCGAGATCCGCGTCGGTGACCGCGTGGTGTCTTCGAAGACGCGCACGCTGCCGCCCGAGCAGCGCAACATGTCCATGATCTTCCAGAGCTACGCGCTGTGGCCGCATATGACGGTGGCGGAGAACATCGTCTACGGCCTGCGTTTGCGCAAAATGGATCGCGACACCATCGCCAAGAAGCTCGCCGCGATCCTGGCGACCACCAAGCTGGAACCACTGGCACAGCGTTATCCGGGCGAGCTCTCCGGCGGCCAGCAGCAGCGCGTCGCGCTGGCGCGCGCGCTGATCGTCGGTCCCGAGACGCTGCTGCTCGACGAGCCGCTGTCGAATCTCGACGCCAATCTGCGCGAGGAGATGCGGTTCGAGATCCGCCGCCTACACGACGAATATCGCTACACCACGGTCTATGTCACCCACGACCAGTCCGAGGCGATGACGACCGCCGACCTGATCGCGGTGATGAATGCCGGCAAGATCGACCAGCTCGGCGCGCCTGAGGACATCTATGCGCGGCCGGAATCCGAATTCGTCGCGCGCTTCATCGGCGCCGCCAATGTGATCAAGGGCACCGCGCGCGATGCGAACCACGTGGAGTTCGCCGGCGCTACGCTCGAGGTGGTCGGCGCCACGCTGACGGCCGGCCAGAGTGCGCCGGTCGCGATCCGCCAGCATGAGATCCAGCTCGCGACGCGAGCCCCCGCCGCGCAGCAAAATACGCTCAAGGCCATCGTGACGCGTCAGGTCTATCTCGGCATGAATCGCGACTACATGGTGGAGACCGCTGACGGCACGGCGCTGCGGGTGACCACGCCGACCGATACCGCAGTCGAGAAGGGCAGCGAGGTCTGGCTGACCTTGCCGCCCGCGCGCTGCCGGGCGCTGAGCCGATAACAACAAGAAACGGAGCGACGCGATGCGGAAGCCGATTTCCAGACGCGATGTCCTGAAAGGCTCTGCGGCGCTTGCGGTCGGCACGGTGTTCGCGTCACCGGCACGCGCCGCCGCACCCGAGCCGGTCGCGATCACGCCCGATCTCGTCGCGGCCGCGACCAAGGAAGGCAAGCTCGTGTTCTATTCGTCGATGGACCTGCCGGTCGGCGAAAAGCTCGGCAAGGCGTTCGAGGCCGCCTATCCCGGCATCACCGTGCAGATCGAACGTTCCGGCTCGGAGCGGCTGTTCCAGCGCGTGGCGCAGGAATTCGATTCCAACATTCACGCCGCCGACGTCGTCAACAGCGCCGATGCCTCGCATTTCATCCCCTGGAAGAAGAGCGGCTGGCTGATGCCGTTCGTGCCCGAAGACGTCGCGAAACATTTTCCCGACAACTATCGCGACCCCGACGGCATGGCCGTGACCACTCGGCTGTGGCTGTCGTCGATTGCCTACAACACCAACCTGGTGAAGGCGGAGGACGCGCCGAAGAGCTTTGCCGATCTGCTCGACCCGAAATGGGTGGGCAAGATGGTGAAGGGCCATCCCGCCTATAGCGGCACGATCATGACCACGACGTTCCAGATCGTGCGCGAGCTCGGTTGGCCGTATCTGGAGAAACTCGCGAAACAGCGCGTGATGCAGGTGCAGTCCTCGACGGATCCACCCAAAAAGCTCTCGCTCGGCGAGCGCGCCGTGATGGCCGACGGCAATGAATATGGCATCGTGCTCTTGAAGGAAGCCGGACAACCGGTCGAGCCGGTCTATCCGACCGAAGGCACGCCGACGATCTCGGGTCCCACAGGCATCTTCGCCGGCGCGCCACATCCGAACGCCGCAAAGCTGTTCCAGGCCTGGCTGCACACCCGCGAGACCCAGCAATTCTTCGTCGACTTCACCGGCCAATATTCGCTGCACGCCCAGGTGCAGCCGAAGGCCGGCCGGCGCAAGCTTTCCGACATCAGGCTGATGAAAGAGGATCCGGCGGGCGTGGAAGCGATGACAGAAGAGATCAAGACGCGCTATGCGCGGCTGTTTCGGGTGTGAGCGATGGAGGTCGCCGTCACGCTTTCTTGCCTTGCCCCGCTCGCGGGGGGAGGCCGACGCGCATCGCAAGATGCGCGGCGGGTGAGGGGGACTCTCCGCACGCTGTGCTCGCCGAAGCAGCCCCTCACCCCAACCCTCCAAGAGCAAGCTTCGCTTGTCTCGACCCCGCAAGAGCGGGGCGAGGGAGCTGAGACAGTTCACCGCGGGTCAACATGACAACAACAACCACCTCCCCGGCCTCCCGCCCGCGCATCGACTGGACCCGACCCGTACTGTGGCTGTTCGCGGCGGTCCTCATCCTGCTGATCCTGCTGCCGCTGTCGTGGCTCGCGGTGTTTGCCTTCACCGACAAGGGCCGGCATCCGACGCTGCAAAACTTCGTCACGCTGTTCAGCAATCCCGATTTCCTCGATCCGCTGCTGACGACCGCGATCATCGCGACCACGTCGGCGCTGATCTGCTGCATCGTCGCGGCGCCGATCAGCTGGCTGGTGTCGCGCACCGACATGCCGGGGCGGCAGACCATCCGCGCGCTGGTGACGGCCTCGTTCGTGACGCCGCCGTTTCTCGGCGCGGTCGCCTGGGAATTGCTGGCGGCGCCGAATTCGGGACTGTTGAACCAGCTCTACCGGCTGTTCGCCGGCGAGGATGCCGACCCGCTGTTCAACATCTATTCGATGACCGGGATCATCTTCGTGATCTCCTGCTACACGTTCCCGTTCGTGTTCGTGCTGGTGGCCAATGCGCTCGACACCATGCCGGGCGAGTTGGAAGACGCCTCCGCGATCCTCGGCGGCAATGCCTGGACCACCGCGCGGCGGGTGACGATCCCGCTCGCACTGCCCGCGCTAGTCGCAGGCGCCCTGATCGCGTTCCTGCAGGCGATGACGCTGTTCGGCTCGCCGGCGATCCTGGCGCTACCGGCCGGCTTCCACACCATGACAACCAAGATCTGGAGCCTGTTCCAGTATCCCCCGAAGCTCGAGCTCGCGGCCGCCGCCGCGGTGCCGCTGCTGGTGCTGACCGTCCTGCTGCTGCAGGGCCAGAAGGCGCTGCTCGGCCGCCGCGGCTATTCGGTGATCGGCGGCAAATATGGCGCGCCGCGCCGGGTCGAGTTGCGCGGCTGGCGCTGGGCGGCGCTCGGCTTCTGCCTCCTGGTGCTGCTCAACCCGGTATTCCTGCCTTACCTCGCGCTGCTCAATGCCGCGTTCTCGCCGAACGCGACCACGCTGGTGACGCCGTCGACGGCGACGCTGCACAACATCGTCTTCGTGTTCACCGAGCTGTCTTCGACCCAGCTCGCGCTCAAGAACACCGTGATCCTGGGCACCGCGACCGCGACGATCGGCACCATCCTCGCGCTCGTCATCGCCTATGTCACGACGCGCAAGGTGATCGCGGGCCACCGCGTGCTCGGCTTCCTCGCCACTGCGCCGGTCGCGGTGCCCGGCATCGTGCTCGGCGTCGGCCTGTTCCTGAGCTACACGCGGCCGCCCTTCGTACTCTATGGCACGCTATGGATCCTGCTGCTGGCGTTCCTCACCATCAATTTGCCCTCGGCCTACCAGCAATTGCAGGCGGCGTTCGCGACGATCCATCCCGAGCTCGAGGAGGCGAGCCGCATCCTCGGCGCGACCCGGCTGCAGGCGCTGTGCCAGATCACCGCCCCCTTGCTGCGCACCGGCGTGATCGCGACCTGGTGCTTCATCTTCATCGGCGTGATGCGGGAACTGTCGGCGGCGATCGTGCTGTTCACCTCGCAGACCAAGGTGCTCTCGGTCCTGATCTACGACCTCAACGAAGGCGGCGACCTCGCCGCGATCGCGGTGCTCGGCATCGCGATGCTGGTGATCACCTTCGCCGTGGTGCTGGCGGTGAACCGGATTCCGATGTCCGGCGGGAATGCGGGGGCGAGGCTGCGGAACGGGTAGCTCGCTCTGTCCCCACGGTCGTTGCGAGCGAAGCGAAGCAATCCATCGGTCCGCATACGCGGAGCCACGGATTGCATCGTCGCTTCGCTGCTCGCAATGACGAGGATAGTGAGGACGTCCAATCACCCGCCCATCTGGCAATCGCCACATTCATCCCGATATAGAGCGGAACCCCGCACCATGAGGATCGTGTGACCCAATCCACCAAGACATCGCCCCCCGTCGCGCCGCGCCGGCCGCATTCCTTCACCACCCACGGCATCACGGTGACCGACGACTATGCGTGGATCAAGGATCCGAAATGGCAGGAGGTGCTGCGCGATCCCTCGATCCTCGATCCCGACATCCGGACCTATCTCGAAGCCGAGAACGGCTACACCGAGAGCCTGCTCGGCCATACCGACGCGTTGCAGAAGCGGCTGGTCAAGGAGATGCGCGGGCGGATCAAGGAGGATGATTCCAGCGTGCCGTCGCCGGACGGCCCGTTCGCCTATTTCCGCAAGTTCCGCGAGGGCGGCCAGCACGAGCTGTACTGCCGCACGCCGCGCGACGGCGGCGACGCCCATGTCGTGCTCGACGGCGACGCGCTGGCGAAGGACCACAAATATTTCAAGTTCGGCGGCAGTCGGCATTCCAACGATCACCGCCTGCACGCCTGGAGCGCCGACACCAAGGGCTCCGAATATTTCTCGATCCGGGTGCGCGACTGGGCCACCGGCGGCGATCTCGACGACCTCGTCGAGGAGACCGACGGCGGCGTGGTGTGGGCCGCGGATTCCAAGAGCTTCTTCTACGTCAAGCTCGACGACAATCACCGGCCGATGCAGGTGTGGCGGCACAAGCTCGGCACCAAACAGGCCGACGACATCCTGATCTATGAGGAGCAGGATTCCGGCTGGTTCACCCACCTGCACGAGAGCGCGAGCGGCCGCTTCTGCGTGATCGCGGGCGGCGACCATGAGACCTCCGAACAGCGGCTGATCGATCTCTCCAATTCCGATGCGCCGCCGCGGTTGGTCGCGGCACGGGAGGAAGGCGTGCAATATTCGATCGCCGACCGCGGCGATGAGCTGTTCATTCTGACCAATGCCGACGACGCCATCGACTTCAAGGTCGTCACCGCGCCGCTCACCGCGTCGGAACGCAGCAACTGGCGCGATCTGATCCCGTATCGCGAAGGCGTCTATGTGCTCGACGTCGAGCTCTATGCCGGCCACATGGTGCGGCTGGAGCGCGCCAACGCGCTGCCGGCGATCATCATCCGCGACCTCAACAGCGGCGAGGAGCACGCGATCGCCTTCGACGAGGCGGCCTATTCGCTCGACACCATGGGCGGCTACGAGTTCGACACCACCAATCTGCGGTTTGCTTATTCGTCGATGACGACGCCGTCGGAAGTCTATGACTACGACATGGCGACGCGGACGCGCCTGCTGCGCAAGCGCCAGGAGATTCCGTCCGGCCACAACCCGGCCGACTACGTCACCACCCGCATCATGGCGACCTCGCATGACGGCGCGCAGGTGCCGGTGTCGATCCTGCATCGCAAGGACTTTGTCCGCGACGGCAAGGCGCCGCTCTTGCTGTATGGCTACGGCTCCTACGGCATGGCGATGCCGGCCTCGTTTGCCGCCAATCGGCTGTCGCTGGTCGACCGCGGCTTTGTCTATGCGATCGCGCATATCCGCGGCGGTGCCGACAAGGGCTGGGGCTGGTATCTCGACGGCAAGCGCGAGAAGAAGACCAACACGTTCGACGATTTCGCCGCCGCCGGGCGGGCGCTGATCGAGACGAAATATACCGGTGAAAAACGCATCGTCGGCCATGGCGGCTCGGCGGGCGGCATGCTGATGGGCGCGGTCGCCAACCGCGCCGGCGAGCTGTTCGCCGGCATCGTCGCCGAGGTGCCGTTCGTCGACGTGCTCAACACCATGCTCGACGACACGCTGCCGCTGACGCCGCCGGAATGGCCGGAATGGGGCAATCCGATCGAGAGCGAGAAGGATTTCCGCACCATCCTGTCCTACTCGCCCTACGACAATGTCGCGGCCAAGGACTATCCGGCGATCCTGGCGATGGGCGGGCTCACCGATCCGCGCGTCACCTATTGGGAGCCGGCGAAATGGATCGCGCGGCTGCGCGCCACGATGCGTGGCGGCGGCCCGGTGCTGCTGCGTACCAACATGGGCGCCGGCCACTGCGGCGCCTCCGGCCGCTTCAACCGCCTCGACGAGGTCGCGATCGTCTACGCGTTCGCGCTGTGGGCGGTCGGGATGGCGGAGAAAGCGGAGATATAGGGCACCGTAGCCCGGATGAAGCGTAGCGAAATCCGGGAACGATCGCGCCGGCTGCGAGAACCCCGGATTGCGCTTCGCTCCATCCGGGCTACGGACCGGTTGGCTTGCGCTGTCCTTCCCCACCGTCGTCCCGGCGAAAGCCGGGACCCATACCGCGTGATCCATCGAGCAAGGAAGTCGCAGTCCCACGGCATTGCCGGTCTTCGCCAAACTCCTCCC
>NZ_LFIQ01000044.1:0-5762 GCF_001189245.1 Bradyrhizobium pachyrhizi | reverse complement strand
GGGTCCCGGCCTTCGCCGGGACGACGGTGGAATGTATGGCGATCGCTTATCAAGCGGACGACGGCGGTGGTTGTGGTGGCTACCGCCCCTTCGCCTTCCGCCACGCCGCGAAATCCTTCAGCGTCTGTTCGTCGGTCGCAGGATAGAGCCCGAAGATGCCGCGGCCGTTCTGGACCTGCTCGGTGACGAAATCCTCGAACGCGGTCATCTCGAAGGTCTCGTCGGCGATCTCGTCGGCGAGATGCGCCGGGATCACGATGACGCCGTCGCTGTCGCCGAGGATGACGTCGCCGGGAAACACCGGCGCATCGCCGCAGCCGATCGGCACGTTGATCTCGATCGCCTGATGCAGCGTGAGGTTGGTCGGCGCGCTCGGACGATGATGAAAGGCCGGGAAGCCGAGCCGCGCGATCTCGGCCGAATCCCGGAAGCCGCCGTCGGTGACGACGCCGGCGCAGCCACGCTTCATCAGCCGCGTCACCAGGATAGCGCCGGCCGACGCTGCGCGCGCATCCTTGCGGCTGTCCATCACCAGCACCGCGCCCACAGGGCAATCCTCGATCGCCTTGCGCTGCGGATGCGCACGATCGCGGAACACCTCGATCCCGTTCAGATCCTCGCGCGCCGGCATGTAGCGCAGCGTGAAGGCCTCGCCGACCATGGTCGGCTGATCCGGGCCGAGCGGATGAACGTCCTGGATCATCTGGATGCGCAAGCCGCGCTTGAACAGCGCGGTCGCGACCGTCGCGGTGGAGACAGATTTCAGCTTGTTGCGAGTGGTGTCGTTGAGTTTTGACATGATGCTTTGTCCCCGGCTGTCATTCCGGGCACGCGAAGCGTGAACCCGGAATCTCGAGGTTCCGGGTTCACTTCGCGCCCCGGAACGACGGTGTGATGAACTAATAAATCGACGGCTCGCCGACCGGCTTGCCAAAACCGGACTCGAGGAAATCGAAGTCGCAGCCCTCATTGGCCTGCTTGATGTGCTTCGAGAACATCCAGCCATAGCCGCGCTCGAAGCGCTGCTCGGGCTGCTTCCATTCGGCGCGGCGCCTGGCCAGCTCTGCCTCCGGCACATCGAGATTGATGGTGCGCGCGGCGACGTCGAGCGTGATGCGGTCGCCGTTTCGCACCAGCGCCAGCGGGCCGCCGATATAGGATTCCGGCGACACGTGCAGGATGCAGGCGCCGTAGCTGGTGCCGCTCATGCGCGCGTCCGACAGCCGCACCATGTCGCGCACGCCCTGCTTCACCAGCTTGGTCGGGATCGGCAGCATGCCCCATTCCGGCATGCCCGGCCCGCCCTGCGGGCCGGCATTGCGCAGGATCAGCACGTGATCGGCCGTGACGTCGAGATCGGGATCATCGACCGCCTTCTTCATCGACGGATAGTCGTCGAATACCAACGCAGGCCCGGTGTGCTTGAGGAAACGCGGATCGCAGGCGCTTGGCTTGATGACGCAGCCATCGGGCGCGAGATTGCCCTTCAACACCGCGAGCGCGCCTTCCTTGTAGATCGGGTTGTCGACGGTGCGGATCACGTCGTCATTGTGCACCTCGGCGCCATCGATGTTCTCGCCGAGCGTCCTGCCGGTGACGGTGATGCAGTCGAGATGCAGATGCGGCTTGATCCGGTTCATCAGACCGGGCAGCCCGCCGGCATAGAAGAAATCCTCCATCAGATAGAGGTCGCCGCTCGGCCGCACATTGGCAATCACAGGTACCTTGCGGCTCGCGATCTCGAAATCGTCGAGCGAAATGTCCTGGCCGGCGCGGCGCGCCTGCGCGATGAGGTGAATGATGGCGTTGGTCGAGCAGCCCATCGCCATCGCGACCGTGATCGCGTTCTCGAAGGCCTTGCGAGTCTGGATCTTCTGCGGGGTCAGATCCTCCCACACCATCTCGACGATGCGGCGGCCGGCCTCCGAGCTCATGCGGATGTGGTTGGCGTCGGCCGCGGGGATCGACGAGGCGCCCGGCAGCGTCATGCCGATCGCTTCCGCGATCGCCGTCATCGTCGAGGCCGTGCCCATGGTCATGCAGGTGCCGTAGCTGCGGGCGATGCCGGCCTCCATGTCGACCCAGTCCTTGTCGGAGATCTTGCCGGCTCGGCGCTCGTCCCAGTATTTCCAGGCGTCCGAGCCGGAGCCCAGGGTGCGGCCCTTCCAGTTGCCGCGCAGCATCGGTCCGGCGGGCAGGTAGATCGCCGGCAGGTTCATGCTGGTGGCCCCGAGCAGCAGGCCGGGCGTGGTCTTGTCGCAGCCGCCCATCAGCACCACGCCGTCGACCGGATGGCCGCGCAGCAGTTCCTCGGCATCCATCGCCAGCATGTTGCGGTAGAGCATCGTGGTCGGCTTCAACAGCGATTCCGACAGCGACAGCGCCGGCAGCTCGAGCGGAAAGCCGCCGGCCATCAGCACGCCGCGCTTGACGTCGTCGACCCGGCTCTTGAAATGCATGTGGCAGGGCTGCGCATCCGACCAGGTGTTGATGATCGCGATCACCGGCCGGTCGCGCCACTCTTCCGGCGCGTAACCCATCTGCATCGCCCGCGATCTGTGGCCGAAGGCGCGCAAATCGTCGGGCGCAAACCAGCGCGCGCTGCGCAATTGATCCGGGGTCTTGTTCTTCTTCGTCATCGCCATTGTCTCGATGTCATGGGTCTCGACATTGCTCGCACGCGCGCGGTTCGGGCGCGCCTGCCCTGCGTCAGGCATATACTCGATTTTCTGACGTGTCGTCCCGCGCCCGGCGCAGACGTGCCGTTCGCTCAACGTGCGCCGCACAGGCTCCGCAATGTGGCGATCGGAACGTAAACCGGCCGTGGCCTACTTTTGCTGCGCCGTCATCACGATGCGGACCAGATCGGCGGCGTTGCGCGCGCCGAGCTTCTTCATGATGTTGGCGCGGTGATCCTCGATCGTGCGCGGGCTGATGCCGAGGTGGCGCCCGGCCTCCTTGTTGGAGGCGCCCGCGGTGAATTGCTCGAGCACCTCGCGCTCGCGGCGGGTCAGCGGCTCGCGACCCGGGAAATGCAGCGCGGCGATCCGCGACGCCGAGGTCTCGGCCTGGCGCCTGGTGTAGGCGTCGATCGCCTCGTTAAGACGGCTCACGATCTCGTTGCCGCGGAACGGCTTCTCGATGAAGTCGAGCGCGCCGTTCTTGATGGCGCTGACCGCCATCGCGATGTCACCCTGACCGGAGATCATGAAGATCGGCGCCGGATAATCCTCGCCATGCAGCTCCCTCAGGATATCGAGGCCGGATTTGCCGGGAATATGCACGTCGAGCAGGATGCAGGCCGGTGTCCTGCTGCGCGCCACCGCGAGCAGCGCCGCGCCGTCCGCAAAGCAGATCACCTTGTAACCAGCGGTCGACAGGACCACTGAAAGCGTCTCGCGAACGGCGGGATCGTCGTCGACTACAAAAATTTCCCCGCGCGGAGCGCCATTCTCAACCATATGCATCGTCCATTAGTGGTGAAACGTGCTGCCCTGACCGCACAAGAACTAACTCGACCATCTCGATCAATGGACCCGTATTTGTACGGGACGTCCGCTTAACGCACAAGTAGCACCGCGTTCCCTAAAAGTGGGGGGCAGTGGAGAAACATGCATGGAAAATGCAGCGTCGGACCGCGTTGCGGCGCGCTTGGACGAGGGCAATGATCCCTGCGGTCTGATCGTGACGGACCTGGTCGCGCTGATTGGCCATGTCCAGGCGAGCCTGCGGCTGATCGAAGCGGCGATTGCGCGAGAGGCCTTGCTGGCCGCGCGGCAGGCCGACGCCGACCCCGTCGTTCTCGACGACGTTACCCCGCGCTACCTCACAGCATCCACCGCCCTGAAGGCATGCGATGCCGGCCTCGGCACGGCGCTCGACCGCCTGCGCGATTCCGGGGCAGCAGCGCGTCTGCTGAACTGACCCGCCGCCACGACAGGTTCGGCCCAACCACCTCGATTGTCCCGACGACGCCCAACCCATCAGGCGACGATCTGTTCCACGCATCGTCCGGATTGGCCGCGGGCCTTGCCCGCTTGGTCGGATCAGGTCGTCCTGACGTCAGGCCCTGGCCCGCTCTTCGTCCGCGGACGATCGCCGTTTGCTCGGCTTGCCCTTGAGAAAGCTGACGTCCATTTCGGTGCCGTTGACGCGGACCAGTTCGCAACGGCGATAGGCAAGTCCGGTCGAGGACAGCAGGAGGAAAAACTCCTTCAGGTTGAGCCCCTGAATGGAACCTTCGACGGTCAGCGAGGCATCGGTGTCGGAGATGGCATTGAGCTGGCAGTCACGCCGCCAGGTGCCGTCGATGGCCATGATGCAGACGTCGACACCCCGGCTGAAGGTGACCCGCTCAATGGATTTGCCGTCCTCGGTCATTGCTCAATATCCGACCGCCATGGCAGGCTTCGGCATGGCGAGCACGCCCCGCACCCCGCTCGGCCGGTACAGGCCGCGCCGCTCGGGAATCGGCTTGAACGTGTCGGTCAGGCCGACCACGGTTTCGGCGGCGCCCAGCACCAGGAAGCCATCGGCCTCCATCAACCGGGCGAGACGGTTGAAGATATTGATCTTGGTGTCCTGATCGAAATAGATCAGCACGTTGCGGCAGAAGATCACGTCGAACGAGCCGAGCTGGGAGAAATCGTGCAGCAGATTGAGCTGGCGGTGCTGGACCATCGCGCGCAACTCGGGATTGACCTGCCAGAACTCACCCGACTGCTTGAAGTACTTGACCAGCATCTGGATCGGCAGTCCGCGTTGCACCTCGAACTGGCTGTAGATGCCGGCCTTCGACTTCTCCAGCACCTCCTGCGACAGATCGGTCGCGATGATCTCGACGCGCCATCCGGCAAGCGCCGCGCCCATTTCCTTCAGGCACATCGCCAGCGAATAGGGCTCCTGGCCGGTCGAGCCGGCGGCGCACCAGATCCGGACGCTGCGGCGCGCGGCGCGTGCCTTCAGCATCTCCGGCATGATGGTGTCGCGGAAGTGCTCGAACGGCACCTTGTCGCGGAAGAAGAACGTCTCGTTGGTGGTCATGGCCTCGACCACCTGGACGGTGTGCGCGGACGAGCCCGCCTTGATCTTGGCGACCAGGTCGGGGATGCCGGACAGGCCGCTTTTGCGCGCCAGCGGCAGCAGGCGGCTCTCGATCAGATATTGCTTGTCCGCGGACAGATCGAGACCGGACTGGTCCTTCAGGAGCTTACGCAGATACTCGTAGTCGGGGGGCGTCACGGGAGCCTCACAAGGGACTGAATGGTGAAACTGGGTGTCAGGCTTCGGCCGAAGCGTCGAGCGCCAGCAGACCCACTTCCTGGAATTTCGCGATCACGATGTCCTTGTCGAACGGTTTCATGATGTATTCGTTGGCGCCGGCATGCAGCGCCCGCGAGATGTGGTCGATGCCGTTCTCGGTGGTGCAGAACACGACCTTGGGCTGATCGCCGCCGGGCATGCGGCGGAGCTGCACGAGGAATTCGAAGCCGTCCATGACCGGCATGTTCCAGTCGAGCAGCACGGCATCCGGCAGCGCGCGCTTGCAGGCGTCGAGCGCGACCGCGCCGTCCTCGGCCTCGATGACGGTGAACTCCATTCCTTCCAGGATGCGGCGCGCGATCTTTCGCACCACGCCGGAATCGTCGACGACGAGACATGTCTTCATGGGTTGGCCTCCTTGTGGAATCCACCGTCTCCGCGGTGGAGTGTTACGCTGCAGCAGCTGTTTTGGGCACCAGTTCGAGCACGCGATCGACGTC
>NZ_LFIQ01000043.1 GCF_001189245.1 Bradyrhizobium pachyrhizi | reverse complement strand
GAGCCGACCAACGAGCCCTATGCCATCGCCAAGATCGCCGGCATCAAGATGGCCGAGGCCTATCGCAGCCAGTACGGCGCCGATTTCATCAGCGTGATGCCGACCAATCTCTACGGCCCCGGCGACAATTATCACCCCGAATACAGCCACGTCGTCGCCGCGCTGATCCGCCGCTTCCACGAGGCCAAGGTTTCGGGCGCGGGCAACGTCGCGGTGTGGGGCACCGGCACGCCGCGCCGCGAATTCCTCTACGTCGACGATCTCGCCGACGCCTGCGTCTATCTGATGAAGACCTATTCCTCGCCCGAACTGGTCAATATCGGCACCGGCGAGGACATCACCATCGCCGAGTTCGCGC
>NZ_LFIQ01000042.1 GCF_001189245.1 Bradyrhizobium pachyrhizi | reverse complement strand
CGGTGCACTTGCGCTCAATAGCCGCGTCGCAGATCCACTACATTCTTCAGCGGCTGCCCATTTAGAAACCGATCTATGTTTTCTGCCATGATCGAGAATACCCGCTCTGTATAGTTTGTGGGACCTCCCGCCACATGAGGCGTTGCAATCACGTTCGGCATGTCCCACAAAAGACTGTCCTGCGGCAACGGTTCTTGCTCAAAAACGTCCAGCATGGCACCGGCGATTGCGCCCGTCTGCAGGGACTTGATCAGTTCGGCCTCAACAACGACGGTACCCCGCGCAATGTTAATGAGAAACGCCTGAGGTTGCATGCGTGCTATCGCGGCCTCACCAATGAGCCCCGCTGTATCGGGCGTCGCCGGCACCGCGAGCACCACGAAATCGCAGAGTGGTAGCAGATCGTCAAGCGCATTGGCGGCGAACAGCCTGTCAACGCCTTCGACGGGAACGGATATATCACGCTTAGAGCCGACGACCGTCATCCCTGCGCTCTTCGCGCGGCGGGCGATGGTCGCACCAATCGAGCCCAGCCCGACGACGCCAAGCGTCTTGTCGGCCAACGGAGCCACATAGCGCGGGCTCCACTTCCGCTCAGCCTGTTCGCGCAGATACCGGCGGAAATCCCACTGCAGCATCGTCACGCCCGCCATTACGAAATCGGCGATGATGTCGCCATGGATGCCGCGTGCATTGGTCACCGCGATGTGATCCGCCCTGTCGCGGATCGGCAACATGGACTCCACACCGGCACCCGTGCACTGAAACCAGCGCAGCTTCTTCGCCTCCTCGAAGACCTCAACGGGAAAGCGAGGTGCCAGGAGTACGTCCGCCTCTGCTATGTTCTGAGCCAACCTCTCAGCGTTCGGTGCCACAATCGTGCGAACTTGAGGGAAACGCTCTCCTATCAATCGGGCATAGGATTCAGCGGCAGGGTGGTTGAGGATGATGGTAAGCTCAGCGCTTTCTGCGGCCATGGT
>NZ_LFIQ01000041.1 GCF_001189245.1 Bradyrhizobium pachyrhizi | reverse complement strand
GGTAAGCTCAGCGCTTTCTGCGGCCATGGTTTTCTACTGCATTAGGATTGTGCGTCGCAGGGCCCGAAGGCACCGGCTCATGCATGGTAAGGATGGCTGCGGTATTGCCGCCGCAAAGGCACACGCATTGACGCCCAAATTCCGCGCTCGGGAGCCGTCGTCGACGGATTTCATCGCTTCCGGCTGTGAGCAATAGTTTTTCTGAGGTGCTCTATAGATTTTCTCGGCCGAGTCCCGTTGCGTGACCTGGCCCTTGTTCATTGACAATGATGTGGTCCGCGAGGCTCATGGCCTCCTGGTCATGCGTCATTGATCATGGTGGTAATGCCCGCTGATCTGGACACCACCATCGTCGCTCAAGACCCGTTGGGTGCCGGGTTGCCCGCTGCGCAACCTTTTACCTGTACAGCCCTCACCCATCTGCTTCAGCGAAGGTCAATGAGGCACCACGGACCTCGGCTGCTGGGCAGCGACCATTCCACTTCTGGCGGCAGCTCCGCAGCGACTGGGCGCACTTCCATGAGGTTGAGTAGAGCACATCCTTTTTCCGTGATACGCGAGCTAACGTCGATCCGCTCAATGAACTCCTGTAGATGTCGTGGTCTGGCGATGAGGCCCGGACGACGAGGTATCTCCAATATCCACCTGAGAGGGCCAGAATGGCGAGATTGCTGACGGCCACAAACCTTATTTGCCGAGCTTGCCGAGCGCCTCGGCGAGCTCCGGAACCGCCTGGTAGAGGTCGGCGACCAGGCCGTAATCGGCGACCTGGAAGATCGGCGCGTCCTCATCCTTGTTGATGGCGACGATCACCTTGGAGTCCTTCATGCCGGCCAGATGCTGGATCGCGCCGGAGATGCCGACCGCGACATAAAGTTCCGGGGCCACCACCTTGCCGGTCTGGCCGACCTGCCAGTCGTTCGGCGCATAGCCGGCATCGACCGCGGCGCGCGAGGCGCCGACGCCGGCCCCTAACTTGTCGGCGAGCGGTTCGATGTATTTGGCGAAGTTCTCGCGGCTCTGCATGGCGCGGCCACCCGAGACGATGATCTTGGCCGAGGTCAGCTCCGGACGATCGCTCTTGGCGACCTCCTCGCCGACGAACGAGGACAGGCCGGGATCGGCGGCCGATGCGGCGTTCTCGATTCCCGCGCTGCCGCCTTCACCGGCGGCGGCGAAGGTCGAGGTGCGGACCGTGATCACCTTCTTGGCGTCCTTCGACTTCACGGTCTGGATCGCGTTGCCGGCATAGATCGGGCGCTCATAGGTGTCGGGCGCGACGACCTTGATGATCTCGGAGACCTGCATCACGTCGAGCAGGGCCGCGACGCGCGGCATCACATTCTTGAAGCGCGAGGTCGCGGGCGCGACGAAGGCGTCGTAGCCAGGGGCCAGCGCGACGATCAGCGCGGCCAGCGGCTCGGCCAGGTCGTGCTCATAGGCGGGGCCTTCGGCCACCAGCACCTTGGCGACACCGGCGAGCTTGGCGGCTGCTTCCGCCGCCGCCTTGGTGCCCTGGCCGCCA
>NZ_LFIQ01000040.1 GCF_001189245.1 Bradyrhizobium pachyrhizi | reverse complement strand
CCCGCGCCTTCGATAGCGCTCTCTGCATACTCGACTTTGCCTTTCCATTCGAAATGAAAGACTTGCCCCTTTCGGTGCGCGCTCACCGTCTGGGCCGGCTTCTGATTAATGGAACAGCAACGTCGCTTGCATAAGATGTAGTCCACTCGCTGCAGGACGCTCGAAAATGACCGAGTACGTCATCAGGGAAGTTGGCCTTCGCCAGTGGCTCGTGTTTGCCGATCGGCGAAGCATCGCTTTTTGCGCCGACGAAGATGAGGCGGTGAAAGCCATGACCGAACATAG
>NZ_LFIQ01000039.1:513213-518078 GCF_001189245.1 Bradyrhizobium pachyrhizi | reverse complement strand
TCTACCTCCCCGCTTTCGCCAGGACGACGATGAGGATGGTTCTCGATTCAAGATACCAAACAACGCGGTGTCATCACCCGAGCAGCACGCGAGTGACCGCCGGAGGCGGAACCGGGTAATTTGCCTGGCGTTATCGTGCCATGGGCAAAGCCGAGGCAAAATCCAAATCGTCGGACGGGCCGTCGTCGGCCAGGACTGCATCGCCTCGGAAAGCGAGCGCAAAGGCGGCCGATCAAGAGCGTAAGGATCCCGCGCCAAGCGAAGCGGACGAGAAGTCGGAATTTGTCGAGGTTATCGCCGAAGGCGGCGACCATGTCGAACCGCCGCCGCCGGAAATCGTCGAACCCGATCCCGAATTGTCGGCCGAAGAGGCCGAGCAGGCGCGCAAGGACTATTTGCTGACGCGGTTCTGGATCAGCGCGCGCGGCTATTGGGGCCGAAGCGGCGACCGGCTGGCGTGGCTGTTCACGATCGGCCTGCTGCTGCTGATCGTCAGCAATGTTGCCGTTCAGTACGGCATCAATGTCTGGAATCGCGCGATCTTCGATGCGATCGAAAAGCGCGACGCGGCCAGTGTCTTCCACCTGACGGCCATCTTCTTTCCGCTGGCGATCGGCAGCGTGCTGCTGGGGGTCGCGCAGGTGTTCGGCCGCATGGGCATCCAGCGGCGCTGGCGTGCCTGGCTGACCAACGCCGTCGTGTCGCGCTGGCTGACAAACGGCCGCTACTACCAGCTCAACCTCGTCGACGGCGATCACAAGAATCCGGAGTACCGGATCGCGGAGGATCTGCGGATCGCGACCGATTCTCCGGTCGACTTCATCGCCGGCGTGACGTCGGCGCTGCTCTCGGCCGTCACCTTCATCGTCGTGCTCTGGACCATCGGCGGCGCGCTGACGGTGACGCTGGGCGGCTCGTCGATCAGCATCCCGGGCTTCCTGGTCATTGCCGCGATCATCTATGCGGCGATCGCGTCGGGCTCGATCGCGGCAATCGGCCGCAGCTTCGTGCAGATCTCCGAGGACAAAAACCAGGCGGAAGCGGAATTCCGCTACATCCTGACCCGCGTGCGCGAGAATGGCGAAAGCATCGCGCTGCTCGGCGGCGAAACTGAGGAGCGCGACGGCATCGACAAGACGTTCTCGAACGTGTTGCGGCAATGGGCGCGGCTCGCCGGGCAACACATGCGCACGACGCTGGTGTCGCAGGGATCGAATCTCATTGCGCCGGTGGTACCCTTGCTGCTGTGTGCGCCAAAATTTCTCGACGGCAGCATGTCGCTCGGTCAGGTGATGCAGGCGGCCTCGGCCTTCACCATCGTGCAGACCGCGTTCGGCTGGCTGGTCGACAACTATCCGCGACTCGCCGACTGGAACGCCTGCGCACGGCGCATCGCTTCGCTGATGTTGTCGCTTGACGGGCTGGAACGCGCCGAGACCGGCGACGGCTTCGGCCGCATCGAGCGCGGCGAGACCGAGGGCGAGGCCATGCTGAGCCTCAACGATCTCTCCGTCACGCTGGACGACGGCACCGCCGTGGTCGGCGAGACCGAAGTGGTGATCGAACCGGGCGAGCGGCTTTTGGTCGCCGGCGAATCCGGCACCGGCAAGAGCACGCTGGTGCGCGCCATCGCCGGCCTGTGGCCGTGGGGCGGCGGCAGTGTCGGCCTGCACGCAGACCGCCGCCTGTTCATGCTGCCGCAAAAGCCCTACGTGCCCTCCGGCACGCTGCGACGCGCGGTGGCCTATCCCGGCGCGGCGGAGGACTGGAGCGTCGATGAGATCAGCCGTGCCCTGCACAAGGTCGGCCTCGACCATCTCAAGGACAAGATCGAGGAGGACGCGCCGTGGGACCAGACCCTGTCCGGCGGCGAGAAGCAGCGGCTCGCCTTTGCCCGCCTGCTGCTGCACGCCCCCGACATCGTCGTGCTCGACGAGGCGACGTCCGCGCTCGACGAGAAGAGCCAGGACAAGATGATGGAGACGGTGACGACGGAACTGCCGAAGGCGACCATCGTCAGCGTCGCGCACCGCGTCGAGCTCGAAGCGTTCCATAGCCGCAAGATCGTGCTGGAGCGCCGCAAGGGCGGCGCCAAACTGGTCAGCGACGTCGACCTGATCCCGCGCAAGGGCAAACGAAGGCTGCTCGGCCGCTTCCTGCGGCAACGGCAGGCAGCGGGCAAGGCGGCGTAACGGGCGTTGGCGCTGCCGTCAAAACCGGCTATGCATGCCGCGCTTTTGACGAGGCCATGCGTGATCCCGAGCAACGACATATCGCCGGCGCCGTTCGGCGCCTTCGCGCCCAATGCGGCGCAGGCCGCCATCATCCGCCTGGCGCATGGCTCAGGATTGAAGCGCGGCGCATTCCGGCCCTGGCTCTCGCGGCTCGTCAATCTGTTCGGCGCGGGGCCGCTCGACGTGACCTATCAGGGCGCATCGTTCCGCTTCTATCATCAGGCGAGCGCGACCGAGCGCGGCGCGCTGTTCAATCCCGATTACAACCTTGAAGAACTCACCTTCCTGCGGGCTCATGTCGGCGCGGATGGCACCTTCGTCGATCTCGGCGCCAATGTCGGCACCTTTGCGCTGGCGCTGGCGCGCGATGTCGGGCCCGGTGGCAAGGTGATCGCGATCGAGCCGCATCCGGTGACGCATGCGCGGCTCAAGTTCAACACCCAGGCCTCCGGCTTTCCGCAGGTGCGCCTGGTTGCGGCGGCCGCCGGCCCGACCGATGGCGAACTGATGATCGAGACCGACGGCGACAATCTCGGCGCCAGCCACATCGTCACCGGCACGCCGACAGGCAAGGCGTTCAAGGTGCCGTCGCTGCGGCTGCAACGCATCCTCGACGAGGCCGGCGCGAGCAAGGTCAATGCGCTCAAGATCGACGTCGAGGGTTTCGAGGACCGCGTGCTGATCGGCTTCTTCCGCGACGCGCCGCAGGCACTGTGGCCGCGCGCGGTGGTGATCGAGCATCTGTCGAAGGACGAATGGACTGACGACTGCATCGCGGACATGCATGCACGCGGTTACGTCGAGCAGGGCCGGACGCGGAGCAACACGCTGCTGGTGCGGAGCTGAGATGTCTGCGGCTGAGATCGGCCGCGCCAGTCGATGCTTGTCTTCTTCTTCCCCCTGAAAGGGGAAGGTCGGGATGGGGGTCAACCGCAGATGACACTGTCTGCGAAGAGAGCAGATCCCCACCCGCTTTGCTCTTGCGAGCAAAGCGACCTCCCCTTTGCAAGGGGAGGTAAAACAACGCGGATGCAAGTGCATCACAACAAGGGAGGCTCGCGATGATCGACCATATCGGCTTTTCCGTGTCCGACTATCAACGCGCGAAGGCTTTCTACCAGACGGCGCTGGCGCCGCTCGGCTACGGCCTGATCATGGAAGTGCCCGCGGAGGTGACCGGGCACGCGCCCGCCGCGGGCTTCGGCGCCGACGGCAAGCCGGATTTCTGGATCGGCGGCGAAGGCGCGATGAACAAGCCGGTGCATATCGCCATCACGGCCAAAGACCGCGCCACCGTCGACGCCTTCTACAAGGCCGCGATGGCGGCCGGCGGCCGCGACAACGGCGCGCCCGGCATTCGCGCGCATTACCACCCGAGCTATTACGGCGCATTCGTGCTCGTCCCGACGGCCACAATATCGAGGCGGTCTGCCACACGCCCGGGTGAAACATCGGAACGCCGCGGCGCGCGATCCGTTGTCGCTGCGAACTTCGATGGAGCGATCAATGCGCGCGACGCGATCTGCCATCGGCAGCAGCCGCAGGGCCTCGATATGATGCCGATCGAGCCTCCCGAGATTCCGCCGACGACGCCGGGCACACCGAGCGAACCGCCGCCGGGAATTCCGCCCGGCAGTCCACGCCCCGAGGTTCCGGAGCCGGTGCGCGAACCCGGCGAGCCGCCGCGACCGGACGAGTTGCCCGGCAAGACACCCGACGAATCACCGGTGCGCGGACCGCCTGGACCGTCCGGCCCGCCGCCTGCGACAGATCGGCTCGCCGGCCGGTGCGTCGCTCTTGCGCCCAAGTTCCACGTCGATTGCAAATGTGTCGGCGCGTTTCTTCTGAACGCGCGGTGAACAACCACACATGCAACCCGTTATAATGTCGAAATAAACTTCGCCGATGATTCGTGGCTCGCCACAATCCGGCCTAACGGCTGGCGGTTCATCGTCCTGCCGAATTGTTCGGTTCTCACTTTGCTTTCCTGCCCAGACTTTCCGCCGGGGACTCCTAGACAATGACAAAGCTTCGTCTCGTGCTGCTTGCCACGACTGCGCTGACGGTGATGCAGTTCGCCACCTCAGCGTCGCACGCCCAAACTTCGCCGCTGGTCGTCGCACAGGCGCAGCAGAAGGAAGAAACCGGACCTGACGGAAAGCCGAAGGCGCGGCCAGCGCCGGGCGCGCCGGGTGCTCCTGCACGTCCCGCACCGCCGGCCGCAGCACCGCATCCGCAGGCGCCACCTCCCGCTGCGGCACCCGCGCATCCTGCTCCGCCGGCCGCAGCGCCCGCGAAGCCGACCCCGCCTGCGGCACCTGCCCGGCCCGAGCCGCCCGCGGCCGCACCGGCAAAGCCGACGCCGCCTCCGGCAGCCGCACCACATCCGGCACCGCCGCCGGCTCCCGCACGGCCCGAGCCGCCTGCGGCGCGCCCGACGACGCCTCCGCCGTCGGCTGCTCCCGCACATCCCACACCGCCTCCGCCCGCGGCTGCCCCCGCGAAACCCGCGCCGGCACCGGCACGGCCGGAGCCGCCCGCAGCGGCGCCTGCGAAGCCAACCCCGCCACCGCCGACGGCTGCCCCCGCACATCCCACGCCGACGCCACCGCCGCCGGCCGCAGCACCGCA
>NZ_LFIQ01000039.1:474810-513203 GCF_001189245.1 Bradyrhizobium pachyrhizi | reverse complement strand
CGGCAACGACGACGCCTCCGGCAGCAGGGGCACGACCGGGCACGCCGCCCGCCGCGACAGCTCCCGGTGCGACACCGACGCCTCCGGCAGCCGGCGCACAGCCCGCACGTCCAGGCACCCCGCCTGCCGCAACAACGCCTCCGGCACCCGGCGCGACGCCGACGCCACCGGCGCCAGGTCAGCAGGGACGTCCGGCGACACCGCCCGGAACGCCTGCGACCCCGGGCGCGGCAATGGGCACGCCTGGCGCGACCCCGGCTCCGGGTCAACCGGCACGACCGGGCGTTGCGCCCGGCGTGTCGCCAGCCCAGGGAGCTGCCATGGGCGCGCCGGCGCCGTCGGTCGTTCCCGGCTCGCCCGCCGCAACGCCACCGCCCGGCCGCGCGCAATACGCGCCGCCGACGGTTGCGCCGGCCTTCCGCGCCGCGCCAGCGGTCGCAGCGCCGCTGCCGCCGCCTCCGCGGCATGACAACATCAAGCCGCTCGCGATCGGTGCCGCGGTCGGCGCCGGCGTGGTGGCCGGCGCCATCATCGGCGGAAGCATCGCCGACCTGCACAGCCAGCGGCAGGAGGTCGTCGAAGGCGGCCGCACCATCTACACCGAGCCGGACCGCGTCATCATCCGCGATCCGGGCGGGCAGGCCTACGTGCGCGGCGACGACGTCTATCGCTTCCGCTATGGCGCGCGTGACATCCGCACCGAGACGGTCGGCGGCGAAACCCGCACCGTCGTGGTTCGTCCCGACGGCAGCGAGATCATCACCGTGGTCGGCTCCGACGGCCAGATGTTGCGCCGTATTCGCAGGGATACCGGCGGACGCGAGGTCGTCATCATCGACAACAGCTATCGCGATCCGCGGGCGGTCGGCGGCTTCTATGTCGACGCGCCGCCGCCGGTGGTCAACATTCCCTATGATCGCTACATCGTCGACGCTCAGGACGCATCGCCCGACGTGATCTACGAGACCATGGAGGCACCGCCGGTGCAGCGGATCGATCGGCGCTACTCGCTGGACGAGATCCGCTACAGCCCCAATGTCCGCATGCAGATGCCGAGCATCGACGTCAACACGATCAACTTCGACTCGGGATCGTGGACCATCCCACCGGACCAGGCGGCGAGGCTGCAAGTGATCGCCGACGGCCTCAACCGGGCGATCCAGCGCAATCCGCGCGAGGTGTTCCTGATCGAGGGCCATACGGATGCGACCGGCAACGACACCGACAATCTGTCGCTGTCCGACCGCCGTGCGCAATCCGCCGCCGAACTGCTGACGCAGCAATTCGGCGTGCCGGCGGAAAACCTGACCTCGCAGGGTTACGGCTCGCAATATCCGAAGGAGCAGACCGACGGACCGAGCCGCATCAACCGTCGCGTCACCGTCCGCCGCATCACCCCGCTGCTCAACGGCGGCACTGCCTCCGCCGCGCCGCCGCGCTGAGCCGCGACATCACGTTACGAAATGGCCGGGAGCGACCCCGGCCATTTTTGTTTGTTCTCCTTCGCCCTGAAAGGGGGGAAGGTCGGGATGGGGTCAGCCGCAGGTGACGGTGGCTGCGGAGAGAGCAGATCCCCACCCGCTTTGCACTCGCGAGCAAAGCGACCTCCCCTCTTTAAGGGGAAGTTGGAGAAGCCTCGATGCTCACACTAACCCTCCAACAGCAAACCTTGTTCATCTCGACCCCGCAAGCGGGAGAGGTACAGCGGGCATGCCTCGTCTCAATCTCATCATGCGTTACTTCCCCGCGCCCAGCCCCAGCGCCTCGACCATCACGCGAAACACCTCGGTGTTGTCCATCGAGCCGTGGACGCGCTCGCTGCCCGGCCCGGTCGCGGTGAGGATGACATCCTCGCCGGAATGCACGCTGGCGCCGATCATCGCCGGCAGATTGCCGAACCGCAGCACGACGCCGGGGACGTCCTTGTACTTGTCGTTGGCCTTGAAGGTGTCGGGCTGGTCGCCCTTCACGGTCGGCTCGTTCGGATCGTCGAGCTTCGGGCGGAACGTCTCGTAGTGATCCGGCAGGCTGGCCGAGAAGATCGCAAGCCGCCGGCTGACGTCGACGCGTGACGGATAACCTTCGGCGTCCGGCGCCGGATAATTCGGGAAGCCCGCCTTCTCATAGACGCCGACGCGCTCACGCAGCGGCACGTTAGGTGTCGCCGCCATGTCGTCGTTGATGGTGCCGACCAAGCTGTTCGGATGGTTGTGGTCGGCTACGACCAGGATCAGCGTGTCGTCGTTGCGCGCTTTGGCCCAGTCCTTCGCCAGCCGCACCGCATTGTCGAGCATGATGGCGTCGTAGACCGCGCGCTCCATGTCGAGCAGAAGGGCGTATTTGTCGATCAGGCCGGACTCGACCATCAGGAAGAAACCGGACTCGTGCTTCGACAGTACCGCCAGCGCGGCCTGGACCTGCTCGGTCAGGTCCGGCTGCTCGGGGAATTTCCTGACGCCGCCTCCCTTGAGGAATTTGCGGTCGAGCGCGCCGTCCATGTTGCCGGCGGCGAACAGGCCGAGCAATTGGCAGGTATCAGCTTTGGCCGCGAGCGTGGCGAGTTCGCCTGCGGTCGTCGCGACCGCATAGCCGGCATCGCGGAAGCGCGCGAGATAATCGATATCGTCCTTGCGTTTCGATCCGGACGTGGATTGCGGCAGGAAGTTCGCGGAGCCGCCGCCCATCAGCACGTCGGGCTTCGCGTCGAAATATTGCGCGACGATCGCGTCATAGGCGGCGCGGCGGCGGGTATGCGCAACCATCGCCGCCGGGGTCGCATCCTCGACCTCGGTGTTGGTGACGATGCCGACGGCGAGGCCCGCCCGGCGCTTGGCGAGGCTCGCGATGGTCTCGACCCTGGGATCGTCGAGCGGATCGGGCGTGCGATCGGCGTAGACGCCGAGCGCATTGACCGCGGCCTTGTGGCCTGTGGCGTAAGCGCTCGCGGCATTCGCCGAATCGGTGATGATCGAGTCCGAGCCCGCGGTCGCAACCAGCGCCATATGCGGCATGTCGTCGATCGCGAGCTTGCCGCGGCTCTTGCCCTCCGCGATTCCCTTGGAAAGGATTCGCGCGGCGACGCGATGCGACGGCGACATCCCGTCGCCGATGAACAGGATTACGTTCCTGGCCTTGCGTGCCCCGGTGTCGTAGACGGTCCAGGTCACCTTTCGGCTCTGCGTGCCGTCGCTGACTTCGACGGCGACCTGCCCGGGCCTGGCGAGCGAGACATCGCGCAGCAACAGTGCCGACTGGTCTTTTCCAGCCTCCCGCTCGGTGAATGTTCCGGACTGGCCGAAAGCGGTCGCGTAGTCAGCGCCATTCAGCGTGACCTTGAGCCTGGCTTGATCGACCACCCCCGGAAGCTCGACCTTGAAGTCGAATTTGGCGCCGACGAGGATATCGGCGCGATCGATCGCGTAGATCGTCTGGGCGAACGCCGGCGCTGCCGACAACGCCAGCGTGACGGCCACGCCGGCAACTCGCTTGATCATGATCGATGCTCCGCCCCTTGCGCATCATGCGCATCGGGGCGGAGGCTAGTGGCGGCGGATGACGGCGTAATGAGGCGCCGCCGGGGCGTATTGCCGCAAGGGCCGGCGTGATTTCAGCGCGCCATCTGCTGCGGATCGTAGAAGAAGCGCTCCTCGACCAGTTCCTCGCCGCGCCAGGTCTGCCAGGCGACCTCCTCCATGCTGCGGACCTTGCCGTCCTTAGCCGTGAATTCGAAGCGCCAGCAGATCGCCGAATGATCGCCGTCGAGCAAAAGCGGCCCGAGCCGCGTGGTCTTGACGCCGGCGACCGCGGCCAGCACCGCCGCCTCGCGCGCCGCCAGCGCCTCGCGGCCGACGCGCCACTCGCCGTCATTCTCCTGGGTGCGGGCATCGACTGAATAGAAATTCCTGATCGCGCCGACATGATCGTTGGATTCCACCGTGTCAGCGAAGGCTTGCAACGTCCTAAGCGAGGGCATCAGCACTCTCCATTTACCGACGGACAGTCGGTATTTATCGACCAAGAGTCGGTAAGTCAACTGGCGCCGCTACGGAACCTGGGCTAGAGATGGACGATGGCAACCCAGGCCGAACGGCGCGAGAAAACCAGAGCCGCCATCGTCAAGGCGGCGCGGCGCATCTTTGGCGAGCGCGGCTTCGCCGCTGCGACGATGGACGGCATCGCCGCCGGCGCGCGCGTCGCCAAGGGCGCGGTCTATCATCACTTCGCGACCAAGGAGGCGGTGTTCGAGGCGGTGTTCGAGCAGGTGTCGCTCGACCTCGTCGCCGATCTCGACCGCATCTCGCGCGCCGAGAACGATCCGCTGGCGGCGATGGCGGCGGGCACGCAGGGCTATTTCGCGGCGTGCTCGAAGGGCCCGACCGGCCAGATCATCTTGCGCGACGGCCCCGCCGTGCTGGGCTGGGAACGCTGGCGCGAGATCGACGCCAAGCATTTCGGCGGCAAGTTTCCGCGCGCGCTGGCCGCCGCGATGGACGCGGGCGTGATCGCCAAGCAGCCGATCGAGCCGCTGGCGCGACTGCTGCTCGGCGCGGTCACGGAGGCGGCGGTTGCGGTCTCCGCGGGGCCGGACATCAGCAAGACCGGCACCGATTACGCGCGCGCGTTCCGCTCGCTGCTGGATGCGCTCAGGGTGAAGTAGCCGAACGCTCTCTCCACGTCGTCCCGGCGAAGGCCGGGACCCATAACCACAGGAAGGGATCGTGGAAGCGCGCTGGAGCACCAGCGTGCTTCATAAACCACGGCCGGTGGTTATGGGTCCCGGGTCGCGCTTCGCTTGCCCGGGACGACGAGGCGAGAGAGCACCGCCTCAGTCCTTGTCGTTCTCAAGCTGGAAGATCTGCGAGCCTTCGCCGCTCGAGATGAGGCCGGTCTTGTTGTAGAGGCCGAGCTTGGCTCGGGTGTCAGCAATGTCGAGGTTGCGCATCGTCAGCTGGCCGATGCGGTCGGCCGGCGTGAAGGCGGCGTCCTCGACCTTCTCCATGCTGAGCCGTTCCGGCGCGTAGGTCAGGTTCGGGCTCTCGGTGTTTGATATCGAGTAGTCGTTGCCGCGGCGCAGCTCGAGCGTCACCTCGCCGGTGACGGCGCGCGCCACCCAGCGCTGCGCGGTCTCGCGCAGCATCAAGGCCTGCGAATCGAACCAGCGGCCCTGATAGAGCAAGCGGCCGAGCCGCATGCCGCTGATGCGGTACTGCTCGATCGTATCCTCATTGTGGATGCCGGTGACGAGACGCTCATAGGCGATGTGCAGCAGCGCCATGCCCGGCGCCTCGTAGATGCCGCGGCTCTTGGCCTCGATGATGCGGTTCTCGATCTGGTCGCTCATGCCGAGGCCGTGGCGGCCGCCGATCACATTGGCTTCGAGGAACAGCGCGACCGGATCCGCAAACGTCTTGCCGTTCAGCGCGACCGGCTGGCCCTCCTCGAACCGCACCACGACCTTCTCGGGCTTGACGTCGCAGTCGGCGCGCCAGAACGGCACGCCCATGATCGGGTTGACGATGGTGATGCCGCTCGCAAGGCTCTCGAGATCCTTGGCCTCATGCGTCGCGCCGAGCAGATTGCTGTCGGTCGAATAGGCCTTCTCCGCGCTCATCTTGTAGGCGAAGCCTTGCGCGGTCATGAACGCCGACATCTCGGCGCGGCCGCCGAGCTCGTCGATGAACTGCTGGTCGAGCCAGGGCTTGTAGATGCGCAGGCTCGGGTTGGTCAGCAGGCCGTAGCGATAGAAGCGCTCGATGTCGTTGCCCTTGAAGGTCGAGCCGTCGCCCCAGATGTTGACGCCGTCCTCCTGCATCGCCGCGACCAGCATGGTGCCGGTCACCGCGCGGCCGAGCGGCGTGGTGTTGAAATAGGTGATGCCGCCGGTCGAGATGTGGAACGCGCCGGACTGGATCGCGGCGATACCCTCATGGACCAGCTGGGTGCGGCAATCGACCAGGCGGGCCTTCTCGGCGCCGAAATCCATCGCCTTGCGCGGGATCGCGTCGTAGTCGGCCTCGTCGGGTTGGCCGAGATTGGCGGTATAAGCGAAGACCTTGGCGCCTTTCAGCTTCATCCAGAGCAGCGCCGCCGACGTGTCGAGCCCGCCCGAGAACGCGATGCCAACTTTTTCGCCGGTGGGCAGGCTTTTCAGAATCGTACTCATGGGACGGTCCAATCGGTCGAAATCAATGATGTTTCTGCTCTGAGCATGATCTTTCGGAAAACCGGCTTCCACTTTTCCGGATCATGCTCTGCGGCGAATATCAAATTTCCGCTGGCGGGGCACGCCTTTAATCAGACCCAAATCAGGCCTCGGGCTGGCTGGACGCCGCCTTGCCGCCCCGGCGCCAGCGCTGCATCCACCGGTAGCCGGGCATCGCAAGGCGCGTCAGCGCGGCATCGACCTGGGCGTCGGTCAGCCGGGTCGCTGCCCAGCGGTAGATCAGCGCGTAGAACAGCCAGACCGTGAAGAACGACACCAAGCCTGCGATCGCCACATCGGTGAAGAAATGGCCGCCAAAGGCCATGCGAAGCCCGCTGGTGACGATGCCGAACACGGTGGCCCCGGCGAAGGCCAGCGGCCGCCAGACAGGCGGCGTCAGCGCCGCCGGCGCATAGGTCCAGAACGCGGTGGCGCCCTCGCCGGAAAAGAACGAGCAGTTGCGCGGGCAACCGCCGCGCGGGTCCCACCACGGCACGAATTGCAGGTCGCCGCCGAACTGCGTCACAAACACCGGCCGCGGCCGGCCCCAATAATTCTTGAAGGTGAGGTTGGTGAGCACGCCGGCCGAGAGCAGCATCGTGGTGAGCAGGAACACCGCGGCGCGGCCGGACATCAGCATCGGCCGGTCCGGGCGGATGAATTTCCAGACGATGGTCACGATCGCCGGCAGCACCAGCGCCCAGGCGATCCACATCGCCGCATCGCGCGCGAACGACGCCACCGCGTCGAGCTTCATCGGAAAGGTCTTCTGCGCGGCATCGTAGAACATGGCCGCGAGCTTCAGGTCGAGCTCGGGATAGATCCCGAACAGGATTCCGACGATGAGCGCCAGCGCCAGCGCGATGAAAAGTCCGGTCCGGTTCATGGCGCGCGGTTTAGCCGAGGCGGATGAGCATGAAAAGTGCGCGGTCATTCTTTACCCTCCCCCTCCAGGGGAGGGTGAGAGCTGTCATCACGGCCGCGGCGATTGCGACGGCAAGGGCGGGGGCGGCGGCAACGGTCGCGACGGCTCGCGCCAGGCGCCGGCGGTGCGGCCGGCGATCAGCCAGTAGACCAGGCCCGCGACGATGCCGGCGCCGGTCATGATCTCCATGTGCCGGCGCACGATGCCGTGGAATTGCATCATATCGGGATCGAACGGAACCAGGCCGAGATAGCAGGCCGCGCCGACGATGGCGCCGCCGACGGCGTAGGCCAGCACGCTCCGGATGAAGAACGCCTCGGTGATCAGCACCACGATCAGCGCCGGCAGCAGTGCAAAGCCCGAGATGAAGATGAAACCGAAGCCGAGCACGACGTTGATCGCGCTTTGGTCGATCTGCCCGCCGAAATCGCTGATCTCGGGATACAGCACCGCGACGACCACGATGATCCCTGCCACGAAGCAGGCCATCAGGAAGCCGAAGGCGACGACGAACAGGCGGCCGATCAAGGCCATGAGGTCATCCCATCATTGGACAACGCTGACACGAGATCCTCCGCCGTCATGGCCGGGCTTGTCCCGGCCATCCACGTCTTACCTTTGTCTCGGCGAGAGAAGACGTGGATGCCCGGGTCAAGCCCGGGCATGACGACGGAATATGTGGACACGTCTCAATCCGTCATCGCCATCGCGCGTAGCGCCTGGCGCTCGCGGGCGGAGAGCTTTTCGGTCTCCGACTTGAGCTGGCCGCAGGCGGCGAGGATGTCGCGGCCGCGCGGCGTGCGCACCGGCGAGGAATAGCCGGCGTTGAAGATGTATTCGGAGAATTTTTCGATCTGCTCCCAGTCCGAACATTCGTAGGCGGTGCCCGGCCACGGATTGAACGGGATCAGGTTGATCTTCGCCGGAATGCCCTTGAGTAGCTTCACAAGGAGCTTCGCGTCGTCGAGCGAATCGTTGACGCCCTTGAGCATCACATATTCGAAGGTGATGCGCCGCGCGTTGGAGGCGCCGGGATAGTCGCGGCAGGCCTGCAGCAGCTCCTTGATTGGATATTTGCGGTTCAGCGGCACCAGCTCGTTGCGCAGCTCGTCGCGCACCGCATGCAGCGAGATCGCGAGCATCACGCCGATCTCGTCACCGGTGCGCTGGATGTTCGGCACCACGCCAGAGGTCGACAGCGTGATGCGGCGGCGGGAAATGCCGATGCCCTCATTGTCGGCGACGATCAGGAGCGCATCGCGCACCGCGTCGAAATTGTAGAGCGGCTCGCCCATCCCCATCATCACGATGTTGGTGACGCGGCGCGTGCCGTCCTCGCGGTCAGCCCAGTCATTCAGCCGGTCGCGCGCCACCATCACCTGGCCGACGATCTCGCCGGCGGTGAGGTTGCGCACCAGCCGCTGCGTGCCGGTGTGGCAGAACGCGCAGTTCAGCGTGCAGCCGACCTGCGAGGAAACGCACAGCGTGCCGCGGTCGGTCTCGGGGATGTAGACGCACTCGACCTCGTGCGGCCGCTCGACCTTGTCGCCGCTCGGCAACCGCAGCAGCCATTTGCGGGTGCCGTCGTTGGAGATCTGCTCGGCGACCACTTCGGGACGGTCGACGGTAAAATGCTTCTCGAGCTCGGCGCGCATGTCCTTCGAGACGTTGGTCATCTCGGCAAAGCTCTTGGCGCCGCGGAAATACATCCAGTTCCAGAGCTGCTGGGTGCGCATCTTGCGCTGGCCGGCCTGCACCCCGATCTCGCCCAGGCGATCGGCGATCTCGGCGCGCGACAGCCCGATCAGCGACGGCTTGGCCGGCGGCACATAGGTCTCGAGCGGAACCTTCTCGACCAGCGCGCTGGCGCCGGAGACGGCATGGGTGGTCACGGTGTTGGTCATGAAACCTCAAATAGGCCTTCCAGCCTGTGCTGGAAAGCCACCAAATACCTCGATTTCAGGCCTTAAGTCGCTTCTCTAGCGCCGGCAGTCCTGCCCGAGCCGGTCGAGCGCCTGCGCCAGGCCCTTCAGCGAAAAGGTGTCCGTCGTCTCGGTGCCCTTGGCCGAGACGGCTTTTACCGTCAGTTCGGCCGATTTGCGCATGGATTCCACCATCCGCTCCTCTTCGGCCGCATTCTTGATCCAGAGGCCGTCACCCTGCGTGTACATCGCATAGGTCCCGCCGCCGACCTGAAGCGTCGATTCGGAGCCCGGCTTCACCGTGTAGCCGATCATGATCGAGACTTCGTTGACGACCTTCTCCGCCGGACGGGTGGAGATGAAGGCATAGGCCGGATCACGCGGCCGGTTCGCCGGATTGGTCTTCGACGACGACGGCTTGGCGAGCGCAAAGCACACCTTCTTGCCGTTGGGCGATGCCGTGTACGCGCCCCAGGTCCCGAATTGGCCGATCAGCGTCGGCTCGGCGCCGCCGGCCGCAGCCGCGGCCGCCGAAGGCGCCGGCTTGGCTGCTTCCTTGGCCGTATCCTTCTTGGGCGCAGCCTGCGCCGGCGCGAGGGTGATGAACCCGCACAGGATACAAGCAACCAGTGATGTCAGAATCTGCCGCACGGCCAACTGGTTCCCCCATCATTGTGACTGCAAGATGGCCCGGCAATTCCCCTCCGCCGGCTCGGATGGATAACCGGGAAACGCTTTTTTGGGAAGGCAGTTAGGCCGAAAGACGAACGCCGCTCACCGTCGCGCGCGTAATCGCGACGCGTTATCACCTGGCGCGCGCAGCGCGCTGCTTCTCCCATTGCGCATCGGTCCATTGCAGCAGGTCCTCGGCACCGGAACTGCGCAAGTGCGCGCCGCCATCCTGCACCACCATCTCGCCGTTGATGTAGCCGCCCTGATCCGAGATCAGGAAGGTCGCGAGATTGGCGAGCTCCGCATGCTCGCCGGCGCGGCCGAGCGGATTGCGATGCGCCCAGCTCTCGCCGCGCCCTTCGGGGCGCAACTGTCCGGTCGCACCTGCGGTCGGGAACGCGCCGGGCGCGATCGCGACGGTGCGGATGCCCTTCGGGCCCCACTCCACCGCCAGGCTCTTGGTCATCGCCAGCACCGCGGTCTTGGCCATCGAGGACGGCACCGTGAACGCGCGCCCGGTGATGGTCGAGGTCGACAGGATCGAGAGCACCACGCCCTTGTGCTTGCCGTCGATCCAGCGGCGGCCGGCGGCAAGCGTGCAGTACATCGTGCCATGCAGAGTTGGCGCGAGGATCGCGTCCGCCGCACGGAATGACAAATGTTCGCTCTGCGCAATAAAGGTTGCGGCAGCATTGTTGACGAGAACGTCGATCGGCGCGTCCTGCCAGACCTGATCCATCATCGCTTCGACCGCTGCACCGTCGCGGATATCGCAGCGCGCGATGGAAACCTTGGCGCCAAGCTCGCTGCGGAATTTTGCTGCGGTTTCCTCCAGCAGCCCCTCGCGCCGCCCGCAGATGATCAGTTCGGCGCCGAGTTCAGCAAAGCGGTAGCCCATCGCAGCGCCAAGGCCGGAGCCGCCGCCGGTGATCAGGATGCGCTTTTTCGCTAGCAGGCCTTTTTCAAACATAGTTTGATCCCTCCGCACTGTATTGTCGCTCCGCCGCAAATCCGGCATGAAGCTTTCAGCTCTTTTGCGTCCGAAACTCAGGTGTGTCCATGAAAGCCATCCTCTGCTCGCAATACTGTCAACCCGACGATCTCGTGCTGGCTGATGTGCCCGATCCGGTGGCCGCGCCAGGCGAAGCCGTGATCGCGATCAAGGCGGCGGCGCTGAATTTCTTCGACATCCTGATGATCCAGGGCAAGTACCAGATCAAGCCGCCGTTCCCGTTCTCGCCGGCCGCCGAAGTTGCCGGCATGATCGAAAGCGTCGGCGCCGGCGTCACTGACCTGAAGGTCGGCGATCGCGTCGTCGCTTCCTGCGGCCACAACGGCGCGCGCGACAAGATCGCGCTGCCGGCGAATTCGATCGTGAAGATTCCCGACAATCTCGACTACGACCGCGCCGCCGGCATCATCATCATCTACGGCACCGCGCTGCATGCGCTGGAAGATCGCGCAAGCCCGAAGCCGGGAGAGACGCTCGCGGTGCTCGGGGCCGCCGGTGGCACCGGCCTTGCTGCGTGCGAGCTCGGCAAACTGATGGGCTTGAAGGTGATCGCCTGCGCCTCGTCGGATGAGAAGCTGGCATTCGCCAAGCAACACGGCGCCGAGCTGACGCTGAATTATGCTAAGGAAGATCTAAAGGAAGGCCTGCGCAAGCTGACTGACGGCAAGGGTGCCGACATCGTGTTCGATCCGGTCGGCGGCTCCTACGCCGAGGCTGCGCTGCGCTCGACCGCATGGGAAGGCCGCTTCCTGGTGATCGGCTTTGCCGCCGGCGACATTCCGAAGATCCCGCTCAACCTCGCGCTGCTGAAGGGCTGCGATATCCGCGGCGTATTCTGGGGTGCATGGGCGCGGCAGAATCCGGACAAGAACCGCAAGAACCTCGAGAAGCTCGTGCAGTGGACCGCGGAAGGCAAGATCTCCTCGCATGTCGACCGCACCTTCCCGCTGTCGCAAACCGCGGAAGCCCTGAAGGTGCTCGCCGGCCGCAAGGCGATGGGCAAGGTGATCCTGCACCCGGGAAGCTGAAGAATTCCGCAGCCCGGATGGAGCAAAGCGAACCCGGGTTACGCCTTAACCTCCCCCTTGAAAAGGGGAGGTCGCTTTGCTCGCAGAGCAAAGCGGGTGGGGATCGGCTCTCTCCACATACAGCGGCGCCCGCCGCTGACCCCCATCCCGACCTTCCCCCTTTCAGGGGGAAGGGGAAGAGCCTCCATTCACGCCACGCTCATTTCTCTTCCGGCACCCCGCGCTTCAGCGCGGCGCGGGCGGCATCGCGGTGCTCCGGCGTGATGTGGCTCGTCACCATGCGGATAGCGGTTGCGAGCACCGCGGCGTCATCGGTGAAGCCGAGAATCGGCAGCATGTCGGGCACGAAATCGAACGGCAGGATGAAATAGGCGATCGCCCCGAGCAGCGCCGCCTGCACATGGCGGGGCGTCTGCCGGTCAAAGGCGCAGTAATAGGCGGCCAGCAGGTCCTCCGCGAAAGGCAGGCTCGCCACCACCTTCTTGAACTTGATCCAGAAACGGCGGCGCACGCTTTCGGGGTCCTGCGCCAGCCGGTCGGCAGGCCCAAATCCCACGCCGTGTTCGCTCGATGTCATCGCAAGGTTCCTCGACGCCGCGCCAGTTCGGCGGCGGACGAAGCGAATCTGGGGATATCGGCGGACCCGTGCAAGGTTCCACGCGCGGGGTCAACTGACCCCAAGCTGCCTTGCGATCGCGTTCATGGCCTTGGCGAGGTCGATGTCGCGCTTGGTCACCCCGCCGACATCGTGGGTCGACAGCACCACCTCGACCGTCTTGTAGACGTTTTTCCACTCGGGATGATGGTCGCTCTTCTCGGCGACCAGGGCGGCGCGGGCCATGAACCCGAAAGCCTCGTTGAAGTCCTTGAACACGAAAGTCTTGGCGATCGCCTCGCGGCCGGACGTCTCCGACCAGCCGGCCAGTTCCCAAAGGGCGGCCTTCCTCGCCTCCGCTGACAGCCGTTCGACCATGGTAACCCTCCCGTTTAGCGCCGACTTTAGCCTAACAACCGGCCTCCGGGATGGGATCCACGCCCAAATTAAGGCCGAAATCGCGTCCTATCGCCGCTGGTAACCATGACGGAGTTGTAACATCTGTCCATTCAGTAATTTGCTACACATAGAGGATGTATGCGCGTTGGTAGTTTTGCGAGATTGAGCCCCGACGATTGTTTGCGAGATCGATGACAGAAGGCTCCGCCAGCATGTCGCCCAAGCCGCTGCGTTCGGCAAAGCGGCGGCTGATGTTCGTTTTGATCGCGGGCGCGCTGGCCATCATCGGCACGTTGCTGGCCGGCTATTATTTCGCCGTGCGTCCGGTGACGCTGCGGATCGCGGTCGGTCCTGCCAACAGCGATGACCTCAAGGTCGTGCAGGCGCTGGCGCAGGCCTTCAACAACCAGCAGAACACCCAGGTCAAGCTGAGGCCGGTGCAGACCGAGGGCGCTACCGCCAGCGCCCAGACGCTGGCCGACGGCAAGGCCGATCTCGCCATCATCCGCGGCGATCTCGAGGTGCCGAAGAATGCCCAGGCGGTCGCGACCCTGCGCAAGAATGTCGTGGTGATGTGGGTTCCGCCCGCCAAGGGCAAGGTTCGGAAATCCGCGCGGATCACCAAGATCGCACAGCTCGCCGGCCGCAAGATCGGCGTCGTCGGCCGCACCCCGGCCAATGTCAATTTGCTGAAGCTGATCCTGACGCAATACGGCGTCGACCCGATGAAGGTCGAGATCGTTCAATTCCCGGCCAATGAGGCGGCGGAAGCGATCAAGAATCTCAAGGCCGACGCCTATCTCGCCGTCGGCCCGGCCAACAGCAAGATCACGATCGATGCGATCACGGCGTCGGTCCGCGACGGCGGCGAGCCCAGCTTCCTTGCGATCGACGCCTCCGAGGCGATCGCGCAGAACCATCCGGCCTATGAGGCCGCGGAAATCCCCGCGGGCTCGCTCGGCTCCGCCGACCGGCCCGACGACGAGGTGAAGACGATCAGCTTCTCGCACCACATCGTTGCGCGGAAGGGCCTGTCGGACTCGACGGTCGCGGCATTCACGCGGCAATTGTTCGCGATCCGGCAGTCGCTCAAGACCGATTTCCCGCTCGCCGCCAAGATCGAGACGCCGGACACCGACAAGGATGCCACCATTCCGGTGCATCCCGGCGCCGCCGCGTTTGTCGACGGCGAGGAGAAAACCTTCCTCGACCGCTACAGCGACTACATCTGGTGGAGCCTGATGGCGTTCTCGGCGATGGGCTCGGCCGGCGCGTGGTTCGCCGGCTATCTCAAGCAGGACGAACGCAACACCAACACCTCGCAGCGCGAACGCCTGCTGGAGATGCTGAAGACCGCACGGCAAAGCGATTCGATCGAGGAACTCGACCAGATGCAGGCGGAGGCCGACGACATCCTGCGCCACACGCTGGACTGCTTCGAGCACGGCGCCATCGAGGAAGGCACGCTGACCGCGTTCAACATCGCGCTCGAGCAGCTTCATAACGCCGTCGCCGACCGCAAGGCGCTGCTGTTCAGCATGCCGCAGAATTTGCAACGAGCTGCGACGCAGTTCCGGGCGGCGGGCACGGCGTAGACGGCGCCCCCATTCTCTATCCGCAAACTCCCCTTGCCGCTCCCGCTTGCGGGGGAGGGAGCCTGAGAGGCGTGCACACCTTACGATCTGGGCAGTTGCCCAGTCTCCCGCTCCCGCGCTTCCCTGTAATCTCTCCGTCATGGAATTTTTCTAGGTCTTGGCGCGCCTGCGGCGCATTGTCGCTGTGACCTGAGGAGGCTCCCCATGACGATCCGGTTCTCGCGAAATCTCACCCGCCGACGCTTTCTCTCCACGGCGGCTGCGGCCGGCGCTGGCGTGATCGCGATGCCCTATCTGTCGCGCGCCGCCGACCGCCCCGTGATCACCCATGGCGTGCAGTCCGGCGATGTCGGCGTCGACGGCGGCGTGGTGTGGGCGCGTGCGGACCGGCCGTCGCAGATGATGGTCGAGGTCGCGACCACCGAGTCCTTCAAAGACGCCCATACGCTGCCGCCGGTCACGGCGCTGCCCGAGAGCGACTTCACCGCCAAGATGCTGCTGGAGAACCTGCCCTCCGGCCAGGACATCTTCTATCGCGTCCGCTTCCGCGACCTCGCCCATATCGACATCGTCGGCGAGCCGGTGGTCGGACGCTTCCGCACCGCGCCGAGCGATCGCCGCGACGTCTCCTTCGTGTGGGGCGGCGATGTCGCCGGCCAGGGCTGGGGCATCAATCCCGACGACGGTGGCATGATCACCTTCGCCGCGATGAAGAAGCACGCTCCGGATTTCCTTCTGCACTCCGGCGACACGATCTACGCCGACGGCGTGATCCCCTCCGAGGTGAAGCTTCCCGACGGCAAGATCTGGAAGAACGTTACGATACCCGAGAAGGCCAAGGTCGCCGAGACGCTCGACGAATACCGGGCCGCCCACAAGTATAACTTCCTCGACAACAACGTCCGCGCCTTCAATGCCGAGGTGCCGATCTTCGTGCAGTGGGACGATCACGAGGTGACCAACAACTGGTCGCTGTCGAAGCAGCTGCCAGCGGCCTACAAGGAGCGCGACATCACCGTGCTCGCGGCGCGCGCGGCAAAGGCCTTCCACGAGATGTATCCGATGCGCGAGAGCATCGTCGAGCCGGGCCGCGTCTATCGCACGCTGAGCTACGGTCCGCATCTCGACGTCTTCATGCTCGACGAGCGCAGCTATCGCGGCTCCAACGGCCCGAACCTGCAGGAGCAATACGGCCCCGACGCCTATTTCATCGGCCCGGACCAGATGGCCTGGCTCAAGCGCGCGCTGCTCAACTCGCGCGCCACCTGGAAGGTGATCGCCTCCGACATGCCGCTCTCGCTGATCGTCTATGACGATGCGGCCAACAAGAAGGGCTCGGAAGCCTTTGCGCAGGGCGATGGCCCGGCGCGCGGCCGCGAGCTCGAGATCGCCGATATCCTGCGCTTCATCAAGACCGCGGGAATCGTCAACACGGTGTGGCTGACCGCCGACGTGCATTACGCCGCCGCGCACTACTACAACCCGAACAAGGCCCAGTTCCAGGAGTTCGATCCGTTCTGGGAATTCGTCTCCGGCCCGCTGCATGCCGGCACGTTCGGTCCGAACGAGCTCGACAACACCTTCGGCCCCGAGGTGAAGTTCATCAAGGCGCCGGGCGAAGGCAACCAGAACCTGCCGCCGTCGGCGGGCATGCAGTTCTTCGGCCACGTCAGGATCGACGGCAAGAGCGGGCAGATGATGGTGAGCCTACGCGACCGCGTCGACGTCGAGCTGTGGGCGATCACGCTCGACCCGAAGCCGGTCTAGTTCGGTCACAGCCACGGCGGAACCGGTCTCTTTGTCTTGACGGCCTTGCCTCCAAGGCGAGGCAACGCGATTGCCGGGGATGGACCTTCCCGGCCTCTTCCGGTACCGATGTCAGAGCCGTTATGCTGGGGGCCCGGAGGGGCGGAGCATGAGGCGCTGCGAATTCTTTCGCGTGCTCGGTGGTATCGTCGCGAGGTTTCGGCCTCGCCGCTTTTTGGTCGTCGCGATCGCAGTGTTCGCGCTGCTGCCGATCGAAGCCAGCGATGCCGGCTGGCTGCCCGATCTCTTCAGGAGCTCACCCAAGCATGCCAAGTCGCCGAAGCGCGCGAAGGCGACAAGGGCTGGCAAATTGGCAAGGCACCGCGCTCCGCCCAGGCACCGCGCCATGCGGCTGGCCGCCCTTGGGCCAGTCACCCTGCCGCTTTCAGCTCTCAAGCCGGCCGCTGCCAAATGCGATCCCGCGACGTTCCGGATCGTGCTGGATGTCGGACATACCGCGCAATCGGAAGGCGCGATCAGTGCGCGGAATGTTGCCGAGTTCACCTTCAACCTGCGCCTTGCGAAGCTGATCGAGGAGAGGTTGAAAGCCGAAGGCTTCGCCGAAACCAGGCTGCTGCTGACCGAAGGCAAAGCGAGACCGAGCCTCTTCAAGCGGGTCGCCGCCGCCAACAATCTGCACGCGGATCTGCTGATGTCGATCCACCATGACTCCGTGCCCAACAAGATGCTCGAGGACTGGGAGTTCGAGGGCAAGAAAAGCCACTTCAGCGACCGCTTCAGCGGCTACTCCGTGTTCGTCTCCCGGGACAATCCGGACTTCAAGACCAGCCTCCGGTTCGCCGAACTGGTCGCCGGCGAAATGAAGGCCCAGGGCCTGCATTATGCCGAGCAATACAGCCAGGCTATCATGGGTCGTTACCAGCACCCGTTGCTGAACAAGGATACCGGCGTCTACAGCAATGATGAACTCATCGTGCTGAGAAAGACCGCGATGCCCGCGATCCTGCTGGAGGCGGGCTCGATCATCAACCGGGACGAGGAACGCGAGATGAACTCGCCCGAGCGCCAAAACCTCATCAGCAGCAGCGTCGCTTCCGCCGTGAAGGAATTCTGCGAGCCGCGATGGGCGCTGCTCGGTCCACCCTGACGGCCGAGCGATCAACTCCTCCTCAGCCCGGCTTGCCCGACTTGATCTGCTTGAACTTGGCAAGCGCCTGCTCGAACTTGGCGTTGAACAGCCACATCGCATCGAGGATCTCGCGGAAGGTCGCGGATGTTCTTGCCCGGTCGGCCCGACCGAACGCGAAGACGCTGTTGTTGCGCAGATATCGCATGATCCTGGGATCGGAAATTCTGTAGCCGACGAGGTTGCCCGATTTGAGCGCTGCCCTGGTCGGCGTGGGAATGATCTGGATCAGCTCAAAGACCTTCATCTGATCGATCGGGTCCGGCAGGGCTTTCTGGATCGCCGCGACCTGCGGGAAAAGTTCGGCGTGCGCGTTCATGAGGCCGTCCCGCACGGCGGTCCAGTGATTGAACCTGTGGTCGAGGTTGCCGACCCGTGCCTCTTCCCGGTCGTCGCGACGGCTCAGCGCAGGATCGAGCGTCGCGATCGACCCCTTGATGGCGGCCCACTTCCTTCGGCCGTCGCGATCCTCGGACGGGCCGGTCTGCAGGCTTCCTTTATAGGTGTTCGATCGTGCATTGCCCGCATTCTGCTTGCCGTTCGTTTCGGCAAAGAAGAGGCCGAGGCTGATACGGCCCGCGACCGCGGCGTCGGCGGCGTCAAGACCCTTGGCCCGCGCGATCACCGTCGCCAGATCGACCACGTCCTTGAATGGCGTATCGGATGTTTGCGCACCGGCGGGCGGCGCCTCCATGACGTCGAAGAGCTTCCTGTAGTCATCGAGCAGCGGCTCATTGTCGGCGTTGAAGTAGGCCGGGGGGATTCCGAATCTGTTGGGTCTTCCAATCCTGGACGGAAGCGCATCGGTGAGGTCCTTGTAGGCGCTCATCATCTCGACACGGGCCAGATAGATCGCCTGGCCCGGCAAGTCGGGCAGCGGCTGCTTCGAATCGATCTGCGCGCGGCGCTGGCGCAGGATGGCCTCGAAATTCCGCAGGGCATTGTCGTAGGTTTCGCGGGCAGCCGACTGCGCGCTCGTCAGCGCGGCCGGCTCGGCGATCGCCGGCGACACGAAACCGGCGATCGGATGCATTGCACCCGGCGCGAGGAACAGCCCAAGAGAGAGCACTGCTGCGGGCACAGCAGCAGATGTCCTGTTCGCCATGACGGCTTCCCGATTCGTCACCGAATCCGACGCACCGGATCGTAGACGACGAACGCGGCGGCGGCGAGGGCCGAAGCCCCGCAATCCGTCACTGTCGCCTTCGCAGCGCCGCCTCCAGCGCCTCGCTCGAGCACGGCTTGGTCAGCCGCGGCTTGTCGGCGAGCGATGCCGGCAGCCGGATGTCCGCACCATAACCCGTGACGAACGCGAACGGCACCTTGAGCGCATCCAGCCGCTCGGCGATCGCGAAGGTCTTCTCGCCCCTGACGAGGCCGACGTCGAGCAGCGCGAAATCCGGCGCGCGTTCGGCGATCAGCTCGAGCGCGCGGGCGACGTTCGCAGCGGTGCGCACCGTGCGGGCGCCGAAGCCGAGGATGGTGTCCTCGAAATAGAGCGAGATGATCGGATCGTCCTCGACCACGAGGACATCGCCGGGCATGCCGGCATTGGGGGCGAAGTCCATGGGCGTGCCAGTTTCCGTTTGCTAGAGCTTCTTGTCTTGACGCGTTTTCTTCACGCGAACCGATGTCCACTTCGCTCGAAAACGCTCCAAGGCATGGATGAGAGACCGGATCGCTCCGGCCGAATGGCCCGCGACCGGCGCCTGAGAGCACGCCGGCTGTTCCCGAGGTGAAACCATCACATCGCGGGCCGCGCCGTCTGTTCACTAGTGAACATAAATCCGGGAACCTTTCGATTATTGTCGGGTTGGGTTTTCAGGAATTTCCCATGATCGCGAAACGGACCGAGTTGGCCGGGACGAGTGACCGGCCGTTCAACAATCTTTTGCGCCGGCTGAACGACGCCGATTACCAGTTGATCGCACCGCATCTGGGGCTGATCGACACGCAGGCCAATGACCTGCTCTACAGCCCCGGCGATGATGTTCAGACCGTGCATTTCCCGTGTGGGCCGAGCCTCGTCTCGTACATGGTGCCCAATGAGGACGGCCGCGATGTCGAGACCATCCTGGTCGGTCGCGAGGGCGCGGTCGGCGGCATCGTCAGCCAGGGCTTCCTGCCGGCCTATACCCGCATCACCGTCAAGTTCGGCGGCCCGTTCGCGCGGCTGCCGATCAGCAAGCTCGACGCCGCCAAGCTGAAGTCGATCTCCGTGCGCAACATCTTCGCGCGCTATGCCGATTGCATGCTGGCGCAGATTTTCCAGTCGACCGCCTGCAACGCGATCCATTCGATCGAGCAGCGCGCGGCGAAATGGATCATCTCGGCGATGGAGCGCACCAATGGCAACGGCATGGTGCCGCTTACCCATGAACAGCTCTCGACTTTGCTCGGCGTCGGCCGCAGCTACACCAGCCGCGTGATCCAGAACTTCAAGGCGGAAGGCGTGCTGGAAACGCGCCGCGGCGCGATCGTGATCCGCGACGCGGACAAGCTGCGGCAGCGCTCCTGCCTGTGCAACGACGCCGTCAAGGATCATTTCGAGGAAGTGCTGCGCGGCGTGTATCCAAGCGAGGACAACCCGGCGAACTAGGGTGTGTACTTATAATTCATCGCATCCGCCATGCTTCCGGAAGCCCGCTAAACCCGACATCGCCGTAGGGGTCGTCCTATCGCCCCAAGCCCGCGCGCTTAATGAGCGCTTAACGCTTTTGCGCAACAGATAGGATCACCAGCGCGGAATTAGTCCTAGTTATGAGTGCGAGCCGAGCTCCCGAGGAGGGGAATCGGATGGGACTGCTTTTTGTCGGAGCGCTGGCAGGAATCCTGGTCGGCTTTGGCTGGTTCGCGCCTTCCCGAGGGTATTTCCTTGGGTGTGGGTCAAGACCCTGTTTGGACAAGGTTGCAGTCGCCCGACCCACAGAGCCAATGCCGGCGGCGTTAGCGCCAGCGCCTGCGATCGTGAAATCGAATTCTGCAACCCTGGCAAAATCCGGCAGGAGACCATCATCGAAGAAACACGGACCGCCCGACCTCGCCAAGGCGGCGTCCCCGCGGACGAGGATCAACGTCCCGACACCCGAACACGCCGCGGACGCAGCAGATCCTGTCCTCACCAAAGCGAAGGTCACGATTGCAGCGCAGATAGAGGATCCGGGATCGGCCGAATTCAGCGACATGAAGCGCGCCATGCGAAAGAACACGTTCGGACGCGCCGTGGATACGATTTGCGGGCGCGTGAAAGGAAGAAGTGCGTCGGGCGGAGAGACTGGAGGGAGGCCGTTTCTGTATCTTGTGAAGGAGGATGAAGCGTATGTCGTCGACGGCAAGTCGGGGTCGGCGGCGTCAACGGCGTATCGAAATATCTGCAAATAGGGGATGCGTCGACCGCGCCACGGCGCGCGTTCAAATGATTTGATCGGAAAGAATTTCCACCGAGGCGCCAGGCTATCCCGCAATGGATGCGATCCTGATGTCGGGGCTGCGCGTGATGATGCATTCAGGATGAATGCCGCAACGGTAAATGCGCAATACGGATCGATGGAACTGTCGCAGAAATTCTTTTCATTCCGAGGAAATCATGGACGACATAACGGACTCCTCAAAACGGCTCAATGGAGCGCTTCACGTACCGGTTCTGGTGATCATCGAGCCGCACCTGTTGCCGCGCACATGTATTCTCAACGTCCTCAGACGGGAATTGGCCGACTTCGAGATCCTCGACATGGCAACGGTCCGAGGCCTGGACTGCATGTCAGCCCGCGACATTCGTCTGGTGCTGCTGAGTATCGCGGACAAGCCCATCGGCGATCCCTCGGTCGAGGACGATCTCGCCTTCGTGGCCGAGTACTGTCCCAATGCTGCCGTCGCAATCCTGTCAAACCATGACGACGAGCCGACCGCACAAGCCGCGATGCAGCGGGGTGTTCGCGGCTTTCTTCCCACCTCGCTACCAATCGAGGTCGTCATAGCCGGCCTGCGCCTTGTTCTTGTCGGCGGCGTCTACAGGCCGTTGCCGGTCGCCGAAATGAACAGGATGCCGGGTTTCGATCCGCCGGACGCGCGCGGGCTTGCGTCCGCATATCTGATGAACGAGGCAGCCAGGGCGGTCATCGACAGGAGCGATCTCACCCCTCGAGAGCAGCACGTTCTGGCGGAATTGGAGCTCGGCCTGCCCAACAAGCTGATCGCAGCCAAATTGAAGCTCTCGGAAAGCACCGTCAAAATGCACATTCAGCATATCATGAGGAAATGTGCCGCTCACAATCGCACGGAAGCGGTCCTCCGCTGGCGCGGCCGGTCGCTCGCGCAGAATCGCGATCACGACCCGGGTACAATGCCGGAGACCTAGTCACCGTGAGCGGGATCAATCCTCTCTGAATGCACCGCGGAAGCTGTCGAGCAGGGGCCTGAGCGCGTAAAGTGCGACGGTACCGCGCCCCGTGGTGATGAACACTTGAACCGGCATACCGGGGACGATCTGGAAGTCGTTTGCGGCGATCTGCGCGTCGTCGATCCGGATCTTGGTCGCGTAGTATGGCTGGTCGGTACGCTTGTCGAGTAGCCGGTCTGCCGATACGTGCACAACGATGCCCTTCAGGCGCGGTACGCGACGCTGATTGTACGGCACGAGATGCACCTCGGCATTCAGGCCGGGATGAACCACATCAATGTCCTCCGGCCTCAGGCGGGCGGTCACGATGAGGCGGTCTTGCCGGGGCACCAGCTCCATGAGCGGAGCACCCGCCCCGATGACGCCGCCCGCTGTATGAATCCGCAAGTCGGTTATCACGCCGTCCTCGGGCGCCTTCACCTCCGTTCGCGATAGCTGGTCCCTGGCCGCAAGCAACCGCTCGCGGAGCTGGAATATCTGGTTCTGTGCTTCACGAAGCGACTGTGCGATCTCGTTCTGCCTATCGCTCTCGAGCTTGAACAATGTGGCCTGCTGCTCGCTGATGACCTGCCCGGCGCGCGAAATCTGCGCGGTGATCTCGCCGCGGCGACCCTCAACGTCGGCCAGTTCACGTTGCAGGTTCAGAAGCCGCGGCCGCCGTTCGAGTCCCTTGTTCACGAGCGTCGTGACCATATCCAGTTCCTCCCGGACGATGTCGACCCGCTGCCCGGTGGCGCTCTGCTGAGCCTTGAGACCTTCGATCTCCCTCTCGACTTGAAGCCTCCGTTCGCGAATGACCGCAAGCTGCGACTCATGCACCTGCCGGCGCGCCTGAAAAATGAACTGCTGCGCCGATACCGCGGCGGCGGCCACACCATTTCGCTTGCTGTCCTGTTCCAGCGCGCTCGGGATTGCGATGCTCCCAAAGTTCTGCTGCTCGGCCTGAAGCCGTGCGGCACGAGCAATTGCATCCCACAACTGGCCTTGAAGGCTTTGCACCTCCGAACCGGGCCGGGTGTCGTCCAGCGCGATCAGCGTCTGTCCGCTTCGCACGATGTCGCCGTCCGAAACCAGGATCTTCCTGACGATCCCGCCTTCCAGGTGCTGAATCGTCTTGCGGCTCGATTCTGATTCCACGACGCCGGAAGCGATCGCTGCGCTCTCGAGAGGCGCGAGGCACGCCCATGTGCCGAGCCCCAGCATGAAGCAGAGCACCAGCAGGTTGCCCGCCAGGGTGATACCGCGAAGCCGTCTACGCGGAGAGATGGGTGTCGGGGTCGCACACCATGGATATTCGAGGGGCTCGAAATCGTCGATCGCGGTAACCACGACTCCGAGCCGTCCGGCGAGCGGGGGGCTTGCCGGCGTTCGCACGAGCTGGTCCCAGATCGTGGGAAGCTTCCAGATGGTGAGAGGATTCCGGATCATGGCGCAATCCGCGATGTAACCTGGGGTCGGTTCAGGTGCCGCTCAAAGATTTCCTCGCTGTCGCCGAAAGCGACGACCGCCCCCTCTTCCATAATGGCAATCTTGTCTGTGGCTGCGAGGAGACCCATACGATGAGTGACGACGACCAGGATGACACCGGCGAGCTTCATGCGCTCGATGGCGTCCAGCAGCATTCGCTCGCCGCCGTAATCGAGACTGGCATTCGGTTCGTCGAGAACGATCAGGCGTGGACCGCCGAAAAAGGCCCGGGCAAGACCGAGGCGCTGCCGATATCCGCGCGAGAAGGATTTTTCACGGTGAATCACCGTGTCGTACCCGTTCGGCAGGCGCATGATCGCCTCATGAATTCCGACCAGCTTGGCCGCTTCCACGACCTTCCGCCGATCGGCATCATCAAGCCGTGCGATGATATCGCTTATCGTATCGCCGAGCAGGTCGATGTCCTGGGGGAGATAACCGAGACGGTGACCGTTTAGGCCCTCGCGAAGCAGCGAGACGTCGGTATTGTCGAGCAGGACACAGCCATGAGTTGGCGTCGACAGCCCGGCAATCACCCGGCCAAGCAGGGACTTGCCTGACCCGGACGCACCGATAATGCCAAGGCATTCTCCGCTCGCGAGCGTGAGCGAGACACCGTTCAGCAAAAGGTGGTTGGTCCCCGATAGCCTCACGCTGACGTTGTCGACAATGAGGCCGCTCGACGCTTGCCGCTGCGAAACCTCCGGATCCTGCTGTCCGGCGGCCGGGGACGCGGCGAGAACCGCGCCGAGCCGCTGACAGGCACTCACGGCCGTCCTGAGTGACTTCCAGCCTGCGATCGCACTTTCGACCGGCGCGAGCGCGCGGCTGAACATCAGTGTCGAAGCAAAAATGATCGCCGGACTCTTTCCGTGATCGAGGACAAGCCACGCGGCAGCCCCCATTATCAACACCTGCGACAGAGCGCGGACCGGCTTGGTGACCAGCATCACGATCTCGCTTCGCCGGACTGCCACATCGTGCTCTCTGCGTGCCTCCTGCGCGTCATGGTAGATCGTGCGCGCAGCGCTATCGAGCATTCCCATGGCGCGGATCATGTGGATGTTGCCTGCGGCGGCCTGGAGGCGACCGTAGCTTCTGGACAGCGCGGCGCCGGATCTGAGCAGAACGTCCTCGGTAACCAGATCTCCGGCAACCGTGAGAGCGAAGAGGAAAGCCACACAGCAGGCGCCCACCACGCCAAGCAGGGGATGGATGAGAAAGAGGACCAGGAGGAACAGGGGCGCCCAGAGTGCGTCGAACAGCATCGGACATGCGCCGGAATCGATGAACTGGCGCAGCACGGTGAGATCCCGATATGCGTCCGACGCCCGCGTCCAATCGCTGCGAAGCGCGGATTCGAGGCTGGCCGAAAGCACGCAAGGACGGAGCCGATCGTCGAGCCAGGCGCCAAGGCGACCCAAGACAGCGCGCCGCAAGGCATCGAACACGCCGCCGACCACGACCGTGATCGCGACAATGAGCGTGAGCAGGAGCAGCGTGTCGCCGCTCCGGCTCGACAACACCCTGTCGTAGATCTGAAGAAGGTAGATGGAGGGCGCAAACAAAAGCAGGTTGTAGCTGCAGCTATACGCGAATACGAGACCAAGCGGTCCCGCACAGGACCAAAGGGCCGCGTGCAGTGGCGTCGAGATCTGCGGCAGGACAGGCAACCGAATGGGCGGCATCAGCATGATCGTCACCGCCTGAAATCGAAGTCCGGCGCACTTGCCCGACGGCCAACGCGATCTGCCAAGAAAGGCATCGGCGGGGCATCGGCTTGAACTGCGGGACCGGCAGCAATGGCCGCCGGTCCCGCCACGGTCGGACGAGCCGATGGTCAGAATGTATCGAGGTGGAAGCTCACTTCTCCACCCAGCGCGGCGTTGCCGTCTCCGCCATTGCCGCCGATGCCAGCCAGGACATCCTGGTGCTGGTCCACCGCGAGCTTGTTGATCTGAGTGGCATCCGTATGGGCATATACCTTGGAGGTATCGTGGCCGCTGTAGGATTTCTGGCTTCCGTTCGACTCGGCGCTTCCGCCGTGGGCCTTCGCAAACACCGAGGCCGTCGCGTTTGCGCCGCCGGCGTCCCAATCTGCCGTCTGAGTGACGTGGTCGCCGGTGTTCACATGCACATCGGCGCCTTCTGCCTTGTTGGTTGGATCGAAGTTGAGGGTCGGCTTGCTGATGATAGCTCCCTTGAAGGTACCGTCGCCGCCATTTCCGACACTTTGACCACCGGTGTTGATCGATTTGAATTCGATCGAATCCGAGATGCTGATCGCCTTGGGCAACATTTGAGCCTCCGTCCTTGTGTTGGCTGTCGTGCGTCATCCATCCCGATCAGGCGGACGCACACGGGCGAGTCTGATCCGGCGATGCGCGCTGCCGATAGATGTCAAATCGGACACCATCCGGGTTGGTCGACCTACGTACGAAAGTATGACATTCGTCGCGCAACATCGGAGCTCGAAACATCGGGGAGGACGACTCTGCGCGAGATTTGCATGCGCAGGGAGTCCGCTACCTTGCGACCGGCCTGCGCGAGCGGTGCGATGTTCCGCTATGCCAACAGGTGAAGATCCGACAGAAGATGGGCGGAAAGATCGCCACCCAGCGCGAGATTGCCGTAGCCGCCGTCCCCACCAAGTCCGGCAATCTGGACCGCACTCTGGTCGATGTGCACGTTGTTGACCTGATCGGCCACGGCCGTCGAATGGGGCCCCGCGATTGCGATATTGATGGGTGCATAGATCGCGACGCTGACATCGATCAGGCTGCCGGCAAAATAGCCGTTGCCGCCGTTGCCTGCGCCGTTCGAGCCGGTCGCAATCGCGTCGGAGCCGCCCCACAAGCCGTGGGAAGGAAGGCTTGCATGGCCGCCCGTCGCGGCGTTGCCATTGCCGCCGTGCCCGCCCATGCCGGCGATCTGAATTACGGATTGATCCACGTCGGCGTCATTCGTCTGGACTGAATGAACGTTGGAGCCATAGCCCGCGACTGCGATGTTGATCGGGTCGTAAACTAAGATCGAGGAATGCACGAGACTCCCGTAGAACGCGCCGTCGCCGCCATTGCCGGCCTGACTCCCGCCCGTTTGAACGTCCCAGACGCTTCCTCCGTTGCTTGATCCCCAACTGGGGTCGAGCGTGATGATACTGCCGCCGAAGGCCACATTGCCATTTCCGCCACTTCCGCCGACGCCCGCGATCTGCGTAGCCGATTGATCGATGTCGACTGTGTTCGATTGACTTGCATAGGCCGTGCCGCCTGAACTCGCCACCGCAATATTGATCGGATGATAGATCACCACGGGAGCGTCCACCAACGCACCCGAGAAATAGCCGCTGCCGCCGTTTCCGGCGCCGTTGTCGCCGCTCCCGATCACGCCGGAGCCCAGGGAAGCACTGATGCTGCCTCCCGATGCAAGGTTGTCATTCCCACCATGTCCGCCGACGCCGGCCATCTGAAAGGCGGATTGATCGACACTCAAATCGTTGGACTGGTTGGCCACGGCGACCGAGCCGTATCCCAAATTCACCGAAATGTTGATCGGTTCATAGATCAACAGGGATGCGTGAATGATACCTCCGTAAAAGTAACCGTCTCCGCCGTTCCCGGCGGTGTTCGCCCCGCTCTCGATCGAAGCGATGCCTGTCGCGGAATGGGATGCGCCGGCAGCAGGCTTCGTTGCCGAAGCATCCAGGCTCGCCGCAGTGTGGTTGCCGACGTGGCCGCCGGTGCCGTCCCCCGACGCGGTGGGATGGTCGGATTGGCCTGGGCCAGAGTCATGAGGCGGGGAATTCGGGGTCGCGGGATGCGCATCGAGCCCTGCAAACGGGCTGCTCGGTGCCGGACCCGGCTCGTCGTCACCATCGTGCCCATCGTGCCCATCGTGGCGATGAGAGGCGTGATGCAGCCGGATCCCATCCGACATCCGCGAAAAATCCATCGTAGCCTTCCTCATCGCAATCGCTCCGCGCAATCGGGACGGGTTCTGCACTGCGGACAGAATGTCATCCTGGGAAGGTCGAAAGCCCAGCCGTCAGTTCGGATATAGCGCTTCGGATGGACGCCGTAACATCGGCTATATCCGTTCTGGCGCGGTTACAGCCTTGGTAGCTTTGCGCGGGCCGGCGTGGTCCATCAGCTCGCCGCTCCCAGGCGGACGGGTTGATAACCTCGCTCCGCCATTGCAATCGGGAAGTCGCTATCACGGACCGCGAAAATCACGCTACACTCGCCTCATGAGTGGGGCTGAACTTCACGCCGTCTTCGACGTTGCAGCATGGGGTGCGGCCGCGCTCGCCATGTGGTGGCTGTCGCACCGGCGCGGGCTGCAATTCCCCCGGCAATCCTTCGAGCTGTCCTACATCGCCGCGCTGGTGTTCGGCGCCGGGATCGGCGCCTACATCTTCGGCACGCTGAACCTGTGGTTCTCGGGCATGGCGGGCGTCGCCCGCTCGGTCGAGGGCGCGCTGGCCGGCGGCATCGTCGCGATCGAGCTCTACAAATGGCGACACGGGATTTCGCTGCGCACCGGCGCGCGGTTCGCGCTGCCGCTTGCGATCGGCGTCGCGGCCGGCCGTCTCGGCTGCTATTTCGCGGGACTCGAGGATTTCACCTATGGCACGCCGACCACGCTGCCTTGGGGCCATGATTTCGGCGACGGCGTGCTGCGCCACCCGGTGCAGCTCTACGAGAGCCTGGCGATGGCGGGGTTCGCGGCATTCTATGTCTGGGCCGTATTGAACCGAAATGCCGCCGTCATCACCAACGGATTCTACCTCGTGCTGTTCTACTACGGGCTGCAGCGCTTCCTGTGGGAGTTCATCAAGCCCTATGGCGCGCTGATCGGACCATTCTCGCTGTTTCACCTGCTGTCGCTGTTTGTCATGATTTACGCCGCCGTCATGCTGGCGACGGCGCCGAATGTGAGCTTGAAGCATGAACGCGCCGCTGCGTAAGGCACGCCCTTACATCTTCTGGGGCCAGACCCAGTCGCTTTGCGAAACTTGCCTCACCCTGGTGCCGACCAAGATCCAGATATCAGGCAACGAGGTCTGGTACGAGAAGCGCTGCAAGCAGCATGGCGTGCAGTCGACGCTGGTCTCGACGGATGCGGCCTATTGGCGGCTGTGCAAGGATTTCATCAAGCCCGGCGACCGGCCGCTCGCGTTCCAGCGCCACACCGAATTCGGCTGCCCCTATGATTGCGGGCTGTGCCCCGACCACGAGCAGCACTCCTGCCTGGCGCTGATCGAGATTACCGAGCATTGCAATTTGACTTGCCCGGTGTGCTTTGCGGATTCCTCGCCGGCGCGCACCGGCTTCACGCCGCTGGCGAAGATCGAGAAGATGCTGGACGCGCTGGTCGCGAGCGAGGGCGAGCCCGACCTGGTGCAGATCTCCGGCGGCGAGCCGACGCTGCATCCGGATTTCTTCGCCATTCTGGATGCGGTGCGCGCCCGCCCGATCCGCCATGTCATGATCAATACCAACGGCCTCAGAATCGCGCGCGAGCCCGACTTCGTGGCGAAGCTCGCCGAGAACAAGCGCGGGCTTGAGGTCTATCTGCAGTTCGATTCGCTGCAGCGCGAGGCGCTGGTCAATCTGCGCGGCGCGGATTTGCGAAAAATCCGCCAACAGGCACTGGAGAATCTCGAGCGCGAGGGCGTCTCGACCACGCTGGTCGCGACCATCAAGCGCGGCGTCAACGACGGCGAGATCGGCGACATCGTCCGTCACGCACTGACCTGGAAATGCGTCCGCGGCGTCACGCTGCAGCCGGTGCAGGATGCCGGCCGTAACGAGCATTTCAACAAGGATACCGACCGCATCATGCTGTCGGAGATCCGCCGGCGCGTGATCGAGACCGGGGTGTTCGGCGCTGACGACATGATCCCGTTGCCCTGCAATCCCGAGAGCATCTCGATCGGTTACGGCCTGCGCAACGGCGACAAGGTGCTGCCGCTGACCTCGCTGATCCCGCAGGAGCAGCTCATCGCCGTGATGCCCAACACCATCAGCCCGGAGAAATATCCGGTGTTGCGGGAGAAGTTTGTCGACCTGTTCTCGCTGTCGTCGGGGCCGCTGAACACCTCGGAGCGGGTCTGCGAATTGCTGTGCTGCCTGCCGAGCTTCGAGGTGCCCGAGGGGCTGACCTACGAGAACGTGTTCCGCGTCACCATCGTGCAGTTTCTCGACCGCTTCAATTTCTGTGTCGGCAACGTCAAGCGAAGCTGCATCCACTTCGTCACCGAGAGCGGCGCGATCATCCCGTTCGACACCTACAATCTGTTCTACCGTGACGGAAAGATCGACGGCATCCGCGCCGCGCTGGCGGGCCAGACCTACCGTGAAGCCCGGCAAAGCGAGGAGGTGCCGCGATGAGCGAGACCAATCCACCGCCCATCCCGCCTGCACCACCGGAGCCACCCTCCCAATACGTCCCGCCGCCACCGTCGCCACGCAGCGGCTGCGCGACGGCGTTCATGGTGCTGTTCGGGCTGGTCCTGCTGCTGCCCGGGCTCTGCGCCCTCCTGTTCGGGTTCGGCGTCCTGAGCGAGTCGAAAACCGATCCCTCCATTCTCTTCCTGATCCTGCTCGGGCTCGCGGTCTGCTTTGCCGGCGTGATGCTGATCCGCGCCGCGATCACGGGAAGGCGCTGACGGACCATTCGACGACGCATGTCCGACACACCACCGCCATACAGGCCTCCGGAACCCGGGCAGCGCAACGGCTGCCTGACCGCGCTCATGCTGGTGGTGGGGGTGATCCTGCTGATCCCGGGGGTCCTGTGCGCTATTCTCAACGCCAAGATGGGTGCCGGGGCCGGCGGCGACCCCATCACCATGTTCGTGATGTTGGTGGCGCTGGGCGGGCTTGGCCTGATCGTGTTCGCGATTACCCGGAAGTAAGACCTGAAAGCCCCTCAAAACCCGCCTTTGGAGCGAAAATCAGCCCTCCAAACAGCCAATAAATCATTGTTTTTTGGCGTTTTCTGACTATATTGCGCCGCAACGCGCAAGGTGCCCGGTCCTCTGACCGGGCTTCCTTTTTGGGGTGATGCGTCCCCGTCAAATTTCTTGGGTATGAGCGTGATCCGGGCCCGAATGGGCCACGCGAGCGAGCGGCCGGCCAAACTGGTCCGGCGAGATCGCGCATCTGACCATTGCACGACCAGAAGAAGAGCCATGAACCTTCGCAACGTCGCCATCATCGCCCACGTCGACCACGGCAAGACCACCCTCGTCGACCGCCTGCTGCAGCAATCCGGCACCTTCCGCGAGAACCAGAAGGTCACCGAGCGCGCCATGGACTCCAACGACCTGGAGCGCGAGCGCGGCATCACCATCCTGGCGAAGGCCGCCTCGGTGCAGTGGAAGGACATCCGCGTCAACATCGTCGACACGCCCGGCCACGCCGACTTCGGCGGCGAGGTCGAGCGTATCCTCAACATGGTGGATGGCGCGCTGGTGCTGGTCGACGCCGCCGAGGGCCCGCTGCCGCAGACCAAGTTCGTGGTGTCGAAGGCGCTCAAGATCGGGCTGAAGCCGATCGTCGTGATCAACAAGGTCGACCGTCCCGACGCACGCCCGACCGAAGTCATCAACGAGGTGTTCGACCTGTTCGCGGCGCTCGACGCCAGCGAGGAGCAGCTCGACTTCCCGATTTTATACGGGTCGGCCAAGCAGGGCTGGATGGCGGAGAGCCCGGAGGGTCCGAAGGATCTCGGCATGCAGCCGCTGTTCGACCTGATCGTGCGCCATGTCGAGCCGCCGAAGGTCGAGGAAGGTCCGTTCCGCATGATCGGCACCATCCTCGAGGCCAACCCCTATCTCGGGCGCATCATCACCGGCCGCATCTCCTCGGGCTCGATCAAGCCGAACCAGCAGGTCAAGGTGCTGTCCGCCGACGGCAAGCTGATCGAGAGCGGCCGCCTGACCAAGATCCTCGCCTTCCGCGGCCTTGAGCGCACCCCGCTCGAGGAGGCCGAGGCCGGCGACATCGTCGCGATCGCGGGCCTCACCAAGGGCACCGTTGCCGACACCTTCTGCGATCCGACCGTCGAGACGCCGCTGCCGGCGCAGCCGATCGATCCGCCGACGGTCTCGATGTCGTTCATCGTCAACAACTCGCCGCTCGCCGGCACCGAAGGCGACAAGGTGACCTCGCGCATGATCCGCGACCGCCTGATGCGCGAGGCCGAGGGCAATGTCGCGCTGCGCGTCGTCGAGGCCGCCGACAAGGACTCCATGGAAGTCTCCGGCCGCGGCGAATTGCAGCTCGCGATCCTGATCGAGACCATGCGCCGCGAGGGCTTTGAGCTCTCGGTGTCGCGCCCGCGCGTCGTGCTGCAGAAGGACGAGGCGACCGGCGCCTGGCAGGAGCCGATCGAGGAAGTCGTGATCGACGTCGACGAAGAGCATTCCGGCGTCGTCGTGCAGAAGATGAGCGAGCGCAAGGCCGAGATGATCGAGATGCGCCCCTCCGGCGGCAACCGCCTGCGGCTGGTGTTCTACGCGCCGACCCGCGGCCTGATCGGCTACCAGGGCGAACTGCTCACCGACACCCGCGGCACCGCGATCATGAACCGCATCTTCCACGGCTATGCCGCCTACAAGGGCGAGATCCAGGGCCGCCGCAACGGCGTCTTGATCTCCAACGACCAGGGCGAAGCGGTGGCCTATGCGATGTTCAAGCTGGAAGACCGCGGCCCGATGATGATCGAGCCGGGCTGGAAGGTCTACAAGGGCATGATCGTCGGCGAGCACACCCGCGACAACGACCTCGAGATCAACGTGCTGAAGGGCAAGCAGCTCACCAACATCCGCACCACCTCGAAGGACGAGGCGGTGCGCCTGACGCCGCCGATCCGGATGACGCTGGAAAAGGCGCTCGCCTATATCGAGGACGACGAGCTCGTCGAGGTGACGCCGAAGTCGATCCGGCTGCGCAAGAAGCACCTCGACCCGAACGACCGCAAGCGCGCCGAAAAGGCCAAGGAAGCGGTAGCTTAAGCCCGTCTGTCATGCCCCGGCACCGGGTCGGCGCAAAGCGCCGCCCGATCACTAACACCTCCGGGGCATACAGCACGCCGCGGCCCGCCTTCGCCGGCGATGACAGTCATGCATGTGGCGGCTTCAGGCCCGGCGGCGAACGTGCTAGAGCCGGGCTATGAGTTCCCTTCCCTCCACGATCGATGTTGCCATCATCGGCGCCGGCGCCGCGGGCCTTGGTGCCGCGAATGCGCTGAAGGACTCCGGCCTCTCCACCATCGTGCTGGAGGCCCGCGACCGCCTCGGCGGCCGCGCGCATACGATCCAGGCCGCGCCTGACGTGGTGTTCGACGTCGGCTGCGGCTGGCTGCACTCGGCCGACCAGAACAGCTTTGTCGGCATCGCCCGGCAACTCAACTTCGAGCTCAACAAGGACCTGCCGCCGTGGCGCGAGCGCGCCTACGGCGAGGCGTTCCCGCTGGCCGCTCGCGACGACTTCACGCACGCGCTCGACCAATTCTACGACCGCATCGAGCAGGCGGCGCAGCACGGCAAGGACAGCCCGGCCAGCCTGTACCTCGAGCCCGGCAACCGCTGGAACCCGATGATCGATGCGATCTCGACCTATGTGAACGGCAGCGAGCTCGACCAGGTTTCGATCCTCGATGTCGACGCCTATGAAGACACCGACATCAATTGGCGGGTTCGGCGCGGCTATGGCACGCTGGTCGCGGCCTATGGCGCGCAGGTGCCGGTCGCGCTGAACTGCGAGGTCAGGCTGATCGATCATTCCGGCAAGCGCATCCGCATCGAGACCTCGCGCGGCGTGCTTGAGGCGGACAAGGTGATCGTCACCGTGCCGACCAACCTGATCGCCGATCAGGCGATCCGCTTTTCGCCTGCGCTGCCCGACAAGCTCGACGCCGCGCGCGGCCTGCCGCTCGGCCTCGCCGACAAGGTGACGCTGGCGCTCGCCGAGCCCGAAGCGCTGCCGAAGGAAGGCAATCTGCGCGGCGCCACCATGCGCACCGAGATGGGCACTTATCACATCCGCCCGTTCGGCCAGCCCTGCATCGAAGGCTTCTTCGGCGGCCGTTTTGCGCGACAGCTTGAAGATGCCGGCGACGGCGCCATCGCCGCGCACAGCATCGACGAGATCGTCTCCTTCCTCGGCAATGATTTCCGCCGCAAGCTGAAGCCGCTCAGCGAATCCCGCTGGGCCCACGACCCGTTCGCGCGCGGCTCCTACTCGCACGCACTGCCCGGCCACGCGGACAAGCGCGCCGTGCTGGCCGCGCCGGTCGACGGCCGGCTGTTCTTCGCCGGCGAAGCGACTTCGCCGGAGTTTTTCTCGACCGCGCACGGCGCGCGGGACTCGGGAGAGCGGGCGGCGAGGGAAATGGTGGGTGCGGCTGGCTCGAAGACCTGACGAAGACTGGACGCAGATAGAGGATTAGTCCATTTTTCGCGCATGGCAGCAGGGGAGCGAAAAGATTGGACAGACGACGAGCTCGACCTCATCGTCGCCGACTACTTCTCGATGCTGAACGACGAAATGCGTCGTGCACCTTACGACAAGACCCAGCACCGACGGGTGTTGGTGGGTCAGATCGGCCGAAGCAACAGCTCCATCGAATTCAAACACCATAACATTTCGGCAGTCCTTCAGCTGCTCGAAATCCCTTGGATTAACGGATACAAGCCCAGGGCTCATTTTCAGAAATCAATTGTGGGCGCAGTCGAACGATACATTACCAATCATCCCGCCGCCCTTCATCCAGAGCTGCTGCTGTCGAACGAGATCGGCGAGCGACCACAGCTCTTCCTGGAGCCGCCGCCTGACCTCGCGAAAAAGGCGCCCCGTCCTAACGCGGCTCAACGCCTTATCCGAAAGTTCAATCCCGCCGAACGTGATTTTTTGAATCGCAAGTTAGGGCATGACGGCGAGCAAATTGTCTTTCATTTTGAACGACAGCGGCTCCGGGCGCTCGACCGAGCTGACCTTGCTAAAAAGGTGAGGTGGGTTTCGATGGAGGATGGCGATGGTGCCGGCTACGATGTCTTGTCGTTCGATGCTCAAGGCAAGGAGAGATTTCTGGAGGTAAAGACTACTGTCGGTTCGCAGACCGCGCCTTTCTATATGACCCGCAACGAGCTTTCGTTCTCAAGGGAACGACCGAAAGAGTTTCGGATTTGCCGCTTGTATGACTTCTTGAAGGCCCCAAGAATGTTCGAGTTGGTGCCTCCGCTGGAGAAACTAGTTTCGCTCGAACCTCTGTCGTATGAGGCTTCGTTCAATAGCTGCGATTGAACGCATTTACTCCAGCACCCGCGCCCGCATATCCGCGTCGGGCACAAAACACGTCTCGTATTTCCCGAAGGTCTTGTACCGGTTGCGGGCGATGAGGCTGTAGACGGCGTCGCGCAGCGGCTTGGGGACCGCGAACAGTGTGCGGGTCCAGCGCCAGCCGGGCAGATGGCTCAGCACCGTCAGCGCCGCATCGGATTTCATGTAGGCGATGCCGCCATGGACGACGGCGTTGGTGTCGGGGTCGTCAGGGTCGATGCCGAAGGTCTTCGCCAGCCGCGTGCCGTAGCCGGACTGGATCGGCGTGAAGCGAAAGCGGCGTGCCGTGTCGCGGGCGATGACGAAGCGGACCCAGCGCGAGCAGAAGATGCAGACGCCGTCATAGAGGATCACGTCGTCGTCGGGCCAAGTGCTCATCGGTTATCCAAGGTCAACAGCGCGACCAGCATCAGCACGATCGCAGGTCCCGTTTTCACCAGCGCGCCGAGCGGCTCGATCCAGAGATCCGGCGCCAGGATCGCCGATCCCACCATGTAGCCGAGCGAGGCGATGATGCCTGCGATCAGGCCGAACGCCGCGGTGCGGCGGATCGCGATCAGCACCCCGATGCCCATGTCCATCAGGCTGGTCAGCACTGTCACCGGCCCGACCAAAGCGGGCGGGAAATGGTGCGCGCTCAGGATGCCGGCGGCGGCGTCATAGGAGATCACCAGCGCGATGAAGCCGGATGCGACCCAGAACAGCACGAGGCTTACGAAGATCAGCGCTTTGATCAGGAACAGCCGCGCGAACCATTTGTCCTGAATGGTCGCGGGGCGCCCGCCAATCGCTTGAATAATCGTCTTCGGCACGATGCCGGTCGCCTGCATCCAGCCTGCGGGATCGCCGGTGACGCCGCGGCGCAGCTCGGCGATCGCGGTGGAGCGCAGCGGCGGCAGCCAGCCGAGCCGGCTCGCGAGATCGCCGAGGCGAGCGCCGAGATCGATCAAGAACGGCGGCGTCGCGATCCGGACATGCTTTGCCGTGCCGAACGACCGGCGGAACTGGGCGATGACGCCGCCGAGCGAAATCGGCTGCTCCTGCATCAGGTCCCATGTCACCGATCGCACCGCTTCATCGGCGACATCGCGCGCCGCAAGCCAGGCGATGGTGGCGGCGATATCCTCGACTGCGACCGGCTGGAACGGCGTCGCCGCCTCGTCGGCCGGCAGGTCGACCGGCAGCGCCGCCAGCGCGCGCAGCATGGCGCTGCCGCCATAGGCCGACGGCGCGATGACGAAGCCCGGACGCAGGATCGCATGGGGAATCCCGGACGCTGCGATCAGCCGCTCGGCCTCGCGTTTGGTGGCGCTGAAGGCGGTGCGGTCCGCATCGGCCGTACCGGGAATCGAGATGTGGACGAGACGGATGGCGCGGTGGCTGTCAGCGATCGCCTGCAACAGCCGCGCGACGAGGTCGCGATGCACCGCGCTTGTGTCGCTGCCCGGACCATCCTGCAGCACGCCGAGGCAGTTCACGACGACGTCGACCTCATGCGTGCGAAGCAGCTGCGTCAGCGCCGCGGCATCCATCGACATGATGGGCAGCTCAAGATCGGCCGCGCTCATTTTCCGCGCCGGCGTGAAGTGCCGCGCGACCCCGATCACGTGAAAGCCGCGCGCCCTCAGATCGTCGGTGATGGCGCGCCCGATCAGGCCTGACGCGCCGAACACGAGGATGTTGTGTGATGCGTCGTCACTCATGGAAGTCGGATCATGCGCTAAAATGGTTTCGCGATCATCAGCCAGAGGATGATCATCACGGAACCGAAACCGGGAATACCGAACAGGAACCAGCGGCGAAACAGCGCAAAATAACGCGGCGGCAGCGGAAGACCTTTTTCGACGGCCGCCTGCGCGAGGTCGCGCATCTCCATCTGCATGAAGACGACGGGAACCCAGAACAGGCCGGCCAGCGCGTAGAGCGCGAGCGAAACCACCAGCCAGCGCTCGGTGATGCTCGTTGCCGACACGAGCATCAGCAGTCCGCCGCTCACCGGCTGCAGCAGCACGGCGCTCAACGTGAAGATCATGTCCGCGATCACCACGGTCGCCGCCGTGCGCGCGATGAACGCCGCATCCTGCGTGCGATGCGCCATCAGCATGAAGAAGGCGATGCCGGTCCCGGTGCCGAGGATCACGATGGCGCCGAGCACGTGCAGATATTTGATCAGAAAGTAGAGCGTCATCGCAGTCCGCTCATGATCAGGCCAACGTCGGCGCGCACAGATGCCGCCGCTGCCATAGGCCGGTCGGGCGCGAAAATCCACCGCGGCGAGGGATCAACGCACCCGCGCTGCGGCCGGATTCGCTCGTAAAATTCCGGCCGCGAATCAGCTGCGGCCAGCCTTTTTCTGAACTGCGGCATTGTCATCCGGCGCCCGCGATCCGGGCTTTGCACAGCGACCGATCGCGGATCGGGCGCTCGAGCCCGGCGAGTGTCCTCTTTCGGTACAAGTTTTCATCACACTGATGCAAAAAATCCACAGGTTAACCGATAATTAACGATGGACCTTGAAGGCGGCCCGCCGACTTGCTTTGATTACAGGCATGAGCACAACGCTAATCGAGGTCCGGCCGGCCAAAGCTGCAGACGCAGCGGCGGTGGCGTCTACCCATGACGAAGCCTGGCGCTCGGCGTATCAGGGAATCATCCCCGGCGCCGAACTCGAAAAGCTGATCAATCGCCGCGGCCCGCAGTGGTGGGACAGCGCCATCCGCAAGGGCAGCCGCGTCAGCGTGCTGGTGTTCGGCGACCGGATCGCAGGCTACGCCAATTACGGTCGCAACCGCGCCCGCAGCCTGCATTTCGAAGGCGAGATCTACGAGCTCTATCTGCGGCCGGAATTCCAGGGGCTTGGCTTCGGCCGGCGCCTGTTCGCCTCCGCGCGCCGCGACCTGATGCAGAGCGGCCTCAAGAGCATGGTGATCTGGGCACTCTCCGACAACGAGCCGGCGACCGAGTTTTACCGTGCGCTGGGCGGCCGGATGGTGGCGCGTTCCTCGGAGCGGTTTGGCCCCAAGTCGCTCGACAAGGTCGCTTTCGCCTGGGCCAACTGAAAATCCTGCTTCTCTCGCAGCTGCAGCAAGGCTAAACCAGCCTCCAGCGCTGCACGCGTCGGCCAGCCCGGCCTCAAGGCCGGGCCGGGAGCCGTTTCGCGGCCCGGCGGCGCCAACCAAAAAATCACATCGTTCTCAACTTCCAGAGGCCACGCGGAGCAATCCATGCGTATCGACGCCATATCGATCGGAAAAAATCCGCCCCACGACGTCAACGTCATCATCGAGGTTGCCGTCGGCGGCGAGCCAATCAAGTACGAAATGGACAAGGAAGCCGGCACGCTCGTCGTGGACCGCTTCCTCTACACGCCGATGCGCTATCCCGGCAATTACGGCTTCATCCCGCACACGCTGTCCGGCGACGGCGATCCGTGCGACGTGCTGATCGTCAACACCCGCGCGATCGTGCCGGGCGCGGTGATGAGCGTCCGCGTGGTCGGCGTGCTCTTGATGGAAGACGAGGCCGGCGGCGACGAGAAGATCATCGCGGTGCCGTCATCGAAGCTGACCCAGCGCTACGACAAGGTGCAGAACTACAACGACCTGCCCGACATCACGCTGCAGCAGATCCAGCACTTCTTCGAGCACTACAAGGACCTCGAGAAGGGCAAGTGGGTGAAGGTGCTGCGCTGGGGCGACGCCGACGAAGCCCGCAGGCTGATCCTCGAAGGCATCGAGCGCGCGAAGAAGAAATAGGCACGCTGCCTGGGCTCCCTCACCCCGCTCTTGCACGGAGAGGGTTGGGGTGAGGGGTTTCCCTCCACGAGTTGCGAACGTCGAGAGACTTGTACCCCCTCACCCGGATTGCATCTAA
>NZ_LFIQ01000039.1:461361-474800 GCF_001189245.1 Bradyrhizobium pachyrhizi | reverse complement strand
CCTCTCCCCGCAAGCGGGGCGAGGTAAGAGCTACACCGCCGGCGCCGGCAGGCCGGCAATCGCGCAGGCGGCGCGCAGCGTGTTGACCAGGAGGCACGCCACCGTCATCTGCCCGACACCGCCGGGCACCGGCGTGATTGCGCCGGCGACATTGAGGGCTTCCTGGAACGCGACATCGCCGACCAGTTTCGGCTTGCCGCCGGGCACCGGGATGCGGTTGATGCCGACATCGATCACGGTCGCGCCCGGCTTCAGCCAGTCGCCCCGCACCATCTCGGGCCGGCCGACTGCGGCATAGACCAGATCGGCCTGGGCGCAGAGCCTTGGCAGATCGCGCGAGCGCGAATGCGCGATCGTCACCGTCGCGTTCTCGTTCAGCAGCAATTGCACCAGCGGACGGCCGACCAGATTGGAGCGGCCGATCACGATCGCGTTCATGCCTTCGAGCGAGGCGTGCACGCTCTTGGTCAGGATGATGCAGCCGAGCGGCGTGCAGGGCGACAGCGCGGCCAAGCCTCCGGCGAGCCGGCCGGCATTGTTGGGGTGCAGGCCATCGACGTCCTTGGCCGGATCGATCGCGTTGATGATGGTCTCGGTGTGCAGCGACTTCGGCAACGGCAGCTGCACCAGTATCCCATGCACCATGGGATCGCGGTTGAGCCGAGCGATCAGCGCCAGCAGATCGGCCTGCGACACATCCTCCGGCAGCTTGTGCTCGAACGAGGCCATGCCGGCGGCCTGGGTCTGGGTGTGCTTGCTGCGGACATAGACCTCGCTCGCGGGATCATGGCCGACCAGCACGACAGCGAGCCCCGGCGTGAGTTGGTGGTCGCGCTTGACGCGGGCGACCTCGTCGGCGACGCGGGCGCGAAGCTCGGCGGCGATGGCTTTTCCGTCGATGATGCGGGCAGTCATGTCAGTCCCTTGTCTGCTGGTTCGGCTTGGCCGCGGTCAGCTTCCTCAATGTATCGCCGAGCCCTTTCGGATCGCCGTCCACCGCGACCTGCTTGAGCCGCGAGGTGGCGCCGGACAACAGCTTCACCCTGGCTTTCGGCACGCCGAGCGCCTTGGCCAGCAGCTCAGTCACCGCACGGTTGGCCTCGCCGCCCTCGGCGATGGCGCGCACCCGCACCTTCACCACCGAACGGCCGTTGGCCAGCGTCTCGATCCCGTCGATGTCGTCGCGGCCGCCGCGCGGCGTCACGCGCAACGCGATGCTGATGCCCTCGGTGGAATAGCGCCACGGATCCATCAAGGCCCCGTCGAGAAAGGGTCAGATCACGTTGGGATAGATGTAATAGGCGATCACCCGCTGGATGAACATGATGATCAGGATCACGATGATCGGCGAGATATCGAGCCCGCCCAGATTCGGCATCACGTTGCGGATCGGCCGCAGCACCGGCTCGGTGATCCGGTAGAGGAACTCGGCCACCGCAGAAACGAACTGGTTGCGCGTGTTGACCACATTGAAGGCGACCAGCCAGGACAGGATGGCGGAGGCGATCAGCAGCCAGACATAGAGGTCGAGGATGATGATGACGATGTCGAGAACAGCGCGCATGTGAGGGGGGCTCGCGGGTAAGACAACCGATTGAAGCGCAACGAGACCGGACGGAGCCGCCATCGCGCTTCTTGTTTGAGCAGGATCGTTTCGGAAAACCGCTATGCACTGGGCGCTCGGGCGGTCCGCCGGGTCGGGATCACGCCCTAGATATCGGTTCATCCCCCCGCAAACAAGGGAAGTTCCCGGCGGGACGGGCTGAAAACCGCGCTTTCACCGTTCTTGACTTGACCTTGGACGGGACTGTAAATGGCGCCCGACTGACGGCCGGGATACTCAGCAACACCCGGCCGCGATGGGGCCATAGCTCAGCTGGGAGAGCGCGTCGTTCGCAATGACGAGGTCGGCGGTTCGATCCCGCCTGGCTCCACCACGCTTCGCCCATCGGGCTACGCGTGGCGTAGCCGCGCAGGGGCCTGGAGGGCGAAGCGTGGTGTCCGGCGAAGCCCAAGGGGCGGAGACAGACTTTATCCGTTAGCCCCCTCCCTATCACGTCCCGGTAAACCTTGGCGGCCGCTTCTCGACGAAACTCGCGACGCCTTCCCTGAAATCATTGCCCTTCAGCGCGATCTGCATCTCGCGGTTGGCATCGATGGTGGCTTCGGCGAGCGTCTGGAACGGCACGTCATAGACTTGGCGCTTGATCACCGCGATCGCGCTCGGCGAGACGAAATCGGCGAGGTCGCGGGCGTAGGCATAGGTTTCCTCGCGCAGCTTCTCCGGCGAGGAGAGCCGGTTGACGAGGCCGATGCGCAGCGCCTCCTCCGCCGACACCCGGCGCGCCGACATCAACAGATCGAGCGCGTTGGCGTGGCCGACGATCCGCGGCAGCATCCAGCTGATGCCGTGTTCGGCGATCAGGCCGCGCCGCGCGAAGGCGGTGGTGAACACCGCGGTGTCGGCGGCGAAGCGCAAATCGCAATAGAGCGCGTGGACCAGGCCGATGCCGGCGGTGGCGCCGTTGAGCATCGCGATGACCGGCTTCCTGATTGCGGGGTAGTAGGCGTAGCGCGTCTGCCAGTCGGCGCGACGGTTCATGTCGAACGGGATGTTCTCGCCGCGCCTGACCTCGTTGGGATCGATCCCCTTCAGCGCGTCCATGTCGGCGCCGGCGCAGAAGCCGCGGCCCGCGCCGGTCAGCACGATGACGCGAACGTTGTCGTCGTCGGCCGCCGCCTCCATGGCGTGGCGCACGTCGCGCTCCATGATCGCGGTCCACGCATTCATGCGATCGGGGCGATTGAGCGTGATGGTCGCGATCCGGTCGCTGACCTCATAGAGGATGTGCTCGTAGCTCACGGCGATCTCCCTGTGCCTTGTTGTTATTGATACGCGCGGCGATGCGGCCTGCGCGCGGCGGCCGACAGTAACACATTCACGAGAATGAAAAGCCGACGCGAAATTCCGCGTGGCGGCTATTCCGCGGCCTGCAGCAGCTGCCGCTGGGGCACGCGCGCGATCCAGCCGTCGATGAAATGCTTCAGCCACGCGCGCTCGGCGGCATCGTGGACGGCACGCTCGGCGAAGTGCAGATGGCCCGGTTGTGCGCCCGGCGAATCCATCCGTGCGCAACCTCGCGTGGTCCAGCGATGCATCATCGCGTAGGTCACGTCGGGATGGAATTGCAGGCCGAAGGCGTTGCCGAACTGGAACGCCTGCACCGGGAAATCATCGCCCGCCGCGAGCAGGTCGGCGCCGGCGGGCAATTGAAATCCCTCGCCGTGCCAGTGATAGACCCGCGCCGGCCAGTTGGGGCAGAGCGCGCGGCCCGCCTCGGTCGGCCTGACCGGATAATAACCGACCTCGACACGGCCTTGCGGATGCGGCGCGACCTTGGCGCCGAGCTGCCGCGCCAGCATCTGCGCGCCGAGGCAGATGCCCAGGAACGGGCGCTGCTCGCGCAGCGGAACGGCGATCCAGTCGATCTCGCGCCGCACGTAGTCGTCGCCATCATTGGCGCTCATCGGACCGCCGAAGATCACCGCGCCGGCATGCGCGTCGAGCGTTTCGGGCAGCGCGTCGCCGAAGCGCGGGCGGCGGATGTCGAGACGGTAGCCCAGCGCGCGCAGGGCGTTGCCGATCCGGCCGGGAGTCGACGTCTCCTGATGCAGCACGATCAGCACCGGCCGCAGCGACACCTGATCCAAAATCTGATCCTTGGGCGTGACCGCGGCCGGCCTTCGGCTGGCGAAGGGCACCACGACACGGCTCTGGTCAGACCGGAACGACATTGCCTCTGCTTAAAGTTTCGGCACGTAAGGCGCGATCATAGCTAAGTGGTCGTTAACATCGTGTGAGTTTGCGCACACCCAGGCGAAGCAAATCGCGGGCCAGAAACAGTCTTAGCGGCGACGAGTGGGGCTTTTCAGGGACAGCTAGCGCTTGCGGAGCTGAAATCCGCCGACCGCCGTCAGGATAAAGGAGCGCGGAAACAGCCGGAGCAGGAACGGCACCAGCTTGATGAAGGCGCCAGGCAGCACCGCGCGCTTGTTGGCCATCAACCCGCTATAGGCCTGGCGGGCCACCTCTTCCGGCGAAACGTTGAGGATGGCGGAATCGAATCCAGGGGCAAACCCGGCGCGATCCTGAAACTCCGACGGTACCGGGCCCGGGCAAACCACGGTGACACGCACGCCCTGCGGCGCCAGCTCACAGCGCAACGCCTCGGTAAACGACAGCACATAAGCCTTGCTGGCGTAGTACACGGCCATGCCGGGGCCCGGCAGGAATCCGGCGATCGAGCCGAGATTGAGGATGCCGCCGCGGTTGCGGATCAGCTGGTCGGCAAAGCGCAGCGTCAGATCGGTCAGCGCGCGGATGTTGACGTTGATGATGTTGAGCTGCTCGGCGCGGTCGCGCTCGATGGCGCGGCCGAACAGGCCGAAGCCGGCATTATTGACGAGAAACTCGACCTCGACCCCGGCGTCGGTCAGGGCCTGCGCGATCCGGTCGCCCGCATCGGCGTGCTGGAGATCACAGGGGATCACAATCGGCGCTGCGCCGCCCTTGGCCCCGAGCTCGTCGGCGAGCGCCTTCAGGCGGTCGGCGCGACGCGCCACCAGCGCCACACGGTGACCATTCGATGCAAACACGCGCGCCAGTTCGGTGCCTATGCCCGCCGATGCCCCGGTTATCAGCGTCACACGCTCGGTCACGTTTCAAACTCTTACTGCAAATTCTAGTGAGGTCCCCAACAAGGCGACGAGAGCATAGGCATGCGGTGGGACGCAAGCCGTGTGTAAGCTTGTGGACAGTCGCGAGGCACTGGTTTTGTGATGAAACGCCAGATTTTCAGTCGGATCGCCCACAATCGCGGCGGACATTAAAATTTCGTCATCCCTGATACCGGTGACGATGCCTCCGCCGGCGCGGGCAATCGCGTCAGATTGCGGCGTCCGCGGTGCCCCAGGGGCCCTTTGGTAGCGCCGCCTGCTTCTCGGCGACCCGATGCTTGAGATCGATGCGGTCGCGCGAGGAAATGCCGAGCAGATCGGCGGCGCGCCAGACCACATTGTCCTCGAACTCGCTGACCTGACCATCGGCATAGACCAGCTCCCACATCATCTCGACGATGCGCAGCCGTCCCTCCTCGTTCACCGAGCGCATAATGACGCTGGTAAAGTGATAGAGATCGACGGCCTCGCCCTCGACACGCATGGCAGAGGCGATCAACTTGTCGGCCGCGCCGCGGTCGAGCTGGAAACGGCTCTCGATCAGGCCGTGCAGCTTGCGCGTCTCGGCCGGCGTCGGCTCGCCGTCCAGCGAGACGACATGCACCAGCAGCGCGGTCGCCGCCAGGCGATAGTCGCCGTCATCGAAGGTGCGGTCGGCCTGGGCGTCGGGGGAAACGATATCGGCAATGAATTGGCGAAGTCCGTCGAGCATCGTTCTCTCTGTGGAATGAAGCCTGCCTGATTTGAGCGTGATCTTTCCGGCTACACGCATGTCCGGATCATGCTCCGTTGAAATCTATATGGCGTGGAAACAGAACCGGTGCAATCCGCGCAGGTTCCCGCTGCGACATTACGTTTCGGCAAGCATTACGTTTCAGCAATATGACCACGGTATCTCGTACACCACGAGCTTGTCGGCAATGCCACGCAGTGCCGCTTCCTTCTGGATCGGCTTGATCGCGGCGCGATCGAGGATGCCCGCGACCTCAGCCGATTCCATCACCGGCTGGGTCAAATGGATTTCCTGCGACGTCGACAGGCTCTGCACCCTGGCGGCGATATTCACCGTCTGGCCGAAATAATCCTGCCGCTCGTTGAGCGTCACCGCAAGGCACGGCCCCTCATGGATGCCGATCTTGACGATCAGATCTTCCTTGCCGCGCTCGGTGTTGAGCTGCTTCATCGCCGCCCGCATGCGCAGGCCCGCCGACAATGCATGCTCTGGCCGGATGAAGGTCGCCATCACGGCATCGCCGATCGTCTTCACGACGGCGCCGTGCTCGGAAGCGATGATCTCGAGCAGCGCGTGGAAATGCGCGCGCACCAGATCGAACGCGGCGAGATCTCCGACCCGTTCATAGAGCGCGGTCGAGCCTTTGAGGTCGGTGAACAGGAAGGTGAGCGCGGTGATCTTCAGCCGCTGGTCGACCGTGAGGTTGTCGGCCTTGAACACATCACGGAAGGTCTGGTTCGACAGCATCCGCTTCGCGGTGAGGATCGGCTTGCGCTTGCCGAGCAGCTCATGCAGCGCATCGGCCGCTACCCAAACAGCGGGCAGCACGCGGGTGTCGGTCTGGTTGTCCAGCGACAGCCGCAGCGGCCCCGGCCGCAGCACCGTGGTGCCGGTCGGCGCCTGCAGCTTGTTGAACACGATCGAGAACTGCTGGCGCTCGGTGGTCGGCTCGCCCTGCACGTCGAAGAAATGCGCCGAGTGCGTCACCGGCTCGAACACGATCAGGAACTGCTTCGGCAATTGCAGCGACAGCAGCGCCTTTTCGCCGGCGGGCAATTCCAGCGATTCCAGCGTCACCTCCTTGAGCAGGCGCTCCAGCGAATCTTCGTTGAGCTCGATGCCAGAGCTCCAGAACATCTGGCGGACATATTCCCAGATCGGCAGCGTGTTCGGATCATGCGCGCCGATGCGGCGCACGCGCGGGCTGACGGTGAACGCGACCTCGACCAGATCGTCGACGGACGCCTCGTAACCAGCCGCGCACAGCGCGCAATTGTAGTCGTCATGACGCAACGATTTCAGCGTCGAATGCGCATCGAGCACGCCGCCGCAGCCCGGGCACAGCACATTCCAGCTCATGTCGAACAGGCCGAGCCGCGACGCATGCAGGAAACCGGAGATCACCTTCTCCTGGTCGAGCCCGGTGCGGCTCGAAAAATCCAGCAGATTGATGCGATTGAGATCCCGATCATGGCCGTCCGCGATCAGCTGCTGCATGGCATCGACCACGGCCGGATCGGTCGTCTGCCTGAGGACTGCGAAATGGGCCTGCGTATCGCTCATGGTGAGCCCCTAGATGAGCATTGGGACACCGCCGCGCAAGATCAGCGCGGCTTGATCGTAAACACCGGGGAACGGTTCGGCTGTGTCGTCACCACGCCGACCGGCAGCACCGGATCCTTGTCCGCCAGCGCGACGCGGAACGCGCCGATGATCTTCGCAAGCGCGAGCGTCGCCTCGACCAGCGCAAAATGCGCACCGATGCAGACCCGCGCGCCGACGCCGAACGGCAGATAGGCGAACCGATCGGGCGGCGTTCCCGTCATGAAACGCGACGGCACGAACGCGTTCGGATCGCGCCACAGCTTCTCGTGCCGGTGCAACAGCCACGGCGCGATCAGGATTACGTCACGCTTCCTGACCGGACGGCCCGCGATGGTATCGGGACCGCCCGCCGCACGCGCAATCAGGAACGCCGGCGGATAAAGCCGCATGGTTTCGTCGATCACCGCGCGGGTGAATTTCAGCCGCTCGATGTCGAGCGCGCCAGACGTCGCCGCGCTCGTGACTTCTGCCGCCAGCTGTTCCTGAGTTAGGGGATCGAGCGCCAATAGATAGAGCGCCCAGAACAGCGCGGTCGCAGTCGTCTCGTGGCCGGCCAGGATCATGGTGGCGACCTGGTCGCCGAGTTGGGCATCGGTGAAGGCCTCGCCGGTTTCAGGATCACGCGCGGCGCCCATCAGGTCGAACAGGTCGCGGGCCGGCGCGTTGTCATCCTTGCCGGCCGCACGTCGCTCGGCCATCAGCATGCCGACGAACGCGGTCCAGCGCTTGCGGAAACGGGCGCGGCGGAAATCCTGCGGCGTCGGCCAGTTCAACGGCAGCACCAGATCGAGCATGTGCGGCCGCGCCAGCGTATCGCCATACTCCATCACGAAATCGCGCAGCGCGGCGCCGTGGCGATCCATGCCGAACGAGAACATGGTGCGGCCGGCGATCTCCAGCGTCATCCGCTGCATCGCCTCGCGCAGATCGACCGGGCCGCCACTCGCCGACTTCAGCTTGGCGATGGTCTCGTCGACCGCCGCAATCATGTAAGGCACCAGCGTCGTCACGGCGCGCGGCGTGAACGCCGGCGCCAGCGTGCGGCGCTGGTGTTTCCACGCACGCCCTTCGGCGATCAATAGCCCCTCGCCCAGCATCGGACGCAGCACGCGAAGGCCGGCCGGCGTGCGGGTGTAGTTCTCGTAATTGTCGACCAGCACGTGGCGGATCGCATCCGGCGTGTTGAGGATGAAGCTCGAGTGGTTGAGGAAGCGGCCCTGGACGATGTCGTCCTCATAGGCGCGCTGGCCCCAGGTCTCGATCGGCGAGTTGCGCATCACCCGCATCCGCTGGAACGCGCCCATGTCGGCGGGCGCGCGCGGCGGCGCCGGCGGGACCAGGGGACGTCGCGTGACCGTGATATCGTAGACTTCGGCTATGCTCATGGTCCTCGCTTCCTGCCTCACGCAACGGCCGATCCGGCCATGCGATCCCGGCGCCAAGACGGCGCGCGGACCCTCCACCAGACCTAATAAGTCAGCTCGGCGACCGCAATCCGATTTTCCGATGCCGGCCAGGCCCGCATCATCATGCGTTCCCCGTTGAAGATCGCGGCGACCGGACGGCCGAGATCGGCCGCGGCCAGCCGCAGCGTCGTCACCGAATCCGTCGGCACGCCGGGTTTTACATCGGCCGGCTCCTTGCCGTCGAACAGCACGATATCGCGCGGCAGGCCGAAATAGCCGCGCGGCCGCGACATCAGCACGACCGCGCCTGCGCCGGCATCGGCCGGCCCCAGCGGCCGCGCCGCGCGCAGATGCACGATCTCGGACGAGCGCACAAACGGCGAGCGATAGATGTGCGTCGTCGCCGCACCAGGCGCCGTCAGCACGAATTCGAGCGGCCACGACGGGTCGACCTGCGCCGGACCCCAGCGGCCGTCGGCGCCGGTCTGCGAGCTGTGCAGCGGGCCACCAATGCGCTCGCCGGTCTCCGCCGCGACACGATAGATGTCGACCGTAGCCCCCGGCACCGGTCGATTGGTCGGCACGCCGCCGGGCGTGCCCGTGACGAGGCCGCTCAGCCTCACCGCCGTCTCCGGCACGATCTCGATCCGCGACGGCTCGTGCCTTGCGATGAATTTGTAGATCTCGCGAAAGGCGCGCGGATGAAAGGCGGTCTCGCGATGATCGACCGCGCCGAGCACCAGATTGGTCGCGCCCTTCAGCGCCGGGCCTTCCGTCGTGACGTTGGTCGGCGTGCCCGGCTTGCCGACGAAGCGCCCGTCGGCTTGCGCATATTTGTCGAGGCCGTCGCTGCGCAGCGTCAAGAACAGGGTGCCAGCGGTCACTTCGCTGTCGCCATCGTTCAGCCCGCGCAGGAACGGACCGCGCCCGTTGAACTCGTTGCCGAGCCCGTCATCCCACGCATACACACCGTGATTGGGCGTGCCGCACAGCACTGCGTGGCTGATGTCGCCGCCGCCATTCTTGATGTAATTGCGGATCGCATTGCCGCCGCGCGAACTGCCGACCAGCGCGACCCGCGGCGCGCCGGTCTTCTGCTTCAGCTCCCTGATCGCCTCGGCGAGCTCGCGGCGCTGGTCCTCGGTCGAGGAGCGGCTCGCCTGCTCGATCTTGTCGTCACTGCGCGCCAGCGGATCGGTGAAGTTGATCGCCGCCATGCGCTCGCGCGGCACGCCGTTCGATTCCATCCGCCAGAACGTCGTCATCCAGAGCGCGGCATGATCGCCATTGCCATGCACGAACAGGATCGGCGGGGTGTCGCCGGCGAGCGCCGGCTGAGCAGACTGCGCCAAGGCCGGGGCGAGGCGGCCGGCCAGCAGGGACAGGGCGCCCGCCCCTTGCAAAACTCTCCGCCGCGACAGCGCCATTGGTCCCCCTCCCCGAGCCTTCCCCAAGCCTACTCCGAAGCCTTCCTGAGGTCTTTCAGAGCTTTAGCTGTGTCCTATCGCCGCCAAGAATGCCGTAATCGCTGGACAGGACACGCGTTTCGCGGGCATCAGTTGGTGCAGCCGGAATCGTCCAACACGCCATAGCAGGCCAACCGGAACAGGATATGACCGAACCGCGTGATCGCTCCGACAGTATCACTGCACCGTTGCGGCATTCAATCTTCAGGCGAATCTGGCTCGCGAGCCTGCTCTCCAATCTCGGCATCTTGATCCAGGGCGTCGGCGCGGCCTGGGCGATGACGCAGATGACCTCGGAGGCCGACAAGGTCGCGCTGGTGCAGACCGCCTTGATGTTGCCGGTGATGCTGATCTCGATGCCGGCCGGGGCCATCGCCGACATGCACGACCGCCGCATCGTCGCGCTGGTGTCGCTGGCGATTGCGCTGACCGGCGCCACCATCCTGACCGTGCTGGCCTGGCTCAATCTGGTAACGCCGAACATCCTGCTCGCGCTGTGCTTCGTCGTCGGCAGCGGCATGGCGCTGTTCGGCCCGGCCTGGCAATCCTCGGTCAGCGAGCAGGTGCCGCCGGAGACGCTGCCGGCCGCCGTCGCGCTCAACGGCATCAGCTACAACATCGCGCGCAGCTTTGGTCCGGCGATCGGGGGCATCGTGGTGGCGTCCGCGGGCGCCGTGGCCGCCTTCGCCGCCAATGCCGTACTGTATCTGCCGCTGCTCGTCGTACTGTTCCTGTGGAATCGCGTCAGCGAGCCGTCGCGGCTGCCGCGCGAGCGGCTGAACCGCGCCATCGTCTCCGGCGTGCGCTACATCACCAATTCGCCGTCGATCAAGATCGTGCTGACCCGCACCATGGTGACCGGCATCATCGGCGGATCGGTCTCGGCGCTGATGCCGCTGGTGGCGCGCGACCTCCTGCACGGCGGCGCGCAGACCTACGGCATCATGCTCGGCGCCTTCGGCATGGGCGCGGTGATCGGCGCGCTCAACATCAGCGAGATTCGCAGCCGGCTCAGCGGCGAAGCCGCCATACGGGTCTGTGCGTTGACGATGGGCGCGGCGATCGCCGCGGTTGCCGTGAGCAAGCAGCCGGTGATCACCGCCGCCGCGCTGGTGGTTGCCGGAGCGGTGTGGATGCTGGCGATCGCGCTGTTCAATATCGGTGTGCAGCTCTCCGCGCCGCGCTGGGTCGCGGGCCGTTCGCTGGCGGCCTTCCAGGCCGCGATCGCCGGCGGCATCGCGATCGGCAGCTGGTGCTGGGGCCGCATCACGGACGTCGGCGGCGTCGAGATGGCGCTGCTGATCTCCGCTGGTCTGATGCTGCTGTCGCCGCTGCTCGGCATCTGGCTCAGGATGCCGCCGATCGGCGCACGCAACGAGGACGCGACGGATGCGCTGGCCGATCCCGAGGTGCGGCTGCAACTGAGCGGGCGCAGCGGGCCGCTGGTGGTCGAGATCGAATACCGGGTGGCGCAGGACAATGCCCGCGCCTTCCACAATGTGATGCAGGACGTGCAGCTCAGCCGCCAGCGCAACGGCGCCTATGGCTGGTCGATCGCCCGCGACATCGCCGATCCCGAATTGTGGACCGAGCGCTATCACTGCCCGACCTGGCTCGATTTCCTGCGCCAGCGCAACCGCGCCACGCAGATCGAGCGCGAACTGCATCAGAAGGCGGCCGACTTCCACATCGGCGCCGAGCCGATCCGCGTGCGCCGGATGCTGGAGCGTCCGTTCGGATCGGTGCGCTGGAAGGACGAGACCCCGGACCGCGCCGCCAAGGAGGTGATCCCGGTGGTCGCGACCGCGGCGGGGAGCAGTACGTAGGCCGTGTCGTCATTCCGGGGCATGCGAAGCATGAACCCGGAATGACGACGATTGAATTTACTGCCCGTGATCGGCGAGCGTCTGCTGGCAGGCCTTGCTGAGGCGGCTGCGATGCTCCTTCAGACACGCCAGCACGACCTGATCGCCCTCGCTGAGATGGGCGCGGCAGAACCGCGAGGCATCGCGCGAGCAGGCATCGCGCCCCTGCTGCTGTGCCGAGGCGGCCGACGTCAACAAAACAAGCGGCACGACGGCAAACAGAAATCGGGTCATCTCTCAAAGCCTCTCTAGCGTTTCCGCGAAGGGGTGCCGGTTCGCGTGAAGAAAACGCGTCAAATAGGGAATCCGGAGCCGCGTTCCGATTTCATCGCAGCGGAAACGGCTCCAGGGAATGCGACGCCGGTTCTATAGCGTTTCCATGCCGCGAAGAAGCTTGAAACCGACTGTGACGGTCATCACGCATGGGTAAGACCCGCTTTTTCTTGTCCTTCCGGCGCCTTGTTGGGATCGCGTTAAGACCTTGTTGGCATTAATCGCTCGTTACGGCTGTGGCGTATCCTTAAGTTCCGAGAGAGTGTGTAGCGATGCGTAGTGCGTTGGGCCTGATGCTGGCCAGTGTTGTAACGGCGATCGTGATCGCCGGCGTGTGGTTCTGGACCTCCTCGCCGCGTGCCGACGCGGCTCCTCCGCAAACCACGGCTGCGGCCAAGGCCGTTCCGCTGCCTGCGGCGGCAAAACAGGCCGCCAAGGACGATGTCGAGACGACCGCCGCGCTGTCGAAGCGCGCCGATGCTACCCAGGCCGCGGCACCGGCCGCCACGCCTGCTCCGGCTCCGATGCCGGCCCCCGTCGCGGCCGCGCCCAAATGCGCCAACCCCGATGCGCTCGGCATCAGCCGCACCGTCGTGGTCGACACCAATGGCGGCCCGGGCTTCGGTTTCCTGCAGTACAAGCAGTATGACTTCCTGACCGACAAGGAGGTCGTGCTGACCTTCGACGACGGTCCGTGGCCGACCACGCCGGCCGTGCTCAAGGCGCTGGCCGATGAATGCACCAAGGCGGTGTTCTTCCCGATCGGCCTGCACACCACCTATCACCCGGACATCCTGCGCCAGGTCGCCGCCGCCGGCCACACCATCGGCGCCCATACCTGGTCGCATGCGCATCTCGCCAGCAAGAAGCTGACCGAGCAGCAGGCCAAGGACGAGATCGAGAAGGGTTTCAGTGCGGTAAAGCTGGCGCTGGGCAGTAATCCCGCGCCGTTCTTCCGCTTCCCGGCGCTGGCGCACACCCCGGCGACGACGGCCTATCTCGGCACCCGCAACATCGCGATGTTCTCGGTCGACGTCGACTCCAACGACTTCAAGTCCAAGAGCGCGGACGAGGTGATCAACAATGTGATGACCAAGCTCGACAAGGAGCACAAGGGCATCATCCTGATGCACGACCTCCAGAAGCACACCGCACAGGCGCTGCCGACGCTGCTCCGCAAGCTGAAGGCCGGCGGCTACAAGGTGGTCTGGATGAAGGCCAAGACCCAGCTCGAGACGCTGCCCGAATACGACGCGATGATGGCGAAGACCGAGAAGCCGATCGCAACGGGCCGGCCGATCGGCAACGTCGTGCAGACGGTCGCCGAGTAACGCAGCGAACGCACTCTCAACGC
>NZ_LFIQ01000039.1:448724-461351 GCF_001189245.1 Bradyrhizobium pachyrhizi | reverse complement strand
GCGCCCCTGGATCAGATCCAGGGGCGCTTTCGCTTTCTGACCGCAACCACCTTCCGCTGGCCCGACACGGCCGGACGACGTTGAACGCCTGTGCCCCTTCGAGAGTGGCACCATCGCGCCCGGCGGCTGCGGCCCACCAAAATATCGAAAACAACCCCATGCAAAGGAGCCGGCGGCCGCCGTTTCCGGGCTGACCGCTTGAGGGCTGGTGCGCCGCGCCGGGTGAAGATGAGAACTATCTCTACTCAATAGCCCTCTGGAGCCCCCCCTTTGCAGGACGGCGAAGGCTTGAGCCCCCGACGCAGCATCTACCGGCTTGTTTCCATTCGTGGTTCGGATCCGGAGCATCGGGACGTTGACCGAGTCGTTCGATTGTGCCGGCGAGGCGCATGCTCCCCTCTCCCCGGCGCGGGCGTAGCGGGCGTTCGGATCGGCCGAGACGAATTGTCCCGTCTTACGCTCGCATCACATGAAATCTCCAACCATCTTCGAAAAACGCGATGCGATCGGATAGAGCTCAGATCGAGCCAGCCGGCGCGACGGCGGGAAAATCCTGCTCGGGATCGAACACGTTGTTGAAAAAGTTCGTCAGGGAGTACATGGCCACTAACGCGACGATCTCCATGATGTTCGCATCCGTGTAGCCGGCGTCCCGGACGGCTTTCATATCGGCGTCACCGACCTTGCCGCGGGTCGTGATGACTTTGCGCGCAAACTGGAGAGCGGCGTCCCGCTTCGGATCACTGGCATGACCCTTCCGAGCGAGAATGATTTCATTAGCCGGCAGCTTGGCCATATGCTCGGCCGTAAAGCTGTGAACCGTCAGGCAGTCGTTGCACCCATTCACTTCGGAGACAGCGAGGCCGATGCTGTCACGCGTCTTCACGTCAAGCGCCTTGCTCAAAGAGCTGAGCAGGGTGGCCCATGCGTTGAACGCGATCGGGCTCAGCGCGAAGGTCGCCATCATATTCGGAGTGAATCCGATGTTCCTGGTGAACCCATCGAGAGTCGGTTTCGAATCTGCCGGCATCTGAGCCGGCGTTGGCAATGCAGTTCGAGCCATCAGCAATCTCCGTAAATAGCTGATTTCACTAACGTTATACGAGGTGCAGCACATCGGTCACCGGGCGGCGCGGCTTCTGCGCCCAGTTTCCCGGACGCTCCGGCCCCACGGCCAACAGCAGGACCGGCACTTCGTCCCTGGCCAAGCCGAACTCGCGGTGCACCGGTTCGGCATCGAAACCGATCATCGGCGTCGAACCCAGGCCTAGCGAGCGGGCCGCATAGATGATCGCCGCCGCGCCGAAAGAGGCGGTTCGTACCGCTTCATCGCGCCGGCGCTGTGGGTACTCCATGTACAGATTGCGCGCGGGAATCTCCCATTCCGGCACCATCTTCGCCGGCATGACGCCCGATTCCACCAGCGGCGCCAGCCGCTCTGGTATTACGCTGGAATCGGCCAGCTTGCCGCAGACGATGAAGGTAACGGCTGCGTCGGTGATCGCGGGTTGATTCCAAGCGATCGGACTCAGCCGAGCTTTGGCTTCAGGCGTGCGCACGGCGATGAAGCGCCAGTTCTGCACGTGGAAGGATGTCGGTGCGGCGGTGCCGATTCGCACGAGCTCTCGGATTTGGTCGTCGCTCAGGGTGGCGGCAGGGTCGTAATACTTCGTAGAGCTGCGGCTCAGGATACATTCGATAACAGCGTTGGTCATGGTTGGTCCTATGAGTGACGTGATAGGTTGAGGCACGAGAGTGCTTTCGCTCTCTTTGAGAGCCGGCCGGCCGCATTCATCGATAGGCGCGCTCCGCTCACGGACGAGCGCGAATGATCGTCTTCCCGCTGATCCGCTCGGTCGGATTGAAGGCGGCAACGGCATCGTCGAGGGCAGCCACGCTGCCGATGTTTGTCCGCACACGTCCGTCACGCGCCCGCCGGACAATCTCATTCAGTTGGGCGCGATCGGGTTCGACGACGAAGTCTACCGTCCGGCCGTCAGCGGGCCGTGCATCCGTCGGACCGGCGATGGTCACCAGCGTTCCTCCGGCTCGAATCACGCGCGCGGACCGCTTCGCGATGTCGCCGCCAAGGACATCGAACACCAGATCGACTCCGCCGACATCTTCCAGAGTTTCGTTGTCGAGGTCGACGAACTCCTGTGCGCCGAAGTCGAGGGCCGTCTGACGGCCGGCAGCCCGTCCGATGCCGATGACGTAAGCACCGGCCTCACGTGCGAGCTGGGTTGCCATCGAACCGACGACGCCGGCGGCACCGTGCACAAGGATGCTCTGCCCCGCCCGAAGCCGCCCGTGATCGAACAGCCCCTGCCACGCGGTAAGGCCTGGCATCACGAGGGCCGCGCCCACCGTGAAATCGACATCGCCCGGCAGCGGCGCGAGGTTGCGCGCCTCGATGGCCACATACTCCGCCAAGGTGCCGTCGCGATACCAGTCCGCGAGACCGAATACCCGCTGTCCCACCGACAGCCCCGCCGTGCCGTAGCCGAGGGCGGTGACCACTCCAGCCAACTCGTGGCCGGGGATCGACGGTGTTCGGTCACGCTCGCGGCGATCGGTCCAAGTCGAGGGCCACGTCAGCTCATCCCGGGTGAATCCCGCCGCACGAATCTCAACGACGACGTCGTTTATCGCGGCCTGCGGCTCGGGCCGCTCCACCAGCTTCATTCCGGCCGTTCCCGCCGCTTGGTCCGTCACAACGATTGCCTTCATCGTGCACCTGCCTGAGTGCGGCAGCTCATCATCTTCCGAACTCCTTTTCAGACGAGCGAAAACCGGAAGGCGAAACTCGATGGCTCGAATGACCTTGGATATTGAATCGATGCCATCGACGCGGCGCATTTCCTGAAGCCACGTTGCCACTGGTCCCGGCGCGATGAAACACGCGTCGGGCGTTCCTGGACGCGCGGACACGCATTCTGGACTCCGGAGCTGGCCAACGCCGAGGATCGGTGCGCCGAGTGTGCGCGAATCTGGCTAAAGCGCGATGAGATTGGGTTGAATCGTCATCGCGCTTTAGCTCTTTTTGAGCATGATTCTTCGGAAAACCGCTTCACACTTTTCCGGATCATGCTCTAGGGAACGGAAAAGAGCCCGGTTGAGGCGCAGCGTCGGGCAAGCACGAGCCGACGCGGCTTGCTTTCGGCCTTTGCCGTTTCCAGTTTTTTCTTCGATCAGGCAGCGAGCTCAGCCAACGCCGATAGCCCGACGAACAGTTTCAATAGATGAGCGGATGTCGCTATCGGCACGCCCATTCAAAATCGCTCGCTTGCCGGGAGAGCTGCCTCGGAGGCGGTATTTGGCTCAAGCGCCCGTACCACTCGCACCGTGCTTCACGCGCAGCCGGTACTCGCTCGGATCAACGTTGTAGGCTTTGCGGAATGCTCGCACGAAACTTGACCGGCTTTCGTAGCCGGCGTTGTAGGCCACAACATCGACTGGGGCTGACGTCGTCGTGAGATCGAGCGCCGCCTGCCGCATCCTGAGATCCCGAAGGATGGCCATCGGCGAACGGCCAAAGATCTCCGAGAACTTCGCCATGAATGCCGACCGGCTCAGACCCGCGCTATGCGCAAGGCTCTGAATCGTATGAGCGGCCCCCGGACGCGCCACCATATCGGCGAATGCACGCGTGATCTGCCGATCCGCGAGAATCGAAAACCGATCAGTCCAGCTGCAGGAGGACTTCATCGACCGCCTCACCAGGGCGATGATGACCTGCTTTAGCAGGGACGCCGTCATGGCGCCCATACCGATTTCCTGCACGCAAAGCTCCTCGACCGCTTCGCGAAGCTTCAGGTCGATCTTGTCCGTCGGCTCGAATTTCTCGACCACGGGCTCGCGCAATTCGCGAAACAACCCGACGGATTGTCCGAAGGATGCGTTGAAGAAGCCGCAGATCTGGATGATCTCGAGCTGCTCGGTCGGTGTTGCGATACGCAACACGCTGTCATGCTGCTTCCAGCAATCGCGGGAGATGAGCTTCTTCGGGCCGCTGGTTCCGTCGACTTCGATTACGAACGGGGTACTCGGAGGCTTGATGATGAGGAGATGGGGTTCGAGCGACATCCAAGGCCCATCGCCGATCGAAATTCGTCCCCTGCCACTAATGGTGTAATGGACCGCCGGCGCATCGATCGTCCCCATCTCGGCGCGATGGCCTGATGGAATCAGCATTTCGGTGAGCGCGACGACATCGATCTCAAGTGCCCGCATGAGGTTGTTGAGATCGGCGGTGGCGAGCTTCGAGGCAGAGACGGCGATCCGCGAATCTGGCCGCTCGCCCTGTCCGCTTCCGGCCCGCGATTTGGCCGTGCTTTGCATAGCAACCTGCTTACAAGATCAACCCGTGAATCCGCTAGGCGAATCTGCCTTCACCCTTGAACTTGATTTTGTGGCACGCCGAAAGGAACCTTGGCATGGTCCAGTCGGATTGTTGGAACTTGGTCCTATCGGTGGGACCGTATCGCTGTAGGTTATGGCCTTGAGACATGGTCTCGGCGCAACGCCGTCGCCCGTGCACGCCAGCGTCTAGCACAAGCTCGCCTTCCGCAGCTCCGATGATGCCTTGGGAATAGACTCGTCGGTTTGGCCTTCTCCTTCACGACGCCCGAACTCCGGAGAAACTCAGTGAGTGCATTCGAACAAGGCCGCGTACGGCCCGCCGACAATGGCTTGGCGAATACGGCCGCCGAAAAGCTCCGCTGGCTGATCCCGGCAGCTGGAGCGATGGCCTATCCGTTCCTGCTCGATGCATTTCATCTCGCGGTCTCTCCCGCTGCTGGTCCGATGTCGTTCGGGCGACTGGTCCTGGCGGCGCTTTGCCTGTTGGCCACGACCGCCGCGCCCTTGCTGGGTCTTGCCTGCGCGTACTGGATGACCAAGGCCGAGCCTTCGTCGTTCGAGCTGCGCGCCCGCCGTCTCGCCTATGCCAGCACCGCTACGCCGCCCTTGTTCGTGCTGACCGGCGTCGGTCTTGGCCTGCTGCACATCCCCGTCAGCGACGAGCTTGTCTGGGTCGCGGGCTGGTTGGCCGCGTGCCTCTATGTGCTGCTCGGCAGCGAGCAAGTGCGCCCGGCAGAATCAGCCGCGATTACCCCATCCATCGCCAAATGGCGCGTGACGCACGGCGTCGCCGCAGCGATCATCCTGCTCTACGTCGCGTTTCACCTCACCAACCATCTGCTGGGTTGGCTCGGACCTGAGGTTCATGCCGCCATGATGAAGATGGGGCGCTCAGTCTATCGATCGTCCGTCGTCGAACCCATCCTCGTCGGCCTGATGCTGTTCCAGGTCGCCATCGGGATGCGGCTCGCCTGGCGCTGGAGCGCGCAGCCGGCGGATGCCTACCGCGTGTTTCAGATCGGCTCCGGCATTTATCTCGCGGCATTCATCCTCACCCATCTGAACTCCGCATTGATCTCGGCGCGGGCCGTCCACCACATCGACACCAACTGGGCCTGGGCGTCGGGCGCACCGACCGGCCTGATCCACGACGCCTGGAGCATTCGCCTGGTGCCGCACTACGCGCTCGGCGTCTTCTTCGTGCTCGCGCATCTCGCGTCGGGATTGCGCGGCATCCTGATCGCGCATGGCGTGGCCACCACAGCTGCCAACCGGATCTGGGCGACCGGGCTTGCAGCCGGCGGCCTGATCGCGATTGCGATCATGAGCGGATTGTGCGGAGCGCGGATCTAGGCTTCAGGCGGGCGGCAAGAGCGAGCCCGGTCGAGAAAAGCATCGATGTCGTCAAGCTGAGGTTGACTTGCTGCGGTCACGCCAAAGCGCAAAGATTGCCGTTGCGAGCTTGTTCGGCCGATCAGGCCTCGCATAGCTGACCACCGGCTTGCTGGAATGATTTTCCATCAGCTCCCCTAGTATCTCGTAGTCGAGTTCGAGACCGAACTTTTCGTACGGTATGGATTCGGACTCAGCTCCCCCCGCAACATAAAAGATATCGACTCGCGCCATCTCTTTCGCGATCGCCGCGGCTTCCGGCAAGGTGCCGCAGCCGTACGATTTGTATTCCCAGGAAGGATCGCTGAAGTGAAGTATCTTGCGGGTGCTTTCATCGAGCTTGCCGCGCTCTTCTTCAGAGAGCCCGATGATGATCACGTGGGCGATTTTCGGAAGCATCTGCCCAACCCCTTGAAATAGCGCCTCTAGAACTTGGTCTACCGGCGCGTGCGAGGGGTTCGACGCTCTGAGCAAATCGCATCCAGGCGCCTTAATGCGCGCTGGGAGCAAGCTTCACTTCTGGCTGAGAAATGGTGCCGCAAGAGGGATTCGAACCCCCGACCCCGTCATTACGAATGACGTGCTCTACCAACTGAGCTATTGCGGCGAACCGTTCGGCAACGGCCGGATCACGCGGCCACCTGATATCGGGCATGACCCCGATTGGCAAGGAAAACGCGGTTATCGAACCACACAGCGGTTATCTAACCGCGAATTAGCTTCCCAAACGTGACAGAAATCCGCGCCAACCGCCCACCTGGGCCTTGGGCGGGCCGATTTGTTCCGCAAATTCGTCCACCGGGCCGTCCTCGTCGACCCCGGGGTCGTCGGGAGCCCGGATGATCGGGATCACGGCCGGAATCGGCGCCGGTGCGGCTTTGGGCAGGTCGGTCCGGGACCGGAACAGGGGGGCCGGTGCCGGGGATGCCGATTCGGCGGCCGGAGGGGGAGCCGGTTCCAGCGCGGCGGGTTCGGGCGGGGCCGGGGCGGGCTCGGCCTCGATGGCCGCCGGGAGCGGGGCGTTATCCTGCACCGTCGGCGCGGCCGGCTCCAAGGGCTTGACCTCGACCGGCTTGACCTCGACTGGCTTCACCTCGGCCGGCTTGGCCACTTCAGGCTCGCTGGCGACTTCCCTTGGCGGCTCGACCCGGCGCGGCGCCAGCATCGCCTCCTCGAAGGGCGACGACTCGATCGCATGGCCCTTGTCGGACGGCAGCGCCGCCACCGGGGTCTGCCACTGGAAGGCGTCGAGCCGGCCGGTGACCGGCGAGACCGGACGCCAGCGGTCCGACACATAGCCGTCGGCGGCCCAGACCGGATCGTGCAGCGCGCGCACGGCGCGCAGGGTCCAGGCACGCGCCCGGCCGCTGTCGCCATGCTCGGTGCGCTCGATCTCGGCCATCAACAGCGCGACGCGTTGCGTCGGCGCCGCGATAAACGGCTCCAGCGCCGCACGCGCCCTGGCGAACTCGGCGGCGTCGATCGCGGCGCGCGCGATCGCCAGCGCGCCCTCGATATGTCCAGGCGTTTTCGCCGCCAGCGTCTCGACCCGCACCAGGCGCTGGCGCGCGGAATCGCCGAGCCGCACATGCGAATAGGCGTCGGCGAGATCGGGATGCGGCTGCGCCAGCCACGCGGTCTCGACGATGCGCATCGCGCGGCGCACCTGATGCGCCTCGCTCTCGAACTTCGCTGCGAGCACGGCGGCCGGGATCAGCGTCGGCGCCAGCTTGACCGCCTCCATCGCGCTCGAGCGCGACAGATCGCGATCGACGGTCTCGAACTCCAGCGCCCGCGCCGTCAGCAGCACGCCGCGCTGCCGCCGATAGGTCGCCTTGTCGATCAATCCGGCGCTCTGGTTGTTGTCGATGATCGACAGCGCGCCGGCCCAATCGCCCTTGGCGCAGCAGAAGCCGAGCACCGCATGCGAGGCCCATGACGATGACGGCGACATCTTCAGCGCTTCCTCGGCGATCATCACGGCCGCCACCGGATCGTCGGCGCGCTGCGCCTCGATGAACAGACCGCGCAAGCCAAGCAGCCGCGTGTCCTCGCGCTCGGCCATGGCGCGGAAGGCGCGCTGCGCGCCGTCGCGATCGCCGTCGAGCTGCGCCGATTGCGCGTGCAGCAGCAGCGCCAGCGGATCGTTTGCGGCGTGGCGCCGCGCCACTTCGGCATGCGCGCGCGCCGCCGAGGAGTCGCCATGCCCGATCGCAAGCAAGCCTTGCGTGATGGCGTGGCGGCCGCGGGCGTGACGCCGCTCGCGCCGGCCGCGACGGATGTGCGAGGGGATCTTCCAGAGCCCGCGCAGGATCACGCCGGCGATCATCGCGACGACGACGACGAGGCCGAGCAGATACATCGGCTGCTTGGACGTCAGCCGCAAGCCGCCCCAATTCAGCACGAGATCGCCGGGCTGATCGGCCATCCAGGCCGCACCTGCTGCAGCGAGCGCGATCAGCAGCAGGAACAGAATGATCCGGATCATCGAGAACCTATTGCAAAGACTTACTGGTTGACCGTGGCGAGCGCCGCCATGGCGTTGTCGGCAAATTTACGCGACGCGTCGAGCGCGGCGCGGCGCGCGTCCACCTTGGCGAGCCAGGCTTGCGCCGCCGGCGGATCGCACGGCGGCAGCGATTTCAATTCACGCTCGGTCAATGCGAGGTCATTATGCAGGGCGGCCGATGTCACGCGCGCGACGATGCTGCCGCGATCGGTCCCCGTGCCGTCGGTCCGCTCGATGCGGATCAGCGTGGAGGCACCGGCCTTCAGACGATCGACCAGCCCGGCATTCGCCGCCGCAGCTTCCGCCGCCGGCGGCGCGAGCCGCGGCACGATTTCCACCAGCTCGCGGCACAGCGCGTTCGGGCTCGGCACGCCTGAGGTCGCAAACGTCTCGAGCGGCTTCAGCACCTCGGCGTCATCCGACAGCGCTTTCGCAGCCTCGAGCGCGGAGGCATAGGGATCGCCGTGACGCACCGCGACGTCGAGCAGCGATGCCGCAACGACGCGGCGCAGCGGCACGTCGTCGGCCTTCGCCTCGGCCTTGGTGTCCGCAATCTTGCTGTCCTGCCTGGCGATCGCGGCGCCCTGCGCCTTCACCGCGCCTTCGATCTTGTCGATGCGCGCCGTGATGCCGGAGATATCAGCCGCAGCCGCGCCATCGCGCGGCGCGGCTTTCGCGTCATTGACAGCCGCCGCAAGCTTGTCGGATTGCGCCCGCGTCGCGGCGAGCTCGGTGCGCAGTGCGGCGATCGATTTGTCGAGCGCCTCCAGCCGCGCCGTCGCCGCGGGATCGGCGGCCGCCGCGACCGGCCTGCCGGCTTTCGATTCCAGCGCACTCAGGCGCGTGCCGAGTTCGTCGATGGCGGCATTGGGTTGCGGCGCCGGGACCGGCTGCACGACGGGCCAGCCAAGCAGCCAGCCGACCCCGATCACCAGCGCCGCCGCGACGGCGCCGGATATCGGCGCCACCACCCAGGGCGACACCGGCCGCGCCGGTTCGGCGTCCGGCGCCGCGGAGGCGGTCTCGGGCTGCGGCTCCGCTTGCGGTGCGGCGTCGCCTTGGGGCTCGGCCTCAGGCGTCGCCGCGTCCGCAGACGCCTTGCCGGCATCCTGGTCAGCCTCCCTGGCGGCTTCCTCGGCCCCCTCCGCCTTCGACGGTTCGCTGGAGATTTCGGTCGCCTGAAGATCGATGGTCGGCGGCGCGCGCTTGGGCCGGGAATCCGGCGAAGAGCCTGGGTCGTCTGGCCTTTCTTCAGCCATCGCGGGGGTCCTCAAAACTACTGGCCGCACACTCTACCAGAATCGGCCCAGGTTCTTAGAGCACGATCCGAATAACCGAGCATTGCCTAACATCATGGTCAGACGAAAGAATTATTCCGGCCTCGGCCGCAGGGTGCGGCTGAGCGCCTCCAGCAGGGCATTTTCGTCCGGCCGCGCCGCCACCACCACCTTGGTCGCGCCGGCGTCATGGAGCACCGCGGCGACGGCCGCCGAGATGCAGCATTGCGGCAAGGCGAGCGCCGAAATCTCGATCCCGTCGGCGCGTACCGTGTCCAGAAAGGCCTGCGCGCTGCGGCGGGAATAGTGCAGCACCGCGGTGATCCGGTTCGCCATGAAGGCGTCGCTGACCTCCCTCGGGAAGGCGGCCACCGGCGCCATCCGGTAGGTGGTGTGGGTGACGACGCTGAGCCCGCGCTCGCCGAGCTCGCCGGCGAGATCGCGCGACAGGTCGGCGCCGGCGAGATAGAGCAGCGTCGCCGATGCGTCGAGTTCGCCGGCCTTGACCCGTGCAAGCACGAGATTGCGCAGCGAGACCGCATCGCCCTTCGCCACGATCACCTTGTCGAAGCCTGCGGCGCGCGCCGCATCGGCGGTATGCGCCCCGACCGCAAACAACGGCAGCCGCAACAAGCGACTGGTCGCGAGGTCGACCGCGCGCAGCGCATTGGCGCTGGTCAGGATGACGGCATCATAATCCGCATCGTCGTCGCCACGGAACGGCACCGGCTCGAAGCGCAGCACCGGCGCCGACAGGGCGTCAAAGCCGCGTTGGCGCAGCGTCGCGAGCGTCGCGTCATTGTCCGGATGCGGTCGTGTGACAAGGATTGTCAGGGTTTCAGGCCTCCAGCCGTATAAATTGGACGTTGGCGACCGATTGCACTTTAAGACCTCGCAATGCTACCCCGGAGCGGACGTTTTGATGAGCATCATCTTGCCGGAAACCGGTTCCGGCCCGTCCGGATCATGCTCGTAGCACAAGGACCGAAATTGGGACACGAACCACCGATGCTGGTGCTGGGGATCGAGACCACCTGCGATGAAACCGCGGCCGCCGTGGTCGAGCGCCAGGCTGACGGGCAGGCGAAAATCCTCTCCAACGTGGTGCGCTCGCAGACCGACGAGCACGCCCGCTTCGGCGGCGTGGTGCCGGAGATCGCGGCGCGCGCCCATGTCGACCTGCTCGACGGCATCGTCGCCTCCGCCATGAAGGAGGCCGGCGTCGGCTACCGACAATTGTCGGCCGTCGCGGCAGCCGCGGGCCCCGGCCTGATCGGCGGCGTGATCGTCGGTCTCACCACCGCGAAGGCGATCGCGATGGTGCACGATACGCCGCTGATCGCGGTGAACCATCTCGAGGCGCACGCGCTGACGCCGCGGCTGACCTGCGCGCTGGCGTTTCCCTATTGCCTGTTCCTGGCCTCGGGCGGACACACCCAGATCGTCGCCGTGGTCGGCGTCGGTGAATATGTGCGGCTCGGCACCACCGTCGACGACGCGATGGGCGAGGCGTTCGACAAGGTGGCGAAGATGCTGTCGCTGCCCTATCCCGGCGGACCGGAGGTCGAGCGCGCGGCCGCCGGCGGCGACCCGACGCGGTTTGACTTTCCACGCCCGATGCTCGGCCGGCCCGATGCGAATTTCTCGCTCTCGGGACTGAAGACCGCGGTGCGCAGTGCAGCCAGCCGGCTGGAGCCGCTCGAGCCGCAGGACGTCAGCGATCTCTGCGCGAGCTTCCAGGCTGCGGTGCTGGAATCGACCGCGGACCGCCTGAACGTCGGCCTAAAGCTGTTTCAGGAGCGGTTCGGCACGCCGCGCGCGCTGGTCGCGGCCGGGGGCGTTGCGGCCAACCATGCGATCCGCAGCGCGCTGCAGGAGGTTGCAGCGAAGGCGCAGACCACGCTGATCATCCCGCCGCCGGCGCTCTGCACCGACAATGGCGCGATGATCGCCTGGGCCGGTGCCGAGCGGCTGGCGCTTGGCCTCACCGACACGATGGAGGCGCCGCCGCGCGCGCGCTGGCTGCTCGACGCCAACGCCAAGGCGCCGGCCGGCTACGCCAACAGCCGCGCCGGATATTGAACAATGTACGACGGAGTGCGCATCAGGCACCGTCGCACCTCGCCCCGCTTGCGGGGAGAGGTCGGATTGCGCAGCATTCCGGGTGAGGGGGTACAGGTCTCAACACTCGGCTCGCTCGCGGATAAAGCCCCTCACCCCAACCCTCTCCCCGCAAGAGCGGGGAGATGGAGCGAAGACAGGCCCGCCTGATGCCCGCGCATATGTCAGTCAGCGTGATCGGAGCCGGCGCCTGGGGCACGGCATTGGCCGATGTCGCGGCGCGCGCCGGGCGCAAGGTGACGCTGTTTGCGCGCAATGCCGAGCATGCCGCGCAGATCCAGGCGACGCGGGTCAATCCAAGGCTGGCTGGCGTCCAGCTTCATCCCGGTATCGCCGTGACGTCGGACATCGCCGCCGCAGCGCACGCCGACATCATCCTGGCCGTGACACCGGCGCAGCATTTGCGCGCCGCGGTTGGGCATCTTGCGTCGTATCTCAAACCCGACACGCCTGTCATCGCCTGCGCCAAGGGCATCGAGCACGGCACGCATAAATTCATGACCGAGGTGATCGCGGAAGCCGCGCCGCGCGCCGTGCCCGCGATCATGTCGGGGCCGAGCTTCGCCGACGACGTCGCGCGCGGACTGCCGACCGCCGTCACGCTGGCCACCAGGGACGAAGCGCTCGCACGCGCGCTGGTACAGGCGCTCGGCTCGGCGACCTTCCGGCCCTATCACAGCACCGACGTGCGCGGCGTCGAGATCGGCGGCGCGGCCAAGAACGTGCTGGCGATCGCCGCCGGCATCGTGGTCGGCAAGAATCTCGGCGCCTCCGCGCTCGCCGCGCTGACCACGCGCGGCTTCAGCGAGCTCGCAAGATTGGGCCGCGCCTGCGGCGCCCGCACCGAAACCCTCTCGGGCCTGTCGGGATTGGGTGATCTCCTGCTCAGCTGCTCGACCGCGCAATCGCGCAATTTCGCACTCGGCCTCGCGCTCGGACGCGGCGAAGCCGCACCGGTCGGGAAGC
>NZ_LFIQ01000039.1:439157-448714 GCF_001189245.1 Bradyrhizobium pachyrhizi | reverse complement strand
GTGCGAGCTCGCCGCTGCGCAGAAGGTCGACATGCCGGTGTCAAACGCGGTCGCCGCGATCCTGGGCGACCGGCTGACCGTTGACGCCGCAATCGAAGGCCTGCTGACGCGGCCGTTCAAGGCGGAGTAACGCACGTCACGGTCGCGCGTGGCGGAGCTTCACGATACGTGCGCGCCGTACTAGCGTGGCGGCGAACCGTCGGATCCCGGTCCAACAAATCGAAAAGCGGATCCCAAGGGAAAACCCATGCGTCAACCGCATCGCGCCATCCTTTCGATCAGCCTCGCCGTCGCCCTCACCGCCTCATCCGCCATAGCCCACGCCCAAACGGCCGCCACCTACGACGACCTTGCCAAGAGCGAGGCCGCCGCCAATGCCGACAACGGCAAGCGGGTTGCGCCGCTCAAATCGATCGGCAATCCAACAGCCGACGTGTCTTCCGAGATGCAGGCAATGATCGGCGCGCCCTATCCGCCGCATTTCAACGCCGATCCCAAAACCCCGGCGCAATGGAAGGAGTTGATCGATCGCCGCGCCAAGCTTCTGATCGCGGGCATTCCGGCGCTGAAGGCGAAGCTCGGCGTCAAGGTCGAGGAGACCAAACTCGCCGGCGTGCACTGCTACATCGTGACCCCGAACAAGATCGCGCTCGAGAACAGGCGGCGCCTGCTGATCCACGTCCACGGCGGCGGCTATGTGTTCGGCCCCGGCGAAGCCGCGCTGCCGGAAGCCATCATGATGGCCGGCTTCGGCGGCTTCAAGGTCATCTCGATCGACTACCGGATGCCGCCGGACTTCCCTTATCCCGCGGCGTTGGACGATGCGATGGCGGTCTGGAAGGAAGTTCTGAAAGCGCACGAGCACCGCCGGCTTGCGATCTTCGGCACGTCGACCGGCGGGGCGATGACGCTTGCGATGGTGTTGCGGGCGAAGGATGAGAAGCTGCCGCTGCCCGCAGCCATCGCACCGGGCACGCCATGGTCCGATATCGACAAGATCGGCGACAGCTACGCGAGCAATGAATGGGTCGACAATGTGCTGGTGACCTGGGACGGCTGGCTCGGCCGCGCGGCCAAGCTTTATGCAAACGGCACCAGCCTGAAGAACCCCTACATTTCGCCGATCTATGGTGACTTCAAGGGCTTTCCGCCGACCATCCTGACATCGGGCACGCGCGATCTGTTCCTCAGCAACACGGTTCGCACGCATCGCAAATTGCGCCGCGCCGGCGTGATCGCCGATCTCAATGTCTATGAGGGTCAGTCGCACGCCCAACACCAGTTCAACGTCGACGCGCCCGAGACGAAGGAGGCGTTCACCGATATCGCCAAGTTCTTCGATCGATATTTGAAACAGTAGGTGCCGCGCTGCGCTTCTCCATTTGATGCGTTTTCTTCACGCGAACCGGCACCCACTTCGCTTGAAAACGCTCTGGATCGGATGCCCGCGCTTGTCGCGGGCATCCACGTCGCTGTAGATTGCGGCGCAATCGAATGGGGTGAGTTGCGATGAATTACTGGCTGGTGAAATCCGAACCGTCGGTCTGGTCCTGGGACCATCAGGTCGCCAAGGGCGCGAAGGGCGAGGCCTGGACCGGTGTGCGCAACTTCACGGCACGGCAGAGTCTCGTCAACATGAAGAAGGGCGACAAGGCGTTCTTCTATCATTCCAACGAGGGCAAGGAGATCGTCGGCATCGCCGAGATCATCAAGGAAGCCTATCCCGACCCGACCGACAAGACCGGCAAGTTCGTCTGCGTCGACATCAAGGCCGACAAGCCGCTGAAGACGCCGGTGACGATGGCCGCGATCAAGGCGGACAAGAAGCTCGCCGACATGGCGCTGGTCAAATATTCGCGGCTTTCGGTGCAGCCGGTGACCGCGGAGGAGTGGAAGTACGTCTGCAAGATGGGCGGGCTGTAAGCAAACTCTATCGTCGTCCCGGCGAAAGCCGGGACCCATAACCACAGCCTTGCATTGTTGAAGCACGCTGGGGCCCCAGCTCACTCGATCTCGTGCTTTGGTGGTTTTGGGTCCCGGCTCGCGCTTCGCTTGGCCGGGACGACATAGAATTTGCGGCCCTTACGCCCCGGCCGCCATCACCACCTGCGCCAGCAATTGCTCGCGCTTGCTTTGGGTGCGGTAGCCTCCCATCGTCGCAGCAAAGCGTTCGAGGATGCCGTCCTCGAACGCGGTGACGATGGTATCGTGGACATAGCTCTTGCGGCAGATCGCCGGCGTGTTGGACAGCTGGTCGGCGGCGGCGCGGATCGCGTCCAGCACCTGGCGCTTGCGGCCGCGCTGGCTGGTGGCCGGCGTGATCCGCGACAGCGATTCCACGACGACCGCCGACGCCATCAGGGTGCGGAAATCCTTCAGCGAGATCTTGATGCCGGCGATCTCGCGCAGGAACGCGTTCACCGCCGTGGTCGAGGCGGCCCGCACCACGCCGGAGCGGTCGTAATACTGAAACATGCGCTTGCCCGGGACGCCGCGCAGGATGCCGATCGCACGCACCAGCTTGGCCGCATCGCATTCCTTGCGCACGGCCTTGCCGCCCTTGGCCTTGAAAGTCAGAACCAGGGAGTCGTCCTCCAGCGTGACGTTGGATTTCAAGAGCGTGGTGGCGCCGCGGGTGCCGTTGAGGCGCGCATAGGATTCGTTGCCGGGCCGGATCGCGGTACGCGCGATCAGCTCGATCACCGCCGACAGCGCGAACTCGCGCGTCGGCTCGTCGCCGGACAGGAACGCCGAGACCTTGCGTCGGATCTTCGGCAGCGCGGCCACCAGCTTGGCCAGGCGATGCGCCTTGCGCTGCTCGCGGACCTTCTCCCAGTCGGCGTGATAACGATATTGCAGCCGGCCCGCGGCATCGCGGCCGACCGCCTGCAGATGCGAACTCGGGTCGCTGGAATAGCGCACCTGGCGATAGGCCGGCGGAACCGCCATCGCGTGCAGCCGGCGGATCGTGCGCGCATCGCGGACGCGCGAGCCGTTGGCGCGGACGAATGAATAGGTCTTGCCGCGCTTGATGCGGCGGATGGTCAATTCGTTCTGGTCGCCTAGCCGCAGGCCCAGATCGCGCGCCAGTTCTTCAACCGTCGTTCTGATGGCAGCGGACGCGTCGAGCTTGAGCGTCGATGGCGATCGCAGCTTTGCGCGTGGCGTCTGCTTCGGCCACTGGCCCAGTGCCTTTGCCAAGGCGACAGCGGGATCGGCGGAAACGGGCCGCACAGCCGCGATATTCTGCTGATCCATCATTATTCTCGCAAGACGCCTTGTTCCGCTGTTCTCCCGGTAATGCCGTTGCTTCGGGCTTCGTTCCGGTGGGCCGTCTGGCCTCGGTTTGGCGATTTAGGGCGTCGGGGCCGACATTGCGAGTCGCGAATCAGTTATTGAAGGTGTCGAATTACCTTTCATGGGTGCCATTCGCCCGCTAACGTTGATTTTGGGCTGCCCGGGATCGGACAAAATGACGCGAGCGCGGTACCGGAAACCGGCGTTTGAACGCCGCTGTCGGACCACCGCGATCCCCAGATCAGGTCAGCGACCTTGCCCTTTCGCACGCCGCTCTCGCCGGGGCGCGGCTCGAGTTCGGCAGCCACGGGCCGGTCCAACCGCTAGCCGCAATCAAGGATTATGCGGTCACGAACGTGTTGACACAGCTCATCGCGGCGGCGTCCGACAATCCGTTCAATTATCCTGAAGCCGTCCATCAAATTCAGCGTCAGCACATCGTCATCGCACGCGGCACTGCTGCGGTGGCGGCGAACGTCGCAGAGAACGACACCACTACGACCAAGAGACCAGTGACCCCGAGCAGGCGATGGCGCATAGGTTTCTCTCGTCGATGCGTTGCGGTAAGCCGTCCTATCACAAGCGGAAGCCGGCGGACTATCCGGCGGCTTCAACGCGACGAAAGTGACAGTCCTTTTTCCTTGCCGGGCCGGAATGCGGCAACGCATAATCGCGGCAATGATCAAGACGGCTTGCCGTCGCGTCGTTCGCGATCGGCAATGAGTGGAGGAAAATGATGTCCGAGAAGATCTATGACGTGTCGGCCGACTGGGCCAAGCGCGCCTATATCGATGACGCCAAATATCGCGAGATGTACGCGCACTCGGTCAAGGACCCGAACGGCTTCTGGGCCGAGCACGGCAAGCGGATCGACTGGATCAAGCCCTTCACCAAGGTCGAGAACGTCTCCTTCGCACCGGGCAACATCTCGATCAAATGGTTCGAGGATGGCGTACTGAACGTCGCCTGGAACTGCATCGACCGCCATCTCGACAAGCGCGGCGACCAGACCGCGATCATCTGGGAGGGCGACGATCCCTCCGAATCCAAGCAGATCACGTACCGCCAGCTGCACGACGAAGTCTGCAAGATGGCCAACATCCTGCGCACGCGGAACGTCAAGAAGGGCGATCGCGTCACGATCTATCTGCCGATGATTCCGGAAGCGGCCTACGCCATGCTGGCCTGCGCGCGGATCGGCGCCATCCATTCGGTGGTGTTCGGCGGTTTCTCGCCGGACAGCCTCGCGCAACGCATCAAGGACTGCGACTCGAAGGTGGTGATTACCGCCGACGAGGGCCTGCGCGGCGGCAGGAAAGTGCCGCTGAAGGCCAATGTCGATGCCGCCATCGCCAAGACCGGCGGCGTCGATTGGGTCGTGGTGGTGAAGCGCACCGGCGGCAAGATCGACATGAACCCGACCCGCGACCTCTGGTATCACGAGGCCGCTGCCATGGTGACGACGGAATGCCCGGCCGAGCATATGCACGCCGAGGACCCGCTGTTCATCCTCTACACCTCGGGCTCGACCGGAACGCCGAAGGGCGTGCTGCACACCTCGGCCGGCTATCTCGTGTTTGCGTCGATGACGCATCAATACGTGTTCGATTATCACGACGGCGACATCTATTGGTGCACCGCCGACGTCGGCTGGGTCACCGGCCACAGCTACATTCTCTACGGGCCGCTCTGTAACGGCGCGACCACGCTGATGTTCGAGGGCGTGCCGAACTATCCGGACAATTCGCGCTTCTGGAACGTGGTCGACAAGCACAAGGTCAACATCTTCTACACCGCACCGACCGCGATCCGCGCGCTGATGCAGGGCGGCGATGAGCCGGTGAAGAAGACCTCGCGCAAATCGCTGCGCCTGCTCGGATCGGTCGGCGAGCCGATCAATCCGGAAGCCTGGGAGTGGTACTACCGCGTGGTCGGCGACGACCGCTGCCCCATCGTCGACACCTGGTGGCAGACCGAGACCGGCGGCATCCTGATCACGCCGCTGCCCGGCGCGACCAAGCTGAAGCCCGGTTCGGCGACACGGCCGTTCTTCGGCGTGGTGCCGGAGATCGTCGATGCCGACGGCAAGACGCTCGACGGCGAGACCTCGGGCAATCTCTGCCTGACCAGGTCATGGCCAGGCCAGATGCGCACCGTTTATGGCGACCATGCGCGCTTCGAGCAGACCTATTTCTCGACCTACAAGAACAAGTATTTCACCGGCGACGGCTGCCGTCGCGATGCCGACGGCTATTACTGGATCACCGGCCGCGTCGACGACGTCATCAACGTATCCGGCCACCGCATGGGCACCGCCGAGGTCGAGAGCTCGCTGGTCGCGCATGAGGCGGTGTCGGAAGCCGCCGTCGTCGGCTACCCGCACGACATCAAGGGCCAGGGCATCTACGCCTATGTCACACTGATGAAGGGCACCGAGCCGACGGAAGCGCTGCGCAAGGAGCTGGTCGCCTGGGTCCGCAAGGACATCGGGCCGATCGCCTCGCCGGACCTGATCCAGTTCGCGCCCGGCCTGCCCAAGACCCGCTCCGGCAAGATCATGCGCCGCATCCTGCGCAAGATCGCCGAGGACGAGTCGTCGAGCCTCGGCGACACCTCGACCCTTGCCGATCCGGCCGTGGTCGACGACCTCGTGCAGAACCGTCAGAACAAGAAGGGCGCGCCGGCGTAAGGCCAGCAGCAGCAAGGATCAGAAGACCAAAGAAGGGCCGCGCGCGATCACCGCCGCGGCCCTTCCCGTTTCCTGCAACGGGCGCTTCACGGGATTGTCAGAGGCAAGGCGCGATTGAGGCGCGTTTGTGGCCAAGTGTTGTTTCCAGGTCATTTACTTTAATCCGAACTTTTCATTCTCTCCCGCCATCAGGACGTGTCTCGCGGCCGGTGTGAAACCACCCGGTTAACACACGCGGTTAATGTTGCGTGCGTGAGACCGGCAGGCCCGGTTTTTCAAGGGCTCTGCATCTTCGTTTTTGGCTTCCTCGCGGGAGCTGTTGGGAAGTGGAGAGGTTGATGTCGATGAAGTTTGCGGTGGCGCTGGCTGCCACGGCTGCTGTTACCCTTGGCGCGGTTGTTTTGACGTCGCAGGCGGCCGAAGCCCGGCCGGAAATGGTGGGAATGCACGGGGACACTTATTCGCCGGGCACCATCGTAGTGAAGACCAACGAACGGCGGCTCTACCTCATTCTCGATTCCGGCCATGCGATGCGTTACCCGGTCGGCGTCGGCAAATCCGGCAAGCAATGGGCCGGCACCACAAAGATCGACGGCAAGTATCGCTACCCGGCCTGGTCGCCACCCGCCGAGGTGAAGCGCGACAGGCCGAGCATCCCGAACGTGATCGCCGGCGGCTCGCCGCATAACCCGATGGGCGTCGCTGCGATGACGCTGGCCGGCGGCGAATACGCGATCCACGGCACCAACGTGCCGGGCTCGGTCGGCGGCTTCGTCTCCTATGGCTGCATCCGCATGCTCAATACCGACATCACCGATCTCTATTCGCGCGTCGAGGTCGGCACGACCGTTGTCGTCACCCGCTGATCAGGCACAGCGTCTCGTCCAAGGAGAAGCCGCGCGGATGCGCGGCTTTTTGTTTGCCCGACCCGGTTTGACGCTGTCGCCTAGCGCGCGATGAGTTTTGGTGGAATCGGCTTGGCGCGGTCTCGGTTCACCTCTCCCCGTTGGGCAGAGGTCGGATTGCGCCTGGCGATGCGAAGCATCGTCCAGCGCAATTCGGATGAGGGCTCTTGCTCTCTCGATAGACCGTGCCCCTCACCCGATTTGCTGCGCAAATCGACCTCTCCCAAGGGAGAGGTGAACTTTCGATGCCGTTCCAGCTCAACCTAACCTCATCAGGCTCTAGCGCGCAAAATATCCGCACCAACCGAACCGGTGTCCGCCATTGTAGGCGCGGGCATGGCCGGCGGCGAGCAGAGCGGCCGAAACATTGTCGGTCTTCCTGGTCGCGACGTCGGCGACGACACGTCCCTGGTATTTGTCGGGACCGACATTGTAGATCGCGACATCGCCCTGGCCCAGCAGGTCGCGCAGCGCCACCGTCGCTGCTTGCGCCATTTGCAGTTCGCGCGCACACGACGCCTTCAACTCCGGCGCATCGATGCCGCGCAGCCGGACTCGCGTGTACAGATCCGGGCCCGGCGGGAAATGCACCCGCGCCTCGAACGTGTCGCCGTCGATCGTCCTGATCACATCAACGTTGTGCCTGATGTCGGGCGCGCCGGTCCGCTGCCAGATGATATCGGTGTCGCGAGACCTGCCGAGCGACCAGGTCGGCGGCAAATGCACCCATTGGCGGATCGGCAATGTGCTGCCCACGGCGATGCCGAGAACGAACACCCATGGCAGCGCCGCCGAGACGCGCCGGCCCCAAGGGGTCCGGCGGAAGGGCGGACGCCCCGTCCCACGATAAGGATTTATTCTCTCGTGAGGGGACATATTCCCAATTATATACTTAAGCAGATGGCGCTCAAATTTCTTCGTTGGCGTCGTCGTCAGAAATGAAAGGGAAGTTTGCCTGCCGAGGTGCTGGGATGAAATCTAAGACTTCGGCAAACCCTGCGGGCCGTTTGTCTTTGAATAGGACAAATCCTATTCGCATCGGAATTTGTTGCATCTTGCGCAACTGCGCCGCAAGGGACTTGATCCAAATAATTTGGAATTTCCCACCACGACCATCGCAACGAATCTCGCAATGACCATCAAGGTAACACCAGAATAGGAATTAATGTGCTGGTTTTGGTGCGTCATCTCTATAAGTAGGGACATATTCCCAGATCGGCCTAGTCGGGCCGTCAAGCAAGGCGCTCCAAGAGACTCTCAGAAGTCCGAGGCGATGCCCTTGGTCTCCCAATCGCCGTAACGCGTCGGTTCCGGCCCCTTCGGACCCTGGAACTCCTTCGGCCGCGCCGCCACGTTCTGCGCGGCCGCCTCCTCGGCAGCCTTGCGCCGCGCCGCGGCCTCGGCGAGCGCGCGTTGCGCGGCCGGCGTCAGCGGCTTGCGCGGCGCCGCCTCCGGCGGCGATGACAATGGCGATTTATCAGACATGACAAAACTTTCTGCCTGCGGATTCCGTATCTCTGTGCTGGCTCAGTGACGACATCACGATCACGAAATCCCGCAAGGCGATTCTTACATTTGGCATATTCGCATGCCAGAGGTGGTATGGAGTTGATGGGCATGAGCCGAATGTAACTCAGCACCTTCGAGATATCTCCGCTTCATGCCTCCTTCAAGATTTGCAGTACCTGCCGAAGTCCCCGGTCTCGCGGCACGCCGCATCGCGGCCGACATCCTCGATGGCGTGCTGCACAAGCACCGCACGCTCGACGACCAGCTCGACGGCGCCGGCGCGCATCCCGGCCTGAAATCGCTCGCCGATCGCGACCGCGCGCTGATGCGCCGGCTGGTGTCGACCATCTTGCGCAAGCTCGGCACGCTCGGCCATCTGCTGTCGCGCCTGCTCGATCGCGGCATCCCGACCGATGCGCCGCGCGCGCAGAGCGCGCTCCTGATCGGCGCGGCACAGATTCTCTGGATGGACGTGCCAGACCATGCCGCGGTCGATCTCTCGGTGCGGCTGGTGCAGTCCGACCGGCGCGCCGCGAAATATGCCGGGCTCGTCAACGCCGTGCTGCGCCGCTGTGCACGCGAAGGCCAGGGCCTGATCGACGAGATCAGCATGCAGACGCTGGACCTGCCGCCATGGATGCTGGCGCGCTGGAACGCGCATTACGGCGAAGCCACCGCGCGCGACATGGCGCTTGCGCTCGGCCACGAGCCGTCGCTCGATCTCACGGTGAAGTCGGACGCGGCGCAATGGGCGACCCGCCTGCACGGCGAGACGCTGCCGACGGGAACCGTGCGCACGCTGCTGCAGGGTTCCGTCACGATGCTGCCCGGCTTTGCCGAAGGCCAGTGGTGGGTGCAGGACGCCGCCGCCGCGCTGCCGGTGCGGCTGTTCGGCGACATCAAGGACAAGGCGGTCGCGGATCTCTGCGCCGCGCCTGGCGGCAAGACCGCCCAGCTCGCGCTGGCCGGCGCGCACGTCACCGCGGTCGATCGCTCGCCGGCGCGCGTGGCGCGGCTGCGCGACAATCTCACGCGTCTGGCCTTGCAGGCCGAGACCGTCGTTGCCGACGCCGCCGAATGGCCCGCCGAGGCCGCAAGCTTCGACGGTATCCTGGTCGACGCGCCCTGCAGCTCGACGGGAACCATCCGCCGCCATC
>NZ_LFIQ01000039.1:411135-439147 GCF_001189245.1 Bradyrhizobium pachyrhizi | reverse complement strand
CATCGCCGCGCTGTCGGCGCTGCAGAAGCGGCTGTTGCAAAAAGCCGCTAATCTGCTGAAGCCTGGCGGCACGCTGGTCTACTGCACCTGCTCGCTGGAGCCGGAGGAAGGCGAGCACGCGATCGCCGCGCTGCTGGCGAGCGAATCAGACCTGCGCCGTGCGCCGGTCGAGAAGAGCGAGGTCACCGGCCTCGACGACATCATCACCGCCGACGGCGATCTGCGCACTTTGCCGAGCCATTTGCCCAATGCCGACCCGCGGCTCGGCGGGCTGGATGGATTTTACGCGGCCCGGCTGGTTAAATCCTGATTTTAAACTTCAGTCCTCTAAGCTCGAAGTGATTCGTGCGGTATCAAGAGGGTGTCTGGGCAGGTTTCTTGGCAAGTTTCTTGGCAGGTGTCTTGGCAGGTGTCTTGGCCGCGTTTCCGGATTAAATAAGGATTCGTTGAAAATTCCCTCCCCGCAAGGTTAGGCGTGTCGGTCGCTCAAAGCAGACGCATCTCGACGCTGATTGCTGGCCGCTTTGCCCGCAGCATGCTCGCACGCGCCAGCGGGAGCACGGTTGCACTGTCGCGGCTCTGGCCCGGCCGCACCGACCGGCTGGTCATCGCCCCGCACGATCTGCGGACCGCCGACGCCACCCGCGCGGCCGAGATCTATGCCGGACGATTCGTCTTCGCCGGCAAGATCGTCACCTGCCACGGCCGCTCGATCTTCGATCTCGAACCGCCGTCGGAGGATTGGGAAGCCGCCCTGCTCGGCTTCGGCTGGTTGCGCCACCTGCGCGCCGCCGACACCGCGCTGACCCGCGCCAACGCCCGCTCGCTGGTCGACGACTGGATCTCCAACCAGGCCCGCAAGCGGCCGCTGGAGCGCCGCGCCGATGTGCGCGCGCGGCGGGTGATCTCGCTGCTGTCGCAGGCACCCCTGGTGCTCGGCGACACCGACGGAAAATTCTACCGCAAATATCTGCGCGGGCTGGCGCGCGAGATCCGCTATCTGCGCCACGCGACGCTCGACAATGACGGCGTTCCGCGCCTGCAGGTCTTGATCGCGCTGTGCTACGCCTCGCTCTGTCTCGCCAACCAGGCGGGCAACATCAAATCGGCGACGCGCAGGCTGTCCGACGAATTGCAGCGCCAGATCCTGCCCGATGGCGGCCACATCTCGCGCAATCCCGGCGCGCTGGTCGAGCTGCTCAGCGATCTCTTGCCGTTGCGGCAAACTTTTGCCGCGCGCAACATCGCGCCGCCGCCGGCGCTGCTCAACGCCATCGACCGCATGATGCCGATGCTGCGCTTCTTCCGTCACGGCGACGGCAGCTTCGCGCTGTTCAACGGCATGAGCACCGCGCCGTCCGATCTCGTCGCGACGCTGCTCGCCTATGACGACACCCGCGGCGTGCCGATGGCGAGCATGCCGCATACCGGCTTTCAGCGGCTCGATGCCGGCAACACCGCCTTGATCATCGATACCGGCCCGCCGCCGCCGGCAAGCGTCAGCCAGGACGCGCATGCCGGCTGCCTGTCGTTCGAGCTCTCTTCCGGGGTGAGCCGCATTGTCGTCAATTGCGGCATGCCGAGCACCGGCCGCGACAATTGGCGGCCGTTCGCGCGCTCCACCGCGGCGCATTCGACGCTGACCTATCGCGATACGTCGTCATGCCAGTTCGTCGAGCTGTCGGCGATGAAGCGGCTGCTCCGCGGCGCGCCCATCACCAGCGGCCCGAGCAATGTCGAGAGCTACCGCGAAGCCGTTCCCGACGGCGACGTGCTGACCGCCTCGCATGACGGCTATCTCTCGCGCTTCGGCGTGATCCACCGCCGCGTGCTGATGGTCTCGCAGGACGGCACGCGGCTCGAGGGCGAAGATTCGTTGTCGCCGGCGCCGGGCGGCCGCATCAAGGGCAGCGAGGCCGATTTCGCGCTGCGCTTCCATTTGCATCCCTCGGTGAAGGCGAGCCGGTTGTCGGATGCCCGCGGCGTGATGCTGGTGCTGCCCAACCGCGACGTCTGGACCTTCGAGGCGATGGACGACAAGGTCGATCTCGAGGACAGCGTGTTCCTGGCCGGCAATGACGGCCCGCGCCGGACCTCCCAGATCGTGATCCGGCAGGACGCGAGGCAGGCCGGCACCATCCGCTGGAGCTTCGTGCGCTCCTCGACCTCGGCCTCCGCCACCAACGCGCGCCGCAACGCCCGCCGCGAGCCGGAACTGCCGCTGTAAATTTGTGGCCAAACCGGCCCTTCACGGTTCCGAACCCTGCCAAACCATGCTACCCGGCTGCCTTAACAGCCAGGGATTTTCCGATATGACCGAGCAGCTTCGCCGCGTGACCCGCGCTCTGTTGTCCGTTTCCGACAAGACCGGACTGATCGATTTCGCCAAGGCGCTGGCCGACCATGGCGTCGAGCTGGTGTCAACCGGCGGCACCGCCAAGGCGATCGCGGCGGCCGGGCTGAAGGTCAAGGACGTCTCCGAGCTCACCGGTTTTCCGGAGATGATGGATGGCCGGGTCAAGACGCTGCATCCGAAGGTGCATGGCGGCCTGCTCGCGATCCGCGACAACAAGGAGCATGCCGCAGCAATGGCCTCGCACGGCATCGCGCCGATCGATCTTCTGGTCGTCAACCTCTATCCGTTCGAGGCCACCGTCGACAAAGGCGCCGGCTTCGAGGAGTGCATCGAGAACATCGACATCGGCGGCCCCGCGATGATCCGCGCCGCGGCCAAGAACCATGACGACGTCGCCGTGGTGGTCGAGGCGAACGATTATCAGGCTGTGCTCGACGAGCTCGCCGCGCACAAGGGCGCGACCTCGCTTCAGTTGCGTCGGCGGCTCGCCGCCAAGGCCTATGCGCGCACGGCGGCCTATGACGCCGCGATCTCGAACTGGTTTGCCGTGCAGCTCGACACCAAGGCGCCTGATTTCCGCGCCTTCGGCGGCAAGCTGATCCAGTCGCTGCGCTATGGCGAGAACCCGCACCAGACCGCGGCGTTCTATGCCACGCCGGAGAAGCGGCCGGGCGTCGCGACCGCACGCCAGCTGCAAGGCAAGGAACTGTCCTACAACAACATCAACGACACCGACGCGGCCTATGAATGCGTCGGCGAGTTCGATCCGCAGCGCACCGCGGCCTGCGTGATCGTCAAGCACGCCAATCCCTGCGGCGTTGCCGAGGGCCCCGATCTCGCCACCGCCTATGCCCGCGCGCTGGCCTGCGACTCCACCTCGGCCTATGGCGGCATCATCGCGGTCAACCGCACGCTCGATGCGGACGCGGCCCGCGCCATCATCGGCATCTTCACCGAAGTGATCATCGCGCCCGATGCGACCGAGGAAGCGATCTCGATCATCGCCGGCCGGCGCAATCTGCGCCTGCTGCTCGCCGGCGGCCTGCCGAACGCGCGCGCGGTCGGCCTCACCGCCAAGACCGTCGCCGGCGGCCTGCTGGTGCAGAGCCGCGACAATGCCGTGGTCGAGGACATGAACCTGAAGGTCGCGACCAAGCGCGCACCGACCGACGCCGAGCTGCGCGATCTCAAATTCGCCTTCCGCGTCGCCAAGCACGTGAAGTCGAACACCATCATCTACGCCAAGGATCTCGCCACCGTCGGCATCGGCGCCGGCCAGATGAGCCGGGTCGATTCCGCGCGGATCGCCGCGCGCAAGGCGCTGGATGCGGCGGCCGAGTTGAAGCTCGCCGAGCCCCTGACCAAGGGTTCGGTGGTCGCCTCCGACGCCTTCTTCCCGTTCGCCGACGGCATGTTGGCCTGCGTCGAGGCCGGCGCCACCGCGGTGATCCAGCCCGGCGGCTCGATGCGCGACGACGAGGTGATCAAGGCCGCCGACGAGCACGGCATCGCCATGGTATTCACCGGCGTGCGGCACTTCAGGCATTAAACTCTCAGCACGGTCGTCCCGGCGAAAGCCGGGACCCATAACCACCGGCTTTGGTTAGTGAGCAACAACCAGCCCCAGCGCGCCTTTGATAGATCACGCGGTATGGGTCCCGGCCTTCGCCGGGACGACGGCGATGAGTTATCCGCGCACCTTCGCCAATAGCGCCAGTCCTGCCACGAAGAACGCCACCAGCACCGCCATGCCGGCCTTCTGGCTCGCGGTCGCCGCGGTGATCGCGCCGATCAGGAGCGGGCCGATGAACGACGTCACCTTGCCGGTGAGCGCGAACAAGCCAAAATACTGCGCGATGCGGTCCTTCGGTGCGAGGCGGATCAGGAGTGAGCGCGAGGCGGCCTGCAGCGGCGCGCCGGTGGCGCCGATCAGGCAGCCCAGCACGATGTAGGCGCGCTCGGCGGCGCCCGCGAACAACGCATCGCCAGGCACCGGCGGCGCGACCGGTATGAACAGGATGGAATCCTTGTTCACGGTGAGGATCACGACGATCGCAAACAGCAGAATCAACAGGCTGGCCGTGATCACGCGCTTCGGTCCGAATGCATCATCGAGCTTGCCGCCGATCCAGCCGCCGAACGTGCCGGCCACTGCGAGGATGATGCCGAAGGTGCCGATCCGGATCGTGTCCCAGCCGAACGTGCCGGCGGCATAGATGCCGCCGAACGCAAACAGCGAGACCAGCCCGTCGGTGTAGATCATGTTCGCGAGCAGGAACCGCGCCAGCGACTTCTGCTTCGGCAGGCTCGACAACGATTCCCTGAGCTCGCGCAGGCCTTCGCGGAGCGCCGCGCGCATTGGGCGCTTCGCCGGATAGTCCGGCGTGAACAGGAACATCGGCGTCACGAAGATGATGAACCACAGCCCGGTCAGCGGCCCGGTGATGCGGTCGCCTTCATGCATGGCGGGATCGAGACCGAACAGCGGCGTGAAGCCGAACAACGTCTTGCCGGTCTCGGCATTGGCGGCGAGGAAGCCGAGCACCAACACGAGACTGAGGATGCCGCCGACATAGCCGGTGGCCCAGCCGGTGCCCGAGAGCCGCCCGATCCGGTCGGGCGGCACCAGGGTCGGCATCATCGCATTGTTGAACACGGTCGCGAACTCGACGCCGACGCTTGCGATCGCATAGGCGAGCAGCAGCGCCGGGATGATGTCGGGATTGCCGGGCTTACCGATCCACATTGCGCTGGCGCCGATCACGAGCAGCGCACCGAAGCCCGCGATCCACGGCTTGCGCCGGCCGCTGGCATCGGCGATTGCACCTAACACCGGCGACAGCAGCGCGATCGCAAGTCCGGCGGCTGCGGTGGCAAAACCCCACAGCGCCTGGCCGCTCGCGGCATCAGGCGCGACGAAGCTCGCGAAATAAGGCGCGAACACGAAGGTCGTGATCAGCGTGAAATAAGGCTGCGCAGCCCAGTCGAAGAAGATCCAGCTGATGACGGCGGCGCGGCCAGGATAGACCTTGGTGGTGGCCTTCGCGTCACCGGCGCCCGTCTGCATTGTTGCCGTCATCGCGAAAGATATTCCCCAACTCGAACCACAGGCAGGCTTTTGCCGCTCCAATCCGCTCCCATATAGCATGGGCCGGTTGGACTGATACGGCGATGAACAGGGCAGGACATTTCGATGGCGCTGACGGCAACGATGTCGCGACGGCTGTTTGCCGCTCTCCTGGTGATTGGTATCGCGACGCCTGCCCTCGGCCAGGTCCAGCGCCGCTTCTATGAACCTTCAGCCGCAGACACGATTCGCAGCATTCGCGCCGAAAACGGCATGGTGGTGGCGCAGGAGAAGCTGGCTGCGCAAGTTGGCGCCGACATCCTGCGACAGGGCGGCAATGCGGTCGACGCCGCTGTCGCCACCGGCTTTGCGATGGCGGTGACCTATCCGCGCGCCGGCAATATCGGCGGCGGCGGTTTCATGGTGATCCATCTCGCCGCCCGCAATGAGGATGTCGCGATCGACTATCGCGAGACCGCACCGCAGGCCGCCAGCCGCGACATGTTCCTGAACGCCGACGGCAAGCCCGATCCCGACAAGTCGCGTAACTCCGCGCTCGCGATCGGCGTGCCCGGCACGGTCGCGGGCCTTTCGCTGGCGCTGGAGAAATACGGCTCCGGCAAGTTTACGCTGGCGCAGATCCTCAAGCCGGCGATCGACCTCGCGCGCGACGGCTTCATCGTCACCGACGACACATCGGACACGCTGAACGACATGTATCGCCGCATGTCGCGCTGGCCGAATTCGGCCAGGACGTTCTCGCACGCCGACGGCACGCCGCTGCGCGAGGGCGACCGGCTGATCCAGGGCGATCTCGCCGGCGTACTGACCGCGATAGCCGAACAAGGCCCGCGCGGTTTCTACGAGGGTGCGGTCGCCGAGAAGCTCGTCGGCGGCATCAAGAACGCCGGCGGCATCTTCACGCTCGAGGATCTGAAATCCTACCAGCCGGTGATCCGCACGCCGATCCGCGGCAGCTATCGCGGCTACGACATCGTCTCGATGCCACAGCCGTCCTCCGGCGGCGTCGTGCTGCTGGAGATCCTCAACATCCTCGAAGGCTTTTCGATGTCCGACATGAAGCAGGGCTCGGCCGCCTCGCTGCATGTGATGATCGAGGCGATGAAGCGGGCTTATGCAGACCGCGCGCGCTATCTCGGCGATCCCGCCTTCGTCGACGCGCCGACGCAATTGCTGATCGACAAGGACTATGCCGCCAAACAGCGCGCGACCATCGATCCTGCCCGCGCCACGCCCTGGACCGATGTGCGCAACGCCAAGCAACCGCACGAGGGCGACAACACCACGCATTATTCGGTCGTCGATGCCGGCGGCAACGCCGTCAGCAACACCTACACGCTGAACTTTCCCTACGGCGTCGGCCTCGTCGCCGACGGCACCGGCGTGCTGCTCAACAACGAGCTCGACGATTTCACCGCTGCGCCCGGCGCCTCCAACGCTTTCGGCCTGGTCGGCTTCGAGGCCAATCTGCCGGGACCCGGCAAGCGACCGCTGTCGTCGATGTCTCCGACCATCGTGCTGAAGGACGGCAGGCCGGTGCTGGTGACGGGTTCGCCCGGCGGCAGCCGCATCATCTCCGCCGTGACGCAGATCATCGTCGACGTGATCGACTACAGGATGGACATCGCGGCCGCGGTCGCCGCGCCCCGCATGCACCATCAATGGCTGCCCGACGAGGTCCGGATCGAGCGCGGTTTTCCCGACGCGGTGCTGGGCGATCTGCGCGCCAAGGGCCACAGACTGGTCGAGCCGCTCGGCTACTCCTCCGCGAACTCGATCCTCGTCACGACCAACGGTCTGCTCGGCGCGCCGGATCCCCGCACGCGCGGCTCGGAGGCCGCGGGATACTAAAGGATGATCCGCGCCTAAGGCGTGCAAACGCGGCTTTGCCCAACCTGCAACATCGCGATAGATTGGCGGTCCGCGCACCTCCGGCCGCGGATCGCAAAGAGCCGGTGAAAGATTTCTCCGGGGAACGCGCATGAGCACAGCCGAATCCAAATCGATGGAAGTTGCAGAGATCGAGGACACCAGCCTCCTCGCCTTCTATCGCGACATGAACCTGCAGGAGCGGCGCACGTTCTGGGCCTGCGCATCGGGCTGGACGCTCGACGGCATGGATTTCATGATCTATCCGCTGGTGATCGGCACCATCATCACGCTCTGGAAGGTCGACGCCGGCACCGCCGGTCTTGCGGGCACCGTGACGCTGCTGGCCTCGGCCGTTGGCGGCTGGCTCGGCGGCTATCTGTCCGACCGGATCGGGCGGGTGAAGACGCTGCAGCTGACCATCATCTGGTTCTCGTTCTTCTCGCTGGTCTGCGCCGTGGTGCAGAATTTCGACCAGCTGCTGGTCGCCCGCGCGCTGCTCGGTCTCGGCTTCGGCGGTGAATGGGCCGCCGGCGCGGTGCTGATCGGCGAAGCGATCCGCCCGCAATACCGGGGACGCGCGGTCGGCTCGGTGCAGTCGGGCTGGGCGATCGGCTGGGGCCTCGCCGTGCTGGCGCAGGCGATCCTGTTCTCGGTGCTGCCGGCGGAGAACGCCTGGCGCTGGATGTTCGCGATCGGCGCGCTGCCGGCGCTGCTCGTGTTCTACCTGCGCCGCTACGTCACCGAGCCGGAAATCTCCGCCGCGACCATGGCGCAGGCGCAGGCCTCCGGCAGCGGCCCCGCGGCGTTGTGGGAGATCTTCCACGGACCGATCCTGAAGACCACGCTGCTGGCGTCGCTGGTCGGCACCGGCATGCAGGGCGGCTATTACGCCATCACCTTCTGGGTGCCGCGCTTCCTCACCACCGAGCGCAAGCTCTCTGTGGTCGGCTCGACCGGCTATCTCGCGACGCTGATCATCGGCTCCTTCATCGGCTATCTCGTTGGCGCCTGGCTCGCCGACCGGATCGGCCGGCGCAATCTGTTCCTGATCTTCTCGATCGGCGCCATCGCGGTGGTGCTGCTCTACACCCAGCTGCCGCTGTCCAACGAGGTGCTGTGGGTGCTGGGCTTCCCGCTCGGCTTCTTTGCCTCGGGCTATTTCTCCGGCATGGGTGCGTTCCTGACCGAACTGTATCCGACCCGGCTGCGCGGCTCCGGCCAGGGCTTCTGCTACAATTTCGGCCGCGGCATCGGCGCGCTGTTCCCGTTCCTGGTCGGCGCGCTGTCGACCACGACGACGCTCGCCAACGCGATCGCGATCTTCGCGGTGGCGGCCTACGGCGTGTTCTTCCTCGCCGCCTACGCGCTGCCGGAAACCCGCGGCCGCGTGCTGCATGCGGATGGGTAGCCTAATGAGGTAGCGTAATGAGGTTGCCGCTTGCTTCGCTTCGCCTCTCCCACAAGGGGAGAGGAAGCCTGACATGGTGCGTCCCTAACTGTGGAGGAGCCAGCAGATGACATCGCTCAAAGGCAAGACGCTGTTCATCTCGGGCGCGAGCCGCGGCATCGGGCTGGCGATCGCGCTGCGCGCCGCGCGTGACGGCGCCAATGTCGCGATCGCGGCGAAGACCGCCGAGCCGCATCCGAAGCTGAAGGGCACGATCTACACCGCCGCCGACGAGGTCCGCGCCGCCGGCGGCAAGGCACTGCCGGTGCTCTGCGACATCAGGGACGAGGCCCAGGTGCTGGCGGCGATCGAGCAGACCGTCGCCGAGTTCGGCGGCATCGACGTCTGCGTCAACAATGCCAGCGCCATCAGCCTGACCAATTCGCAGGCGACCGACATGAAGCGGTTCGACTTGATGATGGGGATTAACACCCGCGGCACCTTCATGGTGTCGAAATACTGCATCCCGCATCTGAAGAAGGCGGAGAACCCGCACATCCTGATGCTGTCGCCGCCGCTCGACATGAAGACGAAATGGTTCGAGCACTCGACCGCCTACACGATGGCGAAGTTCGGCATGAGCATGTGCGTGCTCGGGCTCGCGGGCGAATTGAAATCGGCCGGCATTGCCGTCAACGCGCTGTGGCCGCGCACCACGATCGCGACCGCCGCGGTCGGCAACCTGCTCGGCGGCGATGCGATGATACGCGCGAGCCGCACGCCCGAGATCATGGGCGATGCGGCCTACGCGATCATCACCCGGCCGTCGCGCGAATTCACCGGGCATTTCTGCATCGACGACAAGGTGCTCTATGCCAATGGCGTGCGCGACTTCGAGCGCTACCGCGTCGATCCCTCGGTGCCGCTGATGTCGGACTTTTTTGTGCCCGACGACGACGTGCCGCCGCCCGGCGTCACCGTGCAGCCGCTGCCGTCACACTAGGCTACACCGCGAACGCATCCAGCGCCGCGCGCCAATGCTGCACGCGCTCCTTCAGCAGCGTGTCGCGCACATAGGCGAGCTCCTCGTCCTCGATCCGCTCCAGCGTTTCGAGTGAGAGATGATCCGCGCCGTGGGCCGTCCAGGCGCGCTGCAGCTCCGCGTTACGATGGCTGCCCATCCGCAGCGTGAACCAGATGCGGTTCTCGATCTTGTCGAGATCGAGCGCCTGCCCGACCCAGACCTCGCCGGTCGCGCGGCAGCGGATCGCGAACACGCCGGCGACAGCAGCGCGCTTCTTGTAGTCGGCGATGGCGAGCTTGCGGTCCTCGGTCTTCATGGCGGCTCCAGTGGTCTAGGCACGCCATTTATACCCGGGCATTATTGACAAGGCGATATTACCCGGATAAAAAAGACGGCATCGAAGCCCGAGCCGCTGTTATGACCGCGAAACTATCGGCCGACCTGGTACGGCCCGCCCTTCTCCAGCGCCCGCGCATAGGCCGGGCGGGCATGGATGCGCTCGAGGAACGCGACACAGTTGGGATGGCCGTCCTCGAGCCCGCCGCGCGCCGCGGCAGCCTCGAGTGGAAAACTCATCTGGATGTCGGCGCCGGAAAACTCGCTGCCGGCGAACCATTCGCTCTTACCGAGCTCGCCCTCCCAATAGGCCATGTGCTGCTTGAGCTGCGGATTGACCAGCGTGGACAGCGCCGTGTTGGACACCTTGCGCACCAAGGGCCGCAGCAGCGCCGGCGCGCGCTTCGGCATCAGCGTGAACAGGAGCTTCAAGAGCAGCGGCGTCATCGCCGAACCCTCGGCGTAGTGCAGCCAATAGGTGTAGCGCAGCCGCTCCGGGGTATCGGCCTGCGGGATGAGGCGGCCATTGCCGTAGGTCGCGATGATGTATTCGAGGATCGCACCGGATTCCGCGATCGTGTGGCCGTTGTCGGTGACAACGGGCGACTTGCCGAGCGGATGGATCGCGCGCAGCTCCTTCGGCGCCCGCATGTCGGGCTGCCGCTGGTAGCGCACGATCTCGTAGGGCACCCCCAATTCCTCGAGCAGCCACAGCACGCGCTGCGAGCGGGAATTGTTGAGGTGATGAACCGTCAGCATGGGCATCCTCTGAAAGGTCAGCGCAATCGGGCGGCGTTTGGTGCCAGCGGGAAACCAGAAAGTCGAGATCCACGCGCCGCGATTGCCAAGAATTATCCGGGCGGTATGTCGCGCAATCTGAGAGGTCTACCATGAATCCTGCCTATGTCGCCTTCGAAGGCGAGCACCGCATCGGGGCCGGCGACCTCCCGGAGGTTGCGCGCGCCGCCAAGCAACACCTCGACCAGCGCAAGGACGCCGCGATCCTGGTGTTCAACGGCCGCACCTCGGCGCTGGTCGATATCGATTTCCGCGGCTCGGTCGATGACGTGCTGGGCCGGCTGCCGAAGCTCGCGCCTGCGCGCGACGAGGAGCCGGCCGCGCCAACCGCGCCGCGCGGCCCGGGACGTCCAAAGCTCGGCGTCGTCGCGCGCGAGATCACGCTGCTGCCACGGCATTGGGACTGGCTCGCGCAGCAGAAGGGCGGCGCGTCGGTCGCGATCCGCAAGCTGATCGACGAGGCGCGGCGCTCCAGCGGCGACAAGGACCGCACGCGCAGCGCGCAGGAAGCCACCTATCGCTTCATGACGACCATGGCCGGCAACCGGCCGAACTATGAAGATGCGATCCGCGCGCTGTTCGCCCACGACCGGCGCCGCTTTGCGACGCTGATCGCAGACTGGCCCGCCGATATCCGCGATCACGCGATCCGGCTCGCCCATAGCGATCAAGCGGACTAGCGCGTTTTGAATAATGTGGACGAGTAACCTCAAACGGGATGTCGTCCCTGCGAAAGCAGGGACCCATAACCACCGAAGAGCATTGCAGCGCGTCGAACTAGCCGCGTGCCCATAGCAAAGGCGGCGGAGTATGGGTCCCTGCTTTCGCAGGGACGACAGCGGTATTTGCTGCCTGATCTACTCACCGAGCTCCACAAGCTCGGTATCATTCCTGGAATTTGAACGTGTCCAAGCCTGCCTCCTTACGAAAAGCCTTCCTCGCCTTCCTCGCGCCGATGCTGCTCAGCAACGTGCTGCAGTCGCTGTTCGGCAGCATCAACGGCGTCTATCTCGGCCAGATGATCGGCGTCGACGCGCTCGCGGCCGTCTCGGTGTTCTTTCCGGTGATGTTCTTCTTCATTTCCTTCGTGATCGGTCTCAGCGCCGGCGCCTCGGTCATGATCGGCCAGGCCTGGGGAGCCGGCAAGCCCGACCGGGTGAAGGCGGTCGCCGGCACCACCATGACCGTGACGCTGCTGCTCGCGCTGGCGATCGCGGTCCTCGGCGGCCTGTTCGCCCGCCCGCTCTTGATCGCGCTCGCGACGCCATCTGACGTCCTCGACGCCGCGGTGGCTTATGCGCGGATCATGATGATCACGATGCCCATAACCTTCGCTTTCCTGCTGCTGACCGCGATGATGCGCGGCGTCGGCGACACCGTGACGCCGCTGGTTGCGCTGACGGTCTCGACCGCCATCGGCCTGGTGGTGACGCCGGCGCTGATCCGCGGCTGGCTCGGCCTGCCGATGCTCGGCGTCGCCAGCGCTGCCATCGCCTCCGCGGTCTCGGGCGTGGTCACGCTGCTGTGGCTGCATGTCCATATGCTGCGGCACCGCCATGCACTTGCCTTCGACGCCGCGTTCCTGCGCGCGATGCGGCCGAACGGCGCGCTGCTGCGCATCGTGCTGCGGCTCGGCATTCCGACCGCGATCGGCATGGTGGTGGTCTCGCTTGCCGAGCTGGTGCTGCTCGGCCTCGTCAACGGCTTCGGCTCGGACGCCACCGCGGCCTATGGCGCGGTCAACCAGGTGATCGGCTATGTGCAGTTTCCGGCGATCTCGATCGCGATATCGGTGTCGATCTTCGGCGCTCAGGCGATCGGCCGCGGCGATTCCGCCCGGGTCGGCGCCATCGTCCGGACCGGGATCGAGTTGAACTTGGTATTGACCGGCGGGCTGGTCGTGCTTGGCTATCTCTTCGCGCGGCCGCTGATGGGCTTCTTCATCGTCGACAGTGCCGTGCTTGGGCTGGCGCAGCAGCTTCTGTACATCGTGCTGTGGAGCATGGTGCTGTTCGGCATGGCGACGGTGTTTTCGGGCGCGATGCGCGCCGGCGGCACGGTGTGGATGCCGCTGTTGCTCTCGACCCTGGCGATCGCGGCGGTCGAGGTGCCGGTCGCGATCCTGCTCAGCCGCGCCATCGGCGTCAGCGGCATCTGGATCGCCTATCCCGTCACCTTTGCAACCATGTTCGTGCTGCAGATGGCCTATTACGCCCTGGTATGGCGCAAGCAGACCATCAAGCGGCTGATTTGACATCGCGCGCCGCGGCTCACATGATGATTATCATATTCTACTGATGGCGCCTGCGACAGCAGGTCCATGCTAGACAAGCCCAAACGAGACGAGCCGAGGGAGAGACCGCCGTGAGCCAAAATCCGCAATTCCTGTTCGATTTCGGCAGCCCGAACGCTTTCCTCAGCCATGAAGCGATCCCGGCGATCGAAAAACGCACCGGCGTCAAGTTCGAATATGTCCCGATCCTGCTCGGCGGCATCTTCAAGGCCACCAACAACAAGTCGCCGGCCGAGACGCTGGCGGGCGTCAAGAACAAGCCGGAGTTTCAGAAGATCGAGACGGAACGCTTTCTCAAGCGCTTCAACGTCAAGCCCTACACCTGGAACCCGTTTTTCCCGGTCAATACGCTGAACCTGATGCGCGCCGCGGTCGCCGCCCGGTTTGAGGGCGTGTTCGAGAAGTATATCGAGGCCGCCTTCCATCACATGTGGGTCGAGCCGAAGAAGATGGACGATCCTGAGGTCGCCGGCAAAGCCATCGCCTCCTCCGGCCTTGACGCCGCAAAACTGTTCGCCCGCGCGCAGGACGCGGATGTGAAGGCCAAGCTGATCGAATATACCTCATCCGCCGTCGAGCGCGGCGCGTTCGGCTCGCCGACCTTTTTCGTCGGCAACGAGATCTTCTTCGGCAAGGAGCAGCTGCGCGAAGTCGAGGAAATGGTATCGGGAAAGTGAGATGAGCGAATGCCCAATAGCGAGTAGCGAATAGTCGAGCAGTATCCTTATCTATTCGCTACTCCCTATTCGCTCGCCTCCTCGGGCAACAACAAAGAAGGACAAATTCCCATGCGCGTTCTCGTGGTCGGCGCCGGTGCGATCGGCGGATATTTCGGTGGCCGGATGCTTCAGGCCGGCCGCGACGTCACCTTCCTGGTGCGCCCGCGCCGCGCTTCCGAGCTCGCCTCCGCCGGGCTCGTGATCAAGAGCCCGAACGGCGACGTCACGCTGAACAACCCGCCGACCGTGCAGGCCGACAAGCTGTCGGACAAGTTCGACGTCGTGCTGTTGAGCTGCAAGGCGTTCGACCTCGAAGATGCGATCAAGTCGTTTGCGCCCGCCGTCGGCGACAAGACCGCGATCATCCCGCTGCTCAACGGCATGCTGCATCTCGATGCGCTCGACAAGAGGTTCGGCCCTCAGCATGTGCTCGGCGGTCTGTGCGCGATCGCGGCGACGCTGAACGAGAAACGCGAGGTGGTGCAGTTGCAGCCGATGCAGTCGCTCGGCTTCGGCGAGCGCGCCGGCGGCCTGTCGGACCGGGTACGCGCGATCGCTGAAACCTTCTCGGCGATCAACGGCGCCAACGCCAGCGAGCATGTGATGCAGGACATGTGGGAGAAGTGGGTGTTCCTGGCCTCGCTCGCCGCCTCCACCAGCCTGATGCGGACCTCGGTCGGCAACATCCTGGCCGCGCCGGGTGGCAAGGATTTCCTGCTCGGCATCCTCGACGAATGCAGCGCGATCGCCGCCGACGCGGGCCATGGCCCGGGCGGCCCGTTCTTCCAGCGCACCCGCGGGCTCCTGACCACCGAGGGCTCGCCGATGACCGCATCGATGTTCCGCGACATCAAGGCGGGCCTGCCGGTCGAGGCCGATCACGTGATCGGCGACCTGATCGTGCGCGCCGACGCCGCCAAGATCCCGGTGCCGAAGCTGCGCACGGCCTACACGCATCTCAAGGCGTATGAGAGGCAGCGGGCCGGGTGATCTTGCAGCCCGGATGGAGCGGAGCGAAATCCGGGAATCATCTCGCGGCAGATAGAGCGGCCCCCGGATTGCGCTTCGCTTCATCCGGGCTACGCATCCTTACAGCTACAAATGCGCCAGATAATGCGCGAGTGCGGTGATCTCTTCGTCGCTCAGCGGATAGGCGACATCGGCCATCGCGGCCTGGGCCCCGCCGGAGCGCAGGCCCGACTTGTAATCGTGCAGCGCCTTGACGAGATATTCCTCGCGCTGCCCGGCGATGCGGGCCACCGCCTTGGTGCCGGCAAAGTTGTCGCCATGGCATGAGGCGCAGCGGCGGCCGGCGGCGGCCTGCTTGCCCTTTTCGGACAAGTCCGGATTGTCGTCCTTGCCGCCCTTGAACGGCGTCAGCGACGCGAAATAAGCGCCGAGATTGCGGATGTCGTCGTTGTTGAGCTGCTCGACGATCGGCTGCATCTGCTCGTTCTTGCGCGCGCCGGCGCGGAAGAACACCAGCTGCCATTGAACGTACTGGTCGAGCTGGCCGGCGAGCGAGGGAATGTTCTCGGTCTGCGAGATGCCGTTGTCGCCGTGACAAGCGGCGCAGAGTTCGGCCTTCGCCTTGCCGGCGGCGACATCGGCAGCGTTGGCGGACGACGCAACTGCGATAGCCGCCGCGAACAGGATTGCAAGGGACGCAACACGCATTGCCAGTTTTCTCCACGGGTCATTGCCGGGCCTGGCCCGGCAATCCATCTGGCTTGCAGAAGGGTTTTTGTTTGGATGGATGCCCGGATCAAGTCCGGGCATGACGAGTCTGTTCCGTCGTTGGGCTTTGCCGAACCACGTAAACGGGGCTGCGGCTGCCTGATCGGCCACCGCAGCCCCGCATTGTTTCAACCGTTACTTCTTGCTGTAGCTGATGCGATAGATCGCACCGGCCCAGTCGTCGGCGACGAGGATCGAGCCATCCTTGTCGAGCAGGATGTCGGCGGGACGGCCGAGATAGCCCTGGTCACCCTGGATCCAGCCGTCGGCGAAGATTTCCTGCTTGGCGTTCTTGCCGTCGGGGCTCGCGGTGATCTTCACGATGCGGCCGCCCTGGTACTTATGCCGGTTCCAGGAGCCGTGCTCGGCGATCAGGATGCTGTTCTTGTAATCGGCCGGGAATTGGCTTCCGGTATAGAACTTCATGCCGAGCGGCGCCACGTGCGCACCGAGATTGTACACCGGCGGGGTGAACTCCGAGCACTTGTGACCCATCGCGAACTTGGTGTCCGGCAGGTTGCCCTGGTGGCAATAGGGATAGCCGAAGTGCTCGCCGATCTTCGAGATCATGTTGAGCTTGTCGCTCGGCAGATCGTCGCTGATCCAGTCGCGGGCATTCTCGGTGAACCAGTACTTGCCGGTGCGCGGATCGACGTCGCCGCCGACCGAGTTGCGCACGCCGAGCGCCCAGATTTCCGCATTGCCGGTCTTCGGATCGACGCGGCGGATCTGCGACACCGAGGTCGGCGGAATGCCGATGTTGAAGGGCGGTCCGAACGGAATGTAGAACCAGCCTTCCTTGTCGACGGCGATGTATTTCCAGCCATGCGCCGCGTAGGACGGCATGTCGTCATACACCACCTTGCCGCTGCCGAGATTGTCGAGATTGGCTTCGGCATTGTCGTACCTGATCAGCTTGTCGACCGCGATGACGTAGAGCGCGCCGTCGCGGAAGGCGAGGCCGGTCGGCATGTTGAGGCCCTTGAGGATGGTCTTGACCTCTTTCTTGCCGTTGTTGTCCTTGATCGCATAGACGTTGCCGAGCCCGAACGAGCCGACGAACAGCGTGCCCTTGTCGCCCCAGGCCATCTGCCGGGCCGCGAGTACGTTCGAGGCATAGACCTCGATCTTGAAGCCCGGCGGCAGCTTGATCTTCTTCATCATCGCCGCGAGTTCGGAATCGGACGCGCCGGTCGGCGGACCGGACGGCGGGGCAAGGCCCTTCTGCGCTTCGGTCTCGTCGCCGAGGAACCAGTCATCCGGCGGATGGGTCCAGAATTCCTTGGTGCCCGATTCGTACTTCTTCAGCGCACGATTCTTGTCTGTCTGTTGCTGCGCACTGGCGAAGGTCGTCCCCGCCAGCAGCGCGATCGCCGCGAACGCAAGTATTGATCGATTGAAAGCGGATTTCATCGCGTCACTCCCCTACGCAAGCCGTTGCAGCTTGCCTGTTATTGATTTTGAACGCCCTGAGAGATGATGGTGGCGGTCTGTGAGGTAGGTCAGACGGCAAAATGGTAGCACATCCATCGACGCTGAAAAGCGCGTCCGCCGGTGTGCGCTGCGTCAAAACTAGTTGAGACGATATTTGAGACGAAATTTTCCTGAGCAGCCTGCCTGATAACAAGGCATTCTGCACCGCAGCGTGATATTCGAATGAAGCTAGCGCTCGTGATCGTCTCTATCGCGACGACAGGCGCGCCAGACCGAGCGCCTGCGCCTTGGCCTTCGACAGCGGCCTGAACAACACGCTGCGCCGCTGCCCGCTCGTGATCGCCGCGATCTTGAAGCCGTCATCGGCGGCGATGATGTCGCCGGTCCGAAGCGTCATGTCGTCCTCGATCGCAATCGGCGACAGGCCGGTAGACGCGCCGGCGCTGCACGAGCATTGCGGCACCATCTCGCGCTGGAAGCGGAATGCATTGGCGAGCGTCTTGTAGGTCTCGCCCGCTTCGGTTCTGGCGCTGTCGATATCGGAGCCGGAGTACAGCTTCACCTCGGCGGCGGGACAGGCCGCCTCGCATGCCTTGACGTCTGCCGTCTCGCTCACGCGCGGCAGCGGAAAGAAGCGGCCGTCGCAGGTCCTGACGCAGAAGTTTTGCTGGCCGCCCCGGTGCGACCGCGTCGTGATGTAGACCCGCGCTCGCGGCCGTTCGGCCGGCTCGAGGTCAGGCGCCGGCCCAAAGCCAGGCATGGGAGAGAAGCTGGGCGCCGGGGCATACGCCGAGTCGCTCGGCAATTGCTGCGCTGATGCGCCCGAACATGTCCAGACGCCGACGAGCACGACCAGCGCAGCGACGTTTGCGCGAGCCAAGCGGCGATTTAACCCGGGGGTAGCGCGCACGCATTACATTCAGGTGCCATCCTTGTTGGATGTCTCCGTAACGATTCTTGGTGTTAATCACTTTGAAGAAATGAAAAAGCGGAAATATGAATGACAGCCGCGGTAAATCGCTTCTACAATGGGATCAAGAATGCGCGCGATTTGAAGCCGACGGACTTGGTCGGATATTTTGCCTATTTCCTGACTGCGGAAGAGGACGGTGCGGCCGCTAGCACTGCAGCAATTGAGGATTGCTTCAGCGCGTGCGATCTCACCGCGCCAGGAAACACTTCCGCATACCTTTCTAGATCTCTAGGCGGGAAAGGTGCGAAATTCGTCAAAGTGCCGGGCGGCTATCGTCTCCAGCGAGGCTATCGTGACGAGATCGCGGCAAGTCTAGGGGCCTCATCAAATATCGTCCAAACAAGTGCGGAGCTACGAAAACTGGAATCCAGGTTTCCGTCGGGGGCCGAAAAGGGATTTCTTACCGAGCTCATAAACTGCTTCGAGATGGGCGCTGGCCGCGCCGCGATCGTGATGTGCTGGATTCTCGTGATCGATCACCTTTACGCGTATGTTTTGACGCACCATCTGTCGGCGTTTAACGCCGCACTCGCCAAAAATACCGATAAGCGTGTACGCGTCAGCGTGATCCAAGGCCGTGACGACTTCAGCGATATTCCGGAAGGCAAGTTCATTGAGTTCCTGCGCTCCGCAAACATTGTGTCAAGCGACGTTCGAAAAATCCTCGACGCTAAGCTCGGAATTAGAAACACATCCGCTCATCCGTCTTCCGTCGCAATAAAGCCTTCCAAGGTAGTCGAGTTTGTGGACGATCTGATCGAGAACGTTATTCTCAAGTATTCGATTTGAGCCGGCAGAAAGTCTTATTGGAGAAAGGCCGCTACCGCGGAATGCTTGAAACGCTGCCGCGCGGCGACAAACTGGCCGTGGGTTGATCGTAGCCTTGCGGCTTGTTTCCGCAGGTCCCTGATGCAGACGAAGGCCGACACTCCGAGCCTCACGCCTTTCACATGCGAAGCTTAGAATACCGGCGCCGGACAGCAAAAAGCCCGCGCCGATGGGCGGGCCTTCATCAGACTGTCAGCTCGGTCAGCGAGAAATTTTGGAGCGGGCGAAGGGGCTCGAACCCTCGACCCCGACCTTGGCAAGGTCGTGCTCTACCACTGAGCTACACCCGCATCCGAAATGGCGGCGATCGCTCGCCGGCAACGGCAGACCTATGCCAAAAGCCGTCTGTGATTGCAACACAAGAGCGCGGTCCGAACCTCACGAAATCGCACGGTTTCTCTAAAAATTGACCCCGAATCGGCCGAAATCGGCTGCGCCGCCGATTTCTTTTCAGATTTCCGCCGGAACCGGCCTCAGGGCCATCTCGTCCCGGAGCGATTCGAGCCAGATCTCGAACCAGCCGGTCAGCGTCTGCGTCAGCTCGACGCGGCGGGGCGGGTCGCAATCGAACTCGGCCCACCATTCGATAAAGGCCCGGTTGCCGTCGATCACCGGGGTTACCTGCACCGTCGCGCTGAAATCCGTCACCGGCAAGGTCGGGGTGTCGACAAATTCGTAGGTCTGGAAGCGTTCGACGTCGGACTGCGCGAGCAGCCGCTGCCGGATCCGCCGCTCCCGGTACAGCACATTGCGCACGGCCCCGACGGTATCGCCGGATTTGCCGTCCTCGATCTCGCTCGCCCCCGCGCCATGGACCCAGACCGGGTAATTGTTGAAATCGCGGATGATTTTCCAGACTTCGCCGACCGGCTGCTCGAACACCGTGCTGTAATAGGCCTTTGCCACGGGCGCTCCCCTGCTGTCATGAAGGATCGCCATCATCGGCCGTTCCGCGGTACCAACCCACCCGATCTCCGATGGAACGGGACTGACGGCCAAGCGATTGAATTTTGCTGGCTGACTGCCATTTACGGAGCATGATCCCGGAAACCGGTTCCCACTTTTCCGGGATCATGCTCTAGCTGACAGAACGGCTGAACGTGCCGTTCCGGGCGTGCTAGAACGCCCCCGGATTTCCGACCTCAGAAGCAGGCGAGGACAACGTGACGATAATGGAGCAGGGCGGCCCCACGCCCGAGGCAGCGCCCGATCTGATCAAGGAGACGACGACCCAGACCTTCGTCAAGGACGTCATCGAGGAATCGCGCCGTCAGCCGGTCATGATCGACTTCTGGGCGCCGTGGTGCGGTCCATGCCGCCAGCTCACGCCGATCCTGGAAAAGGCGGTTCGCAACGCCAAGGGCCGGGTCAAGCTGGTCAAGATGAACATCGACGAGCATCCGCAGATCCCCGGCCAGATGGGCATCCAGTCGATCCCGGCCGTGATCGCCTTCGTTAACGGCCAGCCCGCCGACGGCTTCATGGGCGCGGTGCCGGAGAGCCAGGTCAACGCCTTCATCGAGAAGATCACCAAGGGCGTGCCGGCCGCCGGCGAGCCTAATCTCGCCGAGATCCTGGCCGAGGCCGACGCCGTGCTTGCCGAGGGCGACGCCGCCCAGGCCGCGCAGATCTATGCCGAGGTGCTGGCGCACGACGCCACCAACATCGCGGCCCTCGCCGGCCTCGCCAAGTGCTACGTCACGTCGGGTGCGATGGAGCAGGCCAAGCAGACGCTGGCGATGGTTCCGGAATCCAAGCGCAACGACGCCGCGGTGAAGGCGGTGCAGGCGGCGATCGATCTCGCCGAACAGGCGGAAGCGGTCGGCCCGGTCGCGGAGCTGGAACAGAAAGTCGCCGCAAACCCGCTCGATCATCAGGCCCGATTCGATCTCGCCACCGCGCTCAACGCGATGGGCAAGCGCACGGAAGCGACCGAGCAATTGCTCGCCATCGTCAGGCGTGACCGCAAGTGGAACGACGACGGCGCGCGCAAGCAGCTGGTGCAGTTCTTCGAGGCGTGGGGCGGCACCGATGAGGCAACCGTCGAGGGGCGCAAGCGGTTGTCGACCATCCTGTTCTCGTAAAGCACGCCCGTCACAGCAGCGGGACCGCAGATGCCGATCAATGCCGAATATCGCGGGCCCGGCGAACTCCCGGAGGTGATCCCGGTGTTCCCGCTGCCCGGCGCGTTGCTGCTGCCGCGCGGCCAGATGCCGCTCAACATCTTCGAGCCGCGATATCTCGCGATGATCGACGACGCGCTGCGCGATGGCCATCGCCTGATCGGCATGATCCAGCCCGACGTGACGCATTCGCAGAAAGAGGCGAAGCCGGTCCTGTTCCGGATCGGCTGCGTCGGCCGCATCACCCAGCTCGCCGAATCCGGCGACGGCCGCTACATCCTCGAACTGACCGGTGTCGCGCGCTTCAAGGTGGTCGAGGAGCTGACCGTGCAGACGCCGTACCGGCAGTGCAAGGTCGACTTCTTCTCCTTCGCCGGCGACTTCACCGCGCGCAAGGGCGAGGAGGCCGTCGACCGCAAGGCGCTGCTCGAAGTGCTGGCCGATTTCCTGGAAGCCAACAATCTGAAGGTCGACTGGGAAGGTATTGAGTCCGCGCCCAACGAGGCGCTGGTCAATGCGCTGGCGATGATGTCGCCCTATGGTCCGGCCGAAAAGCAGGCGATGCTCGAGGCGCCGGACCTGAAGACCCGCGCCGAGATCCTGATCGCGGTCACCGAGATGGACCTCGCCAAGAAGCGCACCTCGGGCGACCCGCCGGTGCAGTAAGGCGCTTCGAGTGAAGCGGCTACCGGCTCGCGTGAAGAAAACGCGTCAAACCAAAAAGCTTCCCGCCCATCAGCGATTGCGCAGCTGCTTGCGGCCGGTGAACATCGCACGCACCAGGTTCTGACGCTGCAGCAAGCCGACCACGACGACGCCGAGCACGTGCAGCCCGACCAGCACCATGACCGCATCCGAGGCATAGGCGTGGGTGTCCTCGACCCACCAGACTCCGAAGAAGGTCACGGTGACCTCCATCGCGCCCGTGATTGTCGAGATCGCAAGCAGGAACAGCAGCGCCACCAGCATCACGGTGCCCGCCGGATTGAGCCCGATATAGCGCCCGGTGATGCCGCGGCGGAGATTCCAGATGTAGCGCGGCGCCGCGCGCAGGCGAACGCCGAGCCTGCCGAAACGCGCGTAGCGCGTGCCGGCAAAGCCCCAGATCAGCCGGAATGCCAGCAGGGCGATCACCGAATACCCCGCCACCCGGTGCACTCGGTCATAGGTGCTGGGCGTCACCCAGGCGACCAGGACGAGGATGGCGAGCGCCCAGTGCCACAGCCGCAGCGGCAGGTCCCAGACCTGCACGCTGGTCGCGCCGCGGGCGCCCGGCGCCGCCTCCGTCATCGCGCCTGCTTCACTTCGCGATCGTGTGCTTCAGGCTGAGGTCTTCCGGGCTGTAGAACAGCTCGTAGAGCTTGCCTTCCTTGACGCCGTACACCTCGTAGCAGGAGCCCTCGATTTTCGATCGGCGCACCTCGTAGCCGAGCGCCTTGGCCTTGGCTTCGGCCTCGCTTGCCGGCTTCCACGACGCCTTGTCGAGCTTGGTGCAATTCTTGTAGCCGTCGGCGAACGCCGCCGATCCGGTCAGTCCAAGAACGCTCCCAAATACGCATGCTGCAAGCGCAGCGCTCAAAATCACTCTCACGCGCATATCCCCTCCGTTGACAATCATACCCACAACGCCTTCGCGCAGGGCACATGCGTGAAGAATGCTGAGGCGATTGCCAAGTCAAGGAAGCGCCGCGACGGCTGGCTTTAGAGGAATTCTAACGGTCGCGAAAACCGCTTTGCGCTCCACGCGCAGTTTGGTTTTGGCGGCGTGCTGCGGCCTTACGCCTCATGCGTATCGGGGCCGCCCGGCGCAGCCCATCGATCAGGATGCGGCACCCGCCATGGCGAAACGAACCGCAGGCCATTCGGCCGCTGCCGGGGTTCGCCCGCCGATCATCTGCGCGACCTTCTCGCTCTGCACCGGCGGGCTGAAGTGGAAGCCCTGCACTTCCACGCAGGCATCGGCGCGGAGGATGTCGAGCTGCTCCCTGGTTTCAACGCCTTCGGCCGTCGTGGTCTTGCCGAGGCTGACGGCAAAGCGCACGATCGCGCGCGCGATCCGGCGCGACTCGTCGGTCGCGCCCGAGAGCTCGGACACGAAGCTGCGGTCGATCTTGACCTTGTCGAACGGAAACTTCTGCAGAAAGCTCAGCGACGAGTAGCCGGTGCCGAAGTCGTCGAGCGCGATCCGCACCCCGAGATCGTGCAGTTGGCTAAGCGCGGTAAACACCGCTTCGCTGTCCTGAATGATGGCCGTTTCGGTGACCTCGAGCTCGAGGCGCCCCGGCGAAATTCCGGCGCTCGCCAGCGCGTGCACGATCACCGGGACCAACTCCGGACTCCTGAACTGCACAGGCGACAGGTTGATCGCGATCTTGAGGTCGCCCGGCCATTTGGCGGCCTCCGCACACGCGGTGCGCAGCACCCATTCCCCCAGCGGCACGATCAGGCCGGTCTCTTCCGCCAGCGGAATGAACTGCGCCGGAGATACCATGCCGCGGTGCGGATGGTGCCAGCGGAGCAACGCCTCGAAGCCGCAGGTCTCCCCGCTCGCGACATGGATGAACGGCTGATAGTGCAGCTCGAACTCGCCATTGGCGAGCGCACTGCGCATGTCGCGCTCGAGGCCGCGCCGGGCCTGCAGCAGCCGATCGAGCTCCGGCTCGAAGAAGCGGAACGAGCCGCGCCCGCCGCTCTTGGCCGAGTAAAGCGCGAGATCGGCGCTGCGCAGCACCTCGTCCGAATCGGTGCCGTCGCGCGGTGCGATCGCAATGCCGATGCTGGTCGTGGTGGTCACCCGATGATCGCCGAGATCGATCGGCTCGCTGAGCGCCTTTCTGATCTTCTCGGCGAGCAGGCCCGCTTCCGTGACCGGATCGCCGACATAGTCGATCACCGCGAACTCGTCGCCGCCGAGCCGCGCGACCAGCGTCGTATCGCTGACGGATCTGCGCAAGCGCGCGGCCACCGACTTCAGCAGCGCGTCGCCCGCCGGATGCCCGAGCGTGTCGTTGACGTCCTTGAAGCGGTCGAGATCGAGCATCAACACCGCAAGGCTCGGTCCGCCGCACCGGGCACCGGACAGCGCGCGCTCCATCCATTCCTTGAGCAGCACGCGGTTCGGCAGATCGGTCAGCGCGTCGTGCTGCGCCATATAGGTGATCTTGGCCTCGGAGCGCCGCTGCTCGGTGACGTCGCGATGCGTCGCCACCCAGCCGCCGCCGGGCATCGGCTGCCGCGTCACGCAGATCAAGCGGCCGTCGGCGAGCTCGTCGACCCGGCTGCTGATCTCGCCGGCCGGGAGCGCGTTCAATGTCGCGAGCACCTGCGTGGCGGCGCTGTCGCTGGTCTCGCCCTTGAGAATGCCGTTGGCGATCCGATGCCTGATGATCTCGCGATGGGACGTGCCGGGCAGCAGCAATTCCGGCGGCAGCCGGTACATCTTGGCGTAGCGATCGTTGCAGACGACGAGGCGCTTCTCCGCATCGAACATGCAGAGGCCCTCACCCATGTGGTTGATCGCGGTATCCAGCCGGAACCTCTGCTCCTCCAGCTCCTTCTGCGACGCCTCGACCTGCTGTCGCGCCGACGAAAGCTGGCTGATGATCTCCTCGAAGCGGCGGGTGCGAAGCGCCAGCCGGCGATCCGCGAGCACGCCGACCAGGCTCATGCCGAGCACCGAGAGCGCCACACCGGCGATCACGATAGCGAGGAAGGCCGGCGAGAGCGACAGGGCCGCCGGAGCCAGCAACGGATCCGGAACGATCTCGACCGCGCCCATCGCGGTGAAATGATGCGACACGATCGCAAGCGTCAGCAGCAGCGCCGCGGCGAGCGACATCCAGCGATCCTGATGGCGCACCGCGATCGCCAGCGCGGCGTAACCGAACAGCATGCCGAGCACGACGGAGGCCGCCACGAGATCGAGCGACCAGACCACGTGACCCGGTACTTCCAGCGCCCACATCCCGAGATAGTGCATGCTGGCGATGCCGGCTCCGATCACGGCGCCGCCGACCGGCGCGCGCCAGCGGCTGGAGTCGCTGGCGGCAAGGCCGAGGCCGCCGGAGGTCAGCATCATCGCCGCGGCGAGCGACAGCCCGGTGAGGACGATACCGTAGCCGGTGGGGATTCCCGGCTCATAGGCCAGCATGGCGATGAAATGCGTTGCCCAGATGCCGTAGCCGATCGCGGCGCCCGCGATCGCAATCCAGATCAGCCGTGTCCTCGCCTGCGATGCAATTGCGCGATGAAAAATATTGACCGCCACAATACTGGCGACGAAGCAGACCAGCCCGGCGAGCAGAACGAGCCGCCAGTCATGCTCACCTGAAAGGCACGTAAGAACACGAAACATGCGTCGGTCCATGGTTGTCCGTACGCACAGGCTAGGCTGATTGAATTGTCTTCTCGATAATATTCTGCAACTTTCAGTAGCATGGTTATCCGCGCGTAAGCCGATTCCGCACCGAAATTGATGGCTCCATAAATTTCACAGCGATGCGCGATCCGCGCGGCTCAGCCTGCCAGCGGAACGAGCACGGTTTCACCGGTTGCAACCAGCGAGGTTTCACCTTGCTCGTTCTCCGCAAAAAGTTCCGCGCGCGCGAAGACCTGCCTGCGCCCCGCACGCAATGTGGTTCCTTTGGCGATGAAGCAGCGGCCCAGCGCGGGCTTCAGGCAGTTCATCGAGAAATGGGATGCGGTGACGGAACCTGCGATCGACGCCGCGGCAAAGCCGCAGGCGGTGTCGAGCAGCGCCGCGATCATCCCGGCGTGCAGGTGTCCCGCATATTGGGTGAGATCGTCGCGCCAGGGCATCCGTAGTTCCACCGTGCCGGTGCCGGCGGTGACGACCTCGAAGCCGGCAAGCCGGTTGAAGGCGGCCGACGCATTGGTCGCAACGAGACGTTCGAGATCGAAGCCCGGGCCAGTCGTCATGTAAAACTCCATTGCGGGGGCCACCGTTCGAGATTCGCCCTGACGGCCTCGATGTGATTGGGCGAGCCGAGCAGAAGCGCCTGTTCGGCCGTTTCGGCCGCAAGTCCGGTCGCCGCATCGCGATCGGCTGCAAGATTGAGCAGCCGCTTGGCGGCGCGGATCGCATCCGGGCTGCGGTCCGCGATTGCGCGCGCCGTCTCCAGCGCGGCCTCGCGCGGCTGTTCGACGATCCGGGTGACGAAGCCATGACCAAGCGCCTCGTCCGCGGAAAAGACGCGCGCGGTGTAGGTGAGTTCACGGACCACATCCTCGCGCGCAAGATGGCGCATCAGCTGCGTGCCGGCCATGTCGGGCACCAACCCCCATTTGCCTTCGATGATCGCAAGGCGCGTGCCGGGTGCGAGATATCTGATGTCGGCACCGAGCATCAGCTGAAAGCCGCCGCCGAAGGCTATGCCGTGGACGGCGGCGATGACCGGCACCGGCAGCTCGCGCCAGAGCCACACCAGATGCTGCGCAAAGTTGGCAATGCCGTGGGTCCGACGGCCGAGATCAGCGAAGGGCAGGATGGATTCGCCCTCCGTCGTTGCGACCAGACGCTCCATGTCGAGGCCTGCGCAGAAGGCCTGCCCTTCGCCCGAGAGCACCACGGCGCGGAGCTTGCGGTTGTCCGCGAGCTGCGCACCGATTTCGGCGATCGCGGCGAACATCGCCGGATCGAGCGCATTGAGCTTGTCAGGGCGGTTGAGCCTGACGTCCGCGACGCCATCGGCGATGCTGAGGCTGGCGCGATCGGCCGTCATGATCGCCCTCGCTAGTAGCCGGCGGCGGCGAGCGCCACGACGACGCTCATCGCCATCCAGCCGAAGTGGCGGAAGCGGGTCGCCACCGCGTTGGCGAGTGCCGCTACGCCGAACACGACACCGAGCGTCGCCACGATCCAGTGCCGCGCGGCATCGGAGGCCATCAGGGGCGCGGCGATCAGCAGCACGCCGCCGCCGATCCAGGCGACGGTGCCGGCCTGATAGACCAGGCGAAGCAAGAGCCGCAGGCGCGGCGGCTCGACGGTGGCGCGCGCGAATATCCTGGTCTCGCCGAGCACGCCATGGATCAGGCTGACCAGAATGGCGACGACGCCGGCGCCCTGCAGCAGAAGATCACGCATAGCGATGCCTCCATACACTACTGTATGGATATGATACCGGCCGCTGGCGCCTGTCAATACACTTGTGTATGGTGGGCCGCGCGGACGGGGAACCATGACGGAACAGCTCTCGGTCAAGGACTGGCTCGATCAGGGTCTGAAGACGCTGGCGCGACGCGGCTTCACGGCGCTCAAGGCCGAGCCGCTGGCCAAGGCCATGGGCGTTTCGCGCGGCAGCTTCTACTGGCATTTCGCCGACATCGGCGCCTACCGCGCGGCGATCCTCACCCATTGGCGCGAGGTCGCGGCCGAGCAGGTGATCGCCGAGCTCGAGACCATTCCGCAAGGCGGCGACGCGCTGGCGCTGTTGCTACGCCGTGCCTTCTCGGCGCGGCTGGCGCTGGAACGCGCGGTGCGCAGCTGGGCCACCGCGGACGCCGAAGCGCGCGCCGCCGTGCTCGAGGTCGACCAGCGCCGGATCGGCTATATCGAAACCCTGCTGCGGCAAGCCGGATTCCCGGACGAGGTGGCGCGCGGCCGCGCGCAGATCTTCTATTGGGCCTTCATCGGCTACGCGCTGTCCGAGCATGCGCTGCCGAAGCCGCGCCAGCAGGCCGCGATCGACGAGCTGCTGCGGATGGCCAGGCGCTGACAGCTGACATTTGGATGTGCTACATCACGGCCAGTTTATTCTGACGCGTTTTCTTCACGCGAACCGGTGCCCACTTCGCTCGAAAACGCTCCAGTCGGAGACCGCAATGAATTCCACGACCGACCATCTCGAGAGCACCGCCGACCCAAAACTGCTCGAAATCCTGGTGTGCCCGATCACCAAGGGGCCGCTGGAATTCGACGCAGCGCGGCAGGAGCTGATTTCGCGCTCGGCAAAGCTCGCCTATCCGATCCGCGACGGCATTCCGATCATGCTGCCGGAAGAGGCGAGGAAGATCGATTGATGTAAG
>NZ_LFIQ01000039.1:376398-411125 GCF_001189245.1 Bradyrhizobium pachyrhizi | reverse complement strand
GTAGCCCGGATGAAGCGCAGCGCAATCCGGAAAAGTCTCACCGCCGATAGTCTGCTCCGGATTTCGCTTCGCTTCATCCGGGCTACGGGACCTACGCAAGTCCTAAAGCGCCTCGCCCTTCAGCAGCCGCGGCACCTCGCCTGACAGTCCCGCCGCCTGGCGGATGAACATCTCCTTCAACGGCGGCGCGCGATCGACGAGACCGAGGCCAATGTCGCGCACGGTGCGCAGCAGCGTCGATTCGTTGGAGAACAGGAAGTTCAGCGAGTTGGTGGCGACGCCCATCGCCATCGTGTCGAAGCGCCGCCAGCGCTGGTAGCGCTCGAGCACGTCGGCCTGGCCGAGGTCCATGCCGAGCCGCGCCGCATCGACCACGACCTCGGCGAGCGCAGCGACGTCCTTCAGGCCCATATTGAGCCCCTGCCCCGCGATCGGATGGATCACATGCGCGGCATCGCCGATCAGCGCCAGCCGTTCGGCGATGAACGAGCGCGCGACGAAATAGCCGAGCGGGAAGGCGCGCGGCCTGTCGAGCGGCTTGATCTCGCCGAGATGCAGGCCGAAGCGCTGCTCGAGCTCGGCTTGGAATTGCTCTTCGTTCAAGGCGACGATGCGCGCGGCATCGTTGCGCGTCTCGGTCCACACCAGCGACGAGCGATTGCCGGTCAGCGGCAGGATCGCGAACGGCCCCGCGGGCAGGAAATGCTCCTCGGCGCGGCCCTGATGTTCACGCTCGTGCCCGACCGTGACCACGATGCCGGACTGGTCGTAGTCCCAGCCATGGGTCGCAATCCCGGCGCGCTCGCGCAGCTTCGAGCGGGCGCCGTCGGCGGCAACCAGCAGGCTCGCATCGATCACGGTGCCGCCGGCCAGCGTAACGCTGACGCCGTCGGGCCGCGACGCGAAGCTCGACACCGCGGCGGCGCGCAGTTCGACGCCCTCGGCTTCGGCACGGCTCGCGAGCGCATCGATCAAATAGCGGTTCTCGACCATATGGGCGAACGGCTCGCCGGGCGCGACATTGCCGGCGAAGGTCAGGAACACCGGGCGCGTCGCGTCCTCCAGCTTGGAGTCGGTCACGACCATATCCGTGATCGGCTGCGCCGTCGGCGCCACCTGGCCCCAGACGCCGAGGGTCTCGAACAGCCGCCGGCAGGCCGCCACGATCGCGGTCGCGCGCGGATCGCGGCTCGGGCGCTGGCTCAGCGCCGGATCGGCCACGATGACCGGGATGTCGGGCCCAAGCCCCTGGCGCAGCGCCACGGCCAGCGCCAACCCTGCAAATGCACCCCCGCAGATGACAATACTTCGCTGTGCCGGCATGCGATCCTTACTCGATTACGCCATCAAAGGAGACTTGCTACCTGATATTAGCTGGGCGAAACAGAGTTTAGAAACAAGGGCGGCTAACAGCCCCAATCGTCATTCCGGGGCCTATCCATGTCCAAGAGCCTGATCGACCTGCTGTCCATCCTCGATCTCGAGCAGCTCGAGGTGAATTTGTTCCGCGGCAACAGCCCGAAGACGAGCTGGCAGCGCGTGTTCGGCGGCCAGGTGATCGGCCAAGCGATGGTGGCGGCCTGCCGCACCGTCGAGGGCCGCCTGCCGCATTCGATCCATTGCTACTTCATCCTGCCCGGCGATCCGCAAATCCCGATCATCTACCAGGTCGAGCGGCTGCGCGACGGCAAGAGCTACACCACCCGCCGCGTCACCGCGATCCAGCACGGCAACGCGATCTTCTCCATCATGGTGTCGTTCCATGCCGAGGAGGAGAGCAACTTCAATCATCAGGAGAAGATGCCCGACGTGCCGCCGCCGGAGAAGCTGACCGCGGAGGAAGTGTCGAAGCAGCCGATGTTCAAGGAGATGCCGGAGTTCATCCGCCGCTATTACGAGAGCGACCGGCCGATCGAGCTGCGCCCGGTCGAGCTCGGCCGTTATTTCGGCCAGAAGATCGACGACGGCCGCATTCATGTCTGGATCCGCACCGCAGCCAAGCTGCCCGACGATCCCGCGCTGCATCTGTGCGCGCTCGCCTATGCGTCGGATTTCTCGCTGCTCGATGCCGTGATGGCGCGCTACGGCCGCACGCTGTTCGACAAGCGCATGATGCCGGCGAGCCTCGATCACGCGATGTGGTTTCACCGCCCGTTCCGCGCCGACGAATGGCTGCTCTACGCCCAGGATTCGCCGAGCGCGCAGTCCGGCCGCGGCCTGACACGCGGCCTGATCTTCAAGCCCGACGGCACGCTGGTAGCATCCGTCGCGCAAGAAGGTTCGGTGCGCGAGCGAAAGGCGTAGAGCTCACGCTCGAACAGAGCCGGTCGGCACGATGCGATCGCGCTTACTGGCCGGCGTAGGCGCCGCGCTCGGTCAGCGCGAATTGCGAGACGAACCAGTTGCCGTACCAGCGCAGCACCCACGGAATCGGGATCAGGAAGCCGCAGGCGATCGTGAACACGATGGTTCGCCACAGCACCTCGATGCCGGACCCATTGAAGCTGACCTCGCGGCGCGTGCCGTCGATGTTGCGGCAGATCCAGCGCATCCAGGCGGTCAGCACCCAGGCCCAGCCGATGATGGTGATGGCCGAGACCACCATCGCCACGTACCAGCCGACATAGGCGACCGGGCTGCCCCTGAACGAGATCGGCAGATCCTGGCCGCTCGAGCTGAGATGGCCGATGATCCAGCGCACGATCATCCAGCTCAGGAAGCCCTGTAACAGCAGCGAGAGCAGCGTCACGATGTTGCTGTTGGCCGCGCCGGCATAGGTCAGAAGGCCGAGCACGATGAAGACCCACCAGATGTCGAGCGGCTGCCCGGTGAAGGCGAAATGCGGGCGGCCCGGCACGCGGATATAGGGGATCGCAAAGCGGTACAGGCCGGTCGCGGTCCACGGCGCCGGGATGACGAGAATCTGGCCGATGAACATCAAGAGGCTGCGGCCGAACAGGCCCCAGATCGGGAAGTCGGCGGACAGCGCGCCGCCGCTATAGCTTCCGGACGCCACCACCGGCGGCGGTCCGCCGGCCTGCGGAAATGCCGGCGGCGCGCCGGCGCTCGGGACGAGGCCCGGAATCTCCCCGGCCTTTTGCCAGCCGGCCATGCCCTCGGTCCACACCAGGGTGTCGGCCCCCACCATGCCCCGGGTGATCAGGTCGCGGAGCTGGGTTTCAGGCAAGGGGCCCTTTTGCTGGCCTTCGGATGCATAAAACCAGTTTCGGTTCGACATTCCTTGTTTCCTCGGGCGCGCGCAGGGACGCGCGATAGGCGAAACGAACCAGCAAGAGCGCTGGCCGGGGCGGGAAAGCCACATTGTGGCCGAGCGTTTCCATTCCGTACAGTGAGGGAGCGCACGCGCTGCGCATGTTTTCCGCTTCAACCTGCAAGTTTTTTATGCCATTTGCCCAGAAAGCTGCCAGATTTGGCGGACGCGAAGTGCCGCTCGGGGATGGCAAATTGCCGCTCCGGGAGGCAGCAGGTGCCGGCTCACGGGACGGCAAGTGCCGCTCCGGGACGGGCGCACACGGAAAACCTCAAGGGAATGAAGGCCTGAACCATGAAACTCGTCGTCGCGATCATCAAACCGTTCAAGCTCGATGAGGTACGCCAGGCGCTGACCGCGATCGGCGTCCACGGCATGACGGTGACCGAGGTGAAGGGCTATGGCCGCCAGAAGGGCCACACCGAGATCTATCGCGGCGCCGAATATGTCGTGAACTTCCTGCCCAAGCTTCGGATCGAGATCGCCGTCGATACCGAGCTCGCCGACAAGGCGGTCAGCGTCATCACCGAGCACGCCCGCACCGGCCAGATCGGCGACGGCAAGATCTTCGTGACGCCGATCGATCATGCGCTGCGCATCCGCACCGGCGAGACCGACAACGACGCGCTCTGAACCCTGGAGCATGATCCCTCGCGACAAACGCGGAAAGCGTTTGCGCGGAGATCATGCCCAAACAAAACGATCGAGATCATCGCCGGCAACGACGCCGGCGCACGCCACAACCGCACACCAAGAAACCACGACCGCCGGGGAATGATGATGGGGGCACGAGCTCTTCGTGCAGCGATATCAGCTGCGCCGATCACTGCTGCAATCCTGTTCGCGCAAGCCACGCCGGCCTTCGCGCAAGACTCGGCATCCAGCGCCGGCGTCAACGCCGCCGACACCGCCTGGATGATCGTCGCCACCGCGCTGGTGCTGATGATGACGATCCCCGGACTGGCGCTGTTCTACTCCGGCATGGTGCGCAAGAAGAACGTGCTGGCGACGATGGCGCAGAGCCTCACCGCCGTTGCGCTCGTCTCGATCCTCTGGGTCACCTTCGGCTATTCGCTGAGCTTCGTCGGCGACGGTCCTTGGCTCGGCTCGCTCGATCGCTGGTTCCTGGCCGGCATCACCATGGACAGCATCAATCCGGCGGCGAAGACCATCCCCGAAGCGCTGTTCATGCTGTACCAGATGACGTTCGCGATCATCACGGTGGCGCTGGTCGCAGGCTCGGTCGCCGACCGCATGCGGTTTTCCGCCTATGTGCTGTTCTCGATCGGCTGGTTCATCTTCGCCTATGTGCCGCTGGCGCATTGGGTGTGGGGCGGCGGCTTCCTCGCTTCAGCGGGCGTGCTGGATTTCGCCGGCGGTCTCGTGGTACATCTCTCCGCCGGCATCAGCGGCCTGGTCGCGGCCAAGGTGATGGGCAACCGGCACGGCTATGGCCATGACAATTTGTCGCCGTTCGACCTGTCGCTCGCGGTGGTCGGCACCGGCCTGCTCTGGGTCGGCTGGTTCGGCTTCAACGGCGGCTCGGCGCTCGCGGCCAATTCGCGCGCGGTGATGGCGATCACCGCCACCCATCTTGCGGCCTGCGCCGGTGCGCTGACCTGGGGCGCGATCGAATGGGCGACGCGCCGCAAGCCGTCGGTGCTCGGCATGATCTCGGGTGCGGTCGCGGGGCTCGGCACCATCACCCCGGCATCCGGCTTCGTCGCGCCGTGGCACGGCGTCGTCATCGGCATCATTGCCGGCCTGGTCTGCTTCTGGGCCTGCACCTGGCTGAAGCATCGCTTCAAGTACGACGACTCGCTCGACGTGTTCGGCGTGCACGGCATCGGCGGCCTGACCGGCACGCTGCTTGCCGGCGTGTTCGCGGCCTCGGCGATCGGCGGCACGTCCGGCCTGCTCGAGGGCAATCCGAGGCAGCTGCTGATCCAGCTCTACGGCGTCGCGGCTACCTTTGTCTGGTGCGGCGGCGTCACCTTCGTGCTGCTCAAGCTGGTCAGCGCCTTCGTCCCGCTGCGCGTTTCGATGCAGCAGGAGCTCGAAGGTCTCGACATCTCCCAGCACGGCGAGGCGCTGCAGTAAGCCGTCCGGCTCGCCCCGTTCCGAACGTCGAGCCAGTTCCGGCTTGCGCGACACATAAGTGTATGCTTATGTGTCGTCATGGTCGACACCGATATCTTCAAGGCTCTGGCCGATCCGACCCGCCGCAAGGTCTTTGAGAAGCTGGCCGGCGGCAGCCTGAACGCCAGCGCCTTGCGCGACGGACTAGAGATCAGCCAGCCGGCGATGTCGCAGCATCTGGCGGTGCTGCGCGCGGCAGGGCTGGTGCGCGAGCAGCGGCAGGGCCGCTTCGTGAATTATGAGGTCGACCCGGACGGCATCGCCAGCATCGGGACCTGGCTCGCCCGCTACCGCGCCTATTGGCCGAAGCGCATCGAAGCGCTCTCCGATCTGCTGAAGGACATGGATCAATGAGCGACGCAGTTGAGCCTGATCATGCCGACGCCGACCTGGTGCTCGAATACGAGCTCGATGCACCGCCTGAAAAAGTGTGGCGCGCGGTGACCATTCCGGCCCTGCGCGAACGCTGGCTCCCGGATTGCGATCTCGCGGACGCTGAACCCCTCTCATCGATCGCTGGCGAAGAGGTGCGCTTCCGGCTGCGCGAGTCCGAGCCGCCGTTTCGCGAAAGCCATGTCACCTTCCGGATCGAGCCGAACGAGGCCGGCGGCACCCGCTTTCGCATCATCCAGCAAGCCTGCGACATCAGGGGAAAGCAGCCGCAACCGGCCAACAGCAACAACCGCTGCCTGATGCGCGCGGCCTGATCACAAACCTCGTCACCCGCTGAAACTTCATCACCTGCAGCAATGGAGGTCGCCGATGCGCGACATGATGCAACTCGTCCCTATGGTCGTCGAACAGTCGAGCCGCGGCGAACGTTCCTTCGACATCTATTCCAGGCTCCTGCGCGAGCGCATCATCTTCCTGAACGGCGAGGTCAATGATGCGATGTCCGGACTGGTCTGCGCCCAGCTGCTGTTCCTCGAGGCGGAGAATCCGCACAAGCCGATCAACCTCTACATCAACTCCTATGGCGGCGTGATCACCAGCGGGCTTGCGATGTACGACACCATGCAGTTCATCAAGGCACCGGTGCACACGCTGTGCATGGGCACGGCGCGCTCGATGGGGTCGTTCCTTTTGATGGCCGGCGAGCCCGGTCACCGCGCCGCGCTGCCGAATGCGAGCCTCCACGTGCATCAGCCGCTCGGCGGCTTCCAGGGTCAGGCGTCGGACATCCTGATCCATGCCACCGAGATGCAGGAGACCAAGCGGCGCATCATCCGGCTCTATGCGCAGCACTGCGGGCGCACCGAAGCCGACGTGGAACGGACCCTGGATCGCGATCACTTCATGTCCGCGCAGCAGGCGCTCGAATGGGGATTGATCGACAAGGTCTTCGCCGAACGCGACGCCGCCGAAAAGCATGATCCGGCGCCGCGCTGATCTTCGTCGCTGGAGCGGCCAAACCGTTTCATGACAGCGCCATCGATTTAGGCTTCACCTCGGCATGCTGCGCCGTGACCCGCACAGCATCGGGACGGCTCGATCCTCCGCGCCTGCCGCCGCCGCGGTGGTCGATCAGGCGCGCGACGACAGCGCGCCGCGCATGACGAGGCGTCAGCGAATGGTCGGCGTTCGGCAGCGTCAACCGCGTCACTCCAGGGATGCTTGTGAGCCGTTTGCCGTCCTGACCAAAATGCCGTGCGATCTCCTGCAGGCTGAGATCGCCGTCCGAGGTGACCATGAGGACGCGCACGCCGCGGCTGCAAAGCTCGCGCATCCAGCGCTCGACACGGTTACGACCAAGCAATGCGGACGGATGCATCGCCGACAGCGTCGACTTGACGGCTTCCAATCCGCGCCGCACCAGCCGCCTGGCGCTACCTGACACTGGCAGCTTCCAGGCGGACTTGGTCGTCATCGCAGACCCCTCCGCCGCACCGATCTGCTGCTGGCTTCCGCGATTCGCCTTGGAGGCTTCGTATGCTTTCCAGGCCGTAAGCTCCAGCGCGTAGGAACTGTTCCAGGCAAAGCAGAGCGGGTTGATCATGGTCAGGGCGCGGACGCGGCGGTCCGCGCGCGCCGTGTGAAGAGCCTGGAAGGCGCCCGAGCATGTGCCCACAAGCTCGACTTTGGCAAAGCCCGCCCGCTGCATCCAGTCAATCGCCGCGCCGACGTCGAAGCGGGTGCGGGAATCGTAGAGGAACAGACGATTGCTCCCGGGATCGTCGCTCAGGCCGAGGCCCGGCAGGTCAATGCGTAGCGACGCCACGCCGGCGGCGGCAAGCTCGCGCGCCGCCTCGACCGTGCCGCGCGCCCAACCGACATGCGGCACGCCGCCGGAGTTGAGGAAGATGACCGGATCGGCCGCAGCATGGCTGTCACGTGGCCGGGTCAGCACGCCACAGATCAATGGCGCCTGCCTGATCACAACCGGTTCCTCCGTGTAGTGCGATCCCTCCAATAGCTCGCGGCCGGTCAAGGATACGACGCCCTGAGCTACGCCGGCGACGGCCCGGTCGGACAACCAATCCGCCCAGCAATCGACAACGTCGGCCGGGATCCGGTTCGCGGTCGGGTCGCACATGAGCAGGTGATAGTCCTTGAACTCCGCGATTGTCGCGCCTTCGAAAGAAGTTTGACCGTCGCGGATGTCAGAGCCTGCCAACGGCTTTCCGTTCGCGATCAAAAGCATCGGCAGGGGCGGAAGGGCCGCGACGGCCCGCCGCCAATCCAGCCTCGACAGATCGGCGAGCGTCTCATGCGAAAGCCGGAAGCCGACGGCCTCGCGTCCCTCGGCGAACGTCGCGTCGCTTGCGGCGCTCTTCGCGAGCGACCCATCGATCACGCGCGACATCGCGGTGATTTCGCGCACATAGGTCTTGCCGGAACTCGGTGGCGCGAGCAGCGCGAGGCCTGCCACGTCGTCCCGCCCCGCCGCAGCGAGCGGGGCCAGCAGCGCGCCGAGACGGAAGCCGGCGAGGACGACATCCTCCACGCCGCAATCCCGCTTCAACCGGTCGATCGCCGCGCCGATGCTTGCGGTCCAGGCCATCACCCGGCCCGGCGCCGAATGGTCGCCGGCGGCGTTGCCGCAGCCGGGATAGTCAAACAGCAGGACAGGAAGGCCCGCCGCGGCCGCCTTGTCGGACAACAGCTTCAGGAATCGGCGACTGCACAGATCCTCATGACCATGCGCGCCGGCGATGACAACGCCCCGCCGCCCCTTCGCTCCGTTCAGCCAGCCGATGGTATCGGCAAAGACAACTGGTTTCATGTCATGCTCCCGGCGGAATCCTTTGTCCGCACGACTTCCAATTCTTCCGCTCTCGGCACCTCGTAGCTCGCGTCGCGATCGGCATTGAGCGCCGTCACCGCGCCGCCAGGTATGGCCAGGGGCGAACCGTCAAGGCCGACCTCCCGCTCGATGCCCGGCATCAGGTGAAAATTGTTCTCCGTTGGAACGAACCGATCGTCCTGGATGGAGACGTGGTAGGCCGCGCGTTTGCAGGCCAGCCGCAGTCGCCACGCGTCCTTCCGACGCACCAAACTCACAGTCAGGCCCACGTCGCGCCGCGCGGTCATGACATCCGGCAGCACATGGAAGGCCTCAGCAAAGACCTTCCCGTCGTCGCCTTCCAGCCTTGCAACGGTGACTTCATGTCCGGGCGGCCCGAAGCGATAGGCGTAGGAAATATCGAAAAAGGCGCCGAGCACCGAGAAGGCCGAAAGCGACAGGCCGCCGTGCGCCGGCACGCTGATCGGTTGGCGCGCTGACACCACCGGCGTGACGCCGTCCCGCAGACAGGTCAGCGATAATGTCGCTTGAACGATCTTCGCCGTATCGTTGACGGCATGGACGGTCAGCCCGTTGACGCCCTCGTCGCTCAGGATCAGCCGTAGCGGGGCAAATGCGCGCCTGAGCCCGTGCCAGACGGGCTTCGGCCGGCCGGTCGAATCGACCACGCCCCAACCCGCGCCCGGCCGCAAGTCCTTCCAGAAGAACAGCAGCGCTCCTGCCGTCGGCGAACAGGGCCTGCGCCATTCGTCGATGGTGCGCTCCACCACCTCGGTCGTCACCGCACGGGAGAGCTCGAGATAGCGTCTGGTATCTTCGATGCGCAGCCGGCGCGCGTCGACGGAAAAAAGCGTTTCCAGATAATGCTCGCGCACATCCTCGAAGTCCCACGACGCGCCGACGTCGCGCGGCACGCCCGCCTTCCAGCGCGGATCGTGCACCGGCGGCACCGGCAGATGCGCATCCAGCGTTGCCTGGTCAGGCACATTGGCAAAGGCAAGGCATTCGCTCGCGAAGCGCACTTCGGCCCGGCGCGCGTCATCCAGCGGGCGGCAATAGGCGCCGACCCCGTAATAATGCATCGGCCCGCCATCAGCCGTGAAAGGCAGGTTGCCGCCGGATGGCGATGACGTCACAAGCACCAGGTCGGGACGCTTCGCTTCGGCGATGGGGCGCACCACCTTGTCGAACCAGGGCGTCGGGTCCATCGACATCGGCAAGCCCATCATCGCCGCCTGCTGCGCCACCTCGCTGCCGCCGCACAGGACGGCGAGTGACGGCGAATGCCTGAGCCGCCCGAGCAAATTCCCGACCTCGCGCGAGAGCGACGCCTGCCAGGCTTCGTCCTTCGCCGGATAGTCGAAATTGGCGAGCATCAGGTCCTGCCAGACCAGGATGCCCATCTCGTCGCAAAGCTCGTGAAATGCGTCGCCCTCGTAGACGAACGTGCCGCCGACCCTGAGCATGTTGACGCCCGCCCGTCGTGCAAGATCGAGGTCGCGCGCGATCTCTTCGCGTGAGGACGGCAGCCGCACCAGGTCGGACGGCGTCCACACCGAGCCGCGACAAAAGACGGATACGCCGTTGACGACCAGCCGAAAGCCGCGTCCGTCGGTGCCGCGATCGATCTCGATATGCCGGAAGCCGACGCGGCCGAGCGCTACTCGCATCGAGCCGAGCGTGACGACAACCTCGTGCAACGCCGGATCGCCATGGCTGCTCGGCCACCATGGCGCAACGTTCGCAATATCCAGTTTCGCCGTCAGCCGCGTCGCTGTCTCTGAGATCAGTGCGGCGACAGCGCCCGCACAGGCGACCGTGGCCGGCGCGTCATCAAACGGCTCGACCAGCGTGATCGCGATGGAAAGATGCCCTGTTGTGCCGGCGAGGTCGGCCTGCATTTGCACATCGCGCACGCCTTGCCGGTTGGTATCGCGGATCAGCTTGATCGGTCGCCATGGTCCGACGATGTCGAAGCCAGGGGACCAACCCGGCATATGGCCGATCAGCGTGGTCCGTACGAGCCTCAACCGCTGATCGTCGATCATGCGCGGCCGCCAGCGCGCACGCGGACCAGTCAGGGTTTCCAGATGGCGGTCGAGGCTGCGGAATGCGATGGCCAGTTGCTCGCCGCCGGCAAGCGTCAGGGCGACATCATGGCGCTCGAACATCGAGGTCGAGGACAGCACGAGGCGATCGTCGAGCCAGACCTCTGCAACCGTCGCCAAGCCGTCAAATACGAGACGGGCCGGGCCGGTGACATCGAGCCGGCGACGATACCAGACGTCCTGGTCGTGCAGCGGAGTGGGATGGTTGCGGTCCCAGCGGCCAAGCCGTTCCAGCGCTGCAGCGGCCGTGCCGGGGCACGCCGCCTCCAGCCATTCGGCGCTGCCGTCGATCGCCGCCGGAGACGCCCACGCGCCGGCCGGCGAGACGACCATGCACCAGCCGCTGTCCAGAGGCTCGGCCGTGTCGGTCGTCGACACCAAAGCGTCCATACACATGCATTCCCATGACCGGCAGGCCGGTCCTACGCTGCCTTGCTGGCGAGATCCGCCATGCGACCGTCCAGAGCGTTCATCACCGTTTGCCAGGCCTTGGCCATCGGCCCGATGGCGTCCGCGAGGCCATCGAACCGATGCCGGGCCATGGCGCGGGCGAGCTTGAATTGCATGACCTTGGCGCCCTCGGCGATTGCCGCGGCGGCTTCGATCGCCTCGGCCAGACCGGTCTCGCCGTGCCGTCCCAGCCATTCCAGATGACTGGAGAGGAGTTCGAAATTGGCGCCCACCTGCCGCAACGTGTTGAAGGCGTAGACGTGAAAATACTCCGGTGATCGGGCGGCCAGTGCCTCGGCATGGCCGCCGAACACGGCCGCATAGGCATCGAGCGGATTGCGCTTCGGCCTCCGCCGCAGATGCTGCGCGAGGATTTCCGTGGCCGCACTGACCGGCTCGCGCGAGGGGCGCGTGGCGTTGAACTTGACGAACTCGGCATAGGGAAACAGCGGCAGGCCGCCGGCCGGCGCGCCGTTGCGCTGCTCGAAAATGCCGTCATAGTCCTCGCCGTCCAGGGCGAAGTAGCCGTCGTTGTGGAAGTAGGCCATGTGGCGGCGCCCGGGAACGAGCACGTTGACGCCGATCGTCGTCTTGGAATGGCCACTGCGATAGGTGATGCCCTTCGTGTCGGGCAGGTAGAAAGCATCGACCTCGACCAGCGGCAGCCGCCCGCGCTCGATCTGATTGAGAACGTGCGCCTCCAGACGATCGAACACGGACAGTTCCTGGATATCCAGGCCGGCCAATCGCTGCAGGTCGGCCGTCGGGAACTTGAAGAACGTGAACTGGTCGCCTTCGAAATCCTGCGCCACGGTGAAGCCGAGCGCAGCGACCGGGTCATTCCCGTTCGCATGCATGACCTCGATCAGAAGATCGACATAGCAGTTGGTTTGCGGCCATCGCCGCTCCGCGTCGTGGAGCAGGTGCGGTTTGTAGTCGGCCGGATCGAGCCCGGCGATGGCACTCTGCATTTCAGTTGCCCCAAAGCGTGTCGCGCACGGAAGCCGGCCATGCCTCGACCTCAGGCCCGTGGTGGCGGAACAGCGCGAGCGCCACGCGCTCCAGCCCGAAGCCGACGCAGGCCGAGTGGCACAGGCTGCCATCCGCGAATTTGAGGCCCCAGGTCTGGCCAAAATGGTCGCGATGATAATTGAAGGACAAGCAGGCCGTCGGTTTCTCGATACTGGTTACCGGGATCAGCAGCTCGAACTTGAGTCCCTCGTCGCGCTGATTGTTGGCCATCATCTTGCCGCCCCGACCGAAGAACGGATCGTTGGCGAGATCAACCTCGCAGGGCAGGTCGAGGGATTCGATCATCGCCTTGCCGCGCTCCAGCCAGCTTTCGCGGAAGGCGCACACCTGCTCGGCCGTCCCGATGCGGACGAATTCGCGCATGCGGAACAGCTGCATGCGCGCGGGATCCTTGGAAGGCTCATGACGGAAGCAATAAGAGGAAAGCTCGAACAGCACACCGTCATCGGGCACCGGACCGCGCGCGGCAACGGTCGGATAGAGCGGATAGCAGGCGGCTGGCGTCAGCACGACGTTCGTCGCCTGCTGCAGTTCGGTCCAGTCCTCCCCCGCAGCCATCATGCCGAGAAGCTGCGCGTGCTCGCGCTCGCCGCCCATGAAGGAATGCACGCAGCCTGCAAGCTGCGGGAAGCTTTTCATATAGCCACTGCCTTCAAGCGTGGCGCGACTCATGCCCGGCGGGAAGTGGATGCGGGTTGCCTTGTCTGGCGCTCCGATGCTGGTCACGAGCCGCTCAAAGCGCTCGATCACGTCTTCGAAAACGCCGGAGCGGCCATAAAGCCCGTCTACTCCGGTCTTGAACAGGATGCTCTTGTCGAACAGTGTGTCGAGCAGGCTCTTGGCATCGAACGTCTTGGCGTCCATCTCAACCTCTCAGGCTGGTGTCAAAGCGGCTCATCAGCAGGAGCGTCGCGGTGTTGGAAAGAATACGGTCGTTCGAAATCATCAGCGGCGCTGAGCTCACATCGCGCAGGTGTCTGCCGACGCTGAACGGCGTGCCGTTCTTGTAGCCGACGATGCCGTTGACCAGCATGGCGAGCCGCACGATCGCCCCGGCCTTCTCGCTCGCAGCAACCTTCAACGCGTTGATCTCGGCGGTAAAGCCAATCGAGGAGAGCGCGTCGTCATTGCCCTTGGCCGCATCGAAGCGGTCAATCGCGGCCGTGAGATGACCCTTCATCTCCTGAAGCAGGGCGGCCGCCTCGGCGAGCCGAAGCGCGCCCGGCGGCAGATTTCCGTCCGCCTGCTTGCGCGCCGCTGCCTTGACGAATGCTTGCGCGCGATTGAAGGCGTCGGTGGCGATACCGAACCAGGTCGCCGCCCAGAAGATATGCGAGCTCGCCAGCATCGACTGTGCCGCGATCTCCGAGAACGGCTTGGGGAAGATCTGCGCCGCGTCGCCATGCGCGACGAGATGGAAACCGTCCGAACAGGTGCCGCGCATTCCGAGCGTATCCCATACGGAGGTGCGCTCCAGCGTGCGGTTCAGGTCCGCGGGAATGACAACCATCACCTGATCGGAGCTTGCCGCGTCGGGAGCGCGCCGCGCCGTGGCAAGAATCGCGTCGGCGTGGCGGCCGTAGGAAATAACGGTTGCTTCCTTTGTCAGCGAGAAGCGGCCGTCTGCCACTTCGACCGCACAGATCGAATTGCGCAAATTGCCGCCGATGCCGGCTTCCGTGGTCGCCGAGGCCATCAGCAACTGCTCCGCCGCAATGCGGCGCATATAGGCCAGATGCCAGTCGCTGGCGCCGCCATGGCTGACGAAGCTCGACGTCTTGATCTGGTGCATGGCGTAGATCATGGCGCTCGAGCCGCACGCCTGGGCGAGCTGAACGATCAGCTCCGCGATCTCCATCGTGCCCAATTCCTCCCCGCCATGCTCGACGGGAATCGCGACGCCGAGCAGGCGCTCGCGCTTCAATGCTTCGATGGTATCGGCCGGGAAGCGGCCCTCGCGGTCTACCGCATCGACCTGCTGCGCCGCGACCTTGGCGACCCGACGCATGCGCTCGGCCGGCGTGGCGGCAGAGGCCGGCACGGGCTCTATCTTTCTCACCACGCTCATGGTTTTACGCCGCCCGCTGTGTCAGCCGTGAAACGGCGTCCGCGACGTTGGCGAGCGACGAGAAGGTCCGTCGCGTGAGCATCGCTTCGGGAAATTCGATGTTGAACTCTTCCTCAAGCGCCAGCATTACCTGCACCGTGGCGAACGATGTCAGCCCTGCGTCATAGAGATTCGTGTCGTCGGTGATTGTGTTGAAATCCACCGAAATCATCGGCTGCTGCTCGAGCAGCGCGCGGATACGATCAATCATTGGTTGCCCCACCTGTCATTGAAGTTCTTATGCGGCGGCAATAGCGCAACGACGGCAACGGCGGCGTTAACGCCGGAACGACAATGCTACAGACAGCTAACGATCCGTAACGAGCGTCCGCAAAAGTCCGGCATTTGCCATCCTGGCGGGCGTACCTGATGCGAGCCCTTGTCCGCTTCGCGCAGAACGACGCGGCGAGGTGCCCGCAAATGTCTTCGCGCCGGTCCTGTTTCGGGTGGGAACCCAAACAAGCCGATGAAACCCAACATCAAATTCCCATCGCGCAACCGTCCGGCAGACGCGAATGGCGACATGATCGAGAGAGTGGTCGCGGACCGCGGGGCGGGCCCGGAAGCCCTCGCCGGATACCGCGTACTGCACCGCGGCTGAGCAGAATTGTGTCCGGAGTTAGCCCTGCCTGCGTTCTAGACAGGCCTGACCATATTTTAGGCGCGGCGGAATAGCGCAGGGGCAACCCCCTCCCGCAAAGCGGGAAAAGGTCCGGATTCATAATCCATTAGCGAACTCCGGCCGTTTGGCACGGCATTTGATTCTAAGGGTCCAGGCTGTGCCCGCGTAGTGGATGTCCTCCGCGTGGTGAACCTCAGTCGAAACTCCCGGTGTTGATTCGCACCGGGCCCAAGCGGGGATAGGACTCATGAAAATTGTTATGGCGATCATTAAGCCATTCAAGCTCGAAGAGGTCCGTGACGCCCTGACCGCCATTGGCGTTCACGGTCTCACGGTGACGGAAGTCAAGGGCTACGGCCGTCAGAAAGGCCACACGGAAATCTATCGCGGCGCCGAATATGCCGTGAGCTTCCTGCCGAAGATCAAGATCGAGGTCGCGGTCAATTCCGATCAGGTCGACAAGACCATCGACGCCATCACCTCCGCCGCCAAGACCGGCCAGATCGGCGACGGCAAGATCTTCGTCATCAGCCTCGAACACGCCGTGCGCATCCGCACCGGCGAGGCCGATGCCGCGGCCCTCTGATTTCGCGCTCAAACCTTAAGACCTCAGGAGTGAAATAACATGACGTTCAAGCGTCCCTATGGCGCGGGACTGGCGGCCCTTGCAGTCGGCCTGTTCGCCGCGACCGCCGCCTACGCCGAGCCGACCGTCAACAAGGGCGACAACGCCTGGATGCTGACCTCGACGGTGCTGGTGCTGCTGATGACCATCCCGGGCCTCGCGCTGTTCTATGGCGGCCTGGTCCGCTCCAAGAACATGCTCTCGGTGCTGGCGCAGGTGTTCTACACGGTCTGCCTCGTCACCGTGCTCTGGGCCCTCTACGGCTACAGCCTCGCTTTCACCGGCGGCTCCGACTTCATCGGCGGCTTCTCCAAGGCGTTCCTGATGGGCGTCACGCCGGACTCGAAGGCGGCGACCTTCTCGGTCGACGCCAACATCTCGGAGCTCATCTATATGTGCTTCCAGATGACGTTCGCGGCGATCACGCCGGCCCTCATCGTCGGCGCCTTCGCCGAACGCATGAAGTTCGCGGCGATCGCGCTGTTCATCCCGCTCTGGGTCACCCTGATCTACTTCCCGATCGCGCACATGGTCTGGTACTGGCCGGGCCCGGACGCGATCCAGGATGCCGCCAAGGCGCTCGCCGCTGCGGCTGACGGCGCGGCCAAGACCGCGGCGCAGGCCAAGCTCGACGAGATCAACGCCGATGCCGGCTGGATCTTCAAGAAGGGCGCGATCGACTTCGCGGGCGGCACCGTCGTGCACATCAACGCGGGTATCGCCGGCCTGGTCGGCGCGCTGCTGATCGGCAAGCGGACCGGCTACGGCAAGGAGCTGATGGCTCCGCACTCGCTGACCATGACCATGATCGGCGCCTCGCTGCTCTGGGTCGGCTGGTTCGGTTTCAACGCCGGCTCCAACCTCGAAGCCAATGGCGGCGCGGCGCTTGCCATGACCAACTCCTTCGTGGCGACCGCCGCGGCGGCGCTGTCCTGGATGTTCGCGGAATGGATCATCAAGGGCCATCCCTCGCTGCTCGGTGCGCTCTCGGGCGCGGTCGCGGGCCTCGTCGCGGTCACCCCGGCGGCCGGCTATGCCGGTCCGATGGGCGCCATCGTGCTCGGCCTCGTGGTCGGCGTGGTCTGCCTGTTCTTCTGCACCGTCGTGAAGAACGCGCTCGGCTATGACGACTCGCTCGACGTGTTCGGTGTCCACTGCGTCGGCGGCATCGTCGGCGCGCTCGGCACCGGCATCCTGGTCAACCCGGCGCTCGGCGGGGCAGGCATCATCGACTACACCGCGATCCCGCCGAAGGTCGCCGATTACGACTTCGCGGCGCAGATGATCTCGCAGGTTTGGGGCGTCTCCACCACGCTGGTGTGGTCGGGCATCGGTTCGGCGATCCTCTACAAGATCGTCGACGTGATCGTCGGCCTGCGCGCCAACGTCGAGACCGAGCGTGAAGGCCTCGACATCACCGAGCACACGGAGCGCGCCTACAATATGTAAAGTTAACGGCCCTTGAAGGCCGTTAATTTGGGTTCTCCCGGGGCGCGACCTCCCCAAGCGGTCGTTCCCAGAACTACGGTCCGGACACATACCCGGCAATGTCCGGGCCGTTGAGGGGCTCCAGCGCAAGCTGGGGCCCCTTTCTTTTTTCCGCGGCTTGAGAAAATATTGTCGGAATTGCCTGCCATTGTGGAATGACAGGCTACAAACAACGAAAACGGGAGGACGTCATGAAGGTGCAAGGCAGGTGCTATTGCGGCAACGTGCGCTATGAGGCCGAGGGCGAGCCGATGATGGCGGCGCAGTGCCTGTGCCGGGAATGCCAGTACATCACGGGCGGCGGACCGAACATGTTCATGGCGATGCCCGCCACCGGCTTCAAATACACCGCCAGCGAGCCCAAGCAGTTCACCCGCAAGGATCTCGACCGCGCCGTGACGCGCGAGTTCTGCCCGGAATGCGGCACGCATCTCGTGACCAAGGTGCCGGGCCTGCCCGCCACGATCCTGAAGGTCGGCACCTTCGACGACCCCTCGGTGTTCACCCCGCAGATGACGATCTACACCTGCGACAAGCAGACCTTCCACCACCTGCCCGAGGGCAAGCCGTCGTTCGAGAAGCTGCCGGCGCGGTAGACATCGAGGCCGAAGCACAGATCGAGCTGACGGATACCGCTTCTCCTTCCCCCTGAAACGGGGAAGGTCGGGATGGGGGTCAGCCGCAGGCGACGCTGCAAGCGGAGAGAGCAGATCCCCACCCGCTTTGCTTGAGCGAGCAAAGCGACCTCCCCTTTTCAAGGGGAGGTTAAGATAGTCGAGCGTCAGTCGATCAGGACCTCCTCATCCGGCAGCTCGCTCGGTACGCCGTCGCGCAAATAGCGCTCGAGGATGTCGGCAAGCGACAGCGGCGTCAGGCGCTCCCGCGCGCTGGATAGATCGGCGATCGGCCACCAGCGGAAGCAATCGAGCACGCGCGCCTCGGCCTCGTCGGCCATCACGGGCGCGAAGCGATCGGCGTGCACGATCCGGTATTCCTCTTTCTGGGAAATCCGCCGGCCGCCCCAGTTGAAGGTGTGGTGACGCCGCCAGATTGCGGGCCCGGGCTCGAAATCGATCAGCCCCAATTCCTCGGCCAGTTCCCGCTGCAGCGTCGCTTCCGCCGTCTCGTCACACTCGACGCCGCCGCCCGGCGCGATCCAGAAGCGGTCGCCGCCGTGCGGCGGGCGAATCCGCATCAGCAGGACTTCGCGCTCGCCGGTGATGATGAGCGCCCGGACGGCGCGGCGGTGGATCATGTCTCGAAGCAAGTTCGATGCGGTTTTCTGGCGTCAGCGCTGATATCACGCGACGGCCGATCGTGCCGCACCGCCGATGGTTAATCGCGTCTTAACCTCGCCCTATCTATGGTGACTTGATCGGTTTACGGTCGGCGCCCTTACCCTCCGACCGCAGTGAAAGTGCTGGCATTTCAATCATGGCAATGACCGCCTCATCCGGCTTGGCGCAGGGCGCCGGCGATGTCGCATCCGCCGGCCAGGCCGAGCGTTCCCCGTTCCTGCGTACCACCGAGCTGCTGGCGCCCTATCAGCCTGCCAAACCCTTGATTACGCTGTCATTAGGCGAGCCGCAGCACCCGGTGCCCGATTTCGTAGGCCCGGTGCTGGCAAGGCATACCGCCGAATTCGGCCGCTACCCGATCGCCAAGGGCATCGAACCGTTCCGCCGCGCCGTGGCGAGCTGGCTCGGAAGCCGGTTCCAATTGCCGCGGCCGGTCGATCCCGAGAGCGAGGTGATGGTGCTGAACGGCAGCCGCGAGGGGCTGTTCTTTGCCGCGATATCAGCCTCGCGCTACGTCGCGCCGCGCAAGGGCCGGCCGGCGATCCTGATGCCGAACCCGTTCTATCCGGCCTATGGCGCCGGCACCCGCGCGGCCGGCTGCGAGCAGATCTACCTGCCGACGACGCTCGGCAACGGTTTCCTGCCCGACCTTGATTCGATCGACGAAGCGACGCTGGCGCGCACCGTCGCGTTCTTCATCGCCTCGCCCGCCAATCCGCAGGGCTCGGTCGCCTCGCGCGCCTATTTCACGCGGCTGAAGCAGCTCGCCGATCGCTTCGGCTTCATCATCCTGAGCGACGAGTGCTATTCGGAGATCTACACCCGCGAGGCGCCGGGCAGCATTCTCGAATGCGCCGGTCCCGACTTCAGCAATGTCGTGGCGTTCCAGTCACTGTCGAAGCGCTCGAACCTGCCGGGCATGCGCGTCGGCTTCGCCGCGGGCGATAGAAAGTTTCTGGCCGCATTCCACGAACTGCGCAATGTCGCCGCACCGCAGGTGCCGGTGCCGCTGCAGCATGTCGCGGTCGCCGCCTATAGCGACGAGGCGCATGTCGAGGAGAACCGCAGGCTCTATCGCATCAAGTTCGATTTCGCCGACCAGATCCTCGGCAACCGCTACGGCTACAAGCGTCCCGCCGGCGGCTTCTGCGTCTGGCTCGACGTCTCCGAGCGCGGCGGCGACGAGGCCGCGGCGGTCCGGCTCTATCGCGACGCCGGCGTGCGCGTGATTCCCGGCAGCTATCTGGCGCGCCAGCAGAACGACGGTTCCAATCCGGGCGCGGGCTATATCCGCCTTGCGCTCGTCTCCGACAGTGAATCGACGGCCGAGGCGATGCATCGCCTGGTCGAAACCCTGGGTTAATCGCGAAGCGCGAAGATTGAGTATGCCAGCGATCGAACGTGTCATCCCCCTGGTCGGCCATCTGCCGCTCTCGCTCCGCGAGGCGCTGACGCGACGGCTGCGCGAACTCACCGGGCTCGGCCTGATCGCGCTGTCCGGCGCCATCACGGCGGCGCTGATGACCTGGTCGGTGCAGGATCCGTCGCTGAGCCACGCCACCTCGCGCGCGATCCGCAACGTGCTCGGCTATCCCGGCGCGATCGGCGCCGACCTCCTGATGCAGATTCTCGGCCTCGGCGCGATCATGCTGGTGCTGCCGGTCGCGGTGTGGGGCTGGCGGATGCTGACGCATCGCCCGTTCGACCGCGAGGCGCTGCGGCTCGGCTGCTGGATCCTGTGCACGGTGATCGCGGCGGGCTTCGCCAGCTGCTGGCCGCATAACACTGCGTGGCCGCTGCCGACCGGGCTCGGCGGCGTGGTCGGCGACGCGCTGCTGCGTGCGCCGGCCGTCGTGTTCGGCCCGCCCGGCTTCATCTATCGTGTCGTGCTCGGCCTGATCCTGTTCGTCGCGATGGCGGCAAGCTTCCTGTTCGCCTGCGGCTGGGGCGCCAAGGAGCAGGACGACGAGCTGACGCCGATCTCCGACGATGACGAGCCTTTCGTCGAGGACGAAGACAACGACCGCAGCTCGGTTTCGCTGGGCTGGCTGTTCCATGCGCTGATGAGCGCGAAAGCGCGGCTCGGCTGGCTGCTGACCACCGCCTACAAATCGCTGGTCTCGAGCGGAGCCCAGGGTCGCAGCGCTGCGTTCGAGCGCCAGGAGCCGAATATCGGCGGCGGCCGCTCGGCGCCCTCGATCGCGCCCGCGCATGAAGACCATGATGAGGACGAGGCGGAAGCCTTCGACGACGATGAGGAAGAGGAGGACGAGGAGGAAGAAGCTCCCGCCGCCCGCGCCCCGCGCAAGAAGGCCGAGCCGAAGCCGAAGAAGAAGAATTCCGACAAGTTCGAGCTGCCCTCGGTCTCCGTGCTCAGTGCGCCGAAGGCCAGCGATCGCCAGCCGCTGAGCAAGGCCGAGCTCGAAACCAATTCGCGCTCGCTCGAAGGCGTGCTGCAGGACTTCGGCGTGCGCGGCGAAATCGTCAAGGCCAATCCCGGCCCGGTGGTCACGCTGTATGAGCTCGAGCCGGCGCCCGGCATCAAATCGTCGCGCGTGATCGGGTTGTCCGACGACATCGCGCGCTCGATGAGCGCGCTGTCGGCCCGCGTCGCGGTCGTCGCCGGTCGTAACGCGATCGGCATCGAGCTGCCGAACGCGCATCGCGAGAAGGTCTATCTGCGCGAGCTGCTGGTCGCCAAGGAAAGCGTCGATTCGGTTGCGAAGCTGCCGCTGTGCCTCGGCAAGACGATCGGCGGCGACCCCGTCATCATCGACCTGGCGCGCACGCCGCACATGCTGATCGCCGGCACCACCGGCTCCGGCAAATCGGTCGCGATCAACACCATGATCCTGAGCCTGGTCTACCGGCTGCGGCCGGATCAGTGCCGCCTGATCATGGTCGATCCGAAGATGCTCGAACTCTCCGTCTATGACGGCATCCCGCATCTGTTGACGCCCGTCGTCACCGATCCGAAGAAGGCGGTGGTGGCGCTGAAATGGGCCGTGCGCGAGATGGAAGAGCGCTACAAGCGGATGGCCAAGCTCGGCGTGCGCAACATCGACGGCTACAATGCGCGCCTCGTCGAAGCCAAGGCCAAGGGCGAAGAGCTGACGCGCACCGTCCACACCGGCTTCGACAAGGAGAGCGGCAAGGCGATCTACGAGGAAGAGAAGCTAGACCTCGAGCCGCTGCCCTACATCGTCATCATCGTCGACGAGATGGCCGACCTGATGATGGTCGCCGGCAAGGATATCGAAGGCGCCGTGCAGCGCCTCGCACAGATGGCGCGCGCCGCCGGCCTGCATGTCATCCTCGCGACGCAGCGTCCGTCGGTCGACGTCATCACCGGCACGATCAAGGCGAACTTCCCGACCCGGATCGCCTTCCAGGTGACGTCGAAGATCGACAGCCGCACCATCCTTGGCGAGATGGGCGCCGAGCAGCTGCTCGGCCAGGGCGACATGCTCTACATGGCGGGCGGCGGCCGCATCAGCCGCGTGCACGGCCCGTTCGCCTCGGACGAGGAAGTCGAGAAGGTCGTGCGTCACCTCAAGACGCAAGGCGCGCCGGAATATCTCGAAGCCGTCACCGCGGAAGAGCCGACCGACGAGGACGGAGCCGTGTTCGATGCCACCGGCATGGGCGGCGACGGCGGCGGCGATCTGTTCACGCAGGCGGTGGCGATCGTCAAGCGCGACCGCAAGGCGTCGACCTCCTACATTCAGCGCCGGCTGCAGATCGGCTATAACCGCGCGGCCTCGCTGATGGAGCGGATGGAACTTGAGGGCATCGTCGGTCCGGCGAATCACGCCGGAAAGCGCGAAATCCTGGTCGGGGAGGAAGAAGGCCAGTTCTGATCGGGGGCGATCATCACGGAAAAACCATATCTCCCTCGGAAGAGGCGGGATAAAATCCGGCGCAGCGGGACGAGCGTCGAACAGAGACCTGACATATCTGATGGCAAAACACCTCATTGACCGCGGCACGCGCACCGCGCTGGCTCTTCTCGTCACCGCCGCGATCGCCGGCTCGGCGACTGCGCAGAATGCGCCGCCCCCGAAGCCCGCGCCCAACGCCGGATCCAAGGCTGCGCCAAAGAAGGACGCCGGCGCGCAGACCAATGCGGACAAGGGCCCGACGACGACCGGCGCCACCCAGGCACCGCCGAACCCGGTGATTCCCGACCCGCGCCGCAACGTGCCCGCCAGCATCTTTCAGACCTTCGACGCCAACCAGAAGGCGCAGGCGGCCAAGGTCTCGGCCTATCTCTCGTCGCTGCAAACGCTGGTCGGAAACTTCGTCCAGGTCGGCCCCGACGGCACCAAGACCAAGGGCGATTTCTACATCCAGAAACCCGGCAAGCTGCGCTTCGAATATGACGATCCGAGCCCGATCGAGGTGATCGCCGACGGCTCCTCGGTCGCGGTGCGCGACCGCAGGCTCGCCACCCAGGACGTCTATCCGCTGTCGCAGACCCCGCTGCGCTATCTGCTGTCGGACCGCATCGATCTGATGAAGGACACCAACGTCATCAGCGTCACTGCCGACGACGTGTTCGTCAGCATCACGATCGAGGAAAAGCAGGCGCTGGTCGGCACCAGCCGCTTCCTGCTGATGATCGGCGCCAAGGACGGCAAGCTCAAGCAGTGGACCGTCACCGACCCGCAGGGCTACGACACGACCGTTGCGGTCTACAATCTCGACGCGACGCAGAAGCCCGATCCGGCACTGTTCAAGATCGACTTCACGACCTATCCCGGCACCTCGCCGGGGTAGGCGCGCTGCGTAGTTGCGTGGGATGGGTAGAGCGCAGCGAAGCCCATCGCGATCACGGCGCGCCGCGTCAATGACGGGTTTCGCTTCGCTCTACCCATCCCACAAGCGCTTGCTTGTGGACAAAGCGCCAACCCGCACCGAGAACCATGCTAAGACGCGGTCCTCATGCGGTTCTCCGTCACCACCTGGAACATCAATTCGGTGCGCCTGCGCATCGACACCGTCGCCAAGTTCATCAAGAGCGCGCGGCCGGACGTGCTGTGCCTGCAGGAGACCAAATGCATCGACGATGCGTTTCCGCTCAAGCGCTTCAAGCGGCTCGGCTATGAGCACGTCGCGCTGAATGGACAGAAGGGCTATCACGGCGTCGCCATCGTCTCGCGCCTGCCGTTCGAGACGACCGACATCAGGACGTTCTGCGACAAGATCGATTCACGACACATCTCGGTGTCCTTCGGCGAGAAGGCGCAGCTGTCAAAGCCGCTGGTGCTGCATAATTTCTACGTGCCGGCCGGCGGCGACATTCCCGATCCCGCGCTCAATCCGAAATTCGAGCACAAGCTGCAATTCCTCGACGAGATGAAGGCCTGCGAGCCGCTGCATCCGCGCGGCGACGACCGCCACATCCTGGTCGGCGACCTCAACGTCGCCCCGCATGAGAACGACGTGTGGTCGCACAAGCAGCTGCTCAAGGTGGTCTCGCACACGCCGGTCGAGACCGAGAAGCTGCTGGCCGCGCAGGCGCATGGCGAATGGTTCGACATCGCGCGCGAGCGGATCCCGATGTCGGAAAAGGTCTACACCTGGTGGAGCTACCGCGCGGCGGACTGGACCGTCGGCGATCGCGGCCGACGGCTCGATCACATCTGGGTCTCGCGCGCGCTGAAGGACCAGGTCAGCGATTTCAAGATCACCCGCGACGCCCGCAGCTGGGAGCGCCCGTCGGACCACGTGCCGGTGACGGCGGTGATGGAGGTTTAGGGTTGTCGTCCCTGCGAAAGCAGGGACCTGGCAAAGCCGTCGGCCCGTGTGCCCAAGGATGGGCCGCAGCGTATGGGCCCCGGATCGCGCTCGCGACGCTCGCTTGTCCGGGACGACGAGGTACTACGTACTCAGCTTCCCGCCCGCCATCAGGATATCGCTTGCGAGCTGGCTGGTGCGCAGCGCGAGCTCGTCGCGCAGCCGGCGGGCCGCGGCGGGATCGCTTTCCAGCACGCGCTGGAACAGGCTGCGCGCGACGCGGATCACCGAGCCGCGCTCCAGCGCGGTGGCGGTCGACGGCCGCTTCATGGCGACGATCAAGGCGAGCTCGCCGATCAGCGCGCCGGGCCCGGCGATGATCTCAGCGCCGCCTTCCTCGACGCGGAAGGTGCCGCGCTGCACGACATAGCCGGCGTCCGCAGCGTCGCCGGCCTTGAACAGCACGTCGCCTGCGTTGAAATCACGTTGCTCGGAGCCGATCGCCAGCATGCGCAAGGAGCTCTCGCCCAACAGACGCATTGTCGGGACCCGCTCGAGCAGGGCTACGTCATCATCGATCGACATTCAGGTCCGGTAACCGCGGTGCGCCTCGATTTCACGAATCGTTGAGCGCAAAGCGTATCACGGCACCAGCTTGTAGCCACCGGCTTCCGTCACCAGGATTTCCGGGTTGGCGGCGTCCTTCTCGATCTTCTGGCGGAGGCGGTAGATGTGGGTTTCCAGCGTGTGGGTGGTGACACCGGAATTGTAGCCCCAGACTTCCTGGAGCAGGGTCTCGCGCGACACCGGCATCTGGCCGGCGCGGTAGAGGAAGCGGAGGATCGCGGTTTCCTTCTCGGTCAGCCGCACTTTCCTGGCATTGGCGCCGGTCAGCATCTTCGAGCCGGGCCGGAACGAGTAGGGGCCGACCGAGAACACCGCGTCCTCGCTGGCCTCGTGCTGGCGGAGCTGCGCCCGGATCCGAGCCAGCAGCACCGCGAACCGAAATGGCTTCGCCACATAGTCGTTGGCGCCGGATTCGAGCCCCAGGATCGTATCGGAATCGGTGTCGTGGCCGGTCAGCATGATGATCGGAGCCTTGAAGCCGCCCTTGCGGAGCGAGCGAACCACTTCGCGGCCGTCGGTGTCGGGCAGGCCGACGTCCATCAGGACCAGATCGGGGGAATTGGCTTTGGCGGCAGTGGCGCCCTTGGCGCCGGTGTCGACTGCGGAGGCTTCGAATTCCTCGTGCAGCGACAGCTGCTCGACCAGCGTATCGCGCAGATCGGTATCGTCATCCACGATCAAGATCTTGCGGGCATTGGCCATAGGTACAATCCTTCGGGGGCGGGGCGGTCAGAAGCGGAGGACGCTTATGGCCGTAACATCGGCTAGATATGTGCTCAGGTAGGCGATTGTTACCGATTCACAAGGCAACGCAGTCTACCTCAAATCCGGCGGGGCAGGACGTGAATGTCCTGTAATGCCGGGAGATAGGATGTTCTGAACCTCCAAGGCAAGCTCAGTTTGGAACGATTCTTAAGGGAATGTCAGCTATTTCAATCACTTATATGACAGTTAAACGTGATCGCCCGCTCTCCATCATCGAGGTCCGAGCAGCCGCCGGCGACCCGCGCCGGGGCTGGCTGTCGGCCGACGGCTGGACCGTGCCGGTGGCGCTCGGACGCGGCGGAATCATCGCCAACAAGCGCGAGGGCGACGGCGGCACGCCGCGCGGCGTCTTCCATCCGCGCCAGCTCTGGTGGCGCGCCGACCGGCACCAGCGTCCGACGACTTTCCTGCCGACCCGGCCGATCCGCCGCGAGGACGCCTGGTGCGAGGACCCCGCCGACCGTCACTACAACCAGCCGATCCGGCTCGATCGCGCGCAGGGCGGCGACCGCCTGACTCGCGAGGACCATCTCTACGACTTCATTATCGAGATCGATCACAACGCCGCACCGCGCGTCGCCGGCCGCGGCAGCGCTGTGTTCCTGCATCTGGCGCGGCCGAATTTCTCGCCTACCGCGGGCTGCGTCTCGATGACGAAGGCGTCGATGCTGCGGCTGTTGCGGCGGATGTCGCCGCAGACCAGGATCATCATCGGCTAGAGTTGTCGAATGGCTGAACATCGCTTTTCCCACGCGACAGACGCGACGCGTTTGTGCTGAGATCGTGCACAGAAGAGAATAATTCCCGCGGGGAGCGAAACAGCATGCTCGACAACAACCGGATCGCCGCCGCCTCGAAGGTCCTGCACGATCACTGGCACGCCGGCACCAAGCTCACAGCGCTCGATGGCGCAATTCGGCCGCGCGATCGCGCCGAGGGCTATGCGGTGCAGGCCGAGCTGGAAAAGACGTCGCGCGAAAAGCTGTTCGGCTGGAAGATCGCGGCGACCAGCGCGGCCGGCCAGAAGCACATCAATGTCACCGGACCGCTCGCCGGGCGCATCCTTGCCGAGACGGTGATACCGGATGGCGGCACCGCGTCGATGCAGGGCAACGAGATGCGCGTCGGCGAGCCGGAATACGCCTTCCGCATGGCGCGCGATCTCGCGCCGCGCACGACGCCTTACAGCGTGCAGGAGGTGTTGGAGGCCGTCGGGACGCTGCATCCGGCGATCGAGATTCCGGATTCGCGTTTCGCCGATTTCGTCGCCGCCGGCGAGGCGCAGCTGATCGCCGACAATGCCTGTGCGCATCTGTTCGTGCTCGGACCCGCAACGACAGCCGACTGGCGTGCGATCGACCTGGTCGAGGACCGCCCGGTCATCACGCTGCGCGGCGAGCGCTATATCGGCCATGGCAAGAACGTGCTCGGCGATCCCCGCGCAGCGCTCGCCTGGTGCGCCAACGAGCTGCGCGCGCTGGGGCTGACCTTGCGGGCAGGCGAGGTCGTCACCACAGGCACCTGCCACCCACCGCTGCCGATTGCCGCCGGCGATGAATTCGCGGCCGATTTCGGCGCGATCGGAAATGTGTCGGTGAAGTTCGCGTAGGCTGCGCACCCGCCACATGCACCAATGTCGTCCTGGCGAAGGCCAGGACCCATACACCGCGGCCTCAGAAAAGGGCGCGCGGCGAGACACTCATCCTGCAAGCGACAACGGTGGTTATGGGTCCTGGCATTCGCCAGGACGACAGTCAGTTATGCGGCACCGTCCGCGTGCCAAAGATCGCCGACCCGACCCGCACATGGGTGGCGCCCATCTGGATCGCCACCGCGAAATCCGCGCTCATGCCCATCGAGAGATTCGTCAAGCCGTTGCGCGCGGCGATCTTGGCGCAGAGCGCGAAGTGCGGCGCCGGCGCCTGGTCGACCGGCGGGATGCACATCAGTCCCGAGATCGACAGGCCGTAGGTGTCACGGCATGCCGCGATGAAGGTATCCGCATCCTGCGGCGCGACGCCGGCCTTCTGCGGCTCCTCACCGGTATTGATCTGGACGAACAGTTCCGGGTGCTTGCCTTGATTTTTGATTTCCTTGGCTAACGCTTCGCAAATGCTGGCGCGATCGACCGAATGGATCGCATCGAACAGCGCAACCGCCTCCTTGGCCTTGTTCGACTGCAACGGTCCGATCAGATGCAGCTGCAGTCTCGGATGAGCCTGGGTTAGCGCCGGCCACTTGCCCTTGGCCTCCTGCACGCGATTTTCGCCAAATACGCGCTGTCCGGCGCCGATAATCGGCAAAATTGCGTCGGCCGCGAACGTCTTCGACACCGCGATCAAGGTCACCGACGCACGATCGCGCCGCGCTTCCTTGCAGGCATGCGCGATCTCGCGTTCGACGGCGGCTAGGCCATGTGGTGAATCGGCCGGTAACGGCGTGGTCGGGCTTTGCGTCATGCTTGTGCCGTTCTCTGACAGGTGCGGGGGGTTGGCTCGAATTTTACCAAATTCGGGAAAGGCTTTTTGAAGCCCTGCATTCTACCTTGCGCACGGGCAAGGGAACAGAATGTCGGGCGTAACTTTCAACCGCAACCGGGTCAGGCTCAAGAAGGTTCTGGGAATTCGTGCCCGGCTGGCCTTGCTTGCGCTGATGCTGGTCGCGCCCCTGATGCTGGACCGCGTCCGCACGCTGGAGGATTCCCGCAGCAAGCAGATCGCGCAAGCCGCGGCCGGCTATGCCAGCCTCACCGCGCATGCCGCGGAAACCCAGCGCGAGGTGGTCTCCTCGGTCGAGACCATGCTGAAGTCCGCAGCCTACATCCGCGCTTCCGGCGGCATCGCGCAGAGCTGCGAGGTGCTGCGCGCCAGCCTGCCGACGGTGCTGCCCTGGATCCGCAGCATCATGTTCGTCTCCAGGGACGGGCTGGTGCAGTGCTCGACCCTCAACGTCCAGGTCGGCCTCAATGTCGGCGACCGCGAATATTTCAAGAAGGCGCAGGACAACCGCGGCTTCGTGTTCAGTGACTATCTGCGTGGCAGGACCAACGGCCGCCCGATGATGATGGCCGCCTATCCGGTGGCCGCGATCAATCCGGAGCAGGATGCCGTCGTGGTCGCCGGCATCAATATCGACTGGCTGTCGCAGATCATGGCCAATCTCGGCGGCCAGCCCGGCATGTCGGCCGTGCTGGTTGACTCTACCGGCGTCGTGATCGCCGCGCCCGCCGACCATGCGAGCCTGATCGGCCGTTCGCTCGACACCATCCCGCTGATGGCGGCGATCGCCGAGAAGGCGCTGAGCTATGACGAGCCGTCCGGCTCGGTGTCGTTCACCGCGTCCGACGGCGCACAGCGCACGCTGAGCTTCGCGCGCATCGCCGGCACGCAGTCCCGGCTGATCGTGAGCATGGACGAGGCCAAGGTGACGGCGGCGATCAACCGCGAGATCCGCACCGCCTATCTGCAGCTCGGATTCGTCTGCCTTTTCGTTTTGCTGGGTGCGCTGGTCGGCGCCGAGCGGCTCGTCATCCATCCGATCGAGCTGATGACCGGCATGGCGCGGCGGTTCGGCGAGGGCGACTGGTCGGCGCGCGTCGCCAAGCACAAGCTGCCGGCGGAATTCGTGCCGCTGGCGCGCGCCTTCAACGCGATGGCGGCGCAGCTCAGCCAGCGCGAGCGCGAGCTCGTCGCCTCCAACGATCGTCTCACCGTGATGGCCTCGATCGATGCGCTGTCCGGCCTCGCCAACCGCCGCGGCTTCCAGAGCCGGCTCGACTTCGAATGGATGCGAGCGCAGCAATATGAATGCGAGCTGTCGCTGATGATGATCGATGTCGATCACTTCAAGCTCTACAACGACACCTACGGCCATCCCGAAGGCGATGCTTGCCTGACCCGGATCGGCGAAGTGCTGTCCGGGATCGCCGCCGACACCATGGGCTTCGCCGGCCGCTATGGCGGCGAGGAATTCTGCCTCTTGCTGCCGAACACCGACGCCGCGCATGCGCTCGCGATCGGCGAGACCGTGCGCACCGCCGTGCTCGGCCTCGCCGTGCCGCATGCATCCTCGAGCCATTGCGTCGTCACCGTCAGCGTCGGCGTCGCGACGACCAGGCCGAACGAGACCCAGCGCCCCGGCGACCTGATCGAAGCCGCGGATGCCGCCCTCTACGCCGCCAAGCGCCGCGGCAGGAATGCCGTGATCGAGCACGGCTTCCTGCAGACGCTGGACGAAGCCGGGATGGCGCTGGCAAGCTGAGATCGTGCCTGGTCGAGCGGCGCGATGAGCGCGGAACCATGACCATCGGCGACGCAGCATATTCAGCGTCGTCCTGGCGAAGGCCAGGACGACGAGGAGGCTGCAGACGGAGCCCCTGCGACAGCGGCAGGGCGGCTGCGCGAGGGGATGGGGCGTTTGGAGGCCCCAAGCCGTTGACCGCGCAGGCGCTTTTGTGGCCTAGTCCGCCGTCCCCGGACGGGACCCGAAAACCACCCAAAGCCACCCAAAATCCTTGCGATTTCATGACCGCCGAACGCTATAACGCCCGTGAATCCGAGCCCCGCTGGCAGCGCCTGTGGGACGAAAAGGCGATCTTCGCCTCCAAGAACGACGATCCGCGGCCGAAATACTATGTGCTCGAGATGTTCCCCTATCCGTCGGGGCGCATCCATATCGGCCATGTCCGCAACTACACGCTCGGCGACGTGCTGGCCCGCTTCATGCGCGCCAAGGGCTACAACGTGCTGCACCCGATGGGCTGGGACGCATTCGGCCTGCCGGCGGAGAATGCCGCGATCGAGCGCAAGGTGGCGCCGAAGGCCTGGACCTACGACAACATCGCCGCGATGAAGAAGCAGCTGCGGTCGATCGGGCTGTCGCTCGACTGGTCGCGCGAGTTCGCGACCTGCGACCCCAGCTACTACAAGCATCAGCAGAAGATGTTTTTGGACATGCTGCGCGCCGGCCTCGCCGAGCGCGAGAAGCGTAAGCTGAACTGGGATCCGGTCGACATGACCGTGCTCGCCAACGAGCAGGTGATCGACGGCCGCGGCTGGCGCTCCGGCGCCGTCGTCGAGCAGCGCGAAATGAGCCAGTGGGTCTTCAAGATCACGAAGTACTCGCAGGAGCTCCTGGAAGCGCTGGATGGTCTCGACCGCTGGCCCGACAAGGTGCGGCTGATGCAGCGCAACTGGATCGGCCGCTCCGAGGGCCTGCTGATCCGTTTCGCGCTGGATGCGGCGACCACGCCGGCCGGCGAAAGCGAGCTGAAGATCTTCACCACGCGGCCGGACACGCTGTTCGGCGCCAAGTTCATGGCGATCTCGGCGGATCATCCGCTGGCGCAGGCGGCTGCCGCGAAGAATCCGAAGCTCGCGGAGTTCATTGCCGACATCAAGAAGATCGGCACCGCGCAGTCGATCATCGACACTGCCGAGAAGCAGGGCTTCGACACCGGCATCAAGGCGGTGCATCCATTCGATCCGAGCTGGAAGCTGCCGGTCTATGTCGCGAACTTCGTGCTGATGGAATACGGCACCGGCGCGATCTTCGGTTGCCCGGCGCACGACCAGCGCGACCTTGACTTCGTCAACAAGTACGATCTCGGCAACGTGCCAGTGGTCTGCCCCGAGGGCCAGGACCCCAAGACGTTCGTGATCACCGACGTTGCCTATGACGGCGACGGCCGCATGATCAATTCGCGCTTCCTCGACGGCATGACGATCGAAGCGGCCAAGGAAGAGGTTGCCAAGCGTCTGGAGACCGAGCTGCGCGCCTTGCCAGGGGAAGGAAGGTTGGCGCCGGTCGGCGAGCGGCAGGTGAATTTCCGCCTGCGCGACTGGGGTATTTCGCGCCAGCGCTACTGGGGCTGCCCGATCCCGGTGATCCACTGCCCGACCTGTGACGTGGTGCCGGTGCCTGACGACCAGCTGCCGGTGACGCTGCCGGAGGATGTCAGCTTCGACAAGCCGGGCAACGCGCTCGACCATCACCCGACCTGGAAGCACGTCACTTGCCCGAAGTGCGGGGCCAAAGCGGTGCGCGAGACCGACACGATGGACACCTTCGTGGACTCGTCGTGGTACTTCGCGCGCTTCACCGACCCGTGGAACGAGACCGCACCGACCACGCCCGCGGTCGCGAACCGGATGATGCCGGTCGACCAGTATATCGGCGGCGTCGAGCACGCGATCTTGCATCTGCTCTACAGCCGCTTCTTCACCCGCGCGATGAAGGCCACCGGCCACATCGACATGACCGAGCCGTTCGCCGGCATGTTCACCCAGGGCATGGTGGTGCACGAGACCTACCAGAAGGCCGACGGCAGCTGGGTCACGCCGGCCGAGGTGAAGATCGAGGTTGGTGGCAATGCCCGCCGCGCGGTGCTGCTGGCGACCGGCGAGGACATCGCGATCGGCCCGATCGAGAAGATGTCGAAGTCGAAGAAGAACACCGTCGATCCCGACGACATCATCGCGAGCTACGGCGCCGACGTCGCGCGCTGGTTCATGCTCTCAGACTCGCCGCCGGACCGCGACGTGATCTGGAGCGACGAGCGCGTGCAGGGCGCCTCGCGCTTCGTGCAGCGGCTGTGGCGGCTGGTGAACGAATCGGCCGAGATCGCCAAGACAGCGCCGGCGGCCCGGCCGGCCACGTTCGGGCCCGAGGCGCTGGCGTTGCGCAAGGCCGCCCATGGCGCGCTCGACAAGGTGTCGTCCGGGATCGAGCGGCTGCATTTCAACGTGTGTCTCGCCCATATCCGCGAGTTCGCCAATGCGCTGTCCGAGGTGCTGGCGAAAGGCGACAAGCCGGCGCCGGACCTGGCTTGGGCCGTCAAGGAAGCGGCGACCATCCTGGTGCAGCTGTTTTCGCCGATGATGCCGCATCTGGCCGAGGAGTGCTGGGTGGTTCTCGGCCAGACCGGGCTGGTTTCCGAGGCCGATTGGCCGCAAATCGAGCGCGATTTGCTGGTTGAAGACAGCGTGACCCTGGTCGTCCAGGTCAACGGTAAAAAACGAGGTGATGTTACCGTGCCACGGGCGGCCCAAAATGCGGATATAGAGGCTGCCGTTTTGGCGCTCGATGCGGTAAAAGCCGCCTTGGGCGGCAAACCCGTCCGCAAGGTGATCGTGGTGCCCATGAGGATTGTCAATGTTGTCGGCTAGGATCAGGATCGCCGCCCGGCTCGTGGCCGTGGCTGCCTTGGCCGCGCTGACGGCCGGATGCTTCCAGCCGATGTATGCCGAGCGCACCCTCGACGGCCAGTCGTCCGCCCTGCGCGAAAAGCTGATGGCCGTCGAGGTTCCGCCGGTCGACAAGCCGAACGCCTCGCGCGAGGCCCGGGTCGGCGTCGAGGTCCGCAACGCCCTCGCCTTCAAGCTCTACGGCACCGCCACCGGCGTGGCGCCGACGCATCGGCTGGTGCTGCGGTTCACCACCAGCCGCTCCTCGCTGATGATCGACCAGGCCACGGCGCTGCCGACCAGCGAAAACTACGGCATCGACGCCCAGTTCAACCTGGTCGAGATCGCGTCGAACAAGTCTGTCATGACCGGCACCACGTTCTCGCGCGTGTCCTATGACATGCCCGGCTCCTACCAGCGCTTCGCCCGCGCCCGCGCCTTCCGGGACGCCGAGGACCGCGCCGCACAGGAGATCGCCGACAACATCCAGACCCGGCTCGCCTCCTTCTTCTCCACCGGAACTTGATGCGTTGGCGTCATTCCGGGGCGCGCCAGCGGCGCGAACCCGGAATCTCGATCCATCATTTACAGATTCCGGGTTCGCCTCTGGCGAGGCGCCCCGGAATGACGGTTCAAGGCTAGATGGTCGCGCTTCGCGGAAAAGAGATCGACAGTTTCCTCGCCCGGCCTGACGCCGGCCGTCCGATCATCCTGCTATACGGCCCGGACCTCGGGCTGGTGCGCGAGCGCGCTGACGCGCTGATGGCCTCCGCGGTCGACGATCCCAACGATCCGTTCTCGCTGGTGCGACTCGATGGCGACGAGCTTGCCGCCGAGCCGTCGCGGCTGGTCGACGAGGCCATGACGGTGCCGCTGTTCGGCGGCCGCCGCGCCATCCGCGTCCGCGCCGGCTCGCGCAACTTCTCGAGTGGCGTCGAGACGCTGATCGAGACCACCGCGCTCAGGGATTGCCGCATCGTGATCGAGGCCGGCGAGCTCAGGCCGGAATCGCCGCTGCGCAAGATCTGCGAGCGCGCCAAGAATGCGGTGGCGATCGGCTGCTATCCCGACACCGAGCGCGACCTCACCAAGCTGATCGAGGACGAGCTGCGCGTATCGAACCTGCGGCTCGCACAAGATGCGCGCGCCGTGCTGATGTCGCTGCTCGGCGGCGACCGCATGGCCTCGCGTAATGAGCTGCGCAAGCTGGCGCTGTTCGCGCACGGCAAGGGTGAGATCACGCTCGAGGACGTCATGACCGTGGTGTCCGACGCCTCCGAGCTGAAGCTCGACCCGATCGTCGACGGCGCCTTCGCCGGCAATGCCGCGCTGGTCGAGAGCGAGTTCACGAAAGCAATGGTCGCCGGCACCTATCCCGGCGTGATCATCTCGGCCGCGCAGCGCCAGGCGGCATGGCTGCACAAATCGGCGCTGGCGATCGCGGACGGCACGCCGGCGTCAGCCGTGCTCGAAGGCGGATTTCCGCGGCTGCATTTCTCGCGCAAACCCGCAGTCGAGATCGCGCTGCGCAACTTCACGCCGCCGCGGCTGGTGAACGTGATCGACCAGCTCGCCACCGCAGCGCTCGACATGCGCAAGCAGGCCTCGCTCGCCGCCGTGATCGCGCAGCGCGCGCTGCTCTCGATCGCGGCGAATGCGAAGCGGCGGGGGTGAGACGCAATGGTCGTACAGCCGTCATTGCGAGGAGCTCGCGACAAAATTGCAAAGCAATTTTGCGCTGAAGCGACGAAGCAATCCATCGCTCCACAGGAGCGGAGAAATGGATTGCTTCGCTTCGCTCGCAATGACGTGGAGAGATGCCGGAAGTTCTAACCGCCCTCCAGCCGCCGCACCACCTCGTCGAGCTGCTCGAGATTGCGGTAGCTGATCTGGACGGTGCCGCCGGGATCGCGATGGCTGACGGTGACGGCAAGGCCTAGCGCATCGCTGACGCGTTTCTCCAGCGCGAGCGTGTCGGCATCCTTGTCGACCTTGGCCGCGCTGCCGCTGCGCGCCTTCTGCGGCTTG
>NZ_LFIQ01000039.1:321258-376388 GCF_001189245.1 Bradyrhizobium pachyrhizi | reverse complement strand
CCTCGGCCTGGCGGACGTTGAGGCCTTCGGCGACGATGCGCTTCGCTGCAGCGAGCGGATCCGGCACGCCGATCAGCGCGCGGGCGTGGCCGGCGGAGAGATCACCCTTCGAGATCAGCGCCTGCACCTCGGCGGGCAGCTTGGTCAGCCGCATCATGTTGGCGACATGGCTGCGGCTCTTGCCGACGATCTTGGCGATCTCTTCCTGACTGCGTTTGAACTCGTCGGCGAGCGCGTGATAGCCCTGCGCCTCTTCCATCGCATTGAGGTCTTCGCGCTGGACGTTCTCGATGATCATGATCTCGAGCGCGTCGGAATCAGAGACCTCGACCGGCACGATCGGCACTTCGTGCAGGCCGGCGAGTTGCGAGGCGCGCCAGCGGCGCTCGCCGGCGATGATCTCGTAGCGGTCCTGCGTGCCCTTGATCGCACGCACCACGATCGGCTGGATCACGCCGCGCTGCCTGATCGAATCGGCAAGCTCGCCGAGCTCGGTGTCGGCGAAGGTGCGCCGCGGGTTGCGCGGGTTGGCCTTGAGGAATTCGATCGGCACCTTGCGCTGGTTGCGCGGCCGCTCGACATGCGCGGCCGCCTCGCCGCCGACATCTCCGATCAGGCTTGCCAGCCCGCGCCCCAGTCGCGAACGCGCTTCATCGGCCATTGTTGCGAGCTCCCTTGGATTCACACGCAGTACTCCGGACTTGAATTTCAGAAGAAACGTAGGATGGGTAGAGCGAAGCGAAACCCATCGCGGCTCGCAATGAGAGTGATGGGTTTCGCTTCGCTCTACCCATCCTACGCAACATCAATGCGTGCGCAGCTCGCGCTCGCGCTGGATCACTTCGGTGGCGAGCTTGAGATACGCATCGCTGCCGGCGCATTTGAGGTCGTAGACCAGGACCGGCTTGCCGTAGGACGGCGCCTCGGAGATGCGCACGTTGCGCGGGATCATGGTGTCGTAGACCTTGTCGCCCATGAACTGGCGCACGTCGGCAACGACCTGGTTGGAGAGGTTGTTGCGCGAGTCGAACATGGTCAGCACGATGCCGTGGATCGACAGGTTCGGATTAAGCGTCGAGCGCACCTGCTCCACGGTCTGCAGCAATTGCGACAGACCTTCGAGCGCGAAGAACTCGCATTGCAGCGGCACCAGGATCGCGTCCGACGCCGCCATCGCATTCACCGTGAGCAAATTGAGCGAGGGCGGGCAGTCGATCAGCACATAGGTGTAGTCGGCTTCCGGCGAGACGTTGTTGTTCAATCCCGCGATCGCATCGCGCAGCCGGAACGCGCGGCCCGGCGTCGTGCCGAGCTCGAGCTCGAGGCCGGAAAGGTCCATGGTGGAGGCGGCAATATGCAGCCGCGGCACCGCGGTCGCGACCACGGCATCGCGCAGCGGCGCCTCGCCGATCAGGACGTCGTAGGTCGAGCAGCTGCGGTTGCGGCGATCGATGCCGAGGCCGGTCGAGGCGTTGCCCTGCGGATCGAGATCGACGATCAGGACACGCTCACCAATCGCAGCGAGTGCAGTCCCAAGATTGATCGCTGTGGTGGTCTTGCCGACGCCGCCCTTCTGGTTGGCGAGCGACAGGATGCGCGGATGGCCAGGCGGCTGGGACGCCTTATCCTCTTGATAAACCTCGTCCATCACAGTCATACCAAAATACCATTTGCTCTCGCGGAGTCCCCTAGCGCCGCTCGATTGACCCGAGTTCGACGATCCAGCCCTGTCCGCCGGTCCGGCTGGCGTGTAGCTTTGGCTCAATAATCCAATATTTAGTGGCCTCGGTCAATTCGGCCTCTACATCTTGACCCTTCAAAAACAGCGCCTTGGCGCCGTTTTTGACCCACGGCTCCGCAAAGCCGATGAGTTGATGTAACGGAGCCAGCGCCCGCGCGGTGACGCAATCGATGATCCCCGGGATTCTATCCACAGTATCCCCGATATCAGCCAGATGCACCGTCCCCGGGGACGCCGTCACCCGTATCGCCTCGCGCAAGAATGCCGCCTTCTTGGCGATTCGCTCAACCAAATGAATCGACGCGCCCGGGGTCTCGGCCAGCGCGCAGGCCAGCACGACACCGGGGAAGCCGCCGCCGCTGCCGAGATCAACCCACGACTTCGCCGTCGGCACCAGACTCAGGAGCTGCAGCGAATCGGAGACGTGGCGGGTCCAGAGGGTCGGCAGCGTCGATGGCGCGACGAGATTGGTCTTGGCCTGCCACGCCAGGAGGAGGGCGACGTAGCGGTCGAGCCGCGCCTCTGTTTCACGTGAAACAGGCGTTAGCGCGAGCGCCGCGGCCTTGTCCTTGGTGGAGATGCTGAGTTCGGCGGATTGCGAAATTGAAGCCATTCTCTGGAATGCCGATCGAGCTCGTCACTGCGAGCGAAGCGAAGCAATCCATAGTGCCACCTGAGGAAGCGATGGATTGCTTCGTCGCTTCCGCTCCTCGCAATGATGGACCGCCTCCCGTTTCACGTGAAACGTTAGGCAGAGGCCTTCGCAGTCTTCCCTCGCGCCTCACGCCGGAGATAGGCCGCCAGAATACCCAGCGCCGCCGGCGTCATGCCGTCAATCCGACCCGCCTGCCCGACCGTCCGCGGCTGCGCCTTCTGCAACTTGGCGCGCGCTTCGTTCGAAAGACCGGGGACATCGGCATAGTCGATGTCGGTCAGAACCAGACCCTCGTCACGCCGGAAAGCGTCAACATCGGCGGCCTGACGCTTCAGATAGACATCGTATTTGGCATCGATCTCGAGATGCACCGCGATCGCGGGGTCAATGGCCGACAACTCCGGCCAGATCGCTTGGACTGCGGGCCATTCGAGCTCGGGGTAAGCCAGCAGCTCGAAGGCCGACCGGCGATTGCCGTCGCGATTAAGCGCGAGTCCGTGCTTAGCGGCTTCATTCGGTGTGATCGCGAGCGACTTCGCCAGCCGCTTGGCCGCCTCCAGCGCCGCCATCTTGGTCCGATGGCGCTCGGCGCGCGCCGTTCCGACGCATCCGAGCGCAATGCCCTTGTCGGTCAGGCGCTGGTCGGCGTTGTCGGCCCGCAACGTCAGCCGGTATTCAGCGCGCGAGGTGAACATGCGATACGGCTCGGTGATCCCACGGGTCACGAGATCGTCGATCATCACGCCGAGATAGCCGTCGGCGCGGTCGAACACGATCGGATCGGCACCGCCGGCAGCGAGCGCGGCATTGAGTCCGGCGACAACACCCTGCCCCGCGGCCTCCTCATAGCCCGTGGTGCCATTGATCTGGCCGGCCAGGAAAAGCCCGCGCAGACGCTTGGTCTGCAGGGTCGGATCGAGCTCGCGCGGGTCGACGTGATCGTATTCGATCGCATAGCCCGGCCGGACCATCTTCACCCGCTCGAGGCCTGGAATGCTGGCGAGGATCGCAAGCTGGACCTCTTCCGGCAGCGAGGTCGAGATGCCGTTCGGATAGACCGTGGTGTCGTCGAGCCCTTCCGGCTCCAGGAAGATCTGATGGCCGTCGCGGTCGCCGAAGCGGACGATCTTGTCCTCGATCGAGGGGCAATAGCGCGGTCCAGAGCTCTTGATCTGGCCGGAATACATCGGCGAGCGATGCACATTGGCCCGGATCACCTCATGGGTCGCCGGCGTGGTCCGGGTGATGCCGCACTGGATCTGCGGGGTCGTAATCCGGTCAGTCATGACCGAAAACGGCTCTGGAGGCTCGTCTCCGGGCTGCATTTCAACCGCCGACCAGTCGATCGTGGTGCCATCGAGGCGCGGCGGTGTCCCGGTCTTGAGCCGCCCGAGCACAAACCCTGCCCGCTCGAACGAGGCAGACAGGCCCATGGCGGGCGCCTCGCCGGCCCGGCCCGCCGGCCAGTTCCTCTCGCCGAGATGAATCAGGCCACGCAGGAAGGTGCCGGTCGTAATGACAACCGCCCCCGCCGACAGCTGACGGCCATCGCCCAGGCAAATGCCGGTCACGCGACCATCGACGACGCCCAGTTCATCCGCCTCGCCTTCGATGACGCTGAGGTTCGCGGTCTCGGTGATCGCCGCCTGCATCGCCGCGGCGTAGAGCTTGCGGTCAGCCTGGGCCCGGGGGCCGCGGACCGCCGGACCCTTCCGGCGATTGAGCATGCGAAACTGAATGCCGCCGGCGTCGGCCACGCGGCCCATCAGACCGTCCAGCGCGTCGACTTCGCGGACCAGATGGCCCTTGCCGAGCCCGCCGATGGCGGGATTGCAGGACATCGCGCCGATGGTCGCGAAACGATGGGTCACCAGCGCGGTCTTTGCGCCCATCCGGGCAGAAGCGCTCGCGGCCTCGCAGCCGGCATGGCCGCCGCCGATGACGATGACGTCAAATGAGTCTGCCCTGGAAATCATGGCGGGACTTCTATCGTGGAGTCATGAAAGCCGGAAGAACGAAGTTGGGATTGCCGCTTTGAGACCGAAACCCGAGGCAAATATGGACTGCTTCGCGTCGCTCGCAATGATAGACGGAGCTGTTTCACGTGAAACAGTGCGCCTTCTGACCGGCAATTGTTTCACGTGAAACAGGGCGAGGGTTCCTTAACCGGATCGAAACCATGTTTCACGTGAAACAGATGGGCGCCTGCTACTTCCCGACGCAGAATTCGCGGAAGATGACATCGAGGATGTCTTCAACGTCCACCCGGCCGAGCAGGCGACCGAGTGAGTAGGCGGCCCGGCGGAGTTCCTCCGCCGCCAGTTCTTCGCCCTGCCCGACCACGTCGATGCTGCGCTGGAGAGATTCGATGGTCTCCTGCAGCAAACCGCGCTGCCGCATCCGACTGATCAAGCCGCCTTCGCTGGTTCCAAAATAGTCCTGAGCGAACCCGACCAACGCCGCGATGAGCTCTGACAACCCGTCGCCGCGAGCAGCCGAGATCCTGAATTCAGGGTAACTGCCGCCCTCACCCGCCGTGGTCCTGACAAGGTCGATCTTGTTCCGCACCAGCCAGGTCGGCGTCGTGCCGCCATGTCCCGTCTTTGCATTGCCGCTGTCGGCCAGCCACAGCACCAGGTCGGCCTCGGCGGCGCGGGCGCGGGCGCGGCGGACGCCCTCCTGCTCGACCGGGTCGTCGGTCTCGCGAATCCCGGCGGTGTCGATGATCGTCACTGGATAGCCGTCGAGATCGAGCTGCACCTCGATCACATCGCGGGTCGTGCCGGCATGCGGCGAGACGATCGCGACCTCGCGCTTGGCGAGCTGATTGATCAGGGTCGATTTGCCTACATTCGGCGGACCGGCGATCGCGACCACGAGGCCGTCGCGCAGCCGCTCGCTTTGCCCCTGCCCTGCAAGGACTTGCTTGATCTCCTCATGCAGCGCCCGGATCTTATCGAGCGCCGGTGCGATCAGCTCGGCCGGCACATCGCCTTCGTCGGAGAAATCGATGCCGGCCTCGATCAGCGCCGACGCCGCGATGATTCGCTCGCGCCAGTCCCGCGCCCGGTCGCCGAGCAGCCCCTTCAGCTGGCGCAGCGCCTGGCGCCGCTGCCGGTCAGTGTCGGCGTGGATCAGATCGTCCAGGCCCTCGGCCTCGGTCAGGTCGAGCTTGCCGTTCTCGAAGGCCCGCCGGGTGAACTCGCCCGGCTCGGCCGGCCGCACGTTGTCGAATGCCGCGATCGCATCGAACATCGCCGACAGCACCGCGCGTCCGCCATGGACATGAAGTTCGGCGACGTCCTCGCCGGTGGCACTGGCCGGGCCTGGAAACCACAGCACGACCGCGTCGTCGATCGGTTGATGGTTCGAATCGTGGAGCAGCGCGCGGGTTGCCAGCCGCGGCACCGGTGTTTTGCCCGCCAGTCCTGCAATGACCGACTCGGCCATTGGGCCAGACAGCCTGACGATGGCAATCGCACTCGGTGGACGCCCCGAGGATAACGCGAAGATGGTCTGGTCACGCGGATGCATCGCCTATTTCTTCCAGCAAATCGGGAAAGGCAATGCCGCTCCGATTGCGCGCCCCATACCGCAAAATGCTGCGATGCAGCATCGTCTGACTTCACCGCAGCAGCCGCGCATCAATTTGCTGCGGTGTCGTCAGCTAGATCACAAGGCTACGATATAAATATAAATAAATTCAGATAGTTAAATGAAAACGCCAGTGCGGTGGGCCGCTCCTTTTATGCTGCACGTCGCTGCAGCAAATCCGCAGCATGAAAAAAGGCGCCCCATTTTTGCGGAGCGCCCTGTTCTTTTCGGCCGTGGCCTCAGGTGTTCATGGAATCGAAGAATTCCGAGTTGCTCTTCGTGTTGCGGAGCTTGTCGAGCAGGAAGTCGATGGCGTCCATGGTGCCCATCGGATTGAGGATGCGGCGCAGGACGTACATCTTCTTGAGCACCTGCGGATCGGTGATCAGCTCCTCCTTGCGGGTGCCGGAACGGGCAATATCGATCGCCGGGAAGGTCCGCTTGTCCGAAACCTTGCGGTCGAGGATCAGTTCGGAGTTACCGGTGCCCTTGAACTCTTCGAAGATGACTTCGTCCATACGGCTGCCGGTATCGACCAGCGCGGTCGCGATAATGGTCAGCGAACCGCCCTCCTCGATGTTGCGCGCGGCGCCGAAGAAGCGCTTCGGACGCTGCAGCGCATTGGCGTCGACACCGCCGGTCAGCACCTTGCCGGATGACGGCACGACGGTGTTGTAGGCGCGGCCGAGGCGCGTGATCGAATCGAGCAGGATCACGACATCGCGGCCGTGCTCGACAAGGCGCTTGGCCTTCTCGATCACCATCTCGGCGACCTGGACGTGACGCACCGCTGGCTCGTCGAAGGTCGACGACACCACCTCGCCCTTCACCGAGCGCTGCATGTCCGTGACTTCTTCCGGACGCTCGTCGATCAGAAGCACGATCAGATAGCAGTCAGGATGATTGGCGGTGATGGAGTGCGCGATGTTCTGCATCAGCACCGTCTTGCCGGTGCGCGGTGGTGCCACGATCAGCGCGCGCTGGCCCTTGCCGATCGGCGCGACGATATCGATCACACGGGCGGAAAGGTCCTTCTTGGTGGAATCCTCAAGCTCCATGCGGAAACGCTGATTGGGAAACAGCGGCGTGAGGTTGTCGAAATTGACCTTGTGCTTCGACTTCTCCGGGTCTTCGAAATTGAGCGTGTTGACCTTCAGCAGCGCGAAATAGCGTTCACCTTCCTTCGGGCTGCGGATATGGCCTTCGATCGTATCGCCGGTACGCAGGCCGAAACGGCGGATCTGCGACGGCGAAACGTAGATGTCGTCGGGGCCGGGCAGGTAGTTCGCGTCGGGCGAACGAAGGAAGCCGAAGCCGTCAGACAGCACCTCGACAACGCCCTCACCGATAATGTCGGTCTCGGCGATCGCGAGCTGCTTGAGAATTGCGAACATCAGCTCCTGCTTGCGCATGGTGCTGGCATTCTCGACCCCATTCTCTTCCGCGAACGAGACGAGCTCGGCCGGCGTTTTCGATTTGAGGTCCTGGAGTTTGATTTCCCGCATTGGGGTCGTCCTGTGAGGAAGTAAGTAGGGAAGGGGTGCGAGGTGGCTTTGGAAAAAGCGGACGCCAAAGGAAGGTCCGCAGGTCTCAGCCAGGAAAGTGCCGTTTGGGCTTTCAAACCTGATGCGGCGCCGGTCCGAAAAGAACCGGAACGCGACCACATCCGCCTGCGTGGGGTGGGATAAATCCTATATAGAAAATCGATTCGTCCTTCGCAAGAAGGACTGAAGCATGCGTCTTGAACATCGTGATGTCTAGAACGGCTTCACCACCACCATGATCACGATCAGGATCATCAGAACCGTCGGCACCTCATTGATAATACGATAGAATTTCTGTGTTCGCTGATTCCGGTCGGCGGCGAAATCCTTCACGCAGCGGGACAAAAAGCCGTGGATACCCGACATGGCGAGCACCAGCGCAAATTTGACGTGAAACCAGCCGGATAGGTACCAGTGTCCGGCCCAGACCAGGAAAAGCCCGGCCAGCCAGGTCACGATCATCGCGGGGTTGATGATCCCCTTCAAAAGCCGCCGCTCCATGACCTTGAAGGTCTCGGATTGCCTGGAGCCGACCTCGGCCTCGCAATGATAGACGAACAGCCGCGGCAGATAGAGCATGCCGGCCATCCACGAGATCACGGCGACGATGTGCAGGGCCTTGACCCAGGCATAGATCGGCAGGGCGTTGATCCAGTCGAACATCGCAGTGATGCCTTTCGGGGAACAGTTCGGGAGGACTCAGCGTTGCGCGCAAGGCTTTGCCGGCGAGGGACGGATACATATCCGCACACACAGCTCTCCTAAACCTAATTAATTTTAGAATCTAAGGTTTGAGTCTTAATGGCAGTGAATTTGACTCATGCAAGGCGGTCCAGCGGTTGCTGCGCGCTTGTTCACATCTCTCAACATTCTGGTCGGCAGCGGCGGATATCCGGAATCTGTCGCAGGACTCAATTGGTTGCGCGCCTCTGTGGCCAGCTTATGAAGAGACAAATCCACATTGCTTCACTATCATCTTCGCCATGACGTCGACTTATCCTTTTGCGACGTGCTGTGAAGAAGGGGGCGAGATATACAGGGGCCTGGCCCTGGACCCTGATTCTTCTCCTCGACCTCCACAGGGATTCACAGGATAGACAGGGGCTCTGGTGCCGACGACCTCCAACTACTTCCATTTGCATCTGGTGTCGGACTCGACCGGCGAGACGCTGATCACCGTGGCGCGCGCGGTCGCCGCGCAATACGCCAATGTGACCGCGGTCGAGCATGTCTACCCCCTGGTGCGCAGCCAGAAGCAGCTCGATCGTGTGCTCGACGAGATCGAGGAATCGCCCGGCATTGTCCTGTTCACGCTGCTGGAGAAGGATCTGGTCGGCCGGCTCGAGGGCAAGTGCAAGGAGATCAACGTTCCGAGCCTGTCGATCATCGGGCCTGTGATGCAGTTGTTCGAGGCGTATCTGGGTGCCGCGACGACCGGGCGCGTCGGCGCGCAGCACGTGCTGAACGCGGAATATTTCCGCCGCATCGATGCGCTGAACTACACGATGATGCATGACGATGGTCAGCATGTCGAAGGCCTCGAGGAGGCGGACGTCGTGCTGGTCGGGGTATCCCGTACCTCGAAGACACCGACCTCGATCTATCTCGCCAACCGCGGTATCCGAACGGCAAATGTGCCGCTGGTGCCGGGCATCCCGCTGCCGCATCAGCTCGAGACCCTGAAGAAGCCGCTGGTGGTCAGCCTGCATGCGACGCCCGAGCGCCTGATCCAGGTCCGGCAGAACCGCCTGCTCACCATGGGCGACCGCGACAATGACACTTACATCGACAAGCAGTCGGTAGCCGACGAGGTCGCCTTTGCCCGGCGCCTCAGCGCGAAATTCAACTGGGCGCTGCTCGACGTCACACGGCGTTCGATCGAGGAGACCGCGGCCGCGGTGATGAAACTCTTCAACGACCGCCAGCGTTCTCGGCCGTCGGAATGATTCTCACGTCATGAGCATCTGGTGTGGCCCACAGAAGCTGATCCTCGCGTCGCAGAGCCGCGCGCGAAAGATGCTGCTTGAAAATGCCGGCCTCAATTTCGAGGCGCTGCCGGCTGACATCGACGAACGCGCGGTGCAGAAGAATTCCGGCCTTTCGGCGCCGGGCGAGATCGCATCGCTCCTGGCGCGCGAGAAGGCGTTGTTCGTCTCCAGGCAGAGGCCCGGTCAATACGTCGTCGGCGCCGACCAGACGCTGGCGCTGGGGCAACGGATGTTCAGCAAGCCCGCCGGCCGCACGCAGGCCGCCGAGCAGCTCGGCCTGCTCGCCGGACGGACCCATGAGCTGCATTCCGCCGTCTCGGTCGCGCGCGATGGAAAGGTCCTGTTCAGTGATGTGAGCGTGGCCCGCATGACGATGCGGCGGCTCGCCGCCGGCGAGATCGAGAGCTATCTCGACCAGGCCGGCGAGGCGGTGACGACCAGCGTCGGCGCCTACCAGCTCGAGGGCCTCGGCGTGCATCTGTTCGAGCGGATCGAAGGTGACCATTTCACCATCCTCGGCCTGCCGCTATTGTCGCTGCTGGCGTTCCTGCGCGGCGAGAAGCTGCTCGTGGTGTGAGGCGCGGAGGCGTGGCGACGGGAGAGATGCTGAACCGATGTTGATGCGATGCTGATTCTGGGACTGACCGGCTCGATCGGGATGGGAAAATCCACCACGGCCAAACTGTTCATGGAGGCCGGCGTGCCGGTGTATGACGCCGATGCGGCCGTGCATCAGCTCTACGAAGGCGAAGCCGCGCCGGCGATCGAGGCCGCCTTTCCCGGCACCACCACCGGCGGCAAGGTTGATCGCGCGAAACTGTCGGCGCGCGTGGTGCACGATCCTGCTGCGATGAAGCAGCTCGAGCAGATCGTGCATCCGATGCTCGGCGCGTCGCGCCAGAAATTCTTCGCTGATGCGGAAGCCGCAGGTAGCCCGATCGTCGTTGTCGACGTGCCGTTGCTGTTCGAAACCGGCGGCGAGAAGCGTGTCGATGCCGTCGTTGTCGTCACCACCTCGCCGGAACTGCAGCGCGAACGGGTGCTCGCCCGCGGCACGATGGATGCGGCCAAGCTCGACGCCATCATCGCCAAGCAGATGCCGGACGCGGAGAAGCGCAAACGCGCGGATTTCATAGTGGATACCTCGCACGGACTCGATCCGGTGCGGGCGCGTATCCGCGACATTCTGGCCGAGGTTGTTAAGATGCCGAAGCGGCGCGCCTGATTCGCCCGCCATTTCGGATTCTTTCACGTCATGCGCGAAATCGTTCTCGATACTGAAACCACTGGCCTCGATCCGCTGCGCGGCGATCGGCTGGTGGAGATCGGCTGCGTCGAGATTTTCAACCGCATGCCGACGGGGCAGACCTATCACGTCTACATCAATCCCGAGCGCGACATGCCGGCGGAAGCGTTCGCCGTGCACGGGCTGTCGACCGAGTTTCTGGCCTCCAAGCCGCTGTTCACTGAAGTGGTCGACGAGTTCCTGGCCTTCATCGGCGATACGCCGCTGGTGATCCACAACGCGTCGTTCGACATCAGCTTCATCAACGCCGAGCTCGACCGCATCAAGCGGAAGGCGATTCCGAAGGACCAGCTGGTCGATACGCTGCTGCTGGCACGGCGCAAGCATCCCGGCGTGTCGAACCGGCTCGACGATCTCTGTTCGCGTTATCAGATCGACAATTCCCGCCGTACCAAGCACGGCGCCTTGCTCGACGCCGAGCTGCTGGCCGAGGTCTATATCGACCTGATCGGCGCGCGGCAGTCGCAGCTGATCCTGGCGTCGGAAACGTCGGATGCGCGTGCGGGCGGCCATAGTGGTGATACGCCGCGGCGGCAGCGCGAGACCCCGCTACTCGCGCGGGTCAGTGACGCCGATCGGGAGGCCCACAGGGCCTTCATTGCCACGCTCGGCGACAAGCCGATCTGGAACGATTACCTGCCGCCGCCAGCGCCTGCGGCAGCACCGGCGGCTTGAGCCCCTATTGGACTCTATCCCCATCATCTTGATGGGGCGAGCCTCGAAAGATGCGCGGCCACCGTCGGGCCGTTGATCCTTCGAGACGGCCGCGTTGCGGCCACCTCAGGATAACGGGTTAGGCTTCGGTATTCTCTGACTCAAATCAGCTCGGCTTGACGCCGGGAGCAGCCTGGGCGGCCGCCTGCCGCTCCATGTTCTGGCGGTAGAGACCGAGGAAATCGACGGGGTCGAGCAACAAAGGCGGGAAGCCGCCGTCGCGGACCGAGGTCGCGACGATCTCGCGTGCGAACGGGAACAGCAGCCGCGGGCACTCGATCATGACCAGCGGGTGCAGGTTCTCCTTCGGCACATTCACGATCCGGAAGACGCCGGCATAGGCGAGGTCGAAGCTGAACATCACCTTGCCTGCGGTCTCGGCCTTGCCCTCGATCGAGAGGATCACCTCGTACTCGTTCTCCGACAGGTTGTTGGCGGAGACGTTGATCTGGATGTTGATCGCCGGCTGCTGTTGCTGCTGGCCGAGCGAGGCTGGCGCATTCGGGTTCTCGAACGACAGGTCCTTGGTGTACTGCGCCAGTACGTTGAGCTGGGGAGCGGGTTGTTCGACGGGGGCGCCGTTGCCATTGGTCATGAAAATGTCTCCTGGAGCAGCGCTCGATGGACAGAATGTCCGACGGCACGCGTTAAGGTGTTGAGAATGCCGATGCCGGGCGAGTGGCTATCATAGGCCCGGCTCGGTCCACAAGGACGACGAAAGGGCGGGCCGGCGGCAAGTTCTCCCGGCAAAGGGCAGCGCGCGCGAGCCTGCCCAATCTCTTAACAGCTTCCTAAATTATTGAAGATGCGCGATTTCCTGAAAAGGAACGGTTTCCCCCGGGGGTCAAAACGCGCTACACTTGCCCGTGCCAAAAAGCGCCATTGGCCGGGCATAGTTTCGTGCCTACATCTGCGGACTCTATCGGTGATGTAATCTCTGCTGTTCCCGACCGGGAACGCTTTGACGGCCGGCCCGTTGCCGGCAGAGACCAGAAAGCGAATTCGACGTGGATATCTACACCATCATCTTCCTGGCGCTGGCCGTGTTTATCTTCCTGCGCCTGCGCAGCGTTCTCGGACAGCGCACGGGAAGCGAGCGGCCGCCTTATGATCGCGCCGCGCCCAACGTCGTGCAGCGCGGTCAGGACAACAACGTCGTTCCGATCCCTGGATCGGTGATCGACCAGCCGGCCTCGGCGGCGCCCGCCGAGCCGGTCGAGCCCACGGAACGCTGGAAGGGCATCGCCGAGCCCGGCACGGCGCTGGCGCAGGGTCTCGACGCGGTGGCCGTCCAGGATTCCTCGTTCGATCCGCGGCATTTCCTCTCAGGTGCCCGCTCGGCCTATGAAATGATCGTGCTGGCCTTCGCCAATGGCGATCGCCGTGCGCTGCGCGACCTGCTGTCGACCGAGGTCTATGAAAGCTTCGAGGCCGCGATCAAGGATCGCGAGAAGCACGAGCAGAAGACCGAGACGCGGTTCGTCTCGATCGACAAGGCCGAGATCGTCAGCGCGGAGGCGCGCGACCGCTCGACCCAGCTCACCGTCCGCTTCGTGTCGCAGATGATCTCGGTCACGCGCGACAAGGCCGGCACCATCGTCGACGGCAGCCCGGACAAGGTCGCCGACATCACCGATATCTGGACATTCGCCCGCGACTCGACTTCCCGCGATCCGAATTGGAAGCTGGTTGGCACTGGAAGCGCTCACTAAGCATCTCAGCTACGGGCGGGTCGCGGTCGCGTGCTGCGCGCTCGCGGTGCTGTGCTCCACCGCAGCGATCGCTGCGCGCTACAGATCAAGCCGGCACCCTCCGCCGCGACACGAGCATAGCCACCCGATCCCCTATCCCAATCTGGAAATGCCGCTGCAAGTCAGCGGCAGCCAGTACGAGCCGCTCGCCTGGCCCAACGTCGCCGGCTGGCGCGACGACGATCATCTGGCAGCCTACAAGGCGTTCCGCACCAGCTGCAAGCCGATCGCGGCCCAGCAGGGTGCGCCTGCCGATTCGAAAGCGCTCGGGAGCTCGCTGCGCGATCCCTGCCGGATCGCCAAGGGACTCGCGCTGAGCGACGGCGTCAGGGCGAAGGACTTCTTCGAGCAGAATTTCGTGCCACTGCGCATCTCGCGGCTCGGCGAGGACGCCGGCTTCGTCACCGGTTACTACGAGCCGGTGCTCGATGGATCGCGGACCCAGACCGACGTCTATAACGTGCCGGTCTATCGACGTCCGTCCAACCTGTTCGTGCGCGGCAAGACGCAGAATTCGGTCGGCCTGCCCAATGGCGGTGCGGTGTATCGCAAGATCGGCCGGCGCAAGCTCGTGCCCTATTACGACCGCGGCCAGATCGAGGACGGCGCGATCGCCGGCCGCGGGCTCGAGATCTGCTGGCTGAAGAGCCAGACCGATCTCCTGTTCGCGCAGATCCAGGGCTCGGCGCGCATCAAGCTCGAGGACGGCACCACGCTGCGCATCAATTACGATGCGCATAATGGTTATCCCTATACGCCGGTCGGACGCGTTCTGATCGACCGCGGCATCATCCCGAAGGATCAGATGTCGATGCAGAAGATCAGGGAGTGGATGGAGCAGAACCCTGACGGCGCCAAGGACCTGCGCCGGCAGAACCGCTCCTACGTCTTCTTCCGCGAGGTCCCGCTGTCCGACAAGGACGAGGCCGTCGGCGCGCAGGGCGTGCCGTTGACGCCGGGCCGCTCGATCGCAGTCGACAAGGCGCTGCATGTCTACGGTACGCCGTTCTTCATCGCCGGCGAGCTGCCGATTGAATCCGAACAGTCGAAGACGCCGTTCCACCGGCTCATGATCGCGCAGGACACCGGGTCGGCGATCGTCGGCCCGGCGCGCGCCGATCTTTATTTCGGCGCCGGCGCGGAAGCCGGAAAGGTCTCGGGCCGGCTGCGGCACAATATGCAGTTCGTCATGCTGGTGCCGAGGGGTCTCGACCCCGTCGCGCGCGGCCACAAGCTGCCGGTTCCGGATGAGCGGCCCTCGGCCAAGATCGCAAAGCTGTTTCCGCAGACCGAGCCGCCGAAGGACAAGCCGGCGGCGAAGGCCGCGGATGTGCCGACCGCCGGCATCGCCAAAAGCGCGGCGAAAGACTCTGGCAATAGCGCCGCCAGGAACCCGGCCGCGAAGGATGTCGCGCCCGCAGCGCCGGCAGCAACGACCCCTGTCGCGCAGGCCGCACCTGTGGCAGAACCGGTGCCGCTGCCGGTCGCCCGGCCCGATATTCCGCAACCGGAGAAGCGGCGCTTCCGGCGCTATCGCCATCACCGCGAGCAATGAAACGACCCGCGCCGATCCCCGATCTGTCCGCTCCGTTGCGGCGCAAGCGCGCGCTGAGCGAAGAGGAGCGTGCGCTCTGGGAAAGCGTGGCAAAGCAAGTCAAGCCACTGCGCAAGCGGCCGGTCGCCGCGAAGGCACGCGCCGTCGCCTCCGATCCGGCCACCCATCACGCGATTGCCAAACCCATCCCGGTCAAGCCGGCGACAGCGGTCAAGGCTGCGCCGGCGCAACGCCCGCACGTGCCGCCGCTGGCGCCGATCGGCCGTCGCGAACGTGCAAAGCTCTCGCGCGGCCGGCAGGAGATCGATGCGCGGCTTGATCTGCACGGCATGACCCAGATGCGCGCGCATCGCGTGCTGTTCACCTTCCTGCAGCGCGCGCACAGCGACGGGCTCACTTTCGTGCTCGTCATCACCGGCAAGGGCAAGGTCGGCGGGCTCGATTCCGAACGCGGCGTGCTGCGCCGCCAGGTTCCGGAATGGCTCAGCCTGCCGGAATTCCGCTCGCTGGTCGTCGGCTTCGAGGAAGCGCATATCGGCCATGGCGGCGAGGGCGCGCTCTATGTGCGGGTCCGGCGCGCGCGCTGAGCGTGCTCAACGAAAATGTTAGAACGGCCTGACGATCCCGACGCGCGGGATCAGCGTCACGATCCAGCCCGATATCGTCGTCTTGCGGTCGTCCGCCGGGATCAGCGGGACGTCCTTCGACGCCGGCAGCATCCTGGTGGCATGCAGCATCAGGAACATGCAGACCGCCCAGTTCGAGATCCAGCGCGAATAGTCGAACACGGTCACGAACATCACGAAATAGCCGGCGCTGATCATGACGAGCGCGCCGAGCACGATCCGGCGATGCAGTTCACTCGCGAGCGCGCCAATCAGCCGCGCGAAATAGCGCCATAGTGGCGTATGCAGCCAGATCAGCAGCGCAAACACCGGAACGCCCAGGATGTTCGAGGGCATGCGCGCCCAGGTGTCGGCGAACTCCTTCGACAGCGGCTGGTACCAGATGTAGCCGAACTGAAGCAGGTCGGTGCGTGACGGATCGGCCATCCGGCTCTGCAGATGACGGATGAATTCGTCATAGGGCACGTCGACCGTGCCAGCGAATTGCGCGACCAGGAACAGGATGCCGACCCCTGCGAGGGCCGCGATGCCGAAGACGGCGTTCCTCGGCGTCACGCCCTGCACCAGATAGAAGCGCAGCACCACGATCGCCGTGATGGTCGGCACATACATCAGGACGAAGATATGATGGACCAGGATCAGCAGGATCGAGAACAGCGCGGCAATCAGCACATACGCCATTGAGCGCGCCGGGATCAGCAGCAGCACGATCGTCAGCGCACAGCCATAGATGTCGAAATGGCCGAGCGTGTGCATGAAGTTCTTCAGGAAGAACGGCGAGCCCGCGATGAAGACGAACAACGGCCAATGCGCATCGTTGAAGCCGAATGTGCGGCGGAACAGTTTGATGAACAGCCCGAGCGTCACCAGCCAGATCGCGCCGGCCAGCGCGAACACCAGCCATACGGGCACCTTGTCGGTGAACAGCGACACGATCGCCCCGACCAGCGCGCGCTTGGTGAAGCCGTAATGATAGTCGACCAGCAGATGGATGTAGGGAACGAAGGGCGGCAGCGCGATCTTGTGCAGGAACACGCCGACCAGTACCGCCGCATTGACGGCCAGCATCAGGCGCCAGGGGTTTTGCCACACCCGCAGATTCATCGATCGCCCACTCTCGTCGTCCCGGGCAAGCGAAGCGCGACCCGGGACCCATAACCACCGAAGGTAGTTCTAGAAGGAATGTCGGCCCGAGTCTTTGTCACCGCAGACTGTCGGGGTTATGGGTCCCGGCTTTCGCCGGGACGACTATGGTGGCCGCCTACAAAATAAACCGGCTCAGGTCGGCGTTCTTGGCGAGGTCGCCGACATGCTTGGTGACGTAGTCGGCGTCGACCTGGATGGTCTCGCCGTGGCGATCGGGCGCGGTGAAGGAGATCTCGTCCAGCACCCGCTCCATCACGGTCTGCAGCCGCCTTGCGCCGATGTTCTCGACCGTGGAATTCACCGCCACGGCGACATCGGCCAGCGCGTCGATGGCGTTGTCGGTGATGTCGAGCGTGACGCCTTCAGTCTTCATCAGCGCGACATATTGCTTGATCAGCGACGCCTCCGGCTCGGTCAGGATCCGGCGCATGTCGTCGCGGGTCAGCGCCTGCAGCTCGACGCGGATCGGCAGGCGGCCCTGCAGCTCCGGCAAAAGGTCCGACGGCTTGGCGATATGGAACGCGCCCGAGGCGATGAACAGGATGTGGTCGGTCTTGACGGCGCCGTGCTTGGTCGAGACCGTGGTGCCCTCGATCAGCGGCAGCAGGTCACGCTGCACGCCCTCGCGGGAGACGTCGCCGCCGGCGCGGTTCTCGCGGACGCAGATCTTGTCGATCTCGTCGAGGAACACGATGCCGTTGTTCTCGACCGCGTTGATCGCCTCCTGCACCAGCTGATCGGTGTCGAGCAGCTTGTCGGATTCCTCGTTGACGAGGATTTCGTGCGAGCCCTCCACCGTCAGGCGGCGGGTCTTGCTGCGTCCGCCCATCTTGCCGAAGATGTCGCCGAGCGAGATCGCGCCCATCTGGGCGCCGGGCATGCCGGGGATTTCAAACATCGGCATGCCGCTGCCGCCCGACTGCGTCTCGATCTCGATTTCCTTGTCGTTGAGCTCGCCGGCGCGCAGCTTCTTGCGGAACGACTCGCGCGTCGCCGGGCTCGATCCCGGGCCGACCAGCGCGTCCAGCACGCGTTCCTCGGCGGCGAGCTGGGCGCGGGCCTGGACATCCTTGCGCTTGCGCTCGCGGGTCTGTGCGATTGCGACCTCGACGAGGTCGCGGACGATCTGCTCGACGTCGCGGCCGACATAGCCGACCTCGGTGAACTTGGTGGCCTCGACCTTGAGGAACGGCGCGCCGGCGAGCTTGGCCAGCCGCCGCGCGATCTCGGTCTTGCCGACGCCGGTCGGCCCGATCATCAGGATGTTCTTGGGCAGAACCTCCTCGCGCAGGGAACCGGCGAGCTGCAGCCGCCGCCAGCGGTTGCGCAGCGCGATCGAGACGGCGCGCTTGGCGTCGGTCTGGCCGACGATGAAGCGGTCGAGTTCAGAAACGATTTCACGGGGAGAGAAGTGAGTCATTGGCTCTAGCTAGGTTGGAATCGCGGTCTCGGCAAGCGGCAGTCCTCCAAGGCATCGTCCTCTAAAGAATCGGCGGCCCGGCCTGCCACTGCCGGATTGTCTCGAACGGGTGGATCAGCATGATGATGTTCAGTGTCAGATTGTCGCGAATGTGAAGCAGCAGCACGGTTTCGAACAAAACGCCGAGCGCGACGGTCGCGGCGATCGGCAGCTTGCGCGCCAGCAGGAAGCCGACAACCATCGCGAGCGTGTCCGACACCGAATTGACGATGGTGTCGCCGTAATAATCGAGCGAGATCGTGCCGGCGCGGTAGCGCTCGATGATCCAGTTGGAGTTTTCGACGAGCTCCCAGCTGCCTTCGATCAGCATCGCGACAATCAGCCGCCCGGGCCAGGCGAGGCGCGGCAGCAGGAGGAAGGTCAGACTGTAGAACAGCAGGCCATGCAGCACATGCGACAGCGTGTACCAATCGGCGATGTGCTGCGAATTCTCCGAGCTCATAACCGAGCCGTGCCATAGCTTGACATAGCCGCAGGCACAGATCGGCAGACGACCCATCGCATAAAGCAGCGCCGCCTGCAGCACGAGCAGCGCTGCCGCGATCGCCAGCCAATGCCACGCTGAAACGCCGACGGGCTTGTGCGCGATCGTCATGCGTCGCGCGCCATCAGCAGCGCCGGCCCGTCCGGCGTATCGACCATACCCATCTTCCGAAAACCCGCCTTCTCATAGGCGCGGATCGCGCGCGCATTGGCCGGATCGGGATCGGTGACGATGCGTGGCGCGCCCTGCGCCAGCCGGTCGTCGACAAAGGCGCGGATCAGCGCCGAGCCGTGGCCACCTGCCATCATGCTGGGCTCGCCGATGAAGAGGTCGATCCCGCGCGTGCCCTCCGGCTGGGCCCCGAAGCCGGAATTCCACGCCGTCAGGTCGTAGCACTGGATATAGCCGAGGTCGCCGCCATCGGCCGCGACGATGAACTGGTCCATGGCCGGCTCATCGAGGTCGCTGCTGACCAGTTCATATTGCTCGGCCGGATCGCCCCACCATTGGCGGACATGCGGCAACGCCAGCCACCGCTTGACCAGCGGCAGGTCGGCCGGCGTCATCGGGCGGAAATGATAGGGGCCGGCCATGCTCAGCCGCCGATCGTCTCGATCGTCACATTCCGGTTGGTGTAGACGCAGATATCGGCGGCGATATCCAGCGCGCGGCGGACAATGGTCTCGGCGTCCTTGTCGGTGTCGACCAGCGCGCGGGCCGCGGCAAGGGCGTAATTGCCGCCGGAACCGATCGCCATGACTCCGGATTCGGGCTCCAAAACGTCGCCGGTTCCGGTCAGCACCAGGGAAACGTCCTTGTCGGCCACGATCATCATGGCCTCCAGCCGGCGCAGGTAGCGGTCGGTCCGCCAGTCCTTGGCGAGCTCGACGGCCGCCCGGGTCAGCTGCCCCGGATATTGCTCCAGCTTGCTTTCCAGCCGCTCGAACAGGGTGAAGGCGTCGGCGGTGGCGCCGGCAAAGCCGCCGATCACGTCGCCCTTGCCGATCCGGCGGACCTTCCTGGCATTGGCCTTGATCACGGTCTGGCCGATCGAGACCTGCCCGTCGCCGCCGATCACCACCTTGCCGCCCTTGCGGACCGTGCAGATCGTGGTGCCATGCCAGACCGGCAGCTCATTTGGGGATGCTTGCATAGGTTACCTCTCTTCCGGGCAGATTTAGGCGGTCGGGCAGGGGGTTACAATCGGGACGAAATCGGAGCGTTTTCAGGCGAGGTGGCGCCGGCTCGCGTGAAGAAAACGCGGCAGAACCAGATCGACAACGAATTCCGGTCACCATGGCCGGAAGTTGGGGCGTTTCGAGGTCATCCCGCAGTAGCGAAGGTGACATCAGCCTGTTAAAAGACCGGCGTTTTCGGCACGGGAAAGCTCAATTTTCATGCGCACCGCAACCATCAAGCGCAAGACCAAGGAGACCGACATCGAGGTGACGGTCAACCTCGACGGAGCAGGCGTATCCACGGTTTCGACCGGGATTGGCTTCTTCGACCATATGCTCGACCTCCTGGCCCGGCATTCGCGCATCGACATCACGGTGAAGGCGGATGGCGATCTCCATGTCGATTACCACCACACCACCGAAGACGTCGGGATCGCGCTCGGGCAGGCCGTGAAGCAGGCGCTCGGCAACATGGCCGGCATCACCCGCTACGCCTCGATCCACATGCCGATGGACGAGACGCTGTCGCGCGTCGTGATCGACATTTCCGGCCGCCCGGTGCTGGTATTCAAGGCCGAATTTCCGCGCGACAAGATCGGTGAGTTCGACACCGAGCTGGTGCGCGAGTGGTTCAACGCCTTCGCGATGAACGCCAGCGTGACTCTGCACGTCGAGACCCTATATGGCGAGAACAGCCATCATATCGCCGAATCCTGTTTCAAGGGTCTGGCGAGGGCGCTGCGGACGGCAATTGCGATCGATCCGCGTGCCCAGGGCGAAGTGCCCTCGACCAAGGGTCAGCTCGGCGGCTGATCTCTGGAGCATGATCCGGAAGAGTGGATGCCGGTTTTCCGAAAGATCATGCTTTAAATAAGAGTCCATCCTCGGCGGAGCGTTCGATGCCGGTCTATACAGTGCATGCCCCCGTGGCCAACGGCGCCGATCTCGCGGCGGCCGACAAGTTCGTCTTCGTGCGCGACGGCTTCCATTTCTGGGCCGCGGTTGCGGGCGTGATCTGGCTGGCCTGGCATCGGCTCTGGCTGGCGCTGATCGGCTGGTTCGTTCTTACTTTCGTGATCGATTACGCGCTGGCCAAGCTTGGCGTCGGCCGTAGCGCGATCTTCTTCGTCGACCTGGTGCTGATGGTGTTGCTCGGCCTCGAGGCTGCGACCCTGCAACGCTGGACGCTGTCGCGGCGCAGATGGCGCCAGATCGACATCGTCGTGGGTGACGATGTGGAGGCCGCAGAGCGCCGTTTCTTCGCGCGCTGGACCGCGCGGCATCGCGGCGCCGTCAACGACCAGCGGTCCGTCGACCGCGGTGGACCGCCACCGACCCGCGACGTTCCGGGTCAGTCGTTCTCAAAACCCGCGCCGATGCCGCAGGGCGGCATCATCGGATTGTTTCCAGAGCCAGGAGGATCGCGATGACCGTTGCAATCATCGATTACGGCTCCGGCAATCTGCATTCGGCGGCCAAGGCCTTTGAGCGCGCCGCACGCAGCATGGAGGATCCGCAAGCCATCAAGGTGACGCGCGATCCCGACGCAGTGTATCGCGCCGATTGCATCGTGCTGCCCGGTGTCGGCGCGTTCGCCGATTGCCGCCGCGGCGTCGACGCGGTCGACGGCATGCTGGAAGCGCTCACCGAGGCGGTGCGGGTCAAGGCGCGGCCGTTCTTCGGCATCTGCGTCGGCATGCAGCTGATGGCGACGCGCGGCAAGGAGCACGTGATCACCGAGGGCTTCAACTGGATCGGCGGCGATGTCGAGAAGATCGAGCCGCGCGACGTGAGTCTGAAGGTCCCGCATATGGGCTGGAACACGCTCGACATGGTGCGCGAGCATCCGGTGCTGGAGCGGCTGCCGCTCGGGCCGAAGGGACGTCACGCCTATTTCGTGCACTCCTATCACCTCAACGCCGCCAATGAGGCGGACGTGCTCGCGCGCGCCGACTATGGCGGGCCGGTGACCGCGATCGTCGGCAAGGACACCGCGATCGGCACCCAGTTTCACCCCGAGAAGAGCCAGCGCTTCGGCCTCGCTTTGATCGCCAATTTCTTGAAGTGGAAGCCGTGATTCTCTTTCCAGCGATTGATCTGAAGAACGGCCAGTGCGTGCGCCTGGAGCAGGGCGACATGGCGCGCGCCACCGTGTTCAATCTCGATCCGGCGGCACAGGCGGCGAGCTTTGCCGCGCAGGGCTTCGAATATCTCCACGTCGTCGATCTCGACGGCGCCTTCGCCGGCAAGCCGATGAATGCGCATGCGGTGGAGGCGATGCTGAAGGCCGTCACCATGCCGGTGCAGCTCGGCGGCGGCATCCGCGACCTCAAGACCATCGAGGCCTGGCTCGACAAGGGCATCACGCGCGTCATCATCGGTACCGCCGCAGTGCGCGATCCCGAGCTGGTGAAGGGCGCGGCGAAGGCATTCCCCGGCCGCGTCGCCGTGGGCCTCGATGCGCGCGACGGCAAGGTCGCGGTCGAAGGCTGGGCCGAGACCTCGCATGTGACCGCGCTCGAGATCGCACAGCGCTTCGAGGATGCCGGCGTCGCCGCGATCATCTTCACCGACATCGCCCGCGACGGCCTGCTCAAGGGCCTCAACCTCGATGCGACCATTGCGCTTGCCGATCGCATCTCGATTCCGGTGATCGCCTCCGGCGGCTTTGCCTCGATCGACGACGTCAAGGCGCTGCTGGAGCCGCGCGCCAAAAAGCTCGCCGGTGCGATCGTCGGCCGCGCGCTCTATGACGGACGGCTCGATCCGGCCGCTGCCCTTCAGCTGATCCGCGGCGCGTAGGAGGAGATCATGTTCAAGGTTCGCGTGATCCCCTGCCTCGACGTCAAGGACGGCCGCGTGGTCAAGGGCGTCAACTTCGTCGATCTGCGCGACGCCGGCGACCCGGTCGAGGCCGCGATCGCCTATGACGCCGCCGGTGCCGACGAGCTCACCTTCCTCGACATCACCGCCACCCACGAAAATCGCGGCATCATGCTGGATGTGGTGCGGCGGACCGCGGAGGCCTGCTTCATGCCGCTGACCGTGGGGGGCGGCGTCCGCACCGTTGACGACATCAAGACCCTGCTGCGCTCCGGCGCCGACAAGGTCTCGATCAATTCGGCAGCCGTCAGCCGGCGCGAATTCGTCAAGGAAGCGGCCGAGAAATACGGCGAGCAATGCATCGTGGTCGCGATCGACGCCAAGCGGGTCAAGCGCGCCGGCGGCTCGGACCGCTGGGAGATCTTCACCCATGGTGGACGGAATGCCACCGGGATCGACGCCATCGAATACGCCCAGGAGGTTGTCGCGCTCGGCGCCGGCGAAATCCTGCTGACCTCGATGGACCGGGACGGCACCAGGCAGGGCTTTGACCTGCCGCTGACCCGGGCGATCGCGGACAGTGTCCCCGTACCGGTCATCGCGTCCGGTGGTGTCGGCAATCTCGACCACCTGGTCGACGGCGTCCGCGAGGGTCACGCCACCGGTGTGCTGGCCGCGTCGATCTTCCACTTCGGGGAATTCACCATCCGCCAGGCCAAGGATCACATGGTGCGCGCCGGCCTGCCGATGCGGCTCGATCCCTAGCGTGAGCGTGGTCCGGAAAAGTGGAAACCGGTTTTCCGAAAAGACCACGCTCAAACGGAGTGGTTGAGGACTCCTTGTCACAAAAATGCTAAGTCCCCACCTAAGGGATGGCACCCGTGCGGTGCCGCTGTGCATGCTTGAGTTGAGTTGATGTCGCGTTTCACGGTCCACGATCTGGCCGCCACCATCGATGCCCGCGCTGCAACGGGCGGTGAGGCGTCCTACACCCGCAAGCTGCTCGACAAGGGCGCGGAGCATTGCGCCAAGAAATTGGGCGAGGAAGCGGTCGAGACCGTGATCGCCGCGGTCGAGAATGACCGCGATCACCTCATCGCGGAAAGTGCCGATCTCGTGTTTCACCTGCTGGTTCTGTTGAAATCCCGCGGCGTGAGGCTGGAGGATGTCGAGGCCGCGCTGGAGAAGCGCACCTCGATGTCGGGACTGGAAGAGAAGGCGTCGCGCAAGCGCGACTAGCGCAAATGATCGAGCGCATCGAGAGGGGCGGCCTCATGGACATCCGGGCACCAGATCAACAGTACAACCCCTACCGCATCTTCACGCGCCAGCAATGGTCGCATCTGCGTGACGATACGCCGATGACGCTCGAGCCCGGCGAGTTCGATCGTCTGCGTTCGATGCACGATCGCCTCGATTTGCAGGAGGTCGAGGACATCTATCTGCCGCTGTCGCGGCTGCTCTCGATCTATGTCGATGCGACGCAGCGGCTATATTACTCGCAGCGCCAGTTCCTCAACATCCGCGACCGCAAGATGCCCTACATCGTAGGCGTCGCCGGGTCCGTCGCGGTCGGCAAGTCGACCACGGCCCGCGTGCTGCAGGCGCTGCTGGCGCGCTGGTCGCCGCGGCCAAAGGTCGATCTGATCACGACCGACGGTTTCCTGTTTCCGAATGCTGTGCTCGAGCGGCAGGGCATCATGCAGAAGAAGGGCTTCCCGGAAAGCTACGACCTGCCGACGCTGCTGTCGTTCCTCAGCGACATCAAGGCGGGGCGGCGCCGCGTGCGCGCGCCGGTCTATTCGCATCTGACCTACGACATCGTGCCGAACAAATGGGTCGAGATCGACCAGCCGGACATCCTGATCGTCGAGGGCGTCAATGTGCTGCAGACCGGGCGGCTGCCGCGCGACGGCAAGGCGGTGCCGTTCGTTTCCGACTTCTTCGATTTCTCGGTCTATATCGACGCCGACGAGGCCGTGCTGCGGGAGTGGTACATCAAGCGTTTCCTGGCGCTGCGCGACACCGCGTTCACCGATCCAAGATCCTACTTCCACCGCTATGCGCCGCTGTCGGACGAGGAAGCCACGGCGACCGCGATCGCGATCTGGGAGCGTACCAACCTCGCCAATCTCGAGGACAACATCCTGCCGACCCGCCCGCGCGCGACGCTGATCCTGAAGAAGGGCGCCGACCACGTGGTGCAGTCGGTCGCGCTGCGCCGGCTGTAAGGTTTGATCCGCCAAAGCTGACCACATCAACGGCGTCGTCCCGGCGTAGGCCGGGACCCATACTCTGCGGCCCCTGCAAAAGGCACGCGGCGAGACGGTCGCTCACCAATTGGCATTCTTGGTTATGGGTCCCGGCCTTCGCCGGGACGACGCGGGGTTAGTGGCTGCTACGCCGCAATGTGCCGCGCGGCGGCCAGACCCGCGAGCGCTTCTTCCAGCTTTTCGCGGTCGAGCGGCTTGATCAGAAACCCGTCCATGCCGGCTTCGAAGCAGGCATAGCGGTCCTCCACCAGGGTATTTGCCGTCAGTGCCAGGATCGGAGTCCGGCGGACGGATTGCGCGGCTTCATGGGCGCGGATCTGCTTGGTGGTCTCGATGCCGTTGAGGCGCGGCATCTGGATGTCCATCAGCACGAGATCATAGGGCGTGCCGGCTGAGGTCGCCGACAGCCAGGATTCCATTGCCTGCTCGCCGTTGGTGGTGATGACCACGTTATGGCCGAGCCGGGTGAGCAGCGAGCGCATCAACAGCGCGTTGATCTCATTGTCCTCGGCGACCAGGATCGAGAGCCCCTTGTCCGGCAACGCGGATGCGGGCGCAGTGGGTGCGGACCCGGCGGCCGCCTCGATCGCGAGGCTCGGCGCCGCGATTTCCGGCGATGCGGTCAGGCGCGCGGCGAGCGACGACGCGCGCAATGGCTTCACCAGGTAGCCGGTGAACATGGCTGACTCGGAAGCCGAAAGGTCCTGCCGCGTCGCCGGCGTGAACATCACGATGCGATGGGTTGCATGGAGCCGGGCGGCGTCGGCAAATGCCTCCATCGCCGGGGTGCCGAGCGTGTGGTCGATCAGGGCCGCGTGCCAGCTCCGCTCCGGCAGCAGCGCCTCGGCGACGTTGGCATCCGACACGATGCAGGTCCGCGCGCCCCAGCGCTGCAACCGCCGCGAGATCAGCGAGACCTCGATGCTGTGCGGCGCCACCAGCATGATCGACTGTCCCGTCAAGTCGGGCGCGGCGAAGCCGCTGGCCTCGCCGGTATCGGCGGCGACGAGCGGGATCGACACCTCGAAGGTCGAGCCGGCGCCCGGCGTGCTTGCGAGCGTGATGCGGCCGCCCATCCGCTTGACGATGCGGTCGCTGATCGAAAGGCCGAGCCCGGTGCCGCCATAGCTGCGCGCGATCCGGTCATCGGCCTGCTCGAACTCCCGAAATATACGCTGCTGCGCTTCCGGTGCGATGCCGATGCCGGTGTCGCGGACCAGGAAGCTGATCTCGTTCGGCCAGATGCCGGGCTCGACGATCAGCGCCACGCCACCGGTCGCGGTGAACTTGATGGCGTTGCCGGCGAGATTGAGCAGCACCTGACGCAGCCGCGCGGCGTCGCCGGTCACCTGCATCGGCAGCCGTTCGTCGACATAGGCGGCGATCTCGATGCCCTTGGTCTGCGCGCGCGGCGCCAGCAGCTCGGTGATGTCCTCGATCAGGCCGGACAGCGCGAACGCGCGGTGTTCGAGATCGATCTTGCCGGCCTCGATCTTGGAATAATCGAGCAACTCCTCGATCAGCGCGAGCAGCGCGTCGCCCGACGTCTTGACCGCCTTGACGTAGGTCATCTGCTCCGGCGTCAGCTGCGTATCCATCAGCAATCCGCTCATGCCGATGATGCCGTTCAGCGGAGTGCGGATCTCGTGGCTCGCCATCGCAAGAAAGCGCGACTTGGCGCGGTTGGCGGCGTCGGCCTGATCGCGCGCTTCGGTGAGCGCGCGCTCGCTCTCGGTGCGGTCGGTGACGTCGCGGCCGACGCTCTGCATCTCCGCGGGCGCGCCGGCATCGTTGCGCACGAGGCCCTCACGCCAGGCGATCCAGCGTGGCCCGAGCGGTCCCTCGATCTTCTGGTCGTAGACCCGCGTGCCGTTGGATTCGAGCGCGGTGTCGCCTTGCTCGAGCACCTTCAGCGTGGCGGTGCTGCCGATCAATTCGCTGCGGGGCCTCTGCGCCAGCTCGCAATAGGCATCGTTGGCATAGGTGATGAGCCCGTCGAGGTCGCGCAGCACGATCAGATCGTCCTGCGCCTCGAACAGGGTAGAGGCGCGCTGCTCGGCCTCCTGCAGTTCCCAGTTGCGGTCGGCCATCGCTTCATTGTGCATGGCGATGGTGCGCAGCCGCTTGCGCATCAGCCGCAGGCGGATGCCGAGCGTCACGATCCAGAGGCAGGCGAGCGCGAACAGGAAGCTGACCCCAATCGCGAATGCATTGGGATCGTAGCCGCTCTGTTGCGAGAGCGCGCCCGAAATGAACCCGAAGGCGCTGCCGAACGCGACGGAGAAGATCGTGAACGAGCGGACGATCGTCGCGACCCAGGAATGGCGCCGGAGGAAGCGGCGAAGGCGCAACTTGATCCGGAAGAAACGCCCCATCAATGGTGACCCTGAGACAGCTTGATCTGGCGCTGACGATGCGTCGGCCAGCTTGCAAAGTGCTTGAAGTTGGTGGCCATTTCGCGCTGCCCTCAGAACAAGGTTAGCGGGGGGTTAATTCCGCCATGACCCGGTTCGGGACGCGCGTGTCAGGTGCGGGCGATGCGGCTTCAAGGCGGCGGTGTCCGCCCCGGGCGCTGACGATCAGGGCCGCGGCATCGCGCACAGAGAACGTCTTCGACTGCACGAAGACACGGTAGTCGGACGGACCGTCATCATGCGTCAGATAGATGACGGAGCCGGTTGCCGAGGCATCGCTGGAAATCCCGATCAGCTGCGCCGCCGCGCTGCTCTCGCAGGCGCCGGCCTCGGCATCGTCGATGTCGTCGATCACGGTGAAGTCGGCGGCGTCGGCGCTGTCGGCGATCTGGACCCGGACGGTGGCTTGGCCGGGGTCGTCAGTGAAGCTGACGTGAAGTTGCGCCAGCCAGGGGACCGATGCGATCTGCATCGTGGCGCCGCCCACCTCGATGCAGGGCCGGGGGCCCGGCAGGAATTCGACGCGGGCAAGGACCGCGGCCACGGCAAGGGGGACCACCGAGGTCAAAATCTTCAAACGCAACATGACACAACTCGCTCGACCCAAGCTTGCCGCCGATCGCGGTGCTTATGGTTTGCGGAGCGTAAACAAAACTCGTTACCGCCGCGTTGACGCGGGGCATTGCGGCACGAATCGGGACGGGGCTGCGCTTCGGATCACGCGGCGCGGCGCACATCGTCGGCCAATGCACGATAGGACAGCGCTTCGGCAAGGTGCAGCCGGCCGATCGTCTCGGCGCCGTCGAGATCGGCAAGCGTGCGCGCCACCCGCAGCACGCGGTGATAGCCGCGCGCGGTGAGGTGCATGTTGTCGGCGGCCTCGCGCAGCAGCTTCTGCCCATGCGCGTCGGGCTGCGCGATGGTCTCGAGCAGCGAGCTCGGCGCTTCCGCATTGGTGCGGACATGCGGCATGCCGGCAGCCGCATAGCGAGCGAGCTGGATGTCGCGCGCGGCCGCGACGCGGGCGGCAACCTCGGCCGATCCTTCCGCCGGCGGCGGCAGGATCAAATCCGCCGCAGTCACGGCGGGCACCTCGATCCGCAGGTCGATGCGATCCATCAGCGGGCCGGAGATCCGCATCTGGTAGTCGGCGGTGCAGCGGTCGACAGGTGCGCGCTTGCAGGAATAACCGGGCTCATAGGCGTGGCCGCAACGGCACGGGTTCATGGCCGCGACCAGCATGAAGCGCGCCGGATAGGTGACGCGGTGGTTGGCCCGGCTCACCGATACCTCGCCGTTCTCCAGCGGCTGGCGCAGCGAATCCAGCACGCGCGGATCGAACTCCGGCAGTTCGTCGAGGAACAGCACGCCCTGATGCGCCAGCGAGATCTCGCCCGGCTTGGCGCGCATGCCGCCGCCGGTCAGCGCGGCCATGCTGGCGGAATGATGCGGGCTGCGGAACGGGCGTCGCGCGGTCAAGGCGCCGTCGCGGATCTCGCCGGCAACCGAGGCGATCATCGAGACTTCGAGTAGCTCCGACGGCGACAGCGGCGGCAGGATCGAGGGCAGTCGCGCCGCCAGCATCGATTTTCCGGCGCCGGGCGAGCCGATCATCAACAGATGATGACCGCCGGCGGCGGCGATCTCGAGCGCGCGTTTCGCGCTCTCCTGGCCCTTGATGTCACGCAGGTCGAGCAGCGCTTCCTCGCGCTCATGCACCTTCGGCTGCGGGCGCGACAGCACCTGCGTGCCCTTGAAGTGGTTGGCGATCTGGATCAGCGAGTGTGCCGCGATGATCTGGATGTCCGGACTGGCCCAGGCGGCTTCCGAGCCGCAGGCGGCCGGGCAGATCAATCCCTCGTCGCGCGAATTGGCGCCGATTGCCGCGGGCAGCACGCCCGCCACCGGCGCGATCGAGCCGTCGAGCCCGAGCTCGCCGAGCACGGTGAAGCCGTTCAGCGCATCCGGCGGGATCGCGCCGATCGCCGCCATCAGGCCGAGCGCGATCGGCAGGTCGTAATGGCTGCCCTCCTTGGGCAGGTCGGCGGGCGCGAGGTTGACGGTGATGCGGCGGGCAGGAAGCGCGAGGCCGGAGGCGATCAAGGCCGAACGCACGCGTTCGCGGGCTTCCGACACCGCGTTGTCGGGCAGGCCGACGATCGCGAATGCCGGCAAGCCCGGCGCGACCTGAACCTGCACGTCGACCGCGCGGGCCTCGATCCCCTCGAATGCGACGGTGGAAACGCGCTGGACCATGCTGCCCCTATTCTTCCGCAATCGAAGGTAGCGGAACCGGGCGGCAAGTGCAAGAACATTACAAGAACGTTCGCGGCGCCGAGGGCTGGTCGCCCGGTGCCAATTCACCGCGCGGCGCATTCGCTTCCGGCCGGCGCGGAAGCGTCAGGCGTCGCTCGCGATGACGCGCGCCTCGCGCGATCGAACACAACTCGCGTCGTCGACAACTGCAGGAATCATTTTCAAGAATCATTCCAGCACGACGGGCATCGCGCGCTTATTGTCGCAGCGTGTCGTCGATTTGCTTGCTGTTTCAGTGATCGCACACTGATCGCGCGCGCAGTCTCGATCTATTCCAACTGCCGAGGTCTGTACTCGCGAGCCCCGCGCTGTAGAGCCGGATCACAAATCCATCCAGGCTGACATCAGGGGCGCCTTCGCGTGATCGATCGACTTGCTTCGCATTCCACCCGTCAACATCCAGCGCTGCGAACGATCGGTCTGTGTACCGCTGCCGTCCTTGCCGCAGGTGTCACGACCGAACGCGCCGACGCGCAATCGGAACTGCCGCCGGTGAGCGTGGACGCGCCTCAGCAGCGCTCGATCACTGCGAATGCAAAACCGGTTCGTCGTCCGGTGACCGCACGCGCGAGCCGCGCCAATCGTGTGGCTCGATCCCAGCAGGCGACGCCGCCAGCGGCGGCACGTTCCGGTGCCGGCGCCGGTGAGCGAGCCGGCGGTCCGGTGGTTGGGTTCGTTGCCATGCGTTCGGGCTCGGCGACCAAGACCGACACGCCGCTGATCGAAATCCCGCAATCGATCTCGGTCGTCACGACGGACCAGATCAGGAACCAGGGTGCGGAATCGGTGGGCGCGGCATTGCGCTACACCGCCGGTGTCAGCGGCGACGTGAATGGCGGATCGGACACCCGCTTCGGCGGCCTGCAGATCCGCGGCTTCGACATGACGATGCCGGGACTCTATCTCGACGGCCTGCGGCTGCCGAGCAGCAACTATGTGCACTTCCTCGGGCTCGATCCGTACGGAGCCGAGCGTCTCGAGGTCCTGAAGGGGCCATCGTCGGCGATGTTCGGCGGCAGTGGCACCGGCGGCATCCTCAACTATGTCAGCAAGCTGCCGACTGCACGCGAGTTCGGGGAAGTGTCGCTGTCGGGCGGCAGCTTCAACCGCTATCAGGGCGAGTTCGATATCGGCGGCCGCGCCAACAAGGAAGGAACGGTGCTGTGGCGCCTGACCGGCGTCGCGCGCGATGGTGAGACCCAGGTCGACTACACCAAGGACAATCGCGTCTTCATCGCGCCCGCCGTCACCGTGAAGCCGAACGAGGACACCACGATCACCTTCCTCGCGAACTACCAGAAGGAACGCACCGGCTGGGGCCTGCAATTCCTGCCGCCGTCCGGCACCGTCTGGGCCAATAACGGCCGCTACATTCCGAATACGCGCTTCGTCGGCGAGCCCGGCTTCAACCAGTTCGACACCGAACAATCCTCGGTCGGCTACATGCTGTCGCACGACATCAACGACGCGCTGACCTTCCGCCAGAACCTGCGCTATTCGTGGATGCACAACGAGCAGAAGAGCTTCTACGGCACCGGCTATGCATCGGCGGCCGACGAGGCCGCGGGCCTGCTGTCGCGCGGCGGCGCCGGCGGCAGCTCGACGATCGATTCCTTCGCGGTCGACAACCAGCTGCAGGGCAAGTTCGTCACCGGCATGCTGAGCCACACGACGCTGTTCGGCGTCGATTACCGCAACACGTCGTTCCGCGACATGGCCTCGAGCTACAGCACCGGCAAGCTCAACGTCTTCGCGCCGGTCTATACCAACAGCTGGACCAACAACGGACCGTATGACGACACCGGCATCAAGCAGTCGCAGGCCGGCCTCTATCTGCAGGACCAGATCCGGCTCGGCCGGCTGTCGTTCCTGCTTGGCGGGCGGCAGGATTTCGTCACCACGGACCTCGACAACAATCTCGCGAGGACGTCGACCTCGACCGATGCCTCGGCATTCACCGGCCGCGCCGCCGTGATGTACAATTTCGACAACGGCATCGCGCCCTATTTCAGCTATTCGGAATCATTCCTGCCGGTGCTGAGCGTCAATGCCGCCGGCGAGCTGCTGAAGCCGGAAAGCGGCGTGCAGTACGAAGTCGGCGTCAAGTACCAGCCGGTCGGCATCAATGCGCTGATCACGCTGGCCGCCTTCGACCTGACCCGATCCAACGTCGTCACCTACGCTCCGCCGTTCTATTTCGCGGAGCAGACCGGCGAGGTCAGGTCGCGCGGCGTCGAGCTCGAAGGCACCGCGACGCTTGTCGAGGGCGTCAATATCCGCGGCGGCTACGCCTATGTCGACGCGGTCGTCACCAAGGATCCCGTCAATGTCGGCAAGGCGCCGACCACCGTGCCGCTCAATCGCTTCTCGCTGTGGGGCGATTACACCGTTCAGGGCGGCCCGCTCGCCGGCGTCCAGTTCGGGGGCGGCGTCCGCTATGTCGGATCGACGTTCGGTGACGACGCCAACACCTTCAAGGTACCGGCGTCGACGGTCGTCGATGCGCTCGTCGCCTATACCAGGGACAATTATCGCCTTTCGCTCAACGTCACCAACCTCGCCGATACGCGCTACGTGGCAGCCTGCTACGGCAACACCAGCTGCTTCTACGCGGAGGGCCGCAAGGCGATCGCGAAGCTGACCTATCGCTGGTGATCAGCCAAATGACATGCTGAAATGCACATGAGATCCATCTTCGGACGACTGCATCGCTGGGCGGGTCTTCTCACCGCGGCCTTCCTGTTCTTCTCGGGCATCACCGGCGCGATCATCTCGTGGGACCACGAGATCGACGATGTGCTCAACAGGAAGCTGTTCGAGGTGATGAGCTCCGGACCCGCGATCCCGTCGGTCGAGCTCGTCCGGCTGATCGAGCAGCGCGATCATCGCGCCCGCGTCGTCCACATGTTCATGACGGCGGAGAGAGGCGAGTCGCTGTGGTTCTTCGTGCTGCCGCGGATCGATCCGGCGACCGGCACACGTTACACGCTCGACTATAACCAGGTCTTTCTGGATCCGAACACCGGCGTCGAGCTCGGACGCCGCTATTGGGGCGCGGTCTGGCCGGTGACCCGCGAAAACTTCGTCTCGTTCCTCTACAAACTGCACTACACGATGCATATCCCCGAATTCTGGGGCAGCGATCGCTGGGGCATGCGCTTCCTCGGCGTCATCGCCGTGATCTGGACGATCGATTGTTTCGTCGGCTTCTACCTGACCCTGCCGTCGCGGCGGCGTGCAAAGGCGGAACGGGCGTCGGTGATATCAGGCCGGCGCGGCAAGGGTTTCTGGACCCGCTGGGCGCCGGCATGGAAGATCAAGACCTCAGGCAGCGCCTATCGAATCAATTTCGACATTCATCGCGCCTTCAGCCTGTGGACTTGGGCCTTGCTGTTCGTGATCGCATTCACGGCATTCTCGCTGAACCTCTATTTCGAGGTGTTCTCGCCGTTGATGAAGACCGTGTCCAACTACACGCCGACGCCCTACGAGCAGCGACCATACCGTCATCTTGACGATCCGATCGAGCCAAGAATGACCTACGCGGAGATCGCCACGCGGGCCGCGGCCGACGGCAAGGCCCGCGGCTGGATCACACCGATCGGTTCGATCAATTATGGTCCGGCCCACGGCGTCTATGCGGTCGCATTCTTCGAGCCGGGCGACGAACACGGCGCCGCGGGCGTCGGGCCGGCGCAGCTTTACTACGACAGCGAGGACGGCCGTCCGCTCGGCGAGCGGCTGCCATGGGTCGGCACCGCGGCCGGCGTGTTCGTGCAGATGCAGTTTCCGTTGCATTCCGGCCGGATCGCCGGCTTGCCCGGGCGCATCCTGATCTCGCTGATGGGATTGGTGGTCGCGGCGTTGTCGGTGACGGGCGTCGTGATCTGGTGGCGCAAACGTCGTGCGCGGATTGGCGCGCGAGAGACGATGCGCACACGCCCCGGGAGCCGCCTTGCGCCGGCGGAATAGGCCGGGCGCCCCGTGGGCTCCTTACACCGGGCGACAAATGCATTCGGGAGCGGCGGCGACCGCTCCCGAGGCAGTCCGCAATCAGCCCGTCACAGGTTCATCTGCATCGGCTCTGGATAGTAGTGGAAGCCTTCGCCGACCTTGGCGACGTGGCCGTAGCCCGGCCAGGCGAAGTGATAGGACATCACGGCCGTCTTGTTCGCGGCCAGCATCTCCAGCAGCTTGACCCGCGACGCGGCCGCCTGCTTCGGATCGGTGTCGTAGGAGAATTCCATCCGCGGACGCTCCAGCAGCAGCACCGCGTGATGCGAGAGGTCGCCGAGGAACGCGAAGGATTTGCCACCCGAGCTCACCATGAAGATGGTGTGGCCCACGGTGTGGCCGGGCGCTGCGATTGCCGTCACGCCGGGCAGGAATTCCTGACCGTCCTTGAAGAACACGATGCGGTCGCGCACCGGCAGCAGGTTCTTGCGGGCATGCACGATGAAATCCTTCAACGGGCTGCCCATTTTGCCTTCGTCGGTCCAGAACTCGAGATCGCTCTGGGCGATGTAGTACTGCGCATTCGGAAACAGCGGCTTGTCGTCGGCGCCGACAATGCCGCCGATATGATCGATATGCGCGTGCGACAGCACGACGGCGTCGATGTCCTCCGGCTTGATGCCGGCTTCCTTCATGCTCTTCTGCTGCCGGCCGGTGGTCGGACCGAAGGCCTTCGAGGTGCCCATGCCGGTATCGAACAGGATCAGCTTGTCGCCGGTGTTGACGATCGGCGAATTCTGCTCGAGCACGACATTGTCGGGCGAGAGGAAGTTGTCGGAGAGCATCTTCTTCACCTCCTCCTTCGGCACACCGGTGAAGGTGCCGGAGGGGTCGCCGAGCGGAAGCGGCCCGTCGGATACGACGGTCACTTCGGCTTCGCCGAGCATGAAGCGGTGCCAGTAGGGTGTCTGCGTGCCGAGCTTCGGCGCGCGTGCCTGTGCGGTGCCCCCGAGCAGGGTGCTGGCGCCGAGACCGGCACCGAGCGCGAGCAAGGATCGTCGTGAGACATTGAGCGTCATAACGTCTTCCTCCACAATTTTTATGATATTTTCGCGTTGTTGCCCGCGCGTTGACCCGCTGCTTGACCTGACGCAGGCAAGAGGATGCTGCCCTCGCCCGCGCAAGCTGGCAAGAAGAATAAGGAGAACGCATGCGTGGTCGAACGCCGACTGGATTTCAGCCGGCCGTGCGGCGCACAAGGGAGGGTTATCTGGCGGCGCGCTTCTTCTCGATGGTATCCCAGATCATCGCCGCGACGTCGGGGCCATTGAGCCGCTGGATTGCGCGGATGCCGGTCGGCGAGGTGACGTTGATCTCGGTGAGGTTGCCGTCGATCACGTCGATGCCGACAAACAGCAGGCCGCGTTCGCGCAGCGCAGGTCCGAGCGTGGCGCAGATCTCGCGCTCGCGATCGGAGAGCTCGGTCGCCGCGGCTGCGCCGCCACGGACCATGTTGGAGCGCAGATCGTCCGCCGCCGGCACGCGGTTGACGGCGCCGGCGAACTCGCCGTCGACCAGGATGATGCGCTTGTCGCCATGCTTCACCTCGGGGAGGAAGCGCTGGATCACCCAGGGCTCCTTGAAGGTGACGGAGAACATGTCGAACAGCGAGCCGAAGTTCATGTCCTGCGGCATCACGCGGAAGACGGCGGCGCCGCCATGGCCGTGCAACGGCTTCATGACGACGGCGCCATGCTGGTCGCGGAATGCGTTGATCTCGTCGAGATCGCGCGAGATCAGGGTCGGCGGCATCAGCTGCGGGAAATTCATCACGAACAGCTTTTCCGGCGCGTTGCGCACGCTGGCCGGGTCGTTGACGACTAAGGTCTTTGGATGGATGCGCTCGAGGAAATGGGTCGAGGTGATGTAGGCGAGGTCGAACGGCGGATCCTGACGCAGCAGTACGACGTCGAAGCCGTTGAGCGCCTCACGCTTCGGCTCGCCCAGCGTGAAGTGACTGCCGACCTCGTCGCGCACGGTGAGAGGCTGCACCGGCGCTACCAGCTCCTCGCCGCGCAGCGACAGCTTGTCGGGCGTGTAGTAGGAAATGCCGTGGCCGCGTTTCTGCGCCTCGAGCAGCAGCGCAAAGGTCGAATCGCCGCGAATATTGATGCGCGCGATGGGATCCATCTGGACGGCGATCTTCAATTTCATAGGCATGTTCCGCGAGGTCTGAGGATAACGTTAAGGGCTGGCATCGAATGCCGCTAACAGATGGCGCGGCAGGCTCTTCGGCGCAATCAGCACGGCGTCGAATCTGAGCTCAAATTCGGCATGTTCGGGATGCGCCATCAGCCAGGCCTGGGCGGCATTGATGATGCGCAGCTGCTGGCGCGGCGTCACCGCATAGGCGGCGTCGTCGAGGCTGGCACGGGCCTTGACCTCGACGAAGGCCAGCAAATTGCGCCGGCGCACCACCAGGTCGATCTCCCCAAAGGGGGTACGGAAGCGTCGTGCAAGGATGCGATAGCCCTTGGCGATCAGAAGGGCTGCGGCGCGGCTCTCCGCCGAGATGCCGGTCCGGAACGCCGCGACGCGCCCGGGCGAGGCGCTGTCAGTCTTCGCCATTGCCGTCCCCGATGGTCTTCGCAAGCTCGAGGGCACGGGCATAGACCTCGCGGCGCGGCCGGCCCGACAGTTCGACCGCATGGGCGACCGCATCCTTGACGCTGCCGCGGCCGAGCTGCGCCCGCAGCAGATCGTCGAGCGTATCCTGGTCCATCACCCCGGCATCATCGGCCGGAGGTCCGATGACAAGCACGAACTCGCCGCGTGTTTCGAGCGCGTCCGCGCTTGCCGCCAGCTCGGCGACCGGCGCGCGCGTGATCTCCTCGTGCAGCTTGGTCAGCTCGCGGCAGATCGCGGCATCGCGACCGGCCATGATCGCAGCGAGATCGCGCAGCGTGTCCTGTACGCGATTGCCTGATTCGAACATCACGAGCGTCGAATCGATCCTCGCCAGCTCGTTGAGCCGGGCGCGACGCGCGTGCTCCTTCGCGGGCAAAAATCCCTCGAAGAAAAACCGGTCGGTCGGCAATGCAGCGACCGACAGCGCCGTCAGCACCGATGATGGCCCCGGCACCGCGATGACGGCGTGCCCGGCGGCGCAGACGTCGCGCACCAGCTTGAAGCCGGGATCGGAGATCAGCGGCGTGCCCGCGTCCGAGACCAGCGCGATCGCGGCGCCCTGCGCCAGGCGCTCCAGGATCTTGGGGCGGGCCTGGGCCGCATTGTGCTCGTGGTAGAGCGCGAGCTCGGCGGCGATCGCATAACGCTCGGTCAGCCGGCGGGTGATCCTCGTGTCCTCGCACGCGATGACGTCGACACCGGCCAGCGTTTCCAGCGCGCGCAGGGTGATGTCGGCAAGATTTCCGATCGGGGTCGCGACCAGATGGAGCCCGGGTGCGGCCCTCGGCGCGGCCAATTGCTGGCCGCCGATCGAAAAGGTTCTGGCCGCAGCGCCTGTCGTGGCATCCGAACTGTGGAGGGAACTGGCTTTTGCGCGCATAATGCCAATCTAGAGGGATGGCAGCGCTTGCGCCACATCCGCAAACGGCGGTGACGGAACGCTGCCTGACGGGGGAAATGGAGGCCGCGGCAAGGGCGCCGCGGGGCCATAATCCTTTTGTTTTAGTTAACTATTCGCCGAGAATATGCCTGAATCCACCCGCCTCATCAGAGCTGGATGGAGTCCTGGCTGATCACGGTCGGCCAAGAGAAGAGAGACGATGGAAGGCCCGCATCACCGCAAGTCCCCGCCGTCGGGCACCACCCGGCGGACCGCGCTCGGCCTCATCGTGGGCGCGCCGTTGCTGACGGCGTGTTCCGGCGTGCAGCAGAGCTTGAGCCAGTTTTCCACTCCGTTCGGCGGCAACCAGGAAGGCGGTCCCGCCGGACCGCAGCAGCAACCGCAGGCGGTCGGCACCGGGCAGGTCAAGATCGGGCTGATCCTGCCGCTGTCGGCTTCCGGCAATGCCGGGCTTGCCGCCCAGTCGATGCGGAACGCGGCCGAAATGGCGCTGGCGGAATTTCAGAACCCGAACATCCAGCTCCTGATCAAGGACGATGGCGGCAGCCCGCAGGGCGCATCGCAGGGTGCCCAGCAGGCACTGTCCGAAGGCGCCGAGATCATTCTGGGACCGCTGTTCGCAGGCTCGGTGCCGGCCGTCGCGCAACTGACGCGGCCGCGCGGAACCTCGGTGATCGCATTCTCCACCGATTCGAGCGTGGCCGGGCGCGGCGTCTATCTGCTGAGCTTCCTGCCGGAGTCCGATATCAACCGCATCGTCGACTACTCGGCGGGGATCGGAAAGCGCTCGTTCGCCGCGATGGTGCCGGACAATGCCTATGGCAACGTGGTCGAGGCCGCGTTCAAGCAGGCGGTCGGCCGCAAGAACGGCCGCGTCGTCGCATTCGAGAAATATGGCGCCGATCGCGCGACGCCGGCGCGAACCGTGGCGCAGGCGCTCGGCCAGGCCGATGCGCTGCTGATCGCCGACGATGGTGATTCGGTCGTCGCGACCGCCGATGCCTTGACCGCAGCCGGCGCCAACCTGCGCAACATCCAGCTGCTCGGCACCGGGCTGTGGGACAATCCGCGGGTGTTCGCGAGCCCCGTCTTGCAGGGCGGCCTCTATGCCGCGCCCGATCCGTCCGGCTTCCGCAGCTTCGCCGGCCGCTACCGCAGCAAATATGGCGGCGAGCCGGTACGCACCGCGACGCTTGCCTATGATGCCGTGGCGCTGATGGCGGCGCTCGCGCGCACGCAAGGGGCGCAACGCTTTGCGCCGGAGACGTTGACCAATCCGTCCGGCTTTGCCGGTATCGACGGTCTGTTCCGCTTCCGCTCCGACGGCACCAATGAGCGCGGCCTTGCGGTCATGAAGGTGGCCTCAGGCGGCAGCACGCCGGTCGCAGGCTCGCCGAAGAGCTTCGGCGCTTAATTTTCGTCGGGCGGTCAAGCTGCCTTGTCGAGCGCCGGCACCCGCCGGCTCCTTTGCATGGGGTTGTTTTCGATATTTTGGCAGCGTGCACCTAAAGCATGATCCGGAAAAGTGCGAAGCGGTTTTCCGAAAAGATCATGCTCAAACAAGGAGCTAAAGCGCGACGACGATTCAACCTAATCTCATCGCGCTTTAGGCGGCGAGATCCGCAACGACCGCGTCGAGCACCGGGAATCCCGACTTGGTCACGCGGAGCCGCCCGTCGGCGTCGACGGCGATCGCGCCTTCCTCGCGCAGCATCGCGATCCGGTGCGGGTCGAGCTGGCGGCCGGAGAGCTTCGCATAGCGCTTGGGATCGATGCCCTCGGCGAGCCGCAGCCCCATCAGCAGAAACTCGTCGGCGCGCTCTTCGCTGTTGAGGCTGTCATCGCTGACAACGCCGTGACCGCGCTCCTCGACGTTCAACAGCCACGCCTCGGGGCGCCGCTCCGTTGCGGTCGCGTGCCTGACGCCATCGATGTCGAGCCTTCCATGTGCGCCGGGGCCGATGCCGGCATATTCCTCACCGCGCCAGTAGACGAGGTTGTGCTTGCACTCCGCGCCGGCGCGGGCGTGATTGGAGATCTCATAGGCCGGCAATCCCTCGCGGGCGCAGACCTCCTGCGTCACGTCGTAGAGCGCGCGCGCGGTCGCCTCATCCGGCGTCTGCAATTTGCCGGCGGCATGCAGTCCGAAGAACGGCGTGCCTTCCTCGATCGTGAGCTGGTAGAGCGACAGATGCTCGGCCGCTTCCGAGATCGCCTGCTTCAGTTCATCGGCCCACATCCGCGGCGTCTGGTCGGGGCGGGCATAGATCAGATCGAACGAGTAACGGTCGAACGCAGCGCGCGCGATCGTGACCGCGTCGAGCGCCTCGCGGGCGGTGTGCAGGCGGCCCAGCGCCTTCAGCGAGGCGTCATCGAGCGCCTGCACGCCGAGCGAGACGCGGTTGACGCCGGCTGCGCGATAGCCGCGAAAGCGTGTCGCCTCGACGCTGGTCGGATTGGCCTCGAGCGTGACCTCGACATCGCGCGCCACCGTCCAGTGCTTGGCGATGGCATCGAGCACGGCACCGACGGTCTGCGGCTGCATCAGCGACGGCGTGCCGCCGCCGAGGAAGATCGAGGACACCTGACGCCCCGGCACGCGCGCGGCGGTCGTCTCGATCTCGCGGGCGAACGCGCGCACGAAACGCGCCTCGTCGACGGGCGCATGCCGCACGTGGCTGTTGAAATCACAATACGGGCATTTCGACAGGCAGAACGGCCAGTGCACGTAGACGCCGAAGGCTTCTCGGTCAGCGTGGCTCAAGGCAGATCTCCGCGAGCTTCACGAAGGCGCGGGCGCGATGCGACAGGCCGAGCCCGAGCGGCGGCAGGCCGTGCTTCTCGATGCTGGTCATCTCGCCGAAGGTCCGCGTGTAGCCATCCGGCAGGAAAGCCGGATCGTAGCCGAAGCCGGCACTGCCACGCGGCGGCCAGACCAGGGTTCCATCGACGCGCGCCTCGACCTCCTCGAGATGATCGTCGGGCCAGGCCACGCACAACGCCGACACGAAGTGCGCCTTGCGCCGGTCCGGTGCGGTGGCGCCGCGTTCCTGCAGCAGCCGCTCGATCCGCGTCATCGCCGCCATGAAGTCCTTGCCCTCGCCGGCCCAGCGCGCCGAGTAGATCCCGGGCGCGCCGTCGAGCGCGTCGACCACGAGGCCGGAATCGTCGGCGAAGGCGGGCAGTCCGGTCGCCTTCGCCGCCGCGATCGCCTTGATCGCCGCGTTAGCGCGAAAATTGTCGCCGGTCTCCTCGGGCTCGGCGAGGTCGAGCTCGCCGGCCGACACCACCTCCACGCCGTGCGGCGCCAGCAGTTCCCGCATCTCGGCAAGCTTGCCGGGATTATGGGTGGCGATGACGAGCCTTCCGGTGATTCGGCGGTGCATGGCCAATCTGACTACGCCACCGCGATCTTTTGCAAGTCGACCAGACGCGCGACACCTTTGCGCGCCAGCGCCATCAGCGCCAGGAATTCGCCTTCCGAGAAAGGCGTCTTCTCGGCGGTGCCCTGCACCTCGATGATCCGGCCGTCGCCGGTCATGACGAAATTGGCGTCGGTGTCGGCTTCGGAATCCTCGGCATAGTCGAGATCGAGCACCGGCGTGCCCTGGTAGATGCCGCAGGAGATCGCCGCCACATTGTCGCGCAACACATTGGTCTTCAGCATGTTGCGGGTCTTCATCCAGTTGATGCAGTCGGCCAGCGCCACCCAGGCACCGGTGATCGAGGCGGTGCGGGTGCCGCCGTCGGCCTGGATGACGTCGCAATCGACCGTGATCTGGCGTTCGCCGAGCGCCTCGAGATCGACCGCCGCGCGCAGCGAGCGGCCGATCAGCCGCTGGATCTCGACCGTCCGGCCGCCCTGCTTGCCGGCCGAGGCCTCGCGGCGGGTGCGTTCCAGGGTGGCACGCGGCAGCATGCCGTATTCGGCGGTGACCCAGCCGCGGCCCTGGCCCTTCAGCCACGGCGGCAACCGCTCTTCCAGCGTGGCGGTCACCAGCACATGGGTGTCGCCGAACTTCACCATGCAGGAACCCTCGGCATATTTGACGACGCCGCGTTCCAGCGACACGGGACGCAGTTCATCGGGTGCACGGCGGCTTGGCCGCATGAAATCCTCCAGAAATCCGAGAAAATTGGCTGGCCGTGCTTGTAGGAGCGGGAAGGGGCAGCGGCAAGGGTTTTCGGCCCCGGTATGGTCCGGTACGAGGGGGCCGAATGCATGCTTGTCATCGGCCTCCCGGATCGACAAATTATGCAGTAATTGTGAGGGACTGGAGTGTGACTCACCACGATCCGATTGGCCTGATCGCGCCGCATGCCGGGCTCGCCCAGCTCAACGAGCGTTCGCGCGACATTTTTCGTCAAATCGTCGAAAGCTACCTCGCGACCGGCGAGCCGGTCGGTTCGCGCAACATTTCGCGCCTGATCGCATTACCGCTGTCGCCGGCCTCGGTCCGCAATGTGATGTCGGATCTCGAGCAGCTCGGCCTGATCTATGCGCCGCACACCTCCGCCGGCCGGTTGCCGACCGAACTCGGGCTGCGCTTCTTCGTCGATGCGCTGATGCAGGTCGGCGACCTCACCGAGGCCGAGCGTCAATCGATCCAGACCCAGCTTGCTGCCGTCGGACGCGCGCAATCCGTCGAGGCCGCGCTTGGCGAAGCCTTGACGCGCCTGTCGGGACTGACCCGCGCCGCGGCGGTGGTGCTGACGCAAAAGTCGAATGCGCGGCTGAAGCACATCGAGTTCGTGCGGCTCGAGCCGGAGAAGGCGCTGGTCGTGCTGGTCGGCGAAGACGGCCAGGTCGAAAACCGCGTGCTGGCGCTGCCGCCGGGTGTTCCATCCTCGGCCCTGACCGAAGCAACCAACTTCCTCAATGCGCGGATCCGCGGCCGGACGCTGGCCGAAGCGCGGCTCGAGCTCGAGACGGCACTGACGCAAAACCGCGCCGAGCTCGATCAGCTCACGCAAAAGGTGGTCGCGGCGGGCATCGCGAGCTGGTCCGGCGGCGAGAACGAGGACCGCCAGCTGATCGTGCGCGGTCACGCCAATCTGCTCGAGGATCTGCACGCGCTCGACGATCTCGAGCGCATCAAGTCGCTGTTCGACGATCTCGAAACCAAGCGCGGCGTGATCGATCTGCTCGGCCGCGCCGAACGCGGCGAGGGCGTGCGGATCTTCATCGGCTCGGAGAACAAGCTGTTCTCGCTGTCGGGTTCCTCGACCATCATCGCGCCCTACGGCGACGCTCAGGGGCGGATCGTGGGCGTCCTCGGCGTGATCGGACCGACGCGGCTGAACTATGCGCGGGTGATCCCGACCGTCGATTATGCCGCGCGCATCGTCAGCAAGATGCTGGGCGGCTGACCGGAGGGCGATTTCGCTTTCATTTGACGGGTTTTCTTCACCCAAGCCGGAGATCCCAGTTCCCGAGACCGGTATGTTGCGCTTGATTTTCGCCGCCCAAAGCACGATATCCCGGCAAGCAATCCCCAAGATTTGAACCGACGCGAGTTTTCGAGAAGGCAAGCCATGACCGATCCGAACCGGGCCAATGACAACACCGAGAATTCGGCGCCGACGGGTGAGCCCGTGGTCTCGAAGCCCTACATCATGCCTGACGAGCCCGAGGCCGGATCGGCCGAGGCGCTGATCAAGGAACTCGCCGAGGCGAAGGACCGGACGCTGCGCACGCTGGCCGAGATGGAGAACCTCCGTCAGCGCACCCGCCGCGAGGTCGCCGATGCCAAGACTTACGGCATCACCGGCTTTGCCCGCGACGTGCTCGATATCGCCGACAACCTGCAGCGCGCGCTCGACGCGGTGCCGGCCGAAACCAAGGAGGCCGCCGATCCCGGCCTGAAGGCGCTGATCGAAGGCGTCGAGCTGACCGAACGTTCGCTGCTCAACGCGCTGGAGAAGAACGGCGTCAAGAAGTTCGACCCGATCGGCGAGAAGTTCGATCCGAACTTCCAGCAGGCGATGTTCGAGGTGCCTGATCCGTCGGTGCCGTCGGGCACCGTGGTGCAGGTCGTGCAGGCCGGTTACATGATCGGCGAGCGCATCCTGCGTCCGGCGCTGGTCGGCGTCTCCAAGGGCGGCGCCAAGGCCGCCCCGACCGCCGACATCACCGCCTGATCCGTCCCGATCCCGGCTGCCCGTTTGTGAGCTCGCGGATTGCGCGGGCTCACGGTCGCGGCTTCTCGTGTGCCTTCGGCCAATAGGTGCCGAAGCTCCAGAGATTGCCTTCCGGATCGCGACAGGCGAAGTCGCGGCTGCCATAGTCGGTGTCTCGCAGTTCCATCTCGATCTTGGCGCCGGCAGCCTTGACCTTCGCGTGCAGCGCGTCGGGATCGTCGACGGCGATATAGATCGAGTCGGTGCGGCGGTGGTCGAGGTCGCCGACCAGCCTGCCATATGCGCCGTCACGGCTCTGGCCCAGCATCAGCATCGAGGAACCGTAAGCGAGCTCGGCGTGATGGATCACGCCGCCGTCGCGGTAGACGACGTGTTCGCTGAACCCAAGCACCGTCGTGAGCCAATTGGTCATCGCCTCGGCGTCCTTGCAGCGCAGGGTCGGGTAGATGCGGGGCGGTTCGATGTCGTGCGTCATGGTCGCTCACCTCCTTGGCTGACGGCGCCATCCTGCACGAGGCAACGCGGCGTTGGCTTGAAGGTTTGTTACCAGTCTGCCAGCCCATCGCCGGCGTGAACCAGCCGGCGGTCGGTCAGCGCCTGGCGGCGCGCCCAGGCGGTCGGCGGTTCGCCTGCGAATTCGACGAACTCGCGGGCGAGATGGGCCTGGTCGGCATAGCCGCTTTCCGCCGCGATCCCCGCCCAGCCGAGCGCTGCGCCGCTTTGTGCCAGCCGGCTCGCCCGGTGAAACCGCATCATGCGCGCCAGCGATTTGGGGGCGAGGCCGAGTTCGGACCGAAACCGGCCGGCCAGATGCTTGCGGCTCCAGCCGATCTCGTCGGCCAATGCTGTGATGCTGATAGTGCCGGCCGAACGCGCCAGTCTTCGATAGGCGAACGCGACTTCGGGAGACGGCATGTGGCCGGCGCGGCGCAGCACGAACGCCTCGATCAGGTCGAAGCGGCGCTGCCAGCACGTCACGGCGCCGAGTTGCTCGCGCAGACGACGGCCATCATGGCCGAGCACATCGTCGATATCGACCATGCGCCCGACCAGGTCGGTCACGGCGGCGCCGAAGAAGCCGTAGGCGCCGAGCGGAGTGAAATCGACCTGCACGCAGGCGGCGTGGCCGTCGGACTCGATGTAGACAGGCCCGGCATGCAGGCCGGCGGCGAAGCTGAGCTGACGATCGGCCGCGCCGGGCTCGCGCGACAGCGCGATCAGGAACGGCGAGCCGAAACTGATGATCAGCGGGACGATCAGCGGCGCGGTCTGTCGTTGTGCGAACCGGCCGGTTGCGGTCTCGCGATAACCGGTGATCCGGACGATCAGGCCCGCCAGGCGCGGCGATGGCAGGCGCTGCGCGAGATCGAATGCAAGGGGTGACGCAGACTCGGCCATGCGGATCTCGCGAGGCAGCGTCCTACGCGATATCCGAGGACTGGATGCGCTTGACGCCGGCCTTGGCCATGTCGTCCCAGGCCTTGGCGAGCGATCCCTGCGTGTCGATGCCGCGGCAGGCATCTTCCACCACATAGGTCTCGAAGCCCGCCTTGCGCGCATCGAGCGCGGTCCATGCCACGCAGAAATCGGTGGCGAGCCCGGCCACGAAAACCCGCTCGACGTTGCGCGCCTTCAGATAGGCGGCGAGCCCGGTGGTGGTCTTGCCGTCGGCCTCGGTGAAGGCGGAGTAGCTGTCGACGTCCTTGTGAAACCCCTTGCGGATGATCAGCTCGGCCTGCGGGATCGCGAGTTCCTTCGACAGCGAAGCGCCGTCGGTGCCCTGCACGCAGTGGTCGGGCCACAGCACCTGCTTGCCATAGGCAAGGTCGACGGTCTCGAACGGCTTCTTGCCGGAATGGGTCGAGGCAAAGGAGATGTGTCCGGGCGTGTGCCAGTCCTGCGTCATCACCACATTGGCAAAGCTCTTGGCGATCCGGTTGATCACCGGCACCACCTGCTCGCCGTCCTTCACCGCGAGGCTGCCGCCGGGCAGGAAGCAGTTCTGGACGTCGATCACGAGCAGCGCGGCGCCGTCGTCGGGCTTGATCGCAGCCGCCCAGAGATGTTTTGGAACCAGCGCGGCAAGCGCCAGCGTACCGAGCCCTGCAACGACCTGTCGTCGATCCAACATCGCGCCCCTCCTCGCTCTGATAACCGTGCGAGAAGGCTAATTCCGTTCGTGGAGCTGCGAAAGTCCGATTTTTCGGCGGGCCTGTCAGCCGCGCGGCTGGATGCCGTCGCGCACCGCGCGGAAGCGCGGGAAGGCCTTCTCCCAATCGGTGCGCGGGGAGCTGCCGATGATGCGCATCGATGTTTGCGCGCCGAACCGCAGCCACTGCACGATGGTCACCGCGGTATTGTCCTTGCCGCTGACGGCGTCGATGCGCGTCTCGAAGCCGGGCTGGCCGTCGATCCGGATCGGTTCGGACATGGTGATCCGCCCGTCGCGCACGCCGGGGATCGTGGTGGCGATCTGCTGGGCGAAGCGGCCGCGATCATCCGGTGTGGCCGGGGCCGAGCCGATGATGCCAAGCAGCATGAAGGGCTTGGTCTCAAGGCCCTTGTCGTCGCCGTCGGCCATCAGCAGCGCGGCGCCCGGCGCCAGCATGCGGACATTCTTGAAGCTGCCGAGCTCGGTGACCTTGAAGGGCATCATGCCGAGCTGTTCGTCGACCGGCACCTCGTTGCGGATCTGGGCGGTGGCGAACATCTGCCGCACGGCGTCGTCGGTGTAGATCTTGCTGGCGTTCTCCGGCACCTGGACCGCGACATAGCCGGAGAAGGTCGGTCCCGGCAGGATCATGGAATAGCGCCGCACATTGGTGGTGCCGTCACGCGCGCTCTCCACGGTGTAATAGGCGAGGCCCGCCGGCGTCTCGAGGCTCTCCGGCTTGATGTTTCCGCTACCGGCCGGGTTGGCCTTGAAGGCGCTCACGACCTCGTTGTAGGCGTCCGCGGGCAGATCGGCGATCAAGACCTTCACGCCCTGGTCCTCGGTCTCGAAGCCGATGAACGACCTGGCGCGGTTGAGGCCCACCAGCGGCTTCATCCCGACATGCGCGCCCGGCGGAAACACCACGTCGGCGGCAAAGCCACGACAGGTGGCAGCAAGCAGCAAGGCAACCGCAACGAGAAGTCGAAAAGGCGTCATGGGGGATCTACCGGTTTTGCTTGGTGGCCGCGCAACGGGGCCGGTGCAGGGCTGGATGGCCTCTTTCAGTCGGACCGCTTTTAGCGGTTTTGATGACCCTGCAACAGGCCGCCAAAGCCGCGCTCCGGGCCTGCAGGCCCGATTCCATGGGCTTTTCGTCCCGATTGGCTGGCACTTTCCAGTTTCCCGACGTTTCCGACGATCGGCCACCAGCGGCCAAACAGCGCGCCCTCGGCCTGTGCGCCGCTCTCGCATACGACGTTTGTGAGTGTTCACTCAACAGCGCGGACGTCGCGCGGCCGATGTTCGCGGTCGACGGCGGGCGGCATCATTGCCGATTTGTTAACTTGGATCGGGCTTGAACCGGCGCTGCAGCCGGGCTGACACAATCTTTCAAACGTCAGTCTTTTCAGGCCTCAACGTTGCGTCCAGTCCTTGCGGGCAGGACCCTCTCTCCTATATCAGGCTCACCGTCGCAATATCGCGAGTATGTGAACGTCTGGGGGTTCGGTACGGAGCGCCGTCAGGGCCCAACCAACCTGCCGTAGCAAAGAGGATATGAAAACCATGGGTAAGGTCATTGGGATCGACCTCGGCACCACGAATTCGTGCGTCGCCGTAATGGATGGCAAGAACGCCAAGGTGATCGAGAATGCCGAGGGCATGCGGACGACGCCGTCGATCGTTGCCTTCACTGACGATGGCGAGCGCCTCGTCGGCCAGCCGGCGAAGCGCCAGGCGGTGACCAATCCCGAGCGTACGTTCTTCGCGGTGAAGCGCCTCATTGGCCGCCGCTATGACGACCCGATGGTCGAGAAGGACAAGAAGCTCGTTCCCTACAAGATCGTCAAGGCATCGAACGGCGACGCCTGGGTCGAAGCCGATGGCAAGACCTATTCGCCCTCGCAGGTTTCGGCCTTCATTCTGCAGAAGATGAAGGAGACCGCTGAGGCGCATCTCGGCCAGAAGGTCGAGCAGGCCGTCATCACGGTTCCCGCCTATTTCAACGACGCGCAGCGTCAGGCCACCAAGGACGCCGGCAAGATCGCCGGCCTCGAAGTGCTGCGCATCATCAACGAGCCGACGGCTGCCGCGCTCGCCTACGGTCTCGACAAGTCGAAGTCCGGCACGATCGCCGTGTACGACCTCGGCGGCGGCACCTTCGACGTCTCGATCCTCGAGATCGGCGATGGCGTGTTCGAGGTGAAGTCGACCAACGGCGACACCTTCCTGGGCGGTGAAGATTTCGACATGCGCCTGGTCGGCTATCTCGCCGACGAATTCCAGAAGGAGCAGGGCATCAACCTGCGCAACGACAAGCTCGCCCTGCAGCGCCTGAAGGAAGCTGCGGAGAAGGCCAAGATCGAGTTGTCGTCGACCACGCAGACCGAAATCAACCTGCCGTTCATCACGGCTGACCAGACTGGTCCGAAGCATCTGACGATGAAGCTGACCCGCGCCAAGTTCGAGGCGCTGGTGGCCGATCTCGTCGAGAAGACCATCGAGCCGTGCCGCAAGGCGCTGAAGGATGCCGGCCTGACCGCCGGCGAGATCGGCGAAGTGGTGCTGGTCGGCGGCATGACCCGCATGCCGAAGATTCAGGAAGTCGTGAAGCAGTTCTTCGGCAAGGAGCCGCATAAGGGCGTCAATCCCGACGAGGTCGTCGCGATCGGCGCTGCGATCCAGGCCGGCGTGCTGCAGGGCGATGTCAAGGACGTGCTGCTGCTCGACGTGACCCCGCTGTCGCTGGGCATCGAGACGCTGGGCGGCGTGTTCACCCGCATCATCGACCGCAACACCACGATCCCGACCAAGAAGAGCCAGGTGTTCTCGACCGCCGAAGACAATCAGGGCGCCGTCACCATCCGGGTCTTCCAGGGCGAGCGTGAAATGGCGGCCGACAACAAGATGCTCGGCCAGTTCGACCTGATGGGCATTCCGCCGGCTCCGCGCGGCATGCCGCAGATCGAGGTGACCTTCGACATCGACGCCAACGGCATCGTCAACGTCTCGGCCAAGGACAAGGCGACCGGCAAGGAACAGCAGATCCGGATCCAGGCATCCGGCGGTCTGTCCGAGGCCGACATCGACAAGATGGTCAAGGACGCCGAGGTCAACGCGGCCGAGGACAAGAAGCGCCGCGAGGCTGTCGACGCCAAGAACCATGCCGACGGTCTGGTTCACTCGACCGAGAAGGCTCTGGCCGAACACGGTTCGAAGATCGCCGACACCGAGCGCCGCGCGATCGAAGACGCCGTCAGCGACCTCAAGGAAGCGCTGAAGGGCGACGACGCCGAGGCGATCAAGGCCAAGACCAACACGCTGGCGCAGGCTTCGATGAAGCTCGGCGAGGCCATGTACAAGCAGCAGGCCGAGGCCGATGCGGCCAAGGACGCTGCTAAGGATGACGTTGTCGACGCGGAGTTCACCGAGGTCGACGACGACAAGAACAACAAGAAGTCTGCTTAAGCGCGGGCTTGCGATCATGGCCCTCACACCAAAGAGCACGCGCCGCGTCTCGGAGGAGTGGGGGGCATTTTTCTTTAAGGCGATCACTGCATCTTCCAGACAGGCGCAATCCTTGGCGATGGCGACGAACTTCGGACGGAATTGAAGGATGTCCACCAAGCGCTGCTATTACGAGACCCTCGAGGTTGAGCGGAACGCGGACGAGACCAAGCTGAAATCGGCTTTCCGCAAGCTCGCGATGAAATGGCATCCGGACAAGAATCCGGGCGACGCCACCAGCGAAGTCCGGTTCAAGGAAATCAACGAAGCCTATGAGGTGCTGAAGGACGGCGACAAGCGCGCCGCCTATGACCGCTTCGGCCATGCCGCTTTCGAGCAGGGCATGGGCGGCGGCGGTCCCGGCTTCGGCGCCGGCTTCGCCTCATCCTTCTCCGACATTTTCGAGGACCTGTTCGGCATGGCCGGGCAGCGCCGCAGCGGCGGCCGCGAGCGCGGCGCCGATCTGCGCTACAACATGGAGATCACGCTCGAGGAGGCCTTCCAGGGCAAGACCGCGCAGATCGAGATTCCGGTCTCGGTCACCTGCGAATCCTGCTCGGGCACCGGCGCCAAGGCCGGCACCAAGCCGAAGACCTGCTCGCATTGCGGCGGCGCCGGCCGTGTCCGGCAGGCCCAGGGCTTCTTTACGCTGGAGCGGACCTGTCCCGGCTGTCAGGGTCGCGGCCAGATGATCGAGGATGCCTGCACCTCCTGCGCCGGTTCCGGCCGGGTGACGCGCGAGCGCACGCTGTCGGTCAACATTCCCCCGGGCGTCGAGGACGGCACCCGCATTCGTCTCGCCGGTGAAGGCGAGGCCGGTGTCCGCGGCGGACCGCCCGGCGACCTCTACATCTTCTTGTCGCTGACCACGCACCAGTTCTTCCAGCGCGACGGCGCCGACCTGCACTGCCGCGTGCCGATCTCGATGGTGACCGCAGCGCTCGGCGGTGAATTCGAGGTGCCGACCATCGACAAGGGCAAGACCAAGGTCAAGGTGCCGGCCGGCACCCAATCCAGCCGGCGATTCCGCATCGCATCAAAGGGTATGCCGGTGCTCCGCTCGCGTCAGACCGGCGACATGTATGTCCAGGTCGTGGTCGAAACGCCGCAGAATCTGACCAAGAAACAGCAAGAACTGCTGATGGAGTTCGAAAAGCTGTCGTCCGGCGCAACCCAGCCGGAGGCGGCGGGTTTCTTCTCTAAGGTCAAGGACTTCTTTGGCAATCGCTCCGTCTAGCCGCAGTCGTTATGCTTGACCGTAACGACTTCGACCTATACGTCTTTGTGACTGTTTTCTGACAACCGCTCGATTGTGCGGTCCCCGCCTGGTAGCGACATGCCTTTGCAATCGTCCGTGCGTGCGTCGAAGAAGCCCCTCCGTCTCGACGACGAGGTTCGATTTCTCCGTTCATGGATGGAGAAGCCGCTGCATATGGGCGCGGTGATGCCGTCCGGACGGCTGCTCGCCCGCACCATGGCGCAATATGTCGATCCCGACGCCGAGGGGCCGGTCGTCGAACTTGGACCCGGCACCGGGGCGATTACCAACGCGCTGATCGAGCACGGCGTGGATCAAAAGCGTCTCGTCCTGGTCGAATACAATCCCGGCTTCTGCGCCTTGCTGCGCGAACGCTATCCGCACGCCAGGGTCGTCCAGGGGGACGCCTATAGGCTGCGCGATACGCTGTGGGAGGTGCTGAAATCTCCCGCCTCGGCCGTGGTCTCCGGTCTGCCGCTCGTCACCAAGCCGATGCTGACCCGCCTGAGGCTGGTCCGTGACGCCTTCCTGGCGCTCGCACCCGGCGCGCCGTTCATTCAGTTCACCTATTCGGTGGTGCCTCCGATTCCGAAGTCGCTGCCGGGCGTGTCCACAGAGGCCTCCGAGCGGATCTGGATGAACCTTCCGCCCGCGCGGGTCTGGGTGTATCGCAAGGGCTGACCACCCGGCGCCGTCGCGCCGGGCGTGCGCCTTACCTGCGATTTCAAAATGTCCGCGCTGAAAATCCTCGTGATCCCCGGATCGCTTCGGTCAGGCTCGCTCAATGCGAAGCTGGCGGCCGTGCTGGCGCACGAACTGGCGCAATCCGGCGCCGACGTCACCCGCATCTCGCTCGGCGATTTTCCGCTGCCGATCTATGACGGCGACCTGCAGGCGAAATCCGGCGTGCCGCAGCATGCCGTGAATCTGAAGCGGATGATCGGCGCCCATCATGGCGTGCTGATCGTGACGCCGGAATACAATTCCTCGGTGCCGGCGTTGGTGAAGAACACGATCGACTGGGTGAGCCGCGTGCAGGATCCGCATGAGGTGCGAGGTCAGGTGTTCCACGGCCGCGCGTTCGCGATTTCAGCCGCATCCGGCAACCGGCTCGGCGGCACGCGCGCGCTGGCTGCGCTGCGCCTGATCCTGACGGCGTGCCACGCCACCGTGATCCCGAACCAGCTCGCGCTGTCATTCGCCGAGCAGGCCTACGACGATATGGATCATCTGAAGCACCAGGCCGACATCGACGCGATGCAGGCGCTGGTGCGGCAGCTGATCGACCAATCCCAACGCATGATGTGAGGTGACATGCAGCCAGCCAGGATCGCTCCAAGAGACCGGTTGATCGTGGCGCTCGATCTGCCGTCCGTCGCCAGCGCCGAGGCGATGATCGACCGGCTCGGCGATGCCGTCACCTTTTACAAGATCGGCTATCAGCTCGGTTATGCCGGCGGCCTCATCCTGGCGAAGCAGCTTGCAGGCAGCGGCAAGAAGGTCTTCCTCGATCTGAAGCTGCACGACATCGGCAACACCGTCGCGCGCGGGGTCGAAAGCGTCGCCGGGCTCGGCGCGACCTTTCTCACCGTGCATGCCTACCCGCAGACCATGAAGGCGGCGGTCGAGGCACGCGCCGGGTCCGGCCTGAAGATCCTCGCGGTGACGGTGCTGACCTCCTACGACGACACCGACCTGCATGCGGCGGGCTATCGCCTCAACGTCTCCGATCTCGTCGAAGCGCGCGCCAGGCAGGCGCAGGCGCTTGGTGTTGACGGCCTCGTCAGCTCGCCCGAGGAGGCCGCCGCCTTGCGCAAGATCGTCGGCGATCAGATGAACCTGGTGACGCCGGGCATCCGCCCCGCAGGCTCGGCGAGCGGCGACCAGAAGCGCATCATGACGCCGGCTCGCGCCATCGCCGCCGGCGCCGACTATCTCGTGGTCGGACGCCCGGTGATGGAAGCCGCCGATCCAAAGGCTTCAGCCGAAGCCATTCACGCCGAAATCGCCCAGGCGCTCGCCTGAACAACAAGAGGGAGAACAGAGATGGCGAAGGGATACTGGATTGGACGCGTCGACGTTCACAATGACGAAGGCTACAAGCCCTACGCGGTGGCCAACCTTGCGATCTTCAAGAAGTTCGGCGGCCGTTACGTGGTACGCGGCGGCCAGCTCAACTGCGTCGAGGGAGAGAGCCGCTCCCGCAATGTCGTGATCGAATTCCCCGACTACGCAACCGCGATGGCCTGCTACAACTCCCCGGAATACCAGGCCAACATCAAGGTGCGGCAGCCGCATTCGATCGCCGACCTCATCATCATCGAGGGCTATGACGGCCCGCAGCCCTGATCGCGGGTAGCCGGTTCGGTTGCCGGAACAGCCTTGGCTCGCTATATCGCGTGGAGAGGTGAGCCATGGCTGACATGCGTTTGATCGTTGCGGGAGCCGGCGGCCGGATGGGCCGCACGCTGACGCGGGTGATTTCCGAGACCCCGGGGGCGGTGCTGGTCGGTGCGCTGGAAGCGCCGGGCTCGGAACTGCTCGGCAAGGACGCCGGCGTGCTCGCCGGCCTTCCCGCCAATGACGTCAAGCTGTCGGCCGATCTGTGGTCGATGTCGGCCGGCGCCGACGGCATCCTGGATTTCACCGTGCCGGCCGCGACCATCGCCAATGTCGCGATCGCGGCCGAGCGCGGTCTCGTTCACGTCATCGGCACCACCGGGATGTCGCCGTCCGACGATGCGGTGATACGCAGCGTGACCAACCGCGCCATCGTGGTGAAATCAGGCAATATGAGCCTCGGTGTCAATCTGCTCGCCGCGCTCGTCAAGCGCGTCGCGCAATCGCTCGACCAGAGCTTTGACATCGAAATTCTCGAGATGCACCACAAGTCCAAGATCGATGCGCCGTCGGGCACCGCCTTGATGCTCGGTGAAGCCGCTGCTGCCGGCCGCAAGATCGCACTCGATCAGCATTCGGCGCGCGGTCGCGATGGTCTCACCGGCGCGCGGCGCGCGGGCGATATCGGCTTTGCCTCGTTGCGCGGCGGCACTGCGGCCGGCGATCACAGCGTGATCTTTGCCGGCCCCTCCGAGCGCATCACGCTCTCGCACCATGCAGAGGACCGCGCGCTGTTCGCGCAGGGCGCGCTGAAGGCGGCGCTGTGGGCGCATGGCAAGAAGCCCGGCATGTATTCGATGGCCGACGTCCTCGGGTTGAGCGACTGACACCGCTCGACGGAATGAAATCCAGCTAAGCGAAAACGGAATCTGAAATGAGTGATCGTCTCCTTGTGCTCGTTCGTCACGGTCAGAGCGACTGGAATCTGAAGAACCTGTTCACCGGGTGGAAGGACCCTGATCTCACCGAGCAGGGCGTCAACGAAGCCAACGAGGCCGGCCGCAAGCTGAAGGCGCAGGGTCTGTCGTTCGATGTCGCGTTCACCTCCGACCTCACCCGTGCGCAGCACACGCTGAAGCTGATGCTGGAGCAGATCGGCCAGACCGGTTTGCCGACCACGAAGAATCTCGCGCTCAACGAGCGCGATTACGGCGATCTCTCCGGCCTCAACAAGGACGACGCCCGCAAGAAGTGGGGCGAGGACCAGGTTCTGATCTGGCGCCGTTCCTACGACGTGCCGCCGCCCGGCGGCGAAAGCCTGAAGGACACGCTGGCGCGCACGCTGCCCTATTACGTGCAGGAGATCCTGCCCGGCGTGCTGCGCGGCCAGCGCACGCTGATCGCCGCCCACGGCAATTCGCTGCGCGCGCTGATCATGGTGCTGGAGAAGCTGACGCCCGAGCAGATCCTCAAACGCGAACTCGCGACCGGCGCGCCGGTGGTCTATCTGCTCAATGCCGATTCCACCGTTGCTTCAAAGGTCGATCTCGCGGGGTAGGCCCGCAGGATGGGTAGAGCGAAGCGAAACCCATCAATCACGCAATGAGGATAAGGACGATGGGTTTCGCTTCGCGCTACCCATCCTGCAATTGAGCTAGTGCAATCCGACCTGGCCGGCTTCCCAGCCCAGCATCGCCTGCTTGCGGGTGATGCCCCAGTGATAGCCGGTCAGCGCGCCGCTCTTGCCGAGTGCGCGATGGCAGGGCACCACGAACGACACCGGATTGCGGCCGACCGCGGCGCCGACCGCGCGCGAAGCTTTCGGGCTGTTGATCTTGCAGGCGATGTCGGAATAGCTGACCGCGCGGCCCATCGGGACCTTGAGCAGCGTCTCCCACACCCGCACCTCGAAGTCGGTGCCGATCAACACGACGCGCAGCGGCTGGTCCGCCCGCCACAACCGTGTATCGAACACGCGCTGTGCCAGTGCGGTGGTGCCGTCGGTGTCCTCGACATAGGTCGCGTTCGGCCAGCGCCGCTTCATGTCGGCGAATGCGGTCTGCTCGTCGCCGTGATCGGCGAAGGCAAGCCCCGCAAGCCCGCGATCCGTTGCGATCACGATCGCGGTGCCGAACGGCGAGGGATGGAAGCCGTAGCGCAGCGTCATGCCGCCGGCGCCGGTCTTCCATTCGCCCGGCGACATCGCCTCATGCGTGACGAACAGGTCGTGCAGCCGTCCCGGCCCTGACAGGCCGGAGTCGAGTGCCGCATCGAGCACGCTGGCGGAATCGCGCAGCAGGTTCTTGGCGTGGTCCAGGGTCAGCGCCTGCATGAAGGCCTTCGGCGTCAGCCCGGCCCAGCGTCGGAACAGATGGTGCAATTCATCCGGCGTGACGGCGGCGGCATCGGCCATCGCTTCGATGGTCGGCTGCGTGCGCCAATGCTCCGAGATGAACGCGATGGCGCGCCGAACCGAGTCATAGTCGCGCAGCGCGGCGCTCTGGAGGCCCGGCTTGGCCAGGCGCTGGTCGTGTATGGCGAGTGTCATCATGGTGTCTGATTTAGGAGCCATGGCGCGTCCAAACCACCCGATTTCTGACA
>NZ_LFIQ01000039.1:300600-321248 GCF_001189245.1 Bradyrhizobium pachyrhizi | reverse complement strand
GACCGGTTTTCCGAAAAGATCATGCTCAAATAAGACCTAGTGGATGGGGTTGTAAGTCGGGCCGCGTTTCGCGGCGTTGAGCGCCGCCGTCAAGGCCTTGGAGAAGCTGGCCTTTTCGTCCGGACCCAGGAAGCTGCCGACGCTGACCCGGCGGCCCCGGGAGACCAGATAAAGCCGCTCGATGCCGAACTCCTCATGCGAGATCTGTTCGAACCGTACCCAGAGCGGATTGAGCACCCATTCCGCCACATGCCCGCGATGGCTGATCCTGCGCACCCGCAGTTCCGACGCCGTGACGGTGATCTCCTCGCTCGCCTTGGCGGTGCGGAAATTGACCTTGAACGCCCAATAGATCACCAGCGCGTCGAGGCCGAAGAAGCCGAAGATCGGCCAGGCGCCGAGCCACCAGAACACCGCGCCGGCAATGAAGCTGACCACGGTGACGAACGACATCAGCACGATAAAGCCGGTGCGATTCAGCGAGCGGTGCGGCGTCAGCAATGCCGAGAACAGTTTGGGCTCGGCCTCAGCGGCATCAGCCGCGAGGTCATTGGCCCTGAGGTCTTCGCCCGGATCAAAGTCGTTGCCTGCGGTCATGACGTATCAGTATATCCGGTTCATGGCCAAAATCATCCGCTCTCAACGCGCCAGCACATCAAGCGTTCGGTCTGCACCGAAGAAGAAGCCTGCGAAAGCGGCAAGGCTGCTGCCCAAACGCGGGGCAAAGAAGGCGGCCAAGAAGGCCGCCAAGCGAACCGTAAAGCCGAAGCCATGGACATCGGAGGAGGTCTACGAGGCTTTCGACCGGTTCCGCAAAGCCAATCCCGAGCCCAAGGGCGAACTCGAGCACCTCAACCCCTACACGCTGCTGGTTGCGGTGGTGCTGTCGGCGCAGGCGACCGATGCCGGCGTCAACAAGGCGACGCGAGCGCTGTTCGCGGTCGCCGACACGCCGGAGAAGATGCTTGAGCTCGGCGAAGACAGGGTGCGCGACTACATCAAGACCATCGGGCTCTATCGCAACAAGGCGAAGAACGTCATCGCGCTGTCGCAGAAGCTGATCGCCGAGTTCGGCGGCGAGGTGCCGCGCACGCGTGCCGAGATCGAATCGCTGCCCGGCGCCGGCCGCAAGACCGCGAATGTCGTGCTCAACATGGCATTCGGCGAGCACACGATGGCGGTCGACACCCATGTGTTTCGCGTCGGCAACCGCACCGGCCTCGCGCCCGGCAAGACGCCGCTCGAGGTCGAGTTGGGATTGGAAAAGGTGATCCCGACCGAGTTCATGCTGCACGCCCATCACTGGCTGATCCTGCATGGCCGCTACACCTGCCTCGCCCGCGGTCCACGTTGCGACGTATGTCTGATCAATGATCTCTGCCGGTGGCCGGAAAAGACCGTCTGAGGCATGATCGTCGTCATGTGCTATCAGAGCATTTTCGAGCGAAGTGGATGCCGGTTCGCGCGATAGGTTTGTCGGTTGTTCCGGTGCGTGATTGAGGGAGTGCGGTGTGGCAGAGCAGGTTGAAGATGGTCCGTCACCCGCCAGCCAGACCGCGCCTGCTGCGGCGCCCGCCAAGCCGCAATCTTCAGCAAGCGGCTTCTGGAGCCGCTTCGCGATTCCGCTGTTTGCCGTGCTCGTCGCGCTGGTGTTCGTCGCGGTGGCGACCAGTCGCTGGGATGCCTGGGTCGGCAGCGCCACGATCCAGACCACCAATGATGCCTATGTGCGCGCCGAATTGACCCAGCTCTCCAGCCGCGTGTCCGGCGAGGTGCTCACCGTCGCCGTCTCCGATTTCCAGCGCGTCAGGGCCGGCGATCTCCTGGTGCAGATCGATCCCGCCGATTACCAGGCGCAGGTCGCGCAGGCCGAGGCCGGCGTGGTCGGTGCCCAGGCCGTGCTGGATAACCTCAACAACCAGGTCGAGCTGCAATATGCGACCATCGCGCAGGCCGAAGCTGCGCGGCTGTCCGCGGAGGCGCAGCAGACCCTGGCACGTCAGGAGGAAGAGCGTCAGCAGTCGCTGTCGCAAACCGACGCCGGCACGCGGCAGCGGCTCGAGCAGGCGACCGCATCTTATGCCAAGGCGGAGGCCGACGTACGCGCCAGCCGCGCTGTGATCGCGGCGCAGCGCCATCAGCTCGAGGTTCTGCAAGGAACCAAGAAGCAGCGTGCCGCCGACCTTGACGCCGCGAAGGCGCTGCTGGCATCGGCCAAGCTCAAGCTTGGCTACACCAAGATCGTCGCGCCGTTCGACGGCGTCACCGGCGAGCGCCAGGTGCAGCCGGGCGACTACGTCAACATCGGCGCCAATCTGATCAACGTCGTGCCGCTGCCGAACGTCTATGTGATCGCCAACTACAAGGAGACCCAGCTGACCAACGTCAAGCCGGGCCAGCCGGTCGAGGTCACCGTGGATACGTTCGCGGGCCAGAAGCTGCGCGGCGTCGTCGAGCGCATCGCACCGGCGAGCGGATCGCAATTCGCGCTGCTGCCGCCCGATAACGCCACCGGCAATTTCACCAAGGTGGTGCAGCGCATCCCGGTGCGGATCCAGTTCGACAAGGGCCAGCCCTTGCTCGAGCGCCTGCTGCCGGGCATGTCGGTGGTCACGCGGATCGATACCGGCGAGGCGGCCGCCAATGGCGGAAAGTGACGACCGCGACCGTGGTCCGGTCTCGCGCGGCGACGTCGCGCGCTATCCGCTGTTCGCGGTCGTCGCCGTGCTGCTCGGTGCGTTTCTGGCGAATTTCGACAGCCGCCTGACCTCGGTCGGCCTGCCCGATCTGCGCGGCGCGTTCTCGCTCAGCTTCGACGAGGGCGCATGGCTCTCGACGGCCGCCATCGGCTCGCAGATCTTCGTCGCGCCTGCGGTGGCCTGGCTCGCCACCGTGTTCGGCCTGCGCCGTGTGCTCGGCATTCCGAGCCTGGTCTATGCGGTGGTCTCGCTGACTATCCCGTTCGTGCGCGACTACACGACGCTGATCGCGCTCAGCATCGCCCACGGCATGCTGCTCGGCACTTTCGTGCCGGCGACGCTGATGATCATCCTGCGCAACCTGCCGATCCGATGGTGGCTGCCGGCGATCGCGATGTATTCGATCCGCGTCGGCTTCGCGCTCGACTCGTCGAGCTCGCTGGTCGGTTTCTATGTCGAGCATCTCGGCTGGCAGTGGCTGTATTGGCAGGGCGTGGTGATCGCGCCGCTGATGGGCCTGATGGTGTATCTCGGCACGCCGAACGAGCCGGTTAATCGCGACCTGCTGCACCATGCCGATTGGGGCGGCATGCTGCTGCTCGGCGCCGGGGTGTCGATGGTCTATGCCGGGCTCGATCAGGGCAACCGGCTGGACTGGCTGTCGTCGGGCACGGTGATGGCGCTCTTGATCGGCGGCGCGCTGTTGATCGTCGCCTTCATGATCAACGAAATGGTCGCGCGCCGGCCCTGGGCACATTTCAACGTGCTGTTCTCGCGCAATATAGGCCTCTCGCTGGTCGTCATCCTGCTGTACACGCTGACCAGCCTGTCGAATTCGTCGCTGGTGCCGAACTTCCTCGGCACCGTCGGCGCGCTGCGGCCGGAGCAGTCGGGCGTGCTGCTGTTCACCTACGGCGCGCTGCCGATGTTCGTGCTGGTGCCGATCTCGATTCTGCTGCTGCGCCACCTCGATCCGCGCATCGTCGTGGTGCTCGGCTTCTCGGCGTTCGCGGCGGCCAATCTCTGGGGCACGCAGCTCAGCCATGTCTGGGCGCGCGAGGATTTTGTCGGCATCGTCCTGCTCGCGTCGATCGGGCAGGCGTTCACGCTGCTGCCGATCATCATCATGGCACTGTCGAATTCCGATCCCTCGCGGGCGACGGCGTTCGCGGCCTATATCCAGATCATGCGCCTCGGCGGCGCCGAGATCGGCGTCGCGCTGATGGGGACCTGGCTGCGGGTTCGCGAGCAGATCCATTCCAACTATCTCGGACAGCACGTGCAGAACGGCGATATCGACGTCGTGAACCTGCTCCAGCGGCTGGCAGGTGAATTTTCCGGCCATGGCATCGGGACAGCTACGGGGCGCGCCGTCGGCACGCTGGCGGCGCTGGTGCAGCGCGAGGCCAACACGCTCGCCTATATCGACGGCTTCTGGCTGTGCTTTTGGCTTGCGATCCTGGCGCTGGTCCTGGTCGCCTTCATCACGCGCGCGCCGCAGGGCCCGTTGTCGCCGGCGCCGCTCGGCTTGGTGAAGAGCGTGATGCGCAGGCTGGGCGCCACCGCTTCCTGATTTGCGAAGAGGCGGCGCGGATATTGGCGCCGGGTCAATTTATAGTGAATACCGCGCTCGCGCTATGTCGCAGGCGTGTTGAAATATTTTGCTCATCGCGCGGTTCCAAGAGCGGGGGAAATGGAGCCACGATGATCGAGATAAAGCAGACGGCCGCGCTTGTTTCCCTGGCGACGGCGGTTCCACCGCATCTATTCCATCAGGGACAGGTCCTGCAGGCCGCGCGCAATCTCCTCGCCGACCGCTATGCCGAGTTCGAGACGCTCTCCAGCCTGTTCGCCAACACCGGCATTCAGCATCGCTACGGCGTCAAGCCGATCGAATGGTATCTCGAACGGCGCGGCTGGCCGGAGCGAACGCTGGCGTTCCTCGAGGGCGCGGAGACGCTGTACGTCGACGTGGCGCGCAAGGCGATTGCGCGCGCCGACCTGACCGGCAGTGACATCGATATCGTGGTCACGGTGTGCTCGACGGGCATAGCCACGCCGACGCTGGAGGCGCGCGTCGCCGGCAAGCTCGGACTGCGGACGGATGTGTCGCGCGTGCCGGTGTTCGGCCTCGGCTGCGCGGGCGGTGTGTCCGGCCTGTCGATCGCGGCGCGGCTGGCCGAAGCACGGCCGGGGGCGAACGTGCTGCTGGTTGCGCTCGAACTCTGCACGCTCGCGGTCCGGCACGACGAGCTCACCAAGGCAAATATCGTTGCGGCCAGCCTGTTCGGCGATGGCGCGGCCGCGATCGTGCTGCGCGCCGGCGACGGTGGTGCGACGCGGATCGAGGCGACGGGCGAAAAGCTGTGGCCGGATACGCTCGACATCATGGGCTGGACGGTCGATCCGGAAGGATTCGGCGTGGTCTTTCAGCGAACCATTCCGGATTTCGTCCGCGACCATGTTGGGCCGGCCGTTGCCGAAATCCTCGCGCGGATGCAGCTGACGGCCGATGACGTCGACCGCTACCTCTGCCATCCCGGCGGCGCCAAGGTCATCGCCGCGCTGGAGCGGGCACTCGCGCTCGATCAGGGCACGCTCGATCACGAACGCGACGTCATCGCGGCTTGCGGCAACATGTCGGGCCCGACGGTTCTCTTTGTTCTCGAACGAGCCTGCGCCAAGGGATTGCCGCCGCGCTCGCTGCTCACGGCGCTCGGGCCGGGCTTCACGCTCAGCTGCGTTGCGCTCAGGCACGCGGCATGAGCTTCGCGTCGGTCATCCTCGCTCTGGTCACGCTGCAGCGTCTCGGCGAGCTCGTGCTGTCACGTCGCAACACCGAGCGGCTTCTCGCGCGAGGCGCGGTCGAGGTCGGCGCCAATCACTACCCGCTCATTGTCCTGGTTCACGCCGGCTGGCTGACCGCGCTGTGGATCTGGGGCCGCGACCAGGACGTCAACCTGGCCGCGCTGGCGGGTTTTCTGGTGCTGCAAGGCCTGCGGATATGGATCCTCGTCGCGCTCGGGCCGCGATGGACCACGCGAATCGTCGTGCTGCCGGGCGCGCCGCTGGTGGCATCCGGGCCGTACCGATATCTCCCGCATCCAAACTACGCCGTCGTGGTCGGTGAAATCGCGCTTCTGCCCCTCACGCTCCACCTGCCGCGATTGGCGCTGATGTTCACCCTCCTCAATCTCGCGGTGCTTGCGGTCCGGATTCGGATCGAGAACCGCGCGCTATCCGTTTCCGATTGGCCACGTACAAGCACGCCATGAGCAAGGCGGATCACCGAACCGACAGCCCATCGGTTGCGACCTGGGCCGGCTTCCTCCTGATGTGCTTCGGCATGTTCATGGCGATTCTCGACATCCAGGTCGTCGCAACCTCGTTGCCGACGATCCAGCGCGCGCTTGCGATCTCGCCGGCGGCGATGAGCTGGATCCAGACCGCCTATCTGATCGCGGAGGTGATCGCGATCCCACTGACCGGCCTGTTCACGCATGCGCTGTCGTTGCGATGGCTGTTCGCGCTTGCCGTGAGCCTGTTCACCGTCGCGTCGGTCGGCTGCGCCCTCAGCGGCGGCTTTGCCGCGCTGCTGGCATTCCGGGTGCTGCAGGGATTTTCCGGCGGCGTCCTGATTCCCGCAGTGTTCTCCGCCGTGTTCACGCTGTTCCCGGCGCGGCTTCACCCGGTGGCCACCACGATCGGCGGCGTCGTCGCGGTGCTCGCGCCGACCGTTGGACCCGTCGTCGGCGGCTGGATCACGCAGACCTGGTCCTGGCCGTGGCTGTTCCTGATCAATCTGGTTCCGGGAACGGTGGCAGCCTCGGTCACGCCGTCGCTGCTTCCGAAGGAAGGCGTGCAGCTTCGGGCGTTCTCCAGACTGGATAAATGGTCGCTTGTCCTGCTCGCGGCGACGCTCGCAAGCTTCATGATCGGTCTGAAGGAAGCGCCGCAACGCGGTTGGGCCTCGATGCCTTGCCTCGGCCTGCTGATCGGAAGCATCGCGGGGTTGATGCTACTGATCCGGCGCACGCTCCGCGCGGCCTATCCGATCGCGCAATTGACGCTTTTCAGGCGGCGTCCGTTCGCGATCGGTTGCGCACTGAGCTTTTGCCTCGGCGTTGGCCTGTACGGATCGACCTATCTGATGCCGGTATTCCTCGGTTTCGTCCGCCGCCACGACGCCTTCGAGATCGGCACGATCATGCTGGTCACGGGGGTTGCGCAGCTCGTCGCCGCGCCGCTCGCGGCGGTCCTCGAAAGCCGCGTCGGCGCGCGGCAGTTGACCGGCGCGGGCTTCGCCTTGTTCGCGCTCGGCCTCGGTTGGAGCGCCATTCAGCCGCGCACGGCGGATTTTGGCGAGATGTTCTGGCCGCAGGTCGTCCGCGGCGTCGCGATCATGTTCTGCCTCCTGCCGCCGACGCGCATTGCGCTGGGCGCCCTGCCGGAGGCGGACATCGCCGACGCCAGCGGACTGTTCAATCTGATGCGCAATCTGGGCGGCGCGATCGGGATCGCCCTGATCGATACCATCCTCTATGGGCGAAGCCCGATCTATGGCGAGGATTTCCGCGTGCGGCTGCTGGCGGGGGATGTCACCGCGGCGCAGGCGATCGGGCTCGATCCGAAGTTGCTGATCGACCGCCCGCCGGGTCTGCCGGACGACGCCACGGTGGCGTTCATCCGGCCGTTGGTCGAACGGGCGTCGCTCGCACTCACCGTCAACGAGGCATGGGCGATGCTCGCCTGCGTGGCGATCGTCGGACTGCTGCTCGTGCCATTCGCAAGCGATCGGGTACCGGCATCGCTGCCCGTGCTTCCGGATACCACCTAGACCGAGGACACGTTGGTTCGCCGCGCCGGCTCGATCAGCTCGCGCCGCGGGCCCGACAGCCGTTTGTACATGTGCACCATGAAGGCCATGCCGAACAGCGGCGTCGCCAGATTGACGATCGGGATCGAGACGAAGGCCGCGATGAACAGGCCCGCGGTAAACACTGTCGCCGCGTTCTCCTTGCGCATCGCCTTGGCATCCGCCGGCGAGCGGAACCGCATCGCGGCAAGCTCGAAATATTCGCGGCCGAGCAGCCAGGCCGTCGCGATGAAGAAGATGATGAAGCCCGCGCCCGCGAACAGCACGAACGGCAGCGCGACCAGATAGACCAGGATCGTCAGCAGCGCGGTCTTGACGCCCTCGATCGTCGCGAGCGTGACCGGCAGCGCCACGCCGGGATGGTCGGCCGGATAATGCTCGCGCTCGACATGGTCGGCGACGTCGTCGACAAACAGGCTCGCCACCAGCGAGGTGATCGCGGGCATCAGGAAGATGCCGCCGAGCACGACGCCAAGGCCCGCCGAGATCGAGACGATCCAGGACAGCACGTGCAGCGTGGAATGGAAGTTGGGGCCGAGCATGCCTTCGGCCCAGACCTCGCCAGTGTCGGCAAACCAGCTCAGCAGCCGCTGCAATCCGATCGCCAGCACGGTGATCAGCACCAGCGCAAGCCCGATCGAGCGCCACAGGATCGAGCGCATCGGCGGCGACAGGATTTGCGAAAGCGCCTTGACGGCGGCGGCTAACATGACTGGGCTACCTCTGCACAAATGACCCGCGAGAGGTAGACACCCAATATGGCTTCGGCAAGTGCCGTTTGTGCCGCGGTGAGAGCGTTTTCGAGCGAATTGCTCTAGGCGTCGAGCGGCCTGCCGCGGACGTTCGGCCCCCAGACACCGATAGCAATGATCACGATGACCATCGCCGCGGTGATCAGGCCGAACACGCCGCCGACGCCGGCCTCCTTCAGCATGAACGCCACGATGAAGCCGGAGAAGGTCGCGCTGAGCCGGCTCATCGAATAGACGAGGCCCGCGGCGCGCGCCCGGATCGCGGTCGGGAACACCTCGGTCTGGTAGGCGTGATAGGCGTAGGACAGCGTCATGTTGGCTCCCGTCACCAGCACGCCGCTGGCGATCAGCAGCACCGGCTCGGTGAGCTGCGAGAAGGCGAGGCCGAACACCGAGATCGCCGCGGCCGCGCCGCAGATGATCCATTTGCGCTCGAAGCGGTCGGCGAAGGTTGCGGCCAGGAGCGGCGCGAGCGGATAGGCGAAGGCGATGATGAAGGAATATTGCAGGCTCTTGGTGACGTTGATGCCCTTCTGCACCAAGAGCGCCGGAACCCAGTTGGAGAAGCCGTAGACGCCGAACGCCTGGCAGAGGTTGAAGATCATGAACAGCACCACCAGCGAGACGTAGGGCGGCCTGAACAGGTCGGCATAGCCGGTCTCGGCCGGCGCACGTGCCGGTATCATCGCGGCCGTGGCGGTCGGGCGCGGCGCCGCCGTCGGCGATGCGGCCTCGAGCGTCCGCATGATCGTCTCGGCCTCGGCAGCGCGGCCATGGCGGGCCAGCCAGAGCGGGCTTTCCGGAACGTAGAGTCGCAATACCCAGATGATCATGCTGGCGGCGGCGCCGATCAGTACGACCCAGCGCCAGCCGTCGATGCCGTGCGGCGAGAGCGGCACCAGCCACCACGCAAGTGCGGCGACGATCGGCACTGCCGACAGCATCACCGCCTGGTTGATCGCAAACGCGCGGCCGCGCATCCAGCTCGGCACCAGCTCGGTGATATAGGCGTCGATGGTGATGACCTCGATGCCGATCCCGATCCCGGCGATGAAGCGCCACAGCAGCAGGCCGCCAGGTGTGGTCTGGCACGCCATGATCACCGATGCGGCGCTGTAGAACAGCAGCGACCAGGTGAAGACCGCCTTGCGCCCGAAGCGATCGGCGAGGAAGCCGAGGCAGAAGGTGCCGATGAACAGGCCGGCGAAGGTCGCCGCGACGAAGGCGCCGATCCCGGAGAAGCCGAAGAACGCCTGCGTCGTCGTGGTCATCAATCCGCTCCGGGCAAGGCCCGGCGCGATATAGCCGGTAAAGAACAGGTCGTAGATTTCGAAGCAGCCGCCGAGCGAGAGCAGGATCACCAGCCGCCAGACGTAGTCGGATGTGGGCAGCGCCTCGAGCCGTCGCGAAATCTCGTCGGGTCCGCTTGTCGTGGTGGCGAGATCGGCGACCGAGCCGAGTTCGACGGCGCTCATGATGATCCTCCCCGAATGGTGCAACGGCCGCCCTTCTTGCGAAGGCGTACCGGTCGCGCATGTTTGGCAGCCGGAAGCCAGAAATCCAGACGAACATATCGAAGGAATCGTTCGATATTTTCGATGGCGCAGTTTCTGACGCGCCTGCTTCACGCGAACGGTGCCTACTTCGCTTGAAAGCGCCTTAGATCAGAAGCGTCGCCTCCCAGGCGCCGCGGCCCACCTGGTCTGCGATCAGGGCGCGGATCAGGCGGCACATCTCCTCCATGACGTAGGTCATCGGGCGGTTGCGCAAGCGGCAAAGATAGAGGGTGCGGGTCAGTTTTGGTTCGATGACTTCGCGCGCGACCAGCAGTCGGGCCTTCAACGGCTCGCTGACGAAATGGGTCGTCGCGATCGTGCAGCCCAAACCCGCGGTCAGCGCGCCGATCATGCCGCTGGTCGAGTTGAGATGCATGATCGCGTTGGCCTCGAGACGCTTCAGCAGCACGGGGTCATCCAGCAGCGCGCGCGCCGATAGTCCGTATCGCAACAGGATCAGGGGCAGCCGCGTCACTTCTTCAAAGGGAATTGGCGTTTTCTTGCCGATCAGCTTCTCGGTGCCGACGCAGAACATCTGTTCCTCCAGCACCGGCTCGGCGATCAGGTCCTTGTCCGAAGGCGGATTGTAGACCAGCGCGAGGTCGACCTCGGAGCTCAGCAGATGCAGCAGCGTCGCGCCGGAGAGACTCTCGGTCAGCGACAGCTTCAGGTTCGGATATTTCGTCAGCACGGTCCGCATCAGCGGCACGCCGATCGCCTTCATCCCGGAATTGGCCATGCCGATCGAGATGTCGCCGGCGATGACGCTGGCGCCTTCCTTGATTTCGCGCTCGCCGCCGCCATCGCGCGCAGGATGATGCGGGCATGCTCATAGAGCCGCTCGCCCGCCGCGGTCGGTTCCATGCCGCGAGGCTTGCGCTCGAACAGCGGCGTGGCGAATTCCGCCTCGAGATTGGCGATGTGATGGCTGAGCGCGGATTGCGCGACGTTGGCCTGGTCCGCCGCCCGCGACAGGTTGCGCTGCTCGTAAACCGCGATGAAATAGCGAAGCTGGCGCGAATCCATGAGGGTTCAGCGTTCTAGAACCACGAATACACTATTCGACAGATTATATTTTTCAGATAGCGTGCGGAAGCCTAACCTGCGCCGATCACAATGCGTTTTCGAGCGAAGTGGCTACCGGTTCGCGTGGAGAAACGCGTCAGAACAAGAGCGCAACGAGCACGGAGAAACCGATGACCGGCAACGGACTGCCGCTGGAAGGCGTGAGGGTCGTCGAGATGACCCACATGGTGATGGGGCCGACCTGCGGCATGATCCTGGCGCAACTCGGCGCCGAGGTGATCAAGGTCGAACCGCCCGCCGGCGACAAGACCCGTTCGCTCGGCGGCATGGGGGTCTCGTTCTTCCCGCTGTTCAACCGCGGCAAGCGCAGCGTCGTGCTCGACTTCGCCAAGCCCGAGGACCGCGACACCATGCACCGGCTGCTTGCCAGCGCCGACGTGTTCCTGGAGAATTTTCGCGACGGTCAGCTCGACAAGCAGGGGCTTGGCGCCGAGGAGCTTCGCCAAAAATATCCGCAGCTGATCATCGCCGGCCACAAGGGCTTTCTGTCCGGTCCCTATGATCATCGGCCGGCGCTCGACGAAGTCGTGCAGATGATGTCGGGGCTCGCGGCGATGACCGGCACGCGCGAAAAGCCGCAGCGCGTCGGGTCCTCCGCCAACGACATCATGGGCGGCATGTTCGGGGTGATCTCGATCCTCGCCGCGCTCTATCAGAAGCGCGGCGGCAAGGCTGATGGCGCCGACATCCGCATCGGCCTGTTCGAGAACTGCCTGTTCCTGGTCGCCCAGCACATGGTCGAGTACGAGATGACCGGCCGCAAGCCGCGCTCGATGCCGGAACGCGAGCATGCCTGGCCGATCTACGACATCTTCGATGCCGCCGGCGGCGATCGCATCTTCATCGGCGTCGTCACCGAAGGTCATTGGCAGAGCTTCTGCCGCGAGTTCGGCCTCACGGAATTCGCCGACGATCCGACGCTGCGCTCGACCACGGACCGCATCATGGCGCGCGACCGGATCATTCCGCGCGTCGCCGAGGTGATCAAGGGCTGGAACGTGGCGGACCTTTCGGCGCGGCTCGATGCGCTCAATATCTGCTTCTCGCCGATCAACCGGCCGGAGGATCTGCTGCAGGATCCGCATGTGCTGCGTCCCGGCGGGCTGGTCAACAATTTGAACGCCGACGGCAAGCCGTTCCGTGTTCCCGCGCTGCCGCTCGAATGGAACGGCCGCAATATCGGCGAAGGCCTGAAGGTGCCGGTGCTTGGCGCCGATACCGAGGCGGTGCGCGCCGAGCTCGCACAACAGAAGATTTCATCAACCGGAAACGCTGCGTGAGGCTGACATGACCCGCGTCCACGATATCTATCCGAGCGACAAGGTGACCCTGCGCGAAGTCGGCCTGCGCGACGGGCTGCAGCTCGTGAAGACGTTCCCGTCGACCGCGGCGAAACAGCGCTGGGTGCGCGACGAATACGCCGCCGGCGTCCGGCATTTCGAGGTCGGCTCGTTCCTGCCGGCCAAGACCTTCCCGCAATTCGTCGATGTCCGCGACGTGGTCGCCACCATTGCCGCGCTGCCCGGCGCGCACGGGGTCGCGCTGGCGCTGAACGAGCGCGGCGTCAACGAGGCGCTGGCCACCGGCGTCGCCGAGATCGCCTCGGTGGTATCGGCGACCGAGGAGCACAGCCAGGCCAATGCCAACCGCTCGCGCGAATCGGCGATCGAGAACATCAGGCGGCTCTGCGAGTTGCGCGACGCCAGCCCGCACAAGCCGCTGGTCAATGCCGCGATCTCGATGGCACTGGGCTGCTCGATCGTCGGCGCCGTCGATCCGAACGAGGTGCTGCGCCTTACCGAGAAGCTCTACGAGGTCGGCGTCGACATGGTCGCGATTGCCGACACGGTGGGTTATGCCGGGCCGAAGCAGGTCGGCGAGCTGACGCGGGGCGCGGTGAAGATCGCCGGATCGAAGCCGGTCTGCGTCCACCTGCACGACACCCGCGGCATGGGCATCGCGAATGCGTCCGCCGCGCTCGACGAGGGCGCCCGCGTGCTCGACGGCTCGCTCGGCGGCCTCGGCGGCTGCCCGTTCGCGCCCGGCGCCACCGGCAATGTCGTGTTCGAGGACCTCGTCTTCCTCTGCGAGAGCAAGGGATTTCCGACCGGCATCGATCTCGATCGCCTAGTCGAGGTGCGCGCGATCCTGAAATCGGAGATGCCGAACGAGGCGCTCTATGGCGGCCTCGCCCGCGCCGGCCTGCCGCGTGGCACCAAGGCGAAGGCGGCGTAGCGTATTCGTTTGGTAGCCCGGATGGAGCGAAGCGCAATCCGGGACACTTCGTTCGCGGCACCAGGGCCCCGGATTGCGCTGCGCTTCATCCGGGCTACGAAACCTCAATCGTGCCCATGCCCCCGCTTGCGCGGCTTCTTGTCCGGCGCGGTCGGGATCATCACGACGCGGCCGTAACGCACGCCGCGTTCGGCGATGACGTGATCGGCGAGGTGGCGGACCTCGCTGCTGGCACCCTTCAGCGCCGTCACCTCCATGCAGCTGTCGTCGTCGAGATGGACGTGCAGCGTCGCCAGCGACAGGTCGTGATGGCCGTGGAAATTCTGCACAAGCCGCTTCGACAGGTCGCGCGCGGCGTGATCGTAGACATAGACCAGCGCCGCGACGCATTGCCCTGACGGCGCGTTTTCCGCGCTCTGCTGCAAGCCGGCGCGTGCGAGATCACGGATGATCTCGGAGCGGTTCTGATAGCCGCGCGCCTCGGCGGCGGCGTCGATCTCCGCGAGCAGATCATCCTCGATGGTGATGGTGATGCGTTGCATGGCTTATCCGTGGTGGCTCGATTGCCCGGCGGTATGACATTTTTCTTGTAACGTCATACTGCGCTTGCTAGCGTCGCTTTGCCGGGTTGGTTGGACTGGTGCGGTCGTCGCGTGACTGTAACAGGTATCATGCGAGGGCATGGGCGTTGCGTCGTACTGCATGGCGGATATTTTCCGCCGCCGCATCCATTGCAGCATTCGCGCCGGTCGCCGAAGCGCAGACCGTCGCCGCCACGACCGAGCAGTTGCCGCCGGTCATGGTGACGTCGCCCGACCAGGCCTCGCCCAAACACGCCAAGCCGTCGCAACGTCCGCGCCATGCCGCCACCGGCCGCAAGCCGGTAGCACCGCAACCGCGCCAATCCACCGCTGCGACCAGCGGCATTACCGGCGGCTCGGCGACCGTACCTGCGTCCACTCTGCAGCCGACCGCGGCCAGCGCGCTGCAGATCAGCGGCGACGAAGTGAACGCGCGGCCGATCTCGCGCGTCGGCGAAGTTCTTGAAGCGGTGCCGGGCCTGATCGTCACCCAGCATTCCGGCGAGGGCAAAGCCAATCAATATTTTCTGCGCGGCTTCAATCTCGATCACGGCACCGATCTCGCCATCACCGTCGACGGCATGCCGGTCAACATGCCGACCCATGGTCACGGCCAGGGCTATGCCGACATCAACTTCCTGATCCCGGAACTCATCCAATCGATGGATGTCCGCAAGGGCCCGTACTATGCGGACAAGGGCGATTTCGCCTCCGCTGGTGCCGTCGACATCAACTATCTCGACAGGCTTTCGAAGAACATCGTGGAACTGACCGCCGGCAGCTTCGGCTATCAGCGCGCGCTGGCCGCGGGCTCGACGCGCGTCGGCGACGGAACGCTGCTCGCTGCCTTCGAGGCCAACAAATACAACGGCCCGTGGGACGTACCCGACGATATCCGCAAGCTCAACGGCGTGCTGCGCTACAGTCAGGGCACCGCGACCGACGGTTTCTCGCTGACCGCGATGGCCTATTCCAATGGTTGGAATTCGACCGACCAGGTCGCGCAGCGTGCGATCGACCAGGGCCTGATCGGCCGTTATGGCACGCTCAATCCGACCGATGGCGGCACCGCCGGCCGCTTCAGCCTGTCGAGCAATTGGGCGCAGTCGAGCGACTACGGGCAGACCAAGCTCAACGCCTATGTGATCCGCTCGTCGCTGCAGCTCTACAACGATTTCACCTATTTCCTCGATGACCCCGTCAATGGCGACCAGTTCAGCCAGACCGACAGGCGTACCGTCTACGGCCTTGATGCCAGCCACGCCGTCGATGTCCGCGTCGCCGGCATCGATACCCAGACGCGGGTCGGCGTGCAGACCCGCTACGACGACATCAATGTCAGCCTGTTCAAGACCGTGCAGCGCGAGATCCTGTCCACGGTGCGCAATGATCAGGTCCAGGAAGGCAGTGTCGCGCTGTGGGCCGACAGCACCGCACGCTGGACCGACTGGCTGCGCACCACGGTCGGCATTCGCGAGGATTATTTCGCCGGCCACGTGCTGAGCGACACGCCGCAGAATTCCGGCAACGCGCAGGCGGCGCTGACGAGCCCGAAGGCCGGCATCGTGCTTGGCCCATGGTACAAGACCGAGTTCTACGGCAATGCCGGCTTCGGCCTGCATTCCAACGACATCAGGGGTGCGACCATCACCGTCGATCCCAATGACAAGGTGACGCCGCTCGATCGCGTGCCGCTGCTGGTGCGCTCGAAGGGCGCCGAGCTCGGTATCCGCACCAGGGTGATCGACGGTCTCACCTCGTCGCTCGCCGTGTTCGTGCTCGACTTCGATTCCGAACTGCTGTTCGTCGGCGATGCCGGCACCACGGAGCCGAGCCGGCCGAGCCGGCGGGTCGGCGTCGAGTGGACCAACCAGTACAAGCTCTTGCCGTGGATGAGCCTCGATTTCGATCTCGCCTATACCCGCGGCCGCTTCACGGATGTCGATCCGGCCGGCGATTTCATTCCGGGTGCGCCGGCGTGGGTTGCCAGTGGCGGCGTCACCTTCGGCCGCGACACCGGCTGGTTCGGCAGCCTGCGCGCCCGCTATTTCGGCCCGCGCCCGCTGATCGAGGACGACAGCGTGCGCTCGCTATCGTCATTCATCGTCAACGCCCGCGCCGGCTATAAATTCGACAACGGGATGCGGCTGCAGCTCGACGTCCTCAATCTCTTCAACGCGCAAACCAACCAGATCGAATACTACTATCTGTCGCGGCTGCCGGGCGAACCGGTCGATGGCGTCGCCGACCGCCATGTGCATCCTGCCGAGCCGCTTGCCGTTCGGCTGACGCTTGCGGCAACATTCTGATCGTCACACCGGCGCGTGACCTTCGGCGGTCATTTCCGCAGCCGGAAGCGGCGCCTCTTCGTCAGTCGCTTCAGGAACAAGCGGCGGCGACTTACGTTCTGGAAACACACCGAACTCGCCCGCCACCTCCTGGAGCGGCTTCTGCTTGTCGGCCCAGTGCAGGGCCGTGTAGTCGAAACCGTGCACGATGGTGGGTTTGACGACTTCGAAATAGGGCGAGATGTCGAAGTCGCGCGGCATGTAGAGCGAGGAATCGCGGATATGCAGGATCTCGCGTCGCGCCTTGCGGCTGGCGGCGCGCGTGATCTTGGGCAGGATCGGATAGCGCACGGCGTCGAAGGCCTGCGCGATCAGCGCCGAGCAGATGATCTTGGTCGGATCGCCGGAGCCGAACGCGATCATGCGGCGGCGCCAGCGCTGCGGGATTGGCAGCGGAAACAGATAGCGCGCGAGATCGACGATGTTCTTGGTGTCGTAGCCGAAGCCGATGCGGTTGATGGCGTAGCGGCACACCGTGGTGCGGTCCTCGAACGACAGGCCGACCGGACGGCAGAGGCGGGTGTGATAGGCGAGATATTTCGACAGCGGCGCGGAGGTCACGCCCTCGCCGATATTGGCCTCGATCAGCACATGCTGTTCGCCGTCCGGCTCGAACGCGCCGTCGATCGGTCCGACAAACAGCGCCGCGTGCGACCAGGTCGACTGCGTGAGGTATTTGATGATGCCCGAAATCCGGTTGTTGCCTTCGACCAGCAGCACGTCGCCGGGCTGCATGATGCTCCGCAGATGGTCCGGGTCGCTCGGCGTGAACGGCTCGTAACCGGGGACTTCCTTCTGCAGGTACCCCGCGATCCATTTACCGACGGTATCGAGCATTAGGCCCATGGATTCCCCCCCCCCAGCGGTTCTGTGACCGCTTGTGTTTCACTTAATCATGGTCGCAAGCTGTTGCAATTTAGTTCATGCCATCGGCGGATCAATCATGATTGATTTACCATGATGGTTGCTGCGGTCGGTGAGATGCGGCACAGTTCGCGAAGCGTTCCCGTTCTCCGCAAGTCCCCGGAAACCATGCCAGAAGCTATGTCATGACAGTGACCCGCCGCGATTTCCTGTCGGCGTCCGCGGCTTTCGCGCTGGCGCCCGCGCTGGGCGGCCGGGTGCTTGCGGCGCCGCCGCCGCGCGAGGCCGATATCGTCGTGATCGGTGCAGGGGCCGCAGGTATCGCTGCGGCGCGCCGGATCGTTGCCGCCAACCGCAAGGTGATCGTGGTGGAGGCGGCGGGCCAGGTCGGCGGTCGCTGCCAGACCGACGCGTCGACATTCGGCGTGCCGTTCGACCGCGGCGCGCGCTGGATGCACAATCCCGAAACCAATCCGATGATCCGGCTGGCCCGCTCCGCGGGTCTCGACATCGTCACGGCGCCTGCGGGGCAAAAGATTCGCATCGGCCGGCGCTACGCCCGTCCCGGCGAGACCGAGGAGTTTTTGGCGGCGCTGGTGCGCGCCAATCGCGCCATCGACGACGCTGCGCGCAAGGCCGATATCGCCTGCGCCGCGGCGATGCCGAAGGACCTCGGCGATTGGGCCGGCACCGCGGAATTCCTGCTCGGGCCCAATTTCTGCGGCAAGGATCTGAAGGATCTTTCCGCCGTCGACAAGGTGCGTGCGCAGGATCGCAACACCGCGATCGCCTGCCGGCAGGGGCTCGGTGCACTGATCGCAAAGCTCGGCGAGGGGCTGCCGCTGGCGCTGTCGACGCCGGCGCAGCGTATCCTGTGGAGCAATCGCGACGTCATGGTCGAGACGCCCTCCGGCAAGATCACCGCGCGCGCCGCCATCGTCACCGTGTCGAGCAACGTGCTTGCGAGCGGCAACATCAAGTTCGCACCGGAGCTTCCGAAGCGCACGCTCGATGCCGCCGCCAAGCTCAGCCTCGGCAGTTACGATCGCATCGCGCTGCAGATTCCCGGCAATCCGCTCGGGCTGTCGCGCGATGACGTCATCATCGAGCAGAGCAATTCGACCAAGACGGCGCTACTCTACGGCAATATCGCGGGCTCCTCGCTGTGCACGATCGACGTCGCGGGCTCGTTCGGCCGCGACCTGTCGGCGCAGGGCGAGCAGGCGATGTCGGCTTTCGCGGCGGAATGGCTGACCAAGCTCTATGGCAGCGAGGTCGGCGCCGCCGTGAAGAAGACCAGCGCGACGCGCTGGAATGCACAGCCCTTCATTATGGGCGCGATGTCGGCCGCTGCACCCGGCGCACAATTCTCGCGCCGGATCCTGGCCGAGCCGATCGGCGCGATGTATCTCGCGGGCGAGGCCACCCACGAAACGCTGTGGGGCACGATCGACGGCGCCTGGGACAGCGGCGAGCGCGCCGCCGACGCCGCGCTGCGCAGGATCGGCGGGGCGAAGGAAGCGACACCGGCGCCCGCAGCGCCCGCCGCAAAACACAAGCGCCGCACGTCGCCTCGCTCCGGGGCGATGAATTGATGATCGTGAGAGGAGACGGTTGAGCGTGGTCGGCCTACCGTGGTGTGTGCGGTGATTTGGTGGCGAGTGCTGCCGCACAAAAGGTGTCGTCCCTGCGAAAGCAGGGACCCATACGCCGCAGCAGATGTTGTGATCGGGACTCGTCGTTCCACCATCGTTCAGCAATAACTATTCGTGGTTATGGGTCCCTGCGTTCGCTGGGACGACACCGAAGACGTTGTGCGGCCGGTGGTCACACATCCGCATTCTCGTGACATGATTTGTCCGATCACACCGGCAGCTTCAGCTCCATCAGATCCTTGGCCACCACGATGCGGCCGGAATAGTTCTTCTTCACGTCCCTCGTCCAGTCATCATCGGTGACCTGCCGATCGTCGCCGGGGACGAAGTGACTGAGCACCAGCGTCTTCACGCCGGCGGCGGCTGCGATGCGGCCGACATCCTCGGTCGAGGTGTGGCTGTCGAGCAGATGCTTCTTCAACGTGGCGCCGTTCTTGGTCGTGGCAACCAGACGATCGACCGCGGGGACGTAAAGACATTCGTGCACCAGTACGTCGACGCCCTTGGCAAACTCGGCGAGCTTCGGGTTGTAGGCGGTGTCGCTGGAGAACACGATGGTGCCGTCCGGGGTCTCGAACTTGTAGGCGAAGTTATCCGTGATCGGCGGGTGCGGCGTGCGGAACGCGGTGACGGTGACATCCGATGTCTTCAGCACCACGCCGTCGTCGCTGATGTCTTTCGCGATCAGCAGCTTGCGCGGGTCCGGGCGGCCTTCGTCCTCGATCCGGGTCTCGACGTCGAACTTGTTCAGCTCCCAATATTCTTTGGTCATCGCCTCGATGCCCTTGGGGCCGAACGAATGGATCGGCGTCGAGAGGCCGGCCGCCCAGGCGTTGTAGAACAGATTGCCGTATTCCAGATTGTGATCGGAATGATGGTGGCTGATGAAGATGTACTTGACCTGCGGGATCGGCACGCCCGCGCGCACAAGCTGGCGGCTGACGCCCATGCCGCAATCGATCACGAACGGGGTGTCGTTGACGACGACGAGATTGGCGGGGTTCGAAGCGCCGTTGCCGACGCGTGGCCCGCCCTTGGTGCCGAGGAACACGATGCGGGTCCGCGCCTTGTCGGTTTGCGCGCGCACGTGAGGCGCCGCGAGCACGGCGGCGCTGCAGAGCGCCAGTTTCAATGCATTGCGGCGATCGATCATCGGTGTCTCCCTGGTCTCTTTTGGGTGCTGCGACCCTAGCCGCCGCGCAAGATGCCATCAAGCGCCGGCAGGCCGACGATGACGGCCGCGGCGATCAGCGCGTAGCAGATCGCGCGAAACACCTTTTCGCTCGCCTTGCCGAACAGCGCGGCGCCGAACCAGACGCCGATGCCGTAGATCGGGCCGACGATCAGCGAGAACTTGACCGATTCGATCGTGATCAAGCCGGTGAACCAGTAGCTGACCAGCGAGAAGAAGTCCGAGGCGCCGAAGAACAGCACGATATTGGCGCGCGAGATCACCGACGAGATCGGGCGGCCCAGCCAGTAGGCGACGATCGGCGGTCCACCGGTCTGCGCGAGGCCGCTGCAGAAGCCGGAGAGGCCGCCGACGCCGACGGAGAGGGCGACGTGCTCCTTGCCGTGATAGCGCCAGCCCGACAGCAGCAGTGCGAGCAGCGCCGCGACGAAGCAGGAGATGATCCAGCGCGTCGTGACAGGCTCGAGCACGGTCAGGAAATAGGTGCCGATAGGGACGCCGACCAGCGCGCCGGCGACCATGACCGCGGTCGCCTTGCGGTCGGCATGGGTCCAGGCGTTCGGCAGCAGCGGCGTGGCGGCGATGAAGTCGATGACGAGCAGCAGCGCCGCCACCAGCCGCGGCGCCGCGACGCTGCTCGCGAGCGGCATGAAGATCAGCGCCGAGCCGAAGCCCGAGAAGCCGCGCGCCGTGCCCGACACGAAGGCGATCGCACAGATCGCGAGCGCGATGCTGGTCGAGATGTCGGAGGGGATCAGGCTGAAGGAGGTCATGGGAGGGCGTGCGCGGGGTGATCCGTGTTTC
>NZ_LFIQ01000039.1:276087-300590 GCF_001189245.1 Bradyrhizobium pachyrhizi | reverse complement strand
TCGCCCCGCTCGCGGGGAGAGGTCGAAATTCAAGCGGAGCTTGAATTTGGGGTGAGGGGGAGCCTCCGCGAGCTCCGTGTTCACCGTGTTTGCGGGACGAGCCCCTCACCCCAACCCTCTAAGAGCGAGCTACGCTCGTCTCGACCCCGTAAGAACGGGGAGAGGGAGAGGAGCATCACCCGCGCAGCGTGCCGCCGGTCTGCTTGGTCACCTCGGCGACGACCTTGGCCGCGACGGCGTCGATCTCCTGGTCGGTCATGGTCTTCTCGCGCGGCTGGATCGTCACCGCGATCGCGATCGACTTCTTGTCGGGGTCGATGCCCTTGCCTTCGTAGACGTCGAACACGGTCACATCAATGATCAGCTTCTTGTCGACATTCTGCGCCGCGCGGACGATGTCGCCCGCCTTGACGCTGCGATCGACGATGAAGGCGAAGTCGCGCGACACCGGCTGGAATGCCGAGAGCTCCAGCACCGGCTTGGCACGCGTCGCCCGCTGCTTGCCCTGCGGGATGCGCTCGAGGATCACCTCGAACACGATCATCGGGCCGTCGGCGCCGAGCGCCTCGGCCGCACGCGGATGCAGCTCGCCGAAAGTGCCGAGCACATTCTGCGGGCCGATCTGGATGGTGCCGGAGCGCCCCGGATGCAGCCAGGCCGGACCGCCGGGGACGATCTGCAGGGCCTGCATCGGCGCGCCGGCGGCCGCCAGCACGGCGAAAGCGTCGGCCTTGGCATCCATCGCATCCGCCGCCGCCGAGCCGGTCCAGTGCCGTCCGATCCCCTTCGACGAGGCGAAGCCATGACGCACGCCGGAGGCGGCGACCAGCTGGTCCTCCGGACGGTCGCCGCGGAACACCTGGCCGACCTCGAACAGCGCCACGTCAGGATAGCCGCGGTTGATGTTGGCCTGAACCGCCGCGACGAGGCCGGGCAGCAGGCTCGGCCGCATGTCGGAGAGATCGGCCGCGATCGGGTTGGCGAGCACGAGCTCGCTCTGGCCGCCGCCGAACAGTTTTGCCGCGTCATTGGTGATGAACGACCAGGTCACGGCTTCCACCATGCCGCGCACGCCGAGCGCGCGTTTGGCGCGGCGGGTGCGCAGCTGCATCGGCGTCAGCACCGGCTTGCGCGGCTCCTCGCCGCGCTCGAATGGCGTCATCGGCACCTTGTGGACGCCGACGATGCGCACGATCTCCTCGACGATGTCGGCCTTGCCGTGCACGTCGGTGCGCCAGGACGGGATTGCGATCTTCACCACGGGCCCGTTGCCGGCCAGCATGAAGCCGAGCCGGGTAAGGATCAGCTTCACCTCGACCAGCGGCACCTCGATGCCGGCAAGACGCTTCACTTCGCTGAGCGGGAAGTCGATGACGCGATCCTCGCCGAACTGCTTGCCGACCACGACGTTCTCGGACGGCGTGCCGCCGCACAGCTCCAGCACCAGCTTGGTCGCGAGCTCGAGCCCGGGCACCATGAAGGCCGGATCGACGCCGCGCTCGAAGCGATAGCGCGCGTCCGAATTGATGCCGAGCTTGCGGCCGGTCTGCGCGATGTTGATCTCGTTCCAGAGCGCCGATTCGATCAGCACGTCGGTCGTGTTGTCGTCGCAGCCCGAGGCCTCGCCGCCCATGATGCCGGCGAGCGATTCGACGCCGTGCTCATCGGCAATCACGCAGATGTTGCTGTCGAGCGTGTAGGTGCGGCCGTCGAGCGCGAGCAGCGTCTCGCCGTCCTTGGCGCGGCGGACGGTGAGGTTGCCCTGCACCTTCTTGGCGTCGAACACGTGCAGCGGGCGGGCGCGGTCGTAGGTCATGAAGTTGGTGATGTCGACCAGCGCGTTGATCGGGCGCAGCCCGATCGAGGTCAGCCGCTTCTGCAGCCATTCCGGCGACGGGCCGTTCTTCACGCCGCGCACCAGGCGCAGCGCGAAGCCCGGACACAGCGTGGCGTCTTCCACCTTCACCTCGACCGGACAGCGGAATTCGCCCTTGACCGGCTTGATGCCGGGATCTCTGAACTTGCCCATGTCGGCGGCGGACAGATCGCGCGCGATGCCGTGCACGCCGGTGCAGTCCTGCCGGTTCGGCGTCAAATTGATCTCGATGGTGGGATCGCCGAGCCCGGCCCAGTCGGCATAACCCTTGCCGAGCGGCGCGTCCGCCGGCAGCTCCATGATGCCGTCGTGGTCTTCCGAGATCTGCAGCTCTGCGGCCGAGCACAGCATGCCGCGGCTTTCGACGCCTCTGATAGTGCCGACGCCGAGCGTGATGTTCTTGCCGGGGATGTAGGTGCCGGGCGGCGAGAACACGCTGATCAGCCCGGCACGCGCATTCGGCGCGCCGCACACCACCTGCACCGGCGCGCCGCCGTCGCCGGTGTCGACCATGCACACGCGCAGCCGGTCCGCATTCGGATGCTGCTCGGCCGAGATCACGCGCGCGATGGTGAACGGCGCCAGCGCCTTCGCCTTGTCCTCGATGTTCTCGACCTCGAGCCCGATCATGGTGAGCTTGTCAGCGAGCTTGTCGAGCGGCTCGTCGGTCTCGAGATGTTCCTTCAGCCAGGAGAGGGTGAACTTCACGGCTGCATGCCTCGGTTCTTGTTGGTGTTGACTAGGTTATCTTGATCGCTCGCTCCGCAACGTCGCGTAGACGTTACGTGCTCAGCCCGCCCGCGATCGACGGGATGTCGAGCGGCTTGAAGCCGTAGTGGCTGAGCCAGCGCACGTCGCTGTCGAACAATTGGCGAAGGTCGGCGATGCCGTATTTCAGCATCGCGATGCGGTCGATGCCCATGCCCCAGGCAAAACCCTGGTAAACGTCGGGATCGAGGCCGCAGGCACGCAGCACGTTGGGGTGCACCATGCCGCAGCCGAGAATCTCCAGCCAGTCCTCGCCCTCGCCGAAGCGGATCTCGCCCTTGTCGCGGCGGCACTGGATGTCGACCTCGAGCGACGGCTCGGTGAACGGGAAGAACGACGGCCGGAACCGCATGTTGATGTGGTCGACCTCGAAGAACGCCTTGCAGAACTCGTGCAGGATCCATTTGAGGTGGCCGAGATGCGAGCCCTTGTCGATCACCAGGCCCTCGACCTGATGGAATTGCGGCGTGTGCGTCGCGTCGGAATCGATGCGATAGGTGCGGCCCGGGCAGATCACGCGGATCGGCGGCTGCTGGGTCAGCATGGTGCGCACCTGCACCGGCGAGGTGTGGGTCCGCAGCAGCATGCGCGAGCCGTCCTCCTTCGGGTTGAAGAAGAAGGTGTCGTGCATCTCGCGCGCCGGATGGCCTTCGGGGAAGTTCAGCTTGGTGAAGTTGTAGTCGTCGGTCTCGATGTCGGGACCTTCGGCGACCGCAAAGCCCATGTCGGCGAAGATCGTGGTGAGCTCGTCCCAGACCTGGCTCAGCGGATGGATGCGGCCGGTCTCCGCCGGCGCCTCGCGCAGCGGTAGCGTGACGTCGATGGTCTCGGCGGCGAGGCGCGCATCGAGCGCGGCCGCTTTCAGCACGTCGCGCCTGGCCGCGAGCGCCCGCGTCACAGCATCCTTGGTGAGGTTGATCTTGGCGCCCTCGGTCTTGCGCTCCTCCGGCGACATCTTGCCGAGGGTGGCGAGCAAGGCCGAGATCGAGCCCTTCTTGCCGAGCGCCGAGACGCGGACCGCCTCAAGGGCGGCCTCGTCAGCGGCTGAGGCGATCTGGTCGAGGATGGATTGTTCGAGCGTTGCGAGGTCGGACACGGTCAATTCCTGCGCTTGAGCGGAGCATGATCCGGTGGGAAGAACCGCTACCCGAACCGGTACCATGCGCCAAAATTCGGCTGGGTTGTCGCCGCCCGAAGGCGGTAACGTCAAGCAAAAAGCCGGTCATTTCGGGCCGATGGCCGGCAGCATTGAACCCCGCGCGGAGGCCGGGCTACCCAAGGGGAGTTCAAGGAGGCCCACGCGATGTTGCTGCGATCTTGCCTGGCCATGCCGGCGCTGCTGTTGATGCTCACCACGGCGCATGCCGCGACCGAGGAATGTCCCGCCAAATCGACCCAGATGGACGACATCATCGTGGAGCTTCAGAAGGCGCCGAGCTGCAACCGCGCGATGAAGATCTTCGAGGCGTGCGAATACGGCGCCAGCGGAGACGTCCAGTTCGGCGCCGTGGTCGAGAAGAGGTGCGAGGGGGACTTCCTGTCCAGCCTCGGAGCGTCGCAGAAGAAGGCCTATGCCGGCCAGCTCAAGCGCTGCGACCACAAATACGACAACGAAAGCGGCACCATGTACCGCTCGTTCACGGCGTTCTGCCGGGCGATCGTCGCCCAGCGCTATTCGCAGAAGGCGCTGAAGGCGGGCCCCAAATCGCGTTAGGGCCGCCCGCTAGGATCAGGCGGCCAGCGCGGCCTTGGCCTTTTCAGCGATCGCCTGGAACGCAACCGGCTCGTGGATCGCGAGATCCGACAGCACCTTGCGGTCGACGACGACGCCCGACTTGGAGAGGCCGTTGATAAACACGCTGTAGGTCATGCCGAACGGACGGACCGCGGCGTTGATGCGCTGGATCCAGAGCGCGCGGAAGGTGCGCTTCTTGCGCTTGCGGTCGCGGAAGGCATACTGGCCGGCCTTTTCGACGGCCTGCTTGGCGACGCGGATGGTGTTCTTGCGACGGCCGTAATAGCCCTTGGCGGCCTTGTAGACTTTCTTGTGCTTGGCGTGAGCGGTCACACCGCGTTTGACGCGAGACATGACGGAAATCCTTGATCTGGAAGAGGTGACGGGGCGCCGCGCAGTCGCGGCGAGGGTTCAAGCGATCGGTGCGATCAGGCGTTCGGCAAGAAGTACTTCTTGACGTTGTCGCCGTCGGTCTTGAACAGCACGCGGGTGCCGCGAAGCTGACGGATCTGCTTCTTCGTCCGCTTGATCATGCCGTGGCGCTTGCCGCGCTGGGCGTGCATGACTTTGCCAGTGGCGGTCACCTTGAAGCGCTTTTTAGCGCCCGACTTGGTCTTCAACTTGGGCATTTGGCTCTCCTGTCGCACAGCACGAAAATCGCCCCGAGAGGCGTCCGGCCGGCTAAAATGCTCGTTAGAGCGTTGAAAGTGCTAGGGTTTTTTCCGAATTGAAAGAACCTGCACGAACCGTCGCCACGGCAGCCCTTGATCAGCCGGGCGGCGAAGGCCCGGCTTATGACAGAGGATCGGCGGTTTTGCAACGTTTCAGGCGGGGAATCGGGGCGGATCGGTCTTCCCCTTCCCCCTGAAAGGGGGGGCCGGGATGGGGGGCGGCCGTCGGCGCCGCTGCTCGTGGAGAGAGTCAATCCCCACCCGCTTTGCTCTGGCGAGCAAATCGACCTCCCCTTTTCAAGGGGAGGTTGGCACCACCGGGCCATGAGCGGTGCCCAAAATACGAAACAGCCCGCCAGATCGCCTCACGGGCCATTTCATTTCAACAAAGCGACAAATTCGAACTAGTGTCCCGAATCCGAAGTTCGCATCGTTTGCCGCACCTTCGGAGCGAACTTCGGATTCGATAAGGACACTAGCAAACTTATGATTCTAGTGTGCTTTATGAATGCGAAGTTCGTGAAAGTGGCTGCCGCGAAATCGCACGAACTTCGCATTCAGCACACTAGCGCGGCGCCAGCACCATCACGACCTGGCGGCCCTCGAACTTCGCGTCCTGCTCGACCTTGGCGAATTCGGCGACGTCGGCCTTCACCTTGTCCAACAGCTTGGTGCCGATCTCCTGGTGCGCCATCTCACGACCGCGGTAGCGCAAGGTGATCTTGACCTTGTCGCCTTCCTCGAAGAAGCGCTGCATCGCGCGCATCTTCACGTCATAGTCGTGATCGTCGATCATCGGGCGGAGTTTGATCTCCTTGATCTCGACGACCTTCTGTTTCTTGCGAGCTTCGGCAGCCTTCTTCTGCGCGGAATACTTGTACTTCCCGTAGTCCATGATCTTGCAGACGGGAGGGCTGGTATTCGGCGAAATCTCGACGAGATCCATGCCGGCTTCCATGGCCATCTTGATGGCCACCATGGTTTCGACGGTGCCCTGATTGACACCATCCGCATCGATCAGCTGGATCTGCGCGTTGCGAATCTCGTCATTGGTGCGCGGCCCTTCTTTGGCGACTGTGGGCGGGGCTCTATTGGGACGGCGAATGGGTAACTCTCCAAAGTTGTGAAAGGGAAGGCCGATATTTTGAAGCAAGATGCTGCAACGGGCAAGCGAACTCGCTTCTTTAAGCGGCAAAACCGCCAATTGCGAGGCATTTTGGCCACGCCCGGCACATATAGCGGGCGCGTCTGGTCCGCAAGACGGGACTCGCGGCCGTTGACCGGTGCCGCGCGACAATTGAAAAGCAGATGTCTGACACCCGAGTGACCGAACCATGAGCCAAACCGCCGCATCGGAACAGGAACCGGCCTTCATCGAGGTCGGCGAGGGCAGTCAGGCGCGCCGGATCGCGGTGCGCGCCCGTGCCGGCAGCAGCCCCGGACTGATATGGCTCGGCGGTTTCAAGTCCGACATGTCCGGCACCAAGGCGCTCGCGCTCGATGCATGGGCGGCCGAGCATGGTCGCGGCTGCGTCAGGTTCGACTATTCCGGCCATGGCGAATCCGGCGGCGAGTTCGCCGACGGCACCATCGGCCGCTGGCTCGAGGAGAGCGTGGCGGTGTTCTCGCAGTTCTGCAGCGGGCCGCAGGTCGTGATCGGGTCCTCGATGGGCGGCTGGATGGCGCTGCTGCTTGCGCGTGAGATCGCCAGGCGCGGGAACGGGAAGGCACAGCTCGCCGGCCTCGTGCTGATCGCGCCGGCACCCGACTTCACCGAGGAATTGATGTGGAAGGCCTTCTCGCCGGAGATCCGCGCCGAGATCGAGACCAGGGGCATGTGGCTGCGTCCGTCCGAATATGGCGACGGCACGCCCTATCCGATCACCCGCAACCTGATCGAGGAGGGCCGCAATCATTTGCTGCTCGGAAGCAAGATCGACGTCGGCTGCCCGGTGCGCATCCTGCAGGGCGCGCAGGATCCCGACGTGCCGTGGAAGCACGCCTTCGCGCTGGTGCACCGCCTGCCGGCCGAGGACGTCGTGCTGACCATGATCCAGGACGGCGACCATCGCCTCTCGCGTCCGCAGGACATCGCCCGGATCATCGCCGCGGTGGCGGAGATCGGCTAAGCTCTCCGTAGAGGGGGAAGCGCCAATGGACACCACGACAATGCTGCGCGCGTTTTGCGACGCGGTCGAGCAGCGCAACGGCAAGGCCTTTGCGAGCCTTTTCACCGACGACGGCGTCTATCACGACGTGTTTTACGGTGCCTTCAAGGGCCACGGCAAAATCGCCGAAATGATCGACGACTGGTTCTATCGGACCGCGACCGATTTCCGCTGGGCGATGCATGATCCCGTGAGCGATGGCACGACGCTCTACGCGCGCTACACGTTCAGCTAACGCTCGACCTTGCCGGAAGCCAAGGGGGCGCGTGCGATGTTCGAGGGCGTCGCGATCATGCGGCTGCGTGACGGCAAGATCACGGAGTACCACGAGGTCGCCAACACCGCGCCGGCCTTCGTCGATTTGAACTTCGCGCCGGAGCGCATCGCCAAGATCGTCGGCAAGCAGGGCGCGGAGCTTAAGGCGCGGCCGGAGATGCAGCGGCATCTGGCTTAGTCTAGGCCTCAATCGCCCCGTCGTCATTCCGGGGCGCGCGAAGCGCGAACCCGGAATCCATTTCTCCGTTGGTCTTTGCGGCCCGATGGATTCCGGGTTCGATGCTGCGCATCGCCCCGGAATGACAGTCATGGCGGCGGCGGATTGGTCATCGGCCTGCGCTGGGCGAGCGCCGCCACCGTGGAGGTGCCGATCGGACCCTTTTCGTCATAGAGCCAGCATTCGCCGATCGCGATGCCGTCCGTGGCGTGGTGGTTGACGACCTCGAAGCCGATCCAGTTGGTCACCGGCAAGCGATGCAGATAGATCGTGACGTCGCTGTTGATGTAGCCGAGGCCCTGATCGCCGGCGTTGGCGAAGGGGCTGGCGAAATCCGCGCCGGTCGCGACATGGACGAACGGCGTCATCTTCACGCCCGCGACGAGCTCGCGCACCTCGCTCATCCAGAGCCGTCGCTCGCCGAGCGAGCCCATATGGCCGACGATCGGCCGCGTCTCCCATTTGCCGTTCATGCCGAGCCTCGGATCGGTCGGCTTCGGAATCTCCGCCGGTGCCGGCACCTGCCAGTTCGGCGGCGACCACACATTGCCGGGGGCGTTTTCCGTCCGGCGCAACAATTGGCAGGAGGCGCGCGCCATGCTCGTGCCGCCGGAGAAAAACTCGGCCTCGATCATCTTGATCCGCATGCCGTCGCGCACGAGCTTCGTCGTCACCTCGATCGGCGTCGTGATGTTGGGCAGCCGGAACATGTCGACTGTCAACCGCGCGGGGACGAAACCGTCGGAGCCGTGGCGCTCCTCGATGACGAAGGCGAGCAGGCCGATCACGACGCGGCCGTGCAGGGATTCCGGACTCCACGGTCCGTTCGCAACGGATGTCGGCATGAAGCCGTCGCCGTGCCTGGTGAAGAAGGGCTGGTTTGTCATGGCGTGCGACCATGACGGGAATGGCGCGATGAAATCAAGAGGCCGCCGCGGCGCGCCACTCCTGCTGCACCGTGACGTCGGGCTCGCCGTCGGCGCGCGATGCCAGCGCCGCGAACGCATCGCGGGCGATCAGTTGCGACAGCGCCCACACCGCGGCGCCGCGCACCAGCGGGCTCGCATCGTCGAGCAAACGCCGCGCTTCGCCGGCAAGGCTTGCATCGCCGGAGTTGCCGATCGCGATCAGCACATTGCGGATGAAGCGGTCGCGGCCGATGCGCTTGACCGGCGATTTCGTGAACAGCGCGCGAAAAGCGGCATCGTCGAGCCGTGCCAGATCGGCGAGCGCGGGCGCCCGCAACGCATCGCGCGCGGCGAGCTTCTGCTCGCGCCCCGCTTGCGCGAACTTGTTCCACGGACACACCGCGAGGCAATCGTCGCAGCCATAGATGCGGTTGCCGATGCTCTTGCGGAATTCGTGCGGGATCGGGCCCTTGTTCTCGATCGTCAGATACGAGATGCAGCGCCGCGCATCGAGCTTGTAGGGCGCGGGGAACGCCGCGGTCGGGCAGATGTCCTGGCAGGCGCGGCAGCTGCCGCAATGATCGGCCTCGCCAACATCGCGCGGCAGTTCGGTGGCGGAATAGATCGCGCCGAGAAACAGCCACGAGCCGAATTCGCGCGACACGAGGTTGGTGTGCTTGCCCTGCCAGCCGATGCCGGCTGCCTGCGCGAGCGGCTTCTCCATGACAGCGGCGGTGTCGACGAACACCTTCACCTCATCGCCGGTGATCGCGGCGAGCCAGCGCGCCAGAACCTTCAGCCGCTTCTTGATCACGTCGTGATAGTCGTCGCCCTGCGCATAGACCGAGATCGCGCCACGCGACCGGCGCGCAAGGATGTCGAGCGGGTCGTCGTCGGGCCCGTAATTGACGCCGAGCATGATGATCGAGCGCACGCCGCCCCACAGCACGCGCGGATCGGCGCGCCGCTCCGGATTGGCCGCGAGCCAGTCCATGTCGCCATGGCCGCCGGAGCCGAGGAATTCGAGGAAATATTTTCCGGCCTCGCTGGTCGCATCAGGCGTGGTGAAGCCGATGGCATCGAAGCCGAGCGCATGCGCCTCGCGCTGCAGCGCTGCCTTGAGATCGGAAGGGGAGAGCCTGACCGGCGGGTTCAGAAGTCGAGGTCCACATAGGTGCGCGAGGCCGGCACCCCCGCCAGCCATTCGCTGAGCAGCGGGCGGAACGACGGGCGGGACTTCACCCGCGCGTACCACGACTTTGCCGCGTCGTCCTCGCTCCATGGCACGTCGCCCAGATAGTCGATCGCCGAGAGATGCGCTGCGGCGGCGAGGTCCGCGTAGGTCAGGCGGTCACCGGCGAGATAGTTCCGCGTCTTCGCCAGCCAGCCGATATAGCTCAGATGATAGCGCACATTGACCTTGGCGGCGCGCATGATGTCAGGCGCCGGCGGGCCGCCGCCATTGTCCTCGCTCATGAAGCGCTTGTAGATCCGCTCGGTCACCAGCGGGTTGGAGGCTTCCTCGAAGAATTTCTCGTTGAACCACGCCATCAGCCGGCGCACCTCGACGCGCTCGGCCGTCGACGTCGGCAACAGCCGCCGGTCGCCGGCATCGAGGCCGTGCGCCTCGTCGACATATTCGGCGATCACAGGCGCACCCGGAATCGGCGGAAAGCCTTCGGCGATCAGCACCGGCGTGGTGGCCGCCGGATTGAGCGCCAGGAACGCCTCGCGCCGTTCCCACACCCGTTCCTCCACAAGGCGCAAATCGAGCCCATACTCGCCGAGCACGAGCCGAATGAAGCGCGAATGCGGACAGAACGGATGGTGATACAGCGTATACATGAAGCCCTTGGTAGTTTCGCGGCGCTTAAGAAATCATCAACCTGTGCGGCCTGGACCAGTGCTTTGGCCAGACCAGTTCCGGTCGTCTCTATGTCGCGTCAGCACGCAAACCGGTAGCCATCCCCGCAGATGGTGCGGGTCACAAAAACGCTATAGCTCAGCAAATCGGTCGGGTAACCCATTGTTTGACGATTTTTTGCGATTGCGGCCAATGTACGAATAAGCGAGAAGAATCCCGTTTTCCACACAGGGCAGGCCACAACATGATGACGGATATGCTGCGGGCGGTGATTCTCGGCATCGTCGAGGGCGTCACGGAGTTCCTGCCGGTCTCCTCGACAGGCCACCTGCTGCTTGCGGAGCGCTTCTTCAATCTGGGCGAAGGCAATTTCTGGAAGAGCTTTGCGATCCTGATTCAGCTCGGCGCGATCCTCGCGATCCTCGCGCTCTATTTCGTCAAATTGTGGCGCGTGGCGCTTGGCATGTTCACCAATCCCGACGACCGCCGCTTCGTGATCGGCGTGCTGGTGGCGTTCCTGCCCGCGGTCGTGATCGGCCTGATCGCCGGCAAATACATCAAGGAGTTCCTGTTCAATCCGTGGGTGGTCTGCTTCACGCTGATCGTCGGCGGCGCCGTGCTGCTGTGGGTCGATCAGCTCGATCTCAAAGTGTACGAGGACGATGCGACGCGCTTCCCGCTGCTGATGTATTTCTGGATCGGCGTCGCGCAGTGTTTGGCGATGATTCCCGGCGTCTCACGCTCGGGGGCCAGCATCGTGGCGGCGATGCTGCTCGGCGCCGACAAGCGCTCGGCGGCGGAGTTCTCGTTTTTCCTCGCGATCCCGACCATGGTCGGCGCGTTCGCCTATGATTTCTATAAGAACCGGGCCGACTTCACCTCCGACAACCTCAGCGTGATCGCGGTCGGCTTCGTGGTGTCGTTCATCACGGCGATGATCGTGGTGCGGGCCTTCCTCAACTTCGTCACCCGCCGCGGCTTCACCTTCTTCGCCTGGTGGCGCGTGATCGTCGGCACGCTCGGCCTGATCGCGCTGGCGATGGGAAGGTAAGGCACTCTGTCGTCCCTGCGAAAGCAGGGACCCATAACCACGGCTATTGCGGTCGCGAATAGCCGTGGCCCCAGCGTTCCACACCTCGGACATCGGTGGCTATGGGTCCCGGCCTTCGCCGGGACGACAAGTGGAGAAGCTGCCTACGCGCTCTTCTTCTGGAACTGACCCGTCGCGCGGAAGCGCCAGAGATATTGCGGGGCGATCGCTTCCATCGAATCCGGCGAGATGCCGAGGCCTGCGAAGGTCAGGCCGGCGGCCTTGGCGGCGTCGGACACCACATTGTCCGAACGCAGCATCGCGACCTGGTCCGGCGTCAGCGTGAACGGCCCCGGCGCGAACTGCAGAAAGTACGACTGGAACTTGGCAAGGCCGAACGGCAGCGGCGCCAGCATGCGATCGCGCTGGGTGATCTTGAGGATGATCTGCATCACCTCGCGCATGGTCAGCACTTCCGGCCCGCCGAGCTCGTAAGCTGCGCCCTGCTCCGCCTTGCCGTCCACGGCATGGGCCACGGCGTTCGCGACGTCGCCGACATAGGCCGGCTGCACCGTGTTGACCCCGCCGCCGACCAGCGGCAGCACCGGCGAGATCCGCGCCAGCGCCGCAAAGCGGTTGGTGAACTGATCCTCGGGCCCGAACAGCAGCGACGGCCGCATGATGGTGGCCGACGGCAAGGCCGCCAGCACCGCCGCCTCGCCCTCCGCCTTGGCGCGGAAATAGCTCGAGGGCGAATCCGCGTCGGCCCCGATCGCCGAGACATGGACCATCCGCCCGCCGGCGGCGGCCGCCGCCTTGGCGATGGTCTCGGCGCCCTTCACCTGCACGGCATCGAAGCTCTGCCCGCCGCCCTCGGCCAGGATGCCGACCAAGTTGATGGCGATATGCGAATCACGCATCGCCGCCTCGACCGAGGCCGGGTAGCGCACATTGGCCTGGACGGCATGGATCTGCCCGACCCGGCCGAGCGGCTGCAGATGGCCGGCCAGTTCAGGTCGCCGCACCGCGACTCGGATGCGGTAATCGCGCTTGCAGAGTGCCCGGACCACGTTCCGCCCCAGAAAACCCGATCCGCCGAAGACCGTGACCAGCGTGTCCAGGTTCGATGCCATGGGGTGATTCCTGTGGGATTCGAGAGCGATTGACGTAGGTTAACCGTCTGGCGATACGCCATCGGCCTTATCCTGTACAGGGTATTTGAATTTCCAATCGCGAATTTGACAAGCGCGCAACCGATCCTTACTAAGCCGCTCCACATGCCCAGGTGGCGGAATTGGTAGACGCGCTGGCTTCAGGTGCCAGTGGCTTAACGGCCGTGAAGGTTCGAGTCCTTTCCTGGGCACCACCCCCTTTATAAGCGGTTGAAATCGCTTGCATTCGTAGGGTCGGTGCGGCGTAGCCGTAATCGGCCGAGGCGGACGCAGTTTCGTTAGACGATCCGCCGTCCCGCACGCCGCGCGATCGGCTTCTGCACAAAGTACATCGCGATCATCGAAATCATCGAGCTCGCCACGACGACATAGCCGATCCGGTCGAAATGCAGCAGCGAGCCGTCCGGATTCTCGGCGACGATCGCGGCTGCAGCCACCGATCCCAGCCCGCCCGACAGCTGCTGCACGGACGCGGAGATCGCGCTGAATGATCCGCGCTGGCTGGCGTCGGGAATCGCCGACATCAGCGCCTGGGACGGGATCATGCGCGAGAAGATGCCGATGAACATCAGCACATTGACCACGATCGCGGTCAGCAGCGAGACGTGGCCGAGGTTGGTGTAGATCAGCACCATGATCACGGTCACCACGCAGCCGAACGCGAAGGTCGGATATTTGCCGAACGCATCGCTCGCGCGGCCGACCAGCGGCCCGATGATGATGCTGAACAGGCCTGACACGAGATAGATCGTCGGCAGATGGACGATGTCGATGCCGAGATTATGCACGGTGAAGGCGCTGCCGAACGGCATCAGCATGAAGCCGCCGGTCGCGAGCAACGTGGTCACCAGGAAGGCCAACGTGTAGCGCGGCTGCCCCACGGTTGCGATCAGATGGCGGAACGGATTGCTGTCGTGCTGCAGTTTGAGATGGGCGTCGACCGGATGCATCGCGATTGCAATCGCCGCGATCGCGACAATCGACAGGCCGACGATGGCAACGAAGCAGATGTGCCAGTTAAAGTGATTGGCCAGGAACAGGCCGGCCGGGACGCCGAGCACCTGGCTCGCCGCGAATGCCGTCTGCAGGACCCCCATGGCGCGGCCGCGCTGTTGCAGCGGGAACAGGTCGGTGACGATGGCAAGCACGACGGAGCCGATCACCCCGCCGAAAACGCCGGTGACGATGCGGCCGAGCAGCAGCACCTGGAAATTCTGCGCCAGCGCGCAGAGCACGCTGCCGAGCATGAAGCCGACATAGAAGAACAGCAGCAGCCGCTTGCGGTCGAAGCGATCGGCAAAGCCGGCGGCGAGGACGCCGGAAATCCCGGCCGCGAACGCGTAGGCCGAGACCGCGACGCCGAATTGCCCGGCCGTGATGTTCAGCGACGGCATCAGGATGGCGCCGAGCGGCGACATGATGATGAAATCGAGGATCAGCGTGAATTGCGTGAAGGCAAGCAGCGCGATCAGGAACGATTGGTAGCGCGAAAAGCCGCGCTCCTGCTGGTCGTCGATCGGCGCGGCGATGGTCTGGTCGGACATAAGGCTCGTTTCATTGCAAGGCGGGTTCGGGCCGGCAACAGATAGGGTGGGCGCGGGACGATTTCACGGGGCGCGGGGGCAACAGTTCCATCGAAATCGAAAGTGCGCGGGCGATGGCTGGTCGTGCGAACCACGTCGAGGTTGGCGGGGAAAGGGACCGGCCGGATGCCCGACGCGCGAAGGCAATTGTTTCCGGTTGTATCGAATGAGGGCTGCAACGGGTGAATGCTGTACTCCACAACCCTGGAAGCGTACACACGTCAAGGATGTGAATCATGTTGATGCATCTCATGGTTCCGTCTGTGGCAGTCGTGCAACACCGTCGCTGCAAATCGTTTCAAGCTTGAACGGAGCGGATCAGCTGAGTTGAGAGCGGGGCGGGGGTAGCAGGTGGCGCGAGGCCGTGGGCTCGGATTCGCGCGGGCGTTGGAGATGGACATGGTTTCATCGCGGCTCGCGGCGATCCTGTCGTGCACGGCTTTAAGTGGCGGTTGCCTGTTGTCCGCTTCGCCGGCGTTGGCCGCCTGCGACAGCCTCGCGCCAGCAAGCGGGCAGACGGTAACCTGCTCGATCGCAGCGCCGAATCCCTCGCCGGCTGGCGTGCAGGCCGCTGCCGGCAGCTCGAACGTCACCGTGAACGTGCTGCAGGGCGCCGGCATCGCGCCGGGCGGCGGAGCGACCGCGATCGGTCTGGTCTCCAGCAGCACCGCCACCAACAACGGCACGTTGACCGTCAGCGGCGGCGGGACCGGCATCTTCGGCAGCGGCGACGGCAATGTCTTCACCAACGGCGCGTCGGGTGTGATCGCGACCTCGGGCGCCGGCAGCAATGCGATTGCCGCCAGCAGTAACGGCAACACGCTGATCAACAACGGCGCGATCACCACGCAGAACGGCACCTCGCGCGGCCTTGCCATCACCGGGCTCACGCAGCACAACAACAACACGCTGATCAATACCGGGACGATCACCACCCAGGGCCCGCAGTCGCACGGCCTTTTTGTGCAAACCGGCGACAGCAACACCTTCACCAATAGCGGTACCATCACCACGGCCGGCGCAGGCGCGCGTGCGATCTTCTCCGCCGGCCAGTTCGCGAGCATCACCAATACCGGCACGCTGCTGACGACCGGCGGCGATGCGGGCGGCACCGCCAACAACACCGTGTTCATGCAAGGCAATGCGGGCGTGCTGCGCAACAGCGGCACGATCGAGGCGCGCGGCGTCAATGCCGACGGCGTGTTCTCCAACACCGCGGGTTCGTCATTCACCGCCCGCATCGAGAATCTCGCCGGCGGCAAGATCATCAGCCAGGCCGGGCCCGCGATCCGCACGCTCAACGGCGCCACCACCATCGTCAATGCCGGCCTGATCGCCGGCAACAGCGGCACGGCGCTCGCGGGCGGCGGCGGCGCCGTGACGATGATCCTGCAAACCGGCTCGCAGATCGTCGGCCTTGCCGATGGCGGCGGCGGCAACAATCAGGTGCGGCTGCAAGGCAGCGGCACGGCCAACAATGCGTTCGCGCGATTCCAGACGCTGACGATGGAGGGCAGTGACTGGACCTGGGCCGGCACCGGCACCTTCGCCAACACCTTCGTCAACAGCGGCTCGCTGACGCTGCAGACGTCGCTGACCGGCAATGTGTCGATTGCGGCCGGCACCAGCCTGCTGGCGGGCAACGGCGCCAATCCGTCGATCACGCCGTTTCCGGGCGGCCCGCCGATCACCGTCACCAATGCCGGCGTCATCAACCTGACCAATGGCGGCGCCACCGCGGCGAACAGCCTGACCATTGCCGGCAACTACGTCGGCAATGGCGGCGGGCTCTATCTGCGCACCGTGCTCGGCGGCGATGGTTCGCCATCGGATCGCCTCGTCATCTCCGGTGGCAATGCGTCGGGCTCGACCGCGGTGACCGTCACCAATGCCGGTGGCGCGGGCGCATTGACCACCGCCGACGGCATCATGGTGGTGCAGGCCGTCAACGGCGGCACCACGGCTGCGGGCGCATTCGGCCTTTCCAACGCGGTCGTGGCGGGCGCGCACGAATACCTGCTGTTCCGCGGCGGCGTCTCCGCCGGCAGCGCCGACAACTGGTATCTGCGCTCGACATTGTTGCCCGGCACGGCGTCGCCCGCGCCCCCGGCTGCGCCCGCACCGGCGCCGCCGTCATCGCCTGGCGTGGTGCCGCCGCCCGCGGGGCTGCCTGCAGAGGACCTGTCGTCGCTGACGCCGCCGCCGGCAGGCGCCGCGCCGGTCCAGCTCTACCGTGAGGAAGTCGCGGTCTATTCGGCGCTGCCGCAGGTGGCGCAAAAGCTCGGGCTGGCAACGCTCGGCACCTTCCACCAGCGCCAGGGCGATCAGGCGTTGCTGACCAGCAGCGGCGAACAGCCGGCGGCGTGGGCGCGTGCCTATGGCTCGCACAGCTCGCAGAGCTGGGCCGGCACGGTCAGTCCCGCCTTCGACGGCATCATGGCCGGCGTGCAGGTCGGCGTCGATATTCTGCGCTTCCAGTCCGCGCCCGAACATCATGATCGCGCCGGCTTCTTCTATGCCCATGGCTGGGCCAGCGGCACCATCAACGGCTTCGCGCTCGGCAGGAACGACGTCCGCACCGGCACGCTCTCGATCGAGAGCCAGAATATCGGCGGCTACTGGACCCATATCGGCCCCTCGGGCTGGTATGTCGACGCCGTGCTGATGGGCAGCTTCTACGGCGCAAGTCCGCAGTCGGATCGCCAGGTCGGCGCGCGCTTGTCGGGCACCGGCGTCGCGGCATCGCTGGAAGCCGGCGTGCCGATCCCGTTGAACCGCTTCCTCGCGATCGAGCCGCAGGCGCAACTGATCTGGCAACGCCAGTCGTTCGACAGCTTCAACGATATCTTCTCCAGCGTCGCGCCCGGCAGCGCCGATACGCTGACCGGCCGGCTGGGCGTGCGCGTCCCTGCGACCTTCATCGCCGGCACCTCCGAACTGCGTCCCTACCTCGAGGCCAATCTCTGGCACACGGCCGCGAACGACCGCAGCATCGCCTTCGCTGCGACCGATTTGATCGGTGTGCAGAGCCGCGGCACCGCGGTCGAGATCGGGGCCGGCTTCGCCGCGCAGCTCAATCACGCGGTCAGCGCCTATGCGAGCATGGGCTACACAACCTCGGTGGACAGCACCCATCGCGAGGACGTCACCGGCCGGCTCGGCCTTCGCGTCAGCTGGCAATAATGGCGCAGGTGTGGGGCGGTGGGCCACCCAAGCCATTGTCTCCGCAGCACAATAGCGCTACACCCTGAGCTATCCGTGCCAGCGGAACAAGCGGCGGCGTTCGGCCCGTTTCGGGCCTGATGCCGGCACGCAACCCGAAGCTTGAGGCACGCTCGCCTGTCGGGGAATTGGACGATAGCCTGTCCCGAGAGCGATTCGACGAGGTTTTTGACAGCATGACCATCCGCCTGCATCGCGGCGACCTGCCCGATCTGTCCCGCTACACCGACTCCGTTGCGATCGACACCGAGACCATGGGATTGCATCCGCACCGCGACCGGCTCTGCGTGGTGCAGATGTCGAACGGCGACGGCACCGCCGACGTGATCCAGATTCCGAAGGGCCACACCGATTCGCCGAACCTGAAGGCGCTGCTCGCCAATCCCAAGATCACCAAGATCTTCCATTTCGCACGGTTCGACGTCGCGGTGCTCTACAACACGTTCGGCGTGATGCCGACGCCGGTCTATTGCACCAAGATCGCCTCGCGCCTGTCGCGCACCTACACCGATCGCCACGGCCTGAAGGATCTGGTGCGCGAGGTGCTGAACGTCGAATTGTCGAAGCAGCAGCAGTCGAGCGACTGGGGCGCGCAAAGCCTCAGCGAGGCTCAGCTCACCTACGCGGCCTCCGACGTGCTGCACCTGCATGCGCTGCGCGACAAGCTGAATGTCATGCTCGCGCGCGAGGGACGGACCGATCTCGCCCAGGCCTGCTTCGACTTCCTTCCCGCCCGCGCCAGGCTCGATCTCGACGGCTGGGAGGCCGAGGACATTTTCGCCCATTCATGATGAGCGCCGAATTCGTCGCGGCCGGGGCAGTTCCGCCCCGTTTCGGCCAAACTGTTCACGCGTGGTCCGGTGCAGGGGCGCGAGGTGAGGTCCGGGCTGCATATTTGGGCGGCTCCGGCTAGAATAGGGGCAGTTTCGCGCCTCTGGAGCTCAGGTGAATTCGGTTCAGAATCCAGCCTATGTCACGGGCCTCGAGGCGCGCTTTGCTGCCGCCGCGCGGCACAGCCGCATGGTGCGGGTCCTGCGCGTAGCGGTTCCCGCGATGGTCGGGCTGGCGATGGCAGTGATCATCTACATCGCGCTGTTCAATCCGTTCCACGACCTGATTCCCAAGCTGCCGCTCGAGATGGATAACCTCGTCGTGTCCGGCACCAAGATCACGATGGAAGCGCCGCATATCGCAGGCTTCTCCAACGACGGACGACCCTATGAAATGTGGGCCAAGGCCGCAATCCAGGACGTCACCGATCCTGACCATGTCGAGCTGAAGACAATCCGCGCCAAGGTGGCGCAGCAGGATCAGTCGACGGTGACGATGGATGCGCGCACCGGCTTCTTCGACAACAAGAAGCAGCTGCTCGACTTGCGCCAGGACATCTTCTTGCAGTCGTCCACCGGCTATGAGGCCAGGCTGACGCAGGCCTTCGTCGACATCAACAAGGGCAATGTGTCGTCGGACGAGCATGTCGACGTCAAGCTGCTCGACGGCACCCTGACCGCCGACAGGCTCCGGATCTACAACAGCGGCGAGCTGGTGCGGTTCGAAGGCAATGTCGTGATGAATCTCGACAAGCTCGGCGACAACAATGCTGCCCCGCCGGCCGAGCCCGCTCCACCGCCGCCGCCGCCGAAGCCGCGCAAATCCGCCAACACGAAATGATTTTGATGATGAGACGTTTTCCGCACGGCATGGCAATTGCGGCATTCCTGCTCGCGATTTTCGCCGCGAGCGCTGCGTTCGCGCAGGGCTCGATGAGCGGCGTGCCCAACGCCATGCAGGGCTTCTCGCAGAACCGCGACCAGCCGATCCAGATCGAGGCTGCTTCGCTCGAAATGCGCGACAAGAAAAAGGAGGCGACCTTCGCCGGCAATGTGAAGGTCGTGCAGGGCGACACCACCATGACGTCGAAGACGCTGGTCGTGTTCTACGAGGATAAATCGACCCAGGCGCCGGCGCCCGCCCCGGCCGGCACCAAGGGGGCAGCCGCCAAGGGCGCCGCGCCGATGCAGACGGCAACCCCCGGCCCCGGCGGCGCTTCCTCGATCAAGCGGCTGGAGGCGAAGGGTAACGTCGTCGTGACCCAGAAGGATCAGGTCGTCACCGGCGAGACCGCGATCTTCGACACCAAGACCAATTTGATCACGATGCTTGGCGGCGGCGGCAGCCAGGTGGTGCTGACCCAGTGCCAGAATGTGCTGCGCGGCGACCGCCTTTTGGTCGACATGACCACCGGCGTCTCGCGCGTCGAAGCCGACAATGGCAAGGTGCAGGGCCTGTTCATCCAGTCGCCGGGCGGACAGAGCGGCAAGTGCGGCACGCCGGCCGCCCCCGGCTCAGCCCCGGCCCCATCGCCGCTGCAGCTGCTTCCGGGCGGCAAGTCCAAGTAAGCCTCACGTAAGGTCAAGCAGAATCAATCAGTTAGATAATATTCTGCGGCCGCGTGGTTGAAGCCGGCGGGGCGAGACTGTATCTACTGCAGCGGCCCGGCCGAACAATGCGCCTCGAGGGGAATTATGTCGGCCGGGACAGGGGCATCCATTCATTCAAGGCGCGGGTGATCGCGCTTTGCCGTGTTGTTCGAGCATGATCTCCGCGCAAACGCGTCCGCTTTTGTCGCGCGGGAAGGCCGGTATTCAGATTTCCGGCTCATGCTTGCGGCTTCGCACGCGAATCGATCGATGCGCAGGCGAGGTCGCGGGATCACCGTGAAAGGCTGAAGCGAAGCGGGGATGGTGGATTTTCTCGGCATGTTCCGGCGGCGCTCTGCGAAACGCAGTACCGGATTTGCGCGCTCGCATGACGACATCACGGCGCTCGGGGATCAGTTCGGCGAGATGCTGACGTCTCCGGTGCGTGATGCGCCGCCGATGGCGCGCGCCGCGTCGGCTCCCGGCGTCGAGCTGCCGCGATCCCAACCGGCAGCAGCGCCCGCGCCGGTGCGTGCGAGGCCGGCCAGGAACAGCGCGCCTGCCGCGCCGCAGCTGATCAAGCGGCCGGGTTATCTGGCTGTGCATAGCGTGGAAAAGAGCTTCGGCAGCCGCCAGGTCGTGCGCGGCGTCAGCATTTATGTGCGCCGTGGCGAAGCGGTAGGCCTGCTCGGGCCCAACGGCGCCGGCAAGACCACCGTGTTCTACATGATCACCGGGCTGATCAAGGCCGATCGCGGTGCGATCGAGCTCGATGGCCACGACGTCACCAAGCTGCCGATGTATCAGCGCGCGCGCCTTGGCATCGGCTATCTGCCGCAGGAAGCCTCGATCTTCCGCGGCCTGTCGGTCGAGCAGAACATCCGCGCGGTGCTCGAGGTGGTCGAGCCCTCGAAGAAGAAGCGCGAGCACGAGCTGGATTCGCTGCTCGACGAGTTCAACATCACGCGGCTGCGCAAGAGCCCGTCGATCGCGTTGTCCGGCGGCGAGCGCCGCCGCGTCGAGATTGCGCGCGCGCTGGCGACGCGCCCCAATTACATGCTGCTCGACGAGCCGTTCGCCGGCATCGACCCGATCGCGGTCGGCGACATCCAGGACCTCGTCCGCCATCTCACCAACCGCGGCATCGGCGTGCTCATCACCGACCACAATGTCCGCGAGACGCTCGGCCTGACCGACCGCGCCTATATCGTCTATGCCGGTGAAATCTTGACTGAGGGAAGCCCGGAGGAGATCGTTAATGATCCCGATGTACGTCGGCTTTACCTTGGCGAGGAATTCCGCCTGTAGCGCATGATCCGCCAAAGTGTGAAGCGGTTTGGCGATAAGATCATGCGCTAATTAAAGAATTTGACGCGCGATCGGACGCAAAACCTGGGCGTCCACTTTTGCTGATCGCGCTTATCGCTATTTTCCAATCCGTCAAGCCGTGTACAAGGGCTTCGGACTAATATAAGCAAGAATCGAGCCAACTTTCAGGACCGTTCTTGCCTCCATGGCGCTGACCCAAAGACTAGAGTTCCGCCAGTCGCAGTCGCTGGTGATGACGCCGCAGCTGATGCAGGCGATCAAGCTGCTGCAACTGTCGAACCTGGACCTGTCGGCCTTTGTCGAGGAAGAGCTGGAGCGCAATCCGCTGCTGGAGCGGGCCGCCGACGGACCGGAGCCGCCGGTGGCGGGCGAGCCGGCCATGGAGCGGCCGGACTACGGCGATTCCGACGGTTCCGGCAGCTATGGGGACGATGGCGACGCCTCCGACATGGCCGCAGGCCCGGGCGGCGAGGCCGCCTTCGAGCCTGGCCAGGAGGAATGGCTGAACCGCGACCTCGGCAGCCGCGCCGAGATCGAGCAGACGCTCGATACCCGCCTCGACAACGTGTTTTCCGAGGAGCCGGCGGAAGCGGCGGCGCGCGCCGCGCAGGATGCACCGCCATCGGTCTACACCGAATGGGGCGGCGGCGCCTCCAGCGACGACGAGTACAATCTCGAAGCGTTCGTGGCCGCCGAGCTGACGCTTGCCGACCACCTCGCCGAACAACTCGCGGTGGCGTTCTCGGCGCCGGCGCAGCGCATGATCGGGCAGTATCTGATCGACCTGGTCGACGACGCCGGCTACCTGCCGGCCGATCTCGGCCAGGCCGCCGAGCGGCTCGGTGCGTCGCAGCAAGCGGTCGACGAGGTCGTCGCCGTGCTGCAGAAATTCGATCCGCCGGGCGTGTGCGCGCGAAACCTGAGCGAATGCCTGGCGATCCAGCTGCGTGAGCTCGATCGCTACGATCCCGCGATGCAGGCGCTGGTCGAGCATCTCGACCTGCTCGCCAAGCGCGATATCGCGGCCTTGCGAAAGCTCTGCGGCGTCGACGACGAAGACATCACCGACATGATCGCCGAGATCCGCCGGCTCGACCCGAAGCCCGGACTGAAGTTCGGCACCGCGCGGACGCAAACCATGGTGCCCGACGTCTATGTACGTCCGGGTCCCGACGGCGGTTGGCATGTCGAGCTCAACAGCGACACTCTGCCGCGCGTGCTGGTCAATCAGACCTATTACGCTGAACTGTCGAAGACGATCCGCAAGGACGGTGACAAGTCGTACTTCACCGATTGCCTGCAGAATGCGACCTGGCTGGTCCGCGCGCTCGATCAGCGCGCCCGCACCATCCTGAAGGTCGCGACCGAAATCGTCCGCCAGCAGGATGGCTTCTTCACTTATGGCGTCGCGCATTTGCGGCCGCTCAATCTGAAGGCGGTCGCGGACGCGATCCAGATGCATGAATCGACGGTGTCGCGCGTCACCGCCAACAAATACATGGCGACCAATCGCGGCAGTTTTGAATTGAAGTATTTTTTCACCGCCTCGATCGCGTCGGCCGACGGCGGCGAGGCGCATTCGGCCGAAGCGGTGCGTCATCACATCAAGCAATTGATCGACGGCGAGGCCCCGTCGGCAATCCTGTCCGACGACACGATCGTGGAACGTTTGCGCGCCTCGGGCATTGATATCGCCCGCCGTACCGTCGCGAAGTATCGCGAGGCGATGCGGATACCATCCTCGGTGCAGCGCCGCCGTGACAAACAGAGCATGCTCGGTAATGCCCTTTCGGCTCCTGCCTCCTCGTCCGACCGGTCGCGCGATACAGCCTCCGTTTAGGTTACTTCTTGAGCGTGACCCCGTTCGGGTACGGACCGGGCCATGCGCTCGTTGCGTTCGCGCCAAATCGGGATAGTCTCAATCTTTCCAGGCCGAGCGCCGTCCAGAAAGGGAGGTAACCGGAAGCCCAGCAAGCATCATGCTCCTGCAAGAGTGATCGAGGCATCCAGCAATTGAGGCATCAAATGACCCTTCGAATCTCGGGAAAGAGCATCAGCATCGGCGAGGCGCTTCGCGCGCGCGTCAGCGAGCGCACCGACGAGGTCCTGCGAAAGTATTTTGATGGCAACTATTCGGGTCACATCACGCTGAGCAAGGATGGCTTCGGCTTCCGAACCGATTGCGCGCTGCATCTGGATTCCGGCATCACGCTGGAAGCCGAATCCAACGCCACCGACGCCTATGCCAGCGCGGACGCCGCGCTTTTGATGATCGAGAAGCGCCTGCGCCGCTACAAGAGCAGGCTCAAGGATCGCTCCGCCCGCAAGACCTATGCCGCGACTGCCGCGCTTGCCGAACTGAACGGCGTCGGGCTCGACGCGCCGAGCTACGTCATCGAGGCGCCCGAGAACGAGGACGAGGTCACCGAATACAGTCCGGTGATCATTGCCGAGGCAACCACCGCGCTGAAGCGGCTGTCGGTCAGCGAAGCCGTGATGGAGCTCGATTTGACCGGCGCCTCCTGCCTGGTGTTCCAGCATGGCGGCAGCGGCCGGTTGAACATCATTTACCGCCGTACGGACGGCAATGTCGGCTGGGTCGATCCGCCGGCGGTGAGCCCCTGAGGATAGTTGGCAGATGGCATTGACGTCCGAAGCCGGCCCTGCTTATGGTCCGCCGCCTCCAGGAACAAGGGGGGCGGAACAGGGTTCGCAGGTGTTGGCACCGCCGATACGTTGGAGTAGAAGCCCTGCCAACCGGACCCGGGCTAAGCCCGCATCCCACCTCATCTTCTTGACGCCGCCGCTGTAAAGCCTATCGCAACCTGACGGTCATTCACCTCGGAACGTCCCAATGCCGATTACCGATTTGGTCGCACCCGAGGCGATTCTCCCTGCTTTGAAAGTCATCAGCAAGAAGCAGGCGCTGCAGGAACTCGCCGCGCGTGCCTCCGCTCTGACCGGGCAGAATGAGCGCGCCATCTTCGAGGTGCTGCTGCAGCGCGAGAAGCTCGGCACCACGGCGGTCGGCTATGGCGTCGCCATTCCGCACGGCAAGCTGCCCAAGCTGGAGAAGCTGTTCGGCTTCTTCGCCCGCCTCGAGCGCCCGATCGATTTCGAGGCGATGGACGGCCAGCCGGTCGATCTGATCTTCCTGCTGCTCGCACCGGAAGGCGCCGGCGCCGACCACCTCAAGGCGCTGGCGCGGATCGCCCGCCTGCTGCGCGACCAGGACGTCGCCAAGAAGCTGCGCGCCTCGCGCGA
>NZ_LFIQ01000039.1:265569-276077 GCF_001189245.1 Bradyrhizobium pachyrhizi | reverse complement strand
TCGGTGCTCGCGCTGCCGCCGGCGAGCGCGGCGTAAACGTTCGCATTCGCGAATTCGTTCGCCCAACTTGTTATCAAGACATAGACTGCGCGCCACGCGGTGGCGCACGTCAATGTCGATCGTTTCAATCTCCGTAGCCCGGATGGAGCGAAGCGCAATCCGGGGAAATCTTGCAACTGGCGAGAATCCCGGATTTCGCTGCGCTCCATCCGGGCTACGAAGCTTCATCGGGGCTACGAAGCTGCGTACTTCGCAATTCCCTCAGCAGATCGTCGGCAGCAGACGGCGGACTTCGTCGAGCAGATCGGGGATAGCCTTTTCGTCATTGGCGAGATGCCGGAGCAGCGCGCTCTGGAACAGGCCGTCGAACAGCGCGTACAGCGCGGCCGGAGACGATGCCGGCCGCTTGTTGCCGAGCTCGGCGTAGCGCGTGGCGATGCGCCAGATCATCGCTTCCAGGCTCTTGTCGATCTCGAGCACGTCCTTGCGGAACGCCGGCTCGAACATCGCCTGCGAGCGCAGATCGTACCAGAGCCGATGCATGCGCGCTTCGTTCTCGAGCGTTGCCGCGAGCTTGGCGAGGAAGCCTTCGGTCAATTCGTCGCGGCTGCGTGCTGTCGTCACCACCTCGTCATAGCGCGTCACGCATTTCGCCTTGTAGTGGCGGACGCAACAGCAGATCAGGTCGAGCTTGTCGCTGAAGTAGTAGTGAAACACGCCGTGCGTGAATGCGGAGTTTTGCGCGATCTCGCGCAGGCTGGTCCGCGCGAAGCCGAGCTCGCCAAGCGTCTCCAGCGCGGCCTCCGCGAGCTCGACGCGCCGCGCGTTGAACTTCTCGTCGCGCAGCGCCTCGGCCGCTACAGCCACGCGTTGGGCCGCTCCTGTCGCTTGCCGCGCCATTCCGTGCCTTTCCTCTGCTTCTTCCCTCTAGCAACTATACCGCGACGACCGCGGCGCGCTCCATCTCTTCACAACCATCCTCTTTGACACTTGTCAAATTCAACCTTGACAAGTGTCAAGTTCCTGGACGAGGGTTGGCGAAATAATTTGGACAACCGTCAAGACGGCTGACCAATCGACGAACCAGGAGGAAATGCACCGCCGGGGCGCGCCAACGCCGCGCCCTGCCGACGTCGGCCGCGATCACCATTGCGCTCCAAATGCGCAGGCCCCGGCCCGCGCTGCCTCTGTCAGCACCACCATCAATCGGCAAGCAAAGGGAGGACTACGTCATGAGTGGGAAGAGCCTTGAAGGCAGGAAAGCCCTGGTCACCGGCGGCGCCCGGGGCATTGGCGCGGCGATCGCGCAGGCATTGGCGCGGTCCGGCGCCGCGGTCATGATCGGTGACATTCTGGATGACGCCGGCAAGGCCAGTGCGGCCGAGATCGCCAAGTCGGGGGTGAAGACCGGCTTCGCCAGGCTCGACGTCACCGACGATGCGCAATGGGAGCGCGCCGCCGCCGCGACGGTCGAAACCCTCGGCGGCTTCGACATCCTGATCAACAATGCCGGCATCGAGATCACCTCGCTGGTCGCCGACATCAAGGCCGAGGACGCGCGCCGCATGTGCGACGTCAACATCGTCGGCACCGTGCTCGGCATGAAGCACGCCTTCCGCGCGATGCGGCCGGGCGGCGCCGCGGGCAAGGGCGGCGCGGTCGTCAACATCGCTTCGGTCGCGGCGACGATCGCCTTCCCGAGCATCGCGGTCTATTCCGGCACCAAGTCCGCAGTCGACCGTATGACGCGCGTCGGCGCGATGGAAGCCGGCAAGCTCGGCTATGGCGTGCGCGTCAACTGCATCTATCCCGGCCTGATCCCGACCGACATGGGCCTGCAGCTTGCCAATGACATCGTGAAGATCGGTCTCGCGCCCGACGTCAACGCCGCCGTCGGTTCGGTGGTGGAGCAGACGCCGCTCGGCAAGCTCGCGGAGGTCTCCGACATCGCCGACGCCGCCGTGTTCCTGTGCTCGAACGATGCGCGCTTCATCACCGGCATCGGCCTGCCGGTCGATGGCGGCATGGGCATGTAGCAACAAAGCCGACAACAAGCATTTCGGAGGATCGCAATGAGCGAGAAGAAGCCCGTCATCGTCTATGGCGCTTCCGGCTATACCGGCCGGCTGGTCTGCGAATATCTGCGCGAGTACAACATCCCCTTCATCGCCGCCGGCCGCAGCGCCGAGAAGCTCAACGCCGCGATGAAGTCGAACGTGGCCGGCATCGAGACCGCCGACTACGAAGTCGTGTCGGTGCCGCACACCGTGGCCGCGCTGACCGAATTGTTCAAGGGCGCCTCCGTGGTGCTCAACACCGTGGGCCCCTTCGCCAAGTTCGGCGGCGAGGTGGTACAGGCCTGCCTGGCTGCCAAGTGCCACTATACGGATACGACCGGCGAGCAGGACTGGCTGATCACGCTCGAACATGAGTTTGGCACGAGGTTCGCCAATGCCGGCCTGCTGCTGGCGCCGGGCATCGCGCAGATGTACACCACCGGCGAGATCGCCGCGCAGCTGTGCCTGGAAACGCCCGGCCTCGACACGCTCGACATCGCCGTGTTCTGGGGCGGCAGCCCGACCATCGCCTCGACGCAGACCATCCTGGTCAACGCCGCGATGGCCAAGGCCTACTACCTGGAGCAGAACAAGTACGTCGAGCATCAGCCCGATGCCGGCCTCTACAACCTCGCCATCCCCGGCCAGCACGAGCTGGCGCTGGCGCTGCCGTGGGGCGGCACCTCGCACCCGGTGTGGTTCAAGCAGGATCCGCGCGTGGCCAACGTCAAGGTGCTGGGCGGCGTGTTCAATCGCGCGCTGATGCTGGGCGTACCGCAGATCGTCGCTGCGGCGCTGGAGGCGACCAAGGACATGAAGCCCGACGAGCGCTACGCCGCGTTGGCGCAGACCGCTGCCGGCGTGATGAACACCATGCCGCCGCGCGAGAACCCGCGCGTCAACAAGTCGCTGGATTCGGTGTATGCCTCCGGCCCGCTGGGGCGCGCGCACTGCGTCATCTACGGCAACAGCAACTACAAGCAGACCGGCATGCTGCAGGCCTATTCTGCCGCGCACCTGCTGCAGCAGCCGCCCAAGCGCGTAGGCTTCGCCTCCGGCTGTCAGGCGTTCGGCCATCGCGAGCTGCTCGGGCAATTGCGCAGTTTTGGGCTCGTCGGCAAGCCGGTCCTGACCGTGCATGATTGAGCTTGAGCCCCGATCGGATCGGGGCTCAACACTCCGTTCCCTGAAGCGTTTTCGTTTTGCTCGAAAACGCACCTTCGCGGGTGACGCACTAGCGCGTCACCCGCCTCTTGCGCGAGACCTGCCATGCGCTTCATCGATTATCTCGACAAGGGTGCCTCGCTCGGCGCTGACGCGCCATGCCTCACCATGGACGGGCACGACCTCAGCTACGGCGAGGTGCAGCGGTTGAGCTACCGGATCGCGCGCGGGCTCGACCGGTCGGGCATCGCTCCCGGCGAGAAGGTCGCGATCCTGTCCGGCAACGATCCGCTCGCTTTCGCCTGCGTGTTCGGCATCTCGCGCGCGGCTGCCGTGTGGTGTCCGATCAATCCGCGCAACGAGGCCGCCGAGAACAAGTTTATCCTCGATCAGTTCGATTGCAGCCTGCTGCTGTTTCATTCGACCTTCGCGCCGATGGTCGAGGCGGTCCGGCAGGACCTGCCCAAGCTGCGCGCGCTGGTCTGTCTCGACGCCGAGCTGCCGTTCGCGCCGTCATTCGACCGCTGGCTCGGCGGGCTCGCCGACGATGTCTATCAGCGCGCCACGATCGACGATCTCGCGATGATCCCGGGCACCGGCGGCACCACCGGCAAGCCGAAGGGCGTGATGCTGTCGGGACGCAACATCGAGGCGATGACCGCGCTGACCCTGATGGGCTATCCGTTCAAGGGCCGTCCGATTTATCTCGCGCTGGCGCCGCTGACGCATGCCGCCGGCGTGCTCTGTTTCCCCATCATGACGCTGGGCGGCCGCGTCGTGATCATGCACCACCCTGACATCGGCGAGTTCCTGGTGCTGATCGAGCGCTACCGCGTCACCCACACCTTCCTGCCGCCGACCGTGATCTACATGCTGCTCGATCATCCCGGGCTCGACGCGGCCGATCGCAGCTCGCTGCAATGTTTCTGGTACGGCGCGGCACCGATCTCGGCGACGCGGCTCGCCGAAGCCCTGAAGCGGATCGGGCCGATGGCGCAGCTGTTCGGCCAGACCGAGGCGCCGATGATGATCTCGATGATGCCGCCCGCCGATCACTACAATCCGGACGGCACCATCGCGATGGAGCGACTCTCGTCGGCTGGGCGGATAGGCCCGCTGGTGCAGGCCGGCATCATGGATGGCGACGGCAAGCTTTTGCCGGCAGGATCGCGCGGCGAGATCGTCGTGCGCGGATCGCTTGTCATGGAAGGCTACTACAAGAACCCCGAGGCCACGCGCGAGGCTTCGGCGCATGGCTGGCACCACACCGGCGATATCGGCTACATCGACGGCGACGGCTACCTGTACATCGTCGATCGCGCCAAGGACATGATCATCACCGGCGGCTTCAACGTGTACTCGATCGAGGTCGAGAACGCGTTGCGTGCCCATGAGGCGGTGCAGGATTGCGCCGTCATCGGATTGCCCGACGACAAATGGGGCGAGCGGATCGTCGCCGTGGTGCAGCCGCGCGCCGGCCACACCGTCGATGCGTCCGCGCTGGCCGCCTTCGTCAAGCAGCAGATCGGCAGCATCAAGACGCCGAAGCAGATCGAGGTCTGGGACGATCTCCCGCGTTCCAAGGTCGGCAAGGTGCTGAAGCCGGACATCCGCGCGCGGCTGGTGCAACGCTAAAGCATGATCCGGAAAGTGCGAAGCGGTTTTCCGAAAAGATCATGCTCAAACAAAGAGCTAAGGCGCGGTGACGATTCAACCTGATCTCATCGCGCTTTAGCCGTGCGATCCGGTGTCTACCTCTTGCCGTACTCGGTGAAGACGTAGTCGCGATTCTGTACCACCGTGTGGCACGCATAGCCGCACTTCGCGTCATTTTCCTGGGGCGGATTGTCCGCCCTGGTGGCGGGCCTGAATACATCCGACGCCGCGTCATACTCGAACGCGCCGTATCCCCATCCGCCGCTGTCCGCGAACCTCTTGCTGTCCTTGACCATGAAGTCGACGTCGTGCTGCGCGCCCGGCACCGTCGGCTGACCGGGATACGCCTCCTGCTTCTTCGGGATCCAATGGATCTTCGCCATCTTGGCGCCGTCCGGGAACGGCTTGCCATTGCCGGGTATGCCTTCCCGGAAGGCGCCGATCATCGCCGGATTGCCCAGGATCGCGGCGATGACGCCTTCGTTCTCGCTGATCGCGATCACGGGCCAGTCCTCGTATCCCCTGAACTCGGAGAACGCGAGACCATTGGGCACTTGCAGGCTGTATTTGTCCTGCGCGGAAATCGCGACGCCGGTCGCGAGGACGGAAATCGACACTGAAGCAACGAGATTGATCAGCGAGCTCTTCTGCATGGTCGCATCTCCTTCAATCGATTTGGCGGCGAATAATTCTTGCTGGAAATTCCCCTGTCGCAGTGCTTCTCGCGGGAACTTATCACAGCACGGAAATGCACAGAGCGAAATCGAGCCGCGGCCATGGTCCGCTGCCCAAGGCTGCGCAATGAATTGCTCAAGTTGAGCGAGCTTTCGCTTGGCGGTCGAAGACACGAGCACTTATTGACAACCAGCCGATGACGCCGGAAGACGGACGCGCGCAACATTGCGTGTGCGAACCAGGGATGACTGATGTCCCGCGATTTTCGCCTTGATAGCGTTCCCGTCGACGTTCTCGCTTACGAGCTCTCCGAGGAGAGGGCGAGTGCGCTCGGCCGCATGGGTCGCGCGCTGGAACAGGAGCTCGCCAAGCTGCGCGAGTTCGATGCCGCCCATCCGCGCGATGAAGCATCGACGTCAACACGACAGGCACGGCGCCTCCTGGTGCGGGAGGCAGGCCATGCGCTCTGGATGTTCGTGGTGCAGCGGGAGGCCTGCGGGCTGCGCAACAACCGCATGCTGATGCGCGACTACAACGTCCCCGGCGAGGTGCAGCTCAGCATGGGCCCGATGCTCGCCACATCGACGCAATCGCCATAAAAAATGCGCGGGCCGCCTCGGTGTCGAGGCCTGCCCGCGCATTGAATTCGCGGATGCTAATTCAACCCTGCGTCAGTGGACGCTGACGGCCTGCAGCTCGTTGCTCCATGCGTTCGCGACGGCGGCTTCGCGGCTGTCGGTCAGCATGATCGGCGTGCCGTCGGCGGCGTGCAGTGCGAACAGTTTGAGGCCCGGCGCGATCTTCGGCGCCTGCGGAAAGAGATCCGGCACGTCCTCGGAGCGGACCTGCTTCACATAGGCGATATGACCTTCGCCCAGATGGGCCAGCGCTTCCGGCGTGACGCTCTCGGATTCGATGGTGGTGGTACTCAGTTCACTCATGGTCTCGACTCCTCAGTCAGATAAGCGGTCGAGTCCGCTCGTTGTTTCTATTATTCGTGCTCATTGATAGCGATTGTCTTAATGACCCGTTCAGGTTCCGGCCTGGCCAGATCAATCGACAACAACCCGTTCTTCAGATCCGCGCCCAGCACCTGCATCCCCTCCGCCAGCACGAAGGTGCGCTGGAAGTGGCGCGCGGCGATGCCGCGATGGATGTATTGCCGAGCCTTGTCGTCCTGCTGGCGGCCGCGGATGACGAGCTGATTTTCCTCAATAGTTACATCGAGTTGGTCGCGGGTGAAGCCCGCCACCGCCAGCGTGATGCGCAGCCGTTCAGGCTGCCCGTTGGTACGGTCGCACCGCTCGATGTTGTACGGAGGATAGCCGTCGGCGCCCTTCACGACGCGGTCGAGCGCACGCTCGATCTCGTCGAATCCCAAAAGGAACGGACTGGACAACGATGGAACACGAGACATTACAAAGTCCTCTCGAAGCGACTTTGAGGGGCCCTTGCGGCGCCCCATGCAACCGGCGGGCCGTCCGGCCTCCGGTCAGTGAGGGATATGGGGGCGATCTGGATAGCGTTCAAGCAGCCCCGAAACCAGCCTAAACGCCCGCAACATGGGGGTAAATTCTTCCCGATCGGTTACTCCCCGACGCGCTTGCGGCCGTCGGCGGTATAAAGATGCAGCTTGTCACGGGGGGCGACGGCCCGGATCCGCTCGCCGATGGCTGGACCCGAGACGCCGGGAACCCGGACGATCACCTCGCCCGGCGGCAGCTCGCCCGGATTGGCGGCAACGCCCTGCTCCTCGCGCTGGCGGCTGCCATAGACGAAGGTCTCGGCGCCGACATGCTCGATCGCCTCGACCGTGAGGCCAAGCGCGACGCCGCCGGATCCGGTCTCGCTCGAGATCACGAAATCCTCCGGCCGGATCCCGACAATGCCGGCGCCGTCGGCGCCCGTGATCTGGGACTTCAGCTCGTCCGCGCGCAGCGGCATCAGGTTCATCGGCGGGGCGCCGATGAAGGAGGCGACGAAGGTGGTTGCCGGCTTCTGGTAGATCTCCAGGGGATTACCGATCTGCTCGACCTGCCCGCCGTTCATGACGACGAGGATGTCGGCGAGCGTCATCGCCTCGAGCTGGTCGTGGGTGACGTAGATCGATGTGGTGTTGAGCCGGCGCTGCAGCTTGCGGATCTCGACCCGCATCGCGATGCGCAGCTTGGCGTCGAGGTTCGACAGCGGCTCGTCGAACAGGAACACTTTCGGCTGGCGCACGATGGCGCGGCCCATCGCGACGCGCTGGCGCTGGCCGCCGGAAAGCTGGCGCGGCTTGCGCTCCAGCATCGGCGACAGCTCAAGGACACGCGCGGCTTCCTCGACGCGGGTCTTGATCTCGGCCTCGGCCATGCCGCGGTTGCGCAGGCCGTAGGCCATGTTGTTGTAGACGCTCATATGCGGATAGAGCGCGTAGTTCTGGAACACCATCGCGATGTCGCGATCGGCGGGCTCGACCTGGTTGACGACGCGGCCGCCGATGTCGATCTCACCGCCGGTGATGGTCTCGAGCCCCGCGACCATGCGCAGCAGCGTGGACTTGCCGCAGCCGGAAGGGCCGACCAGCACGCAGAACTGGCCGTCGCCGACGTCGACATCGACACCCTTGATGGCCTCGAAGCCGCCTGGATAGGTCTTGCGGACGCTGCGCAGCGTGACGTTAGCCATTACTTTTCCGTCTCCACCAATCCGCGCACGAACAGTTTCTGCATCACGACGACGACGAACACCGGCGGCAGCATCGCGAGCAACGCCGTCGCCATCACGATCGGCCATTCGGTCAGCGCATCGGTCGTCGTGATCATCTTGCGGATGCCGACCTGGATGGTCTGCATGTCGTCGCGCGTCGTGATCAACAGCGGCCAGAGGTACTGATTCCAGCCGAGGATGAAGAGGATCACGAACAGCGCCGCCATGTTGGTGCGCGACAGCGGCAGCAGCGTATCCCAGAAGAAGCGGAACGGGCCTGCGCCGTCGATGCGCGAAGCCTCCAGCAATTCATCCGGCACGGTCATGAAGAACTGGCGGAACAGCAGCGTCGCGGTGGCTGACGCAATCAGCGGCAGCGACAGGCCGGCATAGCTGTCCAGCAGATGCAGATCGGCGACGATCTTGTAGGTCGGATAGATGCGTACCTCGACCGGCAGCATCAAGGTGATGAAGATGATCCAGAAGATCGCCATCCGGAACGGAAACCGGAAATACACGATCGCGTAGGCCGAGATGATCGAGATCGCGATTTTGCCGACCGCGATCAAGAGCGCCATGATCAGCGAGTTCAGCATCATGTGGAGCACCGGCTCGCGGGTCGAGCCGCTCGTGCCGACAAACAGCGTCTGGTAGTAGGTCTGGAGGAAATGGCCGCCGGGCAGCAGCGACATCTGGCCGTTGGCGATGACGGCATTGTCCTGGGTCGAGGCGACCAGCGCGAGATAGACCGGGAAGGCCACGATCGCGATCCCGATCCACAGGATGACGTGAGCCAGATAGCGCTGAAAGCCCTCCTCCTCGACCATCAGTAGGTCACCTTGCGCTCGACGAACCGGAACTGGATCGCCGTCAGCATGACGACGATGACCATCAGGATGACCGACTGCGCCGCCGACGAGCCGAGATTGCCGCCGAGCAGGCCGTCCGTATAGACCTTGTAGACCAGCGTCTCGGTCGCCTTGCCGGGACCGCCGCGGGTCATGGTGTCGATGATGCCGAAGGTGTCGAAGAAGGCGTAGACGATGTTGATGACCAAGAGGAAGAAGATGGTCGGCGATAACAGCGGGAAGATCACGGTCCAGAACCGCCGCATCGGACGGGCGCCGTCGATCGCGGCGGCCTCGATCACGCTCTTCGGGATGCTCTGCAGCCCGGCGAGGAAGAACAGGAAATTGTAGGAGATCTGCTTCCAGGCCGCGGCGAGGATGATCAGGGCCGCCGCCTGGTCGCCGTCGAGCAGCGGATTCCAGTCGATGCCCATGGCGCGCAGATAGCGCGACAGCACGCCGAGCGAGGGGTGCAGCATGAACACCCAGAGCACGCCGACCACCGGCGGGGCCACCGCATAGGGCCAGATCAGCAGCGTGCGATACAGCGTCGAGCCGCGCAGCGGCTTGTCAGCCATGACCGCGAGCAGCAGCGCGAAGGACAGCGAGGAGACCGCGATCGCGAACGAGAACACGAAGGTCCGGACGATCGCCGCGAAATAGGCCGGCTCCTTGAACAGATCGAGATAGTTCTCGAACCAGACGAAGCTGGTGGAGAGACCGAAAGCGTCCTGCAGCAGGAAGGATTGGATCACCGCCTGCACGGCCGGCCAGTAGAAAAAGATCAGGACGATCGCGAGTTGCGGGGCAACCAGCGCGTAAGGCAACAGCTTTGATTGGAAAATCGCTTGCTTTTGCATGGGTTCGGAAGAAGGGCGGGCCGCGGATGCGGCCTGCCGGTTGATGGCCCTAAAGCGCGATGAGATGAGGTTGGATCGTCATCGCGCCTTAGCTTGTCGTCTGGGCATGATCTTTTCGGAAAACCGCTTCGCACCTTTTTGGATCAAGCCCGAAGGCATCATGTCAGCGGACGGCGGTCTTTTCAAACTGCCGCAGCATCTGGTTGCCCCGCTCGACGGCGGCGTCCAGCGCCTGCTTGGCGGTCTTCTTGCCGGCCAGCGCCTGCTCGATCTCCTCCGACCACATGTCGCGCAGCTGCACCATGTTGCCGAGGCGCAGGCCGCGGGAATTCGCGGTCGGCTCCTTGTTGGTGAGCTCGAGCAGCGGGGTCTCGAGATAGGGCTGGTCCTTGTAGAAGCCTTCTTCCTTGGCCTTGGCATAGGCGGCCTTGGTGATCGGCAGATAGCCCGAGGCCTTGTGGATCCAGACCTGGCGGTCGGTGTCCGAGAGGAAGGTCAGGAACTTGGCCACGCCCTTGTATTCCTCGGCCGACTTGCCGCCCATCACCCAGAGCGAG
>NZ_LFIQ01000039.1:248437-265559 GCF_001189245.1 Bradyrhizobium pachyrhizi | reverse complement strand
CGCCGATGATCGAGTTCTGCGGCGCGCCCTTGGCGTCGGGATAATACGGCATCGGCGCCGCGGTGAAGTTGAACTTGGCCTGCGCCTTGACGTTGCCGAAGAAGGCCGACGAGGTCAGGTAGATCGGGCATTCGCCGGAAGTGAAGCGGCCTTCGCCGGTGTTGGTGCGGCCGGCATAGTCGTAGGTCTTGTCCTTCTGCAGCTCGACGAGGTTCTCGAGATGCTTGACCTGCAGCGGGCCGTTGAATTCGAGCACGGTGTCGAAGCCGTCGAGGCCATTGGCCTTGCTGGCGAGCGGCACATTGTGCCAGGCCGAGAGCTGTTCGAGATTGACCCAGGTGACCCACGAGCCGGAGAAGCCGCAAGTGTTATAGCCGGCTGCCTTCAGCTTCTTGGCGTCGTCGAACACCTGCGGCCAGGTCTTCGGAATCTCCGCGATGTTGGCCTTCTTCAGCGCATCGAGATTGATCCACATCACCGTCGACGACGAGTTGAAGGGGAACGACAGCATCTCGCCCTTGGAGGTCGAGTAGTAGCCGGTGATCGCGGGCAGATAGACGGCCGGATCGAACTTCTCGCCGGCGTCGGCCATCAGCTTGTAGACCGGTTTGACGGCGCCGGTGGCGGCCATCATCGTCGCGGTGCCGACCTCGAACACCTGCATGATATGCGGCGCGTTGCCGGCGCGGAACGCGGCGATGCCGGCGTTCATGGTGTCGGCGTAGCCGCCCTTGTAGGTCGGGATCACCTTGTAGTCGGATTGCGAGGCGTTGAAGTCGTTGGCCAGCTTGACGATGACGTCGTTGTTGGCGCCGGTCATCGCGTGCCACCACTGGATCTCGGTCACCGCGAACGCGGGCGACGCGAATGCGAGCGTGGCAGCGGCTGCCGCGGCAGCGCCTAGTCGTCGAAAGAACATCAAAACCCCTCCCAATTGGAACGTCGTCTTTCGTTGCGCGCGTTATCAGCGCCGGATGACGTTCAAATGACCGTATAAACGAAAGTCATGGTAGGGGGGAAGCCGAAGCGAAGGGAAGCGGTAAAAAAGGCGAAGACCGCAGCCGCATCCGTGCGGTGCAACGCCGGCCGCGACGTTGCACCGCAGTGTTGATGCGTCGGCCGGTTCGATACGGGCCGACGCTCCGGCTTTGTTCTGACGCGAACCGGTGCCCATCCCGCATCACGTGCGGGACAGGCTCGAAAACGCCTTTAGCGCTTACGCTGAGGACCGCAGACCACGCCCTTTTCAACCAGGCCGTTGATGTCGTCCTTCGAGTAGCCGAACTCGCCGAGCACTTCCGCGGCGTGCTGGCTGAACTTCGGCGGTGTGCGGCGCAGGTTCGGCTTGGTGCGTTCGAGGCGGATCGGCGAGGCGACGCCCTTGTACCAATCCTTCTCGATGACGTCGCCGCGGTGGATGGTGTGCGGGTTGGTCAGCGCCTGGTCGATCTTCTGCACCGGTCCTGCCGGCAGGCCGGCGGCGAGCAGCCGGTTGCACAGCGGCTCGGCCTCGTGCTGGCTGAACACCGCGGCCAGTTCGACGCGGAGCGCATCGCGGTTGGCGATGCGGTCCTTGTTGCGGGCAAAGCGCGGATCGGTGCCGAGCTCGGGCTTGCCGATCTCCTTGGCGAGCTTGCGGAAGGTTCCGTCATTGCCGACGCCGATGAAGATGTTGTCGGTCTTGGTCGGGAAGATCGCGTAAGGAACGAGGTTGGGATGCTCGTTGCCGGTGAGCGACGGCGGCTTGCCATGCATGAAGTAGTTCGCGGTGTGCGGATGCATGATCGCGAGTCCGGTTTCGTACAGCGTCGTCTCGATGAACTGGCCGAGCCCCGAGCGCTGCCGCTCCGACAGCGCCATCAGGATGCCGATCGTGGCGTAGAGCCCGGTGGTGATGTCGACCAGCGGCACGCCGATCCGCATCGGACCGCTCTCCGGCGAGCCGGTCGCGGCGATCATGCCGGTCATCGCCTGGATGATCGCGTCATAGCCGGGATTGCCGCCGCGCGGGCCGTCGGCGCCGAAGCCGGAGATCCGGCAATGCACGAGGCGCGGAAATTTCGCGCGCAGCACGTCGTTGCCGATGCCCCATTTGTCGAGCGTGCCTGGCTTGAAATTCTCGATCAGCACGTCGGCGGTCTCGAGCATCTTCATCAGCACCGCACGCCCGCCCTCGGAAGCGAGGTCGAGGCCGATCGAGCGCTTGTTGCGGTTGATGCCGACGAAATAGGCCGCATCCTCGTCATGGAAGGGAGGACCCCAGTCGCGCACCTCGTCGCCGGCGGGCGGCTCGACCTTGATCACGTCGGCGCCGTGGTCGGCGAGAATCTGGGTGCAATACGGGCCGCCGAGCACGCGCGTCAGATCGATCACGCGCAGGCCGGTCATCGCGCCCGTAGCCGCTGGGGTATTCATGGGAGCAACCTTCGCTCAGTTGGGATCAGATAACGAGGGTCCCAGAGCTAACGGTCTTCAGCCGGCCCAGCAATGCTTCCGTCGGCGCAGGCCCATGCAGCAGGCGGCGCATGCGTTCGCCAAGCGAACCAGCCGCTGAAAGAGCATGGTCCGCCACGCGTCGCGGCGGACCATTGCGTGGTGTGGAATTAGACGACGCTCAGCTTGACGTCGACATTGCCGCGGGTCGCGTTGGAATAGGGGCACACCTGGTGGGCCTTCTCGACCAGCGCTTCGGCATCGTTGCGCGCAAGGCCGGGCAGCGACACCGCGAGCTCGACGGCGAGGCCGAAGCCGCCTTCCGAGCGCGGGCCGATGCCGACCGTCGAGGTCACCGAGGCGTCGGCGGGAACCTTGGGGCCGCCCTGCGAGGCCACGAACTTCATCGCGCCGATGAAGCAGGCGGCATAGCCGGCCGCGAACAGCTGCTCCGGATTGTTGCCGGCACCGCCGCCGCCACCGAGTTCCTTCGGGGTCGTGAGCTTGACGTCGAGCGCGCCGTCGAGCGTTGCTGCATGGCCGTCGCGGCCGCCGGTTGCCTTGGCGCTGGTCTTGTAGAGCACGTTCACAGACATCGTCGTCTCCCTTGGTGGGTTGGGCTTGAATTCAACGACACGTGTATTGCACGCAAATATATTGCGCACAATATAAAATATGCGGCCTCACATTTAATTGTTCGCAATTGAATCCGCGGTCCCGTGAGCCCAGAATGACCCGGAAACGAGATGGATTCGATGGGAATCATGGCCAGGAAACCGACGGCGGCGGATCAGGCATTGCGGCTCGATAACCAGATCTGCTTTGCGGTCTATTCGACCGCGCACGCCTTCAACCGCGTCTACAAGCCGCTGCTCGACCGGCTCGGGCTGACCTATCCGCAGTATCTCGTGATGCTGGCGCTGTGGGAGCGCGACGACGTGGCGGTGAAGGACCTTGGCGAGCGCCTGTTCCTGGATTCCGGCACGCTGACGCCGCTCTTGAAGCGGCTGGAGGCGGCCGAGTTGATCAGGCGGACCCGGAGCACCGAAGACGAGCGGGTGGTGCTGATCGCGCTGACGCCGCAGGGTCACGTGCTGCGCGAAAAGGCCAGGGCCGTGCCGCAGTCGATCCTCGCGGCCTCGGACTGCACCGTTGGCGAACTAATGGCGATGAAGGACGAGATCGTCGCGCTGCGCGACCGGCTGAATGCGGTGCTAGGGGAGTAGGGGGCGTCTTCGCCCTTCGGGCTACGCCGGACACCACGCGTAGCCCGAAGGGCGAAGCGTGGTGGAGCCAGGCGGGATCGAACCGCCGACCTCTTGCATGCCATGCAAGCGCTCTCCCAGCTGAGCTATGGCCCCTTATCCAGTTTGGATGATCCTGGGGGATCGATCCCGGCCGCGAGGCCTAGACGACTCGCGCGGCAGCACCGTTGATCATAGATCGGCGCCGATCTCAAGTCTCTTCGTCGCCGCCGACGTCACCAATAATGTCGGTGACGTCCTCATCGCCCTCTTCCTCGTCGGCGATGAAGGTCGAATCGTCGTCGTCATCGTCGTCGATTGTCTCATCGACCTCGATATCGTCCTCGGATTCGGGAACCTGGGCCTTGACCTTCCCGGTGTTCTCCTCGGCATCGGCCTCCTCGAGCGAGACCATCTCTTCGGCCTCGGCGGGCTCCGGCATGTCGGCTGCGGTCGCAGGCGAACTGACGGTGGCGCCACGGCCCCGCGGCGGGGCGACCGGCGCGATCGGCACGACTTCGCCGGTATAGGGCGAGATCACCGGATTCTTGTTGAGGTCGTAGAACTTCTTGCCCGTGGTCGGGCAAATGCGCTTGGTTCCGAGCTCGGACTTGGCCACGTGGTAATCCCAGAATTTTCCTGAAAAACGGAGCTTCACTTGGCTAGTTGAGGGGCCGCTGTCAATAGCGGTTTGCGCGCATTTGACGGGCGCGTGACGCGGTGTTGCCTATGTGATACCTGCCGCGGCGCGAGAGGACACAATCTTGGCCCATTCTGACACCCCGACCCCGCTGGAATCGCGCGCGTGCGGCCCCCTGGCCGGCACGGTCCGCGTTCCCGGCGACAAATCGATTTCCCACCGTGCCCTGATCCTGGGGGCGCTTTCGGTCGGCGAGACCCGCATTTCCGGCCTCCTGGAGGGCGAGGACGTCCTCAATACCGCCAAATCCATGCGCGCGCTGGGCGCCAAAGTAGAGCGGACGGCGCCGTTCGCCTGGACGGTCTCCGGCGTCGGGGTCGGCGGCTTCGCACAGCCCGCCACGCCGCTCGATTTCGGCAACTCCGGCACCGGCTGCCGGCTGGTGATGGGCGCGGTGGCCGGCTGCCCGATCGCCGCCATTTTCGACGGCGATGCCTCGCTGCGCTCGCGGCCGATGCGCCGCATCCTCGACCCGCTGGAGCTGATGGGCGCCCGAACCAGCAACATAAGGGAGGGCGGCCGGCTGCCGCTCACCCTGCACGGCGCCCGCTATCCGGTGCCGATCGTCTACAAGACGCCGGTCGCCTCGGCCCAGATCAAGTCCGCGGTGCTGCTGGCGGGGCTCTCCGCCCCCGGTATCACCACGGTGATCGAGCAGGAGGCGAGCCGCGACCACACCGAGCTGATGCTGAAGCATTTCGGCGCCGAGATCTCCTCCGACAAGGAAGGCAGCCACGGCCGCCGGATCTCGCTGCACGGCGAGCCCGAGCTGCACGGCGCCAACGTCGTAGTGCCCGCCGATCCGTCCTCCGCGTCATTCCCGATCGTGGCCGCGCTGATCGTCGCAGGTTCCGATGTCGTGTTCTCCGACGTGATGACCAATCCGCTGCGCACCGGCCTGTTCACCACGCTGCGCGAGATGGGCGCCTCGATCGAGGAGAGCGAGGTGCGCGGTGATGCCGGCGAGCCGATGGCGCAACTGCGGGTGCGTGCCTCGAAGCTGAAGGGCGTCGAGGTGCCGCCGGAGCGCGCGCCGTCGATGATCGACGAATATCTGGTGCTGGCGGTCGCGGCCGCCTTCGCCGAGGGCACCACGATCATGCGCGGCCTGCAGGAGCTGCGCGTCAAGGAATCCGATCGCCTTGAAGCAACCGCCGACATGCTGCGGGTCAACGGCGTCAAGGTCGAGGTGTCCGGCGACGATCTGATCGTCGAGGGCCACGGCCATGTTCCAGGCGGTGGCCTCGTTGCCACGCATATGGATCACCGCATCGCGATGTCGGCGCTGGTGATGGGCTGCGCCTCCGATCGGCCGGTGAAGATCGACGATACCGCCTTCATCGCCACCAGTTTTCCGGATTTCATCCCGATGATGCGCGCGCTCGGAGCTGATTTCGCATGATCATCGCCATCGACGGACCCGCCGCCTCGGGCAAGGGCACGCTCGGCAAGCGACTCGCCCACCACTACGGCTATCGTCATCTCGACACCGGCGTGATCTACCGCGCGGTGGCCTATGCGATGATGCAGGCCGGCGCCGAGCTCAGCAACGAGGTGCTGGCCGTGGCCGCGGCGCTCGAGCTCGACCCCGAAAAGTTCGGCAATCCGATCCTGAAGACCCAGAAGGTCGGCGATGCCGCCTCCGTGGTGTCGGCGATTCCGCAGGTTCGCGAGGTCCTGGTGAATTTTCAGCGCCAGTTCGCCGCCGATCCGCCCGGTGCAGTGCTGGACGGACGCGACATCGGCACCGTGATCTGCCCGGATGCCGACGTGAAGATCTTCGTGGTCGCCGACCCCCGCGTGCGGGCGCGGCGGCGCACGCTGGAGGCGCGCGCCCGCGGCGAGGACGCCGACGAAGAGGCGGTGCTCGCCGACATCCTCAAGCGCGACGAGCGGGACAAGAACCGGGCGATCGCGCCCCTGCGGCCGGCTCCGGACGCCCACACGCTGGACAATTCGAACCTCGACATCGAGGCCGGCGTGCGTGCCGCCATCGCCATCGTCGAGGCCGCGCGCGCCAGGCGCTAGAATCGCGGGCCGTCGCGGCGCTTTCGGCCCGAAAACCCAGCAAAATGGGGCATTTCCTGCTTGCCGAAAGTCGCATGCAGGGCTATATCAGCGCCGTTCGGAGCAGCATCGACGATGTCGAGGCCGTGTCTGAGCGGGCCGGCGATGGGTTTGAGTCAACCTCAAACGAAACCAACGCCGCATCTGGAGGAACGCCCGCTCCCAGGTCTTGCAGTCGATATTTTCGTTTCAGGTTCCGGATCAATCATACGTACCGAACGTGCAGTCTTGCTGCCGGCCCGCTGTTGCACCTCCTGCAATGAGCGGTCGTCAGGGTTTGCGGAACCCCGACACTTCACGCACGGTGCGCCCATCAACCCGAACGGCCGGCAAGATCCCGCATCTGGAGAACAAATGGTTTCGAATTCTGCGTCTTCCTATACTCCCACCCGCGACGACTTCGCGGCGATGCTTGATGAGTCCTTTGCCGGCGGCAATTTGCAGGAAAGCTCGGTCATCAAGGGCAAGGTGGTTGCAATTGAGAAGGACATGGCCGTCATCGACGTCGGCCTGAAGACCGAAGGTCGCGTTGCGCTGCGCGAATTCGCCGGCCCCGGCCGTGAAAGCGATCTCAAGGTCGGTGATGAAGTCGAGGTGTTCCTCGACCGTATCGAGAATGCGCTCGGCGAGGCCGTGCTGTCGCGCGACAAGGCGCGCCGCGAGGAAAGCTGGGGCAAGCTCGAGAAGGCTTTCCAGAACAACGAAAAGGTCAACGGCGTCATCTTCAACCAGGTCAAGGGCGGCTTCACGGTCGACCTCGACGGTGCGGTGGCCTTCCTGCCGCGCTCGCAGGTCGACATTCGTCCGATCCGCGACGTTGCGCCGCTGATGAACAATTCGCAGCCGTTCCAGATCCTCAAGATGGACCGCCGCCGCGGCAACATCGTGGTGTCGCGCCGCACGGTTCTCGAAGAGACCCGCGCCGAGCAGCGCCAGGAGCTGGTGCAGAACCTCGAAGAGGGTCAGGTGATCGACGGCGTGGTCAAGAACATCACCGATTACGGTGCGTTCGTTGATCTCGGCGGTATCGACGGCCTGCTGCACGTGACCGATATCGCCTGGCGCCGCGTCAATCACCCGACCGAGGTGCTGACCATCGGCCAGACCGTGAAGGTCAAGATCATCAAGATCAACCACGAGACGCACCGCATCTCGCTCGGCATGAAGCAACTGCTGGATGATCCGTGGCAGGGCATCGAGGGCAAGTACCCGCTGGGTGCCCGCTTCACCGGCCGCGTCACCAACATCACCGACTACGGCGCGTTCGTCGAGCTCGAGCCGGGCATCGAAGGTCTGATCCACGTCTCCGAGATGTCGTGGACCAAGAAGAACATGCACCCCGGCAAGATCGTTTCGACCTCGCAGGAAGTCGAAGTGCAGGTGCTGGAAGTGGATTCGGTCAAGCGCCGTATCTCGCTCGGCCTCAAGCAGACCATGCGCAATCCCTGGGAAGTCTTCGTCGAGAAGTTCCCGGTCGGTTCGGTGGTCGAGGGCGAGGTCAAGAACAAGACCGAGTTCGGTCTGTTCCTGGGTCTCGAGGGCGATGTCGACGGCATGGTCCACCTCTCCGACCTCGACTGGAAGCTTCCGGGCGAGCAGGTCATCGACAACTTCAAGAAGGGCGACATGGTCAAGGCCGTGGTGCTCGATGTCGATGTCGAGAAGGAGCGGATCTCGCTCGGCGTCAAGCAGCTCGAAGGCGACCCCTTCGCCGAGCCGGGCGACGTCAAGAAGGGCGCGGTCGTGACCTGCGAAGTGCTCGAAGTGAAGGAGAGCGGCATCGAGGTCCGGATTTCGGGCACCGAGTTCACCACCTTCATCAAGCGGTCCGAGCTGGCCCGCGATCGCAACGACCAGCGCGCCGAGCGCTTCGCCGTCGGCGAGAAGGTCGATGCCCGCGTCATCCAGTTCGACAAGAAGGCCCGCAAGGTGCAGGTCTCGATCAAGGCGCTGGAAGTCGCCGAAGAGAAGGAGGCCATCGCGCAGTACGGCTCCTCCGATTCGGGTGCGACGCTTGGCGACATCCTCGGCACCGCGCTGAAGAACCGCGGCACCGACAAGTAAGCGTTCGCGTGATTTGAGCGAACAATCGGGGCCCCGGCGCAAGCCGGGGCCCCTTTTGTGTATCTTGCCGCGTAGCCCGGATGGAGCGAAGCGATCCGGGACTTTCAATCCGCGCTGCTGAAGCCTCCCGGACTACGCTTCGCTTCATCCGGGCTACCGATTTCTCTTCCCCTTCCCCCTGAAAGGGGGAAGGTAGGGATGGGGGTCAGCCACAGGCGATGCTGCTCATGGAGAGAGCTGATCCCGATCCCCACCGCTTTGCTCTGGCGAGCAAAGCGACCTCCCTTTTCAAGGGGAGGTTAAGGCGCGACCGGGATGAAGGGCACGTGCACGCGGGCTACGAGTGTCTCCGAATACCGGGCCTTGTTTTCTTCATATTGCGTCGCAATTGATGTATTTGGCTAAGCTGATAGTGACGCTGCGACTGCAAAACGCGCGGATTGCGCGCTGACCATTTCTGGAGAGATCCGATGTCGCTGGATTCAGACGTGATCGTCGATCGTCGCCGCATCAGGCGCAAACTGACGTTCTGGCGCGTCGCCGCCGCGGTCATTGCGATCGCGGCCATTGTCGGCGTGGGCGTGATCGCCGCCGGCGGGCGCGGCGGCTTCTCGACATCGAACACGATCGCGCGGGTCAATATCGACGGACTGATCCGTAGCGACCAGGATCGCGTCGAGGCGCTGGAGCGGCTCGGCAAGTCGAGCTATGCGGCTGTTGTCGTGCACATCAATTCGCCTGGCGGCACCACTGCGGGCTCCGAGCAGCTTTACGACTCGCTGATGCAGCTGAAGGCGAAGAAGCCGCTTGTCGTCGTGGTCGAGGGATTGGCCGCCTCGGGCGGCTACATCACGGCGATCGCCTCCGATCATATCGTCGCCCAGCAGACCTCGCTGGTCGGCTCGATCGGCGTTCTCTTCCAGTATCCGAACGTTTCGGAATTGCTCAAGACTGTCGGCGTGAAAATGGAGGAGATCAAATCTTCCCCGCTGAAGGCCGCGCCCAACGGCTTCGAACCCACCAGCCCGGAGGCCCGCGCCGCGATCGACGGTCTCGTCAAGGACTCCTATGCATGGTTCCGTGGATTGGTGAAGCAACGGCGCGGCATGGACGATGACCTGCTGGAGAAGGTCGCGGACGGTCGCGTCTTCACCGGCCGGCAGGCGGTCGATCTCAAGCTGGTCGATCAGCTGGGGGACGAGAAGACCGCGATCGCCTGGCTGGTTGCCGAGAAGAAGGTCAAAAGCGACCTGCCGGTGCGCAATTACAAGCTTAATCCGCGGTTCGGCGACCTGACCTTCCTGCGTACGGCGGCGTCCGTGACGCTCGATGCGTTCGGTCTTGGCGCGATCGCGCGGCGGATCGAGCAGGGCGGCGTGGCCGAGGCAGTCGACCGGTTCGGGCTGGACGGCATGCTGGCGCTGTGGAGCCCGGCCGGAACCAACTGATCGGCTGCCAAAGGCGTGCTCATCAGGCTATTCCCGCTTTGCGGGAATCGCCGCATGCCCCAATTGGGCTATTTGTCACGTGATTTCACGGCGCCTTAAATCGATTTAGCGTCTTGACAGTGCACGGCATTTTCACGGAAATGGGTTTCCGCAAGAGCCCGGATCCCACTTTCGATGATCAAATCCGAACTTGTTCAGCGCATCGCCGAGCACAACCCGCACCTCTATCAGCGGGATGTCGAGAATATTGTGAATGCGATTCTCGATGAAATCGTCGCGGCGCTGGCACGTGGCGACCGTGTCGAGCTGCGCGGTTTTGGCGCATTCTCGGTGAAGCACCGCCCGGCGCGCGCCGGCCGCAATCCACGCACCGGCGAGCATGTGCCGGTCGACCAGAAGAGCGTGCCGTTCTTCAAGACCGGCAAGGAAATGCGCGAGCGTCTCAACCGCGACGTGACCGAGGCGGGCGCCGCCAAGGTCGATGCGCCCAAGGCTGATGCTTAAGGCCGACGCCTAAGGCGCGACGTCAGGCGTTGCCGTGCTGCGGGCGATATGCCCGCACTTTCTCCATCGCTGCGAGAGATGGTCATGCGAAAGTTCTTCACGGCAGTGGTCGTCATTCCGCTCGGACTGATCTTCATCATTTTTGCAGTCGCCAACCGTCACTGGGTGACGGTGTCGTTCGATCCCTTCAATTCGGTGACCCCGACGGTTGCAGTCACACTGCCGCTGTTCGTCGTCATTATCGCCTCCGCGATCCTGGGCGTGATCGCGGGCGGCATCGGAACCTGGTTCAAGCAAGGGCGCTGGCGCCGCGCGGCCCGGCAGCACGAGGCTGACGCCCGCCACGTCCGCGCCGAGCTCGCCGAGCTCAGGGCCGCCGCCTCCCGGGACGACGCGCAGCGCCGTCCGGCCCCGGCCCTATCAGGTTTTTACGGGGCCGCCGGGCGAGACAAGCTGGGCGCGACGTTGTAGAACCCGCCCCGTCGGACCGGGGACCGCCCCCGGTTCCGGCCGCCCGAAAACCCGTTTTGAGACCCGTTTCGAGACCATGCCCCTGCTCGTCAAAATCTGCGGCCTGTCCACGCGCGAGACGCTCGACGTCGCGCTTGAGGGCGGCGCCGACATGGTGGGGTTCGTATTCTTTCCGCCGTCGCCACGTCACATCAGCCTCGAGACCGCGCGCGAGCTCGGCAGCCGCGCCAAGGGCCGCGCCGTCAAGGTCGCCCTGACCGTCGATGCCGACGATGCGACCCTGGAAAACATCGTCGAGACGTTGCGGCCGGATATCCTGCAATTGCACGGCAAGGAGACCACGGCGCGGCTGCGCGACATCAAGGCGAAGTTCGGCCTGCCGCTGATGAAGGCGCTGCCGGTCGAGACATCGGCCGACCTTGCTCCGCTGCCGGGCTATGCCGGCGTCGCCGATCGCATCCTGTTCGATGCCCGCGCGCCGAAGGACGCCACGCGGCCGGGTGGCCTCGGCGCGCCCTTCGATTGGCACGTGCTGGAAAATCTCGATCTCGCGCTGCCCTACATGGTCTCCGGCGGGCTCAACGCCGACAACGTCACTGAAGCTGTCCGCGTCACGGGCGCCAGCGGCGTCGATGTCTCGTCGGGCGTCGAGCGCACGCCCGGCGTCAAGGATCCCGAATTGATCCGCGCCTTCATCCGCGCCGCGCGCGCAACCCAGCCTTCTTCACCTCTCCCCGTGAACGGGGAGAGGTCGGCCGCGCAACGCGCGGGCGGGTGAGGGGGCTTGCAACGATGATCGAGCGAGCGGAGAAACCCCTCACCCCAGCCCTCTCCCCGCAAGAGCGGGGCGAGGGAGCGGAAACAGCGCCGCAAGCCGGCAAGAAGAACTGATGGTTCGATGAATCCAAACCTGCCCAATTCCTTCCGCAGCGGTCCCGACGAGCGCGGGCATTTCGGCATTTTCGGCGGACGCTTCGTCGCGGAAACGCTGATGCCGCTGATCCTCGATCTCGAAAAAGCCTATGCCGACGCCAAGGCCGATCCGGCGTTCCAGGCCGAAATGAACGTCTATCTGAAGGACTATGTCGGCCGGCCCTCGCCGCTCTATTTCGCCGAACGGCTCACCGAGCATCTCGGCGGCGCCAAGATCTATCTGAAGCGCGAGGAGCTCAACCACACCGGTTCGCACAAGGTCAACAATGTGCTCGGCCAGATCATGGTCGCGCGCCGCATGGGCAAGAAGCGCATCATCGCCGAGACCGGCGCCGGCCAGCATGGCGTGGCGACGGCGACGCTGTGCGCGCGGTTCGGGCTCGAATGCGTGGTCTATATGGGCGCGGTCGACGTCGAGCGGCAGCAGCCGAACGTGATCCGCATGGAGATGCTGGGCGCCAAGGTCGTCCCGGTGCAGTCGGGCGCGCGCACGCTGAAGGACGCGATGAACGACGCGCTGCGCGATTGGGTCACCAACGTGCACAACACCTTCTATTGCATCGGCACGGTGGCGGGTCCGCACCCCTATCCGATGATGGTGCGTGATTTCCAGTCGATCATCGGCCACGAGACGCGCAAGCAGATGCAGGAGGCCGAGGGCCGCTTGCCAGATTCGCTGATTGCCTGCATCGGCGGCGGGTCCAATGCGATGGGCCTGTTTCATCCGTTCCTCGACGATCCCTTGATCGAGATCTTCGGCGTCGAGGCCGCCGGTCACGGACTGACGCAGCTGCACGCCGCTTCGCTGGCCGGCGGGCGTCCCGGCGTACTGCATGGCAACCGCACCTATCTCTTGATGGACGCCGACGGCCAGATTGAGGAAGCGCATTCGATCTCGGCGGGCCTCGACTATCCCGGCATCGGCCCGGAGCACGCCTGGCTGCACGAGACCGGCCGCGTGAAGTATCTCTCGGCGACCGACGAGGAGGCGCTGGCCGCATTCCAGCTGCTGTCGCGGCTCGAGGGCATCATCCCCGCGCTGGAATCGGCGCACGCCATCGCGAAACTGTCCGAGCTCGCACCGCAGCGGCCCAGGGATCACCTGATGGTGGTCAACCTCTCGGGCCGCGGCGACAAGGACGTGCCGCAGGTCGGCGACATCTTGAAGGCGAGGAAGAAGTGACCACCCGTATCGACGCACGTTTCGCCGAGCTGAAGCAGCAGGGCCGTTCCGCCTTCGTCACCTTCGTGATGGCCGGCGATCCCGACGCCAAGACTTCCCTCGACATCCTCAAGGCGCTGCCGAAGGCCGGCGCCGACGTCATCGAGATCGGCATGCCCTTCACCGACCCGATGGCCGATGGCCCGTCGATCCAGGCCGCCGGGCTGCGCGCGCTGAAGGGCGGCATGACGCTGCGCAAGACGCTGGCGATGGTCCGCGACTTCCGCAAGGAGGACAACGCCACGCCGATCGTGCTGATGGGCTACTACAATCCGATCTACATCTACGGCGTCGACAGCTTCCTGGCCGATGCCAAGGCCGCCGGCGTCGACGGCCTGATCATCGTCGATCTGCCGCCGGAGGAAGATACCGAGCTCTGCATCCCCGCGATGAAGGCCGGGCTGAACTTCATCCGGCTGGCGACGCCGACCACCGACGACAAGCGGCTGCCGGCGGTGCTCGCCAACACCTCGGGCTTTGTCTATTACGTCTCGATCACCGGCATCACCGGCGCCGCGACGGCCGATTCGAAGGTGGTCGCGGAAGCCGTGGCCCGCATCAAGCGGCACACCAAGCTGCCGGTCTGCGTCGGCTTCGGCATCCGCACCCCGGAGACGGCGCGCGCGATCGCCGAGAACGCCAACGGCGCGGTGGTCGGCACCGCGATCGTCGATGTGGTGCGTGCCAATCTCGATGCCGAGGGCCGCGCGACGCCGAAGACCGTGAGCGCGGTGGCGGACCTGGTGTCGGCGCTGGCGCAGGGGGTCCGGGGCGCCAAACAGGCCGCTGAATAAGCCACATTTTGCGGCAACAAGGCCGCCGATGGCGGCTTGCCGGGCTCGCCCGGCCCGCCATATATCCAGCTGGTGCGGAACCGATCCGCATTTCGGAGCGAACCATGAATTGGCTCACCAACGTCGTCCGGCCGAAGATCCGCAACATCCTGCGGCGCGAGACGCCGGAGAACCTCTGGATCAAGTGCCCGGATTCCGGGCAGCTCGTGTTCTACAAGGACGTCGAGGCCAACCAGTTCGTGATCCCCGGCTCGAATTACCACATGCGCATGGGCGCGGTGGCGCGACTGAAGTCGATCTTCGACAACGAGACCTGGTTCGACGTCGCGCTGCCCGAGGTGACGGCGGATCCGCTGAAATTTCGCGACGAGCGCAAATATGTCGACCGCATCAAGGACGCCCGCACCAAGACCGGGCTGAACGACGCGATCAAGGTCGGCTACGGCAAGCTCGAGGGCGCCGGCGTCGTGGTCGCGGTGCAGGATTTCGATTTCATGGGCGGCTCGCTCGGCATGGCCGCCGGTGAAGCCATGGTGCGCGGGCTCGAGCTCGCGGTCGAGAAGAAGTCGCCCTTCATTGTGTTCGCCGCATCCGGCGGCGCGCGGATGCAGGAAGGCATCTTGTCGCTGATGCAGATGCCGCGCACCACCGTCGGCGTGCAGATGCTGCGCGAGGCGCGCCAGCCCTACATCGTGGTGCTGACCAATCCGACCACCGGCGGTGTCACCGCGTCCTATGCGATGCTCGGCGACATCCAGATCGCCGAGCCGGGTGCGCTGATCGGCTTTGCCGGAGCGCGCGTGATCGAGCAGACCATCCGCGAGAAGCTGCCGGACGGCTTTCAGCGCGCCGAATATCTGCGCGAGCACGGCATGGTCGACATGGTCGTGCACCGCCACGAGATGAAGGCCACGCTGGCGCGGCTGTGCCGCCTGCTGACCAAGGCGCCGGCGCTCGAATCCGTATCGAAGCCCACGGCACCGGTCATCGAACCGGCCCAGATCGTCACGGCGCCTGAGACGGTGCCGGCTGCGCCGCACGCGTGACCGCAAGCGCCGCCTCACCGCAAGCCTCGTTCGAGGCGTTGATCGCGCGGATATCGGCGCTGCATCCCAAGCGCATCGATCTCAGCCTCGATCGGATGCGCGGCCTGATGGAGCGGCTCGATCATCCCGAGCGCAAGCTGCCGCCGGTGATCCATGTCGCCGGCACCAACGGCAAGGGCTCGACCATCGCCTATCTGCGCGCGATTCTCGAAGCCGCCGGCCTGCGCGTGCACGTCTTCACCTCGCCCTATCTGGTCCGGATCAACGAATGCTACCGGCTGGGCGCCGTCGGCGGCGGCAAGCTCGTCGGTGACGACGAGCTGCGCGAGACGTTCGAGCAATGCGAACGCATCAACGCCGGCAATCCCATCACCATCTTCGAGATGGAAACGGCGGTGGCGTTCTGCCTGTTCGCCAAGCATCCTGCCGATGTCGCATTGCTTGAGGTCGGGCTCGGCGGCCGGCTCGATTCGACCAATGTGGTCGAGACGCCGCTCGCCTCGGTGATCGCGCCGGTGAGCATGGATCACATGGAATTCCTCGGCGACAATCTGACGGCAATCGCCGGCGAGAAGGCCGCAATCATCAAGCGCAAGGTGCCGGTGATCTCGGCCGAGCAGGCGCCGGATGCGATGGCCGTGATCGAGGCGCAGGCGAACCGCATGCGCGCGCCGCTGCACGCGGCCGGCCAGCAATGGCATGTCGGCGTCGAGCGGGGCCGGCTGGTTTATCAGGACGAGCGCGGCCTGCTGGATCTCGCCGCGCCAAAACTGTTCGGCCGGCACCAGTTCGACAATGCTGGCCTTGCGATTGCGACGCTGCGCGCGATCGACGCATTCAAGCTCAACATCGCGGCCTTTGAAGCCGGCATCGTCAATGCGGAATGGCCGGCGCGGATGCAGCGGCTGGTTTCCGGCGCGCTGGTCGGCCAGGGACCGCAGGGCTCCGAGGTTTGGCTCGACGGCGGGCACAATGCCGAGGGCGGACGCGTCGCGGCCGCGGCGCTCGGCGATCTCGAGGAGCGCGTGTCGCGGCCGCTGGTCGTGATCGCAGGCATGATGGCCAACAAGGATGCCAACGCATTCCTCGCCAATTTCGCCGGACTGACCCGCCACATTATCGCCGTCCCGGTGCCCGGCCGCGACAACGGCATGGCGCCGGGCAGGTTGGCTGACGCCGCGCGGGCGCTCGGCATGCGGGTCGAGATCGCTGATGGCGTCGACGCCGCCTTGCGGCGGCTTGCCGCGCTGGCCTACGAGGTGCCGCCCCGCATCCTGATCACGGGCTCGCTGTATCTTGCCGGTCCCGTGCTTGCGGCCAACGGCACGCCTCCTGCATAACGTTTGTGTTGTAGCCCGGATGCAGCGAAGCGAAATCCGGGCCTTTCAATCCGTCACGGAAGCCCTCCCGGATTACGCTTCGCTGCATCCGGGCTACGGCAGGACATCATACCATGCGTTTTGCCGCGATCGCCGACGTCCACGGCAACCATCTCGCGCTCGAAGCCGTGCTGTCGGACATCCGCGCGCAGGGCATTTCCGACATCGTCGACCTCGGCGACATGGTGAGCGGGCCGCTCGACGCCCGGCCCACCATCGATATGCTGATGGCGCTCGATGCGGTCCATCTGCTCGGCAATCACGACCGCTATCTGATCGACCGCCCGCATGAGAAAATGGGTTCCTGGGAGCGGCTGACCTATACCCAGCTCGAGCCGCAGCATCTTGACTGGCTGCGCACGCTGCCGGCGAATTCGATCTATCGCGACGAGGTTTTCCTCTGTCATGCAACGCCCCAGGATGACGAGACCTACTGGCTCGAGACCGTGCTGCCGGGCGGCGAAGTCTGCATGTCCTCGCTGGAAGCGATCGAGGCGAGAGCGGCCGGCGTGCCGCAATCGCTGATCCTCTGTGCACACACGCACACTCCGCGCGCCGTGCGGCTTCGCGACGGCCGGCTGATCGTCAATCCCGGCAGCGTCGGCTCGCCCGGCTATCGCGCCGGCAAGCCGCATCCGCATGTCGTGGAGGCCGGTTCGCCCGATGCGCGCTATGCGATCCTCGAGCGGGTCGATGGTGGCTGGGACGTAACCTTCCGCCACATCCCCTACGACCACGCGGCAATGGCGGCGCTGGCGCGCCAGCACGGCCAGGCCGAACTCGCCTCGGCGCTGGCGACGGGATGGATACGCTGACT
>NZ_LFIQ01000039.1:223049-248423 GCF_001189245.1 Bradyrhizobium pachyrhizi | reverse complement strand
ACGATTCAACCTAATCTCATCGCGCTTTAATGGATGTGCGCCTCATCCGAGACGCCGACATGCTCGCGATAGACCATCTCCCAGCCCTTCCAGCCGGTGAACAGCAGGATCAGGACCACGATGAACGATAGCGCGAGACCGGTCGGCACGATGGCGGAGGTGCCGTGCTCGAAGCGCGAATACCAGTTGTACAGCTCGATCAGCACCGCGATGACGTTGCCGCCGGCATGCTGCCACGCATCGGAAAGGTTGCGGACCTGATCGTCTCCGAGGAGATCGATCACGCCGGCGACGGCGGCGAGCGCGGCCATGATCAGGCCGATACCAAGCAGCCAGAGTGAGGCGCTGGCCCAGAAGTCAGTGCCCGTCTTCCAGAATGCGAGATCGGCAACGAAGGTCAAAACAAAGCATACGACCGGAAACGGAATAAGCATCGGATGGATAGGATGTCCCGCGACCTGCGCGGTTGATCTGGGGTTCGACATGGATCCCTCCTGAGGGCCATTTGATCCCTCAACATGGACCGCCTGTCCGGGTTCCTATTTCGCTGCAGCGCACCAGCAGTGCCGTCACCCCCGCAACAGCTTCATCGGATCGGCCGCCTTCTGCTTCAGTTGCTCGAACGAGCATTGCTTCGGCGCCTTGTCTGGACGCCAGCGCAGGATCGAGGTGCCGTGGCGGAAACGATCGCCACTGAAATGGTCGTAGCAGACCTCGATCACGAGTTTCGGCTTCAGCGGACACCATTGTGCCGAGCGCTCGGTCGACCATCGGCTCGGGCCGCCCGGCGAATTCCCGGTGAAGCCGGGCTTGGCGATCAACGGCTCGAGGCGGTCGGTGAGCGCCGGCTTGTCCTGTTGCCTGATTGCGGAGGTGAAGCCGACATGGTGCAACAAGCCGTCGTCGTCATAGAGGCCGAGCAGCAGCGAGCCGACCACGTTGCGGCCGCCGGTCCTGTTGGTGGCGTAGCGAAAGCCGCCGACCACGCAGTCGGCGCTCCCAAACCTCTTGATCTTCTGCATGCCGTCGCGATTGCCGGCTTGATAGGGCAGGTCCAGGCGCTTGGCGATCACGCCGTCGAAGCCGCCGCCGGATCGCGCCAGCCATTTCCTGGCAAGCGCGTAGCTTGTCGTCGCCGGGGACAGCCGAAAGCTGGAATTGGATTTCAGTTGCGACCTGGCGAACGCCTCGAGCTGCGGTCGTCGTTCGCTCAAGGGCTGACCGGAAAGCTTCTTCCTGGCTGGCGCGGCCAAGAGATCGAACGCCAGAAACAAGGCCGGCGTTTCCTGTGCGAGCCGCATCACCCGGCTGGCGGCAGGGTGAATGCGCTGCAGGAGATCGTCAAAAGAGAACGTTCGGCCGTGCGGCACCACGATCTCGCCATCGAGCACGAACGATCCGGCCTTCACGTTCAGCGCCGCGGCGACCAGCTCCGGGAAATAGCGGGCGAGGTCTTCGCCGGATTTCGAGCGCAGGTCAACTTTGCGGCCCTCGCGTTTCAGCAGGCAGCGGAAGCCGTCCCATTTGGGTTCGTACTGCCACTCTTTGCCGCGCGGGATGGCATCGACCGAGCGCGCTTCCATCGCAACGAGCGGCGTGGACCTGGAAGCGGGCTTCTGACGCGGTGAGGGCAAGTGCGGGGACCTTCAAACGCAACACACACGGTCCCAACGCAAACGGCCGGCGAATCCGCCGGCCGTGCACGAATTTATTAATCAGAAGGAGCAGGATCAGACCGCGGCAGTGATCCACTGCTGCAACTTGGCCTTCGGAGCGGCTCCGACCTGGCGGGACGCCATCTCGCCGCCCTTGAAGATCATCAGGGTCGGGATCGACATCACGCCATACTTCGATGCGGTCTTCGGGCTCTCGTCGACGTTGAGCTTCACGATCTTGACCTTGTCGCCCATCGCGCCGGAAATCTCATCGAGAGCGGGCGCGATCATGCGGCAGGGGCCGCACCACTCGGCCCAGAAGTCGACGACCACCGGCCCGGTCGCCTTGAGCACCTCGGCTTCGAAATCGGCGTCAGAAACCTTGCCAACGGCCATGTGTGTACCTCGTTCGGTTGGGACAAAAGGGCGCGGTTGAGAATCGCGCCCGGGAGCATGGGGCAAACGTATGAATGCCCCCTTGCCGGGTCAAGCTTGCTCACGCCGACATGAACTTATGCCAGGGCGGCGTCCAGCGCGGAGGCGGAAATCTCCATGATTTCAGTCGTTTCGGTCCAGAGCAGGGCGGCCCGCACGGGCCGCTGGGGATAAAGCCTGGCGAGTACCGCACGGTACAGCGCGAGCTGCCGGACATAGCCCCGCGGCGCCTCGGCTGCGGTCCTGGGCGGGGCATGGTTGGTCTTGAAATCGACGATCAGGACGTCGGTCGGCGTCACAACCAGGCGGTCGATCTGGCCCGAGACCAGCGCCTTCGGCTGGCCTGGCCGCTCCAGCCGCCCGACGATCGAGACTTCCGCGCGGCTGCCGGGCGCGAACACGGCGGCAAAGCGCGGATCGGCGATCAGGCCGAGCACCTGATCCGCGAGCACGGCCTGCTCCTGTTCGCTCCAGCCGTCGGCATTGCGCGCGAGGTAGCCGAGCGCGGCGCAGCGCCGCCGCTCGAGGGCCACGTCGGGCAGCGATTGCAGCAGCCGGTGCACCAGCGTGCCGCGTTGCAGGGCGCGGGCACGCAGCAGCACCGATTCGCCGGTTCGGATCGGATGGCTGTCGTCATCAGCCGGATCGGACGGGCGCAGCATGCTCGCCGCTGATGCTTCCGGTGCGGCCGCAGCACGCAGCCAGGACGGCAGCTCGATCGGCACCGCGGCCGCTGACGCAGCCGCGCCGGCGAGATCGGCGACGTCATCCGGCCGCGAATAGCGCATCACCTTGCCGCCGGGCGTCTCCAGCTCCTCGAGCTTGAGCCCGGAATTGGCGAGTCCCTTGGTGATCAGATCGTACCAGGACGATTTGCGCACCGTATTCATGTTGCCCGGCATGCAGCCGCCGACGATCAGCCGGTCGGCGGCGCGGGTCATGGCGACATAGAGCAGGCGGCGATACTCGTCCTCGGTGTCGCCGAGCATCGCCTTGCGCGCCTCGGCGACGCCGGGCGGATCCTCGGCCTTCTTGCCGGCCCACACCACGACCCCGGGCGCGTTCGGCGCGGCATTGCCCTGCGGCAGATGGATCAGCCGCAGCCGCTGCGTGTCCGACGGCGAGGTCGTGGTGTCGACCAGGAATACCACCGACGCCTCGAGGCCCTTGGCGCCGTGCACGGTCATGACGCGAACCTCGTCGCGCGAAATCTCCATGTCGCGCTTCACCTCGGTGTCGGCGGCGCGCAGCCAGGCGACAAAGCCCTGCAGCGAGGCCGGCGCCTTGCGCTCATAGCTCAGCGCAAGCTCGAGGAATTCGTCGAGCGCGTCGTTGGCCTCGTGGCCGAGCCGGCGCAGGATGCGCGCCCGCCCGCCATCGCCGCCGAGCAGCCAGGCGTAGAACGCGAACGGCGTCTCCTGGGTGAAGCGGCGCTCGCATTGTTCGAGACGCCGCAGCGCGGCCGCGAATCGCTCATCCGTCGGTGCCTGCCCGGCCAGTGCGTCGCGCAGCGAGCTGCGACGCTCGTACGCCAGCTTGAACAAATCGTCGTCGTCGAGGCCGAACAGCGGGCTCTTCAGCGCCACCGCGAGCGCCAGATCGTCCTGCGGCAGCAGCAGCGCATCGGCGAGGTTCATCAGGTCGATGATCGCGATGTGCTCGGTCAGCTTCAGCCGGTCGGCGCCGGCGACCGGGATGCCGGCGTGCTTCAGCGCCTGGATCACCGCGTCGAACGCGTTGCCGCGCCGCCGCACCAGGATCAGCATGTCGCCGTAGCTGAGCGGCCGCCGCCCGCCGGCGCTGCCGGTCATGGTGCCGCTGGAGACGAGGCGCTTGATCTCGGCCTGGATGCGCCTTGCCAGCTTCACCTCGGGGCTGGTCACCGAGACGCCGTCGAACGGCGCGCGCCAGCCCTCGATGTCCTGGCGATCGTCGGCAACCGCGAGATCCCACAACTCGATCAGGCTGGGGCCCGCATCGGCCATCGCGTTGTGGATCGGGTAGCCATTCTCGACCGCATGAATGCTACGAAAGATGTCCTGCTCGCGGAACACATGGTCGACCGAGTGCAGGATCACCGGCCCCGAGCGGAACGAATAGGTGAACGACACCGGATCGAATTTCAGCCCGGCTTCCTCGAACCGCCGCTTCAGCTCGCGCCGGCGCAGGTCGAATTCGCGCGGCGCCGCGCCCTGGAACGAGAAGATCGACTGCTTCTCGTCGCCGACCGCAAATACCGTGCGCACCGGGCCGTCGCGTGCGCCGGCGCCGGAGGTGAATTCCGAGATGATGTGCGCGACGATGTCCCACTGCCGCGGGCTGGTGTCCTGCGCCTCGTCGATCAGCACGTGATCGACGCCGCGGTCGAGCTTGTAATGCACCCAGCCCGAGGAGACGCGGTCGAGCATCGCCAGCGTCTTGTCGATCAGATCGTCATAGTCGAGCAGGCCGCGTTCCAGCTTCTCGCGCCGGTAGTGCGCGGCGGCCGCGGTCGCGATGTGGATCAGCGCCTCGGTGCGGTCGCGCGCGACCACGGCGCGGCGGCGTTCGATCAAGGGACCGAGCCGATCGATCTCCGCCTCGACCCGATGGCCCGCGACCGAATTCTTCTTGATGAAACTGTTGGTGACGACAGACGCACGCGGCGCGCGGTCGTCGGTGAGGAAGACGCCGAGATATTCGTCGACCTGGGCTGCACCGGTGAAGGTCAGCGCGCTCCGCAGCCGTTCTGCCTGCTTCTGATCCGCCTTGCTGCTGGTATCGAGGAGCGTCGCCATCTCCTTCCAGCCCGAGCGCGGCAGATTCGGACCGTCGACGATCTCGCGCTCGACATTCTCGATGCGATCGTCGGCGGAGACGCCGAGCGCCGCCGACATCTGCGCGGCGGCGGCCGCGGCGCTGCCCGCGGTATCGGTCCAGGCCATGAAGTGGTCGCGGCTGAGGCAGGCCTCGCGGACCACCTCCTTGAAGGTGACGTCGGCGGCATTTGCCATCGCCGTCCGCAGCGCGCGGCCGATGGGGCTGTCGGGAATCCGCGACGCTTCGAGGAACACCGCGAGATTGGCGCGCTCCATCATCTCGTTCTGGTCGCGGTCGTCGAGCACGGCGAAGCGTGCCGGCACGTTGGCCTCGAACGGAAACTGCTGCAGCAGGCGGGTGCACAGCGCGTGGATGGTCTGCACCTTCAAGCCGCCGGGCGTCTCCAGCGCGCAGGCAAACAGTTTGCGCGCTTCGCGCCGCAGCGTGGCGGAAGGATGGGCAATGCCGGCCTCGCGGATCGCGGCATCGAGCCCGGCGTCGTCGAGCGTCACCCAGTTGGCCGAGCGTCGTGAACACGCGCTCGGCCATGTTTGCCGCCGCGGCCTTGGTGAAGGTGATGCAGAGGATCTTTTCCGGCGGCACGCCCGACAGCAGCAGACGGATGACGCGCTGCACCAGCACATGGGTCTTGCCCGAGCCGGCATTGGCCGACACGAAGGTCGACGCCTTCGGATCGGACGCGCGCGCCTGCGCGTCGCGCACCGCGGGCGGTATAGGACGTGGCGCCTTCACCATTCCTCGATCCCCAGGCCGCCGGCGGCGGACCATTCCTTGATGCGTGCGAGGTCGTCATAGGCGCCGTAGCGGTTGGCCCACATCGAGAGGTTCAGCGAGGTGTAGGCCTGCTGCTCGTCGTCGAAGGCGCGGATCAGGGCCTCCAGCTTGCGCCGCGCGCTGTCGGCGGCCTCATCGGGCGGCTGCGGCGTGTCGTTGGTCTTGATCTTCAGCTCCAGCGAACGCTGCTCGCCCGGCGGGTTGTTGCCGCTCAGCCTGACATAGACGAGGTCGCCGACCGAGGAGTCGGCCGGGATGTCGGCGAAGCCGCCCTCGCGCAGGATCGCCGCTTCCAGCGTCAGCTGCGGCGACAGGCCCATGCGCACCTGCTTACCGGTCGGCGGCTGGCCGGTCTTGTAGTCGAGGATCGCAAAGCTGCCGTCATCGCGCCGCTCGATGCGGTCGGCGCGCGCCGAGAGGATGAAGGTCCTGGCATCGTCGAGCGGGATACCGATCTCGCCGCGGATCTCGGCCTTGATGGCCTCGATCTGGCCGCGCCGGGCCTGCTCCCATTCGGCAAACCATCCTGCGATGCGCTGGAAGCGCGGCCACCACAGCGCCCGCGCCTCGGGCCGCTCCATCAGCGGCGCAAAATATTTGGAGCCGATCTCGCGCAGCGTGCGCAGGGTGTCGGCAGGCAGCGCGTCGGCATAGACCTGCGTGAACTCGCCGAGCGCCTCGTGGATCGCCGAGCCGCGATCGGCCGCCGACAGCGGCATGTCGACGGGGTCGAGCGGATCGAGCTTGAGGATATAGCGCGCATAGATCGTGTAGGGATCGCGCAGCCAGTCCTCGACCGCGGTGACCGACATTTTCAGCGGCCGTGCCTCGCGCGGCGGCCGCGGCTCCGGCTGCGGGATCGGCTCGACCTTGTCGGGCCGGTCGAGCTCGGCGGCATATTGCACGTAAGTTTCGCCGGCCGATGTCGCGGCCCTCCAGCGCGCCTCGCCCGCAACGGCTTCGAGCCGATGCAGGAAGCGCGAGGCGACCGCCGGTGCGCCGCCGACTTTTGCGGCGTGGGTGAGGATCACCTCGTCATGGCCGAGCAGCTGCGCAAAGTCGTGCGCGGAAAGGCCGATGCGGCGCTCGGGAAGGTCGAGCCCGAGCTCGTGCCGCATCGGCCGGCTCAGCCACGGATCGACCCGCGGCGCCGGCGGCCAGACGCCCTCGACCAGACCGCCGAGGATGACGCGATCGGATTCGGTGAGACGGGCTTCGAGCTGGCCGAAGATGTTGAGCTGCGCGCGCGCCGCTTCCGGCCGCCGCACCATGCGGTCGGCGAACGCGGTCTGGAACACCTCGGGATAGTCGGCGAGCGGCGTCATCAGCCCGCTCGGCTGCTGCTTGGCGAGCAGCTCGTCGAACGCGGACGCCAGCGACGCACCGGCGCGCTCCTCGAACGCGACAGCAACGCCGTTCTGATCGCCGGACAGCGCAATCAGGGCCTCGCGGTGGCGCGCGGCGAGCTCGGCGAAATCATAGGGTTTTGACGACGCCATGCCTTCGAGCGGCGCCAGCGCCGCCTGCAACTTGGCGATCAGGTCCTGCGCCCGGTTGAGTTCGTTGTCGCGCAGCCGGGCGCGCGGCTCCATCGCGTGCAGCGACGAGGTCTCGCCGCCGTGCAGCTTGATCAGTTCGGCGCGGAAGCGCGCGAAGTCGCGGGCGAGGCCGGCGGTCCCGGCTTGCGGCCGCGTGCCGCGCAGCAGCGCGATCTCCAGCACCTCGATCGCGCGCCGCAGCGCGCCATGCGAACCGCCGAGCCGGAACAGCGGATGCTTGAGCAGCGCGAGCAATGTCGGCGGCTCCAGCCCCTTGGCCGCAGCCTCCGCGGTCAGGCGGGCGAACACGCCGGCCGGCGTTTCGATCAGCGCATCGCCGCCGGAATCGTCGAACTCGAGCTTCCAGCGCGTCAGCGACGCCATCACGCGGCGCGCCAATGCGCGGTCCGGCGTCACCAGCGCGGCCGATTTGCCGAGATGCCGCGCCTCGCGCATCGCCACCGCGATCGCCAGCGCCTCCATTTCCGGATTGGGCGCCTCGACCACGGTGAGGTTGGTCATCCCGGCGGAAATCCGCGCCACGATCTCCGGCCGTTCCAGCCGGTCGTGCCACTGCGCCGTTGCGGTCGAGGGACGCATCGTCTCCGACACCAGCACCTCGCGGCCGAGCGGCGCCGGGTCGGCAAGGCTCTCGACATCGCGACGCTTGATGCCGAAGCGGTCGAGCAAGGCGTGCATCGCGAATTGCGGATGGTTCGACGAGGGCGGCGTTACGAACCTGCCGTCGTCGCCGCGCTCGCCGCCGATCGTGTCCCAGCTGCCCTCGTCGAGATCGGTGTCGAGCCCGGGCAGCACCACCGCACCGTTCGGCAGCTTCGCCACCACGTGCAGGAATTTCGCCGTCGCCGGCATCGAGCCGGTCGAACCGGCGGCGATCACCGGGCCCGCGTGGTGCGCGGTCAGCCGCGCCGCTTCCGCCTCGATCAGGAGATCGCGCCGCGCCGCGGGTTCGATCCGGCCGATCTCCTTGAGGTAGCTGGGCCAGGCGTCGCGCGCGATACGCAGGAAGTCGAGCGAGTGCTGCCAATATTTGTCGAGCTGGTCCGGCACCAGGCGGTCGAGCGCGCGCCAGTCGACGCCGCGCGTCACCATGTCGTCCATCAGCCGCGCCAGATCGCCGGCGAGTTGCAGCGTCGAGGCCGGCCCGCCGACCACCAGCGGCGCCGACACCGGCGTCTTCGCCCAGGCCGCGACAAGATGCGCCAGGGTCAGCCGGCGCTCGAGCTCGCCGAGCCTTGGCGGGATCTCCAGCGGCGCGGCGCCGCCGACGTCCTCGCTTTGGTCGGCGAAGGCGAGCTCGTCCTCATCGATGTCGCCAAGCGCGACGATGCGCGGCAGCACGGCGGCGTCCGACTCGAGCACATCGAGGAAGATTTCCCGCGCCAGCCGCCCTGCGCGGCGGGTCGGCAGATACAGCGTGGCGTTGGCGAGCCTTTCCGGATCGTTCTGCGCCTCGAATCCCGCGACCAGCCGGCCATCGACCAGCGCCGAGATGACGGTCCGCAGGAACGGCGCAGAAACGGGAACACTGAAGACGCGCATGGGCTGCCTGATTCGAATCCGGCGCCAATATAGGGAGCGGCGGCCGTCGTTAGCCACCCCTGTCGGAGAACCGTCACCGCTCAATATCGCAATCGGCCGGCGCAGCGATCGGCGGCATCCAGGAACCAGCGCAACGCCGGATCCTGGGCGGCGCGGCTCGTATGAATCAGGTCGATCGCGAAGGCGGGGATGTCGATCGGCGGCGCGACGACGGCAATGTCGGCCAGATGCGTGAAGCGCCGGGCGACGCGCTCGGACATCGTGGCGATCAGGTCGGTGCCGGCCACGGCGAACGGGACGGCCACCACATGCGCGAGCGTCACCGCCACCCGTCGTTTCAGTCCATGGCGCGCCAGCAACGCGTCGATCACGCTCGGCAGGCCGTCGCCGCCGGCCGCCGAGAACAGCGCGTGCGGCAGGGTCGCGTAATCTTCCAGACTCAGGCGCTCCGATCGGTTCGTGCGCGCGGTATCGCGGACGCAGACAAAGCGTTCCTCGAACAGCCGGTGCCGGACACAGCGCGGCGACTCCGGCAGGTGCCCGCCGATCAGCGCATCGAGTTCTCCGCGCTCCAGCTTCGCCAGCGCCACCGTCGCGTCGGTGAGCGGGCGCACGGCAAGGTCAATGCCGGGCGCTTCGATGCGCAGCAGCCGGGTCAGTTCCGGCACCACAACGAGATCGCCGTAGTCGGTCGCGGCGATGGTGATGCGCCGTCGCGCGATGGCCGGATCGAAGCCCTGATCGGGCACCAACGCGCTCCGGATTTGTCGCAGCGCTTCGCCGATCGGCCCGGCCAGCGCCAGCGCCTTTTCGGTCGGCTGCATGCCCGCGCCGGCACGCAGGAACAGTTCGTCGGCAAACAGCGCACGCAGCCTCCGCAACGCGCTGCTCATGGACGGCTGGGCGAGCCCGATGCGCTCGGCCGCCCGGGTGACGTGGCGCTCCTCCATCAGCGCCTCGAAGGCGACCAGCAGGTTGAGATCGATGGCGGCTAAATTCATTGTAGCAATAGTGTATATAACAATAATCGATTTCAACAATGATTTGCTCCGGCCTATGCTCGTTGGCCGGACATGACGACGGGACCCAGGAATTTGGCGAGATTTGCGAGGCTGGTGCCGCGCGGGCCGACACTGCTGATCATCGGCGTGCTGGCAGGATTGGCTTTCCCGGCCTTGGCGGATGGCGTGCGCCCGCTGATGGCGGCGGCGATCTTTGTTCTGGTGCTCGGCACCTTCCTCCAGGTCGACGGGACGGCGTTCCGACGCGCGTTGCGGCGGCCGCTGGTCTGGCTGCTGTTGCCGGCGCTCGCCATGCTGGCGAGCCCGCTTGCAGTCGGCCTTGCCGCGCGCGGCGCCGGCTTTCGACCCGAGTTGATCGTCGCATTGGTGCTGTCGGTGTGTGCGCCGCCGTCGAGCGGCACGGCGGCCGTCGCGCGCATGCTCGGCTTCGACGCGACCATTCCGTTGGCCGTGACGCTGCTGTCGATGGCGCTCGCGCCGGTCACGGTGCCGCTGATCGCCGCGGGATTTGCCGGTCTCGCGCTCGATCCGCTGGCGCTTGCGACGCGGCTGGCGCTGCTGGTCGGCGCCGCCGGCGGTCTGGCGTTGCTGCTGCGCCGTCAGGCCGCTGCACGGTTGACGCAGCATGCACGCATCATCGACGCGCTCGTGCTCGCCTCGCTGCTGCTGTTTGCGATCGCCACCATGGCCGGGGTGCGCACCCAGATCGAGGCGCAACCGGCCGCCGCGTTCACCTGCGTCGGCCTTGCTTTCGCCTGCAATATCGCCCTGCAATTGTGTGGCGCGCTGCTCACGCCGGGCAATCTGGCTGCACGGCTGACCAGCGGCCTCATTCTCGGCAACCGCAATGTCGGACTGGTCTGGTCGGCGATGGGCGCTGCGGTGTCGCCGATGACGGCCTTGTTCTTCGCCGCGACGCAGTTTCCGATCTATATGACGCCGCGGCTGATCGAGATGCTTGTTCGCCGCGAGCGCAAGGAGAATGCCTCACCATGAGCGCGACGATCCTGACCGAAGACCTCGCCGTCCGCTTCGCGCGCATCGCGCTCGGCCATGTCACGCGCGAATATCCGAACAAGCCGGATCACGTGCTGGCGGGGCCGCAGGATGCGCGCACGCCGCGTGAGCTGCATCCGGTGTTCTTCGGCAGCTACGACTGGCACTCCTGCGTCCACAGCTACTGGATGCTTGCCCGGCTGCTGCGCCGCTATCCCTCATCGGAGGCGGCGGACGATATCCGCGCGCTGTTCGACGCGCAGTTTGTTGCTGAGAAGATCGCGGCCGAATGCAGCTATCTCGCCACCCCGACCGCGCGCGGCTTCAAACGGCCTTACGGCTGGGGCTGGCTGTTGAAGCTTGCGGCAGAGCTCTCGCTCCTCGAGAACACCAACTGGCGCGAGCGGATCGCTCCGCTTGCCGGGATTTTCGCACAGCGTTTCCGCGATTTCCTGCCGCTCGCCACCTATCCGGTGCGGGTCGGCACCCATTTCAACACCGCGTTCGGGCTGCGCATGGCGGCCGACTACGCCGCAGTGACACAGGACGATGCGTTCGGTGCGCTGTTGCGCGACACGGCGCTGCGCTGGTACGGCGCCGATCAGGACTGCCCCGCCTGGGGTGAGCCGAGCGGCGACGACTTCCAGTCGTCCGCGCTGATCGAAGCGGAGTGCATGCGCCGGCTGCTGGCGCCGGGCGACTTCCTGCCCTGGTTCGACCGCTTCCTGCCGCGGCTCGAACTGCGCGAACCAGCAACCCTGTTCCGGCCCGCCACGGTCACCGATCGCACGGATGGCAAGCTGGCGCATCTCGACGGGCTCAATCTCAGCCGCGCATGGTGCTGGCGTTCGCTGGCCGGCACGTTGCCGGCGGCCGATGCCCGTCGTCCGATCCTGCAGGATGCCGCGCGCCGTCATCTCGACGCCGGCCTGCCGCATATCGCCGGCGACTATATGGGCGAACACTGGCTTGCAAGCTTCGCGGTGCTCGCGATCGACGCCGAGGGCTGACGACGACGGGTGCCGCCTACGCGACGCTTTCCAGGTAGGCTTCTTCCGCGGCCTGGATCGCGTCTGGAGTCCCGACATGCATCCAGACGCCGTCGAGGCGCAGGCCGAACAGCCGCTCCTGCTCGTTGGCGCGATCGAACATCTTGGTCAGCGAGAACTCACCGGCCGGCGCGTCGGCGAACAGCGCAGGCGACATGATCGCGGCGCCGGCATAGACGAACGGCACCACCTGGTGCTCGCGCCGCTTGCGCAACGCGCCATCCGGCAACATCGAATAGTCTCCGCGCCCGCCATAGCCGATGCTCGTAGCGGTTGGCGCCATCAGCAGCAGGATATCCATCCGCGCGGGATCGAAGGTTTCCGCGAGCCGCGCCAGATTGGAGCGCACGCCGTCGATCCACATCGTGTCCGCGTTCAGATGATAGAACGGCGCATCGCCGAGCAGCGGCAGTGCCTTCACCACCGCGCCACCAGTGCCGAGCACCTGGTCGCGCTCGTCGGAGATGATCACGCGCGGACGGCTGCGGGTCTTGACGTGCTCGATGATCTGGTCGGGCAAATAGTGCACGTTCACGACGGCTTCGCTGACGCCGGCGCCGGCGAGCTTGTCGAGCACATGGTCGAGCAGCGGCTGGCCGGCGACGCTGACCAGCGGCTTCGGCATCGTGTTGGTCAGGGGGCGCATGCGCACGCCGAGGCCCGCAGCGAGCACCATGGCTTTATGGGGAGTGACGGGCATCTTCCGGATATTCTCGGTCATCATCTCTCATGCGCCGATCATATCACGGCGATTCGGCAAGCACATCAATCAGACGCCATAGTCACGAGACATGACGGCCGTAAGACGGCAATGACGACCTGGCCTAGACGTCGGCAGCTTGCGTGCCGCGTCTGGCGGTTTTCTTCTTCTTGTCGCCTTGTTTGAGAAAGTTGACGCCGATCTGGTCGCCATTGACCCATGCCAGCTCGCAGCGGCGATAGGCCAATCCTGTGGACGACAGCAGCAGAAAAAACTCCTTCAGGTTCAGGCCCTCGACCGAGCCGTCGACGGAGAGCTTGGCGCCCGTCTCCGACACGTCTTCCATGGTGCAGTCGCGCCGCCAGGTGCCGTCGATGCCCATCATGTGCGCCGCTATGCCGCGCTCAAAGGTGACACGATCGCCCTTGCGTCGTTCCGTCCCCATCGTGTGGTCCCGCTCCAGATCCGGCCGCGCCATGGATCAGGTGCGGGCTCGGCAACCTTAGGGGACCCGAGGCTAATAACCCGTAAACTACGGTACTGGAGGAGGGACGTTGGCTGTGTACCAGATGCGGAAGCTGGTCAGCGCCGGATGCGCCAGCGACCGCTCGAGATAGGTCCAGATCCGCGGCTGGTGCTTGAGATATTGCGGCTTGCCGTCGCGGCGGTTGAGTCGCGCAAAGGTGCCGAGCAGGCGGGTGTTGCGCTGCGCCGACATGATCGCATAGAGCTCGGCGAAGCCGGCCGGATCGAAGCCTTCATCGGTCGCGCGCCGCGCCTTGATGTAGCGGGTCAATAGCGACAACTCGAGCTGCTCGGGCACATCGATCCGGGCATCCTGCAGCAGCGACACCACGTCATAGGCTGCGGGGCCGAGCAGCGCGTCCTGGAAATCGATGATGCCGACGCGCAGGATGCCGGTGCGTTCGGCAAGCCAGATGATGTTCGGCGAATGGAAGTCGCGGATCACCCAGGTCCGCGGCGCGGCTGCGGGCTTCTCCAGCAGGCCGCGCCACATCCCGAGAAATTCGGCGCGAAGCTCCTCGCTCGGCTGCACGCCGCGGTCGGGCAGGTACCATTCAAGCATTAGCCCGATCTCGATCAGCCAGGCGTCGATGTCGAACACCGGGATGTCGTAGCTCTCGTCTGACGTCAGCGGCAATTGCTCCGGCAGCACCTCGCGGTGCAGTGCCGCCAGCATGTCGACGGCGGCCTCGTAACGCTCGGCGATCGGCTGCGGTGGATCGCCATCGATGACGCTTTCGGCGCCGAAATCCTCGGTGATGAGGAAGCCGGATCCGAGATCGATGTGGCGGATCGCGGGCGCGGAGAAACCATGCTTGCGCAGGCCGTTTCCGATCGCGACGAACGGCCTGACGTCTTCGGCGAGATGCACCGCTGCGCTATAGGACTGGCCGCTGTAGATCGCCGGGCCGTCGGGACGGCGCGGCGAGTTCATCAGGATGACGGTGCCGTCGTCGTTGCGCAGCCGTGCATAGGAGCGTGTCGAGGCATCGCCCGGCATGCGTTCGCGCCGGGCATTGAGAAAGCCCGCGCGATCGAGGAACTGGCGCAGCTCGTTGAGTCGCGCGACCTTCGCTGCGCCCTTGCCATGGCCGGTGATCTCGGCCGCGCGTGCCGCCGATCCGAGCGCCGGGCGATGGCTGAATGCGATATCGATGCGGTTGGCGGGCATCGCGTCGGGCGCGCGCTCCGGCCACTCGATCAGCGCCACGACGTCGTCGGGCAGCGGCGACAGCCCGATCTCCTCGAGCTCGCTGGCGTCGTTGATGCGGTAGAGGTCGGCATGGACGAGCGGAAACGACGGCAGCTCGTAGCTCTGCGCCAGAGTGAAGGTCGGGCTCGGCACCTCCAGCGCGTCGTCGGCGGCGAGGTAACGGATCAACGCGCGCGCGGCCGTGGTCTTGCCGGCGCCGAGGTCGCCGGACAGCGTGATGACGTCGCCGGAGCCGATCAGCAGCGCGAGGTCGGCCATCAGCTCTGCTGTCGCGGTCTCGTTCGCGAGTGCCACCGAGAATGTCGAGGTCGCCGTCATTCAGCAGCGTTGCGATGTGCGGTCTGGTCGATCGGGAAGTCGCAGGTCACGGTCGTGCCGCGGCCTACGGTCGAATCGACCCGCACCCGTCCGCCATGCAGTTCGACGAAGGAGCGGACCAGCGACAGGCCGAGCCCCGCGCCGCGATGCCGCGAGCCGTGGGAATGGCTCTCGAACCAGTTGAACACCTTGTCGCGCATCTCGGCCGGAATGCCGGGGCCGGCATCGGTCACCGCAAACACCACGCGGTGCTCGGTGCGGTGCGCGCTGATCGTGACGGTGGCATCGTGCGGCGAGAAGCCGACCGCGTTGGCGAGCAGATTATACAGCACCTGCACCACGCGCCGCTCGTCGCCGACGAAGGCGCCGATGTCGGGCTCGATATCGACCTTCAGCGTGATGCGGTCGGTCGCGAGGCGATCCTGGATGCCTTCGGCCGCGGCCTCGATCGCCTGGCCGATATTGACCGGGCCGAGCTCGAGCTTCATCGCGCCGGCGTCGATGGTGGCGAGATCGAGAATGTTGTTGGTCAGCGCCAGCAGCGCGTTGGTCGATTTGGTGACGTAGTCGAGATATTCGGCCTGCTTCGGCGTCAGCGGTCCGGTCGAGGGATCGCTGAGGAAATGCGCGAAGCCGATGATGGTGGTGAGCGGGGCGCGCAGCTCGTAGGAGACGTGGTGGACGAAATCCACCTTCATCTGGTCGGCGGCTTCCAGCGCCTCGTTGCGCTCGCGCAGCGCCCGCTCGACATTTTCGGTGTCGGTGATGTCCTGGAAGGCGAGCAGGGTCTTGCCGTCGGGCAGCGGGATGGTCATGCAATTCAGCACGCTGCCGTCCTTGCGCTCGAGCTTGAGCGCGACCTGGGCGCGGTTCTCGATCGCGGTGATCGATTCGCGCAGCGTGCGCCAGGTCAGGGCGTCGTCGAACAGCGGCCGGCACAGCGCTTCCACTGCCTCGATATGCGGCTCGCCCTGCAGCGCGTCGGCCGGCAGCTTCCACATCTTGGCGAACGGCGGGTTGAACAGTTCGGCGCGTCCGTTGCTGCCGAACACCGCGACCGCTTCGCCGAGATTGTCGAGGGTCTCGCGCTGCACCCGGGTCAGGCGGTCGTAGCGGCGCGCGAGGTCGAGGCTCTCGGTGACGTTGTCGAACAGATAGGTGACGCCACCCTCGAGGTTCGGCGTGGTGACGACGCTGATGGCGCGGCCGTCGGGCAGGAACCAGGTATAGGTCTCGGATTCGACCGCGCGATAGGCCTCGTGCAGCTTGGCCTTCCAGGCGCGAAAATCCGGCTGCTCGGGCAGCTTGCGGTTGGCGCGGAGCCGGTCCAGCACGCTGGAATCGTCGGGGTTGCCGTCGAGGAAGGCCTGGTCAAGGCCCCACAGCCGCCGATAGGACTCGTTGTAGAAGGTGAGCCGCCGGTCGGTATCGAACACCGCGACGCCCGAGGACAATTGGTCGAGGGTGCGCCGGTGCGCTTCGACCATCCGCGCGATCGCCGCGCGCAGCGCCGCAGCTTCGCTGGCGTCGATCGCAATGCCGGCGCTCCCGCCGGAGAGCTTGAGCGCCTGCACGTCGTAGATCCGCCGCTCGCCGCTGACCACGATCGGCAGCCGCGCGGCATAACTGGCATTGTCGTTCAGCGCGCGGGTCAGCTCGCCGCGCTGGTCGCTTTCGAGCAGTTCGAGATTGCGCTGCAGCGCGTCCGACACGCTCTTGCCTTCGGTGGCGCGGACATAGGCCGCGTTGGCATAGCGCAGGTTGCCCTCGAGGCTCTTGGCCCAGATCGGCCATGGCGCGGCGGCGGCGAAATCGCGCAGCAGCTCGGTTTCCTCCTGCAGCGTCTTGAAGCGCAGGTTGGACTCGGCGAGCTCGCGGCGCAGCCCGCCGAGCTCGCGGATCCGCACGATGGCCTGGCCGCCGATCGCGCGGCCCATCGCCTCGATGGCGCGGCCGGCCGAGGTCGAGAGGTTGAGCAGGAATGCCTCGCCCTTCTCGCGCAGCGCATCGACCGCGTGATCCATCTGCAGCGCCGGCTCGGGCGGCAGCCAGGTTCCGAAGGCGAGGACGCGTTGCGGCGAGCCTTCCTGCGACATCACCAGCGAGATGTCGCCCGAGATCTGCGGCCGGTTGTCGCCCGCGGCCCAGGAGATCAGGACCTGCGGCTCGACGAACAGCAGCGCGCGCAGCCGGTCCGATTGCGCCTGCAGGTCCGTGATCTCGGACTGCAGCTGCTCCTCGTTCCTCGTCGCGCGCACGCGGGTGCGCATCAAGAGGATCGCGGCGACGGCCGAGAAGCCGACCAGCGCAAGCGACGTCGCGAGGACCGCGACCTCCTGGTGATTGAAGCCGAAATGATCCGACATCGCCTGGGCGACCGGGCTCTCGGCGGCAAACGAGGCGCGGGCCGGCAGCAGTGCGGTGATGGCGAGCCCAATCATGCCGTCGCGCGCCAGTGAGGTGCATGACAGCAGGGTTCGACGCATTGCCGCGACTACGCCCGACATATGTTGCCCCAGAACGCACAAACCCCAGGCATGATCCGGAAAAGAGGAGACCGGTGTTCCCTCACGGCAAACGTACAACGTTTGTCCGCCGATCATGCCCAAGCAGGACCAGTCAGCCCGACGAAGACCCCCCGTCGCGCTCGAATCAAAACAGAATAGTCCCAACGGGACTCGGCGAGTAAGAGTCCAGACCGTGAACGCAGAATCCCCTGTGAAAAAATGCGGCCGGGTGGGGCGGATTTTACGCGAATTGACCCCGTAGTCGTGCGGAGAGCGCATGAAGCGTGATCTCCCGAGGCTCGTCCGCACACTTCGCGCGCTAGCGTCCGGTCGAGCCGAAGCCGCCGCCGCCGCGCCCGGTCGCCGATAGCACGTCGACCGGAGCCAGCTCGGCCCGCGTGACCGGCGCGATCACCATCTGCGCGATGCGCTCGCCGCGCCGGATCGAAAACACCTCGTGGCCGTGATTGATCAGCAGCACGTTGATCTCGCCGCGATAGTCGGCGTCGATCGTGCCGGGCGAGTTCAGCACCGTGACGCCGTATTTGGCGGCAAGGCCGGAGCGCGGCCGCACCTGCGCCTCGTAGCCCGGCGGCAGCGCGATCGTCAGTCCGGTCGGAACCATCTCGTAGCGGCCCGGCAGCAGCAGCAGCGGCGCCGACCGCGGCACCGCCGCCAGCAGGTCGAGGCCGGCCGCGTCGGCGGTCTGATAGATCGGCAGCAGGAGATCTGCGCCATGCGGCAATTGGTGGACTTCGACCTTGATGGTGGCGCTCACGATGCGGTTCCTACGGCTCTTGCGATGCGCGACACCAGCGCGGTCGCGACTTCCTCCTTGGTCATGACAGGCCAGGAGTCGACGGTGACGTCCTTGCCCTCGCGCGAAAGCAGGTGAACGGTGTTGCGGTCGCCGCCCATCACCCCGGTCGCCGGCGAGACGTCGTTGGCGACGATCCAGTCGCAGCCCTTGCGCGCGAACTTCGCCTTGGCGTTCTCGATCAGATGCTCGGTCTCGGCGGCGAAGCCGATCACCAGCGGCGGCCGCTGCTCCTTCAGCTTGGAAATTGTCGCGAGGATGTCGGGGTTCTCGACCAGCTGCAGCGGCGGCATGCCGGCCGCGGTCTTCTTCAGCTTCTGGCTGCCTTCGGTTGCGACCCGCCAGTCCGCGACCGCGGCGGCAAAGATCGCGACGTCGACCGGCAGCGCGGCCTCGACCCGGTGCAGCATGTCGCGCGCGGACTCCACGCGCATCACCGAGATGCCCTGGGGGTCGTCGAGCTCGACCGGTCCGGTCACCAGCACGACTTCGGCGCCGGCGGCGCGCGCGGCGGCGGCAATGGCAAAGCCCTGCTTGCCGGACGAGCGGTTGGCGATGTAGCGGACCGGATCGATCGCCTCATGGGTCGGGCCCGCAGTGATCAGCACCCGCTTGCCGGCCAGCGGACGCGGCTGCGGCGGGCGCAGCATGCGGTCAGCAGCGGCGGCGATCTCGGTCGGCTCGGCCATCCGCCCGACGCCGGCCTCGCCGGCTTCCGCCATCTCGCCCGCGTTGGGGCCCACGGTATGGACGCCGTCGCGGCGCAGCTGCAGCACGTTGCGGCGGGTGGCCGGATTGTTCCACATCAGCGGGTTCATCGCCGGCGCCAGCAGGATTGGCCGGTTGGCCGCCAGCAAGGTGGCGGTGGCGAGGTCGTCGGCATGGCCCTGCGCCATCTTGGCCATCAGGTCGGCGGTCGCGGGCGCCACCACGATCAGGTCGCAGTCTCGCGCCAGGCGGATATGGCCGGCGTCGAACTCGCTCTCGGCGTCGAACAGGTCGGTGTAGACGCGCTCATGCGACAGCGCACTGGCGGCGAGCGGGGTGACGAACTGCTGGGCCGCCTTGGTCAGCACGCAGCGGACCTGGATGTGCCGCTCCTTGAGCCGCCGGATCAAATCCAGCGCCTTGTAGGCCGCAATCCCTCCGCCGATGATCAGGGTGACGCGCGGCTCTCCGGCCGCGCCGGCGGCCCGTGGAACAGGGGCGGCAACCGTCGCGGAACCCGCCCCAAGCGTCTCTGCGGGCCCCGTACCGCCGTCCGCGAGGTCCCGGAGGATCACCCGGACCTCCTCCTCGACCGAGCGGCCGTTCCTGGCGGAGCGCAGCCGCAGATAGGCCTTCAGCGTATCGTCGAGTTTGCGGATGGTCAGGCTGGCCATGGCGTGCCCTCAGGCATCATGCTCAATCAAGTGTGATAGCGATGCTATCACATGGTGCATGCATTGCAATCAGTGCGCCCGGATGGCGAAAAAGATCGCGATGGAGGCGATCGCAATGACCCAGAGGCCGACGGTCTGCACCCGCGCCTTGCGGGCCTCGGCGCGGGCCATTTCGTCGATCGAGTCCGACGACAGCATGTGGCCCTCCCGCGTCATGGTCTCCAGCTGCTCGAGCACGGTCACGGCGCGGCTGGCGATCGACGGCAGGTTGGCGAGGATGCGGCCGAGCTCGCCCGCGCCCGATAGCGCGCCCTGGATGCGGCCGGCCGGGCCGAGATTCTGCGTGATCCATTCGCGCACCACGGGGTCGGCGATCTTCCAGATGTCGAGCTTCGGGTCGAAGCCGCGCGCCACGCCCTCGACCACCACCATGGTCTTCTGCAGCAGGATCAGCTCGGGGCGCGTCTGCATGTCGAACAGGCCGGTGACCTCGAGCAGAAGCGTGAGCAGCTTCGCCATCGAGATTTCCTCGGCAGTGCGGTTGTGGATCGGCTCGCCGATCGCGCGGATCGCTTGCGCAAAATTCTCCACCGAATGGTGGCCCGGCACGTAGCCGGCCTCGAAATGCACCTCGGCGACGCGGCGATAGTCGCGGGTGATGAAGCCGAGCAGGATCTCGGCCAGGAAGCGCCGTTCCTTCAGCCCGAGCCGTCCCATGATGCCGAAATCCACGGCGACGAGCCGGCCGGCCTCGTCGAGGAACAAATTGCCGGGATGCATGTCGGCATGGAAGAAGCCGTCGCGCAGCGCGTGGCGCAGGAAGCTCTGGATCACCTTGCGGCCGAGATCGGGCAAATCGACCTTGGCCTGCGCCAGCCGGACGTGATCGTTCAGCGCGATGCCGTCGATCCACTCCATCGTCAACACGCTGTGCGCGGTGCGATCCCAATCCACCGCGGGGACGCGGAAGTCCGGATCGTCGCGGGTGTTCTCGGCCATTTCGGACAGCGCGGCCGCCTCGAGCCGCAGGTCCATCTCCATCGCGACCGAGCGCGACATCGTGTTGATGACCTCGATCAGCCTCAAGCGCCGCGCCTCGGCGGAATGCGCCTCGGCCTTGTGCGCGACAAAGAAGAAGTCGCTGAGGTCGCGGCGGAAGCGCGCGGCGACACTGGGCCGGAGCACCTTGACCGCAACCTGCTGCCGGACGCCGTCGCGCTCGATTTCGCCGCGATGCACCTGCGCGATCGAGGCTGCGGCAACCGCAGGGCCCAGATGCACAAAGGCCTGCGCCAGCGGCCGTTCCAGCGACTGCGTGATGACGGTTTCGGCCGCCTCCTGCGCGAACGGCGGCAGCCGGTCTTGCAGGCTTTCGAGATCGCGCGCCATCGCCACGCCGACCACGTCGGGGCGGGTGGCGAGGAATTGCCCGAGCTTGAGATAGGCGGGTCCGAGCCGCGTCAGTGCGCGCGACAACCGCGGACCTGACTTGGCCGAGCGGCGCTCGATCAGCCGCGCCAGCTTCAGCGCGAGCTGCCCGGGCGGCGGCACCAGCGCGGGATCGACGACGCCGAACACGCCCTCGCGCGCAAACACGAAACCGGCGCGGGCGAGGCGCGTGATGTGGGTCAGTGCAGAGATCACAAACGCCAGCCCGAATGCAGCGCCACGATGCCGCCGGAGAGGCTCTGCCACTTCACGCGGGCAAAGCCGGCGGCGCCGATCATCTCGGCGAACGCGTTCGGCCGCGGGAATTTGCGGATCGACTCGACGAGATATTGATAGGACTCGGCGTCACCGGTAACGGCGCGGCCGAGCGGCGGGATCACCTTGAAGGAAAACAGATCGTAGATCTTGTCGAGGCCGGGCACGTCGACGGTGGAGAATTCCAGGCACAGGAAGCGGCTGCCCGGCTTGAGCACGCGATAGGCCTCGCGCAGCGCGAGGTCGACCTGCGGCACGTTGCGGATGCCGAACGCGATGGTGTAGGCGTCGAACGCGCGGTCGGCAAAACCCAGCGTTTCGGCGTTGCCCTCGACGAACGACACGCGGTCATCGAGGTGCTGCTTCGCGGCACGCTCGCGGCCGACGGCGAGCATATCGGCATTGATGTCGCAGACCGTGGCATGAAAGCCCGCGCCCGCGGTCTTGGCGGCCCGGAACGCGATGTCGCCGGTGCCGCCGGCGACGTCGAGCAGCGCGAACGGCCGGTCGCCCTTCGGCGGATCGAGCGTCGTGATCATGACGTCCTTCCAGGCCCGGTGCAGGCCCGCCGACATCAGATCGTTCATCAGGTCGTAGCGGGATGCCACGCTGTGAAACACGTCGTTCACCAGCGTCTGCTTCTCGCCCAGGGGCACGTCCCTGAAGCCGAAATGGGTGGTTTGATCCGGCCGATCCATCAACTCATACTCTTACCTTTTGGTCGCGTTTTCTTCACGCGAACCGGTGCCCATCCCGTATCAAGTACGGGACAGGCTTCGCTCGAAAACGCTCCAGCCAGACCATAGCGCGGCGGCCGCAATGGCGCTATCACGTCACTTCCAAAAGGTGAATGCCTGCTATGCCGGAATTACCCGAAGTCGAGACCGTCCGCCGCGGCCTGCAGCCGGCCATGGAGGGGTCCAAGATCCTCAAGGCCGAGGCCCGCCGCAAGGATTTGCGGTTTCCGTTTCAAAAAGACTTTATCGCCCGGCTCGAGGGCCGGACCATCACCGGGCTCGGCCGCCGTGCCAAATATCTGATGGCCGACCTGAACTCCGGCGACGTGCTGCTGATGCATCTGGGCATGTCGGGCTCGTTCCGCGTGCTGAAGCAGGACGGCGCGGCGACGCCGGGGCAATTCCACCATCCGCGCAGCGAGGATCGCGCGCATGATCACGTCGTGTTCCACATGTCGTCGGGCGCGGCCGTCGTCTTCAACGATCCGCGGCGCTTCGGCTACATGAAGATCATCGCACGCAACGCGATCGAGGATGAACCGCTGCTGAAAGGGCTCGGTCCCGAGCCGCTCGGCAACGAGTTCGACGCCGCGATGCTGGCGCGCTCCTGCCACAACAAGAAGACCAGCCTGAAGGCCGCGCTGCTCGATCAGCGCGTGGTGGCGGGACTTGGCAACATCTATGTCTGCGAGGCGCTGTTTCGTTCGCATCTGTCGCCGCGGCGATTGGCCGCGACGCTTGCGACCAAGTCCGGACAACGCAAGGGCGTTGCCGGGGGCGAGCCGACCGACCATGCCAAGCGGCTAGTCGACGCGATCCATTCGGTGCTCAACCAGGCGATCAAGGCCGGCGGCTCCTCGATCAGCGACCATCGATTGACCAACGGCGATCTCGGTTATTTCCAGCATTCGTTCCAGGTCTATGACCGCGAGGGCGAGACGTGCCGTACGTCCGGCTGCGAAGGCATCGTCAGGCGTTTCACCCAGAACGGCCGTTCGACGTTCTGGTGCCCGAAGTGCCAGAAGTAACATGTTCGAGACCCCGCGCATCGAGACGCAGCGCCTGATCCTGCGGCCGCTTGCGCCCTCGGATGCGTCGGCGATCCAGCGTCACTTCAACAATTGGAACGTGATCAAGACTCTCGCCACGGTGGTGCCGTGGCCTTATCCCGGCGACGGCGCGGAAAGCTTTATCAGGCGGGAGCTCGACAAGATCGCGGCCGGCGAGGAAAGCTATCAATGGGTGCTGGTGTTGCGTGCCGGCGATGGCGAGGCGATCGGCAACATCAATTTCCGGCCGCGCGCCGACGGCCGCAAGGGCAATCGCGGATTCTGGCTCGCCGAGCCGTATTGGAATCAGGGCCTGATGACGGAGGCGATCGCGGCGGTGAACGATTTCGCCTTCCTGACGCTTGGCGTCGATCACTTCCACGTCTGCAACGCGCAGTCCAATGTCGCCTCGCGCCGGGTCAAGCAGAAGACCGGAGCCGAATTCGTCGGCTTCGTCGAGCTTCCGCACCATAACGGCGAATCCAGAGCGGAGAAATGGAAGGTGACGCGCGAGACCTGGTTGCGCGATCGCGCGAAGCCGTGACCTTATTTGCGAATACCGCCGCGAGGAAAAACGCCGTATCTTGACCGCGCATAAAGGGTTGGCGAACATGGTCCATCGCTCCATCAAGAACGAGAACACAATGGCGATGAACGGCATGTCGATGAATGATGCCTGGCGCGACCGCGCCGCGACAAGTTTTCAATGCGAGAAGCAACCGGCCACCAGCAGCCGCGGCATGGTGGTGAGCAATCATCCGTTGGCATCGAGCGCGGGCGCCGAGATGCTGGCTGCCGGCGGCAATGCGATCGATGCGGCAATCGCCACCTTGTTCACGCTGACCGTGGTCGAGCCGATGATGGTCGGCATCATCGGCGGCGGCATGGCGCATATTCGCCTCGCCGACGGCAGCCATCGCTTCATCGATGGCCAAAGCACGGTGCCGCAGGCGGTGCGGCCGGATACCTATACCTCGAAGCCCGGTTCGGCGCACGACGTGTTCGACACCGTCGGCGACGAGAATTTGAACGGGCCGAAGGCGGTGGCGGTACCGGGCTCGCTGAAGGCCTGGTGCGAGACGCTGCGCCGCTTCGGCACCATGAGCCTCGCCGACGTGATGCAGCCCGCGATCAAGCACGCCGCGCGCGGCTATGCAGCAACGCCCTATTTGCATGAATGCATCACCGACGGCGCCGAGGAGATGCTGAAGGACAAGCCGATCTCGGCGATCTATCTGCCTGATGGCACGCCGCTGAAGCCCGGCGAGCGCGTGGTGCAGGCGGAATATGCCGAGACGCTGAAATACATCGCCGATCATGGCGACAACGCGCTCTACCAAGGGCCGCTCGGCGACATCCTGGTCGACTACATGAAGAAGAACGGCGGCTTCATCGCGCAACAGGATCTCGCGACCTACAAGACCGTCGAGCGGCAGCCGATCCGCTGCGACTACCGCGGCTGGGAAATCCTCGGGCCTCCGCCCCCGGCGGCGTCAGGCGTGCACATCACGCAGATGCTCAATATCCTCGAAGGCTATGACATCGCGCGGCTCGGCTTTGGCACGACCGAGACGATCCACTATCTCGCCGAGGTGCTGAAGATCGCCTTCGCCGACCGCGCGGCCGCGAGCGGCGATCCCGCCTATATCAACGTGCCGGTGGAGCGGCTGACCTCGAAGGCCTATGCCGAGGAGCGCCGCCGCGCGATCGATCCCGCCGCTGCACAAGCCTGGGGCGCCGGCGTCACCCAACTCGAAAGCGCGCACACCACGCACATGACCGCGGCGGATGCGATGGGCAATGTGGTCGCGACCACCCAGACCATCAACAATCTGTTCGGCGCCAAGATCCTGATCCCCGGCCTCGGCACCGTGCCGAACAACTACATGAACCTGTTCGATCCGCGGCCGGGGCATGCACTGTCGCTGGCCGCCGGCAAGCGCGTCACCACCTCGATGTCGCCGATGATGGCGCTGCGCGACGGCAAGCTCGCTTACGCGCTCGGCCTGCCCGGCGGCAAGCGCATCTTCCCGAGCGCGATGCAGGCGTTGATCAATCTGATCGACCACGGCATGAGCCTGCAGGAGGCGGTCGAGGCGCCGCGGGTCTGGACCGAGGGCAATGCGCTGGAGGTCGAGCAGGCGGTGCCGGAGGCCGTCCGCGCCGCGCTGTCAGCCAAGGGCCACAGAGTGCAGGTCGTGCCGACGGTGGCCGGCGGCATGAACGCGATCCAGTTTCACGCGGACGGCTCGATGTCGGGCGCAGCCTGCTGGCGCGCCGACGGCACGCCGGTCGGCATTGCCGGCGGCCTCGCCCGCGCCGGGGTGCGGTTTGCGTTGAGGTGACGCCGACTACGCTGTTTGACAGGTTGAACCGAGAACCATCCTCAACGTCGTCCTGGCGAAAGCCAGGACCCATTACCCCAAATCTCATTGTTGTGCGACGCCGGGGCCGCGATCCGGTTTCATCGCTGATTGCGGTGGTTATGGGTCCTGGCTTTCGCCAGGACGACGTATGGGAAGAGCCGTGGTGAATCACAGGAGTCTCTGGAATGCCTGATCGTCCGCCGT
>NZ_LFIQ01000039.1:222876-223039 GCF_001189245.1 Bradyrhizobium pachyrhizi | reverse complement strand
ATCGGGCGCGCGTTCGCGCGACCCGGTGGCGGACGATGACACCGCGTGTTTGAAATCTTGAATCGAGAGCATCCCCATCGTCGTCCCGGCGAAAGCCGGGACCCATAACCACAGCCCGTCATTGTTGCGCGCTGCTGAAACGACGAGTCTCGCCTACAACGCC